>NZ_BDCO01000002.1:0-1254432 GCF_001613545.1 Terrimicrobium sacchariphilum
AACATCTGTTGAATGTGTGTTTTGCTGATAAAAAACGTTCTGAATTTTGCCTTAAACCGGCAAACCAGAATCAGACTTTCAAATATCATCGCTCAGTGAACCTTCCGGCTCTGAGACTTGTTTTTCCGAACCGACTTGTGATCGGACGGGTTGGCGAGAATATCTCATTCGCTTTCGGAGTCAACTGTTTCTGAAAAGTTTTTTAAGTTTTTCAGGAACCGCTGTCGGCACTAAAGCCAGACTCTTTTGCGGTCAGCTTCGGTCCGGAGACCTTGCTGGCAGCTCCATTTGGAACTGCTGAGAACTTCTGCCCTGCCGGACTTTCGTGCGGCGGGATGAGCAACCTAGTAAAACCACGCAAAAGGTCAACCACCCTTTTTGAAAAATTTCATAATCCTGGCGGATTCAGCCCGCACTTGTATAGACACATCCCGCCGCCAGCCCTGATAAACAAAGGGGCCGCACGATTCGTGCGGCCCCTGGAGATTTCCGAAAAGAATTTTCGGGCGACGGAATTTTCCGCCGGTTTTACTGCTTATCGGCGAACCACTCCGTATGGAAGAATTCCCCGGCGGGTTTGTCGACGCGCTCGTAGGTGTGAGCGCCGAAGTAGTCGCGCTGCGCCTGGAGCAGGTTGGCGGGCAAACGGGCCGAGCGATAGCTGTCGTAGTAGCTGAGCGCGGCGGAGAAGGCCGGAGCAGCCACTCCGTACCCGATGGCAGTCTGCACGGCGTAGCGCCAGTGGGCCTGCGTCTTTGCAATGATGTCGGTGAAGTACGGGTCGAGGATGAGGTTCTTCAGCGCGGGATTGCGGCGATAGGCCTCGGTGATGCGATTGAGGAACTGCGCCCGGATGATGCAACCGCCACGCCAGATGGAGGCGATGTCGCCGAAGTTCAGATTCCAGTCGTACAGCTTCGCGGCGACGCCGAGTTGGACGAAGCCTTGGGCGTAGCTGATGATCTTGCTCGCGTAGAGGGCGTCGCGTACGGCGTCGATGAGCTCCTGACGGTCGCCGGTGAAAGGCTTCACCTCCGGGGCGGGGAGGGTGGCCGAGGCCTCAACGCGCTCGTCCTTGAGCGAGCTGAGGATGCGGGCCTCGACGGCGCTGCTGATGACGGAGAGCGGCACGCCGAGTTCCACGGCATGGCCGACGGTCCACTTGCCCGTGCCCTTCTGGCCGGCCTTGTCGAGGATGACGTCGACGAGCGGCTTGCCCGTCTCGGGATCGACCTTGGTAAAGATGTGCTCGGTGATCTCGATGAGGAAGGAATTCAGCACGCCGCTGTTCCATTCCTTGAAAATGGCGTGAAACTCCGCCGCGCTGAGATTCAGGGCCGCCTTGAGAATCGCATAGGCCTCGCAGATGAGCTGCATGTCGCCGTACTCGATGCCATTGTGCACCATCTTCACGTAATGACCGGCGCCATCGGGTCCCATGTGGCGGCAGCAGGCCTCGCCCTCGGCGACGGCCGCGATCTTTGTGTAGATGGGGGCGATCGCCTCCCATCCTTCCTTGGAACCGCCGGGCATGATGGACGGGCCCTTGAGAGCGCCTTCCTCACCGCCGCTGACGCCGACGCCAAAGAAATGAATGCCCTTTTCCTTGAGATATTTTTCGCGGCGCTGGGTGTCGGTCCAAAGCGAGTTGCCGCCGTCGATGATGATGTCGCCCGGCTCGAGGAGCGGGATGAGCTGCTCGATCACGGCATCCACCGGGGCGCCAGCCTTCACCATGATCTGGGCTTTGCGCGGACGGGCCAGCGAGGAGACGAATTCCTCAAGCGTACGGGTCGGGACGATGTTCTTCCCCTTCGCACGGCCAGCGGCGAATTTTTCCGTGACCGCCGTCGTCCGATTATAGACGCTAACGCGAAAGCCCTTGCTTTCCATGTTGAGAACGAGATTCTCGCCCATGACGGCGAGGCCGATTAACCCGATATCGCTTTGACTCATGAAATAAAAAGTGAGCCGTCCACGCTACCTCACGCGTGTTGGACGGTCTAGGCAATCTTTCCCCGATGAATCTGCCCAACCTGCTGACCATTTTCCGACTGATCCTCGCCGGCTTTTTCGTCCTGGCGCTGTCGACGAGCTGGCCGTGTTCACACACGGTCGCGCTTGCCCTTTTCCTCGTGGCTACGGCCACGGACTACCTGGACGGGGTCATCGCTCGTAAGTACAACCTCATCACGGATTTCGGAAAGCTCATGGACCCCCTGGCGGATAAAATCCTCACCGCCTCGGCTTTCATCTGCCTCATCACCTACGGCTACATCCCGGCCTGGGCCGTTATCATCATCATCAGCCGCGAGTTTCTCATCACCGGCCTCCGTCTGCTGGCCAGCTCCAAGGGGATCGTCCTGCCAGCCGAGAAGCTCGGAAAGCACAAGACCGCCTGGCAGATGATCACGATCATCTACTTCCTGCTCCTGCTGGCCAGCGTGGAGTGGAGCATCAAAATCCCGCTGCTGACCGGTGCCGCGGCACAAATTCTCGGCGATTTGCTCATTGCCGTCACCGTGGCGCTGACCGTCTACTCTGGCGCGGCCTATTTCTGGAAAAACCGTCGGCTGATTGCCGCGAGCTAGCAATCAGGCAATACATATTCCCTCGAATCGCGGCGAGCGCCTGGGACGAACCCGTTTGGGAGGAATATTTTTCGCATCGGATTGAAATATCTCCGGTGTTTCCCGAGTTCAGCCAAAGAAGGCCCCAATTTCCCGAGCTTGCGCCTGCGGGGGAAGGTACTATTTTAGCGCAATTCCATGAAAACCGCTGTTGCGACGTTGGCGTCGTTTGCCGTTGCTGGCTCCGTGCTGGCCCAGGATGCTGCCTTGACCCCCGGGGGACCGGGTCCAAAGTCGGCGACGCTTTGGCAGATGGCCGTCTCGGGCGGACCCATGATGATCCCGCTGGGCATCCTGTCAGTCATCACCGTGATGCTGATCATCGTTTTCTTCTTTTCAGCCCGGCGGGGAGCAATGGTGTCGGGCCGGTTCATGCATACGGCGGATGCCTTGATCCGCAAGCGGGATTACCTCGGGCTGCTGGCGATCTCCAACCGGCACAATGAAGGCGTGGCCCGCGTGATGCGGCGCACGATGGACTTTCTGACGAAGAACCCGAAAGCAACCCTCGAGGAGGCTCGTGAGATCGCAATGACCGAGGGCACCCGGCAGGCCAGCGCCCTGAATCAACAGGTGGCCCTGCTGGCCGACATCGGCACGATCGCTCCCATGCTCGGGCTGCTCGGCACCGTGATCGGCATCGTACAGTCCTTTGGCGTGATCGCGATCGACGCAGCGGCGCAACGCCCGACAATGCTGGCGCATGGCATCGGCGAGGCGCTCATCGCCACGGCCACTGGCCTGCTGGTAGGTATCCCGGCGATGGCGGCATATGCATTTTACCGCGGACGCGTGCAGGGGGCTATCTCCGAGCTGGAGGGTGCCACGACGCACCTGATGGCGCTGATGAGTGCGAGCGGTTACAAGGGCTCTGACCGACTGTGAACTTTCGCTCCCATACCGCGCCCGAGCGCGTGGTGTTCCAGATTGCCCCATTTGTGGACATTCTGCTGTTTCTCCTCGTGTTCTTCATTCTCACGTGGAACTTCGCCCGCAATGAGGCCGAGCTGGATGTGAAGGTGCCTGCCGCCCGCGAGGGCAAGGAAAACCGCCGCCCGGTCGGCGAGGTGATTCTCAACGTCCGGCGCGATGGTTCCATCGTGATGAACCGCCGCTCGATGACGCCCGCGGAGTTGCAGGAAACCCTGGCCCGCATCGCCCAGCTCTACCCGGATCAGGCCGTCGTCCTGCGGGGTGACCAGAATGTCGACTACAAGTATGTGGTCGACGTGCTCGACATCTGCCGCGCTGCCAATATCTGGAACGTGGCCTTTGCCACGAGCAAGCCGGATTGATGAAAGGTTCGCTCACCCTTTCGCTGCTCGGCAGCGCAGCGTGCGTCTGTACGCTGATGGCACAGGAGCCCGAGGTGCGTCGCGCGATCCCGGTGATCCGGGGGGAACAGGGGTCTGATTTCGATTACCAGAATCCTTCATGGATGAACCACGTCACGCCAACCCCGGCGCAGACTCCCACTCCCACACCGGTCCCCGCACCGACCGTCGACCCACGAAACTTCGCGCCGGAGCCGGGCTTCACGCCCTTTCGCCCTCAGGGCCGCGTCACCGTAAGTCCCACACCAGAGAGCGGATGGCAGCGCATGCCTGCAGACGCTCCAGCCTCGACCCCGGTACGCGTGGCGACGCCGATCCCGATCGAGCGCCCAGCCCGGCCAACAACACCGGTGCCCGTGGCCACGCCGATCCCGATCCGCCGTGCGGAACCTGTGCAGCGCATGGAACCGATCCCGACCGCGACGCCAGCGGTGATTCCCACTGCAACGCCAGCCGCCGCCGTGGCGGTGCCGACGCCGGACGAGGATGGGATCATTCGTCTCTCTCCCGCCGCACCTGCCGCCGACACCACGGCAGACGACCTGAACCGCGCCAATGCCGTCTACGCCCGCAAGATGTACGACTACGCAGTGGCGGAGTATGAGAGATTCCTCATCGCCCATCCGACTGCCACCCAGCGTGACCAAGCGCTCTTTCGTCTCGGAGAAAGCCATCGGCTGCTCGGCAATGAAGCGTCCGCCCGCGATGCCTACCAGCGGCTGGTGACGCAGTTCCAGACCGGCGAATTCGTCGGGGCGGGTGCATTTCGACTGGGAGAGTATCTTTTTGCCGATCGGATGTACGAGCAGGCCCTCAAGCAATTCCAGACCGCGGCCTCGCAGGCCACCAGTCCCGAGGTAAAGCTCTCGGCAAAGTACCAGCAGGCCCGCTGCCTGGAGAAGCTCAAGCGTACAGACGACGCGGTGAGCGTGTACCAGGAAGTGGCCGACGTCACGAAGGACAATCCCTATCGCGACTACGCCCGGCTCTCCCTCGCCGAGGTGAATGCCAACGCCGGGAATAAAAAGGAGGCGCTGGAGGCATTTGCCAAGCTTGCCGCCGATCCCGGGCCCTCCGCCATGCGCGCCGAGGCTGCGGTAAAGGCCGCCGCGATCGCGGCCGAACTGGGTGACCAGAAACGCGCCGCCTCGCTCTTCGACGCCGCGCTAGCGCTACCCGATCTGGGCGACTGGAAGGCGATCGCCGTGCTTGGCGCGATGCGCACATTTTATACGACGGGGAACTACCAGAAGGTCACCTCGCTGAAAGACAAGTACCTCGATGGCCTCCCGGAAGATACCCGCGCCGAGGCCCTGCTGCTGGCGGCGAACTCCTACCGCCAGCTCGGTAACGCACAGTCTGCACAGACCGTGTACAACCAGCTCATCACCCAATACCCCGAGGCGGCACAGGCGCAGGACGCGAGGTTCCAGAAACTCGTGAGCATGTACCAGCTCGAGGACCCGGCACTGCTCACGGAGGTCGATAACTTCCTGCAGGTGAGCAAAGACCCGAAGCAGCGGGCGCAGGCCCAGTTGCTCAAGGCCGAGGCGCTTTTCAAGAAGCAGGACTACGGCGCCGCCGCCCCGCTGTACAATCAGGTACTCGCCTCCAGTCTCGATGCCGACATCAAGGGCAAGGCGATGATGAAACTCGGGTGGTGCCTGGGCAAGACGGGGCAGTATTCCCCGGCAGCCCAAGTCTACACAAGCTACCTCCAGCAGTTCCCAAAGGGTTCTTCCGCGCTCAACGCGACGATCCAGCGCGGGCTAGCGCTGCAGGAACTGAAGGACTACCCCGGCGCGCTGAAAGACTTCAACTCTGTCATCGACAACAACAAGGAGGCCAAGGAGCGTGAACTCGCTCTCCAGCAAAAGGCCCTCATTGAGGGCCAGCAGCAGGACTACAAGGCGATGACCGCGACCTTCAAACAGCTCCTCGCGGAATATCCGAAGACCTCGGCCGCCGGGCAGGCAAATTTCTGGATCGGCTGGGCCGCGTATGAAAACAAGGATTACGCGGGAGCCATCCCGAGCCTGGATGCCGCACGCAAGCTCGACCCGCAATACGCCGACCGCGCCACGCTACGGATCATTCTTTCCTACTACTACCAGCAGAATACCGACGCCCTGAAGCAGGCGCTGAAAGAAAATCCCAAGGTGCAGGTACCTGCCGAGATCAACCGCTGGCTGGGCCGCAAGAGCTTTGAGGAGGGTGACTACGCCACCGCCGAGCGCAATCTCCTCCCGGTCGTGACGGAGGGCAAGACGGCGGAACCGGACGCACTCATCGAGTTGGCGGAGGCGCAGATCCGCCTCAGCAAAGCCAGCGCGGCATCGCCGCATGTGGCGAATTACCTCAAGGTCGCACGTGATCCCGCCAGCCGTGCACGAGGGTTGATCGCCCAGGGCCGGATCGCCCTCGCGGCAAAGCAATATGACGAAGCCCAGCGCCTTGACGAGGAGGCTCTGCTCCTACAACCGGAAGGCTCCTACAATGCCGACGCCCGCATGCTCTCCGGCGAGATTTCCATGAGCAAAGGCGATTACGATGGCGCGGCGCGCGCCTTCCTGAGCCTGGCGGTGCTATACAACGATCCTGCCGTCACGCCCCGCGCGCTCGAACTCGCCGCCGAGGCTTACCGCAAGGCTGGCAATACCTTCGAAGCCGAGAAAGCCACGAAGGAATTGCGCGAACGCTTTCCTGATTTCAAAAAATCCGCCAAACTGACGAAGGAATGAAAGCATGCATGCTCCTCCTGCTGATCGCCTGCACGGCGATGCTGCAGGCCGCCGACCCAACGCCTGCGGGATCGACGGCTGAGTTGAAGGCGATCAAGGGCTCCGTCCAGCTGCCAAGCGGCTGGTTCCTGCATGAGGAAGGCGAAGACGGCCTGAGCGTCTACCAGATCACGCGCGAAAAGGTGGAATCGGAGAATGATCCGTTCACTGCCGGCCTCATCATCAGCGTCACGACCAAGGTGCCCGATCGCAACAGCATGAAGCCGAGCGAGTACGCGGCAGAACTCCTTTCCTCAACGCAGGACGAAGGCGGCGGCGAGTTGAAAAAGACAACCGAGGGCGATTACATCGTCTATCGCGCAGAGTACAAGATCGAGGCCGACTCAGGGAATGTCGAGGTGATCAATCTCGCCAAGGCCAACGACAAGACGGGCACGCTGTATTTCCTCACCTGGCAGGCTCCGATGGCCGAAGAGGCGAAAATGGGTCCGCTCCGCGAGGAGATATTCAAATCGCTCAAGCTGGACCCGACCTACTGAGTGGCCACGACCATTCTCAAGCTCAACTGCCCCGACGCCGTGGGCGTGCTGGCGCGCATCACCGGGCGCATTGCGGCCGAGGGCGGTAACCTGCTCGAGGTCAGCCAGTACACGGATAAAACGAGCGGGTGGTTCTTTGCTCGCGCCGCAGTGGAAGCCGGCGACTCTGCGTGGAGCCCGGAAAAGTTTGAGTCCTCCTTTGCCCAGCTGGCGGCGGAACTCAACGCCTCCTGGACGATGCGCCCGGCCGACCGCAAGCGACGCACCGCCATCCTGGTCAGCAAGCAGG
Source organism: Terrimicrobium sacchariphilum (assembly GCF_001613545.1). Lineage (NCBI taxonomy): Bacteria > Pseudomonadati > Verrucomicrobiota > Terrimicrobiia > Terrimicrobiales > Terrimicrobiaceae > Terrimicrobium > Terrimicrobium sacchariphilum. Next base: position 7,534 of record NZ_BDCO01000002.1, read on the forward strand.
ATCATTGCCTCGTCGACCTCCTCTGGCGCTGGCGCTCCGGAGAGCTCGGCCTGGAGATCCCCGTCGTGATTTCCAACCATCCAGACTGCCGCCCGCTGGTCGAACGCGAGGGCATTCCCTACGAGCACGTCGATTTCTGCGACGACAAGGACGCAGCATTTCAGCGGGTGGGGGAGATCCTCCGCGCGAATGACGTTGAGCTGGCGGTATTGGCGCGGTTCATGCAGGTACTGCCCGGATGGCTGTGCCGGGAATACGACGCGCGGGTCATCAATATCCATCATTCCTTCCTGCCAGCGTTCGTGGGAGCCAATCCCTACAAGCGGGCCTTCGAACGCGGCGTGAAGCTCATCGGTGCGACTTGCCATTACGCGACGGAGGACCTCGACGCCGGTCCGATCATCGAGCAGGAGGTCGCTCGTGTGGAGCATTACCACGATCCCGATGATCTGGTACGCCTTGGCCGCGATTGCGAACGTCTCGCCCTCGCGCGAGGTGTCCGCTACCATGTCGAAGATCGAGTCCTCGTTCACGGCGCCAAGGCGATCGTTTTCCGGGATTAGTCACGCGTCAGAAACAGGACCGGTCCCCCTTTTTTGAAAAAGCTATTCCAAAGTCCTCCCGGGAGGTTCTTTCCCCTAAACTGCCCGTTTTCGTCCTTTTGAGTCTGTTTTTCTGTGAAATATTAGAAAATCTTCTTTAAGACAGAAATATTCGGACAGATAATCTGGGGAAAATATGAGTTCTCCCAATTCTCAAACCGCCCGCGCGGCGGTATTGCTCGGCCCGCAATCAATCGAAGTGCGTGAATTTCCCATCCCGACCCTGCGCGAGGGGGAAATCCTCGTCGAGGTGGAAGGTTGCGGCATCTGCGGCACGGACGTCCATGAGTATAAGCGCGACCCGTTCGGCCTTATCCCTGTGGTGCTCGGTCATGAAGGCACCGGCAAGATAGTCGCCCTCGGGGAAAATGTCGCTCCCGATACGACAGGCAAGACGCTATCCGTCGGCGATAGCATCGTCACCTCCGTGCTCGTGCCGGAGGACTGCCCGTTTACCAAGGATTTCCCCCATCGCTCCAATCTCAGTGATTCGCTCGGGGTATATGGCCTCTTTCCCGACAGCCCGGACTACCACCTGAACGGCTTCTTTGCCTCCCATCTCGTCGTGCGCGCCGGATCGACGGTGTTTCAGGTCAATGGCATGAGCTTGAAACAGCGTATCCTCATCGAGCCAATGGCCGTAACGGTACACGCCCTGGAACGAGCCAAAACCACTGGCCTTCTGAATTTTGCCAGTAATGTCGTCGTGCAAGGCTGTGGCCCGATCGGCCTCATGATGATCGCCACGCTTTATGCCTATGGCATCTCCGACATCACCGCAGTCGATGCAGTGCCGCAGCGGCTGGAGTTCGCCAAAAAGATGGGCGCGGCCACCACGCTCAACGTCAAAGAGCTCGGCACGGAGGGAACACTGGCCGCCATTCGCGGGGCCACTAAAGGACGCGGAGCGGATTTCGCCTTTCAGTGTACCGGCGTGCCAGCGGCCGCCGCGCAAATTTGGAAATTCGTCCGCCGGGGCGGCGGCCTCTGTGAGGTCGGATTCTTCATGGACAATGGGGAATGCTCGATCAACCCGCACGAGGACCTTTGTAAAAAGGAGATCACCGCCGTGGGTTCCTGGGTTTATACGGCTCAGGAATATCCGATTGCCATCGCCATGATTCGCCACCTTGTGACGATAGGCATCCCGATCGAGGATCTTGTCACCCATACGTTCCCGCTGGCCGAGATCAACCAGGCGATGCAGACCAATATCGCCTTGGAAGGTATTAAGATCGCGGTCGTGCCGTAACCCCCGAAGGGCACATTCACCCTCTCCCAGTCATACCGGGCGGGTAAATCCGCCCGGTATTTTTTCTTTGCCATTTGGTGGTATTATATCGATACGATCTAGGATCACTTCATCCTTGGAATGCGATATCGATCCCTCCTCTGCGCCGGCCTTGTTGCCATTTTGACGATTGGCCAGACCATCGCGGCCCAAGAGCCCGCTCATACCTTCCAAATCGGCAAGGCATCCTTCCTTCTGGACGGTCAGCCCTTTGTGATCCGCTGTGGCGAACTTCATTTTGCGAGAATTCCGCGGGAATATTGGAAACAGCGTCTCCAGATGTGCAAAGCGATGGGGCTGAATGCGGTATGTCTTTACCTGTTCTGGAATTTCCACGAATGGGAGGAGGGAAAATATGACTGGAGCGGGGAGCGGGATGCGCTGGAGTTTTGCCGCCTCGCTCAACAGGAAGGCCTGTGGGTCATCCTGAGACCCGGTCCCTATTCATGCGCCGAGTGGGAAATGGGCGGACTCCCATGGTGGCTCCTGAAAGGTGATCGCAATGTCCTGCGCACCCGAGACCCGGAGTTCATGAAGCCCGCGCTGGCATGGATCAAGGAAGTCGGCAGGGTCTTCGCACCCGAGCAGATCACCCAGGGCGGCCCGATCCTCATGGTTCAGGTGGAGAACGAGTACGGTTACTATGGCGATGACGTGAAGTATCTGGACGCGCTAAAGTCCGCGTTTACCGCAGCTGGATTCGACATCCCGATGTTTGTCTGTAATCCGCCGAACCTCCTTTCCAAGCCGGTGCCAGAGGGTCTGCTCAAGGTGGCGAATTTCGGCAGCGATGCTCCCGGGGCATTCAAGACTCTTCGCCAGATTCAGCCGGACGCACCATTGATGTGCGGGGAATTCTATCCCGGCTGGTTCGATGGCTGGGGCACCCCGCACCAGGAGGGCAACCTCAAGGGCTACCTCAAAAACCTGGAGTACATGCTGGAGAACAACATCTCTTTCAGCATCTACATGGCCCATGGCGGCACGAGCTTCGGACTCTGGGCCGGATCGGTCGGCCCGAAGCCGCAAAAAGCCGCGTTTTCGCCCGATACCACGAGCTACGACTACGATGCCCCGATCAGCGAGGCAGGCTGGGTGACTCCGAAGTTTCTCGCCACCCGCGAGTTGATCAAGAAACACAGCCCCGCGGAGCAACTCATACTCGAGCCTCCGCAGGCTGCACCTGTCGTCGCCTTTCCACAGATCACGCTCCGCGAACAAGCTCCTCTCTTTGAAAATCTGCCACAGCCCATCACGGACACCGAACCTCGAACGATGGAGAAGTACGCCCAGGGCCGTGGAGTGATCCTTTATCGCACGACGCTTCCACCCGGCCCCGCCGGAACGCTGGAGGCCGCCTTTGCCCACGATCTCGCCTGGGTTTTTCTCGACGGGAAGCCGATGGGCGTCATGGACCGGCGAAGCCGAAAATTCTCCATCGATCTGCCGGAGCGCTCCAAGGCAGCCACGCTCGACATCCTCGTCGAGGCCATGGGCCGCATCAACTTCAGCCCGCAACTCCATGACCGCAAAGGCTTGCAGGGGCCGGTCGTCGTAAAGAGCGGCGACCAAGTGACCCCCTTGCACGATTGGAGGGTTTTCCGTCTTGGTCTCGATGACAAGATGCTCGCCGACCTGCAGTGGAAGCCGACGACACAAAACGAAGGAGCGGCCTTTTGGAAAGGGGCTTTCACCGTGGACAAACCGGGCGACACCTTTCTGGACGTGTCGTCCTGGGGCAAGGGCGTGGTCTGGATCAACGGCCATTGTCTCGGCCGGTTCTGGAATATCGGTCCCCAACAGACTCTTTACCTGCCGGGACCATGGCTGAAAAAAGGGACGAACGAGATCGTCATCCTCGACCTCCTCGGCCCCGCCCAACCCGTGGTGCAAGGCGTGGAACGCCCCGTCCTGAACAAGCTACGCCCGGAAGCGGACTTCAGCCCTGCGGATTACTCAAAAATCCCGCCAACGCCAGTTCCTCCGCTCTCGATCCAACAACAGTAGCCGCTGCCTCACCGCACGCAGGCAGTGGGCTCCGGCGCGGAGGCAAACACCGACCGGCTTCCGCGGTTTTGCACGGCCCGGATTCCCAGCGTCGCGATCGCGATCCCAAAAACAATCACTCCGCAGAATGCCGCCGGGAGGCCGACGTGGGCCGCAACGAATCCCACGACTGGAGGCCCCGCCAGAAAGCCGAAGTAGCCAGCCGTTGTCACGGTCGCAAGGCTCGTGCCCGGAGCCTGCCCCTCGATGCGCCCGGCTGCGCCAAAGATCACCGGAACCATATTGGCCACGCCCAGGCCGACAAGGGCAAATCCCGCCAGGGCGAAGGGCCATGCCTGCCCAATCACGGCCAAGGCAATACCTCCGGCGGCAACCAGGCCACTGACACGCAGGATCGCGACATTGCCGATCCGAGCGGTCACCACGTCACCGAGAAAACGGCCTGACGCCATGCAGAGAGCAAAAACCGCGAATCCCAACGGGGCGGTGGAGACAGGAAGCCGGCTCACTGTCTCGGTGTAAACAGCACTCCAATCGAGCATCACTCCCTCACTGAAAAGAGCGAGGAAAGCCAGACCGCCTAAAAGTCCTAGCTGTAACCGCGAGGATTTCGAAACATCACCCTGGGCCTTCTCATCCCTCCGCATCGGCGCTGGATCGGGAAGCAGACGCCCGAAAGTCCACACCCCCATTGCCAGCAGCACCACGCTCATCATCGTCATCAGCAGCGAGTGCGAAAACCCCTGATGCAGCAACATGCTCAGGGAGCAGGCTGCTACCAGTCCCCCGAGGCTCCAAAATGCCTGAAAGCTCGACATGATGGGCTTCTGCATCGCGTTCTCCACCACGATCGCCTGAGCATTGACTGATACGTCGAGCGCTCCCTTCCATACACCAAAGAAAAATGCCGATACGATGAGCATGCCATAGGAGGGAGCCCAGGCCAGGGCCAGCAGCGTGGCGCTAAAGACCAGCGCGGCGGGATGAGACAGCCGGTGGCTACCCCATCGACCAATGAGGCGCCCGGTCACCGGCATCGACACCATTGCTCCGCCCACGAGGGCAAAAAGCACCCAGCTCAGCCCTCCCTCGGTGAGGGAAAATGCCCGTTTGAATGCTGGGATCAGCGCAGCCCAAGTTCCAAAGGTCAGTCCATCTACCAGAAAGAGCACCGCTGCAGCCCGCCTCGCCTGCCGCAATCTCGCCTCCGATGTCCGATGGGGTCGTTGCAGCTGCGGATCACACTCGATATCCAAATGCATGGCTCCATCATCGCCTGATCCAATTCGATGAATCCAATGGTGATTTCTTATCCTGGTGATAAGTTTCTTGCATGGAACTCCGGGAGATCCGCTCCTTTGTCATCCTGGCCGAGCAGCTTCATTTTGGAAATGCCGCCCGACTCCTGCATCTCACCCAACCAGCGCTCAGCCGGCAAATTCACAAGCTGGAGGAGGAGCTCGGTGGCGAATTGCTTACCAGAGGACGGCACGGTGCGCGTCTCACCGCCATGGGCTCTGCATTTCTGACGAAGGCGAGAGTCCTGCTGGCCGATGCCGATGATCTGGTCAGGTCCAGCCGTTTGATTGCCCAGGGCGGAGCCGGTCGGCTGCGCATCGGGTTCGGCTTTCACACCCTGGATCTCGTTTCTCGAGCGCTGGTCCGGCTGCGCAAAGTCCATCCTTTGGTGAGGGTAACTCTCAGGGACATGTCGACCTCGGAACAGATCGACGACCTGCTCGGGGACAAGATAGATATGGGATTCATTCGATCATCAAAAGTTCCCGGGCTGGAGATGCAGCAACTCCTCACCGATCGACTCATTCTGGCTGTCGGAGAGAGCATGGTATTTCCTCGAGACTTCGATTTGAGCCACCTCCGCGATCAGCCTTTCGTTTTCATTTCCCGGGAAAAGTCCCCCACGCTCCACCGGCACATCCTTGACTTGTGCAGTCGATACGGATTTCACCCCCGCATTGTTCAGGAAGTACCCGAAATCACGACAGTGCTTGGCTTGGTCCGCGCGGGGCTTGGCGTTTCAATGATTCCCGCGTCCTTCGCGCAAAACCACTACAATGGCGTCCGATTCCGCACGATTTCCGATTCCCGAGCCGTCTGGCCTGTGGTCGCCGTTTGGAAAAAACACGACCGCAGCCCGCTCATCGCGCGTTTTCTCGAGCTTTTGAAGATCGAAGCGCGATCAACGGACCCACGCGGGAGGCCTTAGGCCTCCCTTGGACCCCACTCCATCACCTAGGGTGACGGAGTGGTTACTGGAGTGGGATTAGGAGTGGTCGGAGGAAGCACCGGCGCTGGCGTCATGCCAGGCACCGTGCCCGTGGGCATGGTGGGATCGCTCATAATTATCGGTGCCGGAGATGGCGACTCGCTCCCGGTGGGCGTAGGAGGGACTGGCGGCGGCCCGCAGGCTGTGAGCAGAGCCGCTGCCCCAATCATGGTAGCTAACGTTTTCATCACACGAAGGAATCGCTTTTGCCGGCTCTTCCGACCTCATGCGAATCCCCGGTCAAGGTGTCGGGCCATGAATTGAACACATAGCCATTTCTCAGTCAGCCCTTCGCCGTCCAGCCGTAGGGGGTGTAGCTCCAACGGATCGTGTTGTCGGCGATCTCCAGCAGGCCGAAGCCGAAGTCGGTCTGGAGGTTGGGACCTTTCCACCACCCGGCACAAATGGCCCCTCCCTGGATGAAGTGCCGTCCGGCCCAGTCAATATGCTCATCGCTGTGCAGGTGGCCCTGCAAGACGACGGGCAGGCGGTGGTCGCGGAACAGGTCGAGGACTTCGTTGGCGTTCTCCACCACGAGGTTGTTTTTCAGCGCGGCCATCGGGCTTTCCTTGGCCTGGAGGAAGGTGGAGCGGAAGGGGATGTGCGTGAGCAGGATGATCGGCTGCTCCCTGGGGGTGCGCGCGAGGACATCGGCAATCCAAGCCTTTTGAACGGGAGAGATGTAACCGCGATAAATCTGCGGACCGGGTATGACCTCGACGGAATCCAGGATCATCACGCGGTAGTCACCGACATCGACGGTCCGGTATGGCTCGACGATGCCCAGGCGACGCATGGCGAGCTCGCGCGGGTTGGCCGCCGGATTCGGAGGGTCGGAGATTCCCGCCAGATCGTGATTGCCCAAGGCGTGCTCAACCGGGCGGCCGAGGGCCTTGAGAAATTCGTCATAAATATCGAAGAGCGGTTCGCAATCGCTCGCCGGAGCGCGCAGCCCGGTATTAATGACGTCGCCGCCGCAAAGAACGATGTCCGCCGGGATGGGTTTCATGGCCGCGGCCGCTTTCGCAAGAGCCTCGGGCGCAGCGAGATCCGGGCGGCTATGGACGTCTGTGTAGTAGAGGATGCGCAACGGCGGGAGCTTGTCGGGCACGGAAGCCGACCAGACGGGACGCAGCCCGGCGAGCGCAGCGACGCCCAACCCCTTGAGAAACTGTCTGCGGTGCATGCCGGGGAAGGGGTGAGACGGGAGATTCATAACCCGTGCAGCATCCTACGAAAACCGGGCGGATTCGGGCAAGGTTCTCCCCCAACGGGATTGCAATACCGACAGTTCTGCTATCTTCTCAACTTGTTATGGCCGATTATGACTTAATAGTGGTGGGCGGTGGTCCCGCCGGGTATGTGGGCGCGATCCGCGCTGCACAATTGGGCAAAAAGGTGGCGTGCGTCGAAATGGATCGCGCTGGCGGCACCTGTTTGAACTGGGGCTGCATCCCCACCAAGTCGTTGCTGAAGAACGCCGAAGTCTATCAGCAGCTCAAGAATCACGGCTCGGAGTTTGGCATCAAGATCGAGGGCCTTTCCTACGAATGGGATAAGATCATCGGCCGAAGCCGCAAGGTGGCCGACCGTCTCGCGGGCGGCATCGAGATGCTGTTCAAGAAGAACAAGATCGACTACATCCGCGGCGAAGCGGCGATCCCGAAAGCGGGCGTCGTGGAGGTCACGGACAAGGACGGCAAGAAGTCCGAGCACAAGGCTGGCAAGATCCTCGTAGCCACGGGTGTCGTCACCCGCGAACTGCCCGGATTCCCCTTCAACGGCAAGTCCGTCATCGGCAGCAAGCAGGCGCTCGTCATCGCGGAGCAGCCGAAGGAGATCATCATCATCGGCGCCGGTGCCATCGGCATCGAGTTTGCCTATTTCTTCAACGCCTTCGGCTCGAAGGTGACTGTCGTCGAGATGCAGCCGAACATCCTCCCCGTCGAGGATACCGAGGTCAGCGTCACGCTCGAAAAGTCCCTCGCCAAGCAGGGCATCAAGATCCTCACCAATACCAAGGTCGAAAAGACCGAGACGACCAACAAGGGCGTGCGCATCACCGTCTCCGGCAAGACGACCGAGACGCTGGAAGCCGACGTCGCCCTCGTGGCCATCGGCGTTAGCCCGCTGCTTCCGCAGGGCCTCAAGGTCGATCTCGACCGCGGCTACATCAAGACGGACGACAATTACGAGACCAGCCTCAAGGGCGTCTACGCCGCCGGCGACATCATTGGGCCCCCGTGGCTCGCGCACGTCGCCAGCTACGAGGCCATCCAGGCAGTCGAGGGCATGTTTGGCGTGACCAAGCCAAAGAAGGTGACCGTTTTCCCGGGTTGCACGTACTGCCACCCGCAGGTCGCCAGTGTCGGTCTCACCGAGCGCGCGGCCAAGGAGAAGGGCCTCAAGTTCAAGGTCGGCAAGTTCCCGTTCATCGCCAGCGGCAAGGCGCTCGCCACGGGCGACTCCGAGGGCTTTGTGAAGCTTATCGTCGGTGAACCGCACGGGGAAATCCTCGGTGCGCACATCATCGGCGGGGACGCCACCGAGATGATCGCCGAGCTGGGTCTCGCCATCAACCTCGAGGCCACGATCGACGAGATCGGCGGCACGATCCACGCGCACCCGACCCTGAGCGAGTCCGTGATGGAGGCGTCCCACGCCGCCGAGGGACACGCCATCCACATCTAGCCATTACAATCCCGGGAGCGATCCATCAACACGGTGGATCGCCTTCGGAACCCGGACGAGGCGGGCAGTCGCCAGTCTCTCCAGCAGCGGCAAACATTCGGTTTCCGCTATCAGCATGTCGCGATGCGAGGGGGATAAAAACCCCTCGCCGCAGGCATGATCGAGGAAGCTCACCAGGGGATCGTAAAAGCCCCCGACATTGAGCAGCGCCACCGGCTTGATCTGCAATCCCAGCTGCAGCCAGGTATAAGCCTCGATCACTTCCTCCAGCGTACCAATGCCTCCCGGCAGGGCGACAAAGGCATCCGCCAGCTCGGCCATACGGGCCTTGCGCTCGTGCATGGTATTGACGGGTATCAGCTCCGTCAGCCCGCGATGCCCGCGCTCTTCCGCTACCATGGCGTAGGGAATCACTCCGATCACCTTGCCGCCAGCCGCGAGAGCTGCATCGGCCAGCAGGCCCATGAGCCCAACTCCTCCGCCTCCGTAGACGATGGTGATACCGCGCTGAGCGCACAGGGTTCCCAGTTCCGTCGCAGCGGCGGCATAGGCATCGGAAATGCCAAAGCTCGACCCGCAGTAAACGCAAAGGCTGGTCACAGATTTTTTTCGGCGGCGGCAGCCTCCTGCTTGCGACGACGGCGACGCTGGGCGTCCTCGACAAATTCCTGCTGTGCGTCAAAACGCGGCTCACTGGAAATCCTCGGTACATACGTGCCATCGGGCAGCATGACCTTGGCCTTCACATTATCGCGCCAGAACCAGGCGAGGATCTCCTCGACGTGGTCCTTCATGCCCGGGCTGACGATCGGGAATACGATCTCCACGCGGCGGAAGAGATTGCGCGGCATCCAGTCGGCGCTGCCGAGATAGATCTTCGGCTCGCCGCCATTCTCAAAGCGGAAGATGCGACTGTGCTCCAGGAAACGCCCAACGAGGCTGCGCACCTCGATATTGTCGCTCACTCCCGGGATGCCCACCTTCACCGCGCACATGCCGCGTACCAGCAGGCGTATCGGCACTCCGGCGGCAGAAGCGCGATAAAGCGCTTCGATGACACTTTCCTCCACGAGGGAATTCACCTTCGCGTAGATGCCGCTCGGGCGACCGGCGCGGGCGTTTTCCGCCTCCTGGTCGATGAGCTTGATGAAAGACGGCGCCAGATCATACGGCGCGACCATGAGCTCCTTCATCTGCGGGAACTTCGAGATGCCCGTGATGCAGTTGAAGGTCTCGGCCAGTTCCGAGGTCAGCTCCTCGCGGCAGGTGAAAAGGCCAAGGTCGGTATAAATCTTCGCCGTTGAGGGGTGATAGTTGCCCGTGCCGAGGTGCGCGTAGCGGCGGATGCCGTCGCCCTCGCTGCGCACGATGAGCATGGCCTTCGCGTGAGTCTTGAGTCCTGCAACGCCATACACCACGTCGACGCCCGCCTCGCGCATCATGCGCGCCCACTTGATGTTGGCCGCCTCGTCGAAGCGCGCCTTCAGCTCGATCACGACCGTGACCTGCTTGCCATTGCGCGCCGCCTCAATGAGGGCTTGAACGAGCGGGGAATCCGAGCTCGTGCGGTAAAGCGTCTGCTTGATCGCCAGCACATGCGGGTCCTCCGCCGCCTGGGCGAGGAAATCGACGACGGTCTGGAAGTTGTCGTACGGGTGATGCACCAGGATGTCGCCCTTTCGGATGTGGAAAAAGATGTCCCGCTCGGTATCGAGCGACACGACCGTATTGGGCGAGAAGCGCTTGTACCGCAGGTCCGGTCGGTCGATCTGGAGCGCCAGCGGCATGAGGCGCACAAAATTCAACGGGCCATCGATGCGGAAGATATCCTCTTCCTCAAGACTGAAGATCTCTAGCAGGCGGTCGACCACGTTGGGCGGGCAATCCTTCTCCACCTCGATACGGACGGCGGCTCCGCGGTTCACCTTGCGCAATTCTGCCTCGATGGCGTGGAGAAGGTTCTGCGCCTCCTCCTCGTCGACGTACAGGTTGCTGTTGCGAGTGACGCGGAAAATGTGGGCGCTCTTCACCTTCACCCCATGAAACAGCGCACTCACGTGGTGCTGGATGATATGACCAAGAAAGACGTAATCATCGCCGTCGACCGACTTTGAAAACGGCACGACGCGTGGCAGGATGCGCGGCACCTGCACGACGGCGATGTCGGTTTCCAGTCCTTCGCCCTCCAGTTCAACGATGACATTCAGACTTTTGTTGAGCAGCTGCGGGAAGGGGTGCGAGGGATCGATCGCCAGCGGGGTGAGCACCGGGTAGATGCTCTTCTGAAAATATTCCGCGAAATGATCGAGTTCCTCTGCTGGTACGCTCGGGTACGTATGAAATCGGATGCGCTGGGCCTCGAGCTGAGGGCGCAGTTGCTCGCGCCAGCAGCGGTACTGGTCATCGACCAGCCGACGCACGCGCTTGCTGATGGCGCAGAGAGACTGGGTGGCGGTCATGCCATCCGGCCCCGTGGAAAAAAGATGCGTCTGCTTTTGCTGCTTCAGGCCGGCCACCCGCACCTCGAAGAATTCATCGAGGTTCGAGCTGACGATGCAGAGGAACTTCAGGCGCTCCAGCAGAGGGTTGGATTCGTCGATGGCCTGATCGAGAACACGCTGGTTGAACTCCAGCCAACTTAGCTCGCGATTATGGAAATGCGCCTTATTCGAAAAACCCATGGTCTGAAAATGCTGTGTCGATTCCTTCGGAAAGCAAGAGCCTGTTTGTCACAGAATGCGCCGATTCCAGGCGTCTGAGCCGTATCTGGCCGAGATCAGTTCCGATACCCTGTCGTTCAAGTCTGTTTGGGGGACAAATTCTTCTACACGATCCGACAGCTGAAAAGCGAGCGCGTTCGAAAGTCCCGGCGGAATGTCTGTCTGCTGGAGGCTGCCCTGGTGAAGGATGCCCTGCTGGGTGCGCCTCTGGGCTCCGCCGCAAACCTTGAGCCCATCCGCGCGAAGCAGATCCGCCTCGGCGGGAACACCCGCAAAACACGCCCCTGGAGCCATCGCCGTAACCGGGCCAGCCAGCGTCACCGCCGTCCCCGCCTGTTCCAGCGCCCGGGCCATCGCCCGATGAATCACCCGGTAGCTCTCGCAGGGGCGGATTTTGGCAAAGGCATCCGTCCGCGGCACGATGAGGGCGAAGGTGAAATCCCCCCGATGCTCGACGATGCCGCCGCCTGTCCAGCGACGGACGAGGGGAGTGGCGCCAATCGCTTTAGCGACAGCAGATTGCGATTGGGAAAATCCAAATGTCACCCATTCCTCCGCCCAGCAGTAAGTGCGCAGGATCGGGCGGCTCGCTTGTTCAAAGAGCGCCTCGTCGAGCGCCATCTGCTCCGGACCAGTGCGGGGGATTTCGTCAATGAAGAGGTCGAGGATGTCCAAGGCAGGCACCCGGAGAACAAAGCACCTTTCCCCGATCCTGTCTTGTGCGAGTTTGCCGCAGATGAGCGACGGATTGTCTTCGTCTTGTCATCCCCGGCAAAGCGAGCTAGGCCATAACAGACCATGGCAAAACCCGCGCTCGGCAGAGGGCTGGGTGCGCTCATCAATACCCGCGTGGCGGCCCCCGCTCCGGTAGAGGAACTTGGCGAACGCATTCAGAACATAGCCCTCGACCAGATCATTCCCAGTCCGCTCCAACCCCGTATGGAGTTCCGCAGCGAACACCTGCAGGAATTGGTCGAGAGCATCCGCGAGCGCGGCATCATCCAGCCCCTCATCGTCCGCAAGGTCGACGGAAAATACGAGCTCATCGCCGGTGAACGCCGCTGGCGCGCCGCCAACGAGCTGAAGCTCAAGGAGGCCCCGGCCATCGTCCGCGAGGCCAGCGACCAGGAGGTGCTGGAGCTCGCCCTCATCGAGAATCTCCAGCGCGAAGGCCTCAATCCCATCGAGGAAGCCATCGCCTACCAGCGCCTGCACCGGGAATTCAACATGACGCAGGAGGACATCTCCAAGCGCGTCGGCAAGAGCCGGGCCTCGGTGGCGAACTCCATGCGCCTGCTCGATCTCGCCGAAGATCTCCAGAGCCTCGTCAAGCAGGGCCGTCTCTCGGTCGGTCATGCCAAGGTGCTCCTTTCCCTCAAGTCCCACGACGAGCAACGTCTCCTCGCCGACCAGATCATCCGGCAGGGCGCCTCCGTCCGCGTCGCGGAGAAACTGGCTGCCGAACACCTGAAAAAGACCGGCAAGGCAACCTCCCGCTCGTCCTCGAGCGGCGGAGCAGCATCCTCCGAGCCTGAACTTTCTCCCGCTTTGCAGCGCGTTCAGAATCTTTTAACGCACCGTTTGGCGACTCGCGTCGTAATTCATCACAGTGAGAAACGCGGGACGATCCATATCGAGTACTACGGCAGCGACGACCTCAATCGTCTGCTGGGAGAGCTCGGCGTCACGCAAGAGTAGCCAGGCAGATCATATTCCTGGCTATTTCTCTCTGATAGTCAGGATATTATGAGATTTGTAACAACCTTAGGCCGCCGCCTCGTCGAGGCGGTGGACTCCGACTACTTCCCCGCCGGATCAGAAATCGTGCGCTCGCAGCCCGAGCGCATGGAGTTCGCTCGGCTGATTCCCTTTATCATTCTTCACCTTGGCTGCCTGGGGGTTATCTGGACCGGCTGGAGCTGGACGGCCGTCATCGTCGCTGCTGCGCTGTACGTCGTCCGGATGTTTGCCATCACGGCGTTTTATCACCGGTATTTCTGCCACCGCGCCTACAAGACCTCCCGCGCCGCGCAATTCCTTTTCGCCCTCATCGGCCTCACCGCTGTCCAGCGCGGCCCCCTCTGGTGGGCGGCGGTTCACCGCCACCACCACGCCCACTCGGATGAAGAGGTGGACGCCCATTCCCCCGTGCAGAAGGGCTTTCTCTGGTCCCACGTGGGCTGGCTGACCAGCAGCCGAAATTTCCCCACGGACTACCGGATCGTGCGCGATCTGGTGCGTTACCCGGAGTTGCACTTCCTCAATCGCTTCGACCTCATCGGTCCAGTACTCCTGCTCGTCCTCCTCTATGCACTCGGCGCAGGATTGGAAGCCTTCGCTCCGGGTCTCGGCACCAGCGGCTGGCAGATGGTCGTATGGGGATTTTTCATCAGCACGACTGTGCTTTTCCACGCCACCTGCGCGGTGAATTCTTTCGCCCATACGCTCGGCTCGAAGCGCTTCCCCACCGAGGACGAAAGCCGCAACAGTTTCCTGCTCGCGATCATCACCCTGGGCGAGGGCTGGCATAACAACCACCACCACTACCAGTCCTCCGCCCGGCAGGGGTTCTACTGGTGGGAGATCGACATCAGCTACTACCTGCTGAAGCTCCTCGCCGCCCTCGGCATCGTCTGGGATCTCCGCGAGGTGCCGGAGCAGGTTTACACGCAGGCAGACGCCAAGGCCCGCTCATGAAAGAGCGCATCGCCATCGTCGGAACCGGCGTGGCCGGCCTGGGCTGCGCCTGGCAGTTGCGCCATGATGCGGAGATCACCCTCTTCGAGCAGGATTCCCGGCCCGGGGGCCATACCAATACCGTGACGGTCTGCGAGGGCGGGCGATTCGTGCCGATCGACACCGGGTTCATCGTTTTCAACAAGGTCACGTACCCGAATCTCTGTCAGCTCTTCGATGAACTGGGAGTGACGATCAAACCGTCGGAGATGTCCTTCAGTGTCCAGCACCTGCCGACCGGGCTGGAGTACAACGGCATGGGCCTGAACAAGCTCTTCGCCCAGCGTCGGAACATCACCAATCTGCGCTTTCACGCGCTCATCCTTCAAATTTTCCGATTCTTCCACATCGGGAACAAGCTGCTCGCGATCGGAGGTGCGGAGGCGCTTACTCTCGGCGAATTCGTTCGCCGACATGGGCTTGGGCAGGACTTCCTCGACCTCTACCTCGTGCCGATGAGCTCGGCGGTCTGGTCGACGCATCCGAACGACGTGCTCGATTTTCCCGCCGCCACGCTGCTGAATTTCTTCAACAATCACGGCTTCCTCGGCGTCTCGACCCATCACCAGTGGTACACCGTCGATGGCGGGGCGCGGACCTATGTGGAAAAAATCCTCTCCGCCGTGCCCGCTACCCGGCTAACCGCAAAGGTGACCGGTGTCCGGGAATCCGCAGACTCCGCCGAGGTCATGCTGGCCACCGGGGAGCGCCATGTATTTGACCGGGTCATCCTGGCCAGCCACGCGGACCAAACGCTGTCCGTGCTGGAGAATCCGGATGCTGACCAGCGGCGGCTTCTGAGCGCATTCCGATATCAGCTGAACCCGGCCCTTCTGCATACCGACGCCTCGGTGATGCCGCGCAAACGCCTCGCCTGGGCCTCGTGGAACTACACCGTCGATGCCCCCGGCAGCGATCGAAAGGCCCGGGTTCACTACTGGATGAATGCCCTCCAGGGCGTTTCCCAGGAGCAGGATTACTTTGTCTCGCTCCATGCCGATGACCAGGTGGACAGCTCCAAGGTGCTGTACGAAACCACGTACGAGCATCCCGTCTTCACGCTGGAGGCCATGCGCGCTCAGGCCGAGCTCCCCAAGCTCAACACCCGCTCGTCCGGACAACGCATCTATTTCTGCGGGAGCTATTTCCGATACGGATTCCACGAGGATGCCTACAAATCCGCCGTCGATCTCGCTAAGGTACTGCGTCCCAACCTGGCCTCATGAACTCCGCGCTCTACGAGTGCACCGTGATGCACCGGCGCCTCAGCCCGGTGCGGCATGAGTTTGTCTATCGGGTGTTCCTTTTTGCGATCGACGTGGACGAGTTGCCGACTATCGCCGCTCAAGTCCCGCTCTTCGGCTACAACGAATCCGCGCCCTACGCATTCTTTGACTGCGATCATTTCCAGATGGTTCCAGGCGGCACCGCCCGGGAGAACGCCGAGGCGTATCTTGCCAGCCAGGGCATCGCGGAAAAGCCCGCCCGCATCCTGCTCCTGACCAACACACGAACCTTCGGCTACGTCTTCAACCCCATCTCGATCTGGTACTGCTACCGCTCCGATGGTTCGCCGCTGGCAGCCATCGCCGAGGTAGGGAACACCTTTGGCGAGATCAAGCCCTACCTCGTCCCGGTGTCAGGCAAAATGTTTGCCTCCCGCGCGATAAAGCATTTCTACGTCTCGCCATTCTCAACCCTCGACCAGCATTTCGATTTCCGCTTCGATAAGCCGCGAGAAACTCTCCGGATCGGCATCGATAATTACGCGGGAGAGGAACGCAAGCTCATCAGCACCCTGAGCGGGGAACGGGTGGCGCTGACGACCTCAAGTCTGGCGTGGTTCACCCTTAAGTACCCCGCCATGACCCTCCAGGTCATCACGTCGATCCATTGGCACGCCTTTCGGCTCTGGATGAAAAAGACGCCCTTCGCGATGAAGGAAGCCAGCCCGGAACTGCAGCGTGACCTCTACCGACCGCATGGGCGGTCCTAGCCGCGAATCACCCGCCAGGCTTCGGCAATGGCTCGTTCGGCTTTCTTTCGCAGTTCGGGGTCGGCCTTGGTCATTTTCGCCAGCAGGGTCTCGACCTCGTGAAGATAGACCCGGCCGAAATCGGGGTCGTTATGCGCGATGTCGCGGCTGTTGCTGGCGATGTCAGCGCACTTCACCGTCTGGGCCTCGGCGCTCACCCCCGCAAGCCGGTCGATCTCCCGGCTGCGGCGCTCGCGGCGGTTCAGGCCCGGGTGGTTCTCCTTGATGAAGACATCGGTCAGTTCTACGACCAGCCCACGCACCCGTTCACCGAAGCGCTCGGCAATGGCCTGTTCGTTCCAGCGGGCATCCTTGGGAGCCACATCCTCCAGCACATCATGGAGATGCGCGGCAGCGATTACCTCCGGGTCGTCCGTCACCCTTGACACGATGGCGGCGACTTCATCGGTATGCACCCAATAAGGCTCGCCGGAGTATTTTCGCACGTGCCCGACCGCATCGTGCGCAGCATGAGCAAAGGCCTGCGCCTCGGCGGCGAGATCGAATGCGGGAGGCATGTTTCCAGCATTCACCGCGTTTCGGAGGAAGAAAATCCCGAAATTCACACCCACCCTCGGAAACGCGATGGGTAATCCATGGTTGCAATCCCCCCGGGGTTCCGTATCCCTCTCTTTCGCCAAAATCCATGCTGACCGTATCTCAAGTCTCCAAATCCTACGGGGGAAGAACGCTTTTCTCCGACGCCTCGCTGCAAATCAACCGTGGCGATCGCATCGGATTGATCGGAGCCAACGGCGCAGGCAAGTCGACCTTGTTTTCCCTGATTCTCGGCGAAAACGAGCCGGATGACGGTTCGGTGACCTTCCAGCGCGGCGTCAGCGTGGGGTATCTGCCGCAGGAAAGCGCGCCCTCCGGCGACGAAACCATCCTGCATCTTGCGCTCAGCGGCGTGCCGGAGTGGGATAGCTACGCGCTGGAGCCCAAGGCCAAGCGCATTCTTTCCGGTCTGGCCTTCCGTGAGACAGACTTCGAGCGTGTCGCCCGCACCATGAGCGGCGGCTGGATCATGCGCGCGCACCTGGCGAAGCTGCTCGTGATGGAGCCGGACCTCCTGCTCCTGGATGAACCGACGAACCATCTCGATCTCGAATCCCTCGGCTGGTTTCAGAATTACCTCGCCGCCTACGGAGGTTCGATCGTCACGATTTCCCACGACCGCGCGTTTCTCAACGCCATCTGCGACACCATCGTCGAGATTTCCCGCCAGCGGCTGCACCGCTACACCGGCACGTACGACGAATTCGTCGAGCAAAAGAAAGCCCGCGAGGAGCAGTACCTCGCCGCGTACAAGAACCAGCAGCGCGAGATCGAGCACCTGCAGGATTTCATCAATCGCTTCCGCGCCAAGGCCAGCAAGGCCGCCCAGGCCCAGGAACGCATCAAGCGACTGGACAAGATGGAGCGCCTTGCCCCGCCGGAGCAGGCGGAAGCCACGGTGAAGTTCCGCTTCCCGCAGCCGCAGCGTTCCGGCCAGAAGGTGATGGAACTGACCAGCGTGCGCCAGGCCTACGGCAGCCACGTCGTTTACGAAGACCTCAACCTCACCGTGGAACGCGACCAGCGCACCGTCCTCGTCGGACCCAACGGCGCAGGCAAATCCACGCTGCTCAAGATTCTCGCCGGAATGCTCCCGCTCGAGGCCGGCGAGCGCACTCCGGGCCACAATGTTTCGACCGGGTACTTCGCCCAGCAGCGTGTCGAGACGCTCGACCTGAAGCGGACCGTGCTGCAGGAGGCCACCTCGCTCCCGCGTTACGTCTCGGACGAAGCCGCCCGCAGCGTGCTCGGGTCGTTCCTTTTCCGGGGTGACGATGTGTTCAAGACCGTCGGCGTGCTGAGCGGTGGAGAAAAGAGCCGCCTCGCGCTGGTGAAGCTCCTGCTCGACCCGCCGAATTTCCTGCTCCTCGACGAACCGACCACGCACCTCGACATGCCCAGCATCGACGCGCTGGTCAATGCCCTGCGCCAGTACCAGGGTACTCTGGTCTTCGTCAGCCACGACGTCCACTTCATCCGCGCCCTCGCCACCTCCGTGCTGCACGTCCATGCCGGGCGCCTCACGCCGTACGCGGGCAACTACGAATATTATCTGGAGAAATCCCAGGCTGTGGGCGAACGCGAAGCCCTCGTGGCCAAGCTGCACAACCACCAGCCCACTTTTGAAAAAGCGGTCGAAGCTCCTGCCGCCAAGGCTGCCGCTCCAACTCCCGGCCTCGGCCTGAAGGAAATCCGCGAGCAGCGCCGCGCCGAAAGCGAAGCCAACAAGGCTGCCGCCAAGGCCCGCCGCCAGCAGGAAGCCCGCATCGCCAAGCTCGAAGCCGAAGTGGTCGCCCTCGAGAAACAGCAAAAGGAACTGACCGCACAGCTGGAAGACCCCGCGCTATACGACCAGCCCTCGAAAGCCCTCGAGATCAACCGGCAGCTCGCCGGAATCACCGACGCCCTCGAAGCCGCCAACGAAGCCTGGATGACCGCAACCGAGGAACTGGCCGAGGCTTGACGACGCTCCGGCGCTCTGCCACAAGGCGGGTGAGTCGTACTGGAGGCTCCCTGTCCGCGGGAAGGGTTTAACCCACCTTTAACCACCCACCACCGAAACCTTTTCCTGCTCGTCCCGGCGGACAACGAGCCAACCGGAAAGGGTTTTTATGCCATCATCCCAAGACGGGCCGCAAAAGCGGCTCCCCGCTCGTCCTTCGCTGGAATTCCTCCGCAAGGAAGCGAAAAAGCTCCACCGTTCGCTCAAGGAGCAGAACCCGGGCAGCTCACTCTCTCAGGCACAGCATGCCCTCGCCCGAGAATACGGCTTCGCCAACTGGGCGGAACTCGTCGCCGAAGTCAGCAAGCGTCGCGGAGCTGACTCATCCCCGATGCCTCTGGATGTCCTGCAGGCATTTCTCAGTGCCGCCGTGCCCCGGCCGGAGGCTCACCACAAATCCGGCTCGCTCGCTCCTGCGGAGGCCATTCTTGAGAAGCATCTTGGTCTCGCCTCCCGATCACTCGCCGCCGCTTGCGCCCTCGGCGAAGTCGAGACGGTAAGGGATTTCCTGCAAAAATCAGCTCCCTCCCAGCCGGAACCGCCCCGCGACTGGACGCCGCTGGTTTATCTCTGCTTCTCGCGATTCCTGCGAGACCGCGCGCGACCGGAGGCGGATTTCGTTGAGTGCGCCCGCCTGCTGCTCGCCCATGGGGCTTCGGCGAATGAGCATTTCCTCTCGCCACAGGGCGAGGTCGAAAGCGCGCTGTATGGTGCGGCCGGGATAGCCAATTCCTCCCTCCTCACCCGCCTGCTTCTCGATGCCGGAGCTGATCCCGATGACGACGAGGCGCTTTATCATGCCTCGGAGTTTACCAGTCATGCCGCGCTCTCGGTCCTGCTGGCGGCGAATCCCGGCACGGAGCGGGTGAGCTACTGCATGTGCCACAAGATGGACCAGGAAGACCCGGAGGGATTGGCGCTGTTTCTCCGGCATGGAGCGGACCCCAATGCGCTGATCGGTCGCGGCGTCTTTCGAGGCTCCCGACCGCTGCATTTCGCCCTTTATCGCCGACGCAGCACAGGAATCCTGCGGCTCCTCCTCGATGCGGGAGCCGATCCGTCGCTCGCCGACGTCAATGGAATCACGCCCGCGCAGCTCGCGGCCCGGCTCGGACAAAAGGAGTCCGCGACGCTCCTGGGCGCGGATCATCTCGATGGGGAATCCCGCTACCTCATGGCTCTTTCCAGCGGGGACCGGCAGACCGCAGAGACAACGCAGGCGGATTTCCCCGACACTCCGCAAAAATTCCCGAATCTGCTGGTCGATGCAGCGGAAGCGGGAAACCTGGAGGCCGTACGACTGATGCTCGATGCCGGTTTTCCCATCAATACGCGCGGCGCGAGCTATGGCGGATGGAACGGCACCGCGCTCGACCACGCCGCCTGGGCTGGCCATGTTGAGGTCGTGCGGCTCCTGCTGGAGCGCGGAGCCGATTTCCGCCTCGTGCATTCCTATAATGGCACCGCCCTCGGCGCGGCGATAAACGGCGCCAGCCAAGCAGGACATGATCGCGGGGCGGCCACCATCGACATTCTCGCACGCGCCTATACTCCGTCGGAGCTGAACGGCTATATTTCCTACTCCGAAACGGAACCGAACCCCGACATTCCGCCCCTCCTGCGCCGCATCCAGCAGGAACTCCCGCAAGGCTGCGACCGCGAGATGGTTGAGGCCGCAGAAGAGGGCGATGCAGCGAAGCTCCGCCTCCTCCTTGATGCTCATCCTGAAAGAATGACAAAAGCCTGGGGTGGCCCGTGGGATCAACCTCTTCTGCACCTTGCCGCGACTGGCGGTCATGAGGAATGCGTACGACTGCTCATCGAGCGAGGCTTCGATCCCAACATGCGCGATCACATGGACAAGGCCACCGCATTGCATTTCGCTGCGGGCGAGGGACGGCTGGAGGTGGTAAAAATCCTTATTGAGGCAGGAGCCGATATCGAGGGCGGGGGCAACGACCATGAGCTGAACATCCTCGGCTGGGCGACCTCGCTCGGGCCGTTCCGCGAGGAAACCGCCCGTTACCTGCTCTCCCGCGGAGCCACGATGACTCTCTGGTCGGCCATCGCTCTCGACGATGCACAGGCCGTGCGCCGGATCGTCCGGGAGAATCCCAACAGCCTCGCGACTGCTCAAATGAGCCGCAACGAGGACGCCCGTTCTCCGCTGCACCATGCGGTGGAGCGCAACCGACCCGCGATGGTTCGCCTGCTGCTCGATCTGGGAGCTGACCCCACGCGCCATGACGCCCTCGGATTTTCCGCTCTGGGGTGCGTAAGCGAAAAGACTGATCCTGAGATCCTCGCGCTGCTGGAGCAATCCGGCCTCCGGCTCAGTCTTTACGACGCTCTCGTGCTGGCTCGTTACGAACAGGCGGAGGCATTGCTCGACCCTGCCTCGATCCGCCGGGGCGGCAACCAGACCCACCTCTTCGTCTACGCAGTCGCCAAGGGCAACTGGCCGATGGCGGAATGGCTCCTCGCACGAGGAGCGGATATCAATGCCATCGCGGAGGTCTATCAGTGTCCCGCCACCGCCCTCCACTTTGCAGTGGAAAACAAGCCGCCTGAGCGCATCCGCTGGCTGCTGGATCAGGGGGCAGACCCAGGAATCCGGGACGGCAAATTCGACAGTGATGTCCGTGGCTGGGCGACCTTCCTGGGCCGTGACGAGATCGTGCGCATAATTGACGAGCATTTGTCCTCGATTGAGCGAAGGTAATTACCCGGATTGTTCGCTGAACCAAACCCTCACGGAGGAAAACGCCATGACCCAGCCCGCCACGCTCACCGCCACGGAACTTCACACCCTTCTCCGCGAGGGCGGAGCGCCCGTCCTCATCGATGTACTGACGGAGGAGGCCTTCACGGAACGCCACATTGCGCAGGCGCAGAACTTTTGCGTCTACGAAACCGCGTTTCTCGACAAGGTGGCCGGGGCGATTCCTTCCAAAGAAACGACCATTGTCGTCTACGGCGAGGGAACTCATGGAGAGGCCGCGCATCGGGCTTGGGAACGATTGACGGGAGCTGGTTATACGAAAGTCCATATCCTTGACGGCGGATTCGCCGCCTGGGCGGAAGCCGGCCTGCCCGCGCATAGCGGCAAAGCCGCCTCGGGTCTGGCGGATGTCTCCGGGCAGTTCGCCGCCGATACGGAACGCAGCCTGATTTATTGGACCGGAAGGAATCTGTTCAATCACCACACGGGAACGGTCGGGTTGCGCGGGGGATCAGTCAGCCTCGAAGCGGGCAGGCTCACGGGGGCGGATTTCGTCGTCGATTTCGAAACGGCGACCTCCACCGACCTCAAGGACGAGTCGCTCGTCGCAGCCCTCATCGGGCACCTGAAGAGCAGCGACTTTTTCGACGTCGCCAATCACCCGGAAATCCGTTTCGTCCTGACAAAGGCCACGCAAATCCCGGACGCCACCGACGGTCGAGCCAATACGCGCGTCGAGGGGGATTTCACCCTGCGCGGACAGACGCATCCACTCACCTTTGACGCGCTCATTGCCGTTGACGGAAAGGGCGATCTCTATGCGCAGGCGGAGTTTGACCTCGATCGCACGATCTGGGGGGCGAATTATGGCTCGGGGCGCATCTTCGAGAGGCTCGGCATGCACGTGGTCAACGACCTCGTCCACCTGCACCTTAAGCTGGTCGCGCGCGCGGCCTGAGGGAATCCGGGATTTCCAATCGCGACCTGACGTTGTAATACGCAGACCGTGATGCGCTGCTTTTCCCTCCTCCTTTGCGGATTCCTCGCGGGTTGTGCCATGCCCAACAAGCCGTATTGGGTCAGCGACTGGAAACGCAATCCGCAGGCCGTCGAGCCCGCGCAGGTCGATCCCAAGCGGTTCTCCAGCCGCCTCGCGGTGGTGGAGCTTGATGAACAGGGCGACCTTTGGGGCGGGCATCAGTTGGAGACAGCCCGCAAGATGGTGTACGACAGCCCTAAACGCCCGCTGCTCGTCATCTATATCCATGGGTGGCAGACCAACGCCCATCCGAAGAATCGCGATCTCCAGACCTTCAGCAATTTCATCGCCAAACTCGAAGCCGCGCCCGAGGTGAAGGATTACTTCACGGTCACGGGCGTCTTCATCGGCTGGCGCGGCGCATCCTACACCTCGGAATCGTCCCTTACCGGAATCGGATACATTGCCCGCCAGGCATCCTTCTGGTCGCGCCTCGATGCGACGAACCGCGTGGCCGGCGTGCCGCTCACCGGGGCGATTTCGGAGCTCGTCTCGGCGGCGCGTTCCTGCCCATCCGACCGCGGCGTGTCGATGCTGATCGGCTATTCCTTCGGAGGGCGCATCCTTGAGCGAACCCTGGGTCAGGCTCTCGTCTCGCAGCATGCCTACTCCAGCGACCAAGATGGCGCTTTGCTTCCCGCCGACCTGACGATTCTCATCAATCCCGCCTCCGAGTCGCTCTACGCCCGCCAGCTCAAGCTGGCCATGAAGAACTGGAAGAGCCCGCATCCCGCCATCATCTCGCTAACCTCGGAATCCGACCTAGTCACCGCCGTGGCCTGGCCGGCGGCCAACTGGATCAGCAATATCTTCGGCGGCTTCCGCAAATACATCCGGAAGGGAACCAAGGAGTCGCAAAAGTCCTTCGTCGTCAGCACGGCGGGTCACGATCCGCGCATGCCGACCCATGCCTTTGTCTACGAAGGCCCGGCCACCGTGCCCGACGGGCGCTCGGCCTTTGAGTACAACGCTGACAAGGCGACGGCGCAACGCTTCTACGTGAGCCAGCCAAACGGCACGAGCGCCTACGGGCTGGAGACGCTGCCCGGGAATCGACCCGGCGTTCTGCCGACGGGCGGCTATTGGGTGCTGCACGTGCCCTCGGAGATCCTGAAGGGCCATGGCGGCATCTTTGAGGAGGGAGGCATTTTCTCCGAACAGGTGACCGACGTCCTCGCGGCGCTCTACAGCATCACGAATACAGATGCGATCCGGTCCACCCAGCGGGTCGAGTTGAATACCAGCAGGTAACGTCGATTTTCGCGCCCAAGTCCGGGCCCGGGGCGTAACTGACCTCGGACCACGTGAACGCGATCTTTCAGACCCTCCTGCTCAAGACCCTCAGCCGCCTCTCGCGCGGCTCGCTCGAGCTGCGCCTTCCGACAGGGAGGATCCATCGTTTCGGCGGGCTGGGGAAGGACCTGAGCGTCCGTCTCGATGTGGAGGATAACGCCTTCTTCCGACGTAGCGTGCTTGGAGGGCCGATCGGCTTTGCCGAGTCGTACATGGCAGGGGAGTGGACGACGCCCGACCTCACGCGTCTGCTGGCGTGGTTCATTCTCAATGGGGACGATGCGCTGGAGACCCCGGAGCGGCGCACCCGCGGCTGGCTCCTGAATGTCTACAACCGCTGGCTGCACTCGCGGCGGCACAACAGTGTCACCTCCAGCCGCCGCAACATCGGGGATCACTACGACCTGAGCAATGAGTTCTTCCAGCTCTGGCTCGATTCCACGATGACGTACTCGAGCGCGTACTTCGATCCTCCCACGCTGTCGCTGGAGGAGGCGCAGATCGAAAAGTACGACCAGCTGTGCCGCAAGCTTCAGCTCAAGGCTGGCGACCATGTGCTGGAGATCGGGTCGGGGTGGGGCGGATTCAGCCTGCACGCCTCGCGGAAATACGGCTGCCGGATCACGACGGTGACGATCTCCGAGCAGCAGTACCGCGAAGCCTCGGCGCGCATCGCTGCTGCCGGGTTGCAGGACCGCATCGACATCCGCATGGAGGATTACCGTCATATCCAAGGCTCCTTCGACAAGATCGTCTCCATCGAGATGCTGGAGGCGGTGGGTGACGCCTATGTCGACGGCTACTTCGCCAAGTGCCAGGAACTGCTCAAGCCGCGCGGCCTCCTCGGGCTGCAAGCCATCCTTTGCCCCGACCAGCAGTATCCCATCCTTCGCGACGGGGTGGATTTCATTCAGAAGCACATCTTCCCCGGTTCGCTCCTCATGTCGGTCGGTCGTATCGGCGAGGCCATGCGCCATGGGACAGCGTTTACCATGCTCGATTACGACGACATGGGACCGTACTACGCGAAGACGCTGAAGCTCTGGCGCGACAACTTTGAGGCGAAACTCGATGCGGTGCGCGCACTCGGGTTCGACGAAACGTTTATCCGAAAGTGGCGATACTACCTCTGCTACTGTGAGGCGGCCTTCGCCACGCGGCATATCACGGTGGCTCAGCTCATCTACACCCGCCCCGACAACATCGCGATCCATTCCCCGGCTTATGATCTCTTTTCTTAGGGCTCTCTTCCTTCTCATTCTCGCCGCCATGCTGGTCGTCACCGTGCGGGCCAGCCTCGACACGGCCATCTGGGCGATCCCGCCCATGGTCACGGCGGACAAGTGGTTCCAGGCCACGCTGGCGGACGCCTACTTCGGGTTTCTCACCTTTTTTGTCTGGGTGGCGTACAAGGAAAACTCCTTCGCGCGATCGGCGGTCTGGTTCATCCTCATCATGCTGCTGGGGAATATCGCCATGGCCAGCTATGCGCTGATCCAGCTTTTCAAGGTGGACGCCAGCGCGCCGCTCCGCTCTGTTCTGGTCCGATCATGAGCATCTGGACCCTTGTCGGAATCGGAATCAATGCCGCCATCTTGATGATGGTCGTCGTCTGGTACATCGCGAAGCGGTTGAACAACGCCGGGTACGTCGACGCGGCCTGGTCCTACGGATTCACCTTTGTCATCGGGGTCTTCGCCCTCACGGGTTCAGGCGATACCACACGCAAGCTTGTCCTCGCCGCCATGGTCGCGGTCTGGAGCCTGCGCCTGGGAACCCACATCCTGCTCCGCCTCCTCAAGCACCATCCTGCGGAAGATCCACGCTACGCCGAGCTGCGCGAGATGTTCCCAAAGCGCCCGTGGTTCATGTTCTTCGGCTTCTTCCAGCTCCAGGCCATTCTCATCGGCATCCTGTCGATTCCGTTCGCCATCAGCGCCAGTAATCCCGCCCCTGCGCTCAAGCCGTGGGAGATCGCGGGCGTGATTCTCTTCGTCGTGGCTTTCCTCGGCGAGATCATGGCGGATGCGCAGCTTGCGGCCTTCAAGCGCGACCCGGCCAATGCTGGCAAGGTCTGCGATGCAGGCCTGTGGCGGTACTCACGCCACCCGAATTACTTCTTTGAGTGGCTCATCTGGGTGGCGTTTTTCCTCTATGCCCTCGGCTCGCCGCATGGGTGGGTGGGAATCATTTCGCCGCTGCTCATGCTCCTTTTCCTCACGAAGGTCACCGGTATCCCGCCCGCGGAGGCGCAGTCGCTCAAGAGTCGCGGCGAAGCCTACCGCGACTACCAGCGGCGGACCAGCGCCTTCGTGCCCTGGCTTCCACGTACCTGATTCATGATCGACCTCGACAGCCTCCTCGCCCGTGATCTCCTCCCCGATGCGGCCATCCGCCTCGGCATCCGGAAACTCCTCGCCCGCAAGCTGAAGGAGGAAAACCTCGGAGATGTCGAGAAGCAGCAGGAGGCCATCGGGAAATTCATCGCCGATCTGGATCGAAGCCCGATCGCAATCAAGACCGCCGACGCCAACGAGCAACACTACGAGGTGCCGACGGCGTTTTTCCGGTACGTTCTCGGACCGCGCATGAAGTACAGCTGCGGGTACTGGCCGCGCGAGGACACCACCTTTGCCGAGAGCGAGGAGGCCATGCTGGCCCTGACCTGCGAGCGGGCGGATTTCTCCGATGGCCTCGACATCCTTGAGCTCGGCTGCGGGTGGGGGAGCCTCACGCTCTGGATGGCGGAAAAATACCCCGGTTCGCGAATCACCGGAGTGTCGAATTCCCGCACCCAGCGCGAGCACATCGAGGCCGAGGCGGCACGGCGCGGATTGACGAATGTCCGCATCCTCACCGCCGACATGAATGAGTTCGCGGCGGAACCGGCGGCCTACGACCGGGTCGTCTCCGTCGAGATGTTTGAGCACATGAAAAACTACCGCCAGCTCATGGCGCGAGTCGCCTCGTGGCTGCGCCCGGGCGGGAAGTTGTTCGTCCACATCTTCACGCACAAGGACTATGCCTATCATTTCGAGGGCACGGACCCGTCGGACTGGATCACGCGATATTTCTTTGCCGGCGGCACGATGCCCTCGGATCACCTGCTGCTGTATTTCCAAGATGACCTGAAGATCGAGCACCACTGGCGCGTCTGTGGCACCCACTACCAGCGCACCTCCGAGGCGTGGTTGAAGGAAATGGACGCCCATGCCGCCGAGATCCGCCCCATCCTTGAGGATACCTATGGCGCGGAGAATTTCGCCCGGTGGCGGGCCTACTGGCGGGTGTTTTTCATGGCGTGCGCGGAGCTTTGGGGGTATCGGGACGGGTCCGAGTGGATCGTCAGTCACTACCTTTTCCGAAAATGAAGCGCGCGCTCCTGTTCTTCGCCATCCCTGCCGTGGCCTGGAGCCAGAGCGTGCCCGAGCTTATCCGCAAAACCGACGCCCTCGACGCGAAGAACCGCAATACCGAGGCGCTGGTCGTCATCCAACAGGCCGACCAGCTCTCCCCCGACAACGCGGAAATCCTCTACCGTCTGGCCAAGCAGAAGGCCCAGCTGATGCTGGATGCCAAGTCCTCCGCCGAGCGCAAGCAACTCGGCAGCGAGGCCCTGGATGCCGCCCAGCGCGCAGTCGCCGCCGACCCAAAGAGCGCCGAGGCGCATCTTTCCCTTTCCATCGTCTATGGGCGGCTCGCCCAGGACGAATCCGCCCGGCGCAAAGTGGAGCTTTCCCGTCTCATCCGCGATGAGGCGGAAATCGCCGCGAAGCTTGATCCCAAGGAAGACTACGCCTGGCACGTTCTCGGGCGCTGGAACTATGAAATGGCGAACTTCAATGCCGTACTAAAGGCCCTTGCGCAGGCGATCTACGGAAAATTTCCCGACGCCTCGAACGAAAAGGCGGTCGAGTACCTGGAAAAGGCCGTCGCGCTGCGTCCTGACAGGGTTGTCCACCAGATCGAACTGGGCCGTGCCTACCTCGCAATTGGAGAAAAAGACAAGGCGCGCGCCGCCTTGGAAAAGGGACTTTCCTTGCCTTCCGTGGCCAAGGATGACAATGAGACAAAAGAACGGGGGCGCAAAGCGCTCAGCCAGTTGAACTGATCCTCCATGTCCCGAGTCCTCATCCTCACCGCCAGCATGGGCGAAGGCCACAACACGGCCGCCCGCAACATTCGCGAAGCCATCATCGCCGAGACGAACGGCACCGCCGAGGTGCTCGTCGCAGATCCCTACACCCGCACCAACCCGG
Source organism: Terrimicrobium sacchariphilum (assembly GCF_001613545.1). NCBI lineage: Bacteria > Pseudomonadati > Verrucomicrobiota > Terrimicrobiia > Terrimicrobiales > Terrimicrobiaceae > Terrimicrobium > Terrimicrobium sacchariphilum. Next base: position 35,776 of record NZ_BDCO01000002.1, read on the forward strand.
TCATCAACAAGCTGATGCAGACCGGATACGCGACCGCAATCAACAGCTACCCGCGCGCCTGGAAGGTCGTTTTCGAGCTTCTGAGCAAGCCCGGCGTGGTCGAGGGCATGGGTCCCATGCTCAACGAGCTGACCACCGCTGTGAAATCTCTGATCGAGGAGTTTCAGCCCGACGTCATCGCCTCCACCTACCCGATTTTCTCCTATCTCATCAGCAAGATCCGCAAGAAGAATCCGGACCTCAAGACGCCGCTCTTCACCATCATCACGGACTCCACGATGATCAACTCGGCATGGTATCGGCATCCCTGCGAGGGATCCATCGTGGCCGATGAGCAGACCGCCAGCGTACTCCAGCACGATGGAGTGCCCTCCGAGCGCATTCATGTCCTCGGCTTCCCGGTCAGCCTTGCCTTTGAATCTCTCGCGCCCTGCGAGCCGCCGGAGAATGGCCATTGGAAGGCGCTCTTTTTCCCAGGCGGCACCTCGGTGCACGCGATCTCCGTCCTGGAGGCTCTCGGCGAGCTGCCCAACCTCGATCTCACTGTGATCACAGGCCGCCGCCAGCAGGTCATGCGCAAGCTTCAGGCCGCCGGAGTCCCGCGCCGGGGCAAGCTCATCGGCTGGACGGACCAGATGCCTCACCTGATGGCCACGCACCATGTCTTCATCGGCAAGGCGGGCGGGGCCACCGTACAGGAGGCCATCACGGCGGAAATCCCCTTTCTCGTCAGCCATGTGGTGCCAGGGCAGGAGGAGGGCAACATTTCGCTCATCGAGCAATGCGGCATCGGTGCGCTCGCCGTGGGAACTCCCAGCCGCCTACGCGATGTCGTGTCGGGCATGCAGGCCAACGACGGAGCGGTCTGGAAAGCCTGGCGGTGCAACCTTGCGAAGATGAAAAAACCTTCCGCCTCGCGCTCCATCGCGAAGTTTCTCCTCGCCCACGTGTGACCAGCATCCTTCGGCGTTATGCGGACGTGTACGCCATCATGTTCCGCAATTCCCTGATCCGGGAAATGAGTTTCAAGGCCAACTTCATCCTCTGGATGCTGGTCGAAGTCCTCTGGTTCATAGGCCAGCTCGTTTTCATCGAGGTCATCTTCAGCTACGTCGAGAAGATCGGGGACTGGACGAAATGGGAGGTCGTTCTGCTCGTGGGAACCCACCAGCTCATCTCCCAGATTTTCCAGGCGTTCTTCTACGCCAATCTCTCCGCGTTGCCGGAACTGGTGCGGACAGGGCGGCTCGATTTTCTCCTGCTACAGCCCATCGACGGACAGTTCGCCGTATCGACCAAGCAGTTCGGCCTCGACAACATGATCAACGCCCTCATCGGCGTGGCCTTCATCGTCATGGCACTGGTCAAGCTCGCCGTCGTCCCGACGGCAGCCCAGATCGCTCTCTTTTGCGCCGCCGTACTTCTCGGCGTGATGATCCACTACAGTCTCTTCCTGCTCCTCGCGACGGCGAGCTTCTGGATCGTTCGCGCCGAAGGGCTCATTTACGGGTACTACAGCATCTTCAATATCGGCCGGTACCCCGATGTGATCTTCACCGGCGCGTTCAAGTTTGTCTTCAGCTGGATCATTCCCGTCATCGTCGTAACCAACGTCCCGGCCCGCCTGCTTTTGCGCACCGGGGATTCTGCGTGGGTTTTGCTGGGCCAACTGCTCATCGCCGCCGCCCTCGTCCTCACCGCCACGCGCGTGTACTGGAAGCTCTCGCTCCGCCGGTACTCCAGCGCCAGCTCCTAGGCTGCGGCCTTCTTCGGCTTCCAGTAGAACATGATCCCGATGCCTATACAGATGGCGAGGGAGCCGACCCATTTCAGCAGCCAGCCTGGATCGTAGAGCACCTGGAGTGTCGTCTCATCGAGATCCCGGGGATTCCACTGGGCCTGGGAGAACTTGTAGTTGATGCCGGTGAGATTTGCCCAGAGCGTCCCGGGATAGCTCGCAGGATAGTTCATGCGGGCGATGCCAGTCTTGGTCGCCCCGTTGGTCAGATCGCGGAACTCGATTGTCGCGCGGAAATCCGCCGGGGTATCCGTTCCCTCGTCGCGCGGCACCTCGAAATTGACCAGTTGAAGCATGAAGGGAAGCGATTGCGGGCGTAAACCGTAGCCAAATCGCACCGAGCTGGTGGTGGTCGTGAGAGTGGCCACCTCGCCCGACTCGATCCAGACATCCGGGCCGCGCGAACCATCGGCATTCACCAGGTGGGTGCGAATACCCGGTATGCCCTGTACCCCCTTGGGCAGCTCGGGACCGGGCTTCACCTCGGAGGTGATTCGCGCCTGGGGAAGGATTTCCTCCACCTGTACCTGCCAGTCCGCCCAGCGGAGAGGGATCGTCTCGCCCTTGGCGGCCTGACCGCTGGCATAGACCTGACCTCCTCGCGACAGCTGGTACTTCAACCCTCCATTCTCGATCGCAGCCTTGAAAAGCGGCTTGGTATCAGCCGTCTCCGCACCCTTGGCGATGCGAACGAGCAAAGCAGGATTATTTGGCTGGTCGCTCCGGCTGGTGGGCTGACCGTTCAACATGGCAAAATCCGGCCAGTAGCGCTCGACCGAGATCAATGCCCCGGCCTCGTGGAAGGTCTGGCCGACCACCTCCTCGCGGGCGTAGGTCGCTCCCGTTCCATCAGGAGCCAGGACCGTCACCGTCTTCCCATCCGGACTGAGCCGGACACCTATGCCCGTCGTCACCGCCCCGGTAATCACTGGAGCGAATTTCGCAAAAACCAGCTGTGTCTCGCGCGGAATCTCGGCCGCCTCGCCAGCAAGCGCCGGAACGAGGGAAACCCGGGCTAGGCCAAAGAAATCCCTCTCATCCGCCTGCCCCGCCTGCACCACAAGCGGCATTTCCAATGATTGACCCATCATCCGGCTGGCGAAATGCAGTTGCACGCCGAGGCCGCCGGTTCCTTCTGGCGCGGCAACGAGCTTCTCCTCCCGAACCATGTTGGGAGAAAAATCATCGGCCACCACCTTCATCCCCGTCTCCGGAACCTGGAATGTCTTGGAGCGATCGGGTGACAAGCGAGCCGTCTCTCCATCAAAGGGCATGAGATAAACACCATCCTGCGACGGACTCTCCATCCAGATGACGCTCTGGCTCGTCGTGACACGATTGACCGGAGGTGCGCCCTTCTTGAGGGTGACATTGCCCTCAAATCCCGTGTGCAACCCAATCATCGCACCAGCCAGCAGGGTGATGATACCGTAATGAGTCACGATGAAGCCGACGTGCTTTTGCTGCCACGGCCAGCGGGTAAGCGTAACCGCAAACAGGTTGATGCAAAGCAGGACGAGGCCGAAAAGAAACCACGGCGATTTGTAGATGTAGGCCTGGGCGATACGGGTGTTGAACCCCGACTCTGTAAATGTCGCCGCCGCGCAGGCGATGGCGATGGCTGCCAACAGAATGACGGCAAATTTCAGCGATCCAAGGATGTGAACAACGCGCCAGAAGGTCGAGCGCCGCTGGCGTTCAGCAATCATCTCCCGACGGAGGCGGGCGGCATCGGGTGCGGGAGGTACGTCGGCGGTCATGACCGGAAGGAAGCTATTGCGTCAGGCGATTATTTCAACCATTGGCGTCGGAGCACAATCGGGGTACGTTCCCGGCGATGCCGCAGTTTCCCCGTGCTCTCCGCTGGATCATCCCGTGCGTGGTGGTGGTCCTCTTCCTGGCCGCCCTCGCCATTGGCTCGCTATGGGTAAAGTCCTATCTGCGAAGCGACGCCTTTCGCCGCCTCATAGAGGAAAAGACTGGAGAGGCCGTAAAAGGCCAGGCCACCTACGAGCCATTGCGCTGGATCGGTGCGTCTGTCTTCTCCAACCAACTCTCCGTCACGGGTGAAACTGGCTCTCCCCTGGCCAGCCTCACTGCCGACCAGCTCCGGGCCACTGTCGCCTGGCGGGCCATCTTTGATGGAGCATGGCGCATCGAGAATCTTGAGTCGGCCCGCGTGCTCGCGACCTTCCGCCCGGGGTCCTTTGCCACAGAGTCTCCTTCGTCTCATGTTGCTTCGCCAGAGCCTGCCGTCGCCAAATGGCTGCCGCACCGCTTCGAGATTGGCTCGGTTTCCACCCCGCTCGGCTCGGTGCGATTTCTGGATGCCGCGGAAAAGGAACGATTTGCCCTCAACGAAAGCTCGCTGCATATGAAGCCCGACGGGGCGAGCTGGCTGCTTGAGGGCCAGGGTGGGACTTTTCTCGTTGCGGAGTTCCCCGAGCTCAAGGTTGAGAAATTCCGCTCCCGCATCCACAAGGATGTATTTTTTCTCACCGACTCGCAGTTCCGACTGGGAGACTCCGGCGTGATCACAGCTTCTGGAGAATTCTCAAAAGCCGCCAAGGTGCGAGTGGCGTGGGATCGCGTGAATATCGACCAGTTTCTCGCCTCGCACTGGCGGAAGAAGCTCTCAGCCACCATGGCAGGATCGGCTGATATCGTCGTGCCGGATGGGCAGAATGCGACTGCGACGGGCAAAGTCGTTCTTACCGACGGCCTCGTGCAAAAGGTGCCGTTACTCGACCAGATCGCAAAATTCACCGGCGCTCCGCAGTTTCGCCGCATGCCGGTGCAGGAAGTCACCTCGGACTTCTCCTGGCAGAACGGCATCCTCACCCTGACGAACTTTATGGGCGAGTCCAAGGGGCTGCTGCGCCTGGAGGGCACCTGCACGATCGCAGCAGATCACCAAATCGATGGCACTTTCCGCATCGGCGTCACCCCGCAGACCGTTCAATGGTTGCCGGGTTCGCGAGAAAAGGTCTTCACCGAAGCCGGAGGAGGCTATCTCTGGACGTCGCTCAAGATCGGCGGCACCGTGGAGAATCCCACTGAAGATCTCTCGGGGCGATTGCTGGCCGCCATGGGCGAGCAAGTGATCGAACAGGGTACAAAAGCCCTCGATAATCTTCCTGCTCCTGCCCGCGAGGGCGCTAAACAGGCTATCGATCTCCTTAAGCCCTTTTTCCAGTAGCCATTGCCCCTCAGAGCTGGCGACGGTAATCAAGAATGCCCTGGGCGATGGCCCGGGCCAGACGGTCGCGATAAGCTGCGCTACGCGCCAGCGCGGTATCCTGGGGGTTCGTCAGAAAGCCACATTCCACCAAGGCGGCAGTTTTCTTGTTGTTTCTCAGGACATAGTAACGAGCGCGCTTGATCCCGCGATTATCGCCATCGGTGGTCGCTGCCACACGGCGATGAATGTAGCTGGCAAGACGGGCGCCCGATTGGCTGAAGTAAAATGTCTCTACGCCACGGGCTCCAACGCGAGTAGCCGAGTTGAAGTGGATGCTGACAAAGATGGCATTGGACTGGCGGTTGGAAGCAGCCACCCGGAAAGAAAGCGGGATGAACGTGTCGTCGCTACGAGTCATGACCACCCGCAGCCCGGCATCCTGGAGATACGTACGGACCCGCTTGGCCACATCCAGCGCCACACCTTTCTCGGGCATGATATTCTGGGGAATGCCCCCCTGATCGCTGCCACCATGGCCAGCATCGATTACAACGGTGCTAAACGGCGCTGCGACGACCCCGGCAGCGGAAAAAACGAACCAGACAACAAAGGCTAAAAACGCGCGCAGAGACATGGGAGCGATGGGGCACCTGTAAACCAGCTCACCCCTTCGCACAAGACCAGCGGGCATCTCTTCCTGATTTGCTTGGAAATTTTTCATCAACCCTCCAGATTTTCCCTGTTCATGGCTGAGATCTCTCCCGAAGCTGCCGCAAGGCTGCAACAGCTGCGCCGAACGCTGAATGACGTTCTCTTCGGCCAGGAGCAGCTTGTCGATTCCGTAATCATCGGCCTGCTTTCGCGCGGGCACCTGCTGCTGGAGGGCTTGCCGGGACTGGGCAAGACCGAGCTGGTCAAGGGCCTCGCCAAAACGCTCCAGATGGAAGCTCGCCGCATCCAGTTTACGCCCGACCTGCTGCCCGGCGACATCACAGGCAACCCCGTCCTGCAAGAAGTCAACGGCCGCCGGGAATTTGTCTTCCAGCCCGGACCACTCTTCGCGCCACTCGTCCTCGCCGATGAGATCAACCGCGCCTCACCCAAGACGCAATCCGCTCTGCTGGAAGCCATGCAGGAACGCCGCGTCACCGTGATGGGCGAGACGCATCAACTTCCCGAGCCCTTCTTTGTCCTCGCCACGCAAAACCCGATCGAGCTGGAGGGCACCTATCCGCTGCCCGAGGCGCAGCTCGACCGCTTCCTGTTCAAGCTGGAGGTCACGCGCAACTCCGTCGAGGTGCTCCAGCGTATTGTCCAGCACCGGGAGATCGGCATCGAGCCGACCGTGGAAGCAGTAATGAACCGTGATGAGCTGCTTGAACTCAGCGCTCTGGCTCGCGCCGTTCATCTTCCCGACGTGGTGGCAAATTACATCGCCCGGCTCGTGGATGCGACACACGAGATCACCGGCGTGAAATACGGGGCCAGTCCCCGGGCCGCGCTGGCCCTCGCTGCTGCGGCAAAATCCGCCGCTCTTCTCCACGGAAGGCCTAATGCCAGCTTTGAGGATGTCGAGGCGCTGGCTCGACCGGTCCTCCAGCATCGCCTGGTACTGGATTACACGGCCCGGCTGTCCGGCCGCACCTCGGCAGAGGTGGTACGTGAGATCCTCCACACGGTACCAAAGCAGATCAAGCCCGCCCCCGACGTATTGAAAGCCGCCAAGCTATGATGCGCCGACTCGCCGGCCTGCTCCTTGCGCTGTCGACGCTGGCCAGCGCGACAGCCCAGGAGCGCTTCACCGGCATCGAATTCGAGAAAGGCAGCGGGATCGCGATGAAGGTCACAAGCCATTACGACGATATCCCGCCCGCAGGTATGCTGCCCGTCCGCGTGGAGATCACCAACCACAGTGCGGCGAGCCGGAGATGGGATGTGCTCGTGATGCAATCGACACCTGTCCAGGGAGCCTCAAGCCGACTCCTCGCCTCAGTGGAGGTGCCCGCCCGTAGCGAGCGCTCCTTTGAGCTTCTCGCTCCTTTGCTCACCCAGGGCGAGTCCTACCGGTATTCGACCGTCTCCGTTTCCATCTCCGGCTACGGCGTGCGAAACCCGATCGCCTCGATCAATGCAAACTCCAGTGGCCGGCCCTCCGCCTACACCGGTGTCAGCAAAACCCTGTATGCCGACATCTGGGAGCACGTCCGCGACCGGCTCCAAAAGAAGAGTCTGAATCTCAATGGCTCCTCCCTCGACCTGCTCTGGCTGCCGGACGACTGGCGCGGCCTGACAGGTTTTGACAAAATCGTGCTTTCAACAGACGACTGGCTCGCCCTCGCTGCCGAACAGCGCTCGGCCCTGTCGAACTGGCTCATTCAGGGGGGCGAACTCTATCTGGTCGGAGATCCCGCCACGTCAGGGCTGCCTGCCCTGGGTCGCAATGGCGTGGGCCAGGTAATCTACTGGCCAGCGTCGGGAGATTTGGTCGCCCTCCTGTCCGACGTCATCGAGAAGGGCTTCACCTTGCCATCCCCGCTGGCGGATTACTCGTGGTCCTGGAAACTGGTTGAGCTCGTTGGGCGTCCTTTGCCGCCCTATATCGCTCTCATCGTCTTTATCATCCTCTTTGCGGTCATCGTCGGCCCGGTGAATTTCCTGGTCTTCGCCCCAGCGGGCAACCGGCATCGGCTTTTCTGGACCACACCGCTGATTTCTCTCGGCGCCAGCATCCTGCTAATGCTTCTCATCATCCTCTCAGAAGGACTCGGCGGCCATGGCAAGTATGTGATGGCCACGATGAGCCTGCCCTCGCGCAACCAGACCGTAACTTGGCAGGAACAGGTCTCTCGCACGGGCGTGCTGGTGAGTCAGGCTTTCCCTGCCATCCCGGGAACCACCCTTTCCTCGCTGCCGCTCAGTGAGACCTCCCTCAGAGGGAGAGGGCAGCGTGGCAAGACCTTCAGCCTTTCCGGCACGACCTGGAGCGGGGATTGGTTCCAAAGCCGCCGGACGCAGGCGCAATTGATCAAGGCCATCATGCCCTCGCGCGAACGAGTGGAAATCCGCGGCGACGAACAGGCCCCGCAGGCGCTCTCCACCTTCAGCCAGCCGCTCAATAACTTCTTCTATTTTGACCCGAGGGGCGGCATCTGGTTTGCCGCCCAGATCCAGCCGGGAAAACCGGCCAATCTGGCTTTATCGTCCATGCAGAAATTTGCGGCCTGGAAGAAAATCAATTCCATGGAAGCCGCCGGCGGTGTGATCAAGGAAGCCATCAAAGCCTTCGACGCCGACCCTCCAGGAGACAAATTTTTCGCCACCGCGGACTCCGCCCCGCTGCCAACGCTCGACTCGTTGAAGTGGACACAGGCTGGAGGTGTGGTATTTGGCGAAGTTCTGCGACCATGACATTTCTCGACCAGATCCTCAAAGATGCGGCGGACGAACTCTCCGCGACCAAATCCCGACGCCCGGCCACCGAGATCCGCGGCATGATCGCCGACGCCCCCCCGGTGCGTCCGCTGCCGGAATCTCTCGAGGCCAGTTTCTGCCTTATTGCCGAGATCAAGCAGCGCTCGCCCAGCGTGGGACCGATGCGCGAGCAAAACGTCGCCGAGGCACTCGACGCATACGAGGAATCTCCCATCGTACGCGGCATCTCGATCCTCACAAACAACCTGCACTTCGGTGGCTCCATCGAGTATCTCGCCTCATGCAGGGCCACGGCCACCAAGCCTCTGCTGCGCAAGGATTTCATCATGGAGGAGTACCAGGTGCGCGAGGCCCGTGCCTTCGGCGCCGACGCGATTCTCCTCATGGCCAATGTGCTCGATGCCGCACGGCTGGCGGGTTTTTACGACCTCGCACGCGAACTCGGAATGCAGGCGCTCTTTGAGGTGCATACCGAGGAGGAGATTGCCATGCTGCCCGCCGATGTGCGCCTCGCGGGCATCAACAGCCGCAAGTTTAAGTCCGACTCAGGATTCGTCGGGGCCAAGGGAGCGTCGGACAAGGATTTCAGCCTCGACTACGGAGCGTTTGAACTCGCCGCGAAACTCCCCGCCGGAGCGCTGAAGGTGGCTGAAAGCGGCCTGTCGGCTACAAATGTCGGATCGGTACGCGGAAAATTCCACGCCGGCCTCGTAGGGACATCACTCCTGCGCGATCCGCGCGGCATCCGCCCCTGCCTCGGGGAATTCGAGGACGCTCTGCATGCCTGATCCCATCATCGAGGTCGAGCGCCTGGAGCGCGACTTTGGCGACGTCAAGGCCGTGAAGGATGTGACGTTCACGATCGAGCGCGGCACCGTCGCCGGATTCATCGGCGCGAATGGAGCAGGCAAGACGACCACGATGCGCATGATGGTCACGCTGGAAACGCCAACGGCGGGAACGATCCGTATCGGCGGCGACGACGTGATCGACAAGCCCGCTGAGATTCGTCGCCGGGTGGGCTGGATGCCCGATCACTTCGGCACATACGACAACGTGACCGTTTACGAATATCTGGATTTCTTTGGCCGTGCCTTTGGCTATCCCCGCGCGGAGCGCCTGCGTCGCCTCGAGGAAGTGATGGATTTCACCGATCTCACTCCACTGGCCGACCGGGCGATGAACTCGCTCTCCAAGGGAATGAACCAGCGGCTCTGCCTGGGGCGCACGCTCATCCACGACCCCGAGGTGCTCGTGCTCGACGAACCTGCTGCCGGACTCGATCCCAAGGCGCGCATCGAGTTCAAAAACCTCATCCGCCTGCTCGCCGGGAAGGGCAAGACGATCTTCATCAGCTCCCACATCCTCTCGGAGCTCGGAGAGATGTGCGATCAGCTCGTCTTCATCGACAATGGTCGCATCGTCCACCACGGCTCTACGGAAAGCCTGACCCGCCAGACCGGCAGCGAAACCCTCCTCGAAGTGCGGATCGCCGGGGACCCGGAGCCCCTTTACCAATGGATCGCCGCCGCCACGGAGATCACACTCGCCGACCGACACAAGGATGGCGCAAGAATCCGCACCACGGAACTTTCCGACGAGGCTGCCGCCGCACTGCTGCGTCGAATGGTTCTCGACGGCGTGGCGGTAAAGGGATTCACCCGTCTCGAGCGTCGCCTGGAGGATGCCTTTGTCGACATGTTGCGCATGACCCCGCCTCCTCTCCCATGATCAGTTCCGCCACACGCTCGGATTTCGCAGACTGGGCCAGCCCGGTGCTCGTGAAGGAATTGCGGCAGGGGCTGCGCTCCCGGCTCTTCATGTCGGCCTTTTTCATCACGCAACTCCTCATGATCGTCAGCGTGATGATCAATCTCGCAGTTGCGAGCGCCTTTGACGCCCGCTCGGAAGAGACCCGGGGATTCACCGACGGCTTGTTCTGGTTCCTCATCAGCCTGCCACTCGTCCTCGGGATGCCCATGCGCGGGTTTACGGCGATCCACTCCGAGATCAAGGATCGCACCCTCGAACTGGTGCTGCTCAGCCATTTATCCTCCTGGCGCATTGCCTTGGGGAAATGGACCGCTCTGGTCATCCAGACCCTCCTGCTCGTATGCTCGGTCCTGCCGTATGTCCTGCTCCGCTACTATCTCGGCGGGGTCAACATCCTCGCCGATCTGCAAAGTCTCGGGCTGCTCTTTGTCTTCAGCTGCGTGCTCACGGCCGTGACGGTGGCCTTGTCCCCGTACGAGTCAAAGATCCTGCGGTCTCTCTTCATCGTCGTGCTGTTCGCGGGATTCTGGTTCCTCTTGGGGACCATCATGCTATGGCTGACTATGGCGACTTTTTATGGTGGCGTCCCGGGATCGGGCCGGTTGGAACCATGGAAGATCTACGTAATGATCGCGATCTTCGGGCCGGCCTTCATCATCCTCTGCCTGGAGATGGCTGCCTCACGCATCGCCCCGGCGGCGGAGAATCACTCCCTGCGCAAACGCGCTCTCGGTATCTTTCTCATCGCGGCTGCGGCCCTGCTGGACTTCACGGGGATCAGCAACCAGGTCGCCATCTTCGTGGCAGCCACGCTCCTCGTACCTCTCATCATTGACGCACTCGCAGAGTCCGACGCCTTCTCGATTCCGGTGGGCAAACGCCTGCTCGCCCACGGCTGGCGTGGACGGCTTGCCACTTGGATCCTTGCTCCGGGGTGGGTTTCGGCCACCGCTTTCAGCCTCGTCGTCATTGCTTCCCTGGCCATTGTGACAGGTCTGCAGGGACTCCTCGGTACGATGCAGGGCAAGATCATGATCGTGAGCTACGCTGGAGCGCTTCTGCTGCCAGCAGGTTTGATCCGCCTCCTCCAGCCAAACACACGGAGTTTTCTCGGTTTCTATATCACGCTTCAGTTCTTCTTCATCATGCTGACCCTGCTGGTGAACATCATCACGCATTCGACGCCAGAGGCATTCAGTTCATGGCTGGCTCCGATTCCCATGTCGGCTCTGCTCCTGAATCTTTTCAACGACGTTCCGGCCCCGGCCCAGCTCAACTTCCTGCTGCTCACCTCGGTCACCACCTGCGCCAGCGTCGCCTTTCTCGCCCTGCGTTCCCTCACGCCGTGGCGTGACTTCTCGGCAAACCTGCGCCAACATTCCGCGCACAATGGCTGATTTCGCTATCCCGTCCGGCGACACCCCGGATTCCGCTTTTGACATCTCGCTCCGTCCGCCGCTCTTTGACGAGTTCACTGGACAGGAAAAAGCCGTCGAGCGCATCCAGCTCCTGGTTGAAGCAGCGAAGCAGCGCGGCGAGGCGCTCCAGCACATCCTCCTCAGTGGCCCTCCTGGCCTCGGGAAGACGACGCTTGCCTATATCATCGGCAACGCCATGGAAACCGAGGTGAAAACGACCAGCGGCCCCATGATCGAAAAGGCCGGCGATCTGGCCGGACTCCTGACCAACATGGAGCGCGGCGGCGTACTTTTCATCGACGAAATCCACCGCCTCCAGCCGACCATCGAGGAGTACCTCTACCCGGCGATGGAGGACTTCAAGCTCGACATCGTGATCGATCAGGGGCCGAGTGCCCGCAGCGTACGGCTGAATCTCGCCCGGTTTACCCTCGTCGGCGCGACCACCCGCTCCGGGATGATCAGCGCCCCGCTCCGATCGCGCTTTGGCATGACGTGCCGCCTCGACTACTACGACGCCGAACATTTGCAAAAGATCGTCCTTCGCAGCGCTGGACTCCTCAACGCTGCGATCGAACCCGATGGCGCGCTCGAGATCGCCCGCCGGTCGCGGGGGACTCCTCGCATCGCCAACAACCTCCTGAGATGGGTACGAGATTACGCACAAGTCCGTAGTTCCGGTCTCATTACCGGTCCGGTCGCGCAGCAGGCACTCGCCATGCTGGAGATCGACGAGGATGGCTTCGACGAGATGGACAAGCGCATCATCGAGGCGCTGATCAGTCTTTTCAACGGGGGGCCGGTGGGCGTAAATTCCCTCGCCGTGGCCATCGGTGAAGAACCCGGCACGATCGAGGAGGTGCACGAGCCGTATCTCATCATGAACGGCTATATCAAGCGCACCCCGCAGGGCCGTGTCGCCCTCACCCGCTCCTATCGCAAGCTCGGCATGGAACCGCCGCGCAACGCGCCGCAGAGCGACCTCTTCGGCCAATAGCCAACACCCACTCCCAAGCGTATGCGTTACGCGCTCCTTCTCCTCCTCGCCGCCGCCCTCACCCGGGCCGACGGCGCGAATCTTCGTGATCAACTGCAACTGGCGAAAAGGGAGGCCGACCGCCCCGCGCAGATAGAGATCATTCGTCGCATCCTCGCCAATGAGCCCGATGAAGGAGACCTCCGTGGCCAACTGCTCGATCTCTGGCTGACAGAGGGCGACTATGACATGGCAGCCCGTACGCTCGACGACTGGCCGACGGCCCCGGAGAATATCTCCGTCTCCGCAAGGGCAACCATCTTCCTGGCTCGAGGTCACGAAGACGACGCCATACGCCTGCTGGAAAGCTATCATGCGAAGGCTCCCGCCGACCTTGCCATCACCCGCCAGCTGACAGGCTATCTGGCAGGAAACCCCGCCCGCCAGTTGGCTCTGCTGGAAGCCGCCCCCAGTGTGACAGAGAATCCCGACCTGCTCATCTCCCGCGCTTTTGCCCGCCTCCACCTCCATGACTACTCGGGCGCACTGGCGGACTTTGCCATCGCAGAGCGTATCGCGCCGCAAAGCGACGAAGTGAAAGCCAACCGAGCAGACTTCGAACGGGTGCGCGTGGCATCGGATGGCATCCGGCTGGCCTCCGAACAACTCGCGCAAAACCCGCAGGATTTCTCCGCCCGCACCCGCCGCGCCTATTGGTATCTCTCCTTGGGATATCGGGCCACCCCCCTGGGAAAAGCAACAGCCGACGCGGAAGCGGCTCTCGCTCTCGTGCCCGGCAGCTCGGCCGCGCGGCTCATGCTCGCCACTGCACTCGTCCGTTCGGGCAAGCTGACACAGGATGCCGCCCTCAAGGAATACGGCGTTGATTACTCAAAATCCTTCGTTATTCCCGAGACGCTTAATCAGCTCATTGCCGAGGATTTGAAGCTCCAGAAGAACCCTCGTGACGGAAAGGCTCTATCCGACCGCGCCGGGATCCTCAGCCATCTCCCAGCTCAGTTCCAACTCGCCCTCAACGACACAAATACCGCTCTCGATCTCGATCCCAACAACGCTTTCGCCGCCGAAGAGCGCATTTACATCCTGGTGAAGACCGGCAAACAGGACGAAGCCGTCTCCGCCTTGCGCAAGCTCGCTGCGACCAGACCACCACCGGGCATCCTCTCCGCGGCCTCACTCACGATCGCCGGTAGCTACCTGCAATCCAACCGCTATCGCGAAGCACTCGACTACGCCAACGCAGCTATGGCAGCCAAGCCGACAGCGGAGGCCTACAAATTCCGCGCTTCCGTATGGGTCCGGATGAACCGCGCGGAGGAGGCCCAAGCCGACATCGCGAAAGCCACAGCCCTCGAAAAGAACCGGCGATGAAACGTCTCTCTCTGCTCCTCATTGCAGCCCTCTCCACCGCCGTCGCCCTGGAGCCGCCCCCCGTGCGAAAAAGTGAGGCGGAACGAAAGGCCGCCGCTCCCGCCGTAAAGAACGAGCCTGTCTTCACCACCGAGGAGGATACCCGGCCCTTCGCCAACGCCCCCGCCGCCGGAGGCCTCTCGGTCAGCGGCAACGATACCCTGCTCCAGCCTTACAATAGTATTGACGTCTCCTTTCCCGCGCCGATGGTTTCCTCGGACAAGGTGGACGCCGAGGATCAACCCTCGCCCGTCGTGGCATGGCCGAAACTCGACGCGACATGGACCTGGCGATCGCCCACCGAAGGCTCGCTCATGATCAAAGGTCCGCTGGTTCCCGGGCAAACCTACCGGTTCCGCCTCGTCTCCGGCCTTACCGATCTTGCCGGCAACCCCGCACCGGTCGACACATGGGGATTTGAGGCGAAGACCGATCCGCTCCGCATCGTGGACTCTGGTTACGGCGGCAATGGCGGTCTGGGCAGCCAGCCCCAGGTGCGGCTGGAGTTTAAGTTTCCCATCCGTCTCGCCACGGCAGCGGAATCTGTATGGTTCCAGGATCGCGTAACGCGCGTGCGGTTCCCGGCGGAAGTCCTCCTCAACCGGGCCCAGGGCGTGCTCGACACCAAGGTCGTCGATGTCGCACCGGATGCCGACACGAAGGTGTACGACTTCCGCGTGCGTCCGCTTGCCCCGCTGCCGATGAATCGCCGGTTCGATCTCGTGATCGACGGCATCCAGGATGCCTACGCGGGACGGACGTTGCCTTTCCCGCGGGTGATTTCCCTGGGAACCACCGAGCCTCTTTCCATCCTCACCGTGGCGGCGGCAAACCGCCCGATGGAGAAACCTCGCATCGAGATCAAATTCGACGAATGGCTCGGAGATGACCCGCTACCGCCCAAGGCGGTGAAAATCACGCCCGAGGTGCCGCATTTGCAGCTGCGCAAGGACGGCCAGTTCATCTACGCCGAGGGCGACTTTGACCGGTCCGTCCACTACACCGTGGAGATCGATCCGGACATCCGGGGCTACAGCGGGTATGGGCTGGCCAAAGCGGAGCGCTGGGGCGCGACGTTCCGGCCCTTCCCCGGCACGGTGATCTTCCCCGACCGCGAGGTGCGCCAGCGCTCGGTGCTGGGGCTGTCCTTTACCTTTTATCAGTTCAACACTTCCGAGCTGACATGGAGGATCGCGCCGATCCCCCTCGACAAGCTCGCTCAGGTGCAGGCAGCGGAGAAGGAATTCACCCAACCTCTGACCGATGAGGCGGGCAACCAGCAATGGACCGAGGAGGGAAACTTCCGCTACGTCCCATCGCAGCCGCTCATCGAAACGCTCCAGCTCTCGCCGCTTGGGTCCGGGACATTCCCAGCCAGCGCCGATCAGAAGGAGGTGCTCCGCGAAATCGCCTGGAAGCCAGACAACTCCGCGACGCTCGACGGCCCCATGCTCCTCGAGGTCACGGGCAAGGACGCCAAGGGGCGCGTTATCGGGAATCGCGCCATCATTTACTTCGGAGAGGCCGTCATCACCCGGAAGGTTTCTGCCAAGCAGACCGACGTGCGCGTCGCCCGGATGACCGATGCCCAGCCTGTGGCGGGTGCCACGGTTTCAGCACTCGATTCCAGCCTACGCGAGATATCCACCGCCACCACCAACTCGCAAGGCATCGCCTCATGGCCCACTCCGGATGTCGCCGGAGCCCAATACTATCTCGCCCGGGCCAATGGTATCTCCACCCTCCAGCCCACACGTCTCTCTGATCAGATCGGCTCCGGTTCCCTGTCAGCCGTCCAACCTCCGCCGCTGCGGGCGTTCACCTTTACCGACCGCCCGCTTTATCGTCCCGGCCAATCGGTTCAGTTCAAGGGCATCATCCGGCAGGAAAAAGATGGCAGCCTCACCATTCCCGCCAAGGCCACTGTCACGTGGCGGATCGAGAAACAATACGGCTCCGAGGAAGCCGTCGCAGAGGGTTCTGCCAAACTCGACGCCGAGGGGAGCTGGAATGGCCAATGGACTCCCGCCGAAGGGAGCTCGGTCGGCGATTTTGTCGTCCGTACGTTGCTCGATGGAACCCCGGTCGGCGACTCCGCACAGTTCAAGGTCGAGGAGTTCCGCAATCCGCCCTTCAACGTCATCTGCGAGAAGGCCGAGGTGGAAAATCCCGCCGAGTCCGTCATCACGGTCAGTTCACAGTATTTCCACGGCGCTCCCAATGCCGGGAGCCGGGTGAAATGGACCGCAACATGGCTAAGTGACTCTACAGAGGGATATTATAACGGCTACGGATCGGACAGCATGACCCGGGTGGACATTTATTCAGAAGATGTTCACATCCCGACCTATATGGCGGAAATCTCCGGGGAAACAGCCCTCGATGGGAATGGGCATGCCACCCTGCGCTGCAATGCGCCTTTCCCCGATCCCGGCAATCGCGCCTATTGCAATGTCTCATGGAAGGTCGAAGTGACCGGACCCGACGGCCAGACGATTCCGGGCGGTACGAGCCAGGTCGTACCCATGGACAAGGTGCTCCTCGGGGTCAAGAACCGCGACCGGAACGACGGCACCATCGCCTTCTCGTGGGATGCCGATACGCCTTTCGGCTCGAAACCGGATGCCGTGAGCATTGAGTTGTTCCAGGTCGTCACCAAGTCGGTGAAGGAACGCCTCGCTCCAAACGTCTACCGATACCGGAACTTCGACCAGTACATCTCCGTCGAGAAGAAGGGCCATGTCACGGAGCACGACCTTTCCTTCCAGCCTAAGGAACCCGGCCGCTACGTGCTCGTGGTCTCTCCGATCAAGGGCAACGCGGCGTTCCCGGTGAGCGAGGACGCGTATCTCGAGGGACCCGCCCCGGCCCAGGTGCCGGTGCAGTCGGACAATACCGCCACGGTATTTTCCAGCGTTCCATCCGACAATGTGTCGGTCGATGATCAGCGTCCGGAAGGCAGACCCTGGAAGGCCGGCGAAACAGCCTCCGTGCGCATCCTCTCCTCCACCGGCGGCATCGCCTGGGTAACATTGGAGACAGATCGCATCCTCGAGACCTTCACCGTGCCGGTACCAGCGAACTCCACGCGCATCGACATTCCGATCAAGGCTGAGTACGAGCCCAATGTCACCGTCTCGGTGTATCTCCTGCGCCCGGGCGGAACCAACGAGCTCGCGGGGGAAATCTACGGATCGACGACGCTCTTCGTTCGCCAGCCCGGACGCGTGCTTTCCGTCGACGTAAAGACGACAAAGCCCGAATACAAGCCGCGCGAGCCGATCTACGGACGAGTCGCTGTGACCGCCGAGGACAAGCCGGTGGCCAATGCCGATCTCGCCATTTATGCCGTGGATGATTCGATCCTTGAGCTTGGCGAATGGCGGTTGCCCGTTCTCCTTCCCGCCTTCTTCCCTGGTCGTCCGCTCGGCGTCGTCACCTACTCATCCCTCCGCGCCTACGTCGACAAAATCAACCCACGCTGGCTGACGATGAAGGGCTTCACCGCCGGCGATGGCGGCGACGACGCTTTTGCCAACACCACATTTGCCCGCAAGGAGTTCAAGCCGATCATCCTCTGGCAGCCAAATGTAAAGACGAACGCTGACGGCATCGCATCGTTCCAGTGCGAAGCGCCGGATAATCTCACGCGCTTCCGCGTCATCGCGGTGGCACAGACGCGGGAAAGTCAATTCGGTGCGGGGAATTCCACGCTCACCGTGACCAAAAATCTGCTGCTCGACACGGCGCTGCCGCGCTTCGTTCGCGAGGGCGATGAGATCGAGCTGCGCGCCGTGGCCCGGCAGAAACTCTGGGATTCCGCCAGGCTCAAGGTGCGCTGCACGGTGGGCGCCGGGCTGGAGCTCACCGGTCCCGCTGAACAGGAGATTTCCGCCGACCGCGACGCGCCTGCGGTGGTAAGGTTCCGTGCCAAAGCATCCGCCGTCGGAGGCTCGACCGTGAAATTCGACGTGGTGGCGCTCAATGACACTACGGTAACGGATTCCGTGGAGGTGCCGATTCCCATCGCCGAGCCGGTGATCCTGCGCAAGGACGCCGTGGCCGGAACGGCGGGAAACACCACATTCAAAGTGGCCGAGGTTGCTCCCGGCGCGTGGGAGAACGCGAAGGGTGACTTTACCTTTTCCGTATCGACTACCCCATGGCTGCCGAAGCTCCAGGGCATTCCCTACCTGATCGAGTATCCGCATGGGTGCTTCGAGCAGAAGTCGTCGCGTCTGCTCGCCTACACCTATCTCGGCGGCCTGCTGAAATACATTCCCGACGCCGGCGTGCGGAAGGAAAACTACCAGGACGTGATCACACGCACGTTGGAGGAGTTTGAGCAAGGGCTGCTCTCCGATGGACGTCTGCCGTACTGGCCGGGCGGCACAAAAGCGAATGACTTCGTGACCATTCAAGCCGCATGGTGCGTCAGCCAGGCCGAGACGGCGGGATTTGAGGTGCCGGAGCGGCTGGCGAGCGAACTGCCCACCGCCCTGACCAACATGGTCCTCGGGCAGAATGGCCTCTCTGCAATGCCGACATTGCGCGCCTTCGCCTTCTTCACTCTCGCCTCATTCGGCAACGAGCCGGATGCCACGCTTAAGTCGGCTGCGAATGAACTCTATCTCCAGCGCGACAAGATGGGCACCGACGGAAAGGCCATGCTCGCGCTCAGCCTCTCCCTGCTCAAGATCGAGCCGGAGAAGCAGAAAACCATTGTCTCCGAGCTGCCGCGAGAACCCGAGGGTATTGCCTTTAACCCGGAAACGTTCTCCTCCCAGACTCGGACGCAGGCCCTCTGCGACTGGGCGCGCCTCGTCATCACACCAGGACCGCAGAACCAGGAAATCGTGGACCGCCTCGGCAAACTGCTGGAGAAAGCGCAAAGCCTCTCGACCCAGGAAAATCTCTGGCTGCTGGTGACGTTCAATACGCTGCTCGACAAATCCTCCTTCGCCAAGCTGCGCTCCAATCGCCTCAAACCCGCCGCCGCGACCGTTTCGGAAAACTCGACCGCCGCTGCGTGGTCTCCGCAGACGCTGGTAAATCTCGCGACCTTCGTGGTCGATGGCCTGCCGAAATCGACGGCTCCCGGCAGCTTCGTGCTAAGTGCGGCGTACCGTACCGCTCAGCGTGAAACTCCCGCCGAGATTCATGGCCTGAAAATCGAGCGCATCGTGAAAAACCTTACTGCTTCCGACCGCGACGGCAGTGCCGCGCATCCCTACAAGCTCGGCGACCAGGTGCTGATTTCCTACCGCTTCTCGGCGGAGGACAGGCAAAGCTTCGTCGCGCTGGAGGACATGATTCCCGCCGGGTTGGAAATCGTGAATCCCAACCTCGCGCTCTTTGGCCGATACTATGACATCCCGGCGGAAGGCGATGTCTCAACTGCCTCCCTCTCGCACAGCGAAATCCGCGACCAGCAGACGAATCTTTACTTTGACCGCGTGGACAAGGGTCGCAGCAGCTACTCCGTGCTGGCCCGTGCCACTGCCGCAGGCAACTTCATCTGGCCCGCCACCCAGATCGTACCGATGTACGACAGCCGGTTCTTTGGGCGATCGGCCTCGAGCCAATGCGCCGTCGTCTCCGAGTAATCCTCACCGCCGGTGCGCTGGCTGTCGCGGGATTCGCCGCTTGGGAGATGGCAATACATTACGCCCCGCTCCCGCGCACGATTGACGACCCGCCCGTTGCCACACCGGTGCTGGAGGATCGGCACGGCACGCCCTTCGCCGTCATTCCCTCCGCGACGATGCGCGCGGCGACTCCGGTTTCTCTCCGCGAGATGGGACGCTGGCTGCCCTGGGCGACGGTGGCCATCGAGGACCATCGCTTCTGGGAGCACCATGGCGTCGACTTCTACGCGACTACCGGCGCCGCGCTGCGCAATCTGCGCAATGGCACGATCATCTCCGGCGCGTCGACCATCACCCAGCAGGTGGTGAAACTCGCCAGCCGCCGCGAGGGCCGCGCCCCCCGCGCGAAAGTGCGCGAGGCTTTCGGCGCGATGAAGCTCGAGCAGCACTGGACCAAGCAGCAGATCCTTGAGTCGTACCTGAACCGTATTGACTACGGAAACCGGCGCTTCGGGGCCGAGGCGGCGGCGCAGGCGTATTTTGGCAAACAGACCGCCGACCTCTCACTGGCCGAGGCGATCTTCCTCGCCGGGCTGCCCCAATCTCCCACCCGCTTGAATCCCTGGCAGCGACCCAATGCCGCCATGGCCCGGTACCGGCTCAATGTCACGCGGCTCGAACGCCAGGGACTTCTCCCGGAGGGAGCAAGCGCTCAAGAATTGCTCGCCCATCCGCCCAACGTCTCGCGCAACGATCCCCCCTCACTCGCGCCCTACTTCGCCCGCATGGTGCCAACCAGCGGGCAGCCGCGTATCCGTACCTCCCTCGATCTCGATGTCCAGGCGGCGGCGGAACGCATGCTAAAGGATCACCTCGATCAAGTCGGAGGCGCCGGGGTGGGGGATGCGGCCATCGTCGTGATCGACAATGCGACGGGAGAAATCCGCGCCCTCGCCTGCGCGGGCAAGGCGGGACAAAGCGCAATCAACTCCGCTCTCGAGTCGCGCAGCTGCGGATCGACGCTGAAACCGTTCCTCTACTTGCAGGCCATCGACTCACGCGCCTTCACCGCCGCATCGCTCCTGCCAGATACGCCAGATGCCATCTCCGAACACTACGAGGATTACGATCCGCAGAACTACTCGACGAATTACCTCGGCCCGGTCCGCCTGCGCGACGCCTTGGGAAATTCTCTTAACGTCCCGGCCGTCGTCACCCTGAGCCGCCTCGGAGCTCGCGAAACGTTCCAACGGCTGAACCGCTGGGGACTGTGGTTCCCGCAAGGATTCGACGCCTACGGAGCGGGGTTCATTCTTGGGAATGTGCCGGTGCGGCTGGTCGATCTCGCCGCCGCCTATGCAGGAATTTCCCGGGGCGGGCAAGCGTGGCCGGCACGGGTGGTCCCCTCCGCGCCCGTCGAATCCCGCGAGGCCGCCTCGCCCGAGGCCTGCGCCATCATCGCCGATGTCCTTTCCGACAACTCGGCCCGGCTATGGAGCTTTGGCAATGCGTCGCCGTTGGATGTCGGCCCGCGCACGGCGGTGAAGACAGGAACGAGTTCCGGCTTCCGCGACGGATGGTGCGTGGGCTTCAACCGCGAGCACACCGTCGCCGTCTGGGCGGGCAATCTCGATGGCCGCCCGATGGGTGAACTTCTTGCCGTTCATTCCGCCGCTCCGCTTTGGGCTGCGATGATGAAGCATCTCTACGCTTCCGGTGACCACCCGCTGCCCGAACCGCAGCCTTCCGAAAAATTGCATTCCCTTGCCGTTGCTCGAGAAACCGGACTCCTCCCTCGCCCGGGTGAGCAAACCGTCAAAGAGTGGTTCCTCAACGGCACAGAGCCCAGGGAAAACGCAGCGTCCTGGTACGACGGCAGCGGCGCCCTGATGCTGCCGAAGGAATATGCCGCCTGGTGCGCCAGCCCGCAGAATCGCCTCGGGGCCAAGCTCCGCCCTGGAAAGCTGGCGATTTTGTATCCCCGCGAGGGCGCGGTCTTCGCGCTCAATCCGCATCTGCCTGCGGGCCAGCAGGTGCTTCCGCTCAAAAGCTCGTGGCCGAACTGCGAGTGGTTCCTCAACGGCAAGAAGCTCGCGGCCCCCGAGGTGCCGCTAACGCGCGGCGAATGGACGCTTACCGCCCGCGAAGCCGGGGAGGAAGCCGTTGCCCGCTATTCGGTCGAGTGATCGGGCTTTCGGTAGTGCTGACGGAGCTGGAGGAGAACCACCTCGCCGCCCATCTCACAATAAACCAGCCGATGCTCTGCGCTGATACGTCGCACCCAGCAACCTGCAAGCTTTTCGCGAAGCGGGAGAGGGCGACCAATGCCCTGAGTCGGATGCTTCTGAATGTCGGCAATCAGGTCGTTAATCCGGCGCAGGATCTTGTGATCTGTCTGCTGCCAGTACTCATAGTCCTCCCAGGCGAGGGCGGAAAAACGGGCCTTCATGCTCCGGCTTCGAGGATGCGCTCCTGCGCCTTGCCTTTGATGGTCGAGGCGAAGGCCTTGGTCAGGCGCTTGGCGTTGGCCGGGCTGCGGAGGAGGGTGGCGGTCTCGAGGAGGGACTCGTAGTCATCCATGGAAATCATCACGACGGCCTGGTCACGATTGCGCGTGATGACGACCGGCTCACGGTCGGTACAGACGGAATCCATCGTCGACGCGAGATTCTCGCGTGCAGCGGTGTAGGTAAGGACCTTCATCTGGACACGATGTTGTCCAGATGAAGGCGCGTCAATCTTTAGCGACGGCTATCCCTCAGAAACCACGTATTTCGTGATCGCCTTCACGAGGCCCGGGATGTCGTGCTGCGGAGCCTCGACGTCGACATCGAGACCGAGCTTGCGCACGGTCTTGGTCGTGACCGGCCCGATGCTCGCGACCTTGAGCTTCTCGGGCAGAGGAAGCTTGAGGGCGGCAAAATTTTCCGCCGTGGACGAGCTGGTGAAGGTAATCATGTCTGCGCCTTCCTCCCGGAAGCGCTTGATGCCGCCGCTCACGTCGTCTGTCTCCGGGACGGTGCGATAGGCGACCGCCTCGTCGACGATGGCTCCGAGCTTGGTCAGTTGGGTCGCCAGCACCTCGCGGGCTCCCTCGGCACGGGCGAGGAGGAACTTCAGGTTCTCCACGCTCGTCTCTTTCTGGAGTTCGTCGATGATGGCCTCGGCGACATATTTCTCCGGCTGGACATCGACCTGCAAATGGAAGGCCCTCACACGGTCGGCGGTGGCGGGTCCGATGGCGGCGATGCGGGCTCCGCCCAGGTCGCGGGCGTCGCGGTAGATTTCAAAGAACGCCTTGAAGAAGGCATCCACACCGTTCGGGCTGGTGAAGACGATCCAGTCGTAGATATGCGCATCGGCCACGAGTTCGTAAAACTCGCGCTTGTTCGGCGCGGGCTCGATGCGGATGGTAGGCATCTCGTAGGCATCGGCCCCAAGTTCGCGGAGCTGCCGGACGAGCTCACCCGCCTGCTGACGCGTACGGGTGACTGCGATGCGCTTGCCGAAGAGGGGGAGCTTTTCAAACCAGTTCAGCTTGTCGCGCAGGTTGACGACCTCACCGAAAACCGCGACCGCCGGGGCTTTGAATTCCAGTACCTTTGCCTTGGCCGCGATGTCGCCCAACGTTCCGGTGAGCGTTTCCTGCTCCGGCGTGGTGGCCCAGCGAATGAGCGCCACCGGTGTGTCCTTCGGCATTCCGGCCTCGGCCAGTCCCGCCGTGATCACGCCCAGCCGCTCGATGCCCATGAGCATGACTTTTGTGCCCGGTGTCTTCGCGATGGCAGAGTAGTCGATCGACGACTCGGTCTTGGTCGGGTCCTCGTGGCCTGTGAAAATGGTCAGCGCCGTATTATGGGCACGATGAGTGACGGGAATGCCTGCGTAAGCCGGTCCCGCGATAGCCGAGCTGATGCCCGGAACGATTTCAAACTTGCATTTCGCCGCCACGAGAGCCTCGGCCTCCTCACCACCTCGTCCGAAGATAAACGGATCGCCGCCCTTGAGGCGAACGACGGTTTTTCCCTCGAAGGTCTTCTTCACGAGGAGGGCGTTGATTTCCTCCTGCGAGAGCGTGTGCGTACCGGCCTTCTTGCCTACGTAGATCTTCTCGGCACCCTCGGGAGCCCATTGGGTAAAGAGCGGATTGCTCAGGTAGTCGTAAACAAGCACGTCGGCCTTTTCGATGCAGGCGCGACCTTTGAGCGTGAGCAGTCCCGGGTCCCCGGGGCCTGCGCCCACGAGGTAACAGATTCCAGATTTCATAGCGTGAGGTTTGAAGCGTATTCGGGTGGGAAGGAACGAAGGGTTATCTTCCCGTTGTCCCAGGTGGCAAGCACGCCAACCGGCAGGCTGCATCCGCCGCCGAGCGAGCTGAGGAGCTTTCGCTCGGCGAAGACGCATTGCGCCGTCGGTTCGTGGTGGATGGCGGCCAGCAGAGAAAGCGTATCCGAGTCTCCGTCGCGGCATTCGATCGCGATTGCGCCCTGGCCAGGGGCGGGGAGCATTTCGGCAATGATGGAAACCAGCAGCCCGGCGGGCACGATGTCGCCGAGGCGATCGAGGCCGGCCTTGGCCAGCACGAGGCCCTGCAGAGTCGGGCTCTCCGCCAGCTTGCGCAGGCGGGTCGGCACGTTGCCGCGTATTTCCTCCACCCGCAGGTCGGGGCGGACATTGAGGAGCTGGGCCTTGCGGCGCGGGCTGGAGGTGGCCACGAGCGCGCCCTCGGGGAGTCCGGCGAGGCCGCCGGGATATTTGGAAACCAGCACATCCGACGGATCGGCGCGCTCCAGGATCGCTCCAAGCGCCAGGCCAGACGGCACCTCGGTCGGCAAATCCTTCAGGCTGTGCACCGCCGCATGAATTTCGCCGCGGAAGAGCGCCTCCTCGAGCTCCTTGGTGAATAGCCCTTTCTCCAGGCTGCCGGGAGCGGCCAAGCTGACATCCAGCCGCGCGTCTCCGGTGGTTTTAATGATGCGGGTCTCGATAGCGAGACCGGGGTGCGCCTTTTGCAGCAGCGCGGAGGCAAGACAGGTCTGGGCCAGCGCGAGATCGCTCCCGCGGGTGCCAAATACAAATGAACTCACAGTCGGGAAATCTCGTGGTGGTGGCGCAGCCAGTTGACGAAGCTGCGGACGTGATGGCTGATCATCTGCTCGCAGCGGATGACTTCACTCCGGCGCGTCTCGATGGATTGACGGACGATCCCCTCCAGCGAATCAATGTCGTAGAGAAACACGCCGTCGAGCTTGTTTACGGCGGCCTCCACGTCGCGTGGCACCGCCAGGTCGATGATGAAAAGGGGACGGCCCGGTCGCGCCTTCATCATGGGCGCGAGCTGGTCATGGCGCACGATGGCATGGGGCGCGGAGGTCGAGCAGATCAGGATGTCGATATCGGCAAAGGCATTCTGCCAGTGGTCGAAATGAATCGCCAGCCCGCCGATCTCCTCGGCCAGCTTTGCCGCGCGATCAAACGTGCGGTTGGAGACAATGACGGTCTTAACCCCGCGCGAGACGAGCGAACGCGCGGTGCGCTCGCTGGTTTCGCCAGCGCCGAGAATCATGACACGCTTGCCGGAAAGGTCGCCGAAAATCTTGCCCGCGAGGTCCACCGCCACGGAGCCTACGGAGGTCGATCCCCGGGTGATCTGCGTCTCGGTGCGGACGTGCTTGGCGACACGGAAGGCGTGCTGGAAGAGCTTGTTCAGGTGCCGTGTGGTCGCGCCTAGCTCGGCGGCGGAGGAATAGGCCTTCTTCACCTGGCCGAGGATTTCCGTCTCGCCGATCACCATGGAGTCGAGTCCGCTGGCGACGCGGAACAAATGCTGCACGCTGCGCGTGGTGTCGTGAATGTAAAGCGGCGCGTCGTATCCCGTGCGCTCACGCATCAGGCCACGCAGGCCGTCGATGGTTCGTACCGGACAGATGCTGGAAGCGTAAAATTCCACGCGGTTGCAGGTGGAGAGGATCACCGCACCGGACAGTCCATCAATGGTGCGCACGGCGTCGAGGGTCTCGGCCAGCTCATGCTGGCCGACGGCGAATTTTTCGCGGACCTCGATCGGGGCGTTTTGATGGTTGAGTCCGGCGCAGAGGATGTTCATGGCCGGGACGAAAGATACTGGATGCCCGGCAGGCTCAGGAGCACGAGCGCGAATCCGCTTACGGTAAACAGCGCCAGCCGCCGGGGCGGGGCGAAGCCCAATTTATGCAGGACGAGGATGAGGGCGTACAGGCCCCAGATCGCCAGCGAGGCGGTGTATTTCACCTGGTTCACCGCCATCTGGCTCAGCATTCCGGCGGCGAAGGAAATGGTCAAAAGCACGATTCCCAACCAGAGCAGCCGAACGATCGCAGCGGCGAGATCGGTGATGGGCGGCAGGTTGTAGAGCAGGGACGACACTTTGTGGGCCTTCAGCAGGCGTTCCTGCAGAAGATACATGATCCCGGCCACAGCGGCCAGTCCCAGCGCGCCATAAGCCACGATCGAGAGTGCGGCGTGGGTTTCGATCCAGGCATTCGTCGCCCGCGCCCTCGGCGTCTGGTCGAGCGGACCCACCAGCGCCACGAGGAGCATGAGAAAGGCGAGGGGAGCGGTGAAGGCTCCCAGCAGGGAAAGCCGGTAGGCCGTGCCCACCAGTAGGTAAATGAGGAGAAACGACCAGCTCTGGAAGATCAGGACGTCGAAGAGGCTGTTCAGCGGGCAGGAGCCCTCGAGCTTGCCCCGCAGGTAGAGAAAGGCGCTCATCAGGGCGAAGGCCGTGAGGATCGCGACCACGTTGAAGCGGCCCGGGCGGAAATTTCCGGCCCCGAGCGCGAAGAGCGTGTACCCCAGGCTGCCGACCAGGCTGAGGATGGCTCCGATGAGCAAAATGCGATCCATGTCCCTCTACTGTGTAAAAAACGTCGCCCGCCGTCTAGTGGAGGCTTACTTTCCCGCGAATGTCCACCTCGCGGATGCTTCTGGCCAGCCTTTCCCTCGCGGCGGCGGTCCTCCTTTCCTCCTGCGCCGGGCGCTCCCTGCCACCCTACGAGAAGCCCATCACGCCCGCTCCGGTGATGAAAATCCGTACCACGGCCTACACCCACAGCGAGAGCGACCACCAGAAATACGCAGCGCGCAACGCCCTCGGCACCCAGCTCCAGCACGGCCCGATCAACAGCGCCGCCGCCGACTGGTCGCGGTTTCCCGCCGGAACCACTTTCCGAATCGTCGCCACCGGGGAGATTTTCATGGTGGATGACTACGGCTGGATGCTCGCCGGCACCAATACCATCGACCTTTATAAGCCCGACGGTCGCTCGATGAGGGAATGGGGTGTCCGGCGCGTGACCATCGAGATCATCCAATGGGGCGATGTGCGCCAGAGCTACGCCGTGCTCAAGCCCCGCGAAAAATACCGCCATGTCCGCCGCATGGTGAAACAGATCGAAGATCGCTACCTATGATCCCGCTCCGCCGCATCCTGGCCCTCGGCCTGCTTGTCCTTTCCAGCCTTCACGCCACCGAACCCATGCCCCACCTCCTCGTCAATCTGGCCACCATCGACCGCCCGCCGCTGGAGGAGATTCGCTACGCGACGACGAATAATTTCACCGGCAGGCAGCTTTATCCCTTTCCCGGAGCCTACGCCCGGCACGAAGTCGCCGCTGCCATCGAGAAGGTCCAGAAGGAGCTTGCCGCCGAGGGGCTGGGCCTCAAGGTCTACGATGCCTATCGCCCGCTCTCCGTCCAGCAGCGCATGTGGGACCTCATCCAGGACGAGCGCTACGTCTCGAATCCCGCGAAAAACAAGGGCCGCCACACCCGCGGCACCGCCATCGACGTAACGCTGGTCGACAAGCTCGGCAACGAACTGCCGATGCCGACAACCTTTGACGACTTCACCACCCGCGCCCACCGGGATTCCAAGGAGTGGACGCCCGAGCAACGCAAGAACAGCCTCCTCCTTGAGGCCGTGATGAAGAAACACGGCTTTATCCCGTATCCCTACGAGTGGTGGCACTTCGACTTCGCCGACTGGGAAAAATACCCACCCCTCGACATCAGCATCAAAGACCTCGCCGATGGGGTGAAGGTGGCGACGCCAGTGCCGTAGGCGAAATACGGGAACAGAAGGCAGTAAAGGGAACGAAAGAGAGCGAGCGGGATACCCGAGGGTCCGCTCACGACCTCATCGCCGCCGGGTGTAGGGCTGGCATCTTGCCGACCCGCTCGTAGCCTCACCTGAATCCGAAAAAGCGACTTACCAAAAAGCTCGCCAAACTCGCAGGCCAGCGGGACGCTGGCCCTACGGCTCAAGGCAAAGCGACCGCAACCTCCTATTCCCCGATGATCTTCACGAGGACGCGCTTGCGGCGCAGGCCATCGAATTCGCCGTAGAAAATTTGCTCCCAGGGGCCAAAGTCGAGCTGGCCCTCGGTCACAGCCACCACCACCTCGCGGCCCATGATGGTGCGCTTGAGGTGGGCGTCGGCGTTGTCCTCGCCGGTGCGGTTGTGGAGGTACTGGCTATGCGGCTTCTCGGGCGCCAGCTCCTCCAGCCATTTCTCGAAATCCGCATGCAGCCCGCCTTCGTTGTCATTGATGAAGACGCTGGCCGAGATGTGCATTGCATTGACCAGACACAGGCCCTCTCGGATTTTGCTTTCCGCGAGGCACTTCTCCACTTCGTCGGTCAGGTTGATGAACATGCGGCGCCGGGGAACATCGAACCAGAGCTCTTTGCGATAGGATTTCATGGCTGTTCCTTAACCGAATTTCTGCGCGCCGAAAATCCTTCCTATCTTTCGACTTACTCGCCCAGCCATCGTCAGTCGGTTTGACGTTTCCGATCCGGCTTCGTATCCTCTTGTCATGACTCAACTGGCGATCAAACTCACCGATGAGTTGACGGACTTTGTTCAGGCGTCGGTTCAGTCAGGCGCGTTTCATAGCGCCAGTGAAATGGTTGCCAACGCGCTTCACGCTTTGAAGTCCCAGGATGAAGCCAAGCTTGCAGCCCTGCGCAGCGAGATTGCTCTTGGTGCCGAACAGGCGCTACGCGGAGAGTTTGTGGAGTTCGACGTAGAATCGATCATCGTGGAACGCCGTAAAAAACTTTCGTCCAAAGCCTCCTAGCCGTCGTGGCTCGCCTTCTTCGTACGCCGCAGTCCCAAAAGGACTTCGAGGAAATCTGGGATTTTATCGCCGATGACAATCCGAATGCCGCTGACTCTCTTCTTCGGCTATTGGATGAAACGGCTTCTTTATTGGCGAGAGCACCGGGACTCGGTCGCAAGCGTCCAGAGATTCTCCCGGAGGTTCGATCGTTTCCCGTGGGAAACTACGTTCTCTACTACTTTCCCATCGCAGATGGGATTCAATTGCTCCGGGTGCTCCACGGAGCTCGTGACATCAACACTGATTACTTTTCTTAAGCCGCCTATTTCTCGCATCCGTGGCAGTCGCCGCCGGCCTCAAACTGGATCGTGGCGTGGGCGATGCCGTGGCGGTGTTTGAGTTCCTGATGGATCTGGGCGAGGAGGGTGTCGTCGAGGGTGGGGTCTTTTTTGACGATGTGGGCGGTCATGGCGACCTCGGTGGTGCTGAGCGGCCAGATATGGATATGGTGCACCTCGGCGACTTCCGGCAGGGACTCCAGGTAGGAGCGCACCTTGGCGGGATCAACATTCTCCGGCACGGCATCAAGGGAGAGATTGAGGGAGTCGATGAAGAGGCTCCAGGTGCTCCAGAGAATGATGGCCGCGACGAAGAGGCTCACCACGGGGTCGAGCCACGTCCAGCTCGTGAGCAGGATCAGTCCACCCGAGATCATGACGCCGAGCGAGACGCCCGCATCCGCCGCCATGTGGAGGAAGGCTCCACGAACATTCAGGTCATCCTTGCGGCCAGACATGAAGAGGAGCGCGGTCGCACCATTGACGAGGATGCCGAGACCGGCCACCCACATCACGGTGCCGCCCGCCACCTCGGCGGGATGATTGAAACGGGAAACCGCCTCCCAGACGATGGCTCCCACGCCGACGAGAAGGAGGAGAGCATTGAGCAGGGCGGCCACGACGGTGCCGCGACGCCAGCCATAGGTCCGGCGCTCGGTGGCGATGCGCTTGGCCATCTCCGCCGCCGCCCAGGCGAGGATGAGGCCGAGGACGTCGGACAAGTTATGTCCGGCGTCCGCCAGGAGGGCGAGGGAATCGGCGAAAAAACCAAAGATGACCTCGAGGACGATGAAGCCGGTATTCAGCGCGATGCCGATGAGGAAGGCTCTTCCAAAGTCCTTCGGCGCGTGGCTATGAGAATGGCCTCCGTGACCATGGTCATGACCGTGATGGTCGTGGTCGTCGTGACCTTCGTGCTCGTGATCGTGTGATGCCTCCTCTGCCATGGCCGCAGAAAGGCCGCGAAGAGGCGTTGTGTCAATCGCTTTGATCTGCTTTTCTCGGCGCGACCCCGCATATCAACGCGTTCCGATCTCTCGATGACTTCCACCTTGATGACGTTCTTTCGCCGGCTTGGCAGTACCCTCGGCCTCTGGGCGATCATCGTCGCCTCGGTGTTTATCGGGAGCGATATCGGGTACTTCGCCATCATCTTCTTCATGGCGATGCTGGCGCTCTACGAGTACTACCACATGGTAAAGGCGCAGGGCGCGCCGGTTTTTACCCTCACCGCCATGCTGTGCGCGGCGGTGTACATGCTCTCGAGCTTCTTCCTCTTTCGTTCGGGAGGTTCGGACTACTCGCTCGACCTGGAACTGGGCGTACTGGTCTTCTTCCTGTTCGTCATCTTTGCCCGGCAGATGTTCCGCGCCGCGGCGACCCGCGAACCGCTGGAGGCGATCGCCTACACGGTCTTCGGCCTGCTTTACATCCCGTGGCTCTTTAACTTCGTTACAAAGATCATCTACCTCATGCCCCGCACCGAGACGGGCGAAACGACGGGGCAGTATTACGTCATCTTCCTCGTGGTCGTAACAAAGTTCAGTGACATGGGCGCGTATGTCTTCGGCAGCCTGTTTGGCCGTCATCCGTTTGCCCCGCACATCAGCCCGAAGAAAACCTGGGAGGGATTCTTTGGCGCTCTCTTTTCCTCACTGCTCGGCGGCCTGTGGCTCTACGTCGCGATGGCCCCGCACTTTGGTGCGTTGCGCCTCGGAGATGTCATCGTCCTGAGCATTGCCCTGGGCGGCGCAGCGGTGGTGGGCGACCTCGCGGAATCCATCATCAAACGCAGCGCCCATGCCAAGGACTCCAGCCAGATCCTGCCCGGCATCGGCGGTACGCTCGACCTGATCGACAGCCTGCTCTTTACCGGACCGATCCTGTATTTCTATCTTCGTCTTGTGGTCGGGGCCAATTCATGAAGAGAAAGCGCGTTGTCGTTCTCGGAGCCACGGGCTCCATCGGCCAAAGTGCCCGCAAGGTGGCGCGGGACATCCCGGATCGCATGGAGATCGTCGGCCTTTCGGCGCATTCCAACGCGGAGGGACTGCGGGAGGCTCAAGCCGAATTTCCAAAGGCTAAAGCCGTGCTTTCCTCCGGCCCGGACGGCGAAGAACGCCTGATCGAGCTGGCGCAAATGCCCGAGGCGGACATCGTGCTCATCGCCATCGTGGGAACTGGCGGACTGCGCCCGGCGCTGGCGGCGATCGAGGCTGGTAAGGACATCGCCGTGGCGAGCAAGGAAATCCTCGTCCTCGCCGGCGAGGCAGTCATGACGGCCGCCGCTCGCAAGGGCGTGAACGTCCTCCCGGTAGACAGCGAACACAACGCCATCTTTCAATGTCTCGACGGCCGCGCTGCGGATTCCGTGCGACGCCTGATCCTGACGTGTTCCGGCGGACCTTTCCGCCAGACCCCCGCGAGCGAGCTCGACTCCGTCACGCCCGAGCGTGCGCTCAAGCACCCGACCTGGTCGATGGGCCGCAAGATCAGCATCGACTCAGCCACGCTCTTCAATAAAGGCCTCGAGATGATCGAGGCCCGCTGGCTCTTCGGCGTGCCGATGGACAAGGTCGACGTAATCGTCCATCCGCAAAGCATCGTCCACTCGATGGTGGAGTTTAATGACAGTTCGGTGCTGGCCCAGCTCAGCCACTCCGACATGTGCTTCCCGATCCAGTATGCCGTGACATGGCCCGAGAGGGTGGCGAATTCGCTGCGCCCGCTGGATTTTGCGCAGCTCGCGAAGCTCGATTTTGAGGCGCCGCGCCGCGAGGTGTTCCCCGCGCTCGACCTCGCGCATCGGGCAGGGTCCGAGGGCGGAACGCTGCCCGCCGTGCTCAATGCCGCCAACGAAGTCGCGGTCGATGCCTTTTTGAATCGCCGCCTCGCCTTCCCGGCCATCTGGCAAACGGTCGAGCAGGCGATGAACGAAGTGCCCTTCGTCGCCCATCCGTCGCTGGACGAACTGCTGGAAGCCGACCGGCTCGCCCGCGCGGCCGCCGCTGCGGCGATCGGGTAGATACCGGCCCGGTCGTGAGGCTTGGCGAAAGCCTTCCCGGTCGGTAAACTGGCCGGACTATGGCCATCTTTCAGGAATTTCGGAAGTTCATCGCCCGTGGCAATGTCGTCGACCTCGCGGTCGGTGTGATCATCGGCGCCGCCTTTGGCAAAATCGTCAGCTCTCTCGTGGCGGACATCATCATGCCGCCCATCGGTCTGTTGCTGAAGGGCGTGCAATTCACGGATCTCCTGATTTCGCTGAACGGCAAAACTTACGCGACTCTGCTGGAAGCCCAGAACGAAGGCGCCCCTGTAATCGCTTACGGCTCCTTTATCAACGCCTGCATCCAGTTTGTCATCGTGGCCGCCTGCGTCTTCGCCATCGTGAAGGTGCTCAATACAGTGTACAAGCAGGAGCAGAAAGCAGCCGGTCCGACGAAGACCGAGACGCTCCTCGAGGAGATTCGCGATCTGCTCAAGAAGTAGTTCGCACTGTTTCACGCTCCTTTTCTCAACCTAGCCCGGCTGCTGGAGCCGGGGTGGGGGAGCGATTCCACCCCTAGGGAGGTGATTGCAATTTGCAAAATCCCGGCGAAGCTATGGCTCCACCCGCCATGGTTTTGCAAATTCTCAAGTTCCTTTTCATCTGCATTGAGGTTGTCCTGTTGTTCAACCTCCTGATTCTGGTTCACGAGCTGGGTCACTTCCTCGCCGCCCGCTGGCGCGGATTGGTTGTCGAAAAGTTCGCCGTCTGGTTCGGCAAGCCGATTTGGAAAAAGACCATCAACGGCGTGGAGTACCGCCTGGGTTCGATCCCGGCGGGTGGATTTGTCGCAATTCCCCAACTCGCCCCAATGGAGGCGCTGGAGGGAGAGACGGAAAACAAGCGAGCCAACCTGCCGCCAGTCAAACCTCTCGACAAGATCATCGTGGCTGCTGCGGGTCCGGCCTTCAGCATCGGGCTCGCCTTTCTTATGGCTGCCATCGTGTGGGTGGTCGGCAAACCGGAGAGCGAATCCAACTCCACCACCATCGGCTACGTGGCCGAGGGCGGCCCGGCAGCGAAGGCTGGCCTGGAGGTCGGTGACAAGATTCTCAGCGTCGATGGGCATCGCGTTTCCCGCTTCCTCGGCGGCACGGACAGCGTTCAATGGCGCATCGTGCGCAGCGAGGGAAAGACCATCCCATTCGTCGTCGAGCGCGATGGCAAGGACCTCACGATCGATTCCGGTTTTTTGAAACAGGAGCGGGCAGGATGGCAGCGTCCGTCACTTCGTCAGGTGCAGATCGGGCCAGAAGTCCCGGCGGGTGTCGGCCTCGTCGTGCGCGGTTCCGCCGCGGACAAGGCCGGGTTCAAGATGAACGATCTCATCACCTCAGCCAACGGCACCACCATTACCAATCTGGCGGAACTCGAGCCGATCCTGAAAGCCAACCTCGG
This sequence comes from Terrimicrobium sacchariphilum, assembly GCF_001613545.1. Lineage (NCBI taxonomy): Bacteria > Pseudomonadati > Verrucomicrobiota > Terrimicrobiia > Terrimicrobiales > Terrimicrobiaceae > Terrimicrobium > Terrimicrobium sacchariphilum. The sequence continues at coordinate 69,263 of NZ_BDCO01000002.1, forward strand.
CAAGCCGGTGAATTTCGTCGTCCAGCGTGATGGCAAAGACGTCGCGCTCACCCTCGATTTGCCGACTGCCGATTCCAAGACGCCAGATGCCGTGCCCAATTTCGGCATCGGCTGGGGTCGTGTTTTCTACACCCACCCGACACCCTGGCAGCAGGTCTCTGACGCGGCGACGAGCATCTTCCGTATGGTCGGTGCGCTCTTTTCGCCCGGATCGGACGTGAAGGCGGCCCATTTCAGCGGCCCGGTCGGCATCATGCGCCTGTACTACCAGGTCTTCGAGACCGACTACGGCTGGCAACTCGCCATCGCCCTGAGCGTGCTCATCAACGTGAACCTTGGCCTGATCAACCTCCTGCCCTTCCCGGTGCTGGATGGCGGCCACATCACGCTGGCGATCATCGAGGCGATCCGCCGCAAGCCGATCAATGTGAAGGTGCTCGAGACGGTGCAGACCGCCTGCGCCGTGCTCCTCATCGGCTTCATGCTGTACGTGACCTTCTTTGACGTGAGCGACTTTTTCTCTTCCGGTCAGAAGCCCACTGCGGCAGAGAAGACGGAGAAATGAAGTACTGTTCGAGTGTCTACGGATCACCGCGCCGACTGACGCGCGTGGTTGATGTGGGTGGTGTGCACCTGGGCGGATCGAATCCGGTCCGCCTCCAGTCCATGCTCACCTGCGATACGATGGACACCGAGGCCTGTATCCGGCAGACGCTCGAGCTGGTCGAGGTGGGATGCGAGATCGTCCGCATCACGGCCCCCACGGTCAAGGATGCTGCCAATCTCGAAAACGTCTCGAAGGGCCTGCGGGCGAGGGGATGCCATGTCCCGCTCGTTGCGGACATTCATTTTAAACCCGAGGCGGCGATGGAAGCCGCGAAGTGGGTCGAGAAAGTCCGCATCAATCCCGGCAACTACGCCGACTCGAAGAAGTTCAAGATCATCGAGTACACGGACGAGCAATACCTTCAGGAGCTAGGCCGTATCCGCGAGCGCTTCACGCCGCTCGTCCAGTTTTGCAAGGAGCATGGCCGCGCCATGCGCATCGGCACCAATCACGGCAGCCTGAGCGACCGTATCATGAACCGCTACGGCGACACGCCGCTCGGCATGGTGGAGAGCGCTCTGGAGTTTGCCCGCATCGCCCGCGAGCTGGATTACCACCAGTTCGTCTTCTCGATGAAGGCGAGCAATCCCAAGGTGATGATCGCCGCCTACCGCCTGCTCGTCGCCCGATTGAATGAACTCGGCGACGACTGGAATTATCCGGTACACCTCGGCGTGACCGAGGCCGGAGACGGAGAGGATGGCCGCATCAAGAGCGCCATCGGCATCGGCAGCCTGCTCGGCGACGGCATCGGCGACACTGTGCGGGTCTCGCTCACGGAGGACAGCATTCACGAGATTCCGGTGGCCCGCGCCCTCGTTGAGCTCATCCGGCCTGTCGGCGCTCCTGTGGCGGATGCCGAGCCGTCCTACGATCCCTTTTCCTACGCCCGCCGCCCTACCGAAACGCTCCAGATCGGAGACGCCAGGCTCGGAGGCGAAGAGCTGGTGCGCGTGGCGGTGAGGCAGCAGACCTACGATCAGGTGGCCCACAAGATCGACCGCATGGGCGATTACCAGCCAGAGTTCGTCGTCGAATCCTCCGGCGCCATCGCTGTCGATCCCCGCTCGGATGAGGAAATACAGGGACTTTCCGTATTGGCCTCTCCTGCTTTGATCACGGTGCGTGACGGACTCGATCTGCCCGTGGTGCCAGCCTACAGGCTGCTTGCCGCCCGGGTGCCGGGTCGCCATCCCATCCTGCTCAAGGAAACGCTCGCTCCTGCTACGGAAGCTGGTGATTTTCTCCCAAACCTCCTCGGAGCCGCAGCCAATATCGGCGCTTTGCTCTGCGATGGCATCGGCGACGCTGTGCTGGTGCAGGGAGAGCCCGCTCCAGGCCAGTCTCTACGACTCGCCTACAATATCCTCCAGGCGGCAGGAACCCGCATCTTCAAGACGGATTACGTGGCCTGCCCGAGCTGCGGTCGCACGCTTTTCAATCTGCAGTCGACCACTGCCCGCATCAAGGAGGCCACCAGCCACCTGAAGGGCGTGAAGATCGCCATCATGGGCTGCATCGTCAACGGACCGGGCGAGATGGCAGATGCCGACTTTGGATACGTGGGCGGAGCCCCGGGCAAGATCAATCTCTACGTCGGCAAGACGGCGGTGAAGTTCAACATCCCCGAAGCCGAAGCCGTTGATCGCCTGAAAGATCTGATCCGCGAGCATGGCCGGTGGGTCGATGCCCCCGCGCCTGCGGAACCCGCTCACGTCTAATATAACATCCTTGCTATAAATAAGATATGATCTCTTCGGCATATGCCGAGTGATCTCCTTTCAGGCCACTGCCCTTCGATGGATTTCGCCGAAGGCGTAAAAGAATACCGAACTTACCGCGGGGATTTTGATGCTCCCGACCGGTACGGCGCGGAGATTCCGACTAGGGAGGTGCTGCTGCGGTCAAAAAGCGCGAATGTTTTTGGAGATTTGCGCGAATTATCCGTTACCCCGATATGAGGTGGATGGTTTTTGCGGCAATCCTGCTTGCCAGCTTTCTGCTGGTTTCCCTGGCGGAGGAAGCGGTGATCCTCCGATCCAGGCGATTCAGAAAAAGGGAGGGTCCCAATCTCTGACGGATCGTCCTTCTATACCTTCCGAAAAGACGAGACCTTTGATTCAGGGCCTCTTGGCTCGGGCAGAACGATCTCAGGCTGAAGGCCCCCGGACGAGAGCCGACCCAATCCGGCCTTCGTCGTGGATGGAAAGTGGGGATGGATCATTGGACTTTCCAAGTTTGATGATCATCGGCGAATCGCGTTGATATTCGGCCCGGGAAATATCGAAAGGCTTCGGTAGAGGAAGGCCCGTGGTGTCGCGAGATTTTCCAGTGTTATTTCCTGATCGAGGAACTCGTTCCCCTGAGCAAGCCCTAGGAGCGTGTAGCTATCGTGGCTTTCAGTACCGCAGGATCTTCTCCAGGAATTGTGCGGCCTCGGGAGCTTGGGGTGCGGAGAAGAACTCTCCGGCCGGAGCTGACTCTATGATGCGACCGTCACCGATGAAAAGGACATGATCCGCAATGCTGCGGGCAAATCCCATGGCATGGGTGACCAAAACGAGAGGGCGTCCTTCGTTTCGTAGACCAGAGATTACTTCCAAAATCTCGGCTGTCATCTCGGGGTCGAGAGCGGAGGTCGGCTCGTCCATGAGGAGGAAGGCGGGTTCGATGGCCAGGGCTCGTGCGATGGCCACCCGCTGCCTTTGGCCCCCACTCAGTTCCGCAGGGCGCTTCGCCATATGGTCGGCCAGCCGGAAGCGGGAGAGCGCCGTCTTGGCGCGGGCCTCGGCGTCGGGGAAGTGATGAACCTCCTTGAGCGGAAGCATGACATTCTCCAGGGCGGTGAGGTGAGGGAAGAGATTGTAGGCCTGAAAGACGGTGCCGATCCGTTTGCGGTACGAGGCCAGACCAGATTCCACCTTGGCGAGAACCTGGCTGTTAACCTCCACTGTTCCTGCACTGGGAGCGATCAATCCTCCCAGGACACGAAGCAGGGTGGATTTGCCTCCGCCGGAGGGGCCAATGAGCGCGAGGACGTGCGGTACCCGGATCTCAAAGGTGACATCTTTCAGGACCAGCTGCCCACCGAAGTCCTTGGACACCCCGTGACACCGGATATGGAGACCGTCAGTGCTCATAGTGGAGAAGGTTCTGGAGATAGCGGGAGAGAAAGAGAACCGGGAGGGTCAGGATGAGATACCCCACGCCAAGGGGAAGGAAGCTCTCCAACCCGCTGTAGGTTGCAGAAAACGCCTGCTGGGCGGATTGGGTGAACTCCGCCACCCCGATGACCGACAAAAGGGAGGAATCCTTGATCAGGGAGGCGAATTGACCTGCCAGGGGAGGGAGGATCTGCCGGATGGCCTGCGGAAAGACGACGAAGCGGTACGTTTGCCACTTCGAGAGACCGATGGCCCGGGCGGACTCCCATTGGGAGGATGAAATGCTCTCAATCCCCGCCCGCACCATCTCGGCGATGTAGGCTCCCGAGAAAAACGAAAGAATGAAGACGCCGAAGGTAAATCTTTCCACGTTTCGGGTCACCTCGGCGGGCCCATAGAAGAGCAAGAGGATCAAAACAAGGAATGGGAGGCCCCGAATAAGTTCCACGTAGAACAATGCGAGGTGCCGGAGGGGCAAAATGACTGAACGCAGGGCCAAAGCCGCCAGAATTCCAAAGATACTGCTGACAATGAGCGACATTCCCGCGATTTGGACGGTGGAAAGCCATCCTTTCAGGAATAGATTTCGGTATTCCCAGAAAGCCGCCCAGTTCCGCTGTGTTCCGGCCAGGACGCTCCAGCAGAAGACGGAAAGCACCAAAAGAATGACTAGGACGCTCATTACCCGGGCCCAAAAGGGTGCCGGTGCGTCGGGTCGGTCGTGAAATGCTCTGATCAGCCGTTGCAAGCCTCGCAGCTAACGCCGGGAGCGGGGAGAGTGTCAATCCTTCGTCCTCTGACGTAAATACGGGCGTAGACTGCCCCGTTTACTCTCCACTTGCCAGGGCTGTGCCATTCGGTGGCAATTCCCTACCACACGCGGGTTCGATTCCCGCTATCCGCAACCTCCCCACCTTGGAAAAGGCTCGCCCCGGTACCAAAGGTAAAGTCTCCTACCCCCGAAAAGCTTCCCTAAAACACGAAAGGCACACCCTGTTCAGCAAATGCCTTCTTCTGCGCAGGAAGATACTTGTCGCCCAATGCCTGAAAGCCACCCTTCTGCCGGAAGGTGGTCAGGAAGGCGTCGATCTGACTTTTCAGCTCCTCGTTACCTTTGCGAAGTCCAATAGCCCAATGCTGCTCTTCCACGGGTTGGAGTAAGGCCCTGGTGGTCGTGGGATTCTCCTGGCTGTTCTTCCAGACGCTCATCTGGTCATAGATGAAGGCGTCCGCCCTTCCCTGAGAAACCTCCAGTACAGCAGAGTTTTCCTTGTCCACGGCCAGAATCTTCGCCTGTTTCAGATTCTTTCTGGCCCAGATCTCCCCGGTCGTCCCCTGCCTCACCACGATGGTGCGGCCCGGCTGGTCGAGGTCAGCGATACTTTGAACAGGGGAGTTCTTTCCGACCAAAAGAGCGAGACCCACCGTCACATACGGTGCCGAGAACGATATCGCTTCCCTGCGAGCCGGAGTATCCGAGAGAGAGCTAATCACGCAGTCCAGGCGGCCATTCTGAAGAGTCGGTATAAGTCCGACAAAAGGAATGTTCTCGATCTTCAACTCCCGACCCAGACTCTCAGCCAGAGCCTTGGCCAGATCCACGCTCACCCCGGCGGGATTGCCTGAGGGATCCACCATTTCAAATGGCGGGTAGGAGAGATCCATCCCGACGATCAGGGGTTTCTGGCCTGACTCCCCGCTCTTTCCGCATCCTGCGAGCACAGCCGCTATCGCTCCTCCCGTGTAAAAGAGGAAAGTTCTACGTGGAACATTTTGCGTCAGCTTCATGGGAAGATTTCGTGGATGGATTGTGAAGAACTGTGAAGAATACCTGAGTATTATTTCCAGAGGTACCCCGAAATACCAATAACGTGTGTTGCCCTCAGATGTTGTTCCCAACCTTTCCGACCGTGGAACGCTGATTCCAAGCTGCTGGAACAATGGGGGTGGCGGTTATTCACACGCTTAAGAAGAAGAAGAAAGGGTTAACGTTTAATTTCTTCTCTATTCAAGAAGTGAATTACTTTTGAAATCAGCTGTACCGGATGCCGGAGTGTTCCACAGTCTCTCCTCGGTAGAGTAATTTAATACATTATTAATCAATGATTTAACAATTGTACATTATCATGTACTTTTAGCCGTCCTTGAGTCGCAACACGTTTCCTGATAGAGGGTTGAAACCATGGCCGAGCATGGAGCAGAGGATTCGCCAATTCCATCCGTTTTAAACGAACTGGAGCGATTGAAGGGACATGTCCATGAGACGCTGGTTCACTACGAAAAGCGTTTGGAGGCCGAAATCAACGTCGTCCGAGAAATCCTGGAGAAGCAGCTCCGGCAGCAAAAGCTCTCTCATGCCAAGCTCCGCGACCTTCGCGACATGCTCACCCTTTTGCGCCATGTGCAGCTCAAAGCCGACAAGGGTCGGCGCAAGGATCTCAAGAAACTCGAGTCGGTGGTGAGTGATCTCACCATGCTGATCGAGAATTGGTAATCAGGCGAGTTGCGTTCTTTCCCGGGCTGGCCGAGCTTCCGGGAAAAATGCGGTATCTCATTCTCGCTCTTCTGCTATCTTGCTCCATGGCCTATGCGGAAAAAACAGCGGTGCTCGGAGGAGGGTGTTTCTGGTGTGTCGAGGCGATGTACCAGACGGTGCCGGGAATCGATAAGGTCGTGAGCGGCTATGCTGGTGGCACTACGGAGAACCCGAGCTACGAAGAGGTTTGTACCGGTCGGACCGGACATGCCGAGGTGGTCCAGATTTCTTACGATCCCGAGAAGATCTCCTATGAGAAGATCATCGACCTTTTCTGGAAGGCGCATGATCCCACCACCCTGAATCGACAGGGAGCGGACTCGGGAACGCAATACCGCTCGATCATTCTGTACCAGACCGAGGAAGAGAAGCAGATCGCGGAGAAGTCGAAAGCCGTGGCGCAAAAGGATTTCAAATCCTCCATCGTGACCGAGATCGCTCCGCTGAAGGCTTTCTATCCGGCGGAGACGTACCATCAGGACTTCTTTAAGAACAACCCGAACAATCCCTACAATCGGGCGGTCACAGCGCCGAAGGTCGAGAAGTTCGAAAAGGCCCAGCAGCACCAGTAGCGGCGCATGCACGTTCCGGGGCGGGGCGCGACTATCAATCCGCGCGGGCGCTTCGAGCGTCTCGAGGTTGCGTTGGAGGAAGAGGCCGAGCACGAGGCGGGGCGGCCGCGCACCGTCTACTTGCGCGACGACTCACAATCGATCATCTCGACCAACGACAGTCCAGATATCGGATTCCGGTCGAGCATCAATCCCTACCGGGGCTGCGAGCATGGATGCTCGTATTGTTATGCCCGGCCGTATCACGAGTATCTGGGATTCTCCATCGGCCAGGATTTTGAGACGAAGATCATGGTGAAGCCGGACGCGGCGAAGCTTCTACGCAAGGCACTGTCCTCGCCAAAGTGGCAGCCGGAGGTGCTCGCGATTAGCGGTGTGACGGATTGTTATCAGCCGGTGGAGCGCAAGCTGGAGATCACGCGCCAATGCCTGGCGGTGCTGGCGGAATTTCGCAATCCCTGTGTGATCGTGACGAAGAATCATCTCGTCACTCGCGACATTGATCATTTGCGCGAGCTGGCAGCCCATCAGGCGGCGATGGTGTTTGTTTCCGTGACCACGCTCGATGCCGGTCTAGCGTCGGCGCTGGAGCCGCGGGCGGCGACACCAGCGTTCCGTCTCGATGCCATCCGTCAGCTGGCGGGTGCGGGAATACCAGTCGGCGTATTGACAGCGCCCGTAATACCCGGGCTGAACGAGCATGAAATCCCGGCCATCCTGAAAGCGGCGAGGGAAGCCGGGGCGGGAACGGCAGGTTACACGGTGATCCGGCTGCCGTATGGCGTGAAAGATGTCTTTGCAGCCTGGCTGGAAACGCACCTCCCGGGTTCGAAGGAGAAAATCCTCGATCGTATTCGCGACATGCGGGGCGGTCAGCTTAACCGCAGCGACTTTGCCACGCGGATGAGAGGCGAGGGGATCTGGGCGGAGCAAATCCGCCAGCTGTTTCGAACAGCACGGCAACGCGAGGGGCTGGAAGGTCGACGGATCGAGTTGTCCGTGGACCATTTCCGCCGCCTGGGCGGCGAGCAATTATCGCTTTTTTGAAACCGGTTCTGCCATGACGGGCGCCTCGTAGGCGATGGTCACAGGCGTACCGATCTTCACGAGCTCGAAGAGCTGCTTGGCAGTATCATCTTTCAGGCGCACGCAACCGTGCGAGGCGGCATGGCCAGGAACATAGCCAACGTGAAGGCCCACGCCGGTATCGGTGAGACGCATCCAATAGGGCATGGAGGCTCCGACGAATTGTGCCCCCTCGGGCACTTTGTCGACGCGGCTGTCGGCGTCCTCGACGAGCACGAGCCCGGCGGAATCGAAGATTTTTCCGTAGAGATTGGAATGATAATCCTTCTCCTTGGCCCGGACGGTGAAGCTACCCGTCGGAGTCGGATGCGTTTTCTTGCCAGTGGCCACCGGGAAGTCCATGGCGAGAGCTCCGCGGACCAGCAGATAGCCTCGCTGTTCCTTGATCGAGATTTCGATCGCGACATTTTCCGGAGTGGCCTTCTCCAGCAAAGCCTTGTTGCGGTACGTGCTCCGCTTCCATGCGCCCAGGGAGCGGAAAATGGCGTGCTCGGTCTTGGCCGACGCCTGTAGCGCCTTGTCCTCGCGAGAGACCTTTTTCTGAGCAGGGCTTTCCATCGTGGCGCAGCCTGTGATGGCGAGAGCGAAAGCGCCGAGGAGGAGGCCGGAAAAGCGACCGAGGGAGATTGTCTTCATAGGGAAGAGGCGCGCACGATACGCTGATCCCAGGGAAAATTTCAACTGGTTCCCGCGATGTCACATTTCGTCGGGCTGTCTCGTCATCACCTTTGATGAAAACTCTTTTGCGAATCGATGCGAGTGCCCGGAGGTCGGAATCGTACTCCCGCCGGCTAGGTGACCACTTTGAAACGAGCTGGCGCTCCACCTATCCGGAGGGCGTCGTGCTTACCCGCGATCTGGCACTCGACCCGCCTCCACATCTCACGGATGAAACCATTCGCATTTTTGTTGGCGAGGGTTCCGTCGGGGGCGCGGCGGGCGCAGATTTATCGGAGAGCCTGATCGACGAGATGAGAAAAGCGGACGAGGTTTTGATATGCAGCCCGATCTATAACTTTGGCATGCCGTCGACTCTTAAGGCTTACGTCGATCATGTCGTCCGGTATGGCTATACCTTTACCCAGGATGAGAAGGGCTTTCATGGAATGCTTAATACCAAGGCCGCATGGCTGCTCACCGCCCAAGGAGGCATGGCACGCTTCGGAGTTCCCGATTTCCAAGCTCCCGCGCTTGGAGCCGTCCTGAAGCATATGAGCGTCGCTAATATTCATCATATTGCCCTGGAGGGCACGGTATATCCGGACGGCGCCTTGGGCGAGCGGCTGGCAGGTGCGTTGGCAGGCATTGACCGATGGTTCAACCTTGCGGAGAAAGCTTAGTCTGCCGATTTGTAACCAAGTCATGAGCATCGCGCACGATTTCGAAGAGCATCGCCGTATGCTTGAGGGCCTTGCCTATCGGATGACCGGCGAACTGGCCGAGGCGCAAGACATTGTTCAGGAGACGTGGCTGCGATGGCATCGTGCCGAGTCCGATACGATCCGTGAGCCGAGGAGTTGGCTGACCGCGGTCTGCACCCGGCTTGCCATCGATCGTTCAAAGTCCGCCCGGGTGAGGCGCGAGACCTACGTTGGAGAATGGCTGCCGGAACCACTGGTGGAGGAGCCCGGACCTGACGATCGATTGCAGATCGAGGATTCCGTTTCCATCGCCCTGATGCTGGCTCTGGAGAAACTCTCCCCGGCCGAACGCGCGGCATTCATCCTGCATGAGACATTCGGGTACAGGATGGATGAGGTGGCTGCGATTCTGGACAAATCGGAGGAGGCCTGCCGAAAGCTGGCTTCCCGAGCACGCACGGCTCTCCGGGTGGAAAAACCCAGGTTTCATGCCCGGCCCGAGGAGCATCGGCGATTGCTAGCTGGATTCCTGGCCGCAGCGCGATCCGGGGCTGTTGAGGCACTGGAGGCCCTTCTGGCTGAATCCGTGGAACTTCATTCGGACGGTGGAGGTCGGGTGACCACCGCCCCTGGCATACTGAAAGGCCCCGCAGAGGTTGCCGCGTTCCTGGCTGGAGTCTGGGCGAGGGCTCGGGCGGAAGGGCTGGAGTTTGAGGTGGAAGAGCGCTGGTTCAACGGCGGCCCGGGAGCGGTGGTTTTTGCGGGGGGCCAACCGGTGGCCGCGTTACGACTGGAGGTGGAACCGGGTGCAATCCATCGCATCTACGCCCTCCGAAATCCGGACAAGCTGGTGTCCTTTCATAGGGATTAGCAGTTTTTGCGCTTTTCCATGAATCTCACTTCGATCCTTTGTGCGCTTTTGATGGTCTTCGTTCTGAACCGTGGCGTGAAAGGCTCGGAGCCGGATTTCTACCGAACTCGAGGGTACAAAGTGCAGCCAATTCCTCTGGAATGGTCTCGGGCGAATGGCAGCGGCACGATCCCGGATGTCAGAGATGTGGCGGTAGACTTCCGGTGGCCGGCTGGCCGAGCCTTTGGGGATTTCTCCATCAAGGGGTTCATTGCGCGATACGGAATGCCAGACCAATACTGGGTCCGAGAACGCGGGAAGGGTGATTGGGATTATCTGGTATATGACCGCTCCGAGGGAATTCTCCTGGTATACGTTCCCAAGCCACCTGGAGCGAAATTTGGAGCAGTGGCGATTTGGGATCGGAAAGGCCGATTGCTCGATCTCATCAAGTAGACCCTGATCGCGGGTTGTGTTTGTACCATCAAATATCGCGGTTTACCTACCATATATAGCGGTGGAAGGGACGAGGGGGCGGAGAGGCGGTCAGAAACTGGTTGTTTAGGTCCTTGCCGACGCCTTGAAATCCCTACCAGCTTCGTCGCGAAAAAGCGGTCCATTCTCGCATTTCCAGTTGTCAAAACCGGGGTCTGTGAAATTATCTTCGTTTGTCGTCGTCGCGGTCACCCAGGGGGCTGGACGGATACGACGCGCACCATCGAACAACATCCAACACCTGCTTTCGCATGCCAAAAACTGAAGTTCGCTCAACTGATTACGCCAACGCCCCCATCAACGAAAATCTTTCGAAAGAGGACCGCGTCAAGTTGTTGCGAGAGATGATGCGCATCCGCCGCTTCGAGCAGGTGGCACTCAAGTTTTACAACGCTGGCAAGATGGGAGGCTTCCTGCACCTCTACATCGGCCAGGAGTCCATCGCCGTCGGCACCGTCTCCCTCATGGGCGACAACGACCATGTCATCACCGCCTACCGCGACCACGGTCACGCTCTGGCCGTCGGCATGGGCATGAACGAGTGCATGGCCGAGCTTTATGGCAAGGCCACCGGCTGCTCGAAGGGCAAGGGTGGTTCCATGCACTATTTCGCCCCCGACAAGAACTACTGGGGTGGTCACGGCATCGTCGCCGGTCAGACCCCGCTCGGCCTCGGCCTCGCCTACGGCATCAAGTACAAGGGACTCAAGGGCGCAGCCCTTTGCTTCCTCGGTGACGGCGCGGTCAACCAGGGCGTCGTTTACGAGAGCCTGAACATGGCCTCCCTCTTTGACCTCCCGGTCATTTACGTCATCGAGAACAACAAATACTCGATGGGCACGAGCCTCGAGCGTTCCTCCGTCATCGACAAGTGCCTGGCCCAGCGTGCCGAGGCCTTCAAGGTCGACTGGGCGCTGGCCAACGGCGAAGACGTTTACGAGGTCCGTGCGGTCACCCAGCAGGCTCTCGAGCGTGCATACGAGAAGTCCCGCCCGACGGTCATCGAATTCCAGACCTACCGCTACTACGGCCATTCGGTCGCCGACGCCAAGCACAAGGGCGGTTACCGCAAGGAAGAAGAGATTGAGCGTTACAAGAAGCAGCACGACCCGATCGTGATCTTCAAAAACCGTCTCCTCGCCGAGAAGGCCATCACAGAGGAGCAGTTCGAGGCGATCGAAGCCGAGGTCAAGGCCGAAGCCGACGAGTCCGCCCGCTTCGCCGAGGAGAGCCCGTACCCGACGGTGGAATCCATTTACGACGACGTGTACTTCGAGGTCGACCGCCAGACAGAGGCGGGCCGCACGGGTCGTTTCTTCTTCAACAACTAAGGTCCCCTCGGTACCGACTGATCAACCGACTTACTGCGCATCACGTATGGCACTGATTGAATATCGCGACGCCCTGAACCAAGCCTTCGCCGAGGAGATCGAGCGAGATCCCAATGTCGTCCTCATCGGCGAGGAGGTCGCCCAGTACGACGGGGCCTACAAGGTCACCCGTGGACTCTGGAAAAAATATGGCGACAAGCGCGTGATGGATACTCCCATCAGCGAGGCCGCCTTCATCGGCATGGGCGTGGGAGCTTCCATGCTCGGCCTGCGTCCCGTGATCGAGCTCATGTTCTGGAGCTTCGCCACGGTCGCCTACGACCAGATCATCAACAACGCCGGCCAGATCCGCTACATGAGCGGCGGCCTGATCAACTGCCCGATCGTCATTCGCGGTCCGGCCAACGGCGGCACCAACGTCGGCGCCACCCACTCGCACACTCCGGAGAACTGGCTCGGCGCCATTCCGGGCCTGAAGGTGGTTTCCGCCGCGACTCCTTACGATGCGAAGGGCCTGATGAAGGCCGCCATCCGCGACAACGACCCCGTGATGTTCATGGAGAACACCCTTCTCTATGGCAACCGTGGCGAGGTGCCTGAGGAGGAGTACATCATCCCACTCGGCGTCGCTGACCTGAAGCGCGAGGGTTCCGATGTTTCACTCATCGCTCATGGCCGCGCCGTACTCACCGCCCTCAAGGCGGCGGAGATTCTGGCCTCCGAGCACAACATCCAAGCCGACGTGCTCGACTTGCGCTCGATCCGTCCGCTCGACGAAGAGGCGATTCTCAAGACGGTCCGCAAGACGCATCGCGCCGTGCTGGTCGACGAGAACAAGCCCTTCTGCGGCGTTTCGGCCCAGATTTCCGCAACGATCATGGAGCAGGCGTTCGATGACCTCGACGCGCCCGTGGCCCGCGTGTGTTCGCTCGACGCCCCGGCGATTTACTCGCCTGCGGTCGAGCCGCTCCAGCTCCCCACGCCCGAGCGCGTGATCGAGAAGGTCCTGAAACTCGCCTAATCTTTCCGTTTTTATCTGCTGACATGCCCAATGTAACCATGCCCAAGCTCAGCGACACGATGACCGAAGGGACCATCACTCGCTGGCGCAAGAAGAAAGGCGACACCGTCGAGATGGGGGATATCCTCGCCGAAGTCGAAACTGACAAAGCCACCATGGAAATGGAGGCCTTCGACGATGGCGTGCTCCACGAGATCTTTGTCCCGGATGGCGGCAAGGCCAAGGTGGGCGACCCGGTGGCTCTCATCCTCGCCGAGGGCGAGACGGCGGAGTCCGCTGGCAAGACCCCGGCAGCGAAGAACGACCTGACTACCTCGGGTGGCAAGGAAGCCGCTCCCGCCGCCGCTGCTCCGGCAGCGAAAGCCGCAGCTGGCTCGATTGATTCCGACTCGCGTGTGAAGGCTTCGCCTCTCGCCCGCAAGATCGCCAAGGAAAAGGGCATCTCGCTCGGTTCCGTCCAGGGTTCCGGCCCCGGCGGTCGCATCGTGGTGAAAGATCTCGAGGGGGCTTCCTCCGCTCCGGCTCCGGCCGCAGCAGCAGCCCCGGCTCCCGCCGCCGCTCCGGCCATTCAGGCCACGGCTGGCGCTTCCGACACGAAGGTCCCGCTCAGCGGCATGCGTCGCACGATTGCCGAGCGTCTGGTCGCGAGCAAGCAGCAGAACCCGCACTTCTACCTCTCCGTCGAGGTCGACGCCGGTCCGCTGATGAAGCTCCGCACGGAACTCAACAAGGCCAACGAAGCCGCCGGTCAGCCCAAGCTCACCGTCAACGACTTCGTTCTGCTTGCCATTTCCCGCTCCGCGGCAGCTCATCCGTATGTCAATGCCTCGTGGGGCGGCGACTCGATCATCCAGTACGCGAGCGTCAACATCTCGGTCGCCGTGGCAGTCGATGACGGTCTCGTCACGCCGGTCATTCGCAATGCGGCCAAGCTCTCCCTCAAGGAGATCAGCGCCTCGGTGAAGGATCTCGCGACCCGCGCCCGCACGAAGAAGCTCAAGCCCGAGGAATACCAGGGCGGCACCATCACCGTTTCGAACCTCGGCTCCTACGGCGTCGAGCAGTTCTACGCGATCGTCAACCCGCCGCAGGCCGCCATCGTCGCGGTCGGCGCCATCGTCAAGAAGCCGGTGGTCAATGCGAAGGATGAGATCGTGGTCGGCCAGCGCATGGTGGTTTCGCTCAGCGGCGACCATCGCGTCGTCGACGGCGCGGTCGGGGCGGAGTTCCTGTCCACCCTGCGCAAGCTGATCGAGAACCCGGCGCTCATGCTGTTCTAGGCACCGGTTCGCGAAAGCTAACAAAAAATCTCAAGGGCGGCTGCCGATACCTAGGCAGTCGCCCTTTTGTTTTCACCGGCAGCGCGGGCTCTTAGGAGAGGCGACGGCTCCGACACATAAATACCGATGCCATTAGGATCGCGAACCATAAACAGAGTCTCTCCAGCAGTCGTGAGTGGTCCGGTTTCTATGGCAACACCGCCTGCTCGAAAGCGTTCCAGGTCGCGCCTGACATCATCTGTGCTAAAGGTGAGATAAACGCCTTCGCCTGGGAAAGGACGCAACGAAATCGAATGTTTCGGTCGCGACCCGGGCCGCACAAAGCAGAGCGTCCGAATGCCTCGGGGAGATTTCAAGACCAGCCCGTCGGATTCGTCGACCTGGATGCTGTAGTGAAAGAAATTCAGATAAAACCTTCTGGTTTCTTCCAATCTCTCCGAGATGAAGCCGATGAATTCAAGGTTGGCGGGCGCTGGCGCGCTATTTTCCCGCTCGCGCTTGAATGTCGTCCACGATGAAAATCCCTGGCTCCGTGCGATAATCAACTGCGCATCAGCCAGGGTAAAAGTCCGACCCGCGCTCATGGACGATCCTTCCGGATGGAAGTGGCTGAACTCCGACAGGGCGTATTCCTCTCCGGCTCTCAGGGCGCGAAGAAGAGCGCGGGCGCGATTGCGATGATAAGCGAGATTTGGAGCGACGGAATAAACGGCTGCATTTTTCTCATGCATGATGAAATGGCTCCCCGGCCTGCTTACGGAGTATGATATAGGTTATATAAGTCAGACGGGCGATGCCCTTTCCGCAGGCCGGATGTTCTCTGAATGAACGAGGCTGAGATAGTCCATAGCGTAAGACTTTGTCAAGCGCATGGGTGAAACACCCAGGCAGGCTAATAGACCAGAGCAGAACGCTCGGCGACCCAGCCTGAGATGTCGCGCAGGACGGCGTCCTTTTCCCAGTCGTTCCAGAGGAGGTGGTAGGACTCCGGGTAGTGCAGGTGCTGCTTGTCGGTGGACGGGATCAGGTCATACCAGCGGGCGACCTGCTCGGGGCGGATGAAAACATCCTGGCCGGCGGAGAGGACGAGGGTCGGCACCGTGATGCCGGTGGCGAGCTGCGGAGTGGAATCCATCAGGCGGCTGAAGGCGCTGAGGAAGCCAATGGTGAAGACCGGGATGTAATGCGACGAGGCGCGGATGCGCGCGATGTGCTCCTCGTCCCGGGTGACGGGGATGGGCTTCGACTTGCCGGTGACGAACAGGCCAGGATGCAGCCGCAGGTTGGGTGCGAGACGGGCGGCGAACCGGACGATGGCCCGGACAGGTGGCGGGGTGGGATTCTTCAATTCCACCACGGGGACCGAAAGAATCGCTCCGGCGATATCTGGACCGATCGCCTTGCGGTGGAGCAGGTGGGAGAGAAGGAGCGAGCCCATGCTCTCGCCGCACCAGAAGACCGGGCTGCCCCCTGCGCGGGATCGGACGAAATCGCCGAAGGCCACGATGTCCTTCTCCAAGGCTGCGAGATCGAAAAAGGCTCCCCGCCGACGAGTCACGGGGTCGTGTCCCTGGCCGCGCAGGTTCATCGCGTATACGGAAAGGCCCTGCCCCGAGAGATGCCGGGCGAGCGTCTCAAAGTCGGTGGCCGCACCGCCCAGGCCGTGGATGCAGATGACGGTACCGCGCTCGCTGCCGACGGGCTCCCAGTGATGGCAGGGAAAGGTTACGCCATCGGGAGCGATCCATGGAAATTCCATAAAGGGAGTTTCGGATTGCTTTTCCCATAGCGCCACCCGCATTTTTCAAGAAATGCGAAAACTTCTCACCGCCCTAGCTCTCGTCATCGCTGCCACGCCTGTTTTTGCGGGACGTCTCGATATCGCCGTCATCCAGTTTGGAAGCGAACGGACTCCGGAAGAACTCGCTGCGGCCCTTTCTCGCACAAACCTCAGCGAGATCACCAATTCGGATCGTACGATCACGAATGAGAGTGAGCTGAAAGCTGGCAACGTGCTCTTTGCCCAGTCCTTTGTCGCGTCGCCTGGTGCGCGCTTTGCCACCTCCACCCGGCTGGGCAACCAGCGTGCGGATGTCGAGGGTCAGCTCGGCTCCGGTCGGGTGTCGGTCAACATCGACATCATTGAAGGAGTGAAGCTCGGCCTGCGCAACTACGCAACGTCGAACTACAATGGCTCCGGCCCGGTCTCCTCGGCGCCGCAGATCATCAGCATGAAGCAGACACGTATCAAGGGTCCGCAGGTCGAGAAGGGACAGACCAAGATGCGCACGCTGTATCTCACGACGATCCTCGTGGCGCAGTACCAGCCGTGATCCTCGAATCCTCGCAGGCGAGGGATAATCGCTCCGCCTGATTCTTTCCAAGCCAAGGGCCTGAGCGTTTTGCTAGGCCCTTTTTTTGAGCTCAAGGAAGGGCCGAGACGGTATAGCCGCACTTTGGTGGCAGTAGTCCGGGCAGTTCCCCGAGTTCTTTCTAGTTGTTGTTTGTCTGGTTGAGCAGGTATTTCGTGCTGCCGCTTGGAGCAAAGCGACCGACATTGGCCTTCGGTGCGCGCTGGTCGATCGTCGACGGATCAATGGGTAGAAACCCTGCCGAGCCATTGGCAAAGCCCACCATTGCATACCCTGCATTGCGGCCATGCACTGTCACCTCGCGCTGGTCGATCCCGTAAAACTCCTCCAGCATGGGGTTTGAACCTGAAGCAGGTTTTTGAAACGTATTGACTTGTGCCGAAGTGGTGAAGACGACGATCTCGCCGGGTTTCTCCAGGGTCAGGACATTGATGCGTGGCTCCAGGCCGCTCCAGTTGCCACCCAAAAGAACATTATAGCCGATCCCAATGTATCCAAACTTGTACTTCGGCTTGAAGGCACGCCCGGAGAGCTTGAGTCCTGGATCGGGCCGGATGCTCATCGGGACATATCCGCCCAGCGGCCCGGCCTCCGGTCGGATGATCCGTCTTCCCTCGGGAAGCGATGAACTCCCCGGGGGTTCATAGCCAAACCACCAGGTGACGCCTCGCGGCTCGGGTCCGGCCGCACAGTAGGGCCAAAAGACGTTATTGTTCTCGCCGAGGTAAGCAGCGGCTCCGACGGAAAGCTGCCGGATATTGGAGGCCGAGATGGCCAACGAGGAACGCTCGTAGACTTTCCATCCCGCCGCACCCAGCACCGCCGCGAGGGTCGCGACGATGCCAACGGTCACGATTAGCTCAATGAGCGAGAACCCTCGCGTCCTTTTGAGCATGGCGGCGGCGGATTATGATCAGGAAAGCCACTCCCCCGAGAGCAAGCAGGACAGTTCCAGGCTCCGGTACGGCCGCCGTCGGGGCGTCGAACGTGTAGCCGGTGGCCGTCGGCACATATGGCGCATAGGCAAAGCCATACCATCCCCCGTCCGTCAGAGTGAGCGAGGAGATACCCTCGTCGGCAAATGCAAAGAATGCGTTGAAGGAATCACCTGTTGTTCCGATCAGGAAATTCCAATATCCAGCGTTCGTGAATCCGCTCTGCTCGCGCGTGACACTCGTATAGCCCGGCAACCCGGTCTGATTGTAGGAAATACCTTCCATACTGGTACCCCAGGAAGCAGATTCATTTCCGGTCCAGCTTAGCCGGGAATCGCCGGAAGGATTGGTGGTGGTAGTGGGAATGATGGCGGGAATCTCGCTGGTATCGTCCGGATCGGGTGCGTAAATCGTCACCTGCCCGGCAATGGCGTTGAGCATTTGCTGGACGGAGAGGGTTGCGACTCCATCCCAGCGGAATCCCCAGGCGAGCGATACCGGCGTGTTGCCGTCATTCCATTGAATGACCAGAGCGGCTTCGTTGCTTCCCGTCCCATACCAGGACGTGATGTCCGACATTTGCGTGACGACTACGGCCAGGGCCTTTGATCCAGGGCAGAGCACAGATGTGGCCAGGAACGTCGCGACGATCGCCGCGCGGATTCGTGAATAGTAAAACATGGTTCTTGATCTTGCGAGAACCTGGCGCGCCCAGAGGCGTGCCGATCCTCATTCTTTCTTTGGTGCGAAGAAGGTTTTTAGCGCCCGCGCAGGTCGCACGACCGGACCCGGGCGAATGAGTTTTCCGACAACGAAGTATTCTGGCTCCTGGACGCTTTGTATTGCCTCGGCCCCGGCCTTCACCTTTGTTTCCAAAGATTGGCCTCCTTGCGGATGGGACCTCGTTTCCAGTTACAGCAGCGCAACTGCTCCCGGCTTTCACGGGATTCCATGCACTGTCGGATGAGGATGTTTTTAAGTAATCAGTCGATAGGCGATGAGAGTCAGGATTGTTTGGAAAGGGTGTCGGGATCGTAGGTGAGGTACGACTGGAGCCACTTCTCGACCTCGGCGACGCTCATCCCCTTGCGGGCGGCGTAGTCCTCGATCTGGTCGCGACAAATGCGGTTGGCCGGGAAGTACTTTGCCTGCGCGTGGCCGAAATACAGCCCGCTCACGCTGCTGCCCGGGTACATGGCGAGGCTCTCGGTGAGGCTGATGCCCGTGCGCTTCTCGACGTCGAGGATCTCCCAGATCGTGCGCTTCTCGGTATGATCCGGCTGCGCGGGATAGCCCGGCGCGGGGCGGATGCCGCGATAGCGCTCGCGGATGAGGTCGTCGTTGCTCAGGCCCTCGGTCTTGCCGAAGCCCCAGTTCTCACGCGCCTTCTTGTGCAGGTACTCGGCGAAGGCCTCGGCGAAACGGTCGCCCAGCGCCTTCGTCATGATGGAAAGATAATCGTCGTGGTTGCGCTCGTACTCGTCGGCCACCTCGTGAACCTCCGGACCCGCCGTGACGGCAAAGGCGCCGACGTAGTCTATCACTCCGCTCTCGCGCGGCGCGACGAAATCGGCCAGCGCATAGTTCGGCTCGCCCTTCTTGCGCAGCGTCTGCTGGCGCAGGGTGTGGAGCACAGCCAGCGGCTCTTTGCCTTCCGCATCGCGGTAGAGCTGGATGTCGTCGCCGATGGAATTCGCCGCCCAGAAGCCAAAGACACCGCGCGGCTTGAAGAGCTTCTTGCGGATGATCTCGTCGAGGAGCTGCTTCGCGTCCGCGTAGAGCTTGCGCGCCTCCTCGCCCACGACCTCGTCATCGAGGATGGCCGGGAAACGGCCGCGAAGCTCCCAGGCGTGGAAGAACGGGGACCAGTCAATAAACTCGGCCAGCTCCTCCAGCGGCACGTCGTTGAACTCGACGATGCCGACGGTTTCCGGCTTCGCGATCTCACTGAAGTCGGCTCGGAACGGATTGGCGCGCGCCTGCTCGAGCGAGGCGTATTCGCGCTCGCCGGTGCGGTTGCCATATTCCTCGCGGAGCTGCTGGTAGTCGGCCTTGAGCTGGGTCATGAAGCCCGGCTTCTGCTTGGGGCTGAGGAGCGAGCTCACGACATTGACGCTGCGGCTGGCGTCCAGCACGTGGACGACGCCGGGCTCGTAATGCTGCTCGATCTTCACCGCCGTGTGCGCCTTGCTCGTGGTCGCGCCGCCGATGAGGAGCGGGATGGTGAATCCGGCCCGCGTCATTTCCTTGGCGACGTGAATCATCTCGTCCAGCGATGGCGTGATGAGGCCGCTCAGGCCGATCACATCGCAATTTTTCTCGCGAGCGGTCTGCAAAATCTTTTCGCACGGCACCATCACGCCGAGGTCGATCACCTCGTAGTTGTTACACGCGAGCACGACGCCGACGATGTTCTTGCCGATGTCGTGGACGTCGCCTTTCACGGTTGCCATGAGGATGCGACCCTGGGCGCGAGCGTTGGGATTGGCCGCGCGCTCGGCTTCCATGTAGGGCATGAGCCACGCGACAGATTTCTTCATCACGCGGGCGCTCTTCACGACCTGCGGCAGGAACATCTTGCCTGCTCCGAAGAGATCGCCGACGACCTTCATGCCGTCCATCAGCGGACCCTCGATGACGGTAAGCGGCTTGCCGTATTTCAGGCGGGCCTCCTCCGTGTCCTCGTCGATGAAATCCACGATGCCCTTGATGAGGGCGTGCTTGAGCCGTTCCTCGACGGACTCGTTGCGCCAGGAAAGGTCGACCGTGCTTTCGCGCGTTTTGCCGGCGGACTTGTTCTTGATCTCCTCGGCAAAGGCGACGAGCCGCTCGGTGGCGTCGGGGCGGCGGTTGAAAAGCACGTCCTCGATGAGCTCGAGCAGGTCGGCGGGGATTTCCTCGTACACGCCGAGCTGGCCGGCGTTGACGATGCCCATGTCGAGACCGGCGCGGATGCCGTGGTACAGGAACGCGCTATGCATGGCCTCACGCACGGCGTTGTTGCCGCGGAAGGAGAAGGAAATATTGCTGATGCCGCCGCTCACGCGAGCGTAGGGCAGGTTTTCCTTGATCCAGCGCGTGGCGTCGATGAACGCCTTGGCGTACTCGTTATGCTCCTCGATGCCGGTGGCGACAGTGAGCACGTTGGGGTCGAAAATGATGTCCTCGGCGGGGAAGCCCACCTCCTCCGTCAGGATGCGATAGGCGCGGGAGCAGATCTCTGTCTTGCGCTGGAAACTGTCGGCCTGCCCGCTTTCGTCAAAGGCCATCACGATGACCGCAGCGCCGTAGTCGCGCACGAGTCGAGCCTGGCGCTTGAACTCCTCCTCGCCCGCCTTGAGCGAGATGGAATTGACGATTCCCTTGCCCTGGATGCAGCGCAGTCCGGCCTCGATGACCTCCCACTTTGACGAGTCGATCATGATCGGCACGCGCGAGATGTCGGGTTCGCTGGCGATGAGATTGAGGAAGCGCGTCATGGCTGCCGGGCCGTCGAGCATGCCCTCGTCCATGTTGATGTCGATCACCTGCGCCCCGGCCTCGACCTGCTGGCGGGCCACGGCGAGCGCCTCGTCGTAGTTGTCGGCGAGGATGAGCTTGGCGAAACGCGGCGAGCCCGTGACGTTCGTGCGCTCGCCGATGTTGATGAAAGGAATCTCCGGTCGGGCCTCAAAAGCCTCCAGCCCGCTCAGGCGGAGCGTGCGCGTGCGCTGCGGGATGGTGCGCGGAGCGTAGCCCTTCACGATCTGCGCGATGGCGCGGATGTGGTCCGGCGTCGTGCCGCAGCAGCCGCCGATGATGTTGAGCCAGCCCTGCTCGGCCCACTCGCGCAGCTTGGGCGCGAGTGTGTCGGGCGTCTCGGGGAAGCCGGTCGGCGACAGCGGATCGGGCAATCCGGCATTCGGATACGTGCTGACGAAGAACGGCGCCTTGTTGCTCAGCTCCTCGATGTACGGACGCATCTCCTGCGGCCCGAGGGCGCAGTTGAGGCCGATGGAGAGGAGCGGGAAATGCGAGACGGAATTCAGGAACGCCTCGACCGTCTGGCCGGTAAGGGTGCGGCCGCTCAGGTCGGTGATCGTGCCGCTCACCATCACCGGGAGCGAATTGCCCGATTTCTCGAAATACTGCGCGATGGCGAAGAGCGCGGCCTTCGCATTGAGCGTGTCGAAGATCGTCTCGACCAGCAGGATGTCGACCCCGCCGAGGACGAGATTTTCCACCTGCTCATAATAGCTCTCGACCACCTGGGTGAAGGTCACCTCGCGCTTGCCGGGATCATTCACGTCGCGCGAAATCGATAGCGTGCGGTTGAGCGGTCCGATGGCTCCGGCCACGAAAACGCGTCGATCCGTGCAGGCGTCGGCGGCCTCGCGGGCGAGGCGGGCGGCAGCGCGGTTCAGCTCCGGCACGTAATCCTCCAGGCCATAATCAGCCATGGCGATGCGCGTGTCGCTGAAGGTATTCGTCTCGATGATGTCGGCCCCGGCGGCAACGTACTGGCTGTGAATCTCGCGGATGAGCTCGGGCTTCGTCAGCACGAGCAGGTCGTTGTTGCCCTTGAGATCGATGGGCCATTCGGCGAAGCGCTCGCCGCGATAATCAGCCTCCTGCAGCTTGTAACGCTGCACCATCGTGCCCATCGCTCCGTCGAGGATGAGGATGCGTTGAGACAGGAGGTCGCGGAGTTCTTTTTCGACAGGACTCATGAAATGGAAAGAAACGGGTTACAGCTTAGGCCACCGCCGGCTTGAAGGCGGCGGAGGGGCGCTGCAGACGCAGCACCACGATCACAAAGAGGACCGTGAAAAGCGCATCGCTGAGGAGCGAATTGCGGAAGAACATCCAGGTCGGCGGGAAGCCCGGCTGACCAACAGTCAGCGCCTGCACCCAACCGACGGCGGTCTGCGGGTAGTTCGCGTTACCGATCCAGGCGAGGGAATTCGTCACCACGTAGAAAAGGAGGCTGTTGGCCAGGGTTGCTCCCGCCAGGGCGAGAAAGCCGGAACGACGCAGGTAGCCGCCCGCGGTCGCCGCGATCAGGTAGCAGGCATAGACGCCCGCCATGCTGATGCTCACAAGCGGCATGTGGTAATGGAAATTCAGTACGAGATCGCTTGCGAAGAGAATGGCAATCGGCAGGGCAAATCCCAGCACTCCCGGCAGAGCCATGCCGCAACAAAAGGCCATGGCCATGGCAGGCGAAAAATTCGGCAGGTCCGTCCACCACATGCCCGAGGCGACCCGGTACAGACCGGCCGCCAGCGCCAGCGCTACGATGCCCACCCATTTCGCCCTGTTATCCAAAAGTTCGTGCCTCATGGTTTTTGCCTATCGGTTTTCGTTGATTGGGACAAACCTTCGCGAATTTTCCCAAAACATCAAGATATTTGGATATGTGCATATGTCAGGCAGACAGATGCGTTGAGCCGAAACACAATCGGCGGAGCGTGATGGCGCTCCGCCGATGGCGGGAAGGAGATGATATTACAGAGTCGGTCCCGGCGTCGGGGGCGGCACTGTTGGCATCGGTCTCGGCGGTGGAGGGGGCGGTGCCGGAGTGGGAATCGGCTGCGGCGGTTTCGGCGGAGTGCCCACCGGCTTGGGAGGCGCTTGCGGGGGCTTGTTGGCCTCAATGATCCGACGCGTGATCTGGGCCGCCTGCTGGTTGCGGTTCAGCATGTCCGGCAGGGGACGAATCTTGCCCTGCTGCGAATCCGCGATGCGCAGGAGGAGCCGCTGGCCGGGCAGCGGGCCAAATCCCCCGGCCTCCAGTAACCGGCTGGTGGAGATCAGGCGCATGAGGTCGATCGTCGTGCCGAGCGGAATGGTCGAGGACCCGGGCGGAATCGTTACGAGCTGTCCGGCCACAAACATGCGGCGGCTCTTGGGATTGTTCTTCACGGAAAGCCAGACTCGACCTTCCAGCACGACGAGCTTCACCGTTCCATTCTTGAAGCGGGCGATGAGGAACTGCGTGCCTGTCACGGCAGCAGTCACTGCACCCGCCTGCACCTGACCGCCGCCCTCGCCCTTTTGAGAGGAGAACAGCAACGTGCCGGACTCGAGCTCCATGCTGCGGCTGCCCGCTTCGAAGCTGAAAAGTGAGTTCGCGCCCAGACGGAGTATCGTAAGGTCGGGAAACTTCAGCTCCGTGCGTGAGTCGACCCCCGTGCGAACGAATGTCTGCCCGAGGACGGTATCGCCGACCGAGGCCGGACGCGCCTTCTCGTTTTCCACCAGGGAAACGGTGTTCACTGCGCGCGTGACCTCGGCCTTTTGGAAGGGGTCAGCCATCACGCTTCCCCCCAGGGCCAGGATCGTCAGTGCCAGTACGCTGTGCCGGAGTTTCATGGGCTAGAATCGGATATCGAGCCCCAGCGTGCCGCCGAGGTTCACCACGGTGTAGTTATAAAATGACTCGGTCGACGCGTTGCCGCCGAAGTTCGCCGAGGCGGAAATTTTTGCCCACTTCGTCAGATAGTAATTCAGCGAACCGCCGACGTTTTGCGTCAGATCGACGCGGTTGTCGTCGTCCGGGTAATGAAAGAGCGTGACCACGTAGTAGGTCTGGAGCTCCAGCGGTTCGATGATCCGCCAACGCCAGCCGACCCAGAAGTCGTAGGAGTTGCGCGTTGCGCTCGTGGGCTGAGCATAGACGGACCAGGACCCCTGCCAGCCGACCTGGATGGACTGGGTGTCGGAGATGAGAAACTGCTTCGTCACCAGGACATTGACCGCATTGTTGACGTAGAATTCATCGAGATTGTTTCCGTCGAGATACCGCTCGTACTCGTAGCGCACGGAAACCGTAAGTTGCCCGAGATCCTGGAAGACGTAATCCAGGCCGCCGCCCGCATTGAAGCGGGTGAAGTTCAGCGAGGAGAACTGGGCGTATTGGAAAACCTCCTGCGTCACATGCGCGTCGAGGTACAGCCCATCGACGAGATTCGGATGCACGCCCGCCCCGCCGCGAGCGAGGAAATACATGTCCCCGCGTCCCCCGCCATTCGCCAGGGTCGGGTTGGAGGTGTAGAAGAGCCCCGTATCGGCCACCACGTAGGCCCCGAGCCCGCCGCGTACCATGCTCACCGGCAGTTGCTCGCCGAGATCGGTATCGACCTCCGAGTGGGAGTCAAAGGAAAGCCCCTCGTTTGCGGTGGCTGTGGCCGCATCCACCCGCTGCACGGTGGCAGCCGTTCGGGATGCATTGTCCGCCCTTTGGACCTGAGCCCAGGCGCATGACCCTGCGAGGAGCAAAATCCCCGCCGCTATGAGCGTTACCTTCACGCGGCCAAACGCATCGGATTTCTGGGAAAAGTCAAGCCTCCGCAGGCGATTTTTGATTGTCGGAATGACATGCTTTGTGCCATACTCCTGCACCCGTGAAAGCATCCCCCAAGGCATTCACTACCCCAACACAGCGCAAGACCCCCGCGCCCTCCTCAGCCATGGTTGTGTTCCTCGCCTCCGGCTTGGTCGCGTCGTGTCCGCATGCCTGACCCTCATCCCTCCACCCCCAAGACCGTGACCCATCCCCAAGAATCCCGCTCCTTCCGTCTCATCGGCTGCACCGAGACCCATATCGGCATCGGCCTGGCCATCGCCTTTGCGGCGCTGCTCACCATTCATTTCACGGATCATTCCCGTCCGGAAACCACTCGCCAGCTGACGGCCATGCAGACTGTCACGCAGTCGGCCATCCTGAAGTAGCCCTCCACCGCCGCCCAGCGCGGCTCACCAAATTCATGTGTGAACCTCTCCCGCACCAGCGTGTGGGAGAGGTTTGTTTTTTTCCGCGGCGGTTCAACCCGGGTTTACAGGTGAAGGCTTCAGGCGGCTTTTCGGTGATCGAGGCGGCCGTCGCTGTTGCACTGCTCGTCTTTGTCGGACTCGTAGCGGTGACGCTGCTGGCCAGCGTCCCTTTAAATGGCAGCAAAGGCGTGGCGGCGGAGGCTCTCTACAAAATGAAGCAGCTCCATCTCGCCACCCGGGAGATGACTCTCGACTCCATGGATTATAACAATCCTCGGGAAATCCGTGGTACCTGCTCCAACGCCAAGCCGCTCACTTACAGCGAATGGACCAATCTCCTCGTTCGCCAAAACTATCTCACCAGCGGGCAGGTCGCCGACCTGACCACCGTCACCGAACGCGCCCCCTTTTTCCTCCGGTTTCCAACGACCAACGCCTTTTCCGTTTTTGCCTACGACGACGCGGACCCGGACTCGACGTTGTTCCTCGCCAGCAAGAACTGGCACGGCCTTACCGTCCCCGTCCTGAAAGGCCGCCCCTTCGAGACCAACCTCTTCGTCGTCTTCCGCACCGGCGGAGACGGCGCCATACTCAGGCCAAGTCAATGCCAGGATGCCAGCCTCGTGGGTACTGGAGGGAGGTTTGTTTATCTGCCGTTAAAATGAAGCCGGCCTATCTTTCTTCCCGGGCGTTGACGATCAGGGAGACTCTCCTTGGACTTACGCTGTTGATGGTTCTTCTCGCGATGATTATCCCGCTTTGGCTCCGTTCGACTGTCATCCGGCACGGTGATGGAAGCACTCAAGCGCTCTCCAATCTGAGACAGCTTCAACTCGCCACGTACCAGATGACCTTGGATCTCAAAGGCGATCCCAATTCTCCAGCATGGACCTCGCTTAACGGGAAACCCCTTGCCTACGCGCAATGGCGCTCACTCCTGATCGAAGGGAAATATCTCAATCCGCAGGATTTCACCAAGCTCACCACCCTCACCGACAGGGGAGGCTGGTTCGGCGGCAATAGAGCAGTGTCGAATGCCATCACCGTCTACGCCGTCTGCAAAGACGACCCCGATACGACCCTCCTCTTTACCACGAAGAACTGGCATGGCCTCGATGCAAAATCACTGAGCGGCGCCCCCTTTGAAACACGAGGCTTCGCCGTATTTCGCAAAGGCGGCGATGGTGCCATCCTGTTAAACAAACTGTGCCAGAGAGCCGACCTCATCGGCTCTGGCGGGAAGTTCAACTATCAGCCTCTGCAATGAAAGACCGTCCATTCCCTGCTCTTTTACCAGCCTTCACAGTCCGCGAACTCGTAGTGAGCTTGGCTCTGGTTGGGGTTCTGCTCACGCTGGCTGCTCTGGCCGTGCCCAGCATTTCCTGTGGCCCCGTAAAGGGACGCCTCACTCAGGTCCTTTCCAACATGAAACAGCTTCATCTCGCCACGCAGCAGATGACGCTGGATTCCCAAACCGCCGAAACGCCTCCAAACATCCGCTGGACGTGCACCAACGGCCAGCCGCTCAAGTTCACCGAATGGACCAACCTTCTCGTTAGAAATAACTATCTTACCAAGGAAGACCTGACCAAGCTCCTCAAGAGTCCGCAATCCAACAAGTCGACCAATGTCTTCACCGTCTATGCTGTCGGTGATTTCGATCCGCCGGATACCGTATTGTTAGCCACTTCCAACTGGCAGGGACTAAACGCCGCCAACCTGGGTTATTCTCCGTTAGGGCAACCCGGTTTCCTGATTTTCCGCAAAGGCGGCGATGGTGCGATCTTGCAGCCTCGCCAATGCCAGAGAATGGAGATCATCGGCACCGGAGGAAAATACAACTTCCTCCCGCTGCAATAACACCTCGCGAGCATCGGGATGCCCGCAAGGCGCGTATTGCCTGATCTTACTTAACCTACGCCGTGCGCGTAAAGGTCATGCGGACGAGCTGGGTCCAGCCGCCGTCTGCGCCCTGCACCTCGGAGGTGAGAATGCGCAGGCCATCCGGGGTGAACTCGGTGATGTCGCGATAGTTCGCCGTGCCGCCTGAGCCGCTCATGTCGGGGCCGACGGTGTTGAGGACGAGCTTGTTGCCGCTGTCGTCGACCTGACCCTCATAGACCCAGAGGAATGCGGAGACCGAAGCGACGAAGGTGCCGACGTACGCGCCCTTGGCGGGATCGAAGGTGACCGCAAACAGCGAGGTCGACACGCCGCCGCCTGGCATGGTGCCCTTGGCCTCGGCCTGAACCCAGAGGCCGCCAAGCAGGCGGGCGCTTTCGGTGCCGCTAAAGGTCATCGGCGGCTGATCGGGTCCCATCTGGCATTCGCCTTCAAAGGTCCATTCGCCGACAAATTTGTTCAGCCAGTCGTGCTCAGCCTGGGGTTTGGTGGACATGGGGCAGTCTGTATCCGTGCTCATGGTGTGTGGAGTATGTGTGTTGTGGGTTTTGGGGTTACTGGGGAAGTGGCGCGCGCTGCGCGGCCGCGCTGAGATTGGAGAGGCCCTCCTCGAAGGTGCCGCCCATCATCTTGTCGCAATCCACGATGCAGCTCATGGCTTTGCCAATGAATGTCTGCGGGCCGTACATCGACCACGTCACGCGGGTGCCGCCAGCTTCGGGCGTGAGGTTAAAGTCGGCTGTGCTCAGGCCTTTGAAAGGCTTGAAGAACTCCAGCTTGATCCGCACGAGTTCATTCGGCTTGCTCTCGAGGATCGTCATGCGTCCCGCGCCGACCTTGCTGTTGCCCTCCCAGGCGACGGAGGAGCCAATACCGGAGGCAGGACCGGAATAAGTGAGCTTTTGGTCCGGGTCGAGTTTCGCCCACGGCGACCAACCCTCCCAGAGACGTAGGTCATTGATCAGCGGAAAGACCTTCTCCGGGGGAACGGGTAATACTGCCCTGCGCTCCATGCGGAAAGAGGAGGGGCGTGAGGCGATATAGGCGGCGAGAATGCCGAGCGCCGCGACGACGGCGACGAGGATTTTGATGATCATGGGCTGGTGTGGAGTTGGTGTGGGGAAAAGGGGACGGACGACCACAGGCCGTCGAGGTAGACATGCATCTCGTCGATATTGCGCCTCACGAGGCCGGGGCTGTGGCGGGTGCGGGAAAGCAGGCCGGCGCTTTGCCAGATGCTCTGAAAGATCCACGCCAGATCATGCGGGTCGAAGTTTACACGGGGAGGGGCCTCCCGCCGCGCCTCGCGCAGAAGGTCCGCCATCTCCAGGGCCCAGCCGAGATCCACGGCATCGCACACCGCGAGCAGCTCAAGTTGGCCATGCGCCCGGGCCAATCCGTTAGGAAGCTCCGAACCCTGCCGGCCAACTCGTGATACTGTGAATGTATTTTCCATACCGACCAGTAGGTATGTATGAAACGTTGCAGAATCCGTCAATGGAAAATCGAAGAAAGAGGCGGGCTTGCGCGTATACCGGGACGGCAGGTATTCCTCGGGGACGATGTGGCGATTGAAAGCGCGGCGGGTGATCTGGCAGGCGATTGTGGTTTTTGTGGGTGTGACGGCCATATGGACGTTCAGCGCCCATCGTCAGTACCTCTTCGATTCCGAGCTTCAGGTGCAGGATTATCTCGTGCGCAACGCCGCGACAGTAGTGGACGATCGCATGGTCCTGCTCGCCCTCGATGAGCCGACTCTCACCCTCGGCCAGGTTGAGCCGGAGGAAATCGCGCAGTCCAGGTCTCTCCAGCAAATCCAGACGGGCTATCCGTTTTCCCGCGCGGTTTGCGCCGATGCCATTGATCGCGTCCTGTCCGCTGGAGCGAAGGTCGTGGTGGTCGATCTGGTCTTTCCGAAGCCCCGCGAGGGAGACGAGGAGCTCGCGGCAGTTTTGAAGAAATGGCAGGGTCGCGTGGTGCTCGGGAGCAGCTTCGACATCGGTGACTATGTCCGTGGCGGTGTCGCCGCCTATGTCCCGCCCCTTCCCGAGCTGGCTGAGGCTGCGGGGAATTGGGTGGGGTTTGTCACCCTCCCGCAATCGAACGATTCCGTGGTCCGGTGGTTCTATCCCTATGCGACGTTAACGACATTTTTGAAACCCGGCTTGGGCTATGGAGGCGAACATCCCCTCCCCGCGCTGAGCGTACTCGCAGCCAGGATCTACGGAAGAGACCTCTCTCCCATGCTCTTTCCGGACCGAAAGCGGTTCTCCTATTTGAGGCCGGGCTCGATCACCCGTCATTCGCTCTACGAAGTCTTTGTCCCTGCCCTGTGGCAGAGCAATCTCGGAAATGGCAGCGCCTTCAAGGACAAGATTGTCCTCATCGGAGCGACCGCGACCCGACTCCAGGATACCCATCCCACTCCGTTGGGGCCGATGGCCGGACCGGACATTCATCTCAACATCATCTCGGCGATTCTCCGGGATGCTTGGTACTTCGAACCTCGACAGCTGATTACCGTGCTGAGCGTTCCATTCAGCGGGTTGCTCATCTTTCTCCTGGCCGTCCTGCGCCGGAGGACTCTGGGCTTCCTCGCGGGATGGGTGCTTTTCGTCGCCCTCACCGTTTTTGCCTTCTGGCTGGCCTTTGTTACCCAGGGGTGGTTCCTGCCGCTCGTCCATACGCTGTCGACCCTGTTCCTCTGCGGCTTTGGCGCTCTGGCGGTCGATGTCGCGATGGAGCGGCGCGAGCGGGTGCGACTGCGCAGCACCCTCGACCGCTATGTCTCCCGCGACGTGGTGCGAGAGATCGTGGACAATCCGGACTCCTACCTCCATGACCTCGGCGGCCAGCGCCGCGAAATCGTGGCGCTTTTCTGTGATCTGAAGGGCTTCACCTCCGAGACGGAAAAGATGGAGCCCTCCGAGATGGTGGCGCTGCTCAATGAGTATTTCACCGAAATGACCTCGGTCATTTTCGCCCAGCGCGGCACGCTCGATAAATTCATGGGTGACGCCCTCCTCGCCAGCTGGGGAGGTCTCCGCCCGGAAGACCCCGAGTCCATGTCGAAGCAGGCTGTCCAGGCCGCCCTTGAGATGAAGGACCGGCTCCGCGAGATGAATTCCCGCCGCGCAGTCCATGGTGTGAACACCTGGGAATCCGGCACCGGCATCTGCCTTGGCCCCGCTGTCTTCGGCAATATTGGCTCGCGGGAGAAGATGGACCCGACCGTGATCGGCGACACCGTGAATCTCGCCTCGCGCATCGAGGCCCTTACCCGCGTCTATGGCTGTGACATCCTGCTCGACGAACGCGTAGCTGCCCATGTGCAGGGCATGTGCCCGCTCATCCTTGTCGACGTCGCCCGGGTGAAGGGCCGCAAGGGTCACTCCACCCTCTGGCATCCCAGCCGGGCGGAGAACGCCGCCGAGTGGGCCAAGCGCTTCGACGCCGCCCGCGTGCTTTACGTCGACCAGCAGTTTGCCGTCGCCATGCGGGAATTCTCCGAGCTGGCGCGCGATCCCTTCGTGGCTCCAGGGCTGGCTGAGTGCTACCGCCAGCGGTGCGAGGACTTTCTCCGCCATCCGCCCGCCCCCGAGTGGGACGGCGTCTGGGAGTTCCTGACGAAATAACTCCCGCTTCGCCGGTTGAAATACCGCCGGATTTTTCACATGCTCCGCGGTTCTCATGGACATCGTCTACTTCGATCTCGAAACCCAGCGCACCGCCAATGACGTCGGCGGCTGGGACAAAAAGGACCTCATGGGCATGTCCCTCGGGGTGACCTACAGCTCGAAGGACCAGGCGTACGAGATTTTTTCCGAGAAACGCGCGGGCGACCTCGTGGCCCGGCTTCAGCGCGCCGACCTCGTGGTGGGGTACAATATCGTGAACTTCGACTACCACGTGCTGATGGCCTACACGATCCTCGACCTCGTCCACCAGCTCCCGACGCTCGATCTGCTGCTCGACATCGAAAAAGTGGCCGGCCACCGCATGAAGCTCGAGGACGTGGCCCAAGGCACGCTCGGCGTGGGAAAAGTGGCCGAGGGACTTGACGCCATCCGCTGGTGGCGCGAGGGGAAGATCATGGAAATCGCGGAATACTGCTGCTTCGACGTCAAGGTGACCAAGATGGTCCATGAGTACGGGGCGCAAAACGGCGAGTTGTTTTACGACGACCGTTTCGCCCGCCGTCAGCGCGTGGAAGTGAAGTGGAGCCTCGAATGATCCAGCCGCTCAAATCTTCCAAGACCACATGGTTCGTCTACTGGCTCGATCTCGAGGAGCCGGTGCCGGCCAATGGCGACTACTTTCTCCCGACCCTGCTCATCGTGAGCGACAGCAGCGGCGCGCCGCTTTCCGCACCCGAGGTGCTCGAGGAACTCGACCAACTCCGGGTGGAGAATTACCTTCTGAAGCTTTTCGATAAATTCGGCGCGCCCGACCGGCTCGCCGTCGGCGTGAGCGAGGATTGGGACGACGAGGCCTGGACAGCCTTTGCCCAGGAAAACCGGGTCGAGATCCGCTTCCAGAAATTTGACCGAAACGAGCCCGACGACCTGCATGCCCTGGCGCAATCTGTCGTGCTGCGCTTCAGCGGTGACGCCAAGAGCGAGCCGCAGCGCAAGGATGTCGCGCGCGGACTCGTCAATACCGCGCTCCGCACCCGCTCGGCTCGCAAGAAGCTGGCCCTGCTGCGCACTGCGCTCGACCGCGATGCCGACTGCTCGACCGCGCGAATCGAGCTGGCCGACGTGGAATTTCAAAACGGCAACTGGAAAGCCTGCCTCACCGGCTACGACGAGGTGATCTCCCGTGAGATGCCGCGCTGGCGCGAGCGGACCACCGCATGGTGGATCGACCGCGCGACGCGTCCGCTGCTGCGCGCCATCTATGGCCGCGCCATGACGCTCTGGCACCAGGGCCAGCACTCACATGCCGCCGACCAGTTTGAGGCGCTGCTGGAGCTGAATCCCCGCGACAACCAGGGCGTGCGCTTTTTCATCCCGCTCCTGCACCTGCTGGCGGAGGATCAGGAGGCTGCCACGGCCTTCTTTGAGCGTTACGAGAAAAGCTACGCCAAAGACTACGGTGAACCATCCTTCCTCTTCGGCTGGGCTTTCAGCCTGTTTCAGGACGGCCACGAGGTCGAGGCGAAGCGTCGTTACCAGGAGGCGATCCTCAAGAATATCTACATCGCTCCGATGCTTTTGGAACTCACCGAGCCGAACCGCGCCATCTGGCATCCCAACGACCGCGCCGAACCCAATTACGCAGGGGAATTCATCGATTCCTACGCCGTCCTGTGGGACCGCGAGGCCGGAGCGTTGCGGCTCCTCCGCGAGGTGTGGGAGGAAATGCAGCCTCGCATCGAGCGTATCGTCGCCCATCGCGAGCGCATGATCGATTTCCAGGACCAGCGCTTTGAGCCGGACTACAAGAAGCAGTGGCAGCAGCTCGTCGAGGAGGACGAGAAGCTGACGGTTGTGGAGTAGCCATTTTTGGGGAAAGCGCGCCGGTCAGGACACGACCAAGGGTTTGTTCGTCGTCGCGCCTTCGCGGAAAACAGGCTGCTTGGAAACTTCCCCTTTCGCTTCGGGAAAACCATCGTACTGGTTAAAATCGTGCCCGACGAAGATCCAGCCTCCTCCGCGCCCGAACCCCTGCGTCGTCCGGTGTGTCGACGACGGTTTGTCGCGTTGCTGGGACTGGCTGGAGCGGGCCTGGCGGTCTCGCGATATTCCGACCAGTTGCCGGGGGCGTGGAGCCGGTTGAGGGAATATCTTGATTCCCTCTCGCTAGCGATCAATGACGAGGTCGAGCCGTACAATGATGCCGAGGCGGATGCCTATGCCATCTTCCTTGCGACGGCAAATCTGAAGCATGTCCCGATACCTGTCATTCTGCGGCCCCACCGCAATGTGCATGGCACGGTGCGCAATTCCATCCCGCCCCAGCCGCTCTGGCGCAACATCCTGCCGACTTTGCGGCTGGCGGATCGTCTGGCCGGGGAGATGGGGGAGAAGATCGCGATGAATTCGGTCTACCGTTCGCCCGCCTACAATGCCACCTGCCCCGGCGCAGTGCCATCGTCCCAGCACACGCGGAATCGCGCCATCGACCTTTCGCTGCAAAGCTCGCCCCGCGCTGTCGCGCGAGTGGCCCGCCAGCTCCGCGATCGCAACGTCTTTTGCGGCGGGATCGGGCTTTACACGTCCTTTGTCCACATCGATACGCGCGGGCGGAATGCCGACTGGTGCGGCTCGGGTGTGAAGGACGCGTAACCGGCCTGCGCCTTTTTCTGAGCTGCGATCGTCTCCGACGGCTATTTCACCCCCGTGGCGAGGATCGTCTGGAAATGCGGCGCCTGTTTCTCGCGGGCGACGATGCTCACCTCGATCTGGGAAAACCCGGCGTCCTTGAGCATCTGGTAAAGCTCCGCCTCCGGGAATCCCAGCCATACGTGGGCATAAAGTTCGCGGGCCTGCTCGTAGCTGTGGGCGGCGAGGTCGAGGACGACGATGCGGCCGCCGTCGCGCAGGATGCGGTGGGCGGATTTCACCGCCCGGGCCGGGCTGGCCGCATGATGCAGCGCCTGGCTGAAAAGGGCGAGGTCCACGCTGCCGGAGTCGATCGGTGGGTCCTCGATGTCGCCGACGCGGTACTCGAGATTCTCAAAGCCATTATCCCGGGCGAGAGCGCCGCCGTATTCCACCATCTTCTCCGAGTTGTCGATGGCGATGACGTGGCGGGCCGAGCGGGCGAGGAGTTGCGAAAGGGTGCCTTCTCCCGCGCCGAGGTCGGCAATGACCATGGGCGGCAGCAGGCGGAGCAGGCCATGCGCGAGCGCCTGCCAGGATCGGCCGGGGATGTAGGTGCGGCCAAATTTGCCCGCCAGCTTGTTGAAATACTCCGCGGCCTTGTCCTTGCGCTTGTGCAGGGTGAGGGCGAGGGCGGCGCTGTCGCGGGTTGCCTCGGGGAGTTCCCGGCTGGCGGCGTCGAGGATGGGGCGGATCGCCTCCACCATCTCGGGGCGGGAGGAATAAAAGATGTTTTTTCCCACCCGGCGGGCGGCGGTCAGGCCCTCGCGCTTCAGGAGCGACAGGCTGGCCGAGATGCGGGACTGCCCCATCCCCAGGATCTCCTGGAGCTCGGCCACGGTGACCTCCTCCTCGATCAGGAGCAGGAGAAGCCGCAGGCGGGTCGGGTCCGACAGCGCCCTGAGGGATTTGACAAGTGCTGGCATCTGATCTATCAAGATATCCGTATATTTAAATAAGTACAACTCTTATGCCCCGACGCTACATATTCTCCTCGGAGTCCGTAGGCGAAGGTCACCCCGACAAGGTGGCCGACACCATTTCTGATGCCATTCTGGACGCCTGCCTCGCGCAGGATAAGCACAGTCGTGTCGCCTGTGAGACGTTTGTGAAGAGCAACGTCGTCGTGGTCGGCGGCGAGATCACGACCCAGGCCCAGTTTGACTACAACGCGATCATCCGCCAGGCGGTGCGCGAAATCGGCTACGTCAACAACGACGACATCTTCCACGCCGACCAGATCTTCATTAACAACTACATCACCGCGCAGAGCCCCGACATCGCGCAGGGCGTCGACGCCCGCAAGGCCAAGGGCAAGAAGACCGCGGAGCAGGGCGCTGGCGACCAGGGCCTGATGTTTGGCTACGCCTGCAACGAGACGCCGGAGCTCATGCCCGCGCCGATCATGTTTGCCCATCGCCTGGGCCGCGAGCTCACCCGCTTCCGCAAGAGCGGCAAGGTCAAGTGGCTCCGCCCCGACGCGAAGAGCCAGGTTTCTGTCGTCTATGAAGACGGCAAGCCGGTGGCCATCGCCAACGTCGTCGTTTCGACCCAGCACGCCGCCGACGTTGAGCACGCGGAGATCGAGAAGTTCATCATCGAGAAGATCGTCAAAAAGGTCCTTCCGAAGAACCTCCTTACCCCGCAGACCGAGTATCTCATCAACCCGACCGGACGTTTCGTCATTGGTGGTCCCCAGGGTGACAGCGGACTCACAGGCCGCAAGATCATCGTCGACACCTACGGCGGCATGGGCCGTCACGGTGGTGGCGCTTTCTCCGGCAAGGACCCGTCGAAGGTCGACCGCAGCGCTGCCTACATGGGCCGCTACGTCGCCAAGAACGTTGTCGCCGCCGGACTCGCCGAGAAGTGCGAAGTGCAGTTTGCCTACGCCATCGGCCACCCGAAGCCGGTCAGCGTGCATATCGACACCTTCGGCACGAACGCTGTCTCCGAGGAAAGCATCGAGAAGGCCGTCCTCAAGACCTTCAGCTTCAAGCCGGCCGACATCGTCAGCCAGCTCGACCTCCTGCGTCCCATCTACTCGAAGAGCACGAACTACGGGCACTTCGGCAAGGACGACGAGGATCTCACCTGGGAAAACACCGACAAGGCCGCGGCCTTGAAGAAGGCCGCCAAGTAAGGGGCCTGAAAACTGAACCACTGAAAACTCGTAAACTTTATGTCCACAACGCTTGTTAATCCGACAGACGCTTACAAAGTCGCCGACATCAAATTGGCCGACTGGGGCCGCAAGGAAATCTCCATCGCGGAGCAGGAAATGCCGGGTCTCATGTCGATCCGCAAGAAGTATGCGACCGACAAACCGCTCGCGGGCGTGCGCATCACGGGATCGCTCCACATGACGATCCAGACGGCCGTTCTCATCGAGACGCTCGTCGACCTCGGCGCCTCCGTGCGCTGGGCCAGCTGCAACATCTTCTCGACGCAGGATCACGCTGCGGCGGCTATCGCGGCAGCCGGCGTGCCGGTTTACGCCTGGAAGGGTGAGAGCCTCGAGGAATACTGGGATTGCACCTGGGCGGCGGTTTCGCACCCGGATGGCAAGGGCCCGGAGCTGGTCGTCGACGACGGCGGCGACGTGACGCTCCTCCTGCACAAGGGTTATGAGCTCGAGAACGGCGACGGCTGGGTCAATACCCCGAGCGGCAGCCATGAGGAAAAGGTCATCAAGGATCTCCTCAAGCGCATCCACGCCGAGCAGCCGAACATCTTCCACGAGATCGTGAAAAACTGGCGCGGTGTTTCCGAGGAAACCACCACCGGCGTGCATCGCCTGTACCGCCTCCAGGAGCAGGGCAAATTGCTCGTCCCGGCTTTCAACGTGAACGACTCCGTGACGAAGTCGAAGTTCGACAACCTCTACGGCTGTCGCCACTCGCTCATCGACGGCATCAACCGCGCCATCGATGTCATGATCTCCGGCAAGGTCGCCGTGGTCTGCGGCTACGGTGATGTCGGCAAGGGCTGCGCCCAGTCGCTTCGTGGACAGGGCGCTCGCGTCATTGTCACCGAGGTCGATCCCATCAACGCCCTCCAGGCCGCGATGGAAGGCTACGAGGTCACCACGGTCGAGGACACCCTCGGAGTGGGCGACATCTACGTCACCACCACGGGCAACGTCGACGTCATCACCATCGAGCACATGGCCCGCATGAAGGACCAGGCGGTGGTTTGCAACATCGGCCACTTCGACAACGAGATCCAGGTCGACAAGCTCAACAACTACGCTGGCATCAAGCGCACCAACATCAAGCCGCAGGTCGACAAGTACACCTTCCCCGAAGGTCACGAGATCTTCCTCCTTGCTGAGGGACGCCTGGTGAACCTCGGTTGCGCCACCGGCCACCCGAGCTTTGTGATGAGCAACAGCTTCGCCAACCAGACGCTCGCCCAGCTCGAGCTCTGGAAGAACCGCGAGACCTACAAGGTCGCCGTGTACGTGCTGCCGAAGCGTCTCGACGAAGAGGTCGCCCGCCTGCACCTCGAGAAGATCGGCGTGAAGCTCACGACGCTCACCCCTGCCCAGGCCGAGTACATCGGCGTGCCGGTCGAGGGTCCGTACAAGCCGGAGCACTACCGCTACTAAGGAATTTCCGCCGCTTAAAAGTGGCGAATTTCGCAAGAAAGGCCGGGCCGCAACGCCCGGTCTTTTTTTGTGTCCGGAGCTGACTGGAGGGAGCCCCTGAGAGAAAAGGCGCAAGTCCTTGAAATGTAAGGCCAGCGTCCCGCTGGCTTGCACGAAGGGCAAACTGAAGACCGGAAGGAACGTTATTCGCCGGAAGGCTCGTCTGGCGAGAAGGCTGGCAAGATGCCGGCCCTACGATGGTGCAGGGCGAAAACGCGATGCGCGCGAAAGACGCGCACAACGGCTTATTTCGCCGTGCGGCGGAGGAACTCCTCCATATCCTTCTTCTTGCCCGGGAAGGCGACCATGAAGCACACGTCGTCCTCTTCACGGATGGCCAGCACCATACGGTCGGCCTCCGTGATGCGCCACGACTTCTCCGGCACCACGTCGATCCCGAGTTTTTGCGACGGGAAGGAATAGAAAAACATGGTGTCGTCGCCATTCACCGCCGCCGCCTGGGCCACCGCCTCGCCCTCGTAGCGGAACATGCGCACGCCCACGGCGTCGAAACGGTCAAATCCCGGTGGGAGGCGAAAATTATCAAACCCCTTGAGAATGAACCAGTCCTGCAGACCGCCTGTCTTTTCGGTCACCGGATCAAACTGCTCGGCTCCGGCGCTATTGCCCTGGGTGGCGACCTTGATCGCCTCGTCGGGGAAGGTTCCTGCCTTGCCGAGGAAGTTCCACGTCAGGACGGCTACCATGAGAAGAAACCCGATGCCGACCGCGATGGAGGCGGGATTGCGAATGGAGAACTTCTTGTTGGCATGCCGACCCGCTACGGCTTCCGCCGCCTCGATGAGCTGCTTGTCCTCTTCCGGTGTCGGGAGAAGGTGGGCCAGCGCGTCGGCCAGCGCCGGATTCTCAGGAGCGGCGGGAGGAAGCTTTGTCACATTGAGCAGATGCAGGATCTCCTCGGCATCGAGGGCATTCAGCTCCAGGAGCACTTGGGCCGACCGGTCGGGTTCCGCCAGAGCGTGAAGCTCCGCCAGAGGTCCGGTGAGCTCGCACCGTGCCGGAAAGCGCAGGCAGCGCCGTCGCAGGATGCTGTAAAAGAGCATTTCCAGCCGATGCCGGTCATGCACGCCGGGATGCTGCAGGAGTTCGTCAATGGACTCCTGGATGACCTTGGTGGCGCCTTCTTGGCAACCGGTCAGGATGTAGGTCACCC
The DNA here is from genome assembly GCF_001613545.1 of Terrimicrobium sacchariphilum. NCBI lineage: Bacteria > Pseudomonadati > Verrucomicrobiota > Terrimicrobiia > Terrimicrobiales > Terrimicrobiaceae > Terrimicrobium > Terrimicrobium sacchariphilum. The sequence continues at coordinate 107,679 of NZ_BDCO01000002.1, forward strand.
TCCAGGCGGTAACCAGAGAGGGGCATTTCTGGGCAGCTTCACTCATTCGGGCTCATGCTAGATAGCCGTGCAACCGCCCCGGCACAAGCAGGTTCTCGCATCGCTGAGGGAAGCGCCCGCGGCGAGATTTCATCAAACCTGCCGCCTGCGATTGACTTTAGCCCCGGGTGGATTTCAACTTGTACCCTTCTCGATGAAGCACGTCCTCTTTGTTTGCACTGGAAATGTCTGCCGCAGCCCGATGGCTGAGGCGCTTTTCCGTCAGCTCGTGGCGGACCGGGATGACATCGAGGTGCAATCCGCCGGGGTGAGCGCCGGTCGCGGGCAGCCCGCCAGCCTGGACTCCGTGCGGGCCTTGAAGACCCTCGGCATCGACCTCTCGCGTTTCCGCAGCCAGCCCGTCACCGAGGAGCTGGTCGAGCAGGCCACGCACATCTTCGTCATGACCCGCGACCATCGCCGGTTGCTGGAGCTTTTTTTCCCGGAAGCCTCGGGAAAAACCTATCTCGTCCGCGAGTTTGACAACGGCTCGCCGGACGTGCCGGACCCGATCGGCCTCGGCCGCGAGGTCTACGAGCGTTGTCGCGACGTCCTTCGGCGCTCGCTGCCCGACCTTCTCAACTTCATCGACCAAGACACTTCTTCCATGAGCCACGACTCTTCCACTCCGTCCATCGCCGCGATCGACCCTGAGATCGCCGACGCCATCGCCAAGGAACGCCATCGCCAGTACGAGCATGTCGAGCTCATCGCCAGCGAGAACTTCACCAGCAAGGCTGTGATGGAGGCCCAGGGTTCCTGCCTGACGAACAAATACGCAGAGGGTTATCCCGGCAAGCGCTGGTACGGCGGCTGCGAATACGTCGACACCGTCGAGACGCTCGCCATCGAGCGCGCGAAGCAGCTTTTCGGCGCGGAGCACGTCAACGTGCAGCCCCACAGCGGCAGCCAGGCCAACATGGCCGTGTACTTCAGCGTCCTCACCCCGGGCGACCGCATTCTTACGATGGATCTCGCTCACGGCGGTCACCTCACGCACGGCCACAAGGCGAATTTCTCCGGCAAGCTCTACGAGGTGCACCACTACGGCGTCGATCCCGAGACCGAGACGATCAACTACGACGCCCTGGCGAAGCTCGCGGGCGAGGTGAAGCCCCGCATGATCACCGCCGGAGCCTCGGCCTACCCGCGTACGATCGACTTTCCCCGCATGCGCGAGATCGCGGATTCCGTCGGCGCGCTGCTCTTTGTCGACATGGCCCACATCGCGGGTCTCGTAGCTGGCGGCGCTCATCCGAGCCCGATCCCGCACGCCCACTTTGTCACCACCACCACGCACAAGAGCCTGCGCGGACCCCGCGCCGGCCTCATCCTGTGCAAGGAGGAGTTTGCCAAGAAGGTCGACAGCCAGGCCTTCCCTGGCGTGCAGGGCGGTCCGCTCATGCATGTCATCGCGGCCAAGGCCGTCTGTCTCAAGGAGGCTCTCGATCCGTCCTTCCGCACCTACGCCGCGCAGATCGTCAGCAACGCCAAGGCCCTCGCCGCCCGCTTGAACAAGCTCGGCTACCGCATCGTCTCCGGCGGCACGGACAACCACGTGATGCTCGTCGACCTGCGCTCGCGCGGCATCAACGGCGCCGAGGCCTCCCTCACGCTCGACAAGGCCGCCATCACGGTGAACAAGAACGCCATCCCGTTCGACACCGAGCCGATCTTCAAGACCGGCGGCATCCGCATCGGCACCCCGGCCATGACCACCCGCGGCCTCAAGGAGGAGGAGATGATGGAAATCGCCGACTACATCCACGCCGCGCTCGAGGCCCGCAACGACGAGGCCGAGCTGGCGAAGATCCGTAAGCAGGTCACCGCGCTCACCGCGCGCTTCCCGCTGCCGTAAGCCTTTCCCTTCAAAAGGGGGACGCTGGGACATCCTGGCGTTCCCCTTTCTTTTACCGATTATCATTTACAACTGTAAACGATTGGCTATTTACAGATGTAAATGATCCAGATTTCCGAGGCGGAATGGCAGGTGATGGAGGTGTTGTGGGCGCATCCGGGCCGCAATGGCCGGGAGGTGGCCGTCGCCCTGAAAAACACCGGCTGGACGGAGGCGACAGTGAAGACGCTCCTCAACCGCCTGCTGAAGAAAAAGGCCCTCCGGCATGAACAGACCGATCGGCACTACACCTATTTTCCTGCCGTGCAGCGGACCGAGTGCCAGCAGCGCGAGGCGGTGAATTTCCTGCGCCGGGTCTTTGGCGGTTCCTCCCCGGTTCCGCTGGTGGCGCATTTCCTGGAGAACCAAAAACTGACGGAGGCGGAGCTGGCGGAGTTGCGCCGGCTGCTGGACCGGCATGACGACGCTCATTGACCTCACCCTACGTGGGACGCTGGCCGTGGCGTTGGTGTTTGCCCTCAGCCTGATGCTCCGGCGCTCCTCCCGGTCGGGGGCATTGCGCCTGTGGTGGCTCGTGGCGGCGCTGGTCTTTCTCTGCCCTTTGCGCACGCCGCACCTGGGGTTGTGGGGCGGCGATACGCCCACGGAAATGGCCTCCACCTCCGCTCTCCGGTATGCCCCGGCGGAGTCCGTCGCGTCCCAGGCGAGCCGCGTGGTGCAAAAGGCAGTGCCGGTGCTGCAAATCGTCTGGCTGGCCGGCTTCCTTGTTTCCTGCGGGCTTGTGGTCGGGCGCTCCGCCGTCTTTCTTTCGGCTTGGCGGAGGCATCGCCTGTGTACCGACAGCCGCCTCCTCGACCTGCTGGAGGAGTGCAAGGCCTCCCTCGGCATCACGATTCCCATCGGGCTCATCGTGGACGAAAAAATCCCCGCGCCCGCCGTGCTGGGCTGGCTGCGTCCGCGCCTGTTGCTGCCAGCGGTTTTTACCCGCGAGGCGAGCGAGGACTCGCTCCGCCATGTCCTGCGACATGAACTCGCCCACATCCGCGCCGCCGACATCGCGGCGGGCTGGTTGTTTGCCCTTGTCCGCTGCCTGCATTGGTTCAACCCTGCCGCATATTTCCTGCATCGCGAGTGGATTCGCTCCCGCGAGGAAGCCGCCGACGAGGCGGCGGTGCAGGCCGACGATCGCGCTGGCGCCTCCCGTGCCTATGGCGAGACGCTGCTCGGCATGGCTGCGGAAACCTCATTTGCCCCCAACCTCGCCGGGATCGGCGAGAGCTTCCGCCACCTGCGGCGGAGGATCGACCGGATTATGAAAACCCAGCATCGCAAACCCAGAATGCTCCTCACCGCCCTCGTCGCCGTGATCCTCGGCGGCATCGCGACCCTGCAACCCGGCCACGCTGAAAGCCCCAAGGACCAGGCCGTCGCCGCCATGGAATCCTGGCTTGGCGGCATCGACGCCGGGAAATATCCCGAGAGCTGGCAGGCGGCTTCCGCGGATTTCCAGAAAGCCGTCACCGAGACTCAATGGGTCGAGGCCCTCAAAGCCGTACGAGCCCCGCTCGGCGAGCTGAAGGAGCGCAAGCTCGCCTCCGCCTTGCAGCAAACCGAGGTGCCTGGCCCGAAAGGCACGATCAAGGGCAACTTCGTCATCGCGCAGTTCGAGTCCTCATTTGAAAACTTGAAGTTCGCCCTCGAGACCGTGACCTTCGTCGAGGAGGGCGGCACGTGGAAGGCGTCGGGATATTACATCAAGCCCAGGTAGGCCGGGTATTGCCGCGTCCGGCCTTGACCGTGCTCGCGGCGGTCGTAGGCTTCTCCCATGGCGATTCGGCGTATTGATCATGTAGGTCTCGTGGTCGAGGACCTCGCAACCGTCCAGGATTTCTTCGAGCACCTCGGCCTCGAGGTCGCGGGTGATGCCGACGTGGAAGGCGATTGGGTGGATCGCGTCATCGGCCTGAAGGATGCGAAATGCTCCATGGTCATGATGACGACGCCCGATGGCGAGGCGATGCTCGAGATCATCCAGTTCGAGCGCCCCGTGTCGGAGGAAGGCATCCGGCACACGCAACTGAACGCCCCCGGCCTGCGCCACGTCGCCTTCGTGGTCGACGACGTCGAGGCCACCGCCGCCCGGCTCCAACAAAAGGGCGCGACGCTCCTCGGCGAGATCGTGAATTACGAGGGCGTCTACAAACTCTGCTGCCTCCGCGGCCCCGAGGGCATCCTGCTGGAGCTGGCGGAGGAGCTTTCTTGAATTGAGGAATTTTTGCTGCGCAATCAGTGGTCTGCTTGCGCGCAGGCGCTCTATTTTTTGGCAGGCGTTTGTTTACTGGCGTCTTCGATGACGATGATGTCTCCACCTGAAAAAGGAAACTGCGAGTGATATACCTCCCCGGGAGTTCCTGCGATCTGGACGACGGGTAGGGACTGGTTTGCGCGGTAGACAGCAAGGTGTAATTTTCCCGAATCAGAATAGCCCATATATCTAGATAATATTTCAGGATTTCTGACTTCGCTTATCCGAAAAGCTTGGAAGTAGGGAATACTTAGGATGGTTTCCTTGCCGTCAATCGTTCGGGTTTCAATGTTTCGCACTGGTCCCAGGACGATTACGAGAGTTTTCAGATCGAGATTCGCGGCGAGTCTCTCTTTGGCGAGGGTAGCTGCTTGTTCGTAGTTGAACGGCTTGAGTACATCTACCGGCGGCTGGGAGTATGCGAGAACCGGAACCAGAAGCGAAGCCAGTAGAAGGGAACGGAGTTTAACGGCTAAAGAAGTAAGCATATCTTTATGTTGCTGAAAAAGTGTGGCTGTTCTCAGAACAAGGGAGAGCGACTCATGGTGCTTAACTACCGAACAACCGAAACGACAATGAGGTCGCCGTTCTTGAAAGGGAACTGTGAGTGTTGGATTTCCTCAGCTTTTCCCACTAATTTGAAGGCTGGTTGATTTTGATCTGCATGATACACAAGCAATTGGATTACGTTCCCGCCGTATGGTTGGTTTTCAAATACCTTGGGGAGTAAGGACTCTGGATTGCGTACGAAAGCGGGATCAAGGATGCGGCAATAGGGGATGCTCTTTTGAACTTCCTTGCCGTCAATGAAGTAACTCTCATTGGTTTGCGTCGGCCCTGTAACAAAGATGCCTTCAGGCGCAGATTTTTCGGGCTTCTGACCTTGGGCCAGATCACCGGACGGCGTCCTGAACCGAGGGTCATTGGCCATAGCGGCGCGCTGTTGTTCGAGCGAGACAGCCCGCTCCTTCACCAAAGCCACGGTATCCGCATAGCTGAAAGGTTTGGCCGGGTCAGCCGATTGCGCATGTAACATGAGCGGCAGGGCGCACGCGGCGAGGAGGAGGCGGGAGAGCGGCATGGCTAAGCTTAGAGCAGGAACGCCCGGGCTTGGCAAATTCATCCCACCGGAGCGCTGCCGCCGCCTGCCAAGCTTTTGATCGCCAAGGCGGAAACCTCGGGTAGACTCTGGCGCATGAGCGACTCCACCACGCCGGATGCCACGATGGCTGTGTTCCTTGATTTGGAAAATGTCGCCCTCGGCGCGAAGGAGGCGGCGTTTGAGCGGTTCAGCATGAAGCTCGTCAATGAGCGTCTCCTGCTGCGCGGGCACATCGTGGTGAAGAAGGCGTATTGCGACTTTGACCGCTACAAGGAGTTCAAGCGCGACCTGCACGAGGAGGCCTTTGAGCTGATCGAGATCCCGCACGTGCGCCAGTCGGGCAAGAACTCCGCCGACATCCGCATGGTCGTCGATGCGCTCGACCTCTGCTATACGAAGCCGCACCTCGACACCTTCGTGATCGTGAGCGGCGACTCGGATTTTTCCCCGCTCGTCTCGAAGCTCCGCGAGAACAACAAGACCGTCATCGGCGTGGGCGTGAAGAAATCCAGCTCCGATCTCTTCATCAACAACTGCGACGAATTTCTCTACTACGACGACTTTGCCCGGCGGAAGAAACAGCAGCAGCGCCCGAGGGTGCAAAAGCCCGCCGCCAAGCCGCAGGAGAAGCCCGCCGTGAACGAGGGGCCGACGAAGGAGCAGGCCTTTGAGCAGCTCGTGAGCACGATGGAGGCGCTCACCGAGGAGCGCGGCGACGACCCGATCTATGCCTCGATGGTGAAGCCCGCGCTCAAGCGCCTCAACCCCGGCTTCAGTGAGCGGGCGCATGGGTTCAGCTCTTTCAACGAACTCCTCAAGGCCGCCAAGGCCGCGCGCCTCGTCGACCTCGATACCGAGGGCAAGGCGAGCAACAACTACGGCGTGCGCCTCGTGCGCGAGGCGTAGTACCGGCATGGCAGGCATTCGCACCCTGGCGCAGGCCCGCGCCTTTGTGAAGCGGGTGGGCATTTGCGGCATCTTTGCCGACGTCGAGGGGCATTCGCTCTGGGACGCCACCGACCTGCCCGACCGCCAGCCCGGCGAGCGGGGTTGGGGGCAAAAGGTGAGCGCGGTCTGGACGTGGAAAAACCTCCTGCCCGCGCGGCATCCCGACGAGATTTTTTACGGCAAGGTGAAGGGCGGCAAGGCCGTCCTCATGAGCATGGCGCGGCTGCGCGAGCACTACCCGCAGCACCACCTGCCCGTGCGCGAGTGCAGCCCGGTGGCCCAGCGCATCTACCACGCACTGAAGTTTGACCCCATGACGACGCCCGAGCTGCGGCGGCACCTCGACATGACCCACCCGCCGCAGCGCAACCAGTTCGAGCGCGGGCTGAAGGAGCTGCAGATCACGCTCAACATCGCCCGACGCAACTCCGAGGAGGACGAAAACGACACGTGGGTCCTCTTCCGCGAGCAATATCTGGAAATCGCGGCCGACGAACGATAGCTTTTTCCCTTCCCGCCACCCGGTGGAACATGGCATTACCTCTCGTTTTTCCCGTATGGCTCACCTCAACTCGCACTACCTGAAGCTCAAGGCCGGCTACCTCTTCCCGGAGATCAATCGCCGCGTGAAGGCCTTCACCGACGCCAATCCCGAGGCGGCCGCCCGTCTCATTCGCTGCGGCATCGGCGACGTCACCGAGCCGCTCCCGCTCGCCGTGCGCGAGGCCATGCACAAGGCGGTCGACGAACTCGGCACCAGCGAGCACTTCCGCGGCTACGGCCCCGAGCAGGGCTATGAGTTCCTGCGCAAGGCCATCGCGGAAAACGACTACCGCTCGCGCGGCCTCGATGTCGCCGACGACGAAATCTTTGTCTCCGACGGATCGAAGTGCGACTGCGCCAACATCCTCGACGTGCTCGGCCACGAGAACCGCATCGCCGTGATGGACCCGGTCTACCCGGTCTATGTCGACACGAATGTCATGGCGGGCCACACCGGCGCGGCCAGCGACGCCGGGTTCTACGAGGGCCTCGTCTATCTCCCGTGTACGGCGGAGAATGGCTTCATGCCCGACGTGCCGACGGAGAAGGTCGACCTCGTCTACCTCTGCTCGCCCAACAACCCGACCGGGGCCGTGGCCACCCGCGAGCGCCTGGAAAAGTGGGTCGCCTACGCGCTGGCCAACGACGCCATCCTGCTCTACGACGCCGCTTACGAGGCCTATATCACCGAGCCCGGCGTGCCGCGCTCGATCTACGAGATCCCCGGTGCGCGCCAGTGCGCCATCGAGTTCCGCAGCTTTTCAAAGAACGGCGGCTTCACCGGAGTGCGCTGCGCCTTCACCGTCCTGCCCAAGGAGCTGCTCTGCACCTCCGCCGACGGCGAGAAGCGTCCGCTGCATCCGCTGTGGAACCGCCGGTTCAGCACGAAATTCAACGGCGTGTCCTACGTCACCCAGCGTGCCGCCGAGGCGCTCTACTCCAGCGAGGGCAAGGCCGAGGTGGCCGCGCTCGTCTCCCACTACATGGGCAATGCCAAGATCCTCCGCGAGGCCGTGAGCGGCGCGGGGCTGACCGTCTTTGGCGGAGTCAATGCCCCCTACATCTGGGTGCGCGGCCCGCAGGGCGCGACGAGCTGGGACATCTTTGACCGCGTGCTCAACGAGGCCAACATCGTCATCACGCCCGGCAGCGGCTTCGGCAATGCAGGCGAGGGCTATTTCCGCATCTCCGCCTTCAACAGCCGCGTCAAGGCCGAGGAGGCCGCCCGCCGCTTCGCCGCCATGAAGTGGTAGTTAAAAAACGCTTTAAAAGAATTCCCTCCCGCAGAGATAAAGCCGGTTCTTCGGAACCGGCTTTGTCGTGTCCGGGCGGCGTGATCGGAGGCGCTGCCAGTGAGCCACATGCGAAAGTCGGAACAGCCGATGGAGCAGGTAAAACAGGTGTTGCGAGGATTGCCGAGAGGGATCGCTGGAAAAGTGCGCCGGGCTGGTGGAGATTGCTCCTGCCATGAACGCCACTCCGCCGCTCATCGAGCTTTCGCCCCGAGGACCGTATGTTACCGACCTGCCGGATGCGCCAGGGCGCTCGGTCGTCACCCCATCGGAACCCGCCTTTCCCATCTACCGCCTGCTCTCCGAGCTGCGCTCGCCGCTGGAGCTGCGTGAGCTGATGATCCAGCCCGTACGCACGGGGTATATCGGCAAGCCCGGTGATCCCCCGCCGGCGCATCTGCCGCCCGGCGCGGCGGAGCTCTTCCCCGATGTCGCGGTGGGCGAGATTGCCGTGCACGGCGAGGATGGGCTGGTGCATTGCCGCACATATTCCGTGCCTGCGACGGACGACACGCTGCGGCCCATCGTGCTCTACATCCATGGCGGGGGCTTCACCGTCGGCACCTCAGCCGATACCGCCTCGATCACGAGTCGCATGGCGCACGATACCGGCGCGGTCGTGGTGAGCGTGGATTACCGCATGGCCCCGGAGTGGCCCTTCCCGCACGCGGTGGAGGATTGCTTTGCCGTCTACCGCGCTCTGCGGGAGGAGGCAATGCGCCTCGGGGGCGATCCGGAGAAGATCCTCGTCGCCGGGGACTCGGCGGGCGGCAATCTCTCGGCGGTGCTTCCGCTCGTGGCCCGCGACCGCGACGTGCCGGTTCCGGCGGGAGCCATCCTGCTTTGTCCGATCACGAATTTTTGCGCCGAGGAGCACCCCGGCTTTGAGCGCCTCGCCGCGCGGGGCATCGTGTACGACACGGCCTTCTTTGGCTTCATCCGGGGCGCATACCTGCTCCGCAAGTCCAACTGGACCCACCCCTACGCCAGCCCCGCGCTGGGCGACCTGGGCGGCTTCCCGCGCACATTGGTGGTCTGTGGTTCCGACGATCCTGTCGTTGAGGACAACCGCGCCTTTGCCGAGCGGCTGAAGGCTCACGGCGTCCACGCCGAACTCTTCGAGCGGCCGCATATGCCGCACGGCTACTATTTCTTCCCCGGCCTCGTCCCCGAGGGCGATGAAGCGCTGGCGGCGGTGAGCGACTTCATCCGCGCCTGCACGGCATGAGACCTCGCCGGGGTCGGCTATTGGGAAAAAATCGCCTCTTCGGAGAAGTAAACGAACGGCGCGAGAGAACCGCTCTTTTTGCCGCAGGGGTGCGTTGTGTTCGTTTAGCGGATTCCCGAGGGAAAGTGCCGTTCGTTTCCGGCTCGTTTACCGTTTCGTTTACCTTCATTCAGGAAATATCCTCCTAAGGGTCTGAACGAGGAAACGAACGAGGAGGGGAGGGGGGAAGATGTCTTGGAACGCTGTTCCGTTTCCGGTGTGTGAGGCTGAGGACTGCCCGGGTTGGGAAATCGCTTTCTATGAGAAAACCGATGAAACGAACGGACGGGAGAATGCCCGTTTGTTTCACCTTCCCGTTTCCGGTTCGTTTCACACTCTCCGAGGGGGAATGAACTTCGTTTCAGGCTCGTTTCGCATTTCGTTACGCTTCGTTTCTCGTTTCACTCCCTAGGGGAGATTATCGGAAACGAACGAAATGCTATCCCTGGATCATCCGCTTCAGCGCCTGGCCGATGGTGTCGGAGCCGGGGGCGCAGATTTCCAGCGTGAAGCCCATCACGGCCAGGGCGGCGGCGGTGATGAGCACGTAGAGCCAGGTGCGGCGCACGGCTGCGCCCAGCCAGTGCTCCTCGGCGGCAATGCGGAGGCGTCGATACAGCACGCTGGTGAGGAAGATATCCACGAAGATCTCCGCGATGAGCAGCGGCGCGCCTGCGATGGCCATGCAGATCGTTACGGCGACCGCGGCAATGGCCGCCAGCACGATGGCCAGCCCGCAGCCTTCGTCGGGAACGAAGTCCATCCCATCGAGCCAGTCCCACGTGCGGGATTTGGTAGTCTTTAAAATATACGGGCTGGGAGGGGTGGACTGAAAATCCTCCTGCAGCTCCGCGTCGTCGGGGTTGAACTGCGCTTTCTCCAGTTCCACCCACAGGCGGATGAGGAGGAGAAAGACGCCATAAGCGCCCAGCACGGCCGCGGGATAGCGCACGGCCATGTTGGTGATGCCGAGCTTCAGCAGGCCGAGGGAAAGCCCAAATCCCGCCGTGCCGGTGAAGACAAGGATCAGCCCCAGGGTGAAGCGAGGAAGCGCCCTGCGGGTAAAATAACGCTGCAACGCATGGCGTGCGCGGTCGCGCATCGTCTCCGGGTCGTCCGTCATGGCCGGGACTCCACCAAAACCCGCTAAGCTTAGCGATCAGATATCGCGTGTGTCGGCTGCGCCACTGTAAAAGCAGCGCTGCAATGAGCGGAATGAAAAGTGCGCTTTCGTTTACCTCCCTCATTTCCAGTTCGTTTACCGAATCCCCGAGAGAAAGTGCCGTTCGTTTCCGGCTCGTTTACCGTTTCGTTCACCTTCGTTTCCGAAAAACGCCCCTTAGGAGGTGAAACGAGAAACGAAGGATTAACGCTTGGAAAAGAGGCGTGCAGTAGCTCGGACTCGTCATGTGGTCACACCGCGCAAACCGGAGCAAAAGGCGATGGCCTGCCTTTGAATCTCCAAGCGCCTCTTCGCGGCGGCGACTTCCTTTTCCCAGTCGGGATAGTCCGGGGGAACCGTGGCAAAAAGCTCCAAGGCCTCGGCATACGCCCCGAGATTGATCAGGCAGATCGCGATGGTGAATCGCGCATAAGGCACCTTCTTATGACCAGGAGCTCTTTCGATGAATCGAGAGAGCAGCCTGATGCACCCCAGGTCGTCCTTGTCCTCGTAGATGCAGATCGCTTTGTAAAAGATAACGAGCGGGACAACGTCCTCGATTTCCGTCATGGCGTCGATGAGAGGGCGCGCTTCGCTGTACCTGTCTTCCGCGACAAGGTCGGCGATCCGGCAGACGGCTTCGTAGCTGGCCTCGGGAGTGAACATCACTCTTCCCTGACAGGCTCTTTTCTCCGAGCCAAGGCTCAATCCCGCCGCGCAACGAGAGCAGCGGGAAATCGCCCTTTCGTTTCGCTCCCTTGTTTCCGGCTCGTTTCGCGAATCCCCGAGGGAACGGGCCGTTCGTTTCCGGCCCGTTTACCAGTTCGTTTCGCTTCGTTTCCGAAAATCGCCCCTAGGAGGTGAAACGAGAAACGAAGCGTAAAATTGCCTTAGCGCTTGGAAAGGACGCTGGCCTCGTAGGCCTTCACTTCCTTGATCCAGGCGGGGCCGACGGGGGTGCCGTTGCGTTCGCAGAATTCGTCCCACACCGCGCCGAGCGGGAGCGTTTTGGCTTCCTCAAGGAGGGCGAGGCGGGTGGCGTAGTCACCGGAGTTCTCGGCATCGCGGAGCTGCGCGATGGGTTCGAGCAGGGCGGCGAGGAGGCTCTTCTGGGCGTTGCGGGTGCCGATGACCCAGGCGGCGATGCGGTTGATGCTGGCGTCGAAGAAATCGAGTCCGATGTGCGTACGGCTGAGGAAGCCCCCGCGCACGAGTTCCTCCATGATGGCGCGCGTGGCGTCGTCAAAGAGCACGACGTGGTCGCTGTCCCAGCGTACGCCGCGGCTCACGTGGAGCAGCAGCTCGGGGACGAATTGCAGCGTGGAGCTGATCTTGTCGGCGAGGCTCTCGGTCGGGTGGAAGTGACCCGCGTCGAGGCAGAGCGCCTTTTTGCGGCTCACGGCGTAGCCCATGTAAAACTCATGCGAGCCGACGACGTAGGACTCCGACCCGATGCCGAAGAGCTTGCACTCGACCGCATCGACGTGGTGGCGCGTGTTCAGCTGCTCGGAGAAGAGCGCGTCGAGCGAGGCCTCCAGGCGCTCGCGCGGGCTCTTGCGGTCGACGGGCAGATCCTTCGAGCCGTCGGGAATCCACACGTTCATCACGCTGGGCTTGCCGAGCTGGCGGCCAAACTCCGCGCTGATGCGGCGGCAGCGACGGCCGTGCTCGATCCAGAAGGCGCGGATGCCGGCGTCGGGGCTGGAGAGCGTGTACCCGCTGGCCGAGAGGGGGTGCGAAAAATAGGATGGGTTGAAGTCGAGGCCGAGGCTGCGCTCCTTCGCCCAGTCGATCCAGCTCTGGAAGTGGGAAACCTCGATCTGGTTGCGGTCGGCCTTGCCGCTGGAAAAGTCGCCGTAGATGGCGTGGAGATTCAGGCGGCGGGAGCCGGGGATGAGGGCGAGGGCGGCGTCGAGATCGGCGCGGAGTTCCTCGATGGTGCGGGCCTTGCCGGGGTAGTTGCCCGTGGCCTGGATGCCGCCGGTGAGCGAGCCGCCGGTATTCTCAAATCCTCCCACGTCGTCGCCCTGCCAGCAGTGCAGGGAGATGGCGGTCTGGCCGAGCGTCTGGAGCGCGGCTTCGGTATCCACGCCGAGCTGGGCGTAGGTTTCTTTGGCGAGGGAGTAGGAGGAGGACATGAGGTTTCTGGTTACAAGTTAAATAAAAAAGCTGCCCTGGCGGCCGGGGCCGTGAACGCCCTGGATGAGGATGCCCTCGACGTCGGCGGTCTTCGACGGGCCGGTGATCCAGACGATGCCGGGATCGGCGGGGAAGGCGGTGATGGCTTCGCCGATGGTGCGGACGAGCCCGGTGCGCGGGACGACGGCGATGTGCCACCATGGGGCCAGCGCGGCCAGCCGGTCGGGCGTGCCGGAGTCGGTGAGAATGACGGTGCCGGACTCCGCGATCGCGCCATCGGCCACGGTCACGGCGGCGTCAATACGATCCACCGCGTCGCGCGTGTATTCCGGAACGACCTCAAGGTGCGCGGCGAACTCCGCCGCGAGGTGCGCGACCTGCGGGGCGAGGTAGACGCTTTTGGCCCCGTCCTTCTTCAGCCACGCGGCGCAATCGGCGGGCGATGCAAAGAAAAACCCCCCGGTGCCGGTGAGGCGCTTGCGGAAGAGCGTTTCATTGTCCTCCGCAGCGGGAAGCCAGCGCGGGGTGGTCGTGGCGGCGGTGTCGTAATCCGGGTAGGCCGCGCGCTCCGGGAGCGGGGCGAGGGCTTTGCGGATGCCTTGAAAAATCTGGTCGCGGTGGCTCATGGCTGGCGGTCCTTTCCCTTGGCGGGGCGGTTCTTGTACCAGGAGCGGAATTTCCCCCCGCGCCACGCGGGCAGGGTGCGGATTTTCAGCCACTCCTGGAGAGCGGGGACGGGAATGAGCGCCTTGGGCGTCAGGTCGAGGGCGACGCCTGCGTGCATGGCCGTGCGCCACAGCATCGGCGCGGTGGCGAGCAGGGCAAAGGGGGCCATCGGCGGCGTGCCGGGCGAGGGGAGGTGCTCCTCTTTGGCTCGGTTGCGCAGCTTCAGCAGCAGGTCGGGGATCGGGATGTCGACGGGGCAGACCTCGTTGCACGCGCCGCAGAGGCTGGAGGCCTTGGGCAGGTCGCCGAGCTGGGCAAAGCCCTTCCCAGCCAGCATGGGCGAGAGCACCGCGCCGAGCGGTCCCGGATAAATGCTGCGATAGGCGTGGCCCGACGCCTGGCGGTAGACCGGGCAGACATTCATGCATGCGCCGCAGCGGATGCAGCGCAGAATTTCCCGGCAGTCCGACGCCAGGGTATCGACTCGTCCATTGTCCACGAAGACGACGTGCATCTCGCGCGGGCCGGAAGGCTGGGCGGGCAGGGCAGCGCCGGAGAGAAACTCGGTGTAAACCGTGAGCTGCTGGCCGGTGGCGGAGCGGGCAAGCAGGTTGAGAAAGACGGCAAGGTCGCGGTCGTGCGGGACGAGCTTTTCCACGCCGATGAGGGCGATGTGCACGCGCGTGCCCGCGAGGCAGAAGCGCGAGTTGCCCTCGTTGGTCACCAGCACCATGCGGCCAGACTCGGCCACGACGAAGTTTGCCCCCGTCACGGCGGCGTCGGCCTGGAGGTACTTCTGGCGCAGGAAGGCGCGGGCGCGGCGGGTGATCGTCTCGGGATCGTCGTTGTAATCTCCCAGCCCCTCGCGCTCGAAGCTCTTCGCGATGTCGCGTCGGTTCTTGTGCAGGATCGGTTTGACGATGTGGCTCGGGTGATCGTGGTCGATCTGGACGATGTATTCGCCGAGGTCGGTCTCGACGGATTCCACGCCATTTTCCTCCAGGAAGTCATTCAGGTGGATCTCCTCGGAGATCATGCTCTTGGACTTCACCACCTTGCGGCAGCCGGTCTGGTTGAGGATGTCGAGCACGGCCTGCCGGGCGTCCTGCGTGCTGACGGCGAAGTGCACCTTTACGCCATTGGCGGTGAGGCTGCGCTCGGCCTGTTCCAGATACTGGTCGAGGTGCTCGATGGTGTGCTGCTTGATCGCACCCGCCAGCTTGCGCAGCGGATCGGGATCGCCAAAGTCCGCGCCGAGGATCTGATAGCGCTTCTCGGTGCCGGCGGCGCTGTTGGACCGCACGGCCTGACGCACCTCGGGATCGAGGGTGGCGGCGTAGGTGTCGATCTTCTGGTGAGCCATGGTTACGGGGCCTGGGTGAGCGCATCGCGCAGCACCTGGGCGATGTGGCGGATTTGCAGCGGCTTGCCTTCCTTGTTGGCTAGGCCGGAAAGATGCATAAGGCAGCTCATGTCGCCGGAGACGAGGAAATCGGGATGCGTCTCCATCACGTGTTCGAGCTTCAGGCGGCCCATCGAGCCGGAGATATGCGGGAAGGCCACGGAAAACGTGCCGCCAAATCCGCAGCACTGCTCCGCCTCGCCAAAGGCCGCGATCTTCAGCCCCGGGATCGAGCCGAGGAGCTGCAGCGCCGCCGGGCCGCTCTGCGTGCCGCGCGTATGGCAGGCGCGATGAAAGGCGACGTTGGCCTCCAGGCGGCCCTCCCATTTCGTGATGCCGAGGCCGTTGACGATGAAATCGGCCAGCTCCCAGGTGCGATTGGCGAGGGCCTGCACGGCGGGCGCGTCGGCTTCTTTTTCAAACTCCAGCGGTGCGCCATGGAAGAGCATCGCCGCGCAGGAGCCGGAGGGAATGACCACCGGCGCGTCGCCGGAAAAGGTCTTCACCGTATGGCGCATGATCTTGCGAGAGGCGTCCCAGTCGCCCGAGTTGAAGGCGGGCTGCCCGCAGCAGGTCTGCCCCTCGGGAAACTCGATCTCGCAGCCGAGATGCTCCAGCACCTCGACGGTGGCGCGGGCGACGTCGTCAAAGAACGCATCGCACAGGCAGGTGGCCATGAGCTGCACCTTGCGGCCGGTGACAGGAGTGCGGGTGGTTGCCATGGTTAAGTGGAGATCAGTTGGAGAAACCTTGCTTCCTCATCGTTCCACGATTCCGTGTCGGAGGGCTCGAAGGTTTCAAATTCAAAGGAGTTGCGGACGATTTCGCGGCCTTCCTCCAGCGAGGAGATTTCGCCGCGAGCCATAAGCTGGGCGATGATGTTGCCCGTGGCCGTGGCCTCGATCGGGCCGGCCTCGACCGTCAGCCCCGTGGCGTCGGCGGTCATCTGGTTGAGCAGGGCATTTTGCGAACCGCCGCCGACGATGTGGAGGGTGTCCGGCAGGTCGGGCATCCACGCGCGGAGCTGGTTGACGAGCACGCGGTACTTCAGGGCGAGGCTGCGCAGGATGACGCGGGCGATGTCCCCCGGTTTCTCGGAAACAGGCTGGCCGGTTTTGCGGAGATAGTCGGCGATGGCGCGCGGCATGTCGCACGGACGCGAGAAGCTTGCATCATCAGGATCGACGAGTCCGGGGGCCTTGCTCACCCACGCATGGTCGACGAGTTCGCCATAGTGGAGCTTGCTGCCCTGCGCGTCCCAGTTGCGCTTGCACTCCTGGAGGAGCCACATGCCCGCGACGTTCTTGAGGAAGCGCGTGGTGCCGGAGAGTCCCTGTTCGTTGGAGAATCCGGCGGCAAAGGACGCGTCGGTGATGATGGGCGCATCAAGCTCTCGACCGAGGAGCGACCACGTGCCGGAGCTGAGAAAGAGCGGGTTTTTGGAGCGGGCTGGAGCGCCCGCCACGGCGGAGGCCGTGTCATGGCTGCCGCAGGCGACGACATCGACGGAATCGAGCCCGATCTCCGCCGCGAGACTGGCGATGAGCTTGCCGACCTTCGTGCCGGGAGCGGTCACGGGCTTGAGCAGATGGGCGGGGATGCCGACCTTTGCGGCCAGCTCCAGGTCCCACTCGGCGGAGCCCGCCTTGAGCAACTGCGAGGTGCTCGCAATGGTCTGCTCGATCACGCGCTCGCCGCTCAGCCAGTAGGTGAGCAGATCGGGCACAAACAAAAGCTGCGACGCCTCGCGGAGCACCGCAGGATACTGGCGCGCCTCCGCCGCGAGCTGGAAGATGGTGTTGAAAAATAGGAGCTGAATGCCTGTGCGACCGTAGAGTTCCTCCTTCGGCACGGCTTTGGATACCTCCTCGATCAGCCCGTCGGTGCGGCTGTCGCGGTACATCCACGGCAGGCCGAGCAGGCGGCCTCGCTCATCGATGAGGCCGTAGTCCACGCCCCACGTATCGACTGCCACCGAGACGACCTTGTCGCCATGCGTCTTCGCGGCGGCGGCGATCCCGTTTTTGATATTCGAGAAAAGCTCCGTGATATTCCAGTGCCAGCCCGTCGGGAGCTGGACGCCCTGGTTCGGGAAGCGGTTCTGGTCTTCGAGCTGGAGCTTGCGGCCGTCGAAGTGACCCGCGACGACGCGTCCGCTGCCTGCTCCGAGGTCGACAGCGAGATAGGTCTGATGAGACATGGGGAGGAGAGAAATGGTCTACGCGAGCTCGATGCGAACCCCCTGGGCGGTCAGGGCCGACTCCAGCGCGGGCGACGGCTTTTCATTCGTGATCCACACGTCGACGGCGGAGTTTTGCGAATAGAAATAACTGGAGGCCACGCCCGACTTCGACGAATCCGCCAGCAGGTAGACGGACTCCGCACCCTCGACCACGCGATGCTTCAACCGGGCCTGCTCCTCGCTCGCCTCGCTCAGGCCGCGCTCGGGATCGATGCCGCGGCACGACACGAAGGCTGAGTCAATGCGGTACAGGTTGAGCGTTTGCTCCGCCGCCCATCCCGTGCAGGAGAGAGAACTCGACATCAGGTTTCCGCCGAGGAGCACGACATGGACGGCAGGTTTGTCTGCCAGCAAATTGGCGATCTGCAGCGAATTCGTCACCACGGTGAGCGGGATGTCGGGCAGGGCCTCGGCCAGGTGTTGCACGGTGGTGCTGGGATCGAAGAAAATGGTCTGCCCCTCGCTGATCTTGGCGACGGCGGCGCGGGCGATCTGGATTTTCGCCCCGGAATTTTGCGCGGCGCGCTCGCGCACGGGGAATTCCCGGCGCTGTGTCTCCAACCGCACGGCTCCGCCATGGGAGCGCATCAGCATGCCCTCGGCCTCCAGCTTCTCAAAGTCGCGGCGCACGGTCTCCTCGGTCACGCCGAGAGTCTTGGCCACCTCCGTGGTCCGGACGCTCCCGTGCTTCTTCAGCAGGTCGAGCATTTGACGATGTCGTTCGAGGGCGAGCATGTGGGAATCAGTTTGAATGATTTTTCTTGCCCAATCAATAAAAGAAATTCAGAAGCAAACACAGCTAAACCCACATTCCTCCACTTTATGAGCTACAAGTACGTCAATTACCTCTGGGATGATGCCAAGGCGGCCTCCCTCGATTTCGTTTCCCTCCTCGTGTACCGCTCGAACCTCCTCGGCTCGGACCAGCGCATCACAAACACGGGTGGCGGAAACACCTCGTCGAAGATCGTCGAAAAAGACCCGCTCTCCGGTGAGGACGTGGAGGTTCTGTGGGTGAAAGGCTCCGGCGGCGACCTGCGCACGTCGAAGAAGGAGAACTTTTCCTCGCTCTACCAGAGCAAGCTCATCGACCTTCAGAAGGTCTACGGTTCCCAGCCCGAGCGCGGTCTCAAGACCCAGGCCGAGGACGACATGGTGGGCATGTACCCGCATACGACTTTCAACCTGAACCCGCGCCCGTCGTCCATCGACACGCCGCTGCACAGCTTCCTGCCCGGCAAGCATGTCGACCACATGCACCCAAATGCCATCATCTCCATCGCGGCGAGCCGTCGCTGCGAGGAGCTGACGAAGGAAATCTTTGGCGGCGAAATGGCCTACGTGCCGTGGATGCGTCCCGGCTTCGAACTCGGCCTCGCCATGCAGGAGATCTCCCGCCAGCAGCCTGGCATCAAGGCCATCATGATGGGCCAGCACGGGTTCATCTCGTGGGATGACGACGCCAAGGTTTGCTACACCCTCACGCTCGATCTCATCGAAAAGGCCGCCGCGTATATTGAATCCAAGTACGAGGCCAAGGGCGGCCATGCCGGAGCCTTCGGCGGCGCCAAGTACCAGTCCCTCGAGGAGGCGCAACGCCAGGCCGTGTTTGCCCAGATCCTTCCGTGGCTGCGCGGCCAGGTGAGCCAGCAGAAGCGCTTCGTCGGTACCGTGCAGGACGACGAGAAGATCCTCCGCTTCGTCAATTCCAACGACGCCCCGCGTCTCGCGGAGCTCGGCACCTCCTGCCCCGACCATTTCCTGCGCACCAAGATCAAGCCTCTTTACGTCGACTGGAACCCGCAGTCCGAGGACGTGGCCGCGCTCAAGGCGAAGCTCGCCGCCGGTCTTGAGGCCTACCGCGCCGACTACGCGGAATATTACAACCGCTGCAAGCACGCCAACTCGCCCGCCATGCGCGACGCGAACCCGACCGTGGTGCTCATTCCCGGCCTCGGCATGGTTGCCTGGGGCAAGGACAAGAGCGAAAGCCGCGTCACCGCCGAGTTTTACAACTGCGCCGTCGAGGTCATGCGCGGCGCGGAGGCGATCGACGAATACGTCTCGCTCCCGCAGCAGGAGGCTTTTGACATCGAGTACTGGCTCCTGGAGGAAGCCAAGCTCCAGCGCATGCCCGCCGAGAAGGAACTCGCCCGTCAGGTCCACGTCGTCATCGGCGCGGGCAGCGGCATCGGCAAGGAAGTGGCCCACCGGCTCGTAAAGGAAGGCGCGCACATCGTCTGCGTCGACCTCAACCTCGCCGCCGCGGAAGCCACCGCCAAGGAGATCACCGATAAATACGGCCTCGGCATCGGCGTGGCCGGCACGGGGATCAGCGGATGCGGACCGGCCATCGGGCTTTCCGCCAACATCACCGACCGCGCCAGCATTCGCGCCGCCCTCGACCAGGTGGCCATCGCCTACGGCGGATTTGATTCCATCGAGGTCACGGCGGGCATCTTTGTCCCGAGCGACACGACCGGGCACATCCCGGACGATAAATGGGCGCTCACCTTTGGCATCAATGTCACCGGCAGCTACTTCGTCGCCGACGAGGCCTACAAGATCTGGAAGGAGCAGGGCCTCCGTGGCAACCTCGTCCTCACCACCAGCGCCAACGCCGTCGTCGCCAAGAAGGGCAGCGTCGCCTACGACACCAGCAAGGCCGCCG
Organism: Terrimicrobium sacchariphilum; assembly: GCF_001613545.1. Classification (NCBI taxonomy): domain Bacteria; kingdom Pseudomonadati; phylum Verrucomicrobiota; class Terrimicrobiia; order Terrimicrobiales; family Terrimicrobiaceae; genus Terrimicrobium; species Terrimicrobium sacchariphilum. The sequence goes on from NZ_BDCO01000002.1 coordinate 127,315, forward strand.
CAAATCACCTCGTTCGCGAGCTCGCCATCGAGCTTTCGCCGCTCGTCCGCGTCAACGGTGTGGCCCCGGCCACCGTCGTGCAGGGCAGCGCGATGTTCCCGCGTGACCGCGTCATTGGCTCCCTTGCGAAGTACAACATCCCGTACGCCGACGATGAGGCGACCGAATCGCTCGTCAGCAAGCTCGCGCAATTCTACGCTGACCGCACTCTGACCAAGGCGCCGATCACTCCGGCCGACCAGGCGGAGGCGTATTTCCTCCTCGTCACGAACCGTCTCAGCAAGACCACCGGACAGGTGATCACGGTGGACGGCGGACTGCACGAGGCGTTTCTCCGGTAGTTCCCAGCCCGCCCGGTGTGTGGAGGCGGGCTGATCTTGGGGATCCCGCGGGGCGCTGGTGGAACTTTTCCATCGGTTTCCCCGCGGGAGACTACCTCGCTCGCGAGGAAGAAAATCACTCTTCGCAAAATCTCCTTGTGCAAAGGGCGGCACTTCGGTGAAGGTTGCCCATGGAAGACCTGTCAGCCTTTTTTCCGGACGCGGATACGTTCTTTCCCCGGAATCTGCCCGTCGGCTTAACCTTCGACGATATTTCGCTCGCGACTCGCTACACCGAGATCCTGCCCCGCGACGCCAACCTTTCAGTTTCCCTCTCGCCCTCGCTGCATCTGCAGATTCCGATCCTGTCGTCGGACATGGATACCGTGACCGAGTCGCGCATGGCGATTCGCATGGCGCTCAACGGCGGCCTCGGCCTCATCCACTACAACATGACGGACGAGGCGCAGATCAAGGAGGTCGCCCGCGTGAAGAACCACATCCACGGTTTCATCCGCGAACCAATCAAGGTCATGGCCAACCAGACCATCGGCGAGGTGCTCGACCGCATCACCCGCAAGGACTTCGGGTTCCGCACCTTCCCCGTCGTCGATGAGCAAAACCGCCTTCTCGGCCTGCTCTCCAGCAGCACGGTGAAGGAGCGCTATCGCGAGCGTTCGGTCCTCGAGGCCATGACCCCGCGCAGCGAGGTTTACACGCTTCCGGTCAGCGCGATCAAAGACCACCCGATCGAGGTGGCGGACAAGTTTTTCTCCGAGCACATCGGCATTCACAAGCTGCTTATCGTCGACGATCAGGAGCGCCTGTGCGGCCTCTTCACCCTCAGCGACATCGAGCGCATCGAGGACGAGGCCACCCGCATCGTGAAGCCGGCCCGCGATGAGCGCTTCCGCCTCGTTTGTGGCGCGGCCATCGGCTCGCATCGCAAGGCCGACGGTTCTCTCGACGCCGACCGCATCATCAATCACGTCGGTCGTCTCGTGGAGGAGGGTGTCGATGCCATTGCCGTTTCCACCGCGCATGGATTCTCCAAGGGCGTCGGCGACACGGTGAAGCTCATTCGCGGCCAGTTCCAGGATCTCACCATCGTCGCGGGCAACGTCACCAGCGCCGACGGCGTCGAGTTTCTCGCCAAGGCCGGGGCGAACTGCATCAAGATTGGCCAGGGCCCCGGCTCCATCTGTACCACGCGCGTCGTCGCGGGCGTGGGCATCCCGCAAATGACCGCGCTTTACGTTGCCTCCCGCCAGGCGGCCAAGGAAGGCGTGACCATCCTCGCCGATGGCGGCATCACGAAATCCGGCGACATGGTCAAGGCGCTTACCCTCGCCGACGGCCTCATCTGCGGCGGCCTGCTCGCGGGTTGCGACGAGGCTCCCGGCCGCATCATGGAAATCAACGGCAAGCTGTATAAACAGTACCGCGGCATGGGTAGTCGCGAGGCCATGAAGGACGGTTCCGCCGCCCGCTATGGCCATGACAAGAAGGATGCCGTGGCCAAGGCTGCTCCTGAGGGCATCGAGGCTCTCAAGGAAGCCGCCGGTCCGCTGGATGTCGTTCTGCGCGAACTCATTGGCGGTATCCAATCCGGCATGGGCTACCTCGGCGCCGCCGACCTCAAGACCCTGAAGGTCAACGCCCGGTATATCCGCGTTAGCCCCGCCGGCCAGAAGGAAGCCGCTCCGCACGACGTCATCACCGTCAAGACGACGCCCAACAACAGCTCGGAGTAGGCCGAAGGCGGAAGTTTGAAGTGGGAAGTCGGAAGGAATCGCTCCGATGCCGCCTGAGCGTGGCAAAACGGACCTTCCGACTTTCGGGTTCCGACTTCCGACTTTCGCAATCCGTGATTAGCTGTAACATTCCCGCTCCTTCATGGCCCTTACTCCGTTTTCCAGCCTGCTCATCGCCGATACCGGAATCTCCACCGGTGACGAAGGGAAAGGCCGCCTCATCCTCGAAATCATCGACGAACTCCGCGAATCGACCGGCAATCCGGACGCTGTCGCGGCGGTGATGAAAGTCAATGGCGGCTCCAACTCGGGACACTCCGTCGCCGATGTGAAGCTCAACCTCATCCCCGGCGGCGTGGTCGACACCACCCTCCCACACCTGCTCATCGGCTGCGGCGTCGTGGCCGATCCGCGCAAGTTCCTCTGGGAGGCCGCCTATGCCGAGTTGCATGGCTACCCGACCCTGAGCCGCCTGCGCATCGACGAGCGTACCCTCGTTTCCGACCTCTCCCACCGCCTGCTCGATCTGGCCTGGGAGGATTATCGCGTGCATGTCCTCAAGGAGGAGCCGCGTGGGTCCACCGGCCGCGGCATCACCCCGGCCTATACCGACGAGATCGCCCAGTTTCAGATCACCTACGCCGACTTCCGTTCGGAAAAGGCGGTCTTCGCCCGCAAGGTGCGCGCCCGTGCGGATCGCGCCGTGCGTGTGATTGAACATGTCTGCCAGCTCCGCCCGGAGCGCTGGCCGGAGCTTTTCGACACCCTTTCCAACGCCGAGACGCGCGCCAACAAGGAGACGATCGACGCGGGGATCTTCGCGGCGGAGGAGTTTGATTTCCGCAGCTTCAAGGGGCCGCAGCCTTTCACCCTCAATGTCGACCTGCTCGTCGACGCCTACTGGGAGGCGGGGCAAAAGCTCGTCGCCTGTGTGACTGACGTCCGCGAAATCGTCCTGCAAAGCGTCGAGGCGGGCCGCAGCATCATCGGCGAGTTCGGCCAGGCCTACTGGCTCGACAAGCGCCACGGCTTCCCGCCCAACGTCACGGCCTCGCACACCTTCACGCCCGAGTTTTTCCAATCGGCAGGTATTCCCGCCCAGCCTGTGCACACCATTGGGTGCTGCAAGGCTTACGATACGAAGGTCGGCACCCATGTCTTCCTCACCGAGCTGACCGACGAGCACCCGCTCGGTCGTACTCTGCGCCGCATTGAGTTTGGCTCGACCACGGGACGCCAGCGCATGGTCGGATGGTTCGATGCCGTGGAAAAGGGCGACGCCCTCCGCTACGGCGGCTACCAGGATCTCGCGCTCAACAAGCTCGACGCCCTCTCCTACGGCGGCGATTGGACGGAAGGCGAACTCGCCATCTGCGTCGCCTACGAGGCTCCGGACGGCACCCGCGTTTCGCATGTCCCGCGCGACGATGCTTTCCGCCGTACGCTGAAGCCTGTCTACAAGATGCTCCCCGGCTGGAGCGAAGATCTCTCCGGCATCCGCCGTTACGCCGATCTGCCCGCTGCCGCCCGCCGCTACGTCGCGGAGGTGATGGCCGCGATCGTGAATATCGCCTACGGCGAAAACCGCCCGTCGGTATTGCCCAATCTCCGTTATATTGGAGTCGGCCCGCTCCGCAGCCAGATCATCAAGGATGTCCCGACAACAGGGGAACTCCTGAGCTCGCTATAGGGCGTATTCCCTAAGTGGCAAAGGGCTTGAGAGACGATCGAGCCCCGCTTAGCGTGCAAGGTTCATGCCGGGCACGCGATTCACGTCATTCCGCGCACAAGGGCTTCGGGCTATCGCCACTTCGGCGGGGCTATTCGGAGTCCTCGGCGGCTTTTTGACCTTGCTTGGCTGGGCGCTCGATGTCCCATGGATGACGGACTGGCTGCGCAGCGGCATTAGCATGTTTCCGAATGCCGCGATCTGCGGGATGCTTACGGGCACGGCTTTGATCGTCCTGGCTTGGAGTGGGCACAGCCGGATGCTCAGGAGCCTTTCGAGGCTGGCTGCACTGCTTTGTGCGCTCCTCAGCGGGCTGGTGCTTTACCAACACCTTGCCGACGTCAATCTGGGTATCGATACGGCTCTTATCTCCCGCTCGTGGGGGCAAAAAGCCAGCGCCGCCCCGATGCGGATGGGTATTCCGGCCAGCGTTTCGTATCTGATCCTGGGAATAGCTGTGTTCCTGGCATCATGGAATGGGCTCGCCCGACGCATTGCCTCCCTTCTCGCACTGGGTACAGTGGCTGTCGTCTCGCTCTCGCTCATGGGCTACTGGTTTGGCGCGGATCAGCTCTTCGGTATCGCGCACTATACCGCCATCGCCTTTCAGACAGGACTCATCATTTTTGTCCTGAGTGTGGCCATCATCGCCGTGATCCCCGAGTACGGTCTCGCCGAGATGCTCCTGCGAGAGGATGCGGGAGGAGTTGCTGCCCGCCGGCTGCTGCTCCCCATCGTCATCATCCCACCCGTGATCGGATGGCTGCAAATCATCGGCCGGCAGTATGAGATCTACGATGTGGCCTTTGGCACTGCGGTGCGCACGCTGTGTGAGACGGCCCTGTTCTTCCTGCTGCTCTGGTGGACAGTCAATACCATCAGCAGTCAGGCCTCTGTCGCCCGGCAGGCCCGATCCGCCCTGCGAGTGCTGGACGAGCGATTCACCCGCTTCATGGAGTCCGTGCCCGGCCTCGCCTGGATCAAGGATGCCGATGGCCGCTACGTCTTTGCCAACGAATCCGCCCTCAAGGCCTTCCGGTTATCCCGGACCGAACTCTATGGTCGCACGGATGCCGATGTATTTTCTCCCGAGACAGCGGCGACCTTCATGACCAATGACCGCCGGGCGATGTTATCGGGCGAGGGCATTCAGGTGATCGAGAAACTGGAGCACGGCGACGGTGAACATCATTCGCTCGTGGCGAAGTTTCCCATCGAGGAACCCGGCTCGCCCCGCCCATTCGTCGGTGGCATCGCCATCGACATTACCGATCGCATCCGGGCCGAGGAGGCGCTGAAGCTGGCCGACCGCCGCAAGGATGAATTCCTCGCCACCCTCGCGCATGAGCTGCGCAACCCCCTCGCGCCGATTCGCTACGCCGTGCAGCTCATCGCGCAACCCGGGGTGGATCGCTCCACGCTGCAATACGTCCATGGCGTCATCGACCGTCAGGTCGGCCACATGGTGCGCCTGCTCGAGGATCTGCTCGACATGTCCCGCATCTCCTACGGGAAGCTGGAACTGCGCAAGGAGCGCGTCGAATTGTCCGTCATAGTAAACTCCGCCCTCGAGGCCAGCCGTCCTGTCATCCAGGCCGCCGGACATGAACTGATCGTTGAAATGCCGCCAGAGCGCGTCGTGCTCGAAGCGGACCCGGTGCGGCTCGCCCAGGTGTTTTCCAACCTGCTCAACAACGCTTCGAAGTTTACCACGGCCCGGGGACGTATCGTCTTTTCCGTACGTTGTGAAGACGGCGCGGTTTCAGTCTCCGTATCCGACAATGGCATCGGCCTTACTCAGGAGTCGCTGCACACGATTTTTGACATGTTCTCCCAGGTGCACCGCGGCGGTGTGCAGTCGGGCCTCGGCATCGGCCTCGCGCTCGTCAAGGGTCTGCTCGATCTCCACGGATCCACCATCGAGGCCGCGAGCGAAGGTCCGGGGCAGGGCAGCCGGTTTACAGTACGTATTCCCTTGCCCAAGACCCCGCTTGAGATTGCTTCGCCCGATGCGCTGCCCGTGGTGCATGTTTCCCAGACCTTGAAGATCCTCGTTATCGACGACGTGCGAGACATCGCAGACAGCATCTCCAGCCTGTTGCGCAGCATGGGATACGATGCGCATACAGCCTACGGCGGCGATGAAGGACTCGCCGAGGCGGATGCGTTTCGTCCGGACGTCATCCTCCTCGACATCGGTATGCCGGGGCGGGATGGTCACCAGGTCTGCCGGGAGATACGCAAGCAGACCTGGGGGGGATCGATTTACATCATAGCGATCACCGGCTGGGGCCAGGAGTCCGACCGCCGCCTTTCCCGCGAAGCCGGGTTCGACGAACATCTCGTCAAACCCGTCGATGTCTCAAAACTCGTCGACCTTATCGAGCAAGCCCGCGGCTCGCGGGCCACAGGCTGAAAACCGCGCTCTACTTCTGCCGGAGCGGCTTGCCGAGTTCAAAGACCTGGCCGGGCTTGGCCGGAGGGCCGGGCTTGTCGGGATTGCCGAAGGCGATACGGCCTGCGATGCCGGCCAGCGTTGGCGCGTCGACCTTCAGGCGGAGGAAGCCGATCTTGGCTTCAGGTTCGCTGGCGTTCCAGAAGACGGAGTTCTGGCGTACGAGGTCGCGGTACTTCGGATCGATCACGACGGTCAGGAGGACGCGATCGTTGTCGGGTGACAGGGTCTTGGTCGTGACATCGCCCACCTTCACATCGCGGTAGAGGACCTGTGCACCGAGGCCGACAGTCGTGGCCGGAGTGGATATCTTGATCGTGAAGCCGCTGGCCTCGGCCAGGGAGGGATCCGTGATCATGCGGCCGGAGAAGACATTCCCATAACCGCCGGAGCCGGGGATGCAGTCAATATACACTCCGCTGATGATGGTCTCGAGACCGGAGATGCCTTGCAGGGAGATCTGCGGCTCCACCAGGGAGAAGATCGATCCCTCGCGGCGCAGCTCCTCATATCCCGGCTGGATGCGGGCGATCACCTCGACACGGCCGCGGTCCGTGCGTACTTCATCGACCAAACCGACGCGCACGCCAAGGTAGCGGAGTTCCGTGCGGCCAGGCAGGATGCCCTGGGCGCTGGCGAAGCGGATGCGGATCGGAGCGGAGGTCGCACGGGCCGAGGCCTCGTCGGCGTAAAGCTGGTATCGCTGTCCGGCCTGGACGGGTGAACCCGATGTGCCGAAGTTGTCGAAGGTCACTCCGCCGTTGAGGAGTGAGGTAATACCCTCCACGTGAATGTTGATCACGCCTGGCCCGGCCATCGCGGAGGTGGCGGGGGTGCGCCAGAAACGAGAGGTGCTCATGAGCGCGGATTGAAACTCTGGCTTGATCGAGGCGATAAGTGCCGGCTCGCCATTCGAGGTGAGAGTCTTTTCCTTGATCGCGCCGGCCACGAGGCCGCGATAATACACCGGCGCGCCGGCTTCGATCGTGGGCAGATTGCTCGCCGTGAGCGTCACGAGCAGATCGTTCTGCCGGGCTGCGGGATTGCCCACCGTGATCCCGGCAAATGTCGTCGCGGGTTCACCCTCGCCAGCTTTGCACTCGATGTACGGACCCGTAATGATGGCGTCGAGTCCTATGACGCCGTCCAGGTTCACCGTCGGGCGCACGAGGGTGAACTGCGACTGCTTGGCCGCGAGGAAGTCGTAGGTTGGTTCCAGTCGGGCGGTGGCGACAGCCACCTCGGAGCCGGAGGGAATGGCGACCTTGGTGATGATCCCGACGGGTTGCCCGAGGTACATGATCCGCGTCTGGTCGGCGACGATGCCGCGCGAATCTTCAAACTCGATGTTGATCTTCTTTCCCGACGCGCGTGCCGTGGACTCGTCGGAAAGCAGCTCAAATTCCTTCCCGTCATCGACGGGCTGGCCAGTGATCCCGAAGTTATCAAAGGCGATACCTCCCTGGATGAGAGATTCCAGCCCGGCGATGCTGAGAGAGAGGCCGCCTGGGCCGGCCTTGAGCGAGGTTGCCGGGATCAGCCAAAACCGCGAAGCATCAGTGACCATCTGAGCGTGGTTTTCGTCGATCACGACCTGCACGTAGGGGCGACCATCCGTGTCGATGTCCTTCTCCACGACCCAGCCGACGGGTACGCCGAGGTGGTAGATTGGCGAACCATGGTCGACCATCGGGATGGAATCTGCGTGCAGCTTGATGAGGAGCGTCGGTGCGTCGAGCGGTGAGAGCGGGGCTTTGGCCAGGCCGGCAAAGCGCGTCTCATAATTGCCATTGCCGGGACGCTGCCGGGCGCGGATCGAGTTGCCCTGGATGATGGCCTCCAGGCCGGTGAGCTGCTGGAGGGAAACGACGGGCTTTTCGATCCAGTAGTCCGTATTTGACCGGGCGAGCGAGGTGGCAAAGGCTTTCAATCGCACGGAGACGATCACGCCGTTGAGCTTGGGATCGAGATGCACGGCAGTGACCTTGCCTGCATGGACGCCGCGAAAGACGAGAGGTGTTTTGCCCGCTTCGATGCCCGGGGCTTCCGGGAACGCGATATGAATCTCCGGCCCCTCTTCGCGCCAGTTGTTCCAAAACAACCACGCAGTCGCGGCGGCAGCGATGATGGGGAACACCCAGGCCCAAGGGAACGTCCTGCGGGTGGCGACGATTTCTCCGGCGTCTTCTTTGTCGATGGGTGCTTTGCTCATGTGGTGCGGCGGTCTTTCCAGATCAGTGAAGGGTGATAAATCTCGGCCGCGAAGAGCGTGCATAGCAGCACGGCGGCGAAAAACAGTCCTCCCGGCTCGGCCTTGACGCTGGCGAGAATGCCGAGCTGGCCAACGGCGGTGAGCACGGAGAGGAGAAAAATGTCGATCATCGACCAGGATCCGACCTGGTGGAGGATGCGGTACATGGTAGTGCGCTGACGGCGCAGCTCGCTCGACCCATGCAGGAGCAATATCCAGCTCAACACGGCGAGCTTCAGGAACGGGACGACGATGCTGGCGAGAAATACGACTGCTGCCACGGGCATGAGGCCGGAGTCGTAAAGTTCCTCCACGCCTCCCATGATGGTCAGCGGCTCGACTTGCCCCGTGATCGTGATCGTCATCACAGGCAGGATATTGGCGGGGATGTAAAGGATGAGTCCGGCCACGACGAGAGAGCGAGCCATGCTCAGGCGCGTCTCGTCCGTCATGGTCTGCCCTCCAGTCTTCGCTCGGCGGAGTCTTCGTCAAAGACCCGGGACAGCCCGAGGGAGACCGCCGCCAGCAGGACGATCCAGCCGATGCCGACCTTCCACGCGACCGTGCCGATCATGTCGAGCTTCACCACGGCCACCACGCAGGCGATGGCAAAGACCGGAATGAGACTCCAGGACTCCATGAACCCCGCCACGTGCAGGGCAAAGCGCCCCGCCGGAAGCTTCCAGCCCAGGCAGCAGGCGGACACATAGGCGACCGAGGCAAAATACAAAGCGGGCGCCGCGATGGCGCAGAAAATCACGAGTACGGAGATCGGCCAGTACCCTTGATCGATCAGTTTCTGGCCTCCGGTGATGATGAGATTGGACTGGGTGTTGCCAGCCACGGCGAAGGTCATGATAGGGTACACATTGGCCAGCAATGCCATGCATACGCCGGTCATGCCGAGGGCGCAGGAGGCGTGGAAGGAATCGTCCGTGCGGTGGATCATCACAACCTCGCCGCAGCGCTTGCAGCGCAGCGACTCGCCGCGCTTGAGCACACGCTCCCGGATCGAGACTCCGCACGTCCGGCAGGAAAGCCATCCGGCCTCCTTGTCGGGACTCGTGGTGCGGGGTCTCATTTCACGGTGCTATCCTCCTTGCGGGGATGAGTCAGTTCTTCTTCGGTGGCTCCTTGTCGAAGCCGTGGCGGTGCTCGATTTTCGGGACGGATCCGACCGTGCGGTGATCCTTGATCACGTCGGCAAACCAGTTCGCCGAGGGCTTGAGGATGCGGTCCTTCGTATCGGGGTCCATGTGCGAGAGGCCGAAGGTGGCGGTGTAACCCCAGTGCCACTCGTAGTTGTCGGCGAGCGACCAGGTGAAGTACCCACGCACGTCATAGCCGTCCTGGATGGCGCGGCCGATCTCGTGGAGGTGATTCTGGAGATACCAGATGCGCTTGGAGTCGTTCGACGTGGCGATGCCGTTCTCGGTGATCATCATCGGCTTGCCGTAGCGATCGCCTACGCGCTTGATCTCGTCGTAGATGCCCTTTGGGTTGATGACCCAGCCCATCATGGTGAAGTGCTTGCCGCGCATGGATGGCCCGGCCAGCAGGGTGAGCGGTCCGGGAGCCTGCGAGTAGTAGTAGTTGATGCCGAGGATATCGCAGACATCATAGATGCGGTCGAGGTGATCCGTGTTACCATGGATCATCGTGTTGTAAATCAACCCGCCCGGGTCGAGCGGGGCGCGCTGCCACCACGGCAGGGCCTCGACGCTCACGATCTTGGCGGAGGGTTTGATCTCCTTCACGATCTTCGCCGCATCGCGGAACATCGCTGTGCTCGCGTCGATCGCCTTCCAGTAGTGCCCGATGGCCAGGGTCATGGCCGGGGGCCACTGGCCCACGATGTAGGCCGTCGTGATCTGGCCGTTGGGCTCATTCTGCGGCGCGTAGTATTTCACATACGGCGACGTCGCCTTGACCATCTTCTCGACGTAAGCCTTCCAGCGTTCGCGGGCGAGAGGGTGCAGCCAGTTGGAGTTGCCGGGGTTCTTCTTGTCGTAGAGCCAGTCGGGGAAGGTGAAGTGCCACAGGCAAACGACTGGCTCGATGCCCATTTCCTTCAGCTTGCGGGCCATGCGGACGTAACCCTGGATGGCCTCCTCGTTATAGACCCCGGGCTGCGGCTCGACGCGGGCCCACTCGATGCTGAACCGATAGTGCGTCGGACGGATCTTTTTCAGCGCCGCGAGATCCTTGTCGAAGTCGCTCCAGCTATACAGAGCATTGCCGCGCGGCGGGGCCTTGTGCTGACTCACCAGCACGTCCCAGTCGGTGGAGAAGTAATCCTTGTCACCCGGTTTTACTGCCGGGTCCTCATACTGGTAGCTCGCTGTTGAAATGCCCCAGGCAAACTTCTCCGCCATTTTCGGAGAGGGCCGGCCGGAGACCTTGGGAGTCGGATCAAATTTACCGAGAGGGTTGATCGGGTTGACGCAGCCGGACAGCAAGGTGGCGCAGGCAAGACCGACCGCGAGGGTGAGCCGTGTTGGATTCATGGAGATTGGTTTGTATTCCCTAACGTTTCCGCTGGCGGTCGCGCTATCCACTTCGAGCAACACGACCGGAGGCTCCTTCATGCACGATGGACCCTCTCGGGGGCGGATTCTGTCCATGCGCCACCTGAGGCGTCAATCCGCAAAGCGCGTCCGGGCAGAGGGTTGAAACGAAACTAAACGAAAGGGGGAAAGCCAATCGGCGGATGCATTGCAGCAAGCGAGGGGTATACCCGGGAACCGATTCTTCTATGATGGACGGTCTGGAATGAAGATTTCATCCCCCAAAGAATCTCACCCTGGGGAGACACGGGCTCCGCTCACGCCTGACAGCGTAGCCAAGCTCGTCAAACTCGGCGCCGAGGTATCGGTCGAGGCTGGCATAGGGCTGCCCGCAGGTTTCCCCGATGAGATGTATGCCAAGGCTGGCGCGACGATATCGACGGATCGCGCCTCGCTCCTGAGCTCCGCCGATATCGTCCTGCGATTGCGCAAGCCGCCCATGGAGGAGATCGATCTTCTCAAGCCCGGCAGCCTGCACCTCAGCCTCCTCGACCCATTCAACGAGAAGGAGTTGCTGGCGAAGTTTGCCGCTCGCGGGGTCAGCGCGATCAGCATGGAGTTCGTTCCCCGCACCACCCGGGCGCAGAAAATGGATGTGCTTTCCTCGCAGGCGAATCTCGCCGGTTACGAGGCCGTCATCCTCGCTGCCCGCTACTCCAACAAGATTTTCCCCATGATGACCACTGCCGCCGGGACCATTCTCCCGGCGCGGGTCTTCATCATTGGCGTGGGCGTCGCCGGTCTCCAGGCCATCGCCACCGCCAAGCGCCTCGGCGCGAAGGTCACCGCCTACGACACCCGCCCCGTGGTGGAGGAGCAGGTGAAGTCGCTCGGCGCGCAGTTCCTCAAGGTCGATCTCGGCGAGACCGGCCAGACGAAGGACGGCTACGCCAAGGCGCTCACCGACGAGCAGATCCAGAAGCAGCGCGATACCATGACGAAGACCTGCTCCGAGTCGGATATCGTCATCACCGCCGCGCAGGTCTTTGGCCGTCGCGCTCCCATCCTCCTCACCAGTGCGATGGTTGCCGCCATGAAACCCGGCAGCGTCGTCGTCGACCTCGCGGTCGAGACCGGCGGCAATGTCGAGGGCATCGAATACGACCAGGTGACCACTCGTGATGGCGTGCTCCTCGTCGGGACGGCGAACCTCCCCGGTCGCGTTCCTTTTCACGCCAGTCAGGTCTACGCTGCCAACCTCGTCGGCTTGCTCGAGGAGTATTGGGACAAGAAGGAGAAGACCTTCACCCTCAACCTGGAGGACGAGATCATCCGCGGATGCCTCGTCACCCACGGCGGTCGCATCGTGAACGAAAAACTCAGCTCATAGCCATGGATACCAACGTCCTGTTTATCTTCATCCTCTCGGTTTTCGTGGGCTTCGAGGTCATCTCGAAGGTTCCCTCGATGCTGCACACGCCGCTCATGTCCGGCACCAACGCCATTCACGGCATCATCCTCTTCGGCGGCATCCTCGTGCTGGCCGGGGCGGACAGCCTGCTCGTGCAGGTGCTCGGCTTTGTCGCCGTGGTCTTCGGCTCTGCCAACGTGTTTGGCGGTTTCATGGTCACGGATCGCATGCTCCAGATGTTTCGAAAGAAAAAATCCCAATGAGTTCTCCCCTGGCTCTCGTCTTTATCGGCGCGTCCGTCCTCTTCATCCTCGGCATCAAGTTCCTGAGTTCGCCCAAGACGGCGCGGCTCGGCAACCTCGTGGCTGCTGGCGGAATGCTCGTCGCGCTCCTCGCTTTGCACAAGCCGGAGGGCGGCTCGGTCTGGCTCTCGGGGTGGAATACCAACTTCACCCTCATCATCGTCGGCATCATCGTCGGCCTCGGCATCGGCGCGCTCGGCGCGTACTCGGTCAAGATGACCGCGATGCCCCAAATGGTCGCTCTGTTCAACGGCCTCGGCGGCGGCGCTGCGGCGCTGGTCGGTGGGCTGGAGTTCATGCACGGCACGCATGGTGGCCTCCCGGCCTTCATCGCGGGAGCGATGCTCTTTGCCACGCTCATCGGCTCGCTGTCCTTCTCCGGCAGCGCCATCGCCTACCTGAAGCTGGAGGGGAAATTTGAAAAGCCCTTCACTTTCCCGGGCCAGAATTTCGTGAATGGACTGATCCTCCTCGCGATCCTGACCCTCTGCGGTTGGCTGACCTTCAACTCAACCGGCAGCATCGCCGTCGCGATCCTCGCGGTCGTGGCTGTGCTCGCCCTCATCTTTGGCGTTGCCATGGTGATGCCGATCGGTGGCGCGGACATGCCGGTCGTGATCTCGCTGCTGAACTCCTTCACCGGCCTCGCCGTGGCGGCGGATGGCTTTGCCATCAACAATCTCGCCATGATCGTGGCGGGTACGCTGGTGGGTTCCTCTGGCACGCTGCTCACCCTGCTCATGTGCAAGGCGATGAATCGCCCGGTGACGAATGTCCTCTTCGGCGCGTTTGGGTCCGGCAGCTCCGCCAAGGGTGGAGGCGAAGGCGTCACCGGCACGATCAAGCCCATCCAGGCCGACGAGGCCGCCGTGCTTCTGGCCTACGCCCAGCGCGTGGTGGTCGTGCCCGGTTACGGCATGGCCGTGGCCCAGGCGCAGCATCAGGTGCGCGAGCTGAGCGACGAACTCGGCCAGCGCGGCGTGGAGGTGCAGTTTGCCATTCACCCCGTTGCGGGCCGCATGCCCGGCCACATGAACGTGCTGCTCGCTGAGGCCAATGTGCCGTACGACCAACTCTGCGAAATGGAGGTGATCAATCCCTCCATGGATCGCGTCGACGTGTGTCTCGTCATCGGGGCCAACGACGTGGTGAACCCGGCAGCCCGCGAGGACAAATCGAGTCCCATCTACGGCATGCCGATCATCGACGCCGATCACTCTAAGACCGTGATCGTGATGAAGCGCTCCATGGCGGCGGGCTTCGCCGGTATCGAGAACCATCTCTTCTACCGCGACAACACCCGCATGCTCTTCGGCGACGCCAAAGCATCCCTCAACGAACTCGTCGCCGCCGTAAAGGCCAACTGACCCGGTTTTCACCATGAAAATCGAAAGGCGAACTTTCGATTTTCATGGTTGTCGGGACTCTACACCCCGATTGTGCTGGTGAGTTCCCCGGCGATGCGGTCGGCGTGGGAGTTGATCACGTCTTGTTCGCGGCCTTCGATGAGGAGGCGGATTTTCGGTTCCGTGCCGGAGTAGCGCAGCAGGACGCGGCCCTTGCCGTCGAGCGCCTTTTCGGCTTCGACCAGCAGGGTTTGCACGCCGGTCAGCTCCTCCAGCGGAGGCTTCACTCGCACCTTGAGGTTGCGCTGGGCCTGCGGGTATTTGCGGAGGACCTTCTTCAGTTCGCTCAGCGGCTTCCCGGTTTCGATCATGATGCGCAGCACCTGAAGCGCACTCACGATGCCGTCGCCCGTCGTGGCGAAATCGCGGAAGATCATGTGGCCGCTCTGCTCGCCGCCGACATTGTAGCTCTCGCGCATCATCTCCTCGATGACGTAACGGTCGCCCACTTTGGTGCGCAGGACGCGTCCGCCGTGAGCCTCGAGGGTTTCGTCGAGGCCGAAGTTGCTCATCACCGTGGCGACGAGCGTGTTGCCGATAAGGCGGCCGTGCTTGAGAAAATCCACCGCCGCGATGGCCATGATCTCGTCGCCGTCGACGAGCTCGCCATTTTCATCGCAGAGCAGCGCGCGGTCCGCGTCGCCGTCGTGGGTGATGCCCACATGCGCGCCGGATTCCTTCACGAGACGCTGAATCTCAGCAGGGTGCGTGCTGCCGCAGTTTTCGTTGATGTTCGTCCCGGTCGGCTCGTAGTGGGCGATGATCGAGTCCGCCCCGAGCTCTCGCAGAATCCAGGGCGTGCTCTTGTAGGCTGCGCCGTTGGCGCAATCGACCGCGATCTTGAGCGATTCCAGCGTGAGACCTGCGGGGAAGCTGCGTTTCGCAAACTCCACATACCGGCCCAGCGCGTCGTCGATGCGGCGGGCCTTGCCGATCTTGCCGGCGGTCGGGCGGATGTTCTCGATCTCGCCGCTGAAGACGAGCCGCTCGATCTGGGCCTCGACCTTGTCGTCGAGCTTGTACCCGTCGTGGCGGAAGAACTTGATGCCGTTGTCCTCGTACGGATTGTGCGAGGCGGAAAGCACGATGCCCGCGTCCGCGCGGAGTGACCGGGTGATATAGGCCACGCCGGGAGTCGGCAACGGCCCGATCAGCATGACATCCACGCCGAGCGACGTGATGCCGGCGACCATGGCGTTTTCCAGCATGTAGCCGGAGAGCCGGGTGTCCTTGCCGATGACGATGGTGGGTTTGGTGCCGGGCCGCGCCTGATGGCGGGTCTGGCTGAAAATGTGGGCCGCCGCACGGCCCAGCTTGAGGGCGGTCTCGGCGGTTACGGGTTCGATATTCGCCACTCCGCGCACCCCGTCGGTGCCGAAGAGCTTGCGTTGATCACTCATGAATAAAAAAAATTACCGCGAGCTGCGTGCGGATTGAGGGGCTTCCTCCCGCTCAGGACGCCAGGGGATTTTCTGGACGTTCTGCTGGATCAGATACCACAGAGCGGTCGCGAGCAGGACGCACGTGAGCTTGGGTTTCCAGTTTTTCAGGATTACTTCTTTGATCGTCATCGTGCAGGAGGAGCTGGCTAAGGCGGCGGCGGAACTTGTCCACGCTCAGGTTGCGCTCAAGCAGGCCGCTGTGACAAATGGAAACCTGACCGGTTTCCTCGGAAACGACAATCGCCACGGAGTCCGACTGCTCGCTCAGGCCGAGCGCGGCGCGGTGGCGGAGACCCAGGTTGCGGTCGAGATCCTCGCGCTGGGTGAGAGGGAAGATGCAGGCGGCGGCGACCACGCGGTCGTTGCGCACGACCATGCCGCCATCGTGCAGTACCGTCTTGGGCTGGAAAATGGTGAGGACGAGTTCTTTCGAGTAGTCGGCGTCGATCTGCACCCCCGTCTCGGTGAAGGGTTGCAGGCCGATTTCGCGCTCTACCGCCAGCAGCGCGCCGAAGCCCTTGCTGGACAGCTCGAAGACCGTGTCCGTGATGTCCTCGATGGTCTCGCGTTTCTCGAAGGCCGAGGTGAAAAACGGATGACTCCCGAGGTCGGTCAGCGCGCGCCGCAATTCCGGCTGGAAGATCACGACCAGCGCGATGGCCAGGAAGACGGACAGGCTGCGGATGATCCACCCGATGACCTCGAGGTTGAACACCTGCGAGATGAAGGTGAGCGTGAGGAAGATCAGCGCGAGACCGATGAGGATGCGCGCGCCGTGGGTGCCCCGTAGGTAGATGTAAATGTAGTACAGGACAACGGCGAGGATGCCGATCTCCAGCGGAGTCCTCCAGTGCTGCCCGACAAAGGAGCCGATCGCCTCAAGCATGGAGTATCGCCTCCGTCATGCGCAGCGCCTCGCGGTGCGGCTTGGGTTCGTGGACGCGGAAGATATGCGCCCCAGCCTCGCGGCAAAAACTGGTGACGGCCACGGCGGGCCAGGCGCGATCCTCCATCGCTGCGGTGCCGGTGATGCGGCCAAGGAAGGACTTGCGCGACACTCCGATGAGCACCGGGCGGTCGAGCTCGGCCAGCCGACCGGTTTCACGCAGCAACGCGAGATTGTGCTTCTGCGTTTTGCCGAAGCCAATTCCTGGGTCGATCGCCAGCCTTTCCGCCGCCATGCCGTAGCTTAGGGCGAGGGAAATGCGCTGTCTAAGAAATTCCCGCACCTCCGCCACAACATCTTCATAGTGCGGAGCCACTTGCATGGTGCGGGGTTCCCCCTGCATGTGCATGAGGACGATCCCGGCTCCGCTGCGGGCGGCGACTTCCGCCATGGCCGGGTCTCCGGTGAGTCCGGTCACGTCGTTGATGATGTCGGCTCCGGCTTTCACCGCTTCGTCGGCGACGAGGGCCTTGGAGGTGTCGATGGAAATCAGCACATCGCTCTCGGCGCGGATGGCGCGAATGACCGGACAGACGCGGCGGAGTTCCTCCTCGACGGAAACGGATTCCGAGCCGGGGCGGGTGGATTCCCCGCCCACGTCGATGATGTCCGCGCCGTCGGCGATCAGCTCTCGGGCGTGATCCAGGGCCGCCGCCGCGTCGAAGTAGCTCCCTCCGTCCGAGAACGAATCCGGCGTGACATTGAGCACGCCCATGATGAGTCCATGGCGGGAGAGGTCGGCAACGCCGCGGCGGTGCTGCCAGATCATTTCTTCTTGGCGGCCTTCTTCGTCTTTTGCACGCGGATCGAGGCGGAACGCCCATGGGCATCGAGTCCTTCGATCTTGCTGAACGTCTCGATGATCGGCACCGAGGCCTTGAGCGAAGGCTCGTCAAACATCACCACGCTCGTGCGGCGCTGGAACTGGTCGGCGGTCAGGCCGGCGAAGGACTTGCCTGCGCCGCCGGTCGGCAGTTCGTGGCTCGGTCCCGCGAGGAAATCACCGCCCACCACGGGCGAGATGCCGCCCATGAAGATCGCGCCAGAGGAGTTCAATTGCAGGGCGATTTCGCCCGGGCGCTTCGTTGCGATGGAAACGTGCTCGGAGGCAAACTCATTGGCGAGGCGGATGGATTCGTCGAGGTCCTTTGTCTGGATGAGCGTCGTGTGGGCGAGGGCCTCGGCCAGCTGCTTCGGGCGCTGGGAGAGTTTCACCTGCGCATCGACGGCCTTGCCGACTTTCTCAATCAGTTCGGCGTCGTCCGTGAGCAGCACGGCGATACTGCCGTGGCCGTGCTCGGACTGCGCCAGCAAATCGGCGGCGATCCACTCGGGATTTGCCCACTTGTCCGCGATCACGAGCACCTCGCTCGGTCCGGGCAGCAGGTCGATGGCGGCCACGCCGAAAACCTGGCGCTTCGCCTCGACGACCCAGGAGTTGCCGGGGCCGAAGATCTTCTGCACCGGGCGGATCGTCTTCGTCCCATAGGCCAGCGCCGCCACGGCTTGGGCTCCGCCCACGCGGTAAATCTCATGCGTGCCGCACGCGGCCAGCGCCGCCAGCAGGGCGGGATGCACCTTGCCCTCCTTGTCGGCGGGGGTCACGGCCACGATCTCGGGCACGCCAGCCGCCTCGGCCAGCGCGCAGGTCATGATCGCGCTGGAGACGAGCGGCGCAGTGCCGCCCGGGATGTAAATGCCTACGCGCGGGAAGGGGTCGAAACGCTCTCCAACCACGGCGCCCTGCTTGTTCTTGGTGAACCAGCTTTTGCGCAGGCTCTTCTTGGCAAAGGTGCGGACATTGGTGCGGGCGGCCTTGATGGCGTCGCGCGTTTCCTTGTCGATGCTTGCCTGCGCGGCCACGATCTCGGCTGGGGTGACGTAAAGCTGCCCGACCTCGAGCTTGGGGCCGCCGAATTTCTCGGTGTACCGGATGAGGGCTGCGTCGCCCTCCGTCGCCACGGCGGCCACGACCTCCTCGACAGTGGCGCGGACGGCGGGATCGGGGATCGCACGGCGGTTGAGCCGTTGGAGTGCTTGAGCGTAGCCCCGGTCTTTCGGACGGAAAATCTTCATCGCAAACACATACGAAACGCCCCGGCCTTCGCCAAGGATGCGTTGCAGCTTTGCGCGGGAAGGGAGCTATTTGTTGAGTTTGACCTCCGGCTTGAGGAGCTCCGGGGCGACGTCGCCGATGAACTTCTTAAGCATGTCGAGCGTCTCCTCCTGGTTCTTCGCCCCTGGGACGAAGCCGTCGAGCACGTTGGCATTCACGATCACATAAGCCCAACGGTGGTTCACATTGTGAAAGACGCGGTCGAGGTCGGAACGCAGGATACGCTGCCAGTGATATGGGGTGGTCGAGTTCTTGCCGACGAACCAGTACAGGAAAAGCCCGGTGAGTTCTTTGCGCACGCCGGGCTGAACCTCGACCGGGCGTGAGATCACGAGCTTCATCACTGGCAGCACGCGACCATCGTCGAGCTTCACATCGATGACCTCGGCACTCTTTTTCGTCCATCCCTGGCCCGGCAGGCAGACCTCGGGGCGGTGAATGCTTCGCTTCTCGCCACCGGAAAGCACGATCTGGCAGTTTACTTCCTCGCCCTTGAAATTCTTGTAGTTCATTCGGGCAAACTGGGTGTCCGGCGGCAGGATGGCCTTTTCCACCGGCGTGATCTCCATCGATTTACCGACGAAGCTGCCGACTGTTTCTGGCAGCTGCATGATCACGCCGCCCTCGCTCGGGACGTTAATGTTGGGAGTATTCAGGCAGACGGCGATCACAATGCCGACGAGTGCCAGCACCACGGCGGCGCGAATACCCATGGCGATCGACCCCTTCACGGGATCGGTTTCGAGAAAGGAAGAGCTGCTAGTATTCATCCTGGCGGGGTTTGCGCGGGGCAGGCGCTTCATTTTTCGGAGTGGTCGGCGACGGCGGGGTATGCTTCAAGCCCGCAATCAGGCGATTCTTCAAGGCGACGAAATCCTGATTGAGCAACCAGCTCACGCCGAAAAGTCCGCCGAGGCCGACCGCAAAGACAATATAACCTGCAAGCTCGTGGAAGAATGACGGCTTCTCATTCGTGCCAATTGCAACCTCTGCACCCATGGCCAGCGTGCCAATCGTCAACATAAGGATGCGAATGAGATTTGCGAGGACGGCCAGGGGAATCGACGAAAGGAAGAGAAACCCCTGACGAACGAGTCCTTTTTGGGTGAGATGGGCGAAAAGCGCGGATACCATCATCAGGGCAAAGAGGGATCGAATACCGCTGCAAGCAGCTGCCACATCCACCGAGAATCGAGCTCCGATCGGGATGCCCGAGACCGGATCGGACGCGGAAAGGATGGAGCTTCCGCTCTTGACCGCTCCAATGCCGAGGAGATTCAACGCATGCACGCTGGCCTCGGACATCACGAGTCTCAGGGGCAGCGCCACCCAGTTGTCGAGAAAGGGCAGGGGATAAATGAAAACGAGAAATGCCCAGGCAAAGGCCAGCGTCCACATCCACTGGAGTCCGAAAAACCACAGGATCAGACCGGCGATGATGATCTGGAAGCTGATATAGCCCAGATAGACATTGTCCGCCTTGAACCCCACCCAATAGACCAGCAGACTCAGGATCACGACTGCCAGTCCCACCCATGAGCCGCGGATCGGTAACGCCGCCAGCTTCTGCCGCTGGACGTATACGAGAAAGCCGAAGGCAAAGGGAACCAGATAACAGTGCTGCCAGTCCTTCTGCCCGTCCGCGCTGGTGGTCGAATCCCAGATCCATTTCGCGAATTGCAGGATGTCGATGCGGGAGGAGCCGTAACCGGACGCAAAATTGACCCAGGCGAAAAGCACATACAGTACCGCGAGCGAGGTGAGAACCGCGATAGCGACTGGTACGTAGGGTTTGTAGCGGGAGAGAGTCACACGGGAGAGCGTTTGGCCCGCTGGCGCAGGCCGCATAGACTTCGTTCAGACGGCGAGGGATTTCAAATCAAATCTGCCATCCGATTTGCCATCTATTCAACTGGTTGTTTTGTCGCTGATCTCAGACAATGCCGACAGCACCTCCGACTCGCTCACGCTCGCGAGGCAGACGTAGGAGGGCATCTGGCAGCGGTCGATGCAGGGATGGTAGGGACATGTATCCTTCCACACGACCTGATTGCGGTCTCCAAAAGGAGCGAACCAGGCCGGATTGCCAGAGCCGAAGATCGTGACGACTGGCTTGCCGAGGGCGGCAGCGAGATGGCCGGAGTATGAGTCGTTGGCGAGCAGGTAGTCGATACCGGAAAGCAAATCCGCCAGCTCCCGGTGAGATGTCGTCTCGACCATGACCTGGCTGGAGGCTTGAGGCATGGGAATCGTCGTGTCCGGCCCTTGAATGATGAGAACCGGAAGGTCGCGGGTTGCGAAAAACTCCTGGAGGATCGCCACATAACGCTTTACCGGCCAGCGCTTCGTCGGCAGGCGGCCGCCCGCGTGAAGCGCCCATACGGGTTTTCCGGCTGCCTTTGCCTCCCTGATGAGTTTTTGCGCGTCTCCGGGCAATTCCGACGATTTCCATGGGAACCATGGCGTGCGCAATGGCAGGGAAAAGCCGAGTCGCTTGGCGAGTTGCACCCAGTTTTCCAGATGGCGGCTCTCCGGATCGCGAAAAACATTTTCCGTGAGCAGGGGATCACCAATGAAAAGAGCCGCAAATTCAATGACCCACCCCGCCCAAAGCCTCCGCAATCGCCATCCGAGATGGGTCGCGTAGTAATTTACCTTGCTCACCGGAAACCCGATCCGACGTCGGGCTCGTGTCAGGCGAGCAGCGATATGCACGCGCGTATCGCTCCATGCGCTGACCGTCGCGTCTGGTTCCCAGGCGCGAAGCTGGGTGCGGCATTGCCGCCAGCGGGCTTTCCAGCCTTCCGCCGCTTCAAAGATCTGTAAATCTGGCAGGAACGTGCGCAGCATCCCCGCCGTGGAGGGGGTGACGTAAGCGGCGACCTCGTATCTTTCCGCCGCCTCTCGCAGGAACGGGATCGCAAGCACCGCGTCGCCGAGGTGGTGGAGTTCCAGTACGAGGAGTCGTGGTCTCATTTTCGCAGCCTGCCGATCAGGGCAAACACCCGGCGTTTTAAAGTATAGTACCTCGCCCCGGCAACGCGCATCCAGAGCGCATCCCAGGCCGGGCGGCCATGTATCCCGTAGCGGGCCTGCATCCCGACAGCCTCCGCCCAGGCGAGAGCGAGGGCGCGGGAGGTCTTGGCATCCGCGTGCAACCGACAGCTCGCCAGAGGCTCTGCGAAATAATGCCAGACTGTATCCCCGCAGGTACGGAGCCAATACTCGTGATCCATGCAGTATTGCAGCGATGTATCGAAGCCACCGTGCCTTTCATAAACCCGCCGCCGCCAAAATACTGCGGGCTGGAGGAGGAAATTTCCCCGACGAAGGCGTTCGATCGAGAATGCCCCGGCTCGCTTGAGCCGCTTCCATCCCGAGTCGGACTCAAGAAAATATCCATCGCCGTAGACGAAGTCGGCAGCAGGATTCGCGGCGAAAATCTCGGCGATTCGACTCAATACGCCGGGTTCCAGAAAGTCGTCGGCGCAGAGATAGCCGAGGATGTCTCCCGTGACGCGCTGGAGTCCCTTGTTGATCGCGTCGGACTGGCCCCGGTCGGGTTCAGAGATCCATCGTGCGTCAGGTCGGGATCTCAGGATGGAAAGCGTCTCATCCATGCTGCCTCCGTCGATGACCCAGTGCTCCGTTTCAATATCCTGGGAAACGACGGAATCCAGGCACTCGGCGAGATAGCGGCCCTGGTTGAGCGAAGGAGTAACGATGGAAAACCGCATGCCCCGCGTCACGCTGTGGGAGCCGGTTTCGTGGCCCCCACGCCGAGCTCCTCGAAGAGACTCTCGTATTCGTCCACGACGTGATTCCAGTCAAAAGTCGCCTTGGCCCGCGCCATCGCTTTTCGGCCCAGTTCCGCACAATGCTCGGGATGATCGGCCAGGTAGGTGATCTTGGTGGCGAGTGCCTCCTCGGCATTATCCGCATCGAAGGGCTCTGCGGCGTCACCTACGACCTCCCGGGTCGCCAGGCAGTCATTGTAGAGAATGGCCGACCCCATACCCATCTGGTCCAGCAGAACGAGGCGCGTGGCCTCGATCGAGGCGGGCATGACAAAGAAAAGAGCGTTCTGGCTCAACTCCAGATAGCTGTCGCCGTACCGTGCGCCGGTAAAGATCACGCGATCAGTGGCGAGGCTCTTGAGATACTCCAGATGACTCTGCTCATAGTTGGCTCCGCCGCAGATGACGAGAGGGATATCTACGCTGGTCCTGGCATAAGCGCGGAGCAGCAGGTCGGCTTCATTCTCCGGCGTGAGTCGGGAGACAAAGAGGAGATACCTCCGAGGTTCGAGCTTCCAATGCTCCAGCTCTCCACATTTCACCGGCTGGTCGCGAATGATGCAGCCGTAGCTCAGGTAGAGCGGACGCGTCTTGTACTCGCGCTCGTAGCGGTAAACGATCTCGTGGTTGTCCGCGATGATGGCGTCTGCCAGCATCGTCGCCCAGCGCTCGCTCATGCGCAGCCACATGCGGGCAAAGGATCCCCACTTCTGGCGGCGAAAGTCCGCGCCATCGACATTGATGATCACCGTCATCCCTGCCGCCCGGAGGATGCCGCCGATGATGGCATTTCCCACGCCGCAGAGATAAATAATGTCGTAACGGTGGAAGATCGCGTGGATCGCCGAGATGAAAGTATGCGCGATCGTGTCCAGCGTCTTCGTCGGGATGGTCGGCAGCGTGATTGTCACCATCCCGCGGTAAATTTTCGTCGGTGCCTGGAAACGCGGGAAACGGTTATACACTGTGACGGCATGGCCTTTTTCCGCCAGCCTCGCCCCGAGTTGCTCAACCACGACCTCAAACCCGGAGTACCGCGCCGGCACGCCACGCGAGCCGAGAAAGGCCACCGAGGGCAACCCCTTGCGGGGCTTGCCACTCCAGCGTTCGGGAAGGCCAAAGACCTTGTCGCGTGCCGTAAAATAGAGGAACAGGCTGTTGTACTTGAAATACCGGGCCCACAGCCGGCGTGGCTCCTGCACGAGGCGGTAAAGCCACGTCAGCCCTTTCTTCTGCATCCACTCGGGGGCGAAGGCCCGCCCTCCGCCGAGTAGCTCAAAAGCATCCCCGATTCCAAAGAAAACGCCCCGGCTATGACGGTGGAGATTCTGCACGATCCAGCGCTCCTGACGCTCGCCTCCGAGGGCCACCCAGATGAAATCTGCACCGCTTTCCCGGATGCGTCGGGCGAACTCCTGCTCGTCATGCTCCGTCCATTGCCGAAACGGCGGCGAAAGCACGTCGGCGACGTCGATATCGGGTTGGATCTCCTTCGCCGCTGCCACCAGGCGCTCGAGGCATTGTGGCGTTCCGCCGAAGAAGAAGTGCTTCCACGGAGCAGGCGTATTTGCCAGCACATGGCGCATGAAATACGGGCCGTAGACGCGATCCTGGAGCTTGGCCCCGGCCGCGTTCAGGCTCCAGACCAGCGGAAAGCCATCCGGCACGATGAGGTCAAACCTCTGCATCACCCGGTGAAACCGCACGTCATTGCGCGCCAGGGAAACAAGATGCGTGTTGCAGGCCGATACCGCCGCTGGCCGCTCGCCGCGAGCCAGCTCGATCACCCGGCGCAGCCCTGTCTCGTAGTTGGCGCAGTGCACGCGCGTGCTCAGGATCGTGCGACTGTCCAGCGGCGTTTCCTGCTCAACCATGGCGGTTGCCTATCTCCCGGCGCAGCCTTTGTCCGATCGATCCCCCGGCTGGTTGGCCCTGCACGATGCCGCCCAGCAGGCAACGCGTCGCGTCGGCGATCTGTGTCCATCCCCAGCCGTAGGTACGGAAAAACCGACGATAGTTGCCCGGGAGATAACTGCGCATGTGCCGACTGTGGGATGAGTGAAATGAGAGATAGCTGAGATTTTGCAGAAGAGAACAAAACTTCACATACCCTCCTCGCCTTGCTGCCTCTGTATCGTCTGAGGGAATCGGTAAATGCGGCACTGCCGTGCGACAGGTGAAGGCGAGTCCTCCCTCGCTGGCGAGTCGCATGGAATACTCCAGATCCTCGCCAAGCAGCCAGAAATCCGACCTATGGCCCCCCGTCCGCTCGTAAGCCCGACGCGTCACCAGCAGACAGGCACCTGTCGCCCAGCAGGCGGGATGCGGGGCATCACCGATCAATAGTCGGGCCTCGGCGGGCGTGGCAGCTTTTCGGATCATCCGGCGGAGATCGGGTTCCTCTGGTTCCGGAAACGCCCAGAGTGCTCCCTCTGTATCGGAGAGGAGCGGAGCGATCGCCGCTGCTCCTTTGATGTCTCGCAAGAGGATCTCCAGGCAATCCGATGCCGGCACCACGTCGTCATCGAGATACCAAAGCGCTGAAACCTCATTGCCAAAATGCTCAATCGCCTTGGCAGCCGCATTGCTCCAGCCCGCGCCGGGACCAGGGTTCGAGGGATCTTCCCGTACGACAATCTCCAACCCCCTCGCCTCGTTCGCCAGTTTTGCCACCGAACCATCCGGCGAATGATCCGAGATCACGCATCCTAGCAACGGTATCGTCGAGCGCCCGAGGCAATCCAGTAGACGCCTCAACTCCGGCAGGCGCCGGTAGGTCACCACCACCGCCACCACACCCTGTGTCATCGCGCCCATTTCCAGTTCCGTAACGTCCAGTCCAGCGCCTCGTGAATCGGGCGTAGCGGCAGCCCCAGGGAAGCCAGCTTGGCACTGCTCAACTGGCAGCTGGCCCGGCGCACATGGGCGGAATCCGACAAAAACTCTGCCTCATCATGGAAGAAAACAAAGTCCTTCTGCGTCAGCCCCGCCCGTCGCAACGCCTCGGCCACCTCGCTCGTGCGAATGGCACCGGGGTTCGTCACGTTGTACGTCCCGCCCGGCAGCCCGCGCAGCAGTGTCTCGACGCTCACCGAGGCAAATTCCTGGAGCTGCGAGATCGTATTGGTCACCTCCAGCAGCCGCTCATAGCGCATGATCTTCGTCAGGTAATTGCGCGGATGGTCAAACTCATCAAATGGAATGCGCAGCCGCCAGATCAGGCAGTTCGAGTAGTCGCGCAGCATGATCTCCGCCATCGCCTTCGTCCTGCTGTACCAGCTCGCCTCCGGATAGCCGAAGGGAAAATTTGGCGCATCCTCCTCGGTAAAAGGCGCGCCATCCGGGCGGGTTCCCTGAAAAATACACCCCGACGAGACATGCCCCCACGGGATGTTACGTTCACCCAACACCTCAGCCAGGATGCCAGGCACCACGGTATTCTCCGTCAGGCAGCGCATCTTCTCCCGTTCCGTCGAGTCGATATTCGGCCGTCCGGTGTATCCGATGGCATTGATGACAAATCGAGGCTTCACCTTCGCCACGATCGCCGCGATCTGGTCGCGATTCGCCGCATCCAACTCCTGCCGCGAAGGCGCAACCACCTCCAGCCCACGCTCATTCAGAGCCCGGGCAAACGCCGCACCGACATAACCGGAACCACCCAGCAGGAGGATCATTGCGTGGAGACTAGTGGGACGAACGAAAAAGGCCAATCTCTTGAGGTTTGGGGTATATTTTCGGAGCTATTGGGCTTTATCGCTGGCGATAGCTATCCCGACGCGTCCGTCATCTGCTAGGGGAGCAAGTCCCAGAGAGCTGATGTTTAAAAAGATAGAGCGAATTTCTTCCCATACCATATTTATGTCGTCGAGAATAACCAAGCCTCCAGGCTTCAGTAGTGGCTTCACGTTGTGAATCTCCTTCACGAGGTAGTCCGCTTGATGGTTGCCATCCATCAGGACAAAATCACATTTGGATGTAAAAAGTTTTGTTAAGTTTTGAATGGCATTTGATGAGGCCGCTTCAAGCTGAAAGTGTGTGGTTGGATCATAGTTTCCAAACACAAATCCATCATTGCTAATACTTTTTTCTCCGGAGTACGCGGCTAATGGGAGAACTTTATTGCTCAAATCGCATGCCTGAAGGAGTTGCAGTACGTAATTTTGTGGATTCTTTATGCCTCGATGGGTCAAGTTTGGATCGATCGCGATAACCAAAGAGTCCGGGTGGATTTGGACGGCTGATGCTGTGATATGAGCCAATGAAACGCCTACGAAATTTCCTATATGTAAGCCAAGTAGGGGAAGGTTGTTGTTGAGGGTCTGGCGCAAGACTGTGCTAATGAATTTAAGGGACGTTTCAGAAATGCTTCCCTCTATAATCTGATCTTTCGGCAGGCCAAGGTCAGCGAGGAATTGCGTCGTAGCATGCCAGTCATCTCCACGGATATGATTGGAATTTTGCGCATTTATGATGCTCTCATCATTGATTCTTTGATACCTTTCGGTGTGAAGAGATCGAGCACGGTCTATCCATCGTTTACTCCTTTGAATACGGAGCCATTGTAAGAGACCGTGAGGGCACAAGTTTACGATAAGATCTTTCATGATGTGAAGGAGATGATTGGCTGACGAAATGGGGAATTCAAGGATCTAGGAATTGACATGCCTTTAATTGCCGATCTTGGGTGCTTTTTTGATGAACTCTATGGCTTCGCCGAGATGTGGAAATCAATGCTCGTTAAGGCATTGGTATGCATGATAAGGTGCAAGCTTGTAGCGAATGAGTTCTGTGTCAATCCGGGGCTAGCAAGTTGCAGGGAAAATTTGGGAGCTCCCATCCTCGATGGTCGGGCGATGGTTGGTCGCCGTGAGAGTTATCTGGAAATACTTCGCTCGCCCAGTGGCCCCTTTTCACACCCATTTCTTCAATATGGCCTTGGGCGTATGGCTCGGCATTTGCAATCTGGCCAATTTGCTGGGGTCCGGCCCGTAGGGAAATGCTGCAGCTCACGCGTGCTTCCGGCGACATTGCTGGGACCGATCAGTTGGGGCATACGATGTGTTCTTGCAATTTCTCAGGACCATTGGAAGGGTGGGTTAGGATCATGCATGGGCCCCTGCTATGAAGGTATTTTGCTGTTACACCCCGGCGCATAATGTGCTTTTCGAAAAATACTTCAGGCCTTCCATTCCTCACGGCTTGACCTTGGAGGCTATCCAGATCGATATCTCGGGAGCGGGGGATTTTTTGAGCAAGGAGTTCCTTCGTTGTATTCGCAAAAAGATCCTGCTGATTCAGGAATCGATAGAAGCCAATAGAGAATCCATCATCATATGGTCGGACGTTGATATTGCCTTTTTCGCGTCGCCGGAGCGCGATCTCGAAGAAGTATTTCAAGAGAGATCGGAACTGCAGGTGCTTTTTCAACGGGAGGGTCGGAGGATACCCGACGTCAATACGGGCTTCATGGCATTGAGGTGTACGGAGGATCTTGCGAGGTACTTCGAGAAGATCAGCCACCGGTTGGAAAAACATGGGGAACTCAATGAGCAGGCAGTAATCAACCAGAACCTGCATGAGGGCCTCAAGTGGGATTATCTACCTTGGACATATTACGCGAGAACACAGGGATGGCCTCCACCGCGTGACTTGGTGATCTATCACGCGAACTACACGAAGGGTCGGGATGGAGTCGGACAGAAGATTCGCCAACTTGACGAAATTCAGCGGATCCAAAAGAACGGCTGGCCTGCCTACTTTTGGGCCTACGTCAGACATGGCCTTGCCAAGGCGCTTCGGAGAAACTGAATTTCGTCCTAAATGGGTGCTGATGCGAGCCGGTATATTTCTTTCGAACTAAAAAACGATTGATCCCCCGCGATCAGATTTGGTCGCCTAGAACTGGGTGATAAGGTAACTTGCTGTGCCGATTTTCACCGGAAAACATCTCGCGCTGCGGCGTTCGGGCTTCCCATCGGAATGGACGAGGAGATCCAATGTTTCGATCTCGTTTGCCGATGCGAATACCGACAGGTAGTGCTCAATCTGCCGACCGCGATTTGTTTGATCCGAAAACAGGGAAAAATACATCGTTGATGTGATTTCCGGGAGAGATGTTTGCAGGATTTTGCAGGCGGCGCGATTGGCAAAAAGGATGGCTCCATCAATGTCCGACACCAGAAGCGGAACGGGGATGTGATCGAAGATTTTCAGGAGATTTACGAACTGGTTCTCCCAGTATTCTTTAAAGGAACTGATAGCCACCGCCATTCCCGAGCCGATGGCGTAGGTAATCAATCGCAGTGCGATTACCGGTTCTTTCTCGGGCGTTTGCCCTGAGAGAGGGGATGTCAGGCTCCAAATAATGGGAATAAGGAAAATAGTAGCCCATATCGCGACCTCTTTCCTGGAGAGTACCAACGAGAGGACCGCTACTACGATCAGAGTGAGTGAGGGGGTGACCCGCATCTCGTGGGTGACGATTTCCGCTGTGAGGACAGCGACCTCCAGAAGAAGCGGCAAGGCGATTCGGAGACGGAGGGGAATGGGGGTTTTCTGCCTAAAGGGGGAGCTCATTGCCTACCTTATGATACAGGTTGCGTAACTTTAGCACCCATTCCTCCCGATTGTAACGAGATTTTAACTTGTTGTATCCTTCCAGCCCCATTTGGGAGGCGCGGTCTGGGTTCCGGAGCATCTCATCCATCTGGGAAGCCAGGGCTTCGGGGGAAAATGGTTGGGCCAGCAGCCCATTGACGCCGTGATCAATGATCTCTGGGAGAGCTCCAATCCTGTTGGCGATTACAGCCCGCCCCTTGGACCAGGCTTCGAGAACAACCATTCCAAATGGCTCTTCCCAAATGGAGGGCACCACGCTCGCTCGGCTTTCCCTCCAGAGAGCTGTCTGTTCATTTCGATCGATAAAGCCTCGGAATTCGACATTTTTTGCATCGAGTTTTTGTGCCAACCTCTCCAAGGCAGCTCTTTCCGGTCCATCACCAGCAATGATGAGGCGCTGCTTTCCTCGAGTCTTGAGCAGACTCCAGGCTTCAATCAACTGTGCAACACCTTTTTCCGAGGAAAGCCTTCCTAAAAAAAGGATGGATTCACTGGAGCCAGGGGGTAGGGGCGATTCTCCGGCTTCATAAAAATGAGGAATGACCTCGATCTTTTCGCGCGGGATACCCCAGGAGGCATGAATGTCTTTTTGGCGCTGGCTGATACTGATCCAGGCGGCGGTCTTTTCAAACAACCCGAAGGCACGCATTTCGAGAATGACAGCGCTCATCAAACCGCTGTTGAGTCGACTATTTCTCCAGCATGCGGTCTGCACGGCGGGAAGGAAATTGCCCCCGGCGCATCGCATACAAGGCTCTCCGTGGTTGAGGAAAAAGCCGTTCGCGCAAAAAAGGCGGTAGTTGTGCAGGTAGTGAACCACCGGTATGTTTGCACGGAAAGCCTCTCGATATACCAGCGGAGACATGGTGGGAATGACGTTGTGAATCTGCCAGACATTGAATCGGCCGATCTTCTGGTACCTGCGGAGACGGCGCACGATTTCCAGATTTGCAAACGTGTCCGCGAGCATGGCGATCCTATTGCCGCCGCGCCTGGCGATCCAGCTCTCCGTGGATGTCAGAAAATACTCGACGTCGTGAATACTCTGCATCGCATCGCCGATACGATAGACAGACCCCTCTTCACCGCCGTACTGCATATAGCGGTTGAAGATCTGGAGAATTTTTAGACGCCTAGCCATTTCCAGACAGTTTCCTCATGTTTCGAGTTGTGGAGGCTTTTTAAGGAAAAGCAAATGCTCGATCCACTTTCTCGTTTGTTTTCCAAGACTTTCTACGTCGAATTCCTTTGCAAGTTGCAGGGATTCCCTGCGGAACCGGTCGTGGTTCGTTTCCTTCAAAACTTCGAGTAGCCTGGCGCTGAAGGTCTTGGTGTCATAAGGGTCTATGACATAGCCGTTTTTTCCCTCCTGGACGAGTGTTTCCGATGCACCTGCGAACTTGCTAATCACGAGCGGCAGGCCACTAGCTGCCGCTTCATGAACGACGACGCCATAGGTATCAAGTCTTGAGGCAAGGACAAATGCGTCAGCCGCTCTATATTCCAGAACTACCTCTGGAGGCTGCAAGAATTCCTTGAAGATGAGATAATTCTCGATCCGCAAGGTGCGAGCAATCTCCGAAACATGTTCCTTGTCGCCAGAACCAAGTAATACAAGCTCGACATCCGGGTTGACCTTGACTACCTCCGCGAAAGCGGCAAGGAGAAGATCGACCCCTTTGCAAGGAATGAGGCAGCCTACCTGTAGCAACCTCCTCTTTGAAGGACGACATTTTCGGGGCGTGGTCTCCTCGATTGCAAAGGGCAATATCGAGATCGCATGGGGAGCAAGGAGTGTCTCTTTAGACAGCTGCTGTCCATAATTCCGCGCATCGGGTGTGCGGGCGATTACACCATCCGCCAAGCTGAGAATGCTTTTTTGGATGAACCTGTGCACTGAAGAAAACTCCTGTTGCTTAACTGGGCCGACATCCGTACTCAATATGCAAAGTCGGTTATGTGCTTTTGCCCATGCCATTCCGCTGAATACAGCATAGGGTGAGAACTCATGAATAACCACGACCTGTGGGTTTATCTGGTTAAGCAGTTTCCACATCTCCCAACTGGGCCAAGGCGTACCAAAAATCCGGTGTCTGGGCGGACAGTGATGGAGAATGGTCTTTTTGGGCTTTAGGTAATCAGTCTTCCAAGGGTGGAGGCTATCTGTGTGCAGCTCGGCGCAAATGAGATGCGTTTCACCCAGATCTTGCCAGGCAGTAGTCATGCCATCAAGGCCGCTGATCCAGTAAGGGGCTGGAGCCCGTAATATGTAGACAATATTTGTCTTGTTCATCATTGCTGCATCGAACGTCGGCTTTGTTGATAAATGGGGCTCATGGCGCTAGAGCCAGGATGGAGGTCAGGAGGGGTCACTGGCTGCGGCTAACTCACGATAGCATGAAGATATTCGCTTCGCTTTTGCCGTCCAGGACAGAGCTTCTCGCCGTTTTATCGCGCCAATAGATAGCTTGGTGAGTAAATCGGAATCTCGTTGTGCGAGCTTGGTGATCGCGTCAGCAAATCCATGGGCGCTGGTTTGCGGATCTACGACCGGTATCTTAATTCCACAGGTATCATCGACCGCCACAGCCATACCGCTGCTATTATGGCAGACAACGGGTAGGCCGAATGAGATTGCTTCGAGTATCACAGCGGTGGAGGCCTCTTTTAGGCTGGTATGCACCAAAACATCACACGAATTAACGACTTCCAGCGCATCTTTTCTGGGCAATGATCCATGCCAGCGAATGGTGCCGCGAGATGCGAGAGGCCTGGCTAGAGCATGCCAGAGTGATCGGAATGGTCCATCGCCAAGAATGTCTAGCTCCCATTTGACCTCGTTCGTCAAAAGAGCCAGAGCGTCGAAAAGAATCGGAAGTGCCTTACGCGCTTGAAAAAGTCCGCTCCATACCATTCGTAGAGGCCGCTGGCTTCTTTCGCGGACTCTAGTTGGAAACGAGAGATCAGTTCCTGTTTCCAGAAGGAGCTCTGGTGGTCTATGCGTCCATCTAGTCACCATTCGGTAATCTTCGGGACTTCCAACAAATGTCTTCATTGTTCTTGATGCAGCTAATCGGCATTTCCTGGAAGTTCGCTGCTGCAAATAATTCAGGAAATCACGACTTAGTGGCCGATAAAATGACTTGAAGCCAAAAAGCTTGTAATAGGGCCAGGGAATATTGACGCTTCCGCTGATTGGACCCCAGACATGAGGTATTCCTAAATTGAAAAGCTTGCCTGGGGTTCTATAGCTGAGATACGTAAATTCATGGCTTACATCAAATGGTTCTCGCAGATGGGCTTTTTTCGCATGGCTAAAAACATCCCGCTGCCAGATTTGATAGCTTGTATAGTAAAGCATCCAAAACAGAGGGAATCGGTGTATATACTCAAAAATTCTCGCCGACTTTGTTGGAGCAACATATTCAAAGGCTAGATTTTCGGGCTTTCTTGAGTTGGAGTAGTACAGTTCGATCTCACGGGCTGACTGACGAGAGGCGGTTAGGTCGCCGTGTAGCACAGTGACCGAGATGTCTGGATCGAGTCGGCTAATAATATTCCATCCGACGCTGCTCTCTGACCCGCGAAATGGAGAACAGGCGAAGGCTGATATAACAACGCGCGGAGATCTTTTGGTGTTCACTGCGAAAATTTCGTGACTTAGTTATCAATAGGAATCCATGAAGGCAAACGGAGATCGCGATAATCGCTGTCGGCTGATCCCCACCAGTTGCGTGGACATAGTATGTGGCGGTGAGGGGAGTCGCCTAGAGCTCCTCCCCACCAGGAAAATGAGCTGTTTGCGATTATGCCGCCTTTGCATGCAGCCATGAGTTGAATTTCCTCGATATCATTATCTGGTGAAGAGCATGAAACGTATGAGGCATTGCCCAAGAATCCGAGATTCTCCCGGCACCACCCCTGGTCGTCTGAAAATACGTGCCATCTGACGGGTCCCATCAAGGACTCAAGGGTTTTGGCCGCGACTTCGTAGTAATGCATCCGCAGTCCTCCACCGCTGAAGTTGAGATAGTCGCCGCGGCGCACGTGGATAAATGCAGACTGAGTTGAATGAATGCGCGAGAGCCACTCTTGTGCATCCTGTGACATTGTAAAGGACGGCCGAAAGTACTCCTTGAGCAGGGCACTGTTCTTCAGAAAGTGATCACAGGTCTGCCAGTAGCCGGAAAGAAGAATTGAAAACTTATTGGATGGGGGCAAAGCAATCGACGGGTCGATCACCGATCGTTTGGATTCACTGCGAAGCTCCAGCTTTAGTGATTTGAGAAATGGATGTGCAAATGGAGCTATCCATGAGCTATTGACAGTTGCAAGGCCGATGGCAAACCGCTTTGTTCCCCGTGCATACTCGTTGAGATGCGGGATATTAAGTCGATCGAGTCGATATTTGCGCTTAACCGCATGGCGCTGAAAGTAGTCAAACCACGAGGTGTCCAGTTCAAGCTGGGCGTCGAGAACGGATGAAACATGCAACCCGCATGCGTATTGGAAAAGCTGATTTCCAAGGCCGGAAGTGATCCGAGAAATGACCTTCATAAATTTGTGAGAAAAGTTGTTACCGATATCAGGTGGCTGGCTGGAGTTCGAATTGCGCTTTTCTCCCTTGGCCGATTGGGTACCATCGTATGATGGGAATGCCTATCTGCCATATTGCCTGTCTCGACGCAGTGGATTTTTGCGTGCTCACAAACATGGCGGCAATGTGCCGTCGATTAGGATTTCAGGTGACATGGTCGAAAACCGTCGAGCCATGCAGTCTGCTCGTGGTAATGCGGGGAGAGCGATTCTCACAGAATGATATCGGATGTCTCCCGGAGGGGACGCCGGCAGTGGTTTTCGGCTACGTAGGCAAGTCGTGCGAAGAAATTCTCCACTCGCTCCGAGATAGAGCTGGCAAGATTCTCTTCCTGCCGACAAGTCAAAAACTTGTGCCACAGGACATTGCCGGAATCAACGTTCATGTCGCACCGCCTCCGGTGTATCCTGAGTTGTGGAAAAAAGAATTGAAGGCAGGGAAGTATCCCTACACCTATCTTGGGAATCGCAAGAACCTGGGGGATGATCCATGGCAGAAAAGGCTGGAGGGCTGGATAAAAGGCGGCGACGTGGAAGTGTGGGGGCGATGGTGGAACGGGCATTGCCCTGTGGTAAAGCAGCATGGACCCGTGACTATTTTCACGGTCCCGGAAATATATCGTAGCACGATTTACTCATTAGGGCTCATGTACCCCTTTCAGCGAGACACGGGGATGTTCTCCGGTCGATACTGGCTGGCGCCTCTCTGTGGAGCGCATGTCCTTGTCGAGTGCGAAAACTATTGTGAGGCGCCGGGTATCGTCCTGTATCAGGGCGATGTGCTTCCTGATGCACTCGATGATCTCGACGCTCGCCGAGCTCTGCAGGGGGAAGCAGTGTCTTTTTGGCGACAGAAGACCGCGGCTCTGGAACGTGTCATTCAAGATTGGCTGAAGAATCTGGATGGGAAGCTTGATCTCTCTAGGCGGCCGCGACGCGCAGTGGGTCTCAAAGGTGACTTGGTGACAATGGGACTGAAAGCATCCTCGATTATTGAATCTATAGCCCTCTCGCGAGGTAAGGATCTTTCTCCGCTTACAAAGCTTGGCTTTTGGAAATAGATTCAAGCTGGCGTGCTTACTTTCCCAAGAGAACCTTGATATAGGGTGAGAACAGGTAAAGGATCCAAAACGGGCCTGCATTCCGGCGCGTGTAGCAAAGCCACTCTATAAAAGGAAGGCCTTTAGGACTGCAGAGTTTTTTAAGTCTGGTCCATCGATCCAGCTTAACATCCTGCCAGGTTCCTTCCTTGTTATTCTGGCTGCATGTGCCGACAAACTCTGCGGTTTCAATTAATTGGAACCCTTTCCTGCGGGCTGTATATCCGTAGTCAAAGTCTCCCATGCCATGGGTATAGGCAGGGTGAAAACCACCGATGGCATTGAAAACTTCTCTTGGAACGAGCGCACAGTTTGCGTTCATCGTACGGCACAGGTTGCCGTTCTTGTGGTCGCAATCAACTCCGCCGTAGGTCCACTCACCCGTTACTGGATCACAGACCGCGCCGAGAGCGATGGTTGGCGGTCGTCTATCTGCACAGATGGCTAAAAGAGCAGAAACCGCCTCTGGAAATAGTGTGGTGTCGTCGTTGAGTAGAAGATAGTAGTCTGGATCGGATTTTGCAGCCTCTTTCCAGGCGACGCGCATTCCTCCGCACCAAAAGAGGCTGCCATCTCCGGAAATGATCCTTGCCTCCGGAAATATCTCCTGAACTGCGGTTGAGGTTCCATCTGTGGAGCCATCATCGACAAGAAAAACCGATATCGTCCCCTGAGGGAGCTCCTGCCGCGACAGGGCTAGCAGGCATGCAGAGGTTTTGGCTCTGCGATTGTGACAGGTCAGGACTGCAGCGATGCGGGGGCTTTGTGGGAGAACGTTCATGAAGCGAAAAGGTCGGTGCGAGCGAGAACACGGGTGTAGGCCTCCAGGTAGCGAGAGGTCATTCTCGAGCTGGTAAATTCGCGATTGGCGAAATGCCACGCATGCTCCGCACGCTTTTTGACTTCCTCGGGTGATGATAAAATCTGCTGAATGGAGCTGACTACAGCTGCCGGATTACGCATATCGCACAAGAAGCCGGCTTTGCCGTTATCGAGAGTAAAGGGGACCCCACCACTCTTCGAGCCTCCGAGGATGGAAAGCCCGAGCGCCATGGACTCACATAAAGCCATCGGATGCGCTTCTTCCAGAGACGGATGAAGGAGGAGGTGAGTTTCTCCAGTCAGATCTGAGAACAGCCGATCTTGGGAGACTTTTCCGATGAATTCCAGGCCATCGAGAGATCCTTGGGAAGATGCCCAGGCCTGGGCTCTTTCACCGGGTCCAAAATCCACCCCATATAGCCGTAAACGGATGTCGGGATGACGTTCTTTCAAGATCTGAAAGGCTTCGATGGCAGTCTGCGCATTTTTGCGCAGACCAAATCCCTCGAGGACGCAGGCCATTGTGAAGGGAGATTTGATCTCCGGACCGTCGAGGCGACACCTGCCGCGGGAAAATAGACTTTCGTTCACTCCATTTGGTATTGTGACGAGGTCTGCCCCCGAGCTGCAGACGTAGCGTAGGTGATCTTCCACGTAGGGTGATACAGCAGTGAGGAATTTTGCATTCCTGACTACATTCAGTCCGAGCATGCTCCGCATGGTCCAGTAGAGAATAGCTTTGGTGCGCAAATAGTACCGGCAAACCACAAGTGGTGAATCGTGAGCGGTGATCAGAGATGGCTTGCCGCTTTCCTGCGCAGCTGCTGCAAACTCGTAGGTCCAATGGGCGTGAACCAGCTCGCAGTTTGAATCTCGCATGGCTTGCGCCAGATGCCGGCGCTCCTTCTGAAAGAAGTCATAGGCATCTCCCCGCTTCCGGCGAGGGAGTATGTGGAGTTTGATTCGATCGGTCTCGATCAGTATGGGAGAGGCGACCTCCGTGCTCAGGGAAAATAGCGACAGGGTATGACCGAGATCATGGAGTTCTCTGGCGAGGACGCCGATCAATGGAAAGCTATAGAGAGCAGGAAGGGAGCGATTTGCCGGAAGTAATTCACGGATTGGTCCGATAGCAATGGGACCAGCGATGCCAATATGCATTTATTAAATGAATCAGGGTTTGCCCGACCTGGTATGTGATCGGCGGATTTTAGGCTCTGACAAATCTGAGAAGATGAGCTAAAGGAGAGGGTCTTTTGCCACTAAACAGCGCGCAAACGAAAACAGAATGAAAATACTGATTGATCACCACCAACCGTTTCTTTTGGCCCATGGAGGCTTCCGTGTGCAGATCGAGCAGACAGCGCGCGCGCTCGGGGAGTTGGGATGCGAGGTGGAGTATCTTCGATGGTGGGATGCGAATCAAAAAGCGGACCTTATTCATTTTTTCGGCCGGCCTCCGTCAGGAATGGCCTATTTTGCTCATCAGAAGGCAATACCTTTGGTGATTTCGGATCTCCTGACGGCTCAAGGATCCCGGGGAATCTGGCAAATTCGTTCGCAGTGCATGGCGCGGTCGGTGATCGAGAAAGTCATGCCCGCTTCCTTGCTTGATCGAATGAGCTGGCGGGTCTACCGAGAGGCGGACGCCGTGGTGGCATTGACCAACTGGGAGGCTCGACTGTTTTGCCAACTTTACGGCACGCCAAAGACGCGTCTTCACGTCGTGCCAAATGGAGTTGATGAGGCATTCTTTATGCGTGAGGAAACCTCTGAATCCGTCGATTCATCCGGAGAGTATCTTTTATGCACGGCAACGATCACGGAGCGAAAGCGCGTTTTGGAGCTCGCCGAAGCGGCGAATCTGGCAGGCCTGCGTCTCCTGATTTGCGGCAAGCCATATTCCTTCACTGATCGTTATTTTCAGCGTTTCCTGAACGAGGTGGGGACCCCGCGCTCGGTTGTCCAGTACGTGGGGGAGGTGGTCGACCGTGGAGAAATGGCTGCTCTCGTCCGAGCGGCGCGGGGTTTTGTCCTGTTGAGCACGATGGAAAGCCAGAGCCTGGCTGCGCTGGAGGCGGCTGCCAGTGGAGTGCCCTTGTTGCTATCCGATCTGCCATGGGCTCGGGAAACGTTCGGAGATCACGCGCAATATTGTGGTTCGAGGTCGACATCTCGAGAGCTTGCCGGGCACTTGACCAAGTTCTGGCATTCACCGGTGATCAAGCCAATACGTCCTTCCACGTGGAAGGAGGTGGCTTCCAGGCTCATCGATGTGTACCGCTCCGTTTTGCCGTGAGATTTTCGTATAAATCCAGATGTTGCTTCGCGACAATCCGCGGAGCATGAGTCTTTTCAGCGTGATGGCGAGAGTTCCGAGCCAGTTTTGCGCGGAGTTGAGGGTCTTCCAAAAGTGTCGACAGGGCTTGTCTCATGGAGCCGGCATCTTTGGGATTGCATAAAAGGCCGTTTTCTCGGTCCTGGATGAGTTCCTTCGAACCAGAGCAATCGCTGGTGATGACGGGAATCCCGGCAGCGCTCGCTTCCAATACAGCCATTGGGCAGTTTTCTTCCAGCGAGGGGAGGACTACGATTGCCGCCTTGGTAAGTTCACTTTCGATGGTATCCCGTGTGGCAGCTCCTCGATAAATCAGATTTGAATGGGAGTGGAGGCACTCATGGAAGCTCTGGACATAGGCATCGTCTTGCGGGGCGACTCCGAAGAAATGAACTTCAAATGGAAATCTGGCGAATAGTGGTTTGATCGCATTGATCCAGGCGACCTGGTTTTTTCGCTCCTGGATATTGGCGATGAATAAAATGCGGAGCGGGCTTGTTGGCGCCGGATTGATGCTGAAGAATCTCGACTCCACCGCATTGGGAATCACCGGAAGTTCACCGCTACGGGCGGACAAATGCCTTTTGGTGTAATGGCTCAGGCAGGTGACGGCATCAAATCTCGAGATGCAGATGCGCTCCAGCAGTTCTTGAACGCGCCAATAGGAGCGCGGCATTAGCGGAGTGATCTTGTTAATCAGACGGATATTGCCATGAATAGTCAATACACGTGGCGCCCGGGCGGGAAAAGCTCCTGCCACGGCACACCAACGTTCTGTCCCTTGCGCGTGAATGATGTCTGGTTCGAGAGCCTTGAGCGCCCTTCTGACTTTCAGTGAGCAGCCTAGATAGGCGCTTCTTAACCAGCCCTGAGACGAGACATAGATGGGGTGATATTGAATTCTGGAACCGATCATGCATGTACGGAAAGATCGATTTCGTACGCATGACAGGACATCCACGTTGACCTCAGGAAGTGAATCGAAACCCTCCAGCAAGGCGGCGACGGCGCTGCCAAATTGAGGGGTCTCGCTTTTCTGGCCAAATTCGCGATTGTCTACTGTTAGGAGGGCGATGCGCATGATGCGCTATGACGGGATTGCTCCGGTGCTTTCCAGCTTCGCGTCTTTGCGAGCCTGGGAGCGATCCTGAAGGTAATTCTCGATCGCGCTGAGCGTGCCGGTGGCGTAAATCATCGCGATCAATGTTGGCGGGTAATCTCCAAAGATTACGATGTAGCCAAAAGGCAGATACACCAAAGGCATGGCTGTATAGATCGCCCAGGCTGCAGCAGGCGTGCCTGTCGCCTTGCGCACGAGCCGGATACTTTGCACAAAAAGGGCGAGCATCCAGACCAGCATGAGCGCGAAGCCGACGATGCCGACAAACCGTATGGCAGAGAGTGGGCCGCTATGAAATGAACCCTGCAGCAT
The DNA here is from genome assembly GCF_001613545.1 of Terrimicrobium sacchariphilum. Classification (NCBI taxonomy): domain Bacteria; kingdom Pseudomonadati; phylum Verrucomicrobiota; class Terrimicrobiia; order Terrimicrobiales; family Terrimicrobiaceae; genus Terrimicrobium; species Terrimicrobium sacchariphilum. The sequence goes on from NZ_BDCO01000002.1 coordinate 166,660, forward strand.
GTGAAGCTCGTAGGATTTTGCGCCGACCATCTCTGTGCCCGACATGAGACGCTGCATGATCAGACGGAGGACATCCTGCCGAAACCCGAATCCATCACCCAGCACCTTGTTGTTGATGACCTCGGGAGTGTTCCAGGCATCCTTCCACATGTCGACGCGCCACTCAGTGGTCTCGTCGGCGTTGGCCTTTGCTGCTTCATCCAGCCCGATGGGGAGGAAGGATACTGCTCGCTGGAGGCCGTACGGCAGTTGGACCCCTGCCGCATGGAGTCCCACGAGTCCGACCAGGCTGATAGTGCCGATAGTCACGAGGATAATGAGTTCGGACCATCTTTTCCGTAGGATTGTGCCGACAGACATGAGTCCTACCAACTGAAAGATGGCGCTTCGAAAGCCGGAGAGCGCGATGGAAACAATCGCAACGCAAAGGCCGATGAATCCAAGAAAATTGAAGGGATTGAGCAGCGTGATCGGACGAAAGTATGCACACAAAAGCAAGATCAGCGGGTAGGTGACCATGCCGTATGCGGTGAGGCGGGAGTTTTCAGACGAGGTATCCGCAGCGATGAGATCCGAGACGTCGACGCCCGAATAGATCGGATAAATGACACGACCTAACACGGGAAAGTGCTGAGTGATAACGTTGATCCCAGCGTGGATCAGGTAGGGAATGGCGATGACCAAAGGAGCCCACCTCACAAAGCGACTCGAGGGAAACACATTGCGGAGGACAAAGTAGCCCATCATCGCAATGACAACGGTGACATAAGCCCTACCTCCGACGATCTCGGTCTCGAAGATGCGAACGCCCGCTGGATTTCGCACCCAGACGGTTACGAGGTACGCAAAATTGATCAGCAGCAGATAATCGCTCCATTCCCAGCGAGGATTGAACCGTACCCGCTTCAACGCGATGTAGGGGATCATCAGCCCGAATGTTGCGAGAGTCCCGAGTTCGGCAAAACTAAAGGGCAGCGGCAGGACGGAGGCAGAACCCGAAAGCCCCATCGTGGCAAAGATCAACATCCAGTAGTTGCGGCCGAGCGTCAGCGCGATCGTGAGACCGACGAGGACGACAAAACCCATGGCGAGGTACAGTTCATTGCCGCGGGCAACGAAAACGCCTGCAAATAATGCTCCGAAGAGGCCCAGGGCAATGACGACGAAGGCGACAAGAGCGTTTTGATTGATTGGTGCGTTGGGCGACATGGCGCGTGAAAATGAGATCTATCGGTGAAAGCGTAGGGTTTTCAAACGCCGAAGCAGGCGCAAACGTCGGAAAGTTGCGAAAAGGAAGTATTTTCCCGGCCCATTCGCGACGCGGAGTCCGCTGGGCCAGTACTCCCGTACGATACGCGTGCCGAGGCCGGCTGCAAGGATGTCTGAGACACGGATCGCCGGGAGAAAGGGGTCGGCCGTCGCGCGATTTTGCTCCGACTGGCATGGCCAGGAGGAGAGACAGCGCACGTGTGCCGGGTTGGGTCGACGAATAAAGTTCAGCAGCAGATCCACGGCATCCTCCTTCCCGATCAGGACGTTCTCTGTCTCCAGCCGCCTTGCACTGGCGACGATGGCGTCTTGCAGGGTTTTTACCCCCCAGTCCATCTGGGGGCGCCAGGACTCTGCCGGGCGGAGGACGGGATGCACAGAGCCATCCGCTTCCGAGTGGAATCCTGTCACTCCGGCGTGGTCGGCCGAGAATATCAGTTCCAGCAGTGACACCGCCTCGCGCCAGATTTCCGCATTTTCTTGGCGATGGTCGAAAAGCAGGCCGGTGGCGTCGCCCGAGCGAACGGCGGAGTTGAGGCTGAACAGCCCCAGGTAATACCCCTTGAATGAGGCATCTCCGTCCCGATCGGCGAGGATCGCCTGCAGAGACGCTTGCAGGTTACCCCCCCAGCCAATGTCCACGATGGCAGGGCACGGACCGAGTGCGAACTGGGCAAAGTATCTCTGGATCAGGTCGCGCTCCGCCTGGGCCTGCTGCAGGATCGCCTCGGCGATCTCGGGTCGGGTCAGAAATGCCCAGACAAGATCCTGCCTGGAGCCCACGAACGAGTCCTCCCTCAGGTCATGGGGCTGCAAAAAGGCAGAAAACTCCGTGGCGAGCCTGTCGCGCAGGTGCAGTCTATCGAGCACATCGATCGCCCTCAAGGTCTCGGGTTCCGCAAATAACCACTGCTTGATCCGGTCATCGATCGCGCGTACTCCCGCCAGATGGAATGCCTGCCGGGAAGCCGCCACATAGTGGCACCGGATGCCTCCATGGCGCGCCGCGAGGCTCTGGGAGAGCCGGTGAAGGATCTGCCCATCACGTGCCAGGAAGCAGAGATCGGTGACACCCTCGCGCTCCGCCGCCCGGAGGATTTCCGTATATAGCCAATACACGATGGGACCCGCGATCTCGGCGCCAAAATCCCAGACATTGCGGAGATGGGCGCTCTGGTCCGCTGGCCGGTCGCTGCGTCTGGCGAGTGCGAGGGCGCCATTGGCGCGGTACTGCGATTCTTCCCGGCTCCTGATTAGGATCACATGTTGGGATGGAGGTTCCAACAGGATGCTCCTGATGCCGAGCGCGGCAGGAGAATGGCCATCGCTGTGGGGGTTGTCGCCGACATGGGTCCAGTCCGAGTAGTGTGCCCCGCAATCATCCTTCACACGTTGAAAAAGCGTTCCTTGATGTTTCGATGCGCCGGTTTCGCACGACATCCACAGTCGATCGCCCACCTGCCAGAGTCCGCACTTTGCCAGCAACTGCTTTACAAAGTCGCCGGGCAGATACATATCGGAAAGGAACCCTCCGAACGTATTATCGGCGCGGGCTGCTTTTAGCAGGGAGGCGCCTGGAGGATGAGGACGCACATAGTCCAGCTCCAGCGCAAGCTCTTCGCTCAATATGGCAGCCATCACCTCGGCGTCGATATGCAGGAGGGCTTGCAGCTCCGAGTAGATCTCATCGAGGCGCGGGTCTCGCTCGTGCCGGAGCCTTTCGCCGGCCAGTTTCTCCGCCTCGACACGGGCTTTGGCCAGGCCGCGCACGGGATATCCGTGCGCGAGGCGCTGCTCGAGCACATCGAAAATGTGCCTGGGAGCAGCGACGGCGCGAGTAATGACCGTATCGAAGATGTCAAAAGTCGTCATGCGACCTGGGGCGAGCCTTCCGCCTTCCAATAAGCGCCGAGCGCTCGCTTCATCAGCCAGGGAGCCGCGATGAGCACGGCGAGGCTCGGGAGGAATAGTGCCAGGGCAGCGCCTTCCGCTCCCCAGGTTTTGGCAAAGACCAGTTGCAGGCCGATGATCGCAAGCGTGGACACGATGGTGGCGACGACGAAGCCGTCAGTCTTATGCGCATGCATGAAATGCGCCATCATCAGCAACGCGGTTTGTACGAGTGTCGTTGCCGCGAGAGTCACCTGGAGCGTCATGCTGCCAAAGCGATTGCCGAAATACGGAAAGAAAATCTGTAAGGTCCCGATGAGCAGGAGGTAGGCGGTCAGGCCCGCGCATGCGATCGCCGTCCCCCGGATGAATGATGATCGCCAAAGATGAAACGCGCCGTCGCGATCCCCTTGGGCGACGAGCTGCCCCAGTTTTCCCAGTCGCGTGTAGGTCCAGGAGGTGGAGATGGACGAGGCCGAGCGCACGATATTCCAGCTGATCGCAAACTGGCCCGCAGCGGCGGGGCCGCAGATTTTGAAGACGACCGGGATCGCGTAGCTCCAGTAGAAGAACGCGCAAAACGCGTTGAGCAGCATTTTGGCTTGAAAGGGCCATACCTCTGTACGCCACTTCAATCCTCCGGCAGGTTCCGCCCGGAGAGTGGAGAGGAACACCTTGCGCCACGATCTCCACAGGACAATGGTCGTGACGACAGGCCCGGCTAATGCGCCAAACCCACCTGCAGTCACTCCCGCGCCGGCGATGAGCCCGCCGGAGGTCACGGCAAACATGGTGAGCGAGCCAACCCAGCGGGCACGCATCAGCTCCTTCACGCTTTGCATCCCCTCGATGAGCGACCCAAAGGGCACCAGGAAAAGCGACAACGCCGTGCCGATGATCAGCATGATCCACGCGGGCTGCCAGGTGACGGTCGAGGTCGCGCTGAAAAACCAAAACCCGCCGCCTCCCACCAGGAGGACGAAGAGAAGAGTAACGACCGAATAAAACTTTGCCCCAAATTGCATGACCGCCGACAGCCGTCCCGCCTCCTCGGGAGCGATGACAAAAAGCCCGTTCTCCACCGCCAGCGATCCCCGGTACCGATGGGCCACGAGTTGAAGGATGTTTTGCCCCATCCCGGATTCAAAGATGACCTGAAGAGCCGCCAGCGACCCGATCGTGTAGTAGTAACCCTGCTCCTTGGGCCCAAGGTAAAGGAGTACCAGGTACGCGGAAACGGGGCCGGTAAGGGTGCGAAATGCCACGCCGAATGCCGCCCAAGAGATTGCGGCATCCAACTGGAGCCAGTGGAACAGCCGTTTCAACGTCGGAAAATGCGTTTAATGTAAGCCTTGGCCGTTCGCAACCAGAGCCGGGGGTCTTCTGCGATCTGGTGTTCTCGTTGCAATATCCCTAGTGTTGCGATTGCTTCGCGCATCGATGGAGCGAAAGTCAGCATGTCGATGACTTTGCCGCAGTAGGAATTCCGCATGCGATGTCGCCACTCTTTCAATTCGGCCTCGGAGAAGATTTGCGACGATAATGCTCGGGCATAAGCAATTTCAAAAAAGCGTATGTCCTTAACCCATGCATTAATCTTTGGATTAAAGATCGCATTTGCATCGTGAAGAACGTAGCTGGCAACATTACGTGACAGAAAGCCGACATTTGAAGTCAGGGACATCGTCAACCAAGCGAGCGAGTCTCCATGTGGAATCTCGGACTCGGAGAAAAAACCTGCAGTCTTGGCCTTCTCCGTTCTGGCGACAACAGTCATAAGATAGGCAAAATCAAAGGAACTTTTTCCCAGAGAGAGGAAAAAGTCTTTTCCTTGCATGCGTTCGGGGATATTGCGATCAAGCTCATGGATCGTTCCGGAACGGACATCCTCCATCACGATGTTTGCATGGACGAATCCTATATCCGGGTTTGTTTCTAGAAATGTGCAGGCATCTTCTAGATATGCCGTGTCGGTCAGGTAATCATCATCACTAAGAACGACGAAGTATTTGCCCTTGCAGTGGTTGAATACCGCTGTGTGGAGGTTTCCACATAAGCCAAGGTTTTCCCCATTTCTTACCCAGCGAACTCCACGGGTCTCGTAGGACTCTCGGAGATCATCTGTGTGATCCGTAGATGCGTTGTCGCAGACCAGAACCTCCCGATCTTCAATGCTCTGGGCGAGGGCCGATTCGATGGCCCTGGGAAGCAGATCACACCTGTTATAGGTGGGAATGATGATGGACAATAGAGGAGAACTACGCATTGCAATCCTCGGAGGGCAGGACTCCAGTATCTTGAAGAACGTAACGCATAACTTCATTCTTACGGTACGGTACGGCTCCCACTAAGAGCTTGCCTGAAGCATTCCAGACTTTCCACCAGTGCTCCGCGAACTCCCTCAATGTTTGAGGATTTCCCGAGCCGATATTCAGTAGGCTAGGGGGCATATAACGGATGGGATTATTGGCAATTTGTAGGAAACGTTCAGCAGCAGCTTCAACTGGCACAAAGTCGCGGACTTGTTCTCCTTTAGTCATCGGGAAATCCCTTCCGGACAAAGCGGCTTCTCGCAAAGTGGGCCAAAACTTCCCGGGGCCTTCCCCGAGTCCAAAGACATGTGCTGGTCGCAGAATTGCGACTTCAACCTTGTAATCGTGTCCAAAAGCAATTGCCGCCATGGTCGCGGCTGCTTTTGATGCCGCATACGGGCCAGTCGGTTCCAACGGGGCATCGATGGGTATATATTCGTAACGTTCCCCGCTCTTTCCATACTCGAAACATGATCCACAAATGATAAAGCGAGAGACACCCGCTGCAGCGGCGGATGCCCAGCAAAGCAGGGATTCAGTTACATTAACTCGGAAGCAGTCAACCCAGTTTGCTTGGGCTGCATCGACCCCGTGAGCGGCGAAGTGTACAAGAGTACGGGCCTCCCAGTTGGGTTGAATTTGGGGTTCTTTAAGAGAGGCTTCAAACCACGAAGCCCTTTCGGTGCCTTCTGGAATTTTTGAACAGCTAGAGCGTTTCAGCGCATGGATGACATGCCCTTTCTTAAGGGCATGTCTAATGAAACAAGACCCCAGAAATCCAGTGCCCCCCGTGACGATCAATCGCTGTTGGAAATACTGCATCGGGTTGGCAGCTAAACTCGACTTTTGACGAAATCAGAGATCACCTTGATTTCATAATCGAGTTGAGCGGAGGAAAGGCCGGGGTAGGTGCCGATAAACAGCGTTCGATTCATGATACGGTCTGAGCCAGCGAGGTCGCCGATTACCCGGAATGCCTGGGGGTTTTGCTCGCGGAGACGAACGAAGGCGGGTTGACGAACGAGGTTGCCGCCGAAGAGCATGCGGTTGCCGATTTTTTTCTCGTCGAGATGACGGGCGAGATCGGTACGGGAAAACGGAGCATTCTCACGGACGGTCATCTTGAAGCCGAACCAGGAGCAATCGGTGCGGCTGCCGGATTTGTCCCAGGAGAAATGCGTCGGGGAGCTTCCTGCTGCGTTCCAGGCGGTCGCGTGGGTGGGCAATGCAAACTGGATGTGCTCCTCAAGGTCGGCCAGGCCGGCGCGAAGGTATTGCCAGTTGTTTTTGCGAGCTTCGACAAAGGCCGGGAGCCGCTTGAGCTGCACGCGGCCGATGGCGGCCTGGGGATCGAGCGGTTTGAGATTATAACCGAGATGGGAATAGATGTACTTGTGATCGTAGCCCTCGGGGAGTTCCCCCAATTGCCATGAGAAGCGCTTATTGCAGGTATTGTCCTTCCCGGAGGGACACCAGCAGTCGCGGCCCCAGTCGCGGAAGCTCTCCGCGTAGGTCTTGAGCGCCGGGCGCCGGATGATATTGACCGCTCCGCCCTCGCCCATCGTGAGATGATGGGGCGGATAAAAGGACTGCGTGCTGATATCGCCCCATACGCCGGTAGGTGCGGTCAATACCAGCTCCTCGCTGCCGGGATATTGTTCATAACGGATGAGGGAATGGCTGCCCTCCTCGGCGATCTTGAGGAGATGGTCGAGGCCGAGGCTGCGCGCGCGGGCCACCGGCATGGAGTACAGGCAGCCGAGGGCGTCGCAGTTGTCCTCAACGAGCCAGAGGTCGTGACGGTGGCAAAACTCGAGTACGACGCCGAGATCGAACGGGTTGCCGAGAGCGTGGGCCATCATGACGGCCTTGGTCTTCCCCGGTACAAAGGCTGCCTCGAGCTGGCTGCAGTCGGCATTGCCGGTGACTGGATTGGTGTCGATAAAGACGGGTATCGCGCCATTTTGCACGATGGGTGCGACTGTCGTCGGGAATCCGGCGGCGACGGTGATGACTTCGTCGCCGGGGAGGATGCGCTTGTGGGGAGGGAGTTTGTGCGTGGTCAGCGCCGAGAAGGCGACGAGGTTTGCGGAGGAACCCGAGTTGACCAGGAGAGAGTACTTTGCTCCCAGCGTGCGCGCGAGTTCCTCCTCGAAAGCCGCGCCCTCGGAACCCAGCGTCAACCAGAAGTCGAGGGTGGAACTGACGGCGGCCTCGACTTCATCCTCGGTAAAGACGCGAGCAGCGTACGGGATGCCGCTTTGGCCAGGTACGAACTCCGGGCGCAGAGTGTCCTCCCCGGGGCGGTTGGCTTTGTGAGCGAGGAGGGAATACTCCCGGGTGAGGCGCAATATCGTGGCTTTGAGCTCTTCGGCAGAGGTGGGCATGGCGGGGCTTTAGAAGGAGGCCGTGGCTGTCTCGGCGTAATCCTGGATTTGAGAGATGGTCAGGCGCTGATAGTCCCCGGGTTCGCTTAGCGAGGAGGCATCGCGGTACCATTCAATGGTTTTGCGGACGGTGGTGGGAAAGTCCCACCGGGATTGCCAGTGCAGGATGTGGTGGGCCTTGTCGGTGGCGAGATTCAGGAGAGTGGCTTCGTGAACGGCATGTTGGTCGGATCGGTCCGACCACTCACCGGGCCAATGCCGCAGGATCTCCTGCACGAGGTCTGCCACGGTCTTGTTGGAGCTCAGCGGCGGTCCAAAGTTAAAGGCCGAGGCATATCGGGAAAAGGAGGCGTCATTTTTCGGCGTCTGGTACAGCCGGGCTCCGAGGGTGAGATAGCCGGAGAGAGGCTCCAGCACGTGTTGCCAGGGGCGGGTGGAGATTTTGTTCCGGACGGGAATGATCTCTCCGCGGGCCAGGGCGCGAATGGAATCGGGAACGATGCGGTCATCGGCCCAGTCGCCTCCGCCGATGACATTGCCAGCTCTCGCCGAGGCAAGTTTCACGGGATTCTCCACATGGGAGAAAAAGGAGCGCCGATAGGCGGCTATGACGATCTCGGCGGCTCCTTTGGACGCGCTATAGGGATCGTGGCCGCCGACAGGGTCTTCCTCGCGGTAGCTATGGACCCATTCCTTGTTTTCATAGCACTTGTCTGTGGTGATGGAGACGACTGCGCAGTTCTTTTCCATCTGGCGGGCAGCGTCGAGTACGTGAGCGGTCCCCATGATGTTGGTGCTCAATGTCTCGACCGGCTCGCGATAGGAGAGGCGTACCAGGGGCTGGGCGGCGAGGTGAAAGATAAAATCGGGCTGGGAGGTCGCGACGACCTGCGAGACGAAGTCGCGATCACGGATATCTCCCAGGCGATGCTCGATATCGGCATCGAGACGGAGCTGGTTGAAGAGAGAGGGTGATGTCGGAGGAGGCAGGGCTGCGCCGGTCACCTTCGCGCCGAGAGTCAGCAGCCATTGAGTGAGCCATGCGCCCTTGAACCCCGTATGACCAGTGACGAGGACTCGCTTCCCCTTGTAGATATCGAATGCGGTGTTCACAAAGCGTGACGAGTCACCAGACTTTCCAGGGGGCTTTGGCGGTTTCCCAAAGGTTGTTTAGTAGCGTGAACTCCATAAAGGTGTCCATTGGCTGCCAGAATCCTTCGTGCCGATATGCATGAAGCTGCCCGTCGGTGGTCAATTTTTTCATCGGGGCCTGCTCCAGCATCACGCTGGGGTCGTCGGGCAGGTAATCGAAGAGGCGGCGGCTGCACGCCATGTATCCGCCATTGATATAGCCACCTTCCGCCTGGGGTTTTTCGTTGAAACCGGAGACGGTGGAGTCGCTGGTAATGCCGAGCTCTCCGAATCGTCCCGGCGGATGGACGGCCGTAAGAGTGCAGACCTTCCCGGCCCGGTGATGTGTTTCGATCAATCGCGGGATGTCGACGTTGCCGACGCCATCGCCATACGTCAGAAGGAATGTTTCGTCATTACCCAGATACCTTTCAATGAGACGGATGCGATATGCCGTCATGGAATTTTCGCCCGTGTCGCAGAGGGTGACCTTCCAGTCCTCCTCCTCGTGACGATTGTGGAACTGTATCGAGGACTCTCTGCCCAGGCAGAGCGTGGTATCGCATGTGTGCCAGAGATAGTTGCGGAAGTAGTCCTTGATCATTTCGCCCTTATATCCCAGACAAAGGATGAACTCTTTATACCCGTAATGGGCATAGGTCTTCATGATGTGCCACAGGATCGGGCGATTACCGATGGGAACCATCGGCTTGGGACGGTATTCCGTTTCTTCCCGCAAGCGCGTGCCTTTTCCTCCGCAGAGAATCACTACTTTCATATCGAGTCAGGGGTGCCAGGGTTTATGGGCATCGGCGGAGTAGCTGCCTGATGGCATGCTGCCGCCCTTGGTCGTTTCTCGAGGAAAAAACCAAATGGAAATGCCGAAGATGGGGTGTTTCTCCGCATGGGCGGAGGGGATGCTCTAGGTGCCTTGGAGCAGCCGTTGAACAAAGGGGAGGACGGAAGCGCCGCGTTTGTGCCACTGGGTGATCCTTTGCAGCCGGACCTGGGCCTCGGATTTTCGAGGTTCGGGCAATTGAGCAACCATATCTTCCATCTGAGCAAGGCGTTCATTGCCCGCAGTCAGTCGTGGGATCACCCGGCTTTGGAGGAAGCCCGCTATCAGGGGCTTGAGTTCCATGCGGGCTTGGTAGGTGTGAGTGCGGCTACGCTCCTCTTTGGTGCGCCGAATGGCTCCCAGATGCTCGAGTTGGCGCAAACCCTGGCTGGCTGTTCCTTTACTAACTCCGAGGCGTGCAACGATTTCCTCCATGGAAAGGGGGATCGGCGACCAGAAGAGCAGCCCATAGATGGTTCCCAGGGAGCGAGGATTTCCGAATAGGTCGGCCAGTTCCTCGAACAAAAAGATGAACTCGCGTTCAAGCGCGGCTTCGGACTGAGCTGGGGGAGTCGCAGGCGTGCTCACCAGAGGAAACTTACTCAGGCCCTTTGAAAATTCAATTCAAAATGAACTGTTTTTCTGAATCGGGTCGGAGAGCCAAAATGCGTTGCTCTTGGCTAGGAGATTTCGTCGTTGGGAAAGACTGGTGGTGTCGTGCCCGATCTGGCGGCGAGAAGGAAACGCTCGCTGAAATCCAAGGCTTCACCGATTACGGTCTCCATGTCCATATACCGGTAGGTTGCGAGACGGCCAAGGAAAGAGACATTGGTCAGGGCCTCCGCGAGCGAGCGGTATTTTGCGAGGAGGCGTTTATCGGCCGCCAGCCGTTTAGGATAGTACGGTGTGTCGAGAGGACCGGTTTCCTTGCTGAACTCGCGGAAAACAACAGTTCTCTCGTGACTTTCCCAAGGGGTGAAGTGTTTGTGCTCATGCATCCGGGTCCATGGGATGGCAGGGTCGGGGTAGTTGAGTACAGCTGCGCCCTGGTAGTCGCCCTCGGCATCGATTTTCTCAAACTCGATCGTCCGGTAGCCGAGCCGTCCCTCGCTGTATTGGAAGAATGCATCGATGGGACCCGTGTAGAAATAATGGTCGTACTTTGGCGAGGCCAGTTCGGAGGGATCAAACCTCGTCTGGAGATGCACTTTAATGGCGGGGTGATCGAGGATCCCCTGGACGATGTCGGAGTAGCCATTCTCGGGGATGCCCTGGTACTCTTTATCGTAGTAATTGTCGTCGTAATTGAACCGCACCGGGAGACGTTTGAGGACGGCGGCGGGAAGCTCTCGGGGCTCGCAGCCCCATTGCTTTTTGGTATATCCGTAGAAGAAAGCCTCATACAGCTCCCGCCCAAGCATCTTGAGGGCCTGCTCCTCAAAGTTTGCCGGTTCCGAGATGGATGGATCTCCCAGTTTAGCGACAAACTCCCGAGCCTCGGTCGGGCTGAAGGTTTTCTGGAAGAACAGATTGATGGTAAGGAGGTTAATAGGGAGAGGGAAGACCCCATCCGAGGTAACCGCTTTTACACGGTTGATGAAAGGTCGCATCACGCCGAAGCGGTTGACATAATCCCATACCCGGCGGCTGTTGGTGTTGAAAATATGCGGGCCGTAGTGATGGACCATCACGCCAGAGGTCTCATCGCGCGATGTATGGCAGTTGCCAGCGATGTGATCGCGCGTGTCGATGACGTCGATAGTGCAAGGAAGCTCCTCGGCAAGTTGGCGGGCAGTGACTGCCCCGGAGAAGCCTGCGCCAATCACCAGGAATCTATGTGACCGAGGGGAGTTGTTCGAAAGCTCTTCGATGCGAGGCTGGTTCATAGATGAGAGATGTCCGAAAAGAGGAGCAGCATCCGTCATTGGCGGCTAGGTAAAAATGGGCATGGTCAAAAAGCTGCCATATGCATGCGGCGCCGGTCGGGAGGATCTGGCGACTTGAGAGGCGCAAACGACTTGGGGATTCCAACTGGAGCGATTTCTGCCTAACCGTGATGTTTCCATGCGGGTGTTTGTTGCCATTTTGTGTGCGCTGGCCATTTGTGTCGGTCAGTATTTTACGGGGAGTGGCATGCGTCCCGTGCTGGCATTTCCAAGTTATGCGATCCTCGCGATTGCCGGCTTGCTGAGCCTGCCAAAGATTTGGAATCGATCTTTTGTCCTGCCTCGGTGGGAGTGTTCTCTTTTCGCAGGGGGATTCATTCTTTGGCTGCTTTTGCGTCAGAGCGCTCCGGATGGGACGTGGATGGCTGGGGGATTTTTCCGACTCACATTGGCCTGCGCGGTGATGTATTTGATCGTTGGGGGATCGATGAATACTCCTGGAAGCCGAGTGATCTTCCTTTCGATCCTGATGGTGGATGGCGTCATCCAGGCCGCCATCGGATTTGCCCAGTTCGGAGGGCTGCTGGGAAGATGCCCTCAAGGATGGGTCTCCGAGTTTCATCGGATGTATCTGGATAGTCCTCTCGCTTTGCCCGGACAGATCATGCGGCGGGCGCACGGGCTATATCAGAACCCCAATCATCTCGCATGGTTTCTGAATGCAATCGGCCTGTTTGCGATTTCCCTTGCTTGCCTGGGGCGAGGCAGGGCGTGGCAAAAGGTGATCTTTGCATACGCTGGCATTGTTTGTCTGGTAGGCGGATTGCTTTGCCTAAGCCGCGGCGGGGTTATCGCCTTGATTGCGGGCTCGATATGTTTAGTCGGACTCGCCATCACGGCGCTGGTTGCCAGTGGAAGCGGGCGTCGGTGGGCTGTTTCTTCCCTACTGATAGCTGCCATCGTCATCCCGGCCACAATTGTGATCGTCTTTGCCAGTCAATCCGTAACCTTCCAGGCGAGGGCGACCCAACTGCTGTCCGATGACTACCGGTCGAGACTTTCGCTGACCTCGTTACGCCATTTGCAGGTATCTCCATTGTTCGGGACAGGAGCCGGGACTTACATCGACTACAGTCGGTTATATCGCGATGGCTCCACCGAGCGGGATGATTACCAGGCTCATAACGATTGGTTGCAGATTTCCGGAGAGTACGGGTTTGTGGCGCTGTTTTTATTCCTGTTCGCTGTGGCGCTGCACATGCGCTCCGGTTGGATCGGATATCTCTCCGCTCTCCGGACACGTCTGGCGTTGGGGAGTTTACCACAGAGTAATTCATCTGCGGTTTTGATGGGGGCGCTATCTGGGGCCACGATGTTTGGAGTACACTCCCTGTTTGATTTCAACCTGCAGGTCGCTTCGAATGCACTATTGGCGGCCGCAGTGGCTGGAATGTTGGCTGGGCAGCCTCAGTCTGGCGGGGAGGGGCGGCAGCCCACCTCTTCACGGATTGGCCGGTACCTCTACGGAGGCGCCCTTGGGGCTGTCTCACTCGGGTTGATTTTGTCTCTTTGGAGCTCGCGTAGTGAGGTGTGGACCTTGATCGCGGAAAATGGCGTGATCGATGGCAATTTGGGCAGCGCAAGCTTGAGTGCGGAAAAAGCACTCTCCATCGGACCCAAAAACGCATGGACCCAGTTTGTTGCCGGAGGTGTGGCTTCCGCCAATGCCGAGAGTCTCAAAGGGGCGGGTCGACAAGAGGAGGTGGCGCTGTCTCGGGAGCGGTTTCTCGAGGCTGCACGGCTGGCTGAGACAGAGCGAGTGTTTCATACCTCGCTTGTGTACGTGGCTTTGGGCAGTGGAGATCTGGACTTGGCCGAAAAGGAGGCTGTCGATGTCATTCGCAGAGATCCCTTGCGGCCCGTCGGGTGGGAGCAGTTGGGCGTGATAGCCCAACAAAAAGGCGATATGCCTTCCGCCCTGCGTTATTACGGGATAGCATCGAGCTTGACCGGGACATCCCTCGACAGGGAAAAATTGAAGGAGCTTCAGGACCGGGTGCGGGCTCGGGCGCTGGAGGCGAGGTAAGAAATGTTTGCGTAACTGGAAAGTTGCGCTACAACGCCCGCATGGTTTCAAAAAATGCTGCTCCCCGACTCGCAGCGCTGGCCGTGCTTGGGTATGCGCTCGGCTTTGTTGCGTCTCCTGCGCGTGCTCAGGTGAGTTTTTACAGTGCTCCGCCACCGGCTGATTTTGGCGGTGGGCTGGGCAATCCTACGACTATCCCGACTTCCTTGAGCGAGGCGGAGGCTCCTGCGCCGGATGAGAATGCGACTGGCTCCGCTGCTCCTTCCGGAGGTTCATCGGATGGGAAATCCTCTCTTGGGACCGGGCTTTTCTCCAAACTGCCGATTGATTTCACCTTTGCGGTCCGTGAAGGCTTCGATGACAACTTGTTCACTACGAAGAACAATACGGATAGCAGTTTCTACACAAACTGGGCTGCTGGAGCATATTACACATTTGGTACGCCTCGCTTGCAGCTGCAGACGAGCCTGGGTGGCGGCATCACGTACTACTACACCCGCCCGGGTGACAAGGTCGACTTTAACGGGAACTACAGCCTGAGCGCGGTGTATCTTGCGACTCCTCGCCTCACGCTGTCGATCAACTCGACGACAGCTTATCTCTCCCAGCCCGACACCAATATCGTCGGTGGTACGAACCGTCAGGATGGCGACTACATGTATTCCAATACGGTGCTCACGGGCTCGTATCAGTGGAGCCAGAAATTCTCAACGGTCACCAGCTACAATTTCAATGTTATCTACTACATGGATAGCAACTTGAACCAGAATCAGGGCCGCATTGAGCAGACAATCGGGCAATCGGCTCGCTGGTTGCTCCTGCCCAAGACCACGGTGGTGGCGGAGTATCGAGCCAATCCGGTGACCTACTTTGACGCGGATCTCAATGTTTTTAACAATTTCTTCCTCGTTGGTTTTGATCAGGTCTTCAACCCGCGTTTCACGTGGTCTGCCCGTGGCGGTATGCAGGTTGGCTTTGACCAGAATCCTGATGATGGCGACTCGGTTTACGTTGGGCCTTACGGAGAGAGCACGCTGACTTATCAGTTTGGTCGCTCTTCGTCGATTTCCTGGATGATGCGCTATGGCACGGAGGCCTCGGGCTTGAATAACGTGACTCAGCGCCAGACGTTCCGCACAGGTTTGAGTCTTGCCCATGCTTTCACTCGTCGCATCTCGATGACGTTGGGGGTCAATTATCAGGCGAACTACTACGACCAAAACAACGTGATCTCTTCCTACTACGAAAATGTTTTCGACGTCGCGGTGGGGGCATCCTATCAGATCAATCGGCACTGGTCGCTCTCGACTGGATATCAGTTCACCGCTGACGTCGCGCCGCAGGCCGAGTACCGGGAATATACGCGCAATGTCGTATACATCGGGGCGAATCTGGCATTTTAGTTGCCTCGCCAATTGATTTTCCCCTGTCAGGCTGTAGCATAGCCTTCACCCCTTTCTGCCCAAATGAGTTTAGAGTCACCGGACAGCGGCGAAATCAAGCTGCATTTCCTTGATTATTGGAGAGTTATCCGTGTCCGGTTGCCTCTGATTATCCTCGTGTTGCTGCTGGTGGTTATCACCGCAGGCGTGGTCACCTATTTCATGCCGAAGCAGTATGCTTCGACTGTCACCATGCAGATCCGGCAGAATGACAAGGTTCTGCAGGTGTTTGGCCAGGGCGGGGTGCAAGGGCTTGATCCTCGCTTTTTGGCGACGCAGTTCGAAATCATCCAGCGGAAAGAGATTCTGTATCCTGTGATCGACGCCTTGGGGCTTGATCGGAAGTGGGGCATGCCCAGTCGCGAGCAGGCTTATTTTCGGCTGGTTCGGATGATCAACATCCAGGAAATCCGCAACACCGAGCTGATCCATATCACGGTGTTCAGCACGGATAACAAGGAGGCGATGGAGATCGCCAACCGCATTGCCGAGGAGTACCAGAAGCGGCGTCTTTCCGAGGAGAACGAGTTCCTTGGCAAGTCTCTCGCCCAGTTGCAGCAGGAGGTGGAGAAGCAGCAGGCCATCGTAACAAAGCTTCAGGAAACGATGACCAGGATTCGTCAGGAGACTGGCATTCAGGATTTGAATCCCGACACGGCAGATGGCGGTACCCAGGCGGAAAATTCCATCCTCTTGCAGGTGGAGCAGCAGGTCAGCCAAGAAAGTCTGCGCGTCGCTGCCCTCCGTGCAAAATACGATCAGGTTTCCAAGATGACGGATGAGCAGATCATGCGGTCTCTCACCACCTTGGAGATCGAGGATCCAACGATTACGCAATTGTATCCCCAGTTTCAGGAGGCGGCTTCGGAAGAAGCGCGCATGCTGAATGCGGGGTTGGGGGCTAATCACCCCAACGTGAAGGCGCTTCGAGCGAAGAAGGAGGTCATGCAGCGGCAACTTGCCGAGCAGACCGCTATTTTGCGCAAGACTCTCGAAACAAATCTGGCGATTGCCGAGCAGGGCCTCAAGAGTCTTCAGGACAAGCTCGATAAAGTGCGTTCCGACTGGCAGACCTCCAAAACCAGTTCGATCGGGTACTACGAGGCAAAAAACAACTGGCTCCAAGCCAGAAAGGTGCTCGAGGCAGCCCAGACTCGTCTGGCGACGGAAAAGATGGAGCAAACCATCCCTCAAAGCCCGACAACGATCTGGGAATCTGCGGAGATCTCCCTCGTGCCAGCCAAGCCCAATGTCGTCCTGAACATGGTTCTGGGTGTCATCGTGGGCTTGGTGTTCGGCGTCGGTCTGGCCTTCTTCATCGAGTATCTCGACACCAGCGTGAAGACGATGGAGGACGTGGAGTCCTTCCTGAAGGTACCTGTGCTCGCGGTTATTCCCAAGGGGATCTCCCTGCTGGTCAATGAGGCCAAGGATAACGCAGATGCCGAGGCGTACCGAATCCTGCGCACGAATATCGAGTTTAACCGAAAGAATCCCGACGCAAATACCATCACGATGATCAGCGGTGGGGCGGGAGAGGGCAAGAGCACGACCATGTCGAACCTCGCCAGCATTTTTGCCTCGGGTGGCTACAGTACGCTGATTGTCGACGCGGACTTGCGGCGCCCGTCGCAGCATCGCATTTTTGGCGTCGAGAACGAGGTCGGCCTGACCGACTTTCTCACCACGGATGTGCATCTCGAGGAGGTGGTCAACCAGACCAAGATCGACAATCTCTTCCTCATGACGAGTGGCCGCCTGCCCGCAGACGCGGTAGGTATCTTGAACTCGCAGCGTATGGTGGACCTCATCGAAGAGGTGAAGCATCGCTTTGATATCGTGTTTTTCGATTCGCCGCCCATCCTCGGTGTGAGTGATGCCTCGGTGCTTTCCAGCGCGGTGGATCTCACAATCATCGTCGTGCAGCACCGTCGCTTCCCGCGAGCGATGCTTCAACGTGTCAAACAGGCGGTTCTCAACGTCGGAGGAAATATCCTCGGAGTGGTGCTCAACAACGTCGATGTGCGGCACGACCAGCACTACCAGTACTACACGAGCTACTATAACTACTACTACCAGAAGCCCCAGCAGCAGAAGGCCGACAAGAAACCGGCCAAGAAGGCTCCGGTTTCTGCCGTGCAGCAACTCAATGGAGAGAAGGACCAGGAGGATACGTACTGATGAAGGCTTGGATTCTTTTGGCGATCGCCTTCGTGGCGGTCCAGGTCGGCTTCGCTCAGGATGTGGCTCTCCGCGAAGGTGATCAGGTCGAAATTCGTCTCGGCGGGGTGCCAGCGGATGAGATATCCCAAGTCTCCGGGAGCTATCAGGTCGATGGAAAGGGTTACGTCAACATGCCCCATATCGGCTTGGTAAAGGCGGCAGGGTTGACGCAGAGCCAGTTGCAGGAATCCATCGAGGCGACGTACAAGAGCCAGCAGATTTACACGAATCCGACGATCACGGTGAATGTTCCGACGACGGCGCGCTTCGTGAATGTCGGCGGTGATGTGAAGGCTCCTCGCCGTGTGGAGTATACGCCGGATCTCACCGTGCTCGGTGCGATCAATGCCGCTGGTGGATTCACGGAGTACGCGGACCAGACCAAGGTGCGGCTTCTACGAGGCGGCCAGGTCACAATCATTAACGTGAAGGAAGTGCGGCGCGATCCGACGAAGGATCTGAAGCTCCGCCCGGGCGACACGATCGAGGTTCCTCAGAGCTTCTGGTGATAAAGTATCGGGGGCTGTCCTGATGAGGACTCCTTCCGGGCGAGAATAGCCTGTTTCTTGCTCCTGGAGCGCTATCGGGACAGTGGGAGTCCGTTCATTTCTGGCAGTCCTCGGGGTAAGCGGTGACTTTGCTCGTCATGTGCCAACGCAACCTCCTTGGCTTGTGGGTCCAGGTCGGCTTCTTGAAACCCATGACCTGCTCTGGTCTGATTGGGGCACCATAGAGGTGGCGCTTACATTGGCGGCATGAGTGGCCGAGAGGTGGGCTGGAGCGAGCATTGGCTATTGCCGCTTACTTGTTCCTCTCGGGCTCCATATGGAGCACCTCAAGCCCCACCTGGCCAAGAACGCTCGCAGAGACGTGCGGATGCTGCTCGGTTTGCGATTTTGCACCGTGCATTTTCGCGACCGCGTACTTTTGCAGGTCAGCTTCCCTTTTCCAGGCATGGCTTGTGCCATGACCGGGGAACTTTGGGAGGAAGCGTGACGAGTTTTACTTCAGAGCCTCAAGGATGGCCGGAATCTCGGAGAGAGATTCGATCGTGTAGTCGGGAATGGCGCTATCGGGTTCCTCGCTGCCTTTGACTTTGATCCAGATCGATTTCACGCCGGCGTTGTTTGCTCCGGCGATGTCGCGTTCGAGCGAATTGCCGACCATCACAGCTTCCGAGGCCTGGACGCCAAGCTCCGAGAGCAGGCGGTGGAAGATTTCCGGCTTGGGTTTGCCGATTCCGTGCTCGCCGCTTACGGCGATGGCTTGGAAATGGTTGCCGAGTCCGCTGGCGGCGATTTTTTCGCGCTGCAGATCGGGAGCGCCATTGGTGAGCATGGCGAGTTTGTAGTTTGGAGTCAGGCGGGCGAGTGTTTCCCGGGCCTCCGGCATGAGGCGCTGGAGGAGGCGGCGTTCCTTTGCGAAGGTCTTCGCGAGATCGGCCGCGCCTTCCGGGTCTTCGATCAACTGCTCGCGCAAGGCGGCGTCAAATACCTGCTCCCGGTAGGTGTGTGCCCAATTGCGGAGGGCAGTGAGTTCCTCGCTGTCGCCCTCAAATTTTCCCCAGAGACACTCAAAGGCGCTGATGCCGATCGCCTTGCAATATGACTGGCAAGGGCCGGCAGCCCAGAGAGAACGCGCATGGCGCATGGCATCCCGTTGGAAGCTGGCAGCATCGGCTCCATGCCCGGTGGAGGCGGCGCGAGCAGTGGCGGCGAAGGCTTCAGAGGAGACGGCTTCATCCACTACGAGTGTGTCGTCGAGGTCGAAGAGAAGGGCTTTCATGAGGTGCAGAGAAACGAGTTGAGATGGACGCTGAGGCCATGCATGGCGCTTGGCCGTGCCTTTCGTGGCCGAGAGTGACAAAAAGTGCAAGCCCGACAAGCGGCATTCCGCGCCGGGCTTTTATTGAAGCCGGAAGCGCCGGGCTATTTTTTGTCGAAGCGGAAAAGGAAGATCGCGATTTTGTGTGCCTTGGAAATGAGGGCGGAGGCCAGGATGAGGATGATCGCCGAGGCGAAGGCGCCTTGCACCAGAGTGAGGTTCAGCGGCTGTTTGGGGCTGGAGTAGATCGCAATACCCAGTGTGGCCGTGGAGGTAATGAACGTCGCCAGATAGGTGGCAAGGAAGTAAAGGCCGAGGATGCGGATCAGGAGGACGGTCCAGTCGTGCTTGGTCATGTATATAAACGCAGGGGTGCTAGATGCCTTGATCGTGGACACGGCCGATCCACGACCATGGGATAGCGCCGTGGCTGAGAATCCAGTCGTTGAATTGCTTGAGTGTCCAGCCCTCGCCGCCAACGAAGCGGCGATAGAGTTTCTCAACCTCGATGCGGCCGAGGAGATAGCTCATGGGCACGGTGGGAGAGCTGGTGTACCAGTTCACGTCGCCAGCAGCGCGGGCACGGGTAAAGTGGACGCCGTCCATGAGCATCTTGCAGGCTGCGTCGTAGCTCAGGGAGCCATCGTGGAGGCCACAGTCGATCACGATACGGTGGGCGCGCCAGAGGGCGTCGTGGATCTGGAGTAGTCGCGCGACCGGAGTTTTCACCAGCTTGCGCTCGACGGCCATACTTTCGCACCACATCGTCCATCCTTCATAAAAGATGGAATGCGCCGACTGGCGGCGGATCTTGCTGGCGAGGCGGTTTTGGACGGCGAACTGAAGGTGATGGCCGGGATAGCCTTCATGGACGCTGGTAAGCTCCAGGCCGAAGTGTTGCTTGATCTCCGCTTGTTTGCGGGCGGGACTCTTCTCCAGCAGGCTCAGGTCGTTGACCCAGAAAATGCCCTGCTGCTTTTTGGAAAACGGCGGCGGCGCATTGTAGGCGGCGGTTGGGAAATGGTGACGCAGGAAGGCTGGCGTGGGGAGAACTTTGAGTGTCTCGCCATGTGGGAGGCTGACAATGTCGAGCGAGCGGAGCTGGTCCTTCAGCGAACTGGTGACCTCCTTGTATTCCTCAAGAAGGGGGCGCTCCGGGAGCCAGCCGCGGGCTGCGGCCTCGATGGCTTCCTGGGCGCTGCGGCGTCCGTATTTGGCGGCCTCCTGCTCAAGAAGAAGCTCCATATGAGCGACGAGCCGCTCGCCATTGGCGCGGGCCTCGGGCAGGGACAAATCCATGCCGAGGCGCTCGCGAATAAGGTACTCGAAATTTGCCCGCCCGATGGCGTAGCCCCGGGACTCGCCTTGTTTGCGACGACCGATGGTCGAGGCGTAATCGCCGAAGGCCTTGCATGCCGAAGAGATCAGGCGGCGGGTTCTGGCAGGGTTCTGGGACTGGAGGGCGAGCGTTTCCTCGATCTCGCCGAGGAAGCTCACAGCACCCTCGCAGGCCTTTTGGGCGAGCTGCGTCCAGAGCGGGACTGGTTTGTTGAGGCACCGGGCGCCAGCGTCGAGAAAATCGGGGATGGCGGCGAGGCGGGACTCGATGGCGGGAAGGATCGCGGCCACCTTGTCCGCGTAGCGAACCAGCAGGTCGAAAATGGCGTCCACGGCCGTGTCGCAATGCACCTGTGGGTTATTGCGCCAGCGCTCGAGGTCGCGGGACTCGAGGAGTTCCGTGCGCAGCATGGATACAAACGCCCGTCGATCGAGCCAGTCATCACCATGGAATGCGGCCTCGGGGAGAGCCTCGACAGCGTTGAGAGTTTTCTCCGCCAGCTTGATCTGGGCCTTGTGGGTCGCGACGTCGTTGGCTCCCAGTTGATCATTGAACTTTTCCAGCCCAAGGCGGCTGGCCGCGTGCGGAAACCGCTGATAGGTCTCGGCGAAGTAGGCTTCCGAGATGGCCCGGAAGTTTCGGACGTGCGCGATGTCGACGGCGTGAAGGAACTTCATAGAAAGGATCAGGGCGCGGCTTTTTTCACGATGCGACCTTCGTCATCCACGGGGCCGAGGGCGATGGCTTCCATCTGATCGGCGAGTGTGCGCATCTGTTTGACCTCTGCTTCGGTCGGCGGCTGACCGCCCTTGCTGGCGGCGAGGTCGCGCAGTTCGGTAAGCTTCGCGATGAGGGTGGAGACAAATTCAGTCTTTTTCAGGCGGGGATGGAGCGTATTGAGGCGGTCCAGATAGTAATCCATGACCTCCGAGCGGCCGAGGATACGGGCGCGGTCGGGATTGTAATTTCTGGCGCAGCTGTTCGCGGCGAGTTGGAAGCCCCGGAGCCAGCCGCCGAGACTGATCATGTGGGCCATCTGCTCGTCCCGCAGATCGAGCATCGACTGCTCCACATCGCTCTGGGTGCGGACAAGTTCCTCGCGCATGCCCTGCCAGTCGCCTTTTCTGCTGTACTCGAGGAGGCTCTTGCTGCGCTTGGTCATGCCCTCGCCGATGCCGAGAGCTCGGGCCTGGCGGATGAGGGCGCGACCGATGTCCTGCACATCGTCGGAACGCTCTGCGATGGTGAGCATGAAACCATCGGCCACGAGCGCGCCAAAGTGCAGCGAAGTCTGGAGCCGATTGTCGAAGAGGGCATCGCGGTTGTTTTGAGCGATGATGTCCAGGGGAGGCTGGAAGCTGCCGAGATCCTTGAGGATGCCAGCGATCGACGGCGTGGTGATATCGTTTACGCCGAGTTCATCGCGCATGTACTCGTCGGAGGCAGCCTGCAATTCCTTGTCCGTCGGTTCCTGGGCAAAGAGAAGACCGACGCTGCAGGCAAGGCTAAGAGCGAGAGCGCATTGGCGCGAAACCATACGGTTACCGGGTAATATCTGATTTTGGACCCAAGGCAAAGAACTTGTCGCTTTAGGTTTTCAGGGAGATAATCACTACGTGATTATCGGGGTTCCCAAAGAGATCAAGGAACAGGAATTCCGCGTCGCGCTGGTGCCTTCCGGCGCGTACCAACTGGTGAAACGCGGACATAGGGTCGTGGTGGAAACCAACGCGGGAGCTGGCATCGGCTACCAGGATGCCGATTACCGACAGGCAGGCGCCGAGATCGTGGCGACGCACGAGGAGGTCTTTGCCCGAGCCGACCTGATCGTAAAGGTCAAGGAACCCTTGCCGTCTGAGTACGGACTGTTGCGCAAGGGGCAGACCCTTTTTACCTATCTGCATCTCGCTGCGAGCAAGCCGCTTACGGAAGCGCTTCTGGCCACCGAAGCGACCTGTATCGCCTACGAGACGGTCGAGGTAAACCGTCGCCTGCCGCTGCTCGAACCCATGAGCGAAATCGCCGGGCGCATGTCTGTGCTGGTTGGCGGATATTTTCTCGCCAAGCACAATGACGGCAAGGGAGTGCTTCTCGGCGGTGTCCCCGGTGTACTGCCGGGCAAGGTGGTCGTGATCGGCGGCGGGACGAGTGGCGTAAATGCTGCCCGCATGGCGACCGGCCTCGGCGCCGATGTGACGATCCTCGAGGTCGATCTCGAGCGCATGCGGTTCCTCGACATCACGATGGGGCCGGCGCACACCCTGTTTTCCAGTGAGGCGAGCCTGATCGAGTTGCTGCCTACGGTGGATCTCCTCATTGGCGCGGTCCTCGTGCCGGGGGCGCGGGCTCCCAAGCTGATTACTCGCGAAATGCTCCGCATGATGAAACCCGGCAGCGTGCTCGTGGACATCGCCATAGACCAGGGCGGTTGTGTGGAGACGTCACGCCCGACGACGCACCATGACCCGACCTTCATTGAGGAGGGGGTGGTGCATTATTGCGTGGCCAACATGCCCGGAGCCTATGCCCGCACGGCCACCCAGGCCCTGACGAATGCAACGTACCGGTATATCGAGACACTGGCGGAATTTAGCCTCGCTGAAGCGGTGAACCGCCAGCCGGGCCTGCTGCATGGCATCGAGATCCAGGATGGAAAGCTCACGTGCAAAGCGGTGGCGGAGGCGCACGGGATCGCGTATGATCCCGTCTCTCTTACCCAATGACATTGCAGGATCAGATAACGGAAATCGGGCGCAAGGCTCGCGCAGCCTCCCGTGAACTCGCCAAGCTCTCCGCCGACGCCAAGAACGCCGCGCTGAGAGGAATCGCCGATGCCTTGGTCGAGCGCGCCCCAGCCATTATCGAGGCCAACGCGAGCGATCTGGAGCGAGCCGAGAAGAACGGCCTGAGCAAGGCCATGCTCGACCGCCTGCGCCTCAGCAAGGAACGCATCACCGCGATGGCGGAGGGCATCCGCAGCGTGGCGGAACTGGATGATCCTGTCGGAAAGACGATTGACCGATGGACCCGGCCCAACGGGCTGCAAATCAATAAAGTGCGTACTCCCATCGGAGTGATCGGGATCATTTACGAATCCCGTCCCAACGTGACGAGCGACGCCGCGGTGCTCTGCCTGAAGACGGGCAATGCCGTGATCCTGCGCGGAGGCTCCGAGGCGATCAACTCCAACCTCGCCATTGCCGAGGCCATGCAGGCGGGCGGCAGCGCCCATGGTCTGCCCGCGGATGCCGTGCAACTCATTCCCACCACGGACCGAGATGCGGTGCGCCTCATGGCGGAGATGGATCGCTACATCGATCTCATCGTGCCCCGGGGAGGTCATCAGCTCATTGAGACGGTCGTGAGCCATGCCCGTATGCCGGTGATCAAGCACTACCATGGCGTCTGCCATGTGTATGTCGACCAGGATGCCGACCTCGACATGGCGACCGAGATCACGATCAACGGCAAGGTTCAGCGCCCCGGTGTGTGCAATGCCGTCGAGACGCTGCTGGTTCACCGCGCGGTGGCTCAACTGTTTCTCGAAAAAGCCGGCGCGGAACTCATCGCCAAAGGCGTGGAGATTCGCGGCGACGAGGCGACTCGAGCCATCCTGAACGGCAAATCCCAGCCTGCGACCGAGGAGGACTGGACGGCGGAGTACCTCGATCTGATTATTTCCGTGAAGGTTGTCGACGATCTCGCCGAGGCCATCGAACACATCGAAAAATACGGCTCGCACCACAGCGACGCCATCGTGACGGCTGATACGGCTGCCGCTGAGCAGTTCCTCAACGAGGTGGATTCGGCCACGGTATATTGGAATGCCTCGACGCGATTCACCGATGGCGGGGAGTTCGGTTTTGGAGCCGAGATCGGCATCAGTACCGACAAACTCCATGCTCGCGGTCCGATGGGTCTCGACGAACTGACCACCTACAAATACGTGATCCGCGGCGACGGGCAGATTCGCAAATGAACGCGACGCGAGTTTTTTACGAGGGCCGCGTGCAAGGCGTCGGGTTCCGTTGGACCGCGCGGAAAATCGCGCAAGGCTACGACGTCACCGGCCTCGTGCGGAACCTTCCAGACGGTCGGGTCGAATTGCAGGTGAGCGGAGACGATGAGGAAGTGAATGCCTTTTTGACCGACATCCGCGATAGTGTCCTGTCGGGGCACATCACGACGGAACAACGCGAAAAAATCGCCCTGCCCAACGCATTTAAAGGATTCCAGATCATCTCATGAGCACCCCCGCCGTACGAATCACCGGCCTCACCAAGTTGTATCCCGTCCATCTTCGCCGACAGAAGGTCGTCGCGGTGAAGGACTTGAATCTCGATGTGCCTGAGGGACAGGTATACGGGCTGCTGGGTCCCAATGGTTCCGGCAAAAGTACGACGCTGAAGATCCTGCTCGGCCTCGTCACGGCGACTCACGGCAAGACGGAGATTTTCGGCGAGGATAGCCGCGATTATCACAGCCACCGGGATGTCGGCTTCCTGCCGGAGAACCCATATTTTTACAAATTCCTGACTGCCGAGGAGACGATTCGCTTTTACGGCAAGATCTGCGGGTTGGGAGGCAAGGCGTTGACCAGCAAGATCGGCGAGTTGTTGGAACTCGTCGGTCTCGAGGATGCGCGCCATCGCCGGGTCGGAGGATTTTCGAAGGGCATGCTTCAGCGCATCGGCCTCGCCCAGGCGCTCGTGCAGGACCCGCGGCTCCTCGTCCTCGACGAACCCACCGCGGGTGTCGATCCTCTGGGTTCCCGGCAGATCCGGGACCTCATCCTGGAAATGAAACGGCGAGGCAAGACGGTCCTCCTCACCTCCCATCTCCTGGAGCAGGTGCAGGAAGTTTGCGACCGGGTCGGAATCATGTCGAGAGGAGTGATGCTGCGCGAGGGAAGCCTCACGGACCTCATCACGGTGGGCGGTCAGACCGAGTACCTGGTCGAGAACGCGCCCGATGGTTTGCAGGACAAAATCGCCCGCCTCGTCGCGGAATCCGGTGCAAAGCTGGTGGAAACCCGCAAACCGCAGCGCACTTTGGAAAAAGTTTTCCTCGAGGCCATCGAGAACGCTCAGAAGTGAACTACTTCATCACCGGCACGGATACCGGCGTCGGCAAAACTTATGTTACGGCCCTGCTCACTCGAGCGTTGCGTTCGGCGGGGTTGGATACCGTGGCGCTGAAACCGATCAGCTGCGGTGATCGTGAGGATGCAGAGTCTCTGCGCAATGCGATCGGAGGGGAGTTGCCCCTCGATGCCATCAACCCACTCTGGTTCGATGCTCCCGCTGCGCCCCTGGTGGCGGCTCGCGAGGAAGGGCGAACCATTGAGAGGGCGAATCTCCGAGATTGGTACACCGCTCTCCGACAGAGCCGGAAATCGTTGCTGGTCGAGGGGGTCGGCGGTTGGCTGGTCCCCGTGGCGGAGGGACTCGGAGGTGCGGAGTTTGCGGCGATCTTTGATTTGCCGGTGGTGATTGTGGTGGCCAACCGGTTGGGATGCATCAATCACACGCTTCTCACCATCGAGAGCGTCCGAACCCGTGGGTTCACGTGTGCGGGACTGATCATCAACCACCTGCATCCCCCAGAGACGATTTCCGAACGCACGAACGCCGCTCTCCTGCGGGAACTGACCGATGTGCCGGTGCTTTTCGAGATTCAGCCCGGTCAGCGGACACTGAATCTCGCGGTGGCTTGAGAGGTCAGGGGACCTAATTGTTCTGGCTGTTGATCCACTCGCCGATCTGGCGATCGGTATTCACAGCACCCTGCCAGGGATCGAATTTTCTCCCTTGGGGAGTGGCCACACATCCCGCCAGTACAAAGACAACCATCACAAGCAGGGCAAATCGGAGGAGCATAGACCTCATAGACGATATCCAACCACGGAACCTTGGGCAAGTTTCCGCCAAAGATTGCGCTGTTTCCCGCGAGATACGGGATGGTAAACAGCGAGCGTTCGTCGATGCAGGTCCCATTCGGACGGGGTCATCATTGGATTCACCGATGGCTGTGGTGGGGATTTGGCGGGATCGGGACACCTTCTTCCTTGACGGAGTGGCCCCATTCCGCAAGTGCTAACGGACTTGCCCAAAGTCGATGAGGCCTTGGGCAGGTTGCCTTTGCCCATGAGATTTTTCCGACATATTCACTGTCTGGTGGCGGTTGCCATCCTGTTCGCGCTTGCCCCTGTCTTGAAGGCGCAGGAACAGACCGGTCCCATCATTCGCGAAATCGCCGTTGAATATGTCGGTCCGCCGGCCATCAGCGAACAGCGAGTGCGTGATAACCTGGCGACCAAGGTCGGAGAGCCGTACAGCGAGCGTGCCGTGGAGTCCGACATCCGCGCCCTGTATGCGACGGGCGGCGTGGCCAACGTGCGTATGTTTGCCGAGCCGGCTGCGGACGGCGTGAAGGTGACGGTGCTCCTGCAGGGTCGCCCCGTCATTGAGGAGGTTGTGATCGAGGGTGCCGAGCAGCTTTCCATGAATCGCGTGCGCCGGGAAGTTTCCACCAAGGTGGGCGACGTGCTGAGCGAGGAAAAGCTGGAGTCGGACCGCCAGAAAATCCTCAAGATCTACGAGGACCGTTTTTACTCCGACGTGCAGGTGCAGTTTCGGGTGCAGGAGATCGCGAATTCCAATCGCGTGCGCGTCATTTTCCAGATCACCGAAGGCCCTCGCCTCGTGGTACGCCGCATCAACTTCATCGGCAACGACAGCGTGCTGCCGCGCGACCTGCTCAAGGTGATGAAGACCAAGACCTGGAACATCCTTTCGTTCTTCAACAAGAGCGGTCGCCTCCTTCCGGCGCAGATGGAAGAGGACAAGGTCGCAATCCGCACTCTTTATCAGAACCGCGGTTTTGCGGATGTGCAGGTGCAGGATTTCCAAACGGTTCCGCTGGAAAGCGATGGCGTGGAGCTGAATATCACGATCGTCGAAGGTATCCAGTATCGCGTGAACAACCTCAAGCTCGAGGGCGTAAATATCGTCCCGACGGAGGATCTGAAGGCCCGCCTCTCGATGCAGAATGGCTCGCTCTTCACCCCCAAGGGAATGGGCGATGATCTCAAACTCCTGCGTGATTTCTACGGCGCTCGCGGCTACGTCGACATGGTCGCGATGCCCGAGGTGCTCCCGGCTGGCCCGGGTGCGGTGGACGTGACCTATCGCATCGACGAGCAGTTCCAGAGCTATGTGAACCTCGTCAACATCCAGGGCAACACCCGCACGAAGGATCGTGTGATCCGTCGTGAGATGGCCGTGAAGCCGGGCGATGTCTTTGACACCACGCTGGTGGACGTGAGCCGCAAGCGGTTGGAGAACCTGAACTACTTTGACAAGGTGGAAACGGTGCCCACTGAGACGATCGTTCCGGGACGCAAAGACCTGAATGTGATCGTCAATGAGAAGCGCACGGGTTCGTTCAACTTCGGCGTGGGCTTCAGCACGACGGATAGTCTGGTCGGTTTCGCCGAATTGCAGCAGAGCAACTTCGATCTCTTCAACTGGCCGACCTTCGTGGGCGGAGGTCAGCGATTCCGCATTCGCGCCCAGTACGGTTTGCAGCGTAAAGACTTCGTCGTTTCGCTCACCGAGCCATGGTTCATGGGTTACAAGCTCTCGGTTGGCGGCGAGGCGTACTACCGCGAGGCGAACTTCCTCTCCTCGGTGTACAACCAGTCCAACTACGGCTTCGCCATTCAGGCTCGCAAGCAGCTGTGGCGCGCCCTGGCGGGACGCCTCGAGTACCGTCTCGAAGGCATCGATATCTTCGACGTCGATACGGACAATGTCGGCCAGTTCATTCAGGACTCTGCCGGGCTTTACACCCGCAGCGCCTTCACAGGCGGCCTGACGTGGGACACCCGCGACAGCCTGTTCCTCACCCGACGCGGCGAGTTGGTTGAGTTTACGACCTTCATTGCGGGCGGCGGCCTTGGTGGAGACGTGCAGGACTACGGGGTGTCGATCGAGGCTTCCAAGTACTTCCTGCTGCCGTGGGACATGATCTTCACGGTAAAGGGCGAACTCGCCGTGGTGGATTCCTGGGGCGGGTCCAACGAAGTGCCGATCTTTGACCGACTTTATCTCGGCGGCGCGAACAATCTGCGTGGTTTCAACTACCGCGAGGTGGGTCCGGTCGACCAGTACGACAACCCGATCGGTGGTCAGTCGCTCGGGTACATGACGCTCGAGTTGACATTCCCGATCATGTCGCGAGTGCGCGGTGCGGTCTTTACGGACGCCGGTTTCGTGAATGCTGATGCGTATGATTTCAGCACATCGGACGTGAATGCAGACATCGGTATCGGCCTGCGACTCGACCTGCCGATCGGACCGATCCGCGTCGATTACGGTTATCCGGTCATCCACGACACGTGGAATGGCCCTCCGGGCAAGTTCAACTTCAATATCGGCTACCAGTTTTAATTTTGAACGTAGCCGCGCCCTCGGCGGTCGAATTTAAACTCCAATCAGTTAAAAACACCCTATGCGCAAACTCATCCTCTCCACCGTCCTGGCAACCGCTGCGATGTGCGTGGCCGCAAACTCCGCCAATGCCCAGATCAAGGTCGGCATCGTGGACATGAACACTGTCTTCACGTCCTACTACAAGACGAAGGACGCCGAGACGAAGATCAACAGCCAGCGGGCTGATGCCAAGAAGGAGCTCGATCAGCGCCTCGAGGGCCTGAAGAAGCTCATGGAGGATATCAACAAGCTCAACAAGGACATCGAAAAGCCCGAACTGAGCAAGGATGGCAAGGACAAGGCCACCAAGGATCGTGACGAAAAGATCACCGAGGCTCGTGACCTCGACCGCCAGATCGGTGAGTTCCGCCAGGGCAAGGAGAAGCAGCTGCAGGACCAGTTCCTCCGCATGCGCAAGGACATCATCGACGACATCATGGCTGTGGTGAACGACAAGGTGAAAGCCGGTGGTTATGACATCGTCTTTGACAAGAGCGGTGCCAGCATGGGCCAGATCCCGATCGTGCTCTACTCGCGCGCCGACCTCGACTTCAGCAACGACATCATCACGACGCTGAACAAGAACGCACCGAAACCCGGCTCGGCTGCCAACTAAGGCATGCCCTCGCTCTCGCTCCGCGAAATCGCCGAGCGCCTGGGAGGCTGGGTCGCACCCGAAAATCAGGAGACGCTGATCACAAGCGCAGCGTCCCTGACGGATGCTGATGAGGGGGATCTTTCCTTCTACGCTAATCCCAAGTATCTCAAGGCATTGCGCAAATCCCGCGCCACAGCCGTGCTCGTTCCGCACGGCTTTGGTGAGGAAATTCCTGCCATCCGTATCTGGGTGGACAGCCCGATGGAGGCGTTTACCCGCCTCCTGATGGAGTTTGCCCCGAAGCCGATCACCTTTCCTCCGGGAGTAGATCCCGGGGCTCATGTCGCATCCGATGCGCAGCTGGGTGAAGGAGTCCGGATCGAATCCGGTGTCGTGATCGAACCCGGCGTCCGCATCGGCGCTGGCACGATCATCCAGGCTAATGCCTACATCGGGCATGAGACGACGATCGGCGAGCAGTGCTTCATCCAGGCGAATGTCACGATCCGTGATCGCTGTCAGATCGGCGACCGGGTGATACTCCAGCCCGGAGTCGTGATCGGGTCAGATGGCTTTGGTTATGAATTCCGTGATGGTCGGCAGGTCAAAATCCCGCAGACCGGTATCGTCCAAATCGATAGCGATGTCGAAATCGGTGCCAACAGCACGGTTGACCGGGCGCGGTTTGGGCGTACCTGGATTCAGGAGGGGGTCAAAATCGACAACCTCGTCCAGATCGCGCACAACGTCATCATTGGCAAACACAGCATCATCTGCGCCCATGTCGGCATATCTGGCAGCGTGCGGGTGGGGAGTCACGTCACGCTCGCTGGCAAGGTGGGTGTGAATGGTCATATCGAGATCGGTGACGGAGCGATCGTCACCGCCATGGCCGGCATCACGAAGAGCGTGCCGCCCAAGGAGATTCTCGTCGGCCTGCCTGCCAAGCCCATGCGTGAGTACAAGGAGAACTATGTCCTCCTGCACAACATCCGGAAGCTTTACGACCGGGTGAAGGCTCTCGAGGCCAAGCAGGAATAGACTTTTATCAGGCGGCTCGGAAATCCCGCAGCCGCCTGATGTCTCGTCCTCCCCTCAACGGGAGAAGTGCAAGGCCAGCCAGACCGCGTCGACCGAGACGCTTTCGACTCGATGGCGGCGATGGGCTGGAATCAACACGGCGTCGCCGGGCGACATGGTTTGCCGGGCGCCATCATCAAAGGCGAGAGTTGCCTCGCCCCGTAAAAGGGTCACCCATTCCTCCTGCTCCTGGTCGTACCAGAAACCGGGAGGACTGCATTCGCCATGGGAGATGATATGCTCGAGGCGGAACGAATTGCCGTCCAGAAGCTGGCGAAACTCCTCCGTGGCACCTGGGTGAAGAGGCAGAAGGTTTTCCTTCATGGTACAGGGTGATTCCTGGAAAACCATTCGCCGAGCAGGGAGTGGAGTTCCTCTCCCTCGGTGATCTCATAACGGCAGGCAAAATGCGCGGCCGAGCGGACGTAGAGCTCCTTCGGCCCTGGGATGGCATTGTAGATAGAAAACTGGCCCTGCGGAGGGACAGCGGGATCGAACAGCGCCGGGCTGACAAAAGTGGGGATGCGAATATGGCGCGCGGCAGTGGCCCCGTCGAAATACGAGAGCACTTTCATCACCTCCGGGCGGGCAAGCCAATACTCCCGGACGGCGGCTCCGCTGCCTGCACATGGGACGGCTACGCGGAGGGGGTGATTTCCGAAGCTCGGGATATCAAGGTATGCTTTGTGAAAACGGGAGTCCCACGGGATCGTGAGCGCTCCCATGCCGCCACCGAAGCTGCCGCCCATGTACCGGAGGTCTTCTGCCGTGCCCGGAAACATCTCGATGAGGACTGAGGCCGCCTGCCAGGCGTCGGCAACGCAACCGCGATGGATATAGGTTTCGCGGGATGTGATGCCATGGACGACATGGTTGCCAGCCTCGCCAGGAATGTCGGGATGGGAGGAGCGGTTGAAGCCGCGCGCGCAGGGGAAAATGGCGGGACCGAGCGGTGCGGGCAAATCAAAGTCTGGTTCGCCACGCCCGCCATAGCCGTGATAGATGACCCAGCCGCCGCGGTGGTGATCGGACTTTGGTACAGTGATCCAGGCGCCAATGCGGACTCCGCCGAGAGAGTCGTACTCCACCTCGTAGAGCTCGAACTCCGCGCGGGGGCTGGGTATTTCCCGTGACGTCAACCTCAGCGGGATGGCCCGGGTTTCCGCGTAGGTGGCCTCCCAGAAATGGCGAAAATCGGCAGGTTCCTCAGGGAGGGGAATACGCAGCAGGGAGTCGAGATCGTAACCGTAGGTCGGGTCGAACGGGAACGGATGTTCCAACTTCGGGGCGACTTTTTTCATGGAACCCTCAGTAAACGACCGATGGCAGGCCGGAGGCAATGCCAGGGCACAAAAAAGCGCCGCGGGAGATAAACTCCACGCGACGCTTCTGCATGAGGCTTGAGATATTAAGCGTCGAGCAGGGAGTTTGTCATGCCCAATGGGAACGGGGCTGGCTGAGCGCACTGATTCACAAGATCGACGAAACGTCGTTCCGTGAAGGATGTCTCAAAGGCGCTGATGACCTCGAGCGAGTGTAGGGCGAGGCGCGCGTCGCAGCGATGCGGACGACCGGACTGGATGGCATGAGCCATGTCGGCAACGCCGATGCTGCGCGAGTTTTCCTGATAATCGAAGGTGAGCGGCATCTTTGCCCAGCCGGGGAAGTTCTTACGCAGTAGCTCGACCTCACCGCCGAAGGTATTCGGGTCGGGAGCGATCACGCTGCCTTCCGTGCCGTAAATCTCGATCGGGTTATGCTTGCCGCCTACGACATCGAAGCTCACGACGAGCGAGACGACTGCGCCGCTTTCAAAGAGCAGCGTGCCGGCGTAGTGCGTCGGAACCTCCGCGGGGAGGAACTTGCCGAACTGCTCCTTGCAGGTGGCGAGGCGTTGCTCGCGAGCCTTGCCATTGATGGCGCAGACGGATTTCACCGGGCCGAGCAGGTGGATGAGCGCCGTGACGTAGTACGGACCCATATCCATGAGCGGGCCGGCTCCACGCTGGTAGAGGAAGCCGGGATTGGGATGCCAGCTCTCTGGACCGGACGAGAGCATGAATGCCGTGCCGGCGAGCGGACGGCCGACGAAGCCATCGTCGATGATCTTGCGGACGGTTTGGTAGCCGGCGCCGAGGAAGGTGTCGGGAGCACAACCGACGCGGAGACCGCGCTGGTCGGCCTCCGCAATGATGGAGCGAGCCTCCTCGAGGGTGACGCCGAGCGGTTTCTCGCTGTAGGCGTGTTTTCCAGCGCGCAGGATGTCCAGGGTGACCTGGGCATGGGCCTGAGGAATGGTGAGATTGATCACGATGTCGATCTCAGGATCAGCGAGCAGTTCGGGAATCGTCAGGGCCTTGATTCCGAATTCGTCGGCGCGTGCCTGCGCGGTATCCGGGTTGAGGTCGGCGCAGGCTTTGAGCTCGAGGATACGGAAAAGCTGACATCCCTTGGCGTAGGCGCCAAAGATGTTGCCGCAGCCGATAATGCCGACGCGGACGGGCCGTACGTTGTCGAGAAGAGATTTCATGGGTGAACAAAGGGCTAGCGGTTGCCGGCGGCAAGGCCGTTGCTGATGAGATAACGATAGCTCGACTCGACGCACTCAAACATGTCGGTCTTGCTGTTGTCCTGCTCGACCACGAGCCATTGGGTGACGGCGGGATTCATCGCGGCGATGATACCCTTAATGTCGTTCTTGCCAGATCCTACCGGCAGGAGGGCGGCGTCGTCGGCATTGAGGACTTCCAGTTGGGAAGTCTCCTCGTTGTAGCGGGACTCGGGACGAACGAATGGGCCGTCTTTGATGTGGAGCAGTGGCG
This sequence comes from Terrimicrobium sacchariphilum, assembly GCF_001613545.1. Taxonomy (NCBI): domain Bacteria; kingdom Pseudomonadati; phylum Verrucomicrobiota; class Terrimicrobiia; order Terrimicrobiales; family Terrimicrobiaceae; genus Terrimicrobium; species Terrimicrobium sacchariphilum. The sequence continues at coordinate 200,282 of NZ_BDCO01000002.1, forward strand.
AGCGATCACCGAAGCGGCGCACCATCTCGGCGGCGTCGTTTTCTCCGAAATTGGCGGCCCAGTAGGTATCGAGTTCGAAATGAACGTCGGGGCAAAGCTCGGCGAAGATGTCGTACTTGATGCGACCGTCGATTTTTTCAAACTCCCAGGCGTGATTGTGCAGGGTGAGGGTGAGGCCGCCAGCCTTGAGCTTGGCATTGATCTCGGCGACCTCGTCGGCGGTGCGGCGGATATCCTCGAGTGTGGCAAATTCCTTTGTGCCATAGCCGCCCGCGACCATGTCAACGCCGAGGATGCCGCAGATATCGATCACCTCCTGGGTATTGTCAATACGTGCCCACGGGCTGTGCGTGGAGGAGACCACCATGCCGAGATCCTCGACATAGGCGCGGAAATCCTTCGGGGTGAAGTTGAAGAAACCGGCGGGCTCCACGCCCTTGTAGCCGATCTCGGCGAGGCGGCGCAGGACGGCCGGGAAGTCTTTCGCAGCTTCGTCCCGGAGAGTGTAGAGCTGAACGGAAATGGGTTTGAGGGTGTTCGACATAAGGAGGAGGAATTAACGATTTCTATGGAATGGAGTTTGTCCTGATAAGGATTGAAGGAGTATGTCACAGGGATCAGGAGAGTGAAATTGACGATTTCTCTGATTCTTTTACAAAATCCCCATTGATATGAAGATCCCCTCCCAACGGCCGACCGGAATCGAGATGGGGTATTATGAGGCTCCCGCTGTAGACGAAGTGCGTCCTTACCGGATAGAAGCGGGCTTTCATCTTGTGGAATTGGTTGTGGGCGGGGTTGTGCGGTTTGACGTTGGCACCCGGGAGCTGCGGCTTGGAGCCGGTGCGATGTTCTGGCACATTGAGGGAGAGGATACGATTTACCGGACGTCTCCCGAGGCGCCTTACAAGTGCTATGTCTTTGACCTTGCCATTCCCACAGGTACTCCGCGTCCCGTGCCCCGCCTTTCCGTATTGCCTGATATTCAGAAGGCGACGGAAATCGGGAGGGAGTTCCTGGTAGCGTACCACAGTGAGTCTGTCGACCGGAGTATCCTGTGTGAAAGCGCGTGGTCGCGGCTGATCTGGGAGGCGCATCTTGCGGAGGTAGGCAATACCGGTCCGGAAATCCCGCCAAGCATGCGTGCGGCGCTGGCTTTCATCGAGGCGGGATACATGAGGGCCGACCTCTCGGTGCGGACGATCGCGAGGGCGGCGGGATTGAGCGAGGCACATCTGCATGCTCTCTTCCGGGAACATTTCGGACAGACGCCGCATCAATTTGTCCTGGCCCGGCGTATTCAGGAGGCAAGGTATCGGCTGACGGGCACGCGGCAAACGATCAAGGCTATTGCTGCCGAGTGCGGCTTTGCCAATATCGAGACATTCTACCGGGTTTTCCAGCGGCAGCTCGGAACGACGCCGCAGAAGTACCGCATGGCGCACGAGAGATTTTCATTCGGTCGGTGAGGCAGGAATCCATTTCCGTTTGACAAACGGCGTGGTTGCGGGGAATAGGGAGATCACTGATGAGCGTTTGCCGCAAATTCGCCGGAATTTTTTGGGCCATGGCCCTCCTCTTTGTCGTGGTGGGTCAGATGGCTCATGCCACGACGGAGATTTTCTGCGCGGACGATCATGCAGTGGAGGTGCAATGTGCAGACTCCGGAGAAAGTGGAAGCTGCCCGGCGGAACACTCTGGCTGCCATGCCCATGTGCATTTGTCCCTGGCCTTGTCCGATGCGGACTCGGCTCTTTATGTCGCGCTGACGGCTGATCCGTTGCGCATTTCCGACGAGGCTGCTCTCGACGCCCCTGTGCGCGAGATCGATCATCCGCCGCAATTGTCCTGATTCCTCGCGGGCGCAGTGTGCCCGTGAGCAATTGAATCCCCGAGGCGCTGCCTCGCGCCTGCATGTCTTCACGCAGGCCTCATTCAACCCTCCGTGCGCCCGTAGGCGCGCGGCTATCAGGACAATCATGAACACACATTATCGTTTTAAATACCGGGTTCCCGGGGTTGCTGCGCTTGCCGCGATCGCTGGAGCATTTACCTTTTTCATGGACAACGCCTCCGCCGGGACGGTGTTCCCTCATACGAGTTCGGCACTGGTGATCGAGAGTCAGGGGTCCACGGCCAGCGAGTTCAAGAGCTTTCGCGCGGTGGAATCGAAAGACAAACTCTACGTCACAGGCAGCATTCGCAAGCGTCCTGGCAACACGCTCCTCAGCCATGTTGACGTGCAGCTCCTCGATGCCCGCGGACGCTTGATTGCGGAAGCGCGAGAGCCGATCAGTTACCGGCATCCGCGTACTGGCAATGGCAAGATCGGACGCTCTCCCTTTGTTGCGAGCTTCCCACTGGCCGAGGCGCGGCAGGCGGCCCGGATCATCGTGCGGTATCATCCCTCGAGCCACGGTTCCTAAGGAAACCCCATGAGACGAATACGAGGGATGTGGGGGTGCATGGCGATGCTGGCCGCATTTTCGGCGCATGCCGAGGAAGGGACTGTCTATACCATCGACGGGCTGGTGACGCGTGCTCTGGCGAATAATGCGGAACTGAAAGCCTATGAGGCGGAGGTACTGGCTGCGAGGGGACAACGTACCCAGGCGGGGTTTTTCAAGAATCCCGAAGTGACAGTGGAGCTCGGAGGGCGTGAGGTTCGCGACTCGGAGAACATTCTCCAGGGAAGCGGAACGACTTTCAGCCTGACCGTGATGCAGACGCTGGAGTTTCCCGGCAAGGGGACCCTGCGCAAGGCGATCGCCAACAAGAATGTCGAGATCGCCGAGCTGGGACTTGCTCAGTTCCGGCTGTCGCTGGCAGCGCAGGTGCGATTGCTGGGCTACGAGTATCTCGCCGCCGCATCGACGGAGAGGGCGGCGGAGAGCGTGTATAAGCAGTCGCGGGCGGTTGCAGAGCAGCTGGGCGAGAGCGGGGACTTTGGTGCGAGGCTGCAACTCGAGTCCCGGCTGGTCCAGGCGAGTCTCGTGGAGCTGGGAGCAAGGATCAAGGAGGCGTCCCTTCGTTCCGAACGGGCGCGCACGCGGATCAACGCTCTGTTGGGACGCCCGCAAAGCCTGCCGATTCGTATTACCTCGTCTTTTGCCCCGCCGACGGCTGTCTTTGACAGGTCGGCGGTGATTCTGGCCGCACAGAGTGGGAGTCCGCTTTTGCAGATCCGACGCAAGGAGCTGGAGCGCTCCGCACGAGAACTGACGGCCACCCGGCTCGATATCGCGCCGGATTTTGCGATCGGTCCATTCTTCAGTCGCGATGTGGCTGGGGATACGGAGCAGAATCTCGGAGGGGCGATCTCCGCGACGCTGCCGGTATGGGACTGGAACATTGGCAACATCCAGGGTGCGAGGGCTCGTATGGCCGTTGCCGAGGCGCTGCGGGTGAAGGCTGAGCGGGAGGTCGAGGCGGAGCTGCTTGGGCTTATCAAGGCGTATGAGCTCACCCGTCGTCAGATCGCGATGATACCTCTGGGGTTGCTGGGCGGTGTGCAGGAGGCTTCCGCGCTGGCGGAGACGCAGTATCGCAACGGCTCCATCGGGGCGCAGCTCTATCTCGATACGCAGGCGGCCTACCTGAACTCGCTCCAAACATCGCAGGACGCCGTCCTTGATGCGTGGCGCGCGGTGCTCGACATCGGCCTCCTCACCGGCGGTCAGCTGGAAACTCTCAAGGGAGCAAAACGATGAGGAGGACAGTACTTCTTGCACTGGTGGCTGTGAACGCATGGACCCTTGCAGGCTGCGGACCCAAAGTTGTGGGCCATCAGAAGGGAGAAAGCGAGGAGGCGCACGGCGGCCATGATCATGGGGAATCCGGCGCGGAGGGAGCAAAATACTCTGAGGGCAAGGGGATCCAGCTTATGCCGGAAACAGGGAAGGCCATAGGTCTTTCCACCGCCGAGGCGGAGGAGCGGGAACTGACACCGACGGTTGCGGTCGAGGCTCAGGTTTACCGGTCAGCATCGGAGCCGTCGAGGCCGGGACGCGAGCAGGCCGGATCGGCCTACGCGACGGCGTTTCTGCCGCCGCGACTGGCGAGTTCATTGAAAACGGGCGATCCGGCTTCCGTGCGCACGGGTGGCGGAGAGTTCTCCGCTCGAGTATGGAAAGTCGAGTCCATATCGCGGGACGCAGTCAATAACGAGGAGGTGATCCTCGAGATTGCGGATAGCGAGGCGCTGTTGCGCGTCGGGGAGTTCGTCTCCGGGGTGGTGACCCGGCCGGGAGGCGCTGCATCGGTCGTGGCCATCCCGCGTGCTGCCGTATTGGAGACCGCAACGGGGAAGTTTGTCTTTGTCGAGAATGGCAGATTCCTCCTGCGCACTCCCGTGACGACCGGGGCGGAATCCGCGGACTATATCGAGATCGCGGACGGCTTGTATGCCGGTGATGTCGTGGCCACCCAACCAGTTGAAACCCTTTATTTGATCGAGTTGCGCTCCACCAAGGGAGGCGGCCACTCGCACTAACCCAATGATCGAACGAATTATCGAGTTTTCCCTGCGCCAGCGTGTCTTTGTGCTGCTGGGCGCAATCGCCCTGCTGGCAGCGGGGCTGTGGTCTGCCACGAGGCTGCCCATTGATGCCGTGCCGGACATCACAAACATTCAGGTCCAGATCAACAGCGAGGTCAAGGGCCTCGCCCCGGAGGAGATCGAAAAGCTGGTCACCTATCCGCTGGAGATGGAGATGTTTGGCATACCCGGCATGACGGAGATGCGGTCGTTGTCGAAGTTTGGCCTCTCCCAACTGACTCTGGTCTTTGAGGAGGGCACGGATATTTATCGCGCCCGCCAGTTGGTGAGCGAGCGATTGCAAAACGCGGTCGACGAACTGCCTCGCGGTGTGTCGCCGAAGCTTGCTCCCATAACCACGGGCCTGGGCGAGATCTATTATTACGTGGTCGATTTCGCACCGGGCTACGACGGTGTGGACAAGCCCAAGACGCGGTCGGAGCAATTGATGGAGCTGAAACTGATCCATGACTTTGTGGTGAAGCCGCAGCTACGCAGTGTCCCGGGTATCGCGGAGGTCAATGCCTCCGGAGGCTACGAAAAGCAGATCGTCATATTGCCCAAGCCGGAGAAGCTCCTGAGTAGCGGCGTCACGTTCAAGGAACTCTCTGATACCATCGGGGAGAACGTCGAGAATGCTGGCGGAAGCGTGATCCAGCTCGGTGGCGAGCAGATCGCGATCCGGTCCAATGGGCGGGTTCAGTCAGCGGAGGAGATCGGCAACATCCCGGTCAAGTTCCGCGCGGGAGCCGAGCCGCTCCGAGTGAAAGACCTCGCCGATGTGGAAATCGGCAAAAACATCCGCACGGGGTCTGCCACCTACAATGGCCAGGAGGCAGTCTTGGGGGCGGCACTGATGCTTTCGGGAGAGAACAGCCGCATCATTGCGAAGCGGGTCGACGACAAAATCCGGGAGGTCCGGGGCAAGCTCCCGCCGGGAGTGGAGATCAAGACAGTGTACGACCGCACGACGCTCGTGGACCAGACCATCGCGACGGTGGAGCGCAATCTCTTCGAGGGAGCCATCCTGGTGGTCGTCGTGCTGCTGCTCCTGCTGGGCAACTGGCGCGCTGCCTTGATCGTCTCGACGGCGATCCCGCTGTCGTTTCTCTTTGCCATCACCGGCATGGTGGAGACGAGGCTCTCGGGCAACCTCATGAGCCTCGGGGCGGTGGATTTCGGCCTCATCATCGACGGCGCAGTCGTGATGGTGGAAAACATCGTGCGGCGCCTCGGCCTCCGACAGCATGAGCTGGGCAGGCTGCTGAACAAGGAAGAGCGCATACATACCGTGCTCGCGGCGGCGAAGGAGGTCGGTCGACCGACATTTTTTGGCGTTCTGATCATCACGATTGTCTACATCCCGCTCCTGTCGCTGGTGGGTGTGGAGGGCAAGATGTTCAAGCCGATGGCCCTCACGGTCATCTATGCGTTGATCGGGGCGCTGATTCTTTCGCTCACGCTCATGCCGGTGCTTTGTTCGTACTTCCTGCGAGGCAGGATCAGCGAGGAGGACAACTTCGCCATCCGCTTTCTCAAGCGGCTTTACGAGCCGACGCTGCGCTGGGCCTTGCGGATGCGCTGGGTGGTGGTGGGCGGCGCGGTGGCGCTGTTCGTTCTCGCCCTGCTGATCTTTGGCCGGCTCGGGGCGGAGTTCATTCCGCAGCTCGACGAGGGGTCCTTTGCGGCGCACATGATCCGCACGACGAGCATCGGACTCGATGCCTCTGTCGGCATGCAGGAGCGGGCGGAAAGGGTGCTCCTCGAGAAGTTCCCGGGTGTTGCATACACCTTCTCCCGCATTGGCACGGCGGAGGTGGCGACTGATCCGATGGGGGTGAACGTCGCCGATACATACATCTTCTACAAGCCACTGGAGGAGTGGCCGAAGGTCGATGGCAGGACCCCGACCAAGGATGACCTTGCCAATCGCATGAGTGCCGAGCTCAGCGTGCAGGTGCCGGGGCAAGCGTATCTTTTCTCCCAGCCGATCGAGATGCGCTTCAATGAGATCCTCGAGGGAACGCGGGCCGATATCGCGGTGAAGGTCTTTGGCGATGATTACGCAGAGATCGAGAAGATCGCCGGCGAGGTACGCGAGATCCTTGAGAAAGTGCCGGGGGCGGCGGATGTGGAGTTTGACGCGCTAGGCAAGGCGCCGCTCCTCGAGGTGACTCCAAACCGAGCGGCCATGGCGAAATACAATGTGCACGCCAGCGAGATCAACGACGCGGTCGAGCATGCCATGGCGGGCGGCGAGCCTGGCATGGTGATCGATGGCAACCGCCGTTATCCCATCGTCGTGCGGATGCCGGAAAATCTCCGGGCAAAGATCGAGGAGATGAAGAAGCTCCCGCTCCGCACCTCGGAGGGCGGGTTGGTCACGCTCGGGCAGGTGGCGGATTTCTCAGTGGAGGAGAAAGTCAATACAATCGCCCGGGAGATGGGCCAGCGTCGCGCGGCCATCATGGTCAACCTGCGCGGGCGCGACGTGGAGAGCTTTGTGCTGGAGGCGCAGAAGAAAGTGGCGGAGATGGTCCGGCTGCCTGCCGGATACTCGGTCGAGTTTGGCGGACAGTTCAAGAACCTCCAGGAAGCCCGGTCGAGGCTCGGCATCATCGTGCCGGTGGCACTGGTGGTGATTTTTCTGCTGATCTTCATGGCCTTTGGCAGCCTGCGGCAGGCGATGCTTATTTACACAGGCATACCCCTGGCGGTGACGGGCGGCATCTTTGCCCTGTGGGCGCGTGGCATGCCATTCAGCATCAGCGCGGGAGTCGGGTTTATTGCCTTGTCCGGCGTGGCGGTGCTCAATGGCCTGATGATGGTGAGCTATTACAACCAGCTCCGTGAGGCGGGGGAGTCCCTGTTTGACGCGGTGGTGGTGGGTTCGCTCACGCGACTGCGACCTGTGATGATGACTGCGATGGTGGCGAGCCTTGGCTTCCTGCCGATGGCGCTCGGTCATGGCGCAGGTGCGGAGGTGCAGAGGCCGCTGGCCACTGTCGTTATCGGAGGCATCATCAGCTCGACCTTTCTCACGTTGGTCGTGCTGCCGGTGTTGTACCAGTTCTTCGAATCCCGCCTTGGTGGAGGCAATACCAAAGAGTCCTGAACATGAAGCGTTTTTTCATCCTTCTTACCCTGGCGGGCAATGTTTTCGGGGAGGCGCTGACTCCTGACCAGCTGGCGCGACAGGCGTTAAGCGGAAATCCCGAGTTAAGATTCTACGAGGAGCAGGTGGCGGCATTGCCCAAGCCCGCGAAAGTCCCGGTTCCGGAAATTTTGCAACCGCTGGATTTCCCTTCGCAAACGGAGCTGCGCCGGGCGGTACTCAATCTCGACCGGGATATGGCCAGGCTGTATCTCGCTGAGTTTCGTTATGTGCTCGAGAGCGAGGTGCGCCTTGGCGCGGTGGAATATCAGTCTGCAGTGGAAACTGCGGCGACGGCGGCCGACATAGCTCATCGCATCGGGGCGCTGGTCAAGATGCTGGAGGAACGCCCTGCAGCAGGTGTCGAAGCGCTGATCGAACGCCGTATCCTTGAGGGTGCGGCGCTGCCATTCATCCGTGAAGCCGCGGAGGCGAAGGTGCGTGCGGAATATCTGCGCACCCGTCTCAATGGATTGCTCGGGCGAGAGGCGGGCAAATCGCTGGAGATTTCCGGCGGCCTTGGGTTGCCAGCGCAAAAGGAGGTCGATGCGGTCGAGCGCCCCCTTTTGTTGAAGATCCGCGAAGCGGAGATCGCCCGGGGGCTGGCTGGTGGCGGGGCAGCGGCTGAGATCGAGGCATTCGCAGTTGGTGGATGGTTTACACGGGAGGGCCTGGGAGCAAACGATGCGATGACGGGAATGACCCGGCCCGGTGCGACCTACGGGGCGGCTCCAGACAAGACGCGTGAGCGGCTGTCCGATGATGCCCGGCGAAAGTGGACGCGAGAGCAGGCGCAGAGACGCGCGGCCCTGGCTGCGGCCAAGGAAGTGGTGGAGGCCATTCCACCAACGCTGGTGCAAAATCTTCAGGCTGCGGCCGACCTGGCGGAGCGACAGTATCGCGTCGGCGCCCTGGGGGTGAATCTGCTCGTGGAAATCCATCACGAGTACCTCGACGCGCTGCAAAGCCGCAATGCATCGATCCTCCAGGCATGGCGCAATGCGCTCGATCTCGCCTTTCTCGATCTTCCGGCCGACGAGGCTCCTCCTAAAGGGAAGATCACCGTGAAGCCCGTAAATTGACCGAACCAGTAAACCCAAACCCATACCTATGAAAACACTCCTGACATCTGCACTAGCCATCATCGTTCTCGTCTCCACAGTATTTGCCGCTGACGGTCATGATCACGGGAAGACCATTCCTGGACCGAAAGGTGGTCGAGTCGTCGAGGTCGAGGGAGGCCATGCGGAATTCCTCGTCCAGTCCGACCGCAGAGTATCCGTGGTTTTTTACGGAGAAGACATGAAGCCCGTGAACGCTGCGGAGCAGATTGTCACCTTGGTAGCCGAGGCTCCGGCGGGAAAAGAGAAACTCGAGTTTGAGAAGGCGGCGGACCAGTTCGTTTCCAAGACGGCGCTACCCGAGGGCGATGGATACCGCATCGTGTTGCAAATCCGCACGACCGAAGGGGCCAAGCCGCAGAACTTCCGCATCGATTACCACACCGAGACGTGCGGCAAATGCAACCGTGCGGAATATGCCTGCATTTGCACGGAGGAAAGTGGCGGCGGCCATGGCGGCCACAGCCACTAGAAAAGTTTGATAGAGAGACCTCGCTGGTAAGGGCGGAGAGGTTCCGCCCTACCAGCGACGGTAATAACCGGCGTTGACAAACGGCCCGACGCGTACGGCTGCCACGCCAACCGCCGGAGCCACGATGGGCGCGGGTACGACGACCGTGGTGGCAGGTACCGGAGTCGGCGCGACCACGACAGTAGTCGAGGAGACCACAGGCACTGGAGCTACGACCGGAGCGGGAACTACGACGGGCGCCGGGGCGACATACCCAGCGCTGAAGCCGCCTCCATAGCAGCCGCCGTAACTGGCGGTGCCATAGTGGTAAGTCGAATATCCGCCATAGGTCGGAGAGTGGTACCCGGCGCTATTCCAACTTCCGGAGCCCCCTCCAGAGGTTGAGTAGCTGCCCGATCCAGTGTGCCAGCCATTGCCATACTGTCCCGAACTGGAACTGCTTGCGGAATAGGTTTGTCCGTCGCGACTGGTATATGAGGTCGAGCCGGAGCGATTCCAACTGCCGTCGCCGCCGCTGACCGAGGAATCATGACTCCACGAGCCTCCGCCGGAAAAGGAACCTGATCCCGACCGGCAGGCACCCCAGGCGAGAAGCTTGCCGGGGAGCGCTGCGCAGGAAACGGCGATAATGGAGTAGAGGATAATCTGCTTTTTCATGGCGTGTTTACTTTTGAGTGGGGCGGGTAAAAACGAGGTCCTCCGGCGTGCCGGCTTTTTGGTCCCCGGCGGCAAGGTTGGCTGTCGTGACGGTGACAGAACCATTCTTGTTGGGTGTGAGAGTTTGAGAGGAGGAGAGTTTCGTCCCATTGCGGAGCGTATGGACGGAGTCGACCGTCCAGGCGTCGCCCTGCGGCTTCCATTGGCTTTCGCCGAAGCCCCCATCATCCTCAAAGTCCCAAGATCTCACACCACCCGTCGACGCATCCCAGGCGATCCACTGGACGCTGCCTGAGACCGGTGTGTCGTTGCTGAGGATGGTACGACGGATGATGAGAAAGTTGCCATTTGGTCCGGGTTCGACGGAGAGGAGGACTTTTTCGCCCTGCTTGGTTACGGCCTGCCAGTCGCCGATCATCCAGCCGAGAGCGCCGAGTTCCGTCGAACGATCCGAGGTGGCGGCGGGGGTTTCCCGGACGGTAGCGAGGAACCACTTGCCATCCTTGCGGACGAAGAGATTTGAATAGCGAGCTACGCTCGGGGCGCCTCCCTGGGCGTTGGTGACGACGCTCAGGCCATCCTCCACGGCGGTATCGGGAGTGGGGAAGGAAAGCGCCTCGCTATCGATGCGGACCTGCACGCCCTTGTTGGCGGCAAAGAAATCCGCAAAGAGCTTCGTTATCGCCTCGCGTCCCTTGTGATGTACGCCATCGAGGTCGATGTAGTCGGCATTGGGCAGCCAGAAGGCGGAGATGGCCTTGGCATTGCCATCATTGAAGGCCTTGACGTAGGCCTCTCCGATCGCGGCGATCGCGGCGTTGTCGGAGGCATCAGCGGCGGGCAGGCGGAACGGCGTGAGGGAAGCCAGGAGGGCGAGGATGAGCGTGCAGCGTTTCATGAATACGAGGGAAAGGGAAGGCGGTGGAATGCCCCGGGTTGCCCCACGGAGGCCGTAAAACCAGGCTGATGCCCGGCATGGTCCCGAACCTGCCGATGGCAGAGGCCGGAGGAGGCCAAAAAATGACGGTGAAGGGTCGTCATGGATCACTAAAGGGATACCGGTAATGTCAATGTAGCGGATTCTGGATAAATATGCTATCCGATTCGTGCACCCGGTCGCCTGTGGCGGACAGGTCTGCCTTATGGTGATTTCTGAGGAAAATCCGTAGCCGAGAGCGGGGCAGATAAATCGAAGAGGTTAAGTCGATATGAACAAAATTTCTCTCGCGAATATCTTCGTCAGAGCTTTTGAGTGTTGACAGCACTAGGGGAGTCGGCATTCGTGGTAACTAATCACATGGCCGCGCCCGTACTGAGCACCAAGCATTTCAAGGTTTCCAAACTGCTCGGTGAGCAAATCCGATTTTTATCGCCCGGAGAGATGATCCCGACCGTGGCGGAGCTCAAGGAGCAATATGAAGCCTCCCAGGCGACGATCACCCAGGCGCTGGAACGTCTGCGCCAGCAGGGGATCATCGAGCGTCCTGCAGGAAAGAAGCGTCTCGTTGTGGCGAGGATCGGAGCGCGACCTGATTTCCGGGTGACTCTCATCCGGCCGCTGTGGTCCTCACCGGACTATGATTCCATCACGAATCATATCTATGAGCTCGGCCTGAAGGAGAACTTCGGATTCGGGGTGCATATCTACAGCTCGATCAATGATCTGAACCTCGAGCACGCATTGCAGAATTCCGATGCCGGCATTGTCCTCGGCGACCTCCAGATGGGAGCGGATCAGGTGAAGGCATTTAATGGCTCTCGCAAGCCGGTCGTCTTTCTCCGTGACAAACCGGCCAAGGTGCACAGGGACTCTGTATGGGTCGACGATGTGGCGGTAGGTCGTCTTGCTACGCAGCATTTGCAGAAGCTCGGACATTCCCGCATCCTGGTGATGCTGAGCGAACCCTCGAACCCGTCGTCAACTGCGCGCATGCAGGGCTGGAAGCAAGCCATGGAGAAGCGCGGAACAGCGAAATTTGAGCAATTGATCAGTGATTGTTCCGTTCCCTCGGGCACGGATTCATTAACGGGCTCGTACCATAGGTTCGGGGCGTGGCTCGACTCGCGGAAGGGCAGCTTCACGGCCGTGTTTTGTACGGCATGGACGGGTGCCCTGGCGGTGCTGCGAACACTGCGTGAGAGAAACATCCGTGTCCCCGAGGATGTGAGCGTGATCACGTTTGCCAGCGAGTTGCCCCTGTGCGATTTCACCGCTCCCGCCCTCACTGCGATGGAGATGGATGTGGAGCGCTACACGCGCGAGGCGATGCGTCTCGTCACGAAGCATCTCCGCGGAACGGAGTATCCGGTCAAACCCGAGAACATCCGTCTCACTCCCACGCTGGTCCAGCGCGGGAGCACGGGACCTGCCCGGCGCTAAGAGGCGAAGGCTCCGCGCCGGGAGGAAACTCCAGACGGCCTCAGCGCCAGGTAAATCCCAGGGCTTCAAGCCATGCGCGGGCGAGAGCCAGATGACCCACGTGGCCGGGATGTATGCGATCCCAGGCGATGGCCATTGGGTGGGTGTGCTCGCAGAGCCGGTCAAAGGCAGCCTGCATGTCCACCAGGACGGCGTCATACTGGTTTGCCAGTTTGCGAACGATGGCCCCGTACTCGTCCATGCGGATACGCATGGGGTCGGAGTGATTGGGTTCAATGAAAAAGGGCGTGGCGAGTACGAGTCCTTTGACGTGCGGGCGGGTCTTCTCCAGCAAGGAGCGGTAGGTGGATTCGTATTCTTCGGGGAATACGGCGTTCTCCGGTCGGAGAGGGATGTCAAATTGCCTCCAGACATCGTTGACGCCGATGGCAATGGAGAGCCAGTCGGGTTTCAAGTCGAGCACATCGGTCTGCCAGCGAGCGGCGAGGTCGCGTACATTGTGGCCGCTGGTGCCGCGGTTGATCACCCGATAGCGGCGCTCGGGATGCCAGACCTGGAGGCAGGCATTGATGAGGGCGACATATCCGTTGCCAAAGCCGGGAGCACCCCATGGAGTACTCTCCCCGGACGGATCTCGCCCGGCGTCTGTGATGGAATCGCCAATAAGGACGATTTTGGAATTTTCTGGGATTTGCATTTTGAAGAGGTCGAGCCCGCAGGTATTAGGTTCCTGAAGGCCTAGGTTGAACGCTTAGTGTATGCTGCCGAGGGGAGCAATGACTTTTGAGAAAGGAAGGGATCGGCAAAGATGATTCCTTGCAGACTGGCGGTAAGGAGGACTGAAATGAGAAATCCCCCCAAGCGATGAATGGCAATGTTACCCAGCGAGATATAGCGAAAAAGGCGGGAGTTTCCCATGTGACTGTATCGCTGGCGCTGCAGGGACATCCCTGGAGTGTGGACCCCGTCACCACCGTTGTCTCTGATACCGCGGAGTGGAGGGCTGACAGGGAGAGGATATTCTTTGCCTCGGCGGGAGCTCCTTCGATGGCGCCCGGAACCTCTCCGGGTGCCACGAGCGTCCGATAACCTGGCAGTCGGCAGGCGAAGGGAGGCGAGATACTCTTCTATTGCCTTGGCCTTTGTTCCTTCCTAAACATCCTTCTCCGTGGAGGGCGCGGCGCGGAGCAACGAGGGAGGCTATCGGGAGACATATGGTCCCTCGGTCGATCTTGCATGGACACAAGCCGTCCAGAATTCTCAAGGCTCTGATACGCATCGCTGGAGGGGCCTGGAAAAGCTGCCGCTCTTCTGGCGGCTGCAACTTTGCGGCTGGCTGGGGTGGGCGGTGTGTTCGTCTCCGATCAATTTCACGATCTACACCGACATCAGCACGGCCTTTCTCATCACGTGTGTGAGGGAGCTTACAGGTTTTTTTCTCACGCTGGGACTGCGGGAAATCTATCGCCGCACCCCCATTGGAAGGCTCGAGGTCTGGGCTGCGGCTCCGCTCATCGTCCTGATCTGTGTGATGACGGCAGCGCTGGACGTCGCCTCGCTCGCGGTATTGCAGAAGAGCCTGCATCTGTCTGAGGAGGACTTCAGCAATTCCCATATGCTGGGGCTGATCTTTTGCCTTCGCGCGTTGTTGTTTGTTTCCTGGAGCGGTTTGTATCTTTCCTTTCGCGGCCTATTGCAGACACGGGAGCAGTCGGCGCTGCTCTTTCGCGCGGAGAAGCTGCGGCACGAGGCGGAACTACAGATGCTGCGCTCTCAAACGAACCCGCATTTTCTCTTTAATGCCTTCAACACGATCCTGAGCGAGGGGAAGGGAAATCCCCGGGTGATCGAGCTGGTGAAATCTCTTTCGGACTATCTGCGGTATTCTCTCTCCTGTCGTCACGAGGGCTTTGTTTCGCTCGGGGCGGAGATTGATGCCATTGCGAGTTACCTCGAGGTCGAAAAAGCGCGATTCGGCGGCGACCTCATTCTCGAGATGAACGTCACGGAGACGGCGCGATCTGCCGGGGTGCCCGGAGTGATCATCCAGCCGCTCATCGAGAATGCCATCAAGTACGGGCGCGAAACCTGCAATCCCCCGCTCAAGGTGCGCATCGCGGCCGAGACGGGGCCGCATGCACTCCGCATCGAGGTGAGCAACACCGGCCGCTGGCTGCCCCTGCGCAAGCCGCGTAAAAATCAGCCGTCTGGCTCCGGGTTGCAGAACCTCCGTCGCCGCCTTGAGGCAATTTATCCCGGGACGCATCGGTTTGAAATCGGAGAGCGGCATGGCGAGGTGGTTGCCCTGGTCGAGATTCAGATGAATCACGATTACGACAAACGATTGCAGGATTACGAACTGCGCCAGAGGATGGAGCCATGATTTCTTGGCGAGCGCTGATCATTGATGACGAGACGCCGGCGCGGAATCATCTGCGCGAGCTGCTCCAGGCTCACTCGCAGGTGGAGATCCTGGGGGAGGCGAGTTGCGTGAGCGAGGCGGCGAAGCTTTGTGCGGAGCTGAGTCCGTCGCTGCTCTTTCTCGATCTGCAAATGCCGCGGGGACTCGGCTTTGACTTGCTGCCGCTGATCAATCCCGTGCCGGAGATTATCTTTGTGACAGCGTATAACGAGTATGCCGTGCGGGCGTTTGAAGTGGGCGCCGTGGATTACCTCTTGAAGCCGATCTTTGCCGATCGCCTGGAGATCGCGCTGGCTCGTCTCGGGCACCACCTGCCGAAGCCTGCGGAGAAAACCGTATCGGCTCTCGATGAGGATTCGCCGATCTTCCTGCGTACCAGCAGCGGGCTGCGGGCAGTGCTGGTCCATCACGTGACCCATGTGATGGCCGATGGAAACTACACCACGCTCTGGCTGGAAAATGGCACCTCGATTCTCGCCGATCGCACCATGCATGAGTGGGAGAGCATCCTCCCGGCCGCCCGTTTCATCAGGCTCGACAGATCTCTGATGGTCAATACGAGCCATCTGAAGGAATTGACTGTTATCTCGCGCGATCTTGCGCATTTATCGCTCACCGGGTGTGCCGAACCGATCAAAATCGGACGCGCTGCCCGGAGCAGATTGCGACAGTTGCAGCTTTTTCGCTGAGTAGATTTTCACCGCGCAGGCGGCATTTCCCGATTCGCGGACAGCATTGCCCGATTCACGGAAACTTCGCGGAAAACGCGCTTGGGTGGCCCGCCCGCTGCTTTTTGGCATGCCAGCTTCCGAACGAAAGTCCGGTCGCTTCTCAACAACCAAAAAACAAAGGGAAACGAAACAATGCTAAAGATGAAATCATTGCGTGCACTGGCGGCCTTGACCGTCGGCACCATGACTGTCGGCTCTGCCTTCGCCGGAACCACCACGGCGCCGGCGCAGAAGGAAGTGGCGGTGGTTGAAGAAGAAAAGCCTGCTTTCACCGGCTGGCTGTCCTTTGACCTGAACAGCCACTTTATTTCCTACGGATCGGACGTATGGGGCGGCGGCACCAGCTGGGGCCGAGGTGTATTCAACCCATCGGGCGAGATCAGCTGGGCCTCGCCGATCAAGGGCCTGAGTGTCGTAGCCGGTACCTGGTGGGACGTTAACAATAACGCGCCATCCACCATCGGCGGTTACCTTCAGGAGGTCGATGTATGGGCGGGCCTGTCGTATGGGTACAAGGACTTCTCCGTCACCGTGCTCTACCAGGCATGGAATTACGGCGGTGAGACCGAGCAGATCCTCGATGTCGCGTTGAAATACGCCAACAACAACTTCCTCAACCCGTCCATCGTGTTCCACAATCGTGTGGATCCCGGCGCGGCTGAAGGCGGTGGCGGACACAACGGAACATTCTTTGTTCCTAACATTAGCTACAACTTCAAGATCTGGAAGTTCACCATCACGCCTTCCGCGGCCCTCGGCCTTTGTACGGAAGACTACCACGGCGGTGGCGGAGGCTACGCCTACACGGCGCTCGGCCTCAATGGCAGCGTTCCGATTCCTTACCTCCCGGGGGATTGGGAACTCCATGGCGGTATTACCTACTACAACACGAATGATGTTGTGATCCCGAACAACGTTGCGAACAACTTCGTGACCGGCAACATCGGTATCAAGTTGTCCTTCTAGATCCACTTTAGGCAGCAGAACCCGGGCTGGTCGCCAGGGTAGCGAACAAAACGGCATCGTTCGTGCTTCCACGCCCGGGTTCCTGCACTGCCCACGAGAAAATCCACTCACCATCAAAGAAATACTCACTATGAAACTCTCGCAAACACTTCAGGCCATGGCGGTCGGTGCGTCCCTTCTCGTCGGGACAATGGCGCCGGTTCGTGCGGCCGAGGACACGGTCAAAGTCGGCGTCCTGCATTCTCTCAGCGGTACCATGGCGATCAGCGAAACTTCGCTGCGCGACGTACTCCTTTTTGCCTTCGATGAAATCAATGCCAAAGGCGGCGTGCTCGGCAAGAAGATCGAGCCGGTCGTGGTCGATGGCGCCTCGAACTGGCCGCTCTTTGCGGAAAAGGCCAAACAGCTCCTGGAAGTCGACAAGGTCGCGGTGGTCTTCGGCTGCTGGACCTCGGTGAGCCGCAAGTCGGTGCTCCCGGTGTTCGAGAAGAACAACGGCCTGCTGTTCTACCCCGTACAGTACGAGGGTGAGGAACTCTCAAAGAACATCTTCTACACCGCGGAGGCGGTGAACCAGCAGGCGATCCCGGCGGTGGACTATCTCCTCGCTGATGGGCGCAAGAAATTCTACCTCATCGGCACGGACTACGTATATCCGCAGACCACGAATCTCGTGCTGCTGGAGTACCTCCTGTCCAAAGGGGTGCCGATCGAGAACATCGGCGGCGGCCTGCGCAAGGACGAGGCTGGCAAGGTGATCTCCGCGGGCAAGTACACGCCCTTTGGCCACACCGACTACCAGCAGATCGTGGCTGAGATCAAACAGTTCGCTGCCACGGGGGATGCCTGCGTGATCAACACGATCAATGGGGACTCGAATGTGCCGTTCTTCAAGGAATTCGCTGCCTCCGGCCTCACGGCCGCTGACTGCCCGGTCGTTTCCATGAGCCTTTCGGAAGACGAACTTCGCAGCCTGCCCACGAAGGATCTCGTCGGCCATCTTGGCTGCTGGGCGTACTTCATGTCGATTGACTCCAAGGAAAACGCAGCCTTCAAGAAGAACTTTTTTGACTGGCTCAAGACCGCCAAGGTGCAGGGTATCGAGCGCACGAATCGCGTGACCTGCAGCCCGATGGTGCTTTCCTACGACGGCGTCTATCTCTGGAAGGCTGCGGTCGAGAAGGCCGGCTCCTTTGATGTGGACAAGGTCCGCGAGGTTCTCGAGTCAGGCAAGATCACCTTCGACGGTCCGAATGGACTCAACACGGTGGAGAAAAATCACCACACGAAGAAGAATACCTACATCGGTGAAACCAAGGCCGACGGGCAGTTCAAGATCGTGGAGGAATTCAAACAGGTCTACCCCGAGCCGTTCCTCAAGGGAACGTTCGTGAAGGAGTAGTCTCACATATTCGGTAGCTAGAATCGGGGAGGAGTTTGGGAGAGGATACCCGAACTCCTCCCGCTGGCCGAGCACTGATCTTGCTTACAACCAACGAACTTTCATGATGCGACCATACGTCCAGCGTTCACTTTGTCTTGTCGCCGCAATGGCGATGACATTTGCCTCTCTCGTCCAGGCGGACGAGTCGGAGAGCTCGGCCCGCCAGAGCGCCGCCCGCGCCATCCTCGCCTCCGAGAGCGAGCAGGCGATGATCGTACAGGACATGGCTGCAAACCCTTCGCCCATCCTGGGGCCGATTTTCGAGGCCTGGCAGCGCAGTCAGGTCTACATCTACGAGGCTCCGGACGGAGCGCGGATTCCCTTTATGCTTATGCCGGACGGCTCTGGCTCCAAGGCTGTGCGGATCGACAACGGAGAGCCTCTCGTCGGGCCCAATGGAGCGCCCGTCGTGGTGGACGAGGCGACCATGAAGCCGGTGGAGACCTTTGCCAAACTGCGTCGCGCCATGCGTTCCACCATGGATCTCCTGGCATTGGCTGATCCGGCGCCCGCCACCCGCCAGAGCGCCATCCTCAAGCTGGGCATGAAACAGTCGCCCGAGGCGCTTCCCATTCTCAACGCCCGCCTGGCGCGGGAACAGGACAAGGCGGTCAAAAACGGGATCCTCGACGCCATCGCCATCATCAATCTCGCGTCGCCCGATCCGAAAATGCAAATCGACGCCTTGAACCAGTTGAAAAAGTCGAACTCCGTGCCGAGCAGGGAGCTGGTCGCCAAAATGGCTGCGGATGAAAAGCTCTCTCCCAAGGTAAGGGCGGCTGCCGCGTCTACGCTGAAGGCAATCGACAACCATCTCTTCTGGGTCGATTTCTTCGGCACCATGTTTCGCGGAGTGAGTCTCGGATCGGTTCTACTCGTCGTCGCGCTGGGGCTGGCTATTACCTTCGGCCTCATGGGTGTGATCAACATGGCTCATGGCGAGATCATGGTGGTGGGCGGCTATGCGACCTATCTCGTGCAGTGTATCTTCGGAACGGGAGTCGCTCTCGCACCTTTTGGGATTAGCGTGAACATCCCGGGATTCGGCTTCGATTCAAACTCGGGCATCTATCAAAGCTACTTCCTCTTTGCTTTGCCCGTCGCTTTCTTCAGCGCGGCGGCGGTGGGTGTTTTGCTGGAGCGCGGAGTCATTCAGTTTCTCTATCGTCGTCCGCTGGAGTCCCTGCTCGCCACGTGGGGCGTATCGCTGGTCATGCAGCAGCTCTTTCGCCTGATCTTTGGACCAGCCAATGCACCGGTATACTCCCCCGCATGGCTGCTGGGCAGCTTCTCCGTGGGGGATGTGATCATGAACTACAATCGTGTGTTTGTGATCATCTTTGCGGTGGCCATCGTGGTGGGCACCTCGCTCCTCCTGGCCAAGACGCCCGTAGGCCTGCTCATCCGCGCGGTGATGCAGGATCGCACGACGGCGGCTTGCATGGGCGTACGGACCCGCAAGGTCAACACACTCACGTTTGCCTTCGGTTCCGGGCTGGCCGGGCTGGCAGGAGCCTTTCTCTCGCAGATCGGCAACATCGGCCCGAGCACGGGTCAGACGTACATTGTCGATTCCTTCATGGTTGTCGTCGTCGGTGGAGTAGGCAATCTCATCGGCACCGTCATCTCTGCACTCGGCATCGGAACGCTTGACCAGATACTCCAAACCGGCCTGCGAAATCCTGTCATCGGAAAGGTGCTCGTGCTGGTCGGCATCATCCTCTTCCTCCAGTGGAAGCCTTCAGGCCTTTTCGCCACCAAGGGACGCGGGCTGGAAAACTAACGTCATGAAACAGGAAGTTTCCAAAAAAGAGGTTCTCATCGGAGCGATCGTCGCGGTGTTTCTTATCGCGGTCATCCCGGGTCTGAACGCATTCACTCCGGCGGGGAGTTCACTCCATGTGAGCGATTTCAATATCAACCTGTGGGGACAATATCTCTGCCTGGCCATTGTGGCGGTGAGCATCGACCTGCTCTGGGGATACACGGGATTGCTGAGCCTCGGGCAGATGCTCTTCTTTTCGCTTGGCGGCTATGCGCTCGGCATGCACCTCATGCTGATGATCGGCAAGCTCGGTCAATACAAGAGCGACCTGCCGGACTTCATGGTCTTCCTCGGGTATACGAAGCTGCCCGCGCACTGGGAGCCGTTTGCGCATTTTGGATTTGCCGCCTTCGCGGTACTCTGGGTGCCAGGGGTGGTGGCTTTCATCTTTGGGTATCTCGCATTCCGCTCCCGCATCCGGGGTGTTTATTTCTCGATCCTCACACAGGCGCTCACCTATGCAGCGTGTCTCCTCTTCTTCCGCAACGAGCTGACGCTGGGCGGCAACAATGGGTTTACCGATTTCAAAACCCTGCTCGGCTTTGACCTGGGCACTCCTGGCACACAGCGTGGACTCTACATCGCCTCGGCGGTCGCACTGGTGCTGGTGTATGTCCTGTGCCGGTGGTTGACCCTGACGAAGTTTGGCAAGGTCCAGCGGGCGATCCGAGACAGTGAAAATCGGGTGCTTTTCTCCGGCTACGCGGCGGCGAATTTCAAGCTCTTCGTCTTCGTTCTCGCAGGTATGATCGCGGGTCTGGCGGGTGCACTGTACGTGCCTCAGGTCGGCATCATCAATCCCAGCCAGATGGAACCCGCCAAATCGCTGGAGGCCATCGTATGGGTGGCGGTGGGCGGACGGGCTTCCCTTATCGGGCCGATCATTGGAGCCATCGGCGTGAATGGCCTGAAAAGCTGGGCCAGCCAGGCATTCCCTGCGTATTGGCCGATCTTTCTTGGGGCGATGTTTGTGGTGGTCGTGCTCTTCATGCCGCGAGGCGTTGTTGGTTTGCCCGCGCAGATCCAGGAGGCTTGGCGAAGACATAAGCGAGCCAGGGAGGCTGCCGCAGAAGCTGCTGCTGCCGCAACTCAAGTGCCAAAGGATTCCCAGTCATGAGCAAGCAGTTCCTACTCGCCGCGGAAGGCGTCACAAAGAGCTTCGATGGGTTCAAGGCCATCAACGACCTGAACTTCTACCTCGATAAGGGGGAGTTGCGGACGATCATCGGTCCGAACGGTGCGGGCAAAAGCACGTTCCTCGACCTGATCACAGGCCGCACCCGCCCGGATACCGGCACGATCGAGTACAAAGGGACACCGCTGACGAAGCTAAGGGAATACGAAATTTACCGGCTCGGCATCGGACGGAAGTTCCAGACGCCGAGTGTGTATAGCGACCATACGGTATTCGAGAACATCCTCCTCGGTCTCGAGGGAAGCCGAAGCGTGTGGCCATCCATTTTCAGCCGGGTCAAGCCGGAGCAGCGGGAGCGCATTCACGAGGTGCTGAAGACGATCGGCCTTGCCGACAAGGCCGAGCTGAAAGCAGGCACACTGGCGCACGGGCAGAAGCAGTGGCTGGAAATCGGCATGCTGCTCGCGCAAAATGCCGAGCTGCTCCTCGTCGATGAACCCGCGGCGGGCATGACGGACGAGGAGACCGCCAAGACTGGCGAGTTGCTCCTCAGCCTGGCGGGGAAACACACGATCATTGTCATCGAGCACGACATGGTTTTTGTCCGACAGCTCGGCAGCAAGGTTACCGTGCTCCATCAGGGCCACGTCCTTTGCGATGGCTCCCTCGATCAGGTGCAGGCCGACGAGCGCGTCATCGAAGTTTATCTCGGCCGCAAAAAGAAACACTAGGTATGCTCTCGATCAAAAATCTCTGCGTCTCTCTCGACGGGTCCCGCATCCTGCGCGATGTCAGCATCGATGTGCCGGAGAATCAGGTGTTTTGCCTCATGGGGCGCAATGGCGTAGGCAAGACGACCACGCTGAAAAGCATCGTAGGCATTCACCGCCCGACCAGCGGCTGCATCATTTTCAAGGGAAAGGATATTTCCCAGATGCCAGCCGAGGACCGGGCGCGGGCGGGTATTGGCTACGTCCCGCAGGGGCGCGGTATCTTCCCGCACCTCACGGTGGAGGAAAATCTCTTTATCGGCGCGATCGCCCAGGGCAAGAAGCCCGGTCGCTCACTGGAACGCATCTACTCGCTCTTCCCGATCCTGAAGGACTTCCTTTCACGCAAGGGGGGCATGCTCTCGGGAGGCCAGCAGCAGCAACTCTCCATCGCGCGGGCGCTGCTCACAGAACCGGATTTGTTGATCCTCGACGAGCCGACGGAGGGCATTCAGCCCAACATCATCGATCAGATCGGCGACGCCTTGAAGCTCCTGCGCCGTGGCGGCCATCACAATGAGCCCGGCCTTATGGCCGAGGCAGTCCAGCTTCTCAAGAAGTTGCGCGATGAATCCGACTATCCGGAACCGGCGCTGATCGAGAAACTGAGTGACGACATCAATGAAATGCGGCGTGTGGGCGCAGAGCGAAACGCGGCCGCCTTTACCGAGCTCTCCAGGACGTTCGAGGCCATTCGCCAAAAGGGCCCGCACGAGGGCAATCTCTTGGGCGAGGAGATCGCCAATGCCCTCGACCAACTCCACAGTGAGAAGTCGATGACGATCCTGCTCGTGGAGCAATATCTCGATTTTTGTAAAGAACTCGCCGACAACTTCGCCATCCTCGACCGGGGAAGCGTGGTGGCACGCGGGTCGGTGAATGAGCTCACTGATGAAGTTGTCAGGGAGCATCTCACCGTATGATGATGTCGTATGCACCTGAGTCCTCGTGAGACGGAAAAACTCATGATCGTGGTCGCTGCCGATCTGGCCCGTCGGCGGCAAAAGCGTGGGTTGAAGCTGAACTATCCCGAGGCCATCGCCATCCTGACGTACGAGATCCTCGAGGGAGCTCGCGACGGGAGATCGGTGGCCGAGCTGATGAGCTTTGGCACGACCATCCTCAAGCGCGAGGACGTGATGGAGGGCGTGCCGGAGATGATTGCCGAGGTGCAGGCTGAGGCCACGTTCCCGGATGGCACGAAACTTGTTACAGTTCACAATCCCATCCGATGATCCCCGGCGAAATCATTCTTTCTCAAGACGGTCACCATGAGGCCAATCAGGGTCTTGAATGGAAAACGATCGTTGTCACCCACCGGGGCGACCGGCCCGTACAGGTGGGCAGCCATTTTCATTTTTACGAGGTCAACAGCCTGCTCGACTTTGATCGCGAGGCAGCGCGAGGGTTTCGGTTGCGCATTCCCTCCGGCACGGCCGTGCGTTTTGAACCGGGCGACACGCGTGAGGTGGAACTCGTGGCTCTCGCCGGGAAACGTGAAGTTTATGGCCTCAATGGAAAGGTGAATGGACCGCTATGAAACTGACCAGGGAGCTTTACGCAGAAATGTTTGGCCCCACGGTCGGGGATCAGGTGAGGCTGGCGGATACCGAGCTGTTCATCCAGGTCGAGCGCGACCTGATCGCGGAGAATGGAGGCTACGGCGGCGAGGTGAAGTTTGGCGGAGGCAAGGTGATCCGCGACGGCATGGGCCAGTCGCCGCTGGCGCTGGATCATGAGTGTCTCGATCTGGTCATTACGAATGCCCTCATCCTCGATCCGGTGCAGGGCGTGATCAAGGCCGACATCGGCGTGAAGCACGGCCGCATCGTGGGTATCGGGCATGCGGGAAATCCGCTCATCCAGAACGGCATCACGATGGTCATCGGCGCGGCGACGGATGTCATCGCAGGCGAGGGCTGCATCGTCACGGCGGGCGGGATTGATTCGCACATCCACTTTATTTGTCCTCAGCAGATCGAGCATGCCATCGCAGCGGGAACGACCACGCTGCTCGGCGGCGGCACTGGCCCGACGCATGGCACCTACGCGACCACGGTCACGCCCGGGCAATGGAACATCCATCGCATGCTCGAGGCGGCGGACGAGTACCCGGTCAACATCGGGTATCTCGGCAAGGGCAACTGCTCGACCCCCGGTCCGCTCCGTGAGCAGATCCTCGCGGGAGCCATCGGGCTCAAGCTGCATGAGGACTGGGGCACGACCCCGGCGGCTATTGACTGCTGCCTCGGTGTGGCGGACGAACTCGATGTGCAGGTGGCGATCCATACCGATACCTTGAACGAAGCGGGTTTCGTTGAGGATACGCTGCGCGCTTTCAAGGGGCGGGCGATTCACACCTATCACTCCGAGGGCGCAGGAGGAGGGCACGCACCCGATATCATTCGCGTCTGCGGCGAGGCCAACGTCCTGCCCTCGTCCACGAATCCGACGCGCCCTTACACCGTCAATACCATCGACGAGCATCTCGACATGCTCATGGTGTGTCATCACCTCGACTCAAACATTCCGGAGGATGTCGCCTTTGCAGAGTCGCGCATTCGCGGCGAGACCATCGCGGCGGAGGATCTGTTGCACGACCTGGGAGCGTTTTCCATGATGTCCAGCGACAGCCAGGCGATGGGACGTATCGGCGAAACCATCACCCGCACGTGGCAGACCGCACATAAGATGAAGGTGCAGTTTGGAAAACTCGCCGCCAGTGCTGCAGGAATTGCCCACGCGACAGCGGATAATTTCCGCGCTCTGCGCTATATCGCAAAGTACACGATCAACCCCGCCATCACGCACGGCATCGCCCACGAGGTCGGCTCGATCGAGGTGGGCAAACTCGCGGACCTCGTGGTATGGAAGCCCGCCTTCTTCGGCGTGAAGCCCGAGGTCGTGCTCAAGGGCGGCCTCATTGCCTATGCCAACATGGGCGATCCGAACGCGTCGATTCCCACGCCGCAGCCGATGTTTTATCGGCCGCAGTTTGCCGCCCATGGTCGGGCGCGCCTCGGCACGTCGGTGACTTTCGTGAGCCAGGCCTCGCTCGACCAGGGGCTGGCTGGAGCGGTGCGTGTCGGCAAGCGGCTCGTGCCAGTGCGCAATACGCGCAGGATCACCAAACGCGACCTGCTTTGGAACGACGCGATGCCGCGCATCGAGGTCGATCCCGAGACTTACACGGTGAAGGCCGACGGGGTGGAGCTTCGCTGTGCACCCGCGGAGGTCTTGCCGATGGCCCAGAGATACTTTTTGTTCTGAGTATGGAAATTGTCCGTCATCATCTGCATGTCCACCGGTCGGAATCGGATCGCATCATTCCCATCCCGGTGGATCGCGAAGTCCTCGCCAAACGCCGCTGGCGCGCCATCGCGGGCGACGGTCGGGAGTTTGGTTTCGACCTTGATCATTTGCTTTCCCATGGCGATTTCGTGCTGCGAGAGGAGGGCATTCTCTATGCGATTCGCCAGCGGGAGGAGCCCGTTTTCGAAATTCCTCTCGGCTATGTCCCGGCGGACGCGGCGCGTGTGGCGTGGCAACTGGGGAACCTCCATTTTCCGATCCAGATCGTGGACGAGGTGATACGGGTTGCGGCGGATGTCGCCGTAAAACAAATGCTCGATCGCGAACAGATTCCGTACTTTGAGTCGCTGGCCGTCTTCTGTCCGGTGGCCGCCGGGGCGGCGCATCATCACCATCATCATGATTGAACTGGAGCAGGCGGGCCTCGCCTTCCTACTTCAGACTTCGGATGCCACCTTTCCGACGGGCTCGTATGCTCACTCGCTCGGCATGGAGGAGATGGTGCAGCAGGGACGGGTGCATGATGAGGTGACGCTCCGGGGTTTTTTGAGCGACCATGTGATACCCGCAGCCGCGCACATTGACCTGCCGCTTGTGGCGGAAGCCCATCGTGCTGTGGAGCGCGATGACATCGAAGACCTTCTTGCGGTGGATCATCTATCCGGAGCGCTGCGACCCGCCCGGGAGCTGCGTGCGGCGAGTCTTCAGACGGGACGGAGACGCCTGGCGATGCTTGCCGCGGTTTCTTCGGTCCCGATCATCCGAGCTTACCAGGACCGGGCGGCGGGCGATGCGGCGATCGGGCATCATGCATCGGTCTGGGGTGCGGCGTGCAGCGGCCTCCCGGTAAAGGCTGCGCTTACGGCCTATCTTTATCAATCACTCGCGGGCTACTGCGCGGCGGCGCCGAAGCTGATCCGTATCGGCCAGGAGGGAATTCAGCGCGTGCTCACGGCGGCGCTCGGCGGAGCGATGCCTGCCGTGGACCAGGCCCTCTCTGTGGCGCGTGCCGAAATCGGTTGGTTTGACCCGGTGGTCGATATCGCCTCGATGTGGCACGAGATTTCCGACGAACGACTCTTTATCTCATGAAAACCCTGCGTATCGGTATCGGCGGTCCGGTGGGATCGGGAAAGACCATGCTTGTCCTGCGGCTCTGCGAATGGATGAGGAACGAGTTCAACATGGCGGTGGTCACCAACGACATCTATACCCGCGAGGATGCGGAGTTCCTGGTGCGCAATCAGGCCCTGGAGGCCGATCGGGTCATGGGAGTCGAGACGGGAGGCTGTCCGCACACGGCGATTCGCGACGATACCAGTATGAACGACGCGGCGGTGGCGCAGCTTCAGGCCCGCTTTCCCGGTCTCCAGCTCATCCTGATCGAAAGCGGTGGCGACAACCTCTCGGCGACGTTTTCGCCTGAACTGGTCGATGTGTTCATCTACGTGATCGATGTCGCGCAGGGGGATAAGATTCCGCGCAAGGGCGGTCCGGCCATTCGCAAAAGCGATTTGTTGTTGATCAACAAGATCACCCTCGCTCCCCATGTCGGCGCTGATCTGAACGTGATGGCCCGTGATGCGAAAATCATGCGCGGCGAGCGACCATTTCTCTTCGCCGACCTGAAGTCCGGCGAGGGGCGCGACGATCTGCTGAACTGGCTGCGGCGCGAGTATCTCTTCGTCTAGTTTCGTGTGATCGGGCACCTGGCGATTGAGTTGGCACGAGGACCGAATGGCCTTACGCATATCGGTCGGCAGTCCTTTCATGCGCCCATGCATCTGAGCAAGCCATATTGGGACGGTCGCCACCTCATCGTGCAGATGGTGAATTGCACGGCGGGGCTACTAGAGGGCGACGTGGTCGACATTTCCGTGGAGGCTCGTGCGGGATCATCAGCGATATTAACAAGTCCCAGCGCGCAGCGGGCCTTTCGTGTGCGGGAGGAGGATGCGCTCGCCACGGTGAACCAGACGTTCTCTGTCGAGGCCGGGGCGTGGCTGGAGGTGTGCCCGGAGATTTTCATTCCGCACAAGGGATCGCGGTTAAGGCAGTCGACACGGATCAATGCGGAGACTGATGCCGAAATGCTCTTTATCGAATCGCTCGCGCCCGGTCGGGTGGGGTCGGCGGAGTCCTATGCATTTGCCCGGCTGGAGTGGGCTGCCGAGGTGTATGTGGATGGCCGTTTACAGGTACGGGAACGGTATGACCTTTCCCCGGAGCAAAAGAACATCGAAGCGCTTCGCAAAGTATTTCCCGATGCCTACTATGCGTCGTGCTATCTGGTGACGCCTCGGCTAGGGGCGCTGGCGGATTTGCGGGCGATGATGCGGGACTCCTCCACGCCGGATCTTTTCATGGCCGCCAGCATCGTCGCTCCCAATGTCGCTGCCCTGCGCTTGCTGGCCTCTGGCAGCATAGCCCTGCGCCAGGGTATCAAGATGGTGAGGGAATATTGCTATTCGGCGCTCGGTCGCCCGCTGCCTGACTGGCGCAAACTTTAGGGTTCGTCGTCGCTGCGTTTGAGCTCGCCTTCGTCGAAGTCGGCGAGTTCCTCGAGATCCTCCGCCGTGATCGGGCTGGCGATGCGGTATTCCTCGCCGAGCCAGCGTCCCAGGTCGACCAGCTTGCACCGCTCGGAGCAAAAAGGCGCGTACGAGTGGCTGAACCACGGGCCTTTCTTTCCGCAGGTGGGGCAGGTGTTCTCTTTGGACATGGGGGTATTTACGAATCTCTTTCAAACTCCGTCAAGTGGCCCTCTGGCTTCCAGCGCGCCATTGATTCCCATCATCCCTCCGCGTTATAAGCTGACTCGTGGCGCGCATCCCCCCAGTTTCCCCCCGAGGTGCATCGGTCGCCTTGCTGCCTGAGAACTGGCGAAACCTCCAGGTTTCCCTGATCTGGGCTTACCGGGGCCGGGTGGCGGAGGAGTTTCTGGATTTTTCCTCGGAGCGGGGAAATGTGACGGCTCGATTGCTTGTTTCGGGGCGCATGACCGTACGGCGTGGCGGCCTCGTGAGTGTAGCGCTTCCCGGGCAGTGGATGATCATGGGTAACGGGCCGAGCCATCTGAAGTTTGAGCGTGGCTCGGAGATCCTTTCCATTCATCTCGATGCGCACTGGCACACGGGCCAGCAGGTGATTCCCGAGAGCATGGCGGCCGTGGTCGACAGCCGGGAGGAAGCGGAACTCACCCGCCTGGGGCGGGCTTTGGAGAAGTTCGTTCGTGATCGGCTGCATGATCCGCGGTTCAGCTTGTTGAGCCAGCCGCTGGAGTTGATCGACTATCTCGACAGCCAGACCGTCTTTATCCCGTGGGTGAGTGCCTTGTTCCGCGTTTTGCAACAGGCGGGAGCATCGCTTTTCGTTCCTGCTGCCCAGGATGACCGGATCACGCGGGTGCTGCACCTGCTCGGGGCGACACCTTTGGATCAGCCTTTTGAGGAAAAGCGATTGATGTCGTCAGCAGGTATGAGCCGCAGCCATCTCAATCGGCTCTTTATCAAGCACACGGGACTCACCCCGCGCGGTTTTGCCGAGCGGCGGCGACAGGACTACGCCGTGCGCCGCCTGCGCGAGCCGGGTGTGACCGCCAAGGTGGTCGCGCTGGAACTGGGCTTCAAGCAGCTCTCGCATTTCTCGCGCTGGTTCAAGGCCCATTCGGGTCTCACCCCGCGAGACTATCAGGCGCAAAGCCCGCTCAGGCTGCTGACGTAGCGGGCTCGTACTCCGGCAGATAACCGCCGTTTTCGCGCAGGATGTCGCGGAGGCGTCCGGTATCGACGTCGCGCACAGTGCCGTTTTCCGCGAGGGCGAGGGCTGCGGCAGTACCTGCCGCCTCACCCATGGCGAGACACACCGGCATGACGCGTACGCTGCCCTGCACGATGCGGTCGGTCGAGATGCTTCTCCCGGCCACGAGCACGTTATCAAAGGAGGATGGGATCAGGCAGCGGTATGGGATGCCGTGCGATTCGCCGGGACCGTATCGGGTGAAGCGATTGATCGCCACCTCCCAGTCTTTGTTCGTCGCGGCTTCTTCGCGGGTGAGATGGATGTCGATGAAGTAGGCGTTGCGGCAAATCTCATCCTCGAACGTCCGCCGGGAAATATAGTCTTCCACGGTGAGCGTGTAATCCCCGGTGATGCGGCGGGTTTCGCGGGCGCCGACGAGGCTGCCGGTTTGCACGAGGTGGCAGTTGCCGAAAGCCTCGGGCTGGAATTCCTTCAGCGCATCGCGATAGGTCGCGGCGAGCTGGCGTCCAGCCATGATGGCGCGGGAGACGGCGGCGGGATCGGTATTGTCGATCTCGTAGATATGGCCGGCATTGAAGCCGACGCAGCCGGGGCCGACGATGTTGTTGCAAAAGTGCGTGTCGGGGATGAGCGGATATTTCGCCATCATCTGGTCCATCAGGCTGGGTTTGCCGTCGATGGACTTGCGGGTGTCCGGCATCCGGCGATAGGCCTCTTCGTTCACATTGGCGAGGACGAAGCAGATCGTAACGGGCTGGAGATTTCCGGTGACAGGTTCTCCCTTTTCAAATTTTCCGCCGGCGAAGGCGACGACATCAGCATCTCCCGAGGTATCGATGAAGATGCGGGCTTCGATTTTGCTGAGACCCTGTTTGTTCGCGATGGTGAGGCTTTTCACCGTACGCTCCTCGACCTCTGTACCTACGATGAAGGTGTCAAAGAGCACCGTCACGCCCGCCTCGGTGACGAGGGTATCGTAAACGCGCTTGAGGTGTTCCGCATCGATGGCGACCCAGTCCATCTGATCGGCGGGCACGTGGGGCGTACCCTCCTTGGAAAGCTGGAAAACCTCCGAGGCGAGGCCGCCGAAGATGATGCGCTGCTGGTCTGAAAAGGGACACCATGCCGGGACGAGAGCCGATGTCCCCATGCCGCCGAGGGAGCAGGTGCGCTCGATGAGGAGAACGCGGCGGCCTTGTCGGGCGGCGGAAATTGCGGCGGTGCATCCAGCGGGGCCGCCGCCAGCGACGACGACATCCCATTGCTGTGAAGAGGGAGAGGAGGGCGGGAGACTCATGGCAAAACTATCCGCCCGCCTCCTGTTTCAGTGCAACCCGGGTTGGTTATCCGGTATGTTCCAAAGGTTATCCGGATTGCTCATATTGGGAACCCGCTCCGTGGGCGACCTGGTTATCCTGGAACTCGCTTCAGGCTGCTTTGATGAACCACTCAGGGAAAGGGTCGGGGAAGTGCTTCCAGGCGGAGGGGGCGAGTGTCATCTCGTGATCATCAAGCAGGCAGCCGCGGAGCGCCTCCTCCATGTCTCTTTCCGGCATCTCCTGGCCGATGAAGACGAGTTCCTGCCGCCGGTCGCCGAAGGGCTGCTGCCATTCCTTGCGAATGGCGGCGAGAAGATCCTCCTCCTGCGGCCACTGGTCGAGCGGCGCGGATGCCCACCAGGTGCCCATCGGTCGATACTCGCCGCTGCCTCCCGCCTGTGACCAGGAGGCGACCACATCGTGTCGGGAGGCGAGCCAGAAATAACCCTTGGATCGCAGCAAGCCGGGCCACTCGCCGTTCAGGAAATTCCAAAAGCGCAGAGGGTGAAAGGGTCTCCGGGCGCGGAAGACGAAGCTGCCGATGCCGTATTCCTCGGTTTCGGGTGTGTGCTCTCCCTGGAGCTCCTTGATCCATCCCGCCGAGCTTTGCGCACGCTCCATATCGAAGCGGCCTGTATTTAGCACCTCATTGAGAGGGACTTTGCCGCGTTCGGCCGCGATCACGCGCGCGCCCGGGTTCAATTTGCGCAGCACGGCGTTGAGTTCGTTGCGCTGCTCCGCGGAGACGAGATCGGTTTTGTTGAGGATGATCACGTCGGCAAACTCCACCTGATCGATGAAAAGATCGGCGATGGTGCGTTCGTCCTCCTCGCCGAGGGCGAGATCGCGCTCAGCCAGTGTGTCAGCCTGTTCAAACTGGGTGAGGAAATTCGCTGCGTCCACCATTGTCACCATCGTGTCCAGTCGGGTGATGTCTTGCAGGCTCTCGCCCTCTTCATTGGCAAAGGTGAAAGTCTGGGCTACCGGAAGCGGCTCCGAAATGCCGCTGGATTCGATGAGCAGGTAATCGAAGCGATCCTCACGGGCGAGGCGGGAAACCTCTTTCAGCAGGTCGTCTCGCAGCGTGCAGCAGATGCAGCCGTTGGACATCTCGACGAGCTTTTCCTCGGTACGGCTCAACTCTGCCCCGCCATCGCGCACAAGGGAGGCGTCGATGTTGACCTCGCTCATGTCGTTAACGATCACGGCGACGCGCAGGCCCTCCCGGTTATTCAGGACGTGATTCAGGAGTGTGGTTTTCCCGGCTCCGAGGAAACCGGAGAGAACGGTAACGGGGAGCTTTTTGAGGATCTTCATAACGGTAGGCAATTTGAGTGGATTGAAAACGAGAGCCAAATATCAGATTTAAAACTGATACTTGACTCTCAATTGCCGTCAACAGAAATTCCGGCATGGCTTACAAGACCCGTCAGCGCGACGCCATCTGGCAAGTGGTCGTATCCTCGGATCGACCGCTTACCCCCCTGGACATCTGCGAGCAGGCGGGGAAGTCCGTGGAGGGCATTGGGATTGCCACGGTATATCGGGCTCTGAAGCAAATGATCGCAGAAGGACAGGTGCGGCACATCGACATCCCGGGTGTGCAGCCTCACTATGAAGCGGCCTCGCGCACTCATCATCATTTCTTCCTATGCGAGCGCTGCCAGAGGCTGTTCGACCTCGTGGGCTGCCTGCGTGGCATCTCCAGTCTGCTACCGGATGGTTTTCGCATGAAGCGACACGAAATCGTCATCTACGGCGATTGCGAGAGCTGCGTCGGCAAGGCATAGGTCACGTCGCTTGCCGATAACGTTGGTTGTCCTCGGGGGCGAGGGAGCGGCTGCGCTCTCCCGTGATTGTCCAGGCGTTCGAGAGCCTTCCATGCGAGAGCCGGAACCCCTCGTACAGGAGAGTTTTTCTGCAAGGGAATTTGATAATGATTATTGACAATCAATTATCAAATTTGGAAGGAAGTGAGAATCGGTTCTCAATATCAACCGAAAATTCTCATGATGAAATACAAGCTGCCCCTATTGTCCGGTCTCGTTGGAGTCGGAATGGTTCTCTCCGCGGGAATATCCGAAGCCCAAGCCATCTACACGTCTGGCCATGGCGACCTCGGTATTGAGTACACGCCGGGCGAGACGGAGTTTGAGGCACATTGGCACATTGGCGCTGGTGCGGTCGTCGATGGGGTGGCGTTAACGGAGGAGCAGGAGTTTTCGCCTGACGCCCTGGCAGCCCGCCTCGGTACGCAGGCGGCTGTCTCTTCCTCTGCCGTGGCTTCTGCTCTCGGTGTTTCTACGGGAGCGCAGGTCTATCGCACGGGAAATGCGGCCTATCCGCCGAATGTCGGATTTGGGCTTGAGGAGGTGGGATCAGATTCGGAGTGGTTGGATGGAAGCATTACGCTGACCCTCACCGGATGGACCGGACCGGGATCGCTTGCGGTCTCGCAGACGATAGCCAATGTCGGCACGTTTGTCTGGTTTTCCAGCGATGCCTCCAAGACGCAGAACAGCAATGCCTGGGATTTCGCCGTGGGTGGGCATCAGCATCTCGATTGGTGGTTCTCCGAGGCGGGGACCTACTCGGTGACTTTCACCTGGACCGGAACCTATATCGGGGGTGAATCGCCCGTGGCGGTTAGCGGGTCGGGAGCATATGAATTCCAAGCCGTGCCCGAGCCGGGGACGTGGGCGTTGCTCGTCGCGGCCCTGCTTTTCGGAATGGTGGTTTATCGGCGGCGGATGCTGCCAGTACGTTGACCCACGGTGGAGAGACCGGTCCGCGCACTGTGTGTGGGCCGGATTCCGTCCCAGATGCGAGGCGGGTTGCCGGGGCTTTCACCCTGGTGGAACTGCTCACAGTCATTGGGGTGCTGGCGATTCTGGCCTGCCTCGTCGTACCTGCGATTTCCTCGGGCGCGATGGCGGCGAACCGCGCCAAGTGCGCCTCCAATCTGCGGCAGATCGGACAGGCCATCCTCCTGTATGCCGGGGACCACGATGGGGTATTGCCTGTTACCTCCCATAGTACGGGAGATTCCCGGGTGAAGCTCAATGGGAAGTGGCTGAACTCGATCGAGTATAGCTGGGTCTACCTGCTGGCCGACTATCTGGATAATGTCGACAAGGTGCGGGTGTGCCCCGCGGATGAGGCTATTCGTCAGCGGCAGATCCTCCAGATGAAGGCGACGAGTTATTTGCTGAACGATGAGGTGTTCGACTCGGAAGTTTACGGACGTTTTCAAAATCTTCCGCATCCCTCGCGACTCATGCTCGCCTTTATCAGCAACCGCCCGGTCAGTCGGACGTGGGACCATGCGCACTGTGCGGACTGGACCGCCTGGCCGGCGCTGACGACGGATGTCGCGGTCGATCGGCATCGCACCGGTGAACGGGCGGGATCGAGGCTCAAGGGATCAGCCAATTATCTCTTCGCTGACGGTCACGTGCAGAATATGCAGGCAACGGAGGTCAAGGCGATACTCGATCGCGGAGAGAACCCCTGGCTGCCAGGAGGCTAAAGCTTCAGGATGTCCTTGAAGAGAGGCTCCCAAGGAGCGAACTCCCCGGTGGTGAGGCCAGCCTCGATCTCCGCGGCGCTTTGCACATACGGACCCTCAACAAGGTCATTGGAACAATGCGTGAGCAGATTTTGCACAGAATCGGGCGTTGATTCGGCGTGAAATTGCAGGCCAAGACAGACGCCGGGCAGATAAAAGCCCTGCTCGGGACAGGCTTCGCTGGAGGCAACCCGAATGGCTCCGCGGGGCAGTTCGAACGTGTCACCATGCCAGTGCAGCACTCTGGGAGTTCCAGACAGCGATGGAAAAAGTTGCCGGATATTGTCCGTTGGCTCGACGGGGAACCAGCCGATCTCGTGCTGAGCATTCTGAAAAACCCGTGCTCCGAGAGCATCGGCCAGCAATTGTGCGCCGAGACAGATGCCGAGCAGCGGGACTCCGCGATCAATGCACTGCCGGAGGAATCGCTTTTCCTGTACCAGCCATGGGTGATCTCGATGCTGGTAGATGTTCATCGGTCCTCCCATCACCATGACGGAATGACATTCCGAGGGATCAGGTAAATCCTGTTCGGATACGAGAATCCTGCGGAGTGCGATACCTTTGCTGGCCAGCCAGTTTTCCAGCCTGGCGGGACCCTCGAAAGCGACATGTTGCAGGCAGGTGAATTCCATGGTGTGCGTGAATCAGGAGTTTTCGGAAGGGGAATCGTTTTGCACGTGGGCAAGCTGGCCCAGGGTTTGCAAGGCGGCTTCCACGGCAGAAGACCAGTCGATGGCGCAGTTCACGCGGATGAAGTGGGAAAACTCCCCTGTGTGAGAAAAGATCGGACCCGGGCAGATGCTGATGCCGTGATGCGAGGCGGCATCGCGAAGGCGCAACGAATTGACGCGCTCGGGCAGTTCCACCCACAGAAAGTATCCGCCGCCGGGCCGGCTGAGAGCGGTGCCCTGTGGGAACGCGCGGGCGATGGCGGAGGAAATCCGGCACATCTGGGTTTCCAACATTTTGCGGAGGCCTCGGAGATGACGGTCGAAGCCGCCGGAGCGGAGATAGTCGGCCGCGGCCTTGGCTGTGACCTGCGGGGTGGTGATGCTGGAGACCAGCTTGAGCCGGTGGACATCCTCGGCATACCTGCCGCCTGCGACCCAGCCGATGCGGAGGCCGGGAGAGAGAGTTTTCGACAAGGAACCGCACAGAAGGTTATCTCCCGATCTGCCGAAGGTCCGCAGGGGGCGGTGCCGGGAGTTGTCGAAGCCGAGTTCCGCATAAATATCGTCCTCGATGATCGGGATGCCGTGGCGGGCGGCGAGGTCGACGACCGTCTGGCGTCGCTCATCGTCGAGACTCGCGCCATGCGGATTCCCAAAACTCGGGATGAGAATGCAAGTGGCGATCCGATAGCGCGAAAGCGCCCGCTCAAAGGCGGCGATATCCAATCCTCGGTCACAGGTCGACGGCACGCTGATGACTTTCATGCCGAGGCTCTCCAGCATTTGCAGGATGCCAAAAAATGTCGGCGACTCGACCAGGACGGTGTCGCCCGGGTTGGCTACGGCGCGGACGGCGAGATTGAGGGCGTCCATGCAGCCTGTCGTGATGACGATCTCATCTGGAGACATGGTGCATCCCGCGAGAGAAAGCCGGAGAGCGATCTCCTTGCGCAGGCCGAGATCGGTCTCGCGGGAGCCATAGCGGCCAAAATCGGTGGCGTATTGGCGTGCCGCCCTGCTGACGCAGCGAGCGACCTCTGTCGTGGGCAAAAGGCTGGGATGAGGAATTCCCGCGCCGAGTGCGATGGTGCGGGGATTGTCAAAATCGCGGAACACCTGGGCGACATGCTCGGAGACCTTGGGGCGTTGTGGGCGAGCGATGGCATGGGCCGGGGTGGGCAGTGGCAGATGCGGCCGGGATTGCACGTAAAAGCCCGAGCGTGGCCGGGCAAAGATGAGGGAGCGGGCCTCCAGATTGGTCAGGGCCTGGATCGCCGTGGCAGGACTGATTCGCTCCATGCGACAGAGTTCCCGTACGGAGGGAATACGGTCGCCGGGACCCAGGGCGCCTCCGGATATGAGTGCCTCGAGACGGGATTCCACCCGTTCGTAGGCAAACTGTTCACGCAATGCCATGCGCGGACTATAGCCTGCATGGGGCGACCAATACAGAAACAGCTTTGAGAATTATCGATAGGCACAGTTGTGCCGGGAGTCGTCTGTATCGATGGGGAATCCCGCAGGCTGTCCCTGCCGGAGCTCTCTCCATTGAGGAAACCTCAAGCGCATGAACATCGTACGCATGATCATCGGGCTGGTCCGCCAGTTGCGGGATATACTGGATGAGACATGGAGGGTGCAGCTCTGGCTCTGGGAAAACTACAGCGACAGCCTCCCTGGTCGTCGGCCGCGGAAGTGAGCGAGCATCCGGGTCTCCTGTCGGGGACTCTTGCCTAGCGGTGGCAGATATCGCCATAATCCGTGGCTCATGGCCCGCCCCGACACAGAATCCCGCCTGGCTTTGGAGCTGATTCGCCAGCGTCTTCTTCACGGAGATTATGCCCACCGCCTGCCGGGGGAGCGTCAGCTGGCGGGAGAGCTGGGATTGAGCCGACCGACGGTGCGCAAGGCGATCTCGCAGTTGCTCGAGGAGGGCAGCCTGTTGCGGACGGAGAGCGGGCGCCTGCATTTGCCCTCCGGAGACGGAGATGGAGTCCGACGCAAGGTAATCGCGTTCCTGCACCAGGGGTCCTCCCTCGGCCGGGAGGCGGGACTTTGGCGGGATGGTGTTTACGCCGCCGCAGAGAAGCGGGGCCTCACGGTGCGATCCATGGCTTATGAGCACGATGATGACCTGAGGATCAGCGCAGCCTTTGGCCGATACGACGGGGTATTCATCCTCCTCCACTCGCGGGACCAGGTGACGCCGCGATTGATGAAGCGCATTCAAGAAGCCGGGACGCGGGTTGTGGGGCTGGATCAGGACTGCTCTTCGCTCGGCTTGCGGTCGGTCATCGTGTTTCCGAGTGGATCGGTCTCAAAGCTGCTCGATCATTTGCGGGAACTCGGGCATCGCCGGATCAACTGCATAAATGTCCAGGTCGACAACCCGGTGATCGAGTCCCGTATCGCAGCCTGGCAGGCGTATATCGACCAGCACGGGATCGACGGAGAGCTGTGCTCCGTGGAGGACGCGGCGACTCTCGGCGATGCTTATCGTGTGGTAGGAGAACGCATCCGGAAGGGATGGCTGCGGCGGGGAGCTGTCCTTTGCGTGACCCTGCAGGCTGCCATCGGAACCATGCGCGCCCTGTATGAGATCGGCGTGCGGATCGGGAAGGATGTGTCGGTCTGCGTCATTAACGACGAAGGAATGGGGCCGTACCTTGTACCTTCGCTTACCTCGCTACAAATGCCCGCCCGCCAGAAATATGTGCAAAAGGCCGTCGACTGGATGGCCGGGCTGACAGAGTGGAAGACGCCCTCGCTGGTCCAGCCTCGCGATGCGCGATTGTTTATCGGGGAATCCACCGGCACATCGAGGCGGTAGGCGGGATTCCCGTTGACAGGATGGATTAAAGGACCGAAAACGGTAACAAAATCACTTCCGTGTTACCCAAGACCTTTCTCTCCCAATTGGTGCCGGCCAGGGTCGGCGAAGCCGTGCGCCGGGTTGAAAAGCAGATCTGGCGTGATCTGCCCGGTGAATGCCGGATCGAGCAGACCGAGCCCTCGCTCACATTTCGCACGGTCAAGGAGGTCGGCTCTGGAGATTTCCATCCGGTGCCCGAGGGGAGTTTTCACTGGGGACCGAAGTACGCTCAGAGCTGGTTCCGTGTGACTCTCCCGGAGATTTCTGCGGACGAAACGATATATTTCAACTGGCAGGACCAGGCCGAGGCAACCGCATACATTGATGGTGTGCCGTACTCGGGGCTTGATATCGCCCACCAGCGAATTCCGCTGCCAGCCGGAACCAGAGAGCTTTGGATCGAGTCGGTCTGTATTCGCAGCGGAGTGTGGCTGGCGGGAGAGGCTGCCCATCTTGACCAGGCGGGGAGTCTGTTCGTCGCGCCGAAACTGGAGTCGCGCAATGATGCCGCCTGGGCCGTATACCATGATCTCAAGGTAATGCTGGAACTCATGGAGACGGAGTTCTTTGAGTATCAGCCTACAGCACCCGGCCTGACCAAGCCGCTCACCAGCCCGGTGCGGTACTCGGCCCCGGCATTTCGGGCGAGCCGCTTGCTTCGCCGTCTTTTTGAGCGTCTTGATCGTGCTGTGGATGTCCTGGATCATGAGGGGCTGGATGCGATGGTCGAGGAAATGCGCAGGGTCTATGCGGAGTTCCCTGGGTCGGTCGATGCAGGCAAGGTCGTGCTCACGGGTCACGCGCACATCGATCTCGTCTGGCTTTGGCCGGAGCGGGTGGGGGAATTCAAAGCCGTGCACTCGTGGTCGACCCAGACGCGCTTGCTGGAGACGTATCCCGAGTTTCGTTTTGGCTATTCCCAGCCTGCGAGCTACGAGGCGGTCGGTCGTCGCTCGCCCGAGCTGCTGGATCGCGTGAAGGGGCTGATCCAGGCCAGGAAGTGGGATGCGGTCGGTGCAGCTTACGTTGAAGGTGACACCCAGATGCCGTGCGGCGAGGCGATCCTGCGTTGCCTGCGCATCGGGCAGGAGGAGTTTCGCGCGCTCAAGGGATCTCCGAGCGAGGTTTTCTGGCTTCCCGATGTCTTTGGATACAGCGGGGCGATGCCGCAACTCCTCAAGGGTCTCGGAGTGAAGAGCTTCTTCACCACCAAGCTCTCGTGGAGTTCCATCAACCGTTTTCCGCATACAAGCTTTGTCTGGCAGGGTCTCGATGATTCCTCGATCACTGCGCACGTCGTCCTGATCCATGATTATAATGAATGGGTCGATGTGAAGCGTCTGCGCGAGGATATGCTGCATCACCAGCAGTCGGCCGTGCATCCGGAGGTATTGATTCCTACCGGCTATGGGGATGGTGGCGGAGGACCGACCGAGACAATGATCGAGCGTGCGCGTCGTGTGGCGAATCTCGCAGGCATGCCGCAGGTTGAATGGGGCAACATCGAGCCGTTCTTCGAGAGACAGCGTGAGTTTCAGGACGAACTTCCAGTGGTCAAGGGAGAGCTGTTGTTGGAGTTGCATCGGGGTGTTTTCACCACCCATGGGGAGTTGAAGTATCAATTCCGCCGGCTCGAGAGAGCCTTGCAGACGCTCGAGGCGGCTCACGTCGTGCGCGGTCTGGGTCCGATCGATCTGCATTACTGGAAGCGGGCGAGCTTTTCCCACTTTCACGACTACATTCCGGGTAGTTCCATCTGGGAGGTCTATGCCGAGGCGATTCCGGAGCTTCAGCAACTGGCCGACAAGGCCTTCGCCGAGACGACGAGGGCGTTGAACGACTCTGCTGCGCCGACTCCTGCGTGGTTCAATCCGCTTCCACTCCCGCGTACCTGGATCGATGGGGATACTTGCTACGACGTGCCTCCGCTGAGCGGTGCGCCCGTAGCGGAGCTGACCCCTCTTGCAGTGCGTGCGCCGCGAGCTTCGGCCGGGACCTTGGAAAGTGAGCGCGTGGCCGCCACGTTCTCCGCGAATGGCTCCATTCAGTCGCTTCTCATCGATGGACGCAAGGTTGAGGTGACGGCGCATAAACTGGTTTCCTATCACGATCATCCGGCCGATTTTGAGGCTTGGGATGTCGATCGAGGCAGCATCGTTCTTGGTAGCGAAGCCCGCCTCGTGAGTGAACCCGAGATCAAAGTGGAGGGACTGGAGGCTTCCGTCGCCTTCTCCTATGAAATCGCGAAATCCAGCGCTGTCACGGTGATCTATTCCGTGCGCGCCGGGGAGCCAGCCCTGCGCATCCGGTATGCTGTGGACTGGCACGACCCGAAGCAATGGCTCAAGGCGATTTTTGTCAGTCAATACAATGGCAGGGAGGCTCGCTATGGAGCGCCATTTGGCAGCGTGCTGCGCGGTCAGTGGCCCGGGTATCCCCGTGAGGAGGCGCTGTGGGAGGTGCCCGCCAGCCGCTGGGTGGTGGTCGCCGATGATGCGCAGAGCGAGGGCCTGGGCATACTTACGGAATCAAAGTATGGCTTCACCACGCGCGAGGGTACGGTAGGCATCAGCTTGCTGCGGAGCGCTTTGGTGACGGAGGCTCCGTTCCATCCACAGATCCGACCCACGCCCGACCGGCCGGACTATTCCGATCTCGGGCGGCAGACGATTGACATCGCGCTTACCCGTTACGCGCCGGATCTTCCCGTTCACGAGCAGCCTGCTGCCCTGGCTGATGTACTGTTCACTCCCTGCATTGCCTACCAGGGAGGGGCGGTGACCGCCGGTTTCCGTGGTTGCGCCGGTCTTTCCTCTGCCGTGCCAGCATGGGCTGAACCGCTCGACAAGGGATGGGTGCTCCGCGTGCACGAAACCCTGGGCCGTCGCGGCACTCATGCGCTCACCCTGAACGAAGGGACCACGGGTCGTGAGGCGGACATGTACGGTAAAGCCGTCGATCCCCTGGCGGTGGAGGAGTTGACTTTTACTCCCTACCAGGTGCGTTCGGTTTTGATCGACCAGTAAGCGCTAGGGAACGTCGTACGGCACGGAGCCCTCGCGGAGGGAATTGGTTCCGAGATAACCGGCGGCCACGGCCTGCCGGGCGTCTTGCGGAGAGGCTCCCAGTGTCGTGCCGTTTGTCAAAAAAGAGAGGAAGTCCTCGATCATGAGGCGATCCGCACCGCCGTGGTGGCCCTCGAGCTGCGGCACTGTGCGGACTTCGTGTCCGGCAGCTTGATGGGAAACCCGCTGGTTCCAAAGATGGACCGTGGCGGGTTGTCCTGGGCGGGAGATGTCTCCGTAGTTCTCGATGCGGCCCTCGGTACCGATGATCGTGTAGTTGCGGTGGGCATCGGGGCTGTAGTGGCACTGCATGTAGGAGGCCTGCACGCCATTGGCGAGTTGCAGGAGGAGCATGCTGTGGTCCTCAATGTCGACGATGGGGCTTAATCCGACATGGGAGAGTGGCGGCCAGGTGGGAGGTTCGGAGTGCGTACGTCCCGGCTCGTCAGCTTGGCGGCGATCACTGATCTTGTCGTAGACGCTGAGCTTTCCCATGCCGACCACTCGCCGGGTGTACGCTCCGCCCAGGTGATGGATGATGTCGATATCGTGCGCTCCTTTTTGGAGCAACAGACCGTGGGAGTAGGCGCGTTCGGAATGCCAGTCCTTGAAATAAGCATCACCGCCATAACTCACGAAATGCCTGCACCAGATGGCCTCCACCCGGCCGATGCGGCCTTCCGTGATGAGCTGGTGCATGATCTGCACGGAGGGAAAAAACCGCATGTTATGCCCGACATAGAGGCGGGCGGAGGATTCGGCATGCACCTTCAGGATGCGATCGCAATCGGCGATGGAAACTGCCATGGGCTTCTCCAGGAAGACGTGCTTGCCTGCTCGCAGTGCGGCGCAGGCGTGCTCCGCGTGCAGGTGATCTGGCGAGCACACAAAGACAGCATCGATCGACGGATTACCCACGATGTCGCGATAATCCGCAGTGAACGGCACGGGAGCTCCAATCGTTTCGCGATAGACCTCCAGGCCGTCGGGCGATGATCCGCAGACGGCGACGACGGAGAAACCTCGTTCCGGATGATGGGCGAGCAGCGAGATGCGGCCGCGGTTGTGCGCTCCGATGACGGCGAGTTTCATGAGTCTGACAGGGCGAAGGATACACCTGCCAGCGGGATAACCCATCAAATTTCCGGCGGATGGGCTCTCGCCCCATTCTCCGGCTATTCTGTCACGACCTCAATCCGCTGATCGATGACCTTGCCGGTGAAGCGGTCGATGGCGACATGCAGCCAGTAGCGGCGCTCGCTCTCCACGGTGAACTGCGCGAGGGCGCTCGCGCTCGGGGAGTAACGGCCCGACTGGGCGATGAGGTCAATCATGAGATTCCAGGTGCGCGTCTGGGTGACGTCGCCCAGCGCTCGCACAAAGGCTTCGCGGCGCAGCTTGATGTTCTGAGCGTCATTGTTGGGAAAGTTTCCGCTCGTCGTGCTGCCGGTGGTGGGGCTGAGAAAGGGACTGACC
The DNA here is from genome assembly GCF_001613545.1 of Terrimicrobium sacchariphilum. NCBI lineage: Bacteria > Pseudomonadati > Verrucomicrobiota > Terrimicrobiia > Terrimicrobiales > Terrimicrobiaceae > Terrimicrobium > Terrimicrobium sacchariphilum. The sequence goes on from NZ_BDCO01000002.1 coordinate 241,944, forward strand.
AGGGTGGCCAGTTCGCTCTTGTTGACGATTTTGTTGGTCGCGGTGAATCCGCTGATCGATGCGGCGAGCGTTGTCGCAGTCGTAGAGGTCATTGAAATGCTGGCCACCGGATCGATGACAGTACCAGCGAGCAATGACTTGAGAACATCCTGGTTGCGGGTGTTCAGGTTGACCTTGCCGGTGACGAAGGGCTGGGTCGAATCCTGCACGCTGAAAATATCGAGCAGGGCAGAATCCGCACTTTTCGAGGAAAACAGGTCGAGGGTTTTCCATGGGCCATCCCGGAAAACAAAGCCGAGTTCACCCACGGTGCGAAACGGACGGTTCAGCACCACCGGCTTGTCGATGCTGCGCTCAAAGGGGTTGCCAGAGATGCCGGTGGCATCCACGAACAGGCCGGAATCCGAGATGCGGCGCAGGCCGTCATTGTCGACATAGCTGGTCTCCGAACTTGATCCGGACGCCGTGACAGTGTTGTTGCTGCTGTCAGCGATGGCCGTGTTGCGGCCGTAGTTATTACGGGCAAGCTGCGCGGGGAAGTAATTGTCTCCGAAGATGGTCGGTTTGCGCTCCACCATGGTGCTTCCGCCGCCGAATCCTTTTTCGAAGGGGGCGGCGTTATTGGTTGATGACCAGAGGATCGTATGCTCGGCCAGCAAGGCTGCGGCCAGCCCGCTGCGAATGAAAACCCAGGCGTTAAAGCGCGTGGAGCGCGGATCGTTCGAGGCAAAGATCGGAGAGCGATCCCAGGAGTTGTCGTGTGTGATACGAACTTTGCCTCCGCTGCCTGGAGTGCTCCAGGGATCGCCAGTCTCCGAATTCTGCACGGCGCCCGTCGCCGAATCCACCGTCCAGCCAGACGGGTACGGGCCGCTCAGGTAGGAGATGAAGTTTGCGTAATATTGACTATCGCTCGCGCGCTGGACTGATGAGACGATGGGCAGGCTGGCCAACACGTCGCGGAACCATGTCGTATTATCGTTGATGCCGGTGGCGTATTGATAGGGAATCCACTCGCCGGAGGAGCCGTTGGGCCGGAGATACTCCATCACCACGTTGAATGACTTGCTGATGGTGGCGGTGGCGTCGTAACCGAGGCTGACCTTTACCGAGTTGAACTGGCTCGAGGTAAGGGTGCTGGTCGTGCCGAGCTTGAAGGGGAAGTCCCTCAGGCGTAGCGCCGCGACATCGGAGACTGGATTGACGACGCCGAGAGTGTACGCTTTTACCCAGGCGCCTGCGGTGGCTGGAGAGGGCATCGTCGTAGTGGAGCCAAGGTTTGTCGAGGGGTCGTAAATATCCGCCTCGCGTAATGTGGCCGGAGCGCCGAAGCCTCCCACCGCAGTGCTCGAAAGTTCGATCGACTGATCGAGGGTCGAGACAAATCCGGGCTCGTTGCCTGAGCCGAGGGTTTCGGGCAGGGAGCCGTTGTCACCGTATTTGTTATAAACGGCAACCGACCCCTTAACCCGGATTCGCACTCGGGGCAGGCTGGATGAGACGGTCTGGTGGGGGTTCCAGAGATTGAAGGTCAGGTAGACCGCTGCATTGGCCGAGGTTTGGGTAGGGGTTTGCGAGTTGGCCTGTGCGCCGATGACGGGAGTGATGGAGGCGATGCCCGGCAGACTTTCCACTCCGCAGGCCAGCCATGAGGTACCGCCCTGGGAATACTCAATCGCGGTCGGAAATGAATCGGTATCCGCCTGGTCGATGGCGGCAGCTCCCATCCGCAGGATTTGAAACATTGGATAGGTTTGCTGGATGCTCGCATTGTATGCGGATGACCCGCCGGACGCTCCGGCGTTGCCATTGAGTCCGAGCGAACCCTGGAGAATTGCGGCCTGGAGGAGTTCAAAGAAATCCGGGGCGCGACCCTCTGTGGCGACTTCGCTCAAGGTCTTGATGCGCTGTTGCTCTGTGGAACCCGACACGCCGACATATTTCCAGACGGAGGCACCGCCGAGCGCGGGGTCGAGGGATGGTCCCCAGACGAGTCCAAAGCAGGCCTGGACAGCTGCTGCCGACACCCCATTGGGTCCTCCCGAGCCGACCCAGGCAAGGCGGGACAAAGGAAAGCGCCTCTGGATCACCTCGTCGCCTGGTTCGACAGTGTAGGTATAGGCTGTTCCAGAGGAGTTGTAGTTCGTGATGGTGTTGGTCGAGGTGAACCGGACGCCGGGGAGGAAGCGATTCGGGTTGGGGCTTGCGCCGGAGAAGGGGGAGGAGGTTGAGACGCCTGCGTTATTCTTATAGGCATAGGCTGGCGTGCTGACACCGCCCAGCGAAGAGGCGTTGTAGGTCGGTCCCCAGGCCGGGGAGTTGCGGTCACGGGAGAAGGTGGTCAGGTTCGGCAGGGCATTCGTTGATAGTCCAGCGATCCCTCCCTGCGCGGCCTTGATGAGATCCTGTCGGCTCAGGAACGTATTATCACCCGGATACACGGTTCCCGCAGCGTTGGTCGTCAGGAAATTTGTCACGTAGTTGACATACGACGATTTACTGGCGGCATTGCGCCACTGCACGAGATCATCCTGATTGATCGAGGAGCTGGCATTCGCTGGCGATACCCCGGCGAGTAGTCCCTTGATCTGCTCGATTTGCGTGGCGGTGAGCGCGGCTGGATAACCCGCAAGAGTGATATCGAGCAACCCGCCGACATCATAAATGGCGTAGGCAAAGCGCCCGATGGCAAAGTTGGTGTTGCCCGGGGCCGGATTATTCGCCGTGTTGCCCGTCGCACCAAAGGAAAGTCCGCTTCCATTGGTGGCGCCTGCGCGCGTCATGATGATCCAGTTGGGCGTGCTGGCGGTGGTGGGGAAGTTTCCCAACTGGGGAAGGTTCCACCGGTTGGTGTCGATGTATCGCCCGTTCTGGGAAGAGGTGAAGGTATTGACTGAGGAAGCAATGAGCTTCCCAGAGGCTTGCGACCCGGTGTATGGCGCGGTGGTCGAGCTGATCTTGAGCAGATTGGTCATGGCGGAGTTCGTACCCACGGGCTGCGGCATGACGTTGGTCGAGGAGACGTTGGTATAGAGCGGCTTCTGCGGGTATGTCAGATCGGCGGCCGCATCCTTGCCCATTTCATTCTGGAGCTCGGCCACGATGAGACGGAGACCGCCCTGGGCGACCTGCTCGGCGGAGAGAGCCTGGCTGTAGCTGAATGATGCGGTGCGCTCCACGCGCATGGCAGCGACGAAAGCAACCAGGATGAGGCTGACAACGACAACGAGCGAAAGAACCGTGATGAGCGCGACGCCACGTGTACGCCGGGACGGATTGCTCCGGGGAAAGGAATCAGGGGAGGGAGACATAGCGTTCGAAAATCTTCAATCCGCTTGTGAGGGTTTTCGGGTAGGCATCCCAGTTGAGGTCATTTTTGAGATATTTCTCCCAGTCGGCCTTGATGCTGTTGGTGCCGGTGGCATTGGTGTTGAAGCCATTGCGCAACGCTGAGATTTTGGCCGGATTGGCGCTCAGGAGTTCCAGTGTCTTGTCATCGACCACGGCGAGGCCCACTGCGGCGACCCTCGGGCGGTTGGTCGCGACGTAATTGGTCGAGATCGAGCCATCAGGATAGATAAACTGCACCTTGAAGCCGACAATGCCGGGGGCGGTATCACGAGGTGTCGCCCCCGCCGGAGCGACGGTATCACCGAACGCGGGAGGCGCGGAGGAACTCCAGGACGCGGCGAGATCAGCGCGCTGGAGCACGGTATTCGTCGATGCTCCCAAGTCATATTGAACCCACGAGAGGTTGCGGGTGGTGGCATTGCTGGAGAAACCGGGGCGTTCTGTGTAGAAGCCCACGGTTCCCGCGGGGAAGGCTGGGAGGTCGGTGCGATAGAGACCTCCCTGAAGGTCGCGGGTCAGGAGATCCATCATGGCGCGGCCCTTGGTGAAGTTATTTACCCGGGCCTGTCCGGTGATCCATGTCTGGCTGGTCGCCGAGAGCATCTGGGCCAGCACGACCGAGATCAAGGCCAGCACAGTGATGGCGACGAGCAACTCAACCAGCGTGAAGGCGTGGCGGGCGCTTTTTCGCCGGCAGGGCAGTCCGGGAATGTCAATACAACGGGACATAGGTGAGGGCCTCGTAACGTCCTGCCGCGTTGCTGATCGAGGCCTGGTACGGCCAACTGAGCATGACATAGACCTGGGCGAGCCGCGGTCCGGTCTGGGCATTTGTGCCGGCACGGCAGACGATGCGATAGGCTGGTGTGCTGTTCGTGCGTCCGTCGAGCCCGACCAGGCCTCCCGAGGAGGCATAGACATCGCCATAGGAGTTGGTGAGAGCGGTAAGGGGGATTGCAAAGTTGTTGAGATTGGAACTCGTGGTCGGCGCAGCCAGGCGGGTTGCGAGGATCTGGGAGGCGAGATTGGCCGCCTGGACCTGTTCCTCGGATTCGCGACCGGTGCGGAGGCCGGTGCTGAACAGGCCGATAAGCGCAACGAGGACAAACGCGCAAATACCGAGGGCGAGGACGACCTCAACCAGGGAGAAAGCTCGCGTGGGGTGTTTCATGGTGGGTCAGGGGCGGAAGACGGCGGTCTGACCGGTGAGTCCATTGACTCTCAGGACAGCGACGTTGTTCTGGTCTCCGGACTTGCCCCGGGTGGGGCGCAGACCGAACTCGATCACATCGATGACGTTGGATGAAACTCTCGCCTCGCCGTTGGGGGTAAACTGAATGACGCGGGTGAAATCGGTCGTACCCGACGCTCCAGGCAGCTTGATCCTGAAAGATGCGGTGTTGTCCGCAGGGGAGTTTTTCGAGGCGGAGGTGGTGGTTTTTCCTGAGAGGCTGGGAATATCGCTCGAGGTGAAGGTCCCTGCCTCTTCCAACCGGATCTGGTCAAACGTACGGACTCGGGTGGCGAGATCGATCTGGTCGTTGGGTACGCTGCCGTAGCTCGACCACGGAGACGGGTCCGTACCGGTCTTGGAGGCGAGCACTGCCACACTGAGTTCATCGCCATTGGCCCCGCCCGGGTTGGGGCGCATGGCCACCCAGACGTAGGTATTGCGGGAGATCGCGTATTGCCGGGCCTGCTCGAGCGTGCCGGACAGCTCGATGAGAGCCTGGGTCATCTGATTTCCCTTGGCCATGGAGGTCAGCGCTGGAATCGCCAGGGCCACCAGCACGCTCATGATCGCGATAACGACTAACAGTTCCACCAAGGTGAATCCGGAGCCGGGCTTCTGGGGTCGCAGTTTCATGGGTGATGAAGTTACTGGGTAAGCTCTTTGTGGTTACAGTGTATTTACTTTGTTTTTGCAACCCCTTTTTGCGAATGCCTGCGATTCGGTGGATTTCGTTCTGTTCGGAACGTTAATTGGCAGACGAAAGCTCGCGTGATCCCCCGAGAGATGTTTTTGATGGTTTGGGCGGCGGCTTGCCGCGAAGCCCCCCGCGCAAGTCGTAAAACCGGAGTTTTCTCCATGCTTTTCTCCATCTTGTGGCGCTCTCGGCGGCTTGCGGGAGTGATACGATGAATGGGATGAAAATCGTCCGCGAATCTGCCCGGGAGACGCCTGTCGTCGGGGAATTTGATCTCTGTGTGATCGGTGGTTCCTGCACCGGGGTGTTTGCGGCAGTGCGAGCGGCCCGGCTGGGATTATCCGTGGCAATTGTCGAGCAAAGCCTCCTTCTGGGGGGAGTTGCGACTCTCGCGCAAGTCAATGAGTGGCACTCGCTTTACGATACGGCGGGCATGCAAATCATCGGAGGGCTTACGGTGGAGGTGCTGGATAATCTCCGCCACCGAGGCCTTGTCATTGAATCCGAGCGCGAGGGCCGCGGGTTATGTGCCACGTTCAACAGCGCCGAGCTGGCTCTCGACCTCGACCGGCTGGTGATGGAGAATGGCATCCGGATTTTTCTCAGAGCCTCATGCGTGGCAGCGATCCGAGAGGGAGGACGGGTGGCTGCGGCCATCATCGAGGACAAGTCAGGGAGGCGGGCGATTGCTGCGCGGTTCTTTATTGATGCCTCGGGCGACGGGGATCTGCTCCGGCAGGCGGGTTTTGGAGCATGGAAGAGTGAAAGCCTGCAGCCGGTGAATTACCAGATGCTGGCTGCGGGACTCGATCGCGTGATGGAAAAAACCGGGCAGGATATCTGGGAGCAGGTAAAACATCGGGCGGCGGACTATGGCTATCCCGCCGACAATGCGGTGCCATGGATCAATCGATTCCCGGCCCCGGCGGACCTGAGAAACATCTACGGCCCGCGGCTGAACGGGTATGATGCGGCCGATGCAGACCAGTTGACTGCTGCGGCGCTCGAGGGGCGGCGATGCTTGCGAGCGCTGCTCGACATGATCCGGGCTGGGCCTGATCCGGGCGTCGCGGCGGTGTCACTCGCCCATGCGCTCGGCGTGCGCGAGACATGGCACGCCCGGTGCATGCACCGATTGCGGGCCGGGGAGCTCATGGCGGGTGTTGCATTTCCTGATGCCATTGCGCAGGGGACCTATCCGGTGGATGTGCATTCGCCCGAGGGAACGGTGCTGAGGTTTCTCGATGGTCGCGAGCAGTGTATCGGTCGCGATGGTATTGCGGTCTGGCGGCGCTGGCGCGATGAGACTGCGGAGAGTCCCCGCTGCTATCATCTTCCCTATCGCAGCCTGGTGCCCGAGTTCGCGGAGAATCTCCTGGTGGCCGGCAGATTGATCGATGCGGATCGCGAGGCTTTTGGGGGAGTCCGCGTGATGGTCAACATGAACCAGACTGGCGAAGCGGTGGGCACGGCTGCGTACCTTGCCCTACGTGAAGAGTGCGCCGCATCGGAGGTGCCGATTGCCCAGCTCAGGCGGATGATGGTCGATGGAGGTTCGCTGCTTTCCATCGGTGATGCCTGAAATCGAAACCCGGGCGGGCAGTGGCACCCGGCCCGGGTTCGGGAGATGACTATTGCCTTTAGGCCCTCCAGGTCTGGGTCTTGTAATTGCCGAGCGGCACGCCTTGCGCCTTGACCTTGCGGGCGGCCTTCCCGTTGATCTCCACGGTCGCAATGTCGGTCGTGGTCGTCACGGTGAAGTCCGGTGCACCGGCGCCCTCATGGAGGGTTTCGGTGGAGATGCGGAGCGTGTTTCGGCTGAGCTTTGCCTCGATGGCGAGGCGGGTATAGGCCCCTTTTGCGTAGGCGAAAGAGAGGCCGTCATCGAACTCATACTCTGTGCCTGCGGTGCCTGCACGGGAGAGGAAGACGTGGAAGTCGACCTTGCTGCCATCGAAGGTATTATCCGCCGGAGAGACGCGGGCAAGCGGCAGGATCGAGGCGTCGCGGATATAGAGAGGCGTATTTTCGCGGTCTGCCTTCACCGTGATGCTGCGACCGCCATCGATCCATTTCCCTGTGGAAATGTCGAACCACCGCGTGCGACCTGGCAGGACGACGTCGCGCTGGGTCTGCTTTTCCTGGACGAAGGGTGCCTGAAGGATCGAGGGACCGACAAGAAACTGGTCGTCGATTTTGCCCAGGGGCAGGCCCTTCGTGTCTGCAAAGTCGTAGAAGAGGGGCCGCAGGATGGCCTCTCCCTCGAGTTCATTGCCGATGAAGAGCTGGTAGAGGTAGGGGCGCAGGCGGTAGCGCAGGCGGACATATTTGCGCAGGACTTTCAGGACGGCAGGACCAAACATCCATGGCTCCTGCTTGCGCGTGTCCTTCATGCTGTGGTTGCGCAGGACGGGGAAAAGGAAGCCCGCCTTGTACCAGTCCTGAATAAGCTCTGGCGTCGTGTCCCCGCCGAACCCGGCTGCGTCCGGGCCATTGAAAGGAATGCCGGAGAGGGCGAGATTCAGGGTTGTCGAGATGCAGGTCTTGAGGTGGTGGTAGTTGCTATAGTTGTCACCGGTCCAGATGGCGGTGTGGCGGCCGGAACCAGTCGAGCCGGAGCGGCAGAGCAGGAAGGGACGCTGGTCCGGGTGAGCCTTGATAAAGCCCTCGCGCGAGGCCTGCGCCATACCGAAGGCATACTGGTTATGATAGGTCTCATGGCTCTTTTTGCCATGATCAAAGCACATCTGGTCATTGTCGGCCGGCCCGGTCGACGGATCGTTCATGTCGAGCCATGCTCCATGAATGCCGTGGGAGGCGAAGTCGGCGACTTCTTTCGACCACCACTGGCGTGCGGAGGGGAGAGAGAAATCCGGGAAAACGGTCTGGCCCGGCCATACCAGGCCGATGTACTCGAGGCCCTGCGGGTTTTTGCAAAAGGCGTCGGCTTTCCGCCCGCGTTCATAAACATCATAGCCTTTTTCCCATTTCACGCCGGGATCGATGATGGGGATGACCCTGCGGCCCTTGGCATTCAGCTTTGAGATCGCGTCGGCGGGATCGGGGAAGTGCTTTGCGTCAAAGGTGAAGACGCGATAGCCCCGCATATAGTCAATATCGAGCCAGAGTCCGTCGGCAGGTATCTCGTGCTTGGTGAAGTGTGCATCAAGCTCGAAGAGATCGCGGGCGGATTCATACCCCCAGCGGCATTGGTGATAGCCGAGCGCCCAGGCCGGAGGGCGAGGGGTGGTGCCCACGAGATTCTGGAACTTGCGAGTCAGCTCCGGCAGGGTCGGGCCGACGAGGATGAAGAGATTGGGCTGACCGGATTCTGCTCCGAGGTGAATGCGGCCATCGGAAAGCTTGGAAACGAGCTCCTCAGCGAGAAGCTCGCCCTCGGGGTTTACCTCCATCTGCTCGGCGATGGCGACCTTGAAGCCGGTGGACATAAAGGTCGAGTGCGGGTTGTCGAGGAGCAGGCCAATGTATTTGCCGCGTCGACGAATGATGAGATAAGGGATGGAAACGTAGACCGGATCGGGTGCAGGACGTCCGTTGACATAAGCCTCCGCGTTGAAGTCCCCCCACACGTCGGTGTTCCAGAATTTTGTCGTCTTCCCGGAATGTTCCAGCCCCGTCCATTTTTCGCCCATGCCGTAAAAGGCGTCGGCCTTTTCCTTGATAAACTCGAAGACTGAGGCATCGCCGCACTGGCCGAAAAACCGGCGTGGGGCGGACTCGAGCAATACTTCGCCATCGGAATCGCGGAGGATGAAGCGGTTTTTTGAAACTTCCAGCTTCGGCCCCGCGGAGATCGAGCTTGGCTTGAAGCTTAGGCCCGCCTGCGAATCGTTCACTTTCCAGCCTTTTCCGGAAATGCCGAGATGAAAGATGCCCTCATCGGAGGCGCTCACTTTCAGGCTGTAGGAACCCAGGCTGGTCTTGAGGTTGCCTTTGGCATCGGTAGAGGCGAACTCGAAATTCGAAATGTACGGGTATTTATGAAAATGCATGATGAACTGAATGTGGCGGGGAATCGCTCCGGATGGCCGAAGCTGACGACCGGTTCATTCTCTTTTTATCGGGCAATCCGCCAAGAAGATAGTGAGGGGTGAAACTCTTTCTGTGTCCGTACAGTTCGTGTTGCCACGGGCACTCAAGCAAGGTTGCTGCTCCTGGGCAGTGCTGAAGCTTCTCCGAAGGGTTTCACGCGGCTGGAAATTACCAGCCGCGTGAGAAGCAATGCCTAGTGGGCCGGTTCGCCGGGAATCCAGAAGGTCGTTGTCGCGGTGATGGGCGCGGGATCGCCGTCCAGAGTGAGAACGATGGTGGTGGCGATGGGATCAGGGAGGGGCACGGGAAGATTTCGCAGCACGATGCGCTCGGCGTCCTGTTCAAACTCGATCGCCTCGCCTGTGGCGAGCCACTTCGCCGAAAGCACTTTGTTCTTCGGTTCCGCCCAGCAGAGCTCGGTGGCGGTGCTGTTGCGGATGTGCAGATAAACCTGGCTGCCGCGCATGGTGACGCGACCCCAGTTGTTCCAGGCGAAGGTGGAGCGATCCGTATTGCGGATCGACTCGCGATTGCGGCTGAGCCAGGCACCGGCTTCCTTGAGGATGGCGCAGGATTCCTCGGGAATCGTTCCGTCCGGCTTCGGTCCGATATTGAGCAGGAGGTTGCCTCCGCCCGTGGCCGTCTCGCAAAGCATCTTGATGACTTCCTTGGCGTTCTTCCACTGGGTGTCTCCCGCGTGCCATCCCCAGTTGTCATTCAGCGTCATGCAGGCTTCCCAGAGAGTGTCTTCTGCCGGCGGGCGTATTGCCTGCTCGCTGATCAGGACATGGGACGGAGCGCCATTCCGCTCATTGATCAGGAGATGGGGTTGAAGCTGGAGGAGGTGTTCGTTGACCTCCGGGCTTTGCAGATTGTCCGGGATACAGCCGTCGTACCAGAGGTAGTCGATCTTGCCGTAATTGGTCATCAGTTCGACGAGTTGGGCGCGATAGTAGGCGATAAAGCGTTGGCGTGCTTCCTCGCTGGCCCAGTCGGTGACGCCCGGCCAGTCGCGGAAGTATGCGCCCGGGTAGTCCGGGTGAGACCAGTCGGCGGGAGAGTAGTACAGGCCGACCTTCAGGCCGGCGGAGCGAAACGCATCGACGAATTCGCCGACAAGGTCTCGCTTGGGGCCGAGGCGCGCTGCATGGAAGTCGCTCTGCTGCGTGGGCCATAGGGCGAAGCCATCATGATGGCGGGCAGTGAGAACGGCGTAGCCCATCCCAGCCTCTTTGGCGAGCTCGGCCCAGGCTTTTGGGTCGTAGTTTTCCGCGTGGAAATTTTCTACATAAAGTCTTTGGTAATTCTCCTGAGAGATGCGCTCGCGGTTGCGCACCCATTCGCCTCGAGCGGCGACCGAGTATGCGCCCCAATGAATGAACATTCCGTAGCGGGATTCGTTGAACCAGCTGAAGTGAGGAGGGGTTGCCTGGGATTTCATGGAAGAGTCTGATGTGATTTTTGCGGCCTTTTCGGCGGGGCCGATGAAGGGCTGATCTATGGCCAAAACCAAAGGAATTGAAAAATAATTCGTGAAGTTCTTATGAAATATCCCTCTTAGATACCGCCTTACATGAGCGCCGAATCCTCCCTGCCTGCCTTTCCCGCCAATAGTTATCGCGGTTATCTTCGCCACGATTTTCAGCTCGATGAAAACCCTGTCACCTTGATCGAGCCTCGCAATCCTGCGCCGGGCCGGCGCTGGGTTTGGAGGGCGGAGTTCTTTGATGCTTTTCCTGCCTTTGATCTTGAGATGCTCGGGCGAGGGTGGTGGCTGGCTTACCAGAATGTCGGCAATACATTTGGGTGCCCATCGGCCATGGATCGATTTGACCTTTTCTACAGGGAGCTCACCGGCAGATACGGGTTTCATCACCGCCCGGTGCTCGAGGGACTGAGTCGTGGAGGCCTGTATGTTTACAACTGGGCGGCGCGAAACCCGGAGAATGTCGGGCTGATCTACGCCGACAATCCAGTGTGCGATTTTAAAAGCTGGCCAGGCGGACACGGGTCGGGGCCGGGGAGCAAGGAGGATTGGGCCGCCCTGTTGCGGTGTTATGGATTTGCTTCTGAAGAGGAAGCCATGACCTGGAAGGGAAATCCGCTCGATCAGGTGCAAATCATAGTGCGCGAAGGAATTCCGATCGTGCACGTCTACGGGGATGCTGACGAGGTGGTGCCTTGGGATGAAAATACCGGGGCCATGATCAGGCGCGTACAGGCTCTAGGCGGCTCGCTCCAGACGTACCTCAAGCCAGGTGCTCTCCATCATCCCCATGGGCCAGAAGATCCGGCCGAACTGGCGGACTGGGTGATCTCGCACACGCGAGACTAGAGTCTTTCCGGGCACGAGGTGCCATCGCGCCATGTCCCGGAGATGAGGGTGAGACGGGGATTTTCCGGGAGCCCAAACTGGTTGTGCAGGATCTTTGAAGCTACCGTTTCGAGAGTCATGCGCCCGAGCTCAACATTCGGCTCATCGACTCCGGCATAGAAGGGATCGGTTGGGCGGACGAGGCAGACGAGGGCAAGCTTGTCGGGGACCCGGATCTTCAACGTGTCGAGCCAGACCATCTCGTGTCCGATAAGGGTAAGGAGCACCTGGGGACGTGATTGCCTGAGCCATTTTTGAAAATCCTGGGCGGAAGTGTCGTCGGGATTTCCGTAAAAGACGGTTGTCCTCTGCCTGCCAAAATATTCATGCTCGCACTGAGCGAAGCCTCCCAGCCACCGGGAGGGCTGGTCGGAGAGATTGTGCCTGGGCAGACAAAGGCTGATTCGTTGAAATCCCCGGGCGATCAGGTTGCGATAAGCCAACATCACATTGGCGTGGTGATCGTGCGCGACCCGGTCGGTCGCAATCGGCCAGGAGTATCCGGTGGTCGAACTCGCATAGCGCTCCCATTGGAAGGAAATCCGCTCTTTCAAAGAGAGGAAGGGAGCAGTCAAAATAAGCCCCTTGATGCCTCGTGAGAAAAGGATCGAGTCGATGCGGGCCGGGGACATCTTTGGGGCGTGCAGGTAGAATGTCTCCGTGTAAAAGCCCAGTTCGTCGGCGCGCTGGAGTATGCCCTGGCGATACTCCTGGTAGACATGAAGGGTGGGCCACTGCTCCGGAGCGGCCGCATCGACCAGGAGGCCGACGCAGCTTCTATCCCGCAAAGGACGACCGGACCGGATCTGGTTCATTAAGGACGAAACATAAGCATTCGGCCGATAGGCCTGCTTTTGCACCTCGGCCTCGATAAGCGCCTTGGTCTCCGGGGGGATGGACCGGTCGCCGCGCAGGGCGCGCGAAACGGTGGACTGGTTGATCCCCAGCACCCTGGCGATGGCCCGTTGATTAGGCATGCGCTACGCATCGTGATGCGTGATGCGTTGTTTGCCAAGTCCTTTGTTTGCCGGGAGACTCGCCCCATGCAGTTTCCCCTAACGCCTCCATATCGTTGCCGCCTGACGAAATCTCCTGTCGCGGCGGTACTTAAGCCAGCCTCTCTGGCCGCGTGCATCGTTGCGCTAATGGGTCAATCCCTAAACGCCTCCTCGGTGACCTGGGATGGTGGGGGAGCCAATGCCCTGTGGGGAACGGCTAATAACTGGGATACGAATACTCTCCCAGCCAGCGTGGATGACATCACCTTTGGTTCGGGCTTTACCTCGGGTAGTCCCAGCCTCGGAGGTGTGAGCTACACCGTCAACTCACTCACCTTCAACGGCTCCACGGCGATCTCGCTTGTGACTGGTGGCGGATCTCCGACCATCACCTTGACCTCGGGTTTGTTGACGAAGTCGACGACGGCAGCTGTAACGATCGCGCCTAACATCCTGCTGGGAGCGAATGGGAGTTGGAGCAACTCCTCCACGCCGTCGGCAAATGCTCTCAAGGTGACCGGGGTGATCTCCGATGGGGCGGCATCCTATGGTTTGACTCTCAGTGGAGGCGGACGGGTGGAACTCTACGCGAATAATACATTCGACGGGGGAGTGACGGCGAATTCCGTGAACCTCGGCGTGTATAATAATGGAGCATTGGGAACCGGTGCGCTTACGGTGCAGGGCGCCTCGGCGGTGTTTTTCACCGCAGGAACGGTTGCAAATAACATTGTCTTCAACAGCCCCAGCGGCTTCACCGGGCTATATTCCGGTTCTTACACGTCGGCGACGAACAATTTCTCGACGACCTTCACCGGCAGCATCACCGGGGCGATGAACAACCAGCAACTCCGTGTGGGTGGGAACGGACGGACATGGGTTTTTGGAACGATCAACCTTACGGGCATGCAGTCGGCGGGCCTCCAATTGGTGCCGGAGGAAGCATCGAGCAGTTCGTCGTATATCTTTTCGTCGACGCCGACTCTTAGCAATGGCCGCATCCTGCTTGGCGCGACCTCTGCGGCCGGAGCTCAGGGTAATCTCCTCGTCAACGCCGCCACGACCTTCAATGTGACTCGTATCACACAAAACAGCGGTGGCGGCAGGGACACGATTGGCGGCATCCACACGTCCGGCACAGCGACGTTCTCGCAGTCAGAGGGCATCCTGCTCAATGATGTGACGGCCGGACAGGTCAACCTGATCTCGCTGAATTCCGGAGCGACCACGGACTTTGCGTCGCTGCTCGATGATGGGACGAACTCGGTGGGAGTGACAGTCAACGGTACCTATCGTCAGATCGACACGACCGCATCCGCGGGCCAGGCAAACCCGGTTTACATGACCCAGACTCCCACGGGCAAGGTGAGGCTAAGCAAGTCCACCGGGAATACTTATGATGGCGGAACAGTGGTTTCCGCCGGGACATTGCTCGTGGCTAATACGAGTGGATCGGCCACCGGTACAGGTAGTGTTTCGGTGGAGAGCGGAGCCGTTCTTGGCGGTACGGGTATCATTGCTCCCGGCGGGGCGGGAACCGTGCTGGTGAAATCCGGAGCCACGCTTGCGCCGGGCGAGGGGATCGGCCAGATCCGCTTCAATGGAGCGGCCACATCGGCGGCGGTGCTTTCCCTTGAGTCTGGAGCGGCATTTTCGTTCGAACTGGGCGCACCGGGAGTAAGCGATTCCGTGGCGATGTGGAACTACGCGCTCGGCGATCTGGTGCTCAACGGCAATGTTGTCAACTTCACCAATCTCGGCGGGCTGGCGGAAGGAACCTATACGCTGTTCTCTTTCTTCTCGGATAGCGGCACGACATTGACGGCGAGCGGGCTGGCGTCGGGGTTGACCATCGGAACCGGGCTCGAGTCTTATAGTGGCAGCTACTTCGTATACGGGCCCGACTCGATCAATCTCGTTGTGGCGGTACCGGAGCCATCCACAATTTGGCTGCTGGTTGCCGTGGGCGTGCTAGGTTTGTGCAAGATGAGGATGACGTCGGTCAGTAATGGACGGAGTGTCGCCTTCGGCTTTCGCAAGGTTAACGGGTTTACCCTCATGGAGGTGCTCGCCGCAGTCGCGGTGATCGCGGTGCTCGCCGCGCTGATCCTGCCTGCGATGCAAGGCCTCCGGCAGAAAGGATTGTCCATTCTTTGTCTCCAGAACCTCCGGACACTGGCTGTTGCCTATAGTCAGTATCGGGCGGATCGGGATGGACTGCCTTTGCCTCGCGGCGTTACCTCCACCGATCCCGATTCGGAGAACGGCCATAACTTTTCCGGAATCAGCCTGCTGAGGCAGTACTATCAGGGAGGAACCGGGCCTTATGTCTTCACGCCCAGGGGGCAGTACATCGAGGTGAAGACGGAGAAGTGCCCGATGTCGGCCATCCGGAAGGAGACCACCACAGCGAACTATAACTTTATAGCGAAGGATAATTACCTGAGCTACACGGGAAATAATGCGGTCCGCATGGACCTGTATTTTTCCAATCACTCCAAGACCCCGCTGATGTGGGAAAGCTGGTCGATCAACTGGGGGTCCAATCCGTACATGCCCATGAGGCATTCCGGCAAGGTCAACATGGCATTCCTTGACGGGCATGTGGAAAGCATCCCGGGCACGGATGGCCGACTCTACAAGGGATACATCGAGTCCATCTACAAGACCGGAACTGTGGATGAGACCAAGCAGGGCAGCGGTATCGCCCTGGCGCGTGAAACCTATCCTTGAGTCCGGCCTGAACTTTCTTCCTCTCTTCTCATGAAAACCTCCCTTTCCTTCCTCTTCGCCGGCACTTTTGTTCTCGCAGTCCTCGTTGGCAACTCGCGAGCAGACACCCTGGAGATTGATTCTTTCGAAACCCAGCCATTCCAATGGCAGGCGGCCATGGATCAGCCCGACCGGGCTCCCTTTACCAAGGAAGCCTCTGCCCAAAAGATCAAGGAAGGCAGTGCATCCGCCCGCTGGTCGGTGTCGCAGCGTCCATGGGCCATCATGAAGCATGCGCCCGAGGACTGGAGTTCCTATCAAGCGCTCAGTCTTTGGATCTATGCCGACAAGGCGAATGGGCAGGTCCTCAACTTTTGGGTTTATTCCGGCGAAGGAGGGCAAAACTATTATTTCCACAAGCTTGTGGTCGACTGGACGGGCTGGAAGCAGATCGTGTTGCCACTTTCCGAGTTTCACGCCGTGCGTGATCCCGCAGGCTGGAACAAGGTCACCGGCTTTATGATCTCTGGCAAGGGCGGCGAGGCTGCCCCGCTGGCTGACAGTGTGCTTTGGCTCGACGATATCAAGCTGGAGTCTCTGTGATATCCCTCCTGAGAAATTGTGCCGTGGCAGGGATGATCTGCCTGGCGGGCTCCATCACTGGGGCATCCCTTTTGTGCGCAGCCGATGTCCTGAATACACCCGAGGATGGCGGACCCGGCGTGTATGGCGGCGGCAAGGTGGCAAAGCCCTTTATTCCACAGGCGAACGCAAAGGAATTCCCGATTGGCCAGACGGCAAGGATCGTCACCATCGGGGGCGGGGTGCGAGGATTTGGCCTGCTGGCCGAGTTTCCCGAGGGAGGGCCTCGTCGTATCCTGGTGAGCCGGCAGACGACGATTTCTGCGCAGGAACCCTACATCCCCGCCGCGCTGGCCAGGGTCTTTGACCCGGCCGGGAATCTTGTTGCAGTGGAGGACTTCAGCACACAGGGGAGTGGCATGGAGACCCGGGCGTTGCAGGTACCGGAGGGTGCCGCGGGGATCTGGCGTATTTCCTTCTCCGGGGGGAGACAGGGCGACCTTGTTGAGCTTCGATTGCCGCCGACAGATGCCTGGGGAGTGCGCGGTGAAATGGCGTTAGGGGTCTCTCCGACGACGCCGCGGCCGGGCTATCTGTGGGTGCCGCCTTCGTCGCGGAAGCTGTTCCTCGGCGTGGAGGCGGGAGTGCCTGCCGGGATTGCGCTGGAATCCCGGGACGGGAAACTGCTTGGCCAGGCGGAAACCCTGGGCAGTGGTCAGAGAAAGGGAAGCATCCTGCTCGATCCAGCCCCAGCCAACCAGGTGGTAAAGGTCGTACTCCCGCAGACATTTGAGGGAGCCATCGATTTCGAAGGTGCTCCCGGGTTGCTCTGTCCCACTCCGGAGGCGGCGGAACGGCTTCAAGGTGGCACCGTCGATAGCCATGGCGTGCGGGTGGCTGGTCCCCTCCAGGCCCGGGCCCGCGATTGGATGATCGCAGCTGCTCCAACCCTCGACAGGGATCCTCATCTCAACTGGCCCGCAGAGGTGCCGGCCGATCTGGCCTCGCCATCAGTCGAGGTGCTCCCTTTTGGGAAATATGGCGGGCTGAATGGTGTGATCAGCCTGATGCGCGCCCAGAATGAAAACCTCGATCCGGCAAAGCCCTACTTTGGCATCCCGGCTCCCACCGGATTGCCCACGGATGGAACCGAAACGGAATCTTGGATGAATTTTCTGCCTTTCCCGGGTCGGTTTCTCTCACTCTATGACTCGGCGAGCTTCGCCGCGCTCCATGCCTTCCCCGGCAAGCTGAACCCGGCCTTTCATGACTCGCAGATCCTGAAGCGGGCCATCATGGCCGCCTTCTTCCATCTGACCGCGTTGCAAGGCGATGACCTCATCCGTGACGGCCGGATGATTACGCTGCCGTATCCGCTCACGCACACCTTCTTCATCTACGACGGACTGGCCCAGGCCTATCTATCGATCAAGGATGCCCTGCCCGCCGACGCGGGGGAAATCTGGCGGCAGGGCCTCATGGCTATCGCGGACAAGGCCGCAGATCACCAGGCATACGAATCCAACCAGTGGGCACATGTCCTCAAGGCGCATCTCGAAACGTATCTCGCGACTGGAGAGAAGAGGTTCCTCTCCTACTTCGAACGCGGTATGCGAGCCTATCTCGGCGGCGCGTATGGGCCGAACTCGAAGTTCGGCCAGCATCCGGCCGGATACTTCCTCGAGGAGTATGGACCAGATGGCAACTACGACCGGCTCAATCTCTACAGCCTCGTCGCCTGTTACAATCACTACAAGGGCATGCCGGGACGCGATGAAACTCTGACCCAGGCGATGAAGCAGGGAATCGAGAAAAACCTCCGCTTCAAGAGCTTCTTCTGGCTGCCGCAGCCGGATGGATCTCTACACTCGCCCACGGCACTGAATTGCCGGACCTCGGCGATGTTCTGCCTCAGTGGCTATCCTGGCGAGTTTATCGCCAGGGGGGACTTCCCGCTCGGCGCATCCCGGTATTACCTCGACAAGGAACCGGCAGAGGGCATCGGGGCTGCTGGTATTACCTCATTCGTAGCCAATACGCCGGATTGGATCGCCCGTACGATCCGCCAGGGCGTGGCATGGGGAGGCGCGGAATTCGAGGGTGGAGGCCAGTGGCTGCCTGCACTCGCCCAGGCTTATGGCTCGGGAGTGATCGCGGAGCCGGAGGCGCTTCCTTTTACCCAAAAGGACAAGACATGGCAGCTCCCCGGGCTGCTGGCGTGGAATCGCGGTGGGATTTATGGACTGACATTTTACGATGTCGTCGGGGCGCAGCGCAAACTGGTCGGTCACTTTGGTGGTGGGCCGACTGTGCTCTGGACGCCGGCGACCGGCGCGTTTCTCTCCTCCATGCAGCCCGTGCCCAATGCGGAGGCCGGACATCTCCCGGCCTCGGCCAAGGAAATCGCAAAACCTGAGCAACTCACCTACTCCTGTGTCTTTGGCAAATCGGACAAAGGCGTATTTTTTGCCAGCGGGTCGGATCGGTCCAACCTGCGGGAATCGCCTGACGGGAGACAGTATTCCATCGTCTCACGCGCCGGCGCACCCATGCTGGCGGCATTCACCTGGGAGTACGCGTTTGTGGAAAATGGCCTCGACCTCTCAGTGGCGGCAAAGACATTGACTGCTCCTCAGGAGTGTTTTGTGAATCTCCCGATTCTCACCAGTCTCGCTACTGCAAAGGTGACGTTGGAAAATCCGCACCGGCTGGTGTTTGCCACCGACCGGGGAAGCGTTGCCATTGAGTGGCCCGAGGCAGCTGCGGGACGTATTGAGGATTCCATATCTCCCTCCGTGAAGCGACTGGTCGTTCCCATTACGCCTGGAGGAGAGAGTATGACCTTCCGCATTCGCGTTTCCATACCAGTTGATCCATCATGAAACTTTGCACTATCGGCTGCGGAGGGCACTCGAGCGATGTTCATGGCCCCGCCCAGCAAAAGGCGGCCCGGGAGGGGGCTGTTCATCTCGTCGCGTGTTGTGACTTGAACGAAACGCTGGCAGAGACGTACCGGGCGAGATTTGGTTTCGAGCGGGCCTATACAGATATCCAGACCATGATCGACCGGGAGGCTCCGGATGTGCTTTGCCTTATCGTGCCGACGCACGTCACCAGCGATCTGGCGGTCGACATCCTTCGCCAGGGTATCCCTCTGTTTTTGGAGAAGCCTCCCGGGCTGAGAACGGCGGAGTTGGATCGCATGAGGGCGGCGGCGCATTCCGGAAGAGTGCCGAACCAGGTAGCCTTCAACCGGCGCTACATGCCCGTGGTCGCACGGACGCATGATATCCTTGAGGCACATCTGCCGCCCGAGGCCGTCCAGCAGATCAACTACGAGATGACACGGTTCGACCGGCGGGACGCGGATTTTTCGACGACCGCCATTCATGCCATCGACGCCGTGCGCTTCCTGGCGCGAAGCCCCTACCACGAGGTGCAGATCAGCTACCGGGAGATGCCTTGGATGGGCGGCGGAGTAGCGGCCTTTACGCTCGATGGCACCTGTGAGAGCGGCACCCAGGTGCGTATCAACATCCAGCCGATCGCGGGCAAGACGAGTGAGGGCGCCTGCATTCATGCGGCGGAGCACACATTGCGTCTCAGCCTTCTCGGTGCGGACGGGCGTCAGTTCCAAGGCTATCTGGAGCACTGGCAGAAAGACCGGCTGGCGGAGCGATTTCAGGCGACGGGAGATCTTATCGACCGCAATGGCACCTTTGGCGAGTTCCAGGCTTTTCTCGACGCTGTGCGGGAGGGCCGTATCCCCCGTCCCGGTCTGGACGATTGCGGTCAGCAGATGGCTTTGATGGAGGCCTTGCGCCGGCGTTTGTCTCGTGTCGATTTTGCAGAATCTCGACAGGATTTGCTCGCTCCGGAGTTGATTGTCTCGAGGTTATCGTAAGTCTTTTCCCGCCTGGGAACGGGAGGGTCTTCGTGGCGTTTCACGGATTGGCTCTTTCCAAAAATGAGTTTTTTGGGAAAGAACGACTTATGGTATCCATTCCCAAGAAGGTTCATGCCGTCTATTCCCAAGTGAAGGGGGAGATTCTTTCCGGGCGATGGGAATCCGGGGCCAAGCTGCCCAAGGAGGCTGATCTTGCGCGGCAGTTTGGCTGTAGTCCTGGCACGGTGGCCAAGGCGCTGGCAGTCCTTGCCCATGAGGGACTCGTGGAGCGCCGCGCGCGGGCCGGGACCACGGTTACCTACGGGAAGGGGGACTCGACGGAAAAGGTGCTGGATGCGTACGCCTTTATTTATCCCAGCGATCAGCATGAAGGCGTGTGGCGCACGGTGAAGGGCTTTCAGGATGCCGCGACACAAGCTGGTCGGCGCGTGGTCATGTTATCCGCTGGCTCAGATTATCTGCGGGAAATGGAGATGATCGCCCGGCTATCCGAATTTGACGTACGTGGGGCGGTACTTTTTCCCGTGATCCAGACGCCGGAGGACCAGGTGGCACTTTCCCGGCTGCTCGTGGAATCGCGGTTCCCGATCGTCCTTGCCGGGATGTATCTGCCCGGGCTGGGGCGCACGGCGGTGACGACGGATGGCTTTCACGCGGGGTATACCATGACCCGGCATATGCTCTCCCGAGAGAGGCGGCAGGTGGGATTTTTCTCGAACTATGCCTGGGCGCCTTTCATGCGGGATCGCTACCTGGGATATCGGTGGGCTTTGGATGAGGCAGGAATCCCGGAGTCGGCTGATATCGTTTATCTCGATCCGGTGATGACCCCGAATTTCGAAGACCCCCTGGCCGAGTCGCGGACGATGGCCCGGACCTATTTGCAAAGAGCGGCCGGGAAAGTGGATGCCGTCGTGTGCGCGGATGATCTTCTCGCCCTTGGCTGTATCGAGGCCGCAGGGGAGCGTGGACTAAAGGTCCCCGGAGATTTGCTGGTTTCCGGCATCGATGATTACAGTTCGCTCCCTCAAATCTCTCAGGTCGAGCTGACGACGTACCATATCCCGTTTGAAGAGATGGGGTGCAGGGCGTTCGGTGTTTTGGACACCCTTTTAGGAAAGGAAGCCGATCAGGTCGGCGATGTGCAGTTGCGAGGTAAACTTGTCATTCGCCGGAGCGCTTAGCCAAGGGTTTCATTTTTCCGGCTGTTCTAATAAGGGAGCGCTTGCGCGGCGCGGGATGACTTAATAGCGTCTGCGGTAGCCGGCATGAGGAAATTCGCTTCTCCAAAGCGAGAAGCGGTCGGTCGGCCATGCACTGATATTTTCATGTCTCAATCCCACGTGCCGAAGATCCCGCCCGCTGACAAGCTGATTGCCTGGTTGTACCGATCCGGCCGTCCCGGCCTCGCGGCGACGCTCCTTTGGCAGACTAAAGGCTGTAATCTTTCATCTCTTATTCAGTGGCCGGATGCCAGTGGGATGATCTGGACGCTCAATCCCCACGTCGCTATCGACCGTGCGCTGCTGCTTACCGGTCGCCACGATCCCGAGATCTTCGATATCCTTTCGGCGGAGATCCGTCCGCATGATGTCGTCTGGGACATCGGAGCCAATATTGGCTGCCTGTCTCTTCCGCTGGTTCGTCAGCACAAGACGGTGCGCCTCGTCGCCTTCGAACCCTCCCCGGCAGCCGCCCATCAGTTTACCTTGAATGCGGAGCTGAATGGGTTGAAGGCTGAACTTGTCACCACGCCCCTGGCCGATTGCCTGCGTGCGGAGTGCCTGCATATCAAGCTTTCGCGAAACTCCGGCCAGAACAGCCTTCGCCCCTGGGAGGAGGTCTCATATGACTTCAAGATTCATCTTCTGTGCGAGTCCGCCGCGAGCCTGATGGAGAAGAGCAATCTGCCGGAGCCGAATATCGTCAAACTCGACGTCGAGCAGTTTGAGGAGGAGGTTCTGCGCGGCATGGAGCCGATCCTGCGCGGCAGCAAACTGCGCCTCCTGATCTTTGAATGCATGCGAAACAATTCCCCGCAGCGATTCCAGGCGATTTCCGATCTCCTGACCGAATGCGGGTTTCGCGTCGACGAAATCCCTCCCGAACCGGGGAAACCCGTGGAGAATTTTGTCGCCCGCCGGACCGGGCGGGATTGACGCTTTCTGCCCCCCTACGCTCCGTCGGTGGTGGTTTCCGGCGCGGGAGTTTCTTTCGTAGCGGGAGTCGTTTGTTCAAAGGCAAAGCCTCCCATGAATTGCACAATGTCCTTGAGCGGGATCTCCATCACACCCTTGCTGGCCCGATAGCCAGTTTCCAGCCCGGGGGTGCCGCGTGGTGTGTAGTCCTGCCCGTGCGGGTCGCGGATGATAACACAGTCCTTCGCGGCATCGAAGCCGAGGACGGCATAGGCATGCATGGATGAGATGCCTGGGACCTTGGAGCCTTTTGCGCCTGTACCCGCGGTGATGAGGCGATGGGCGGAAGATGTTTCCTCAAGCAGAACCCGGAGTTGGCCGAGGAGGGCGTCCTTCTCGGCGGGAGTCGTTTCTGGCTTGCGCCAGGGTGAACAGGAGAAGCGCTTGATTTCGTTGCCGGTCAATACTTTCACCATCGTGCCAGCCGAGCCAGCGGTCGCCGCCACCAGCGGCGGATCCTTGAGCGACTTGTCCTCGATGCGCATCTGGCCCACGGCCTTCTCGTAAACCGTGCTCCAGTATCCTTGGTCGCCAGTGGCGGAGCTGATGGCGATCTCTCCATCAGTGGGTGCGGTGACATGGACGGTCCGGCTGCCATTGAGGCGAACAGTGAAGCCGTCCTTGTCTCTGCTGAACCGTGCGGCTACATCCGCGGGATCGCGATTGATCAGGGCCGCCATCGGTGCGAGGCAGAAGCAAGAACCGACCTTTCCCTGGCGGAAGCCTTCGAGGCTGGGGGTTCCATTGACGAAGAGCTGTCGCGGCGCCTTCCCGATTTTATCGACATACGCGGCGTAGTAGCTGCCGAGCCGTGGCATGCCCAGATCCTCATCGCTCGCTGACGTATTGGCCTCGCCGGAATCCTGTTTCACGAGGTCGGCGAGGGCGAAGGGCGGTTGCATCGGGTGCGATTTATTGCGGGCGGCGCGGTAGATCGCGGCCACGGCGGCAGCTTCTTCTCCTCGTATCTCGGGATTGGCCAGCGCCCAGTTGATCTCGTCGAGGGTTAGTGATCCATCGTGGTCGGCGTCCCAGGCGGGGAAGCCCTTCTGGATGATCTGCGCGAGAGGCTGTGGATCGGCCTGTGCGGGCAGCGTCAACAACGCGAGCAAGCCGGTGGCGATGAGGGTGATTGCCGGGCGTGCGCAGGTCTTCATCTGGTGGGAGCGGCGAGGCCGGGAACGCGAGGATCGCTCGCACCGGTGAGGCGCCCGTCGGAGGTTTTACGAATCAGCTGGGTGCCGCCAAAGGGCTCGATCAACTCAATCTCATAGCCGAGCGTTTTGAGCTGCTTGACCAGATCGGGAGAGGTGCTTTTTTCCATGCGCAGTTGGTCGGGCGACCATTGGTGATGAAAGCGCGGAAGAGCGAGCGCATCGGCGGGCGTCATATTGTAGTCGAGCGTGTAGAGGAGCGCGAGGAGGGTCTGGGTGATTATCGTAGGTCCTCCGGCCGCGCCGACCGCCATGACGACCTGACCATCTTTCTCGACGATCGTCGGACTCATGCTGGAGAGGGGGCGCTTGCCAGGGGCGATGGCGTTGGCTTCCCCGCCAATGAGCTTGAAGTGATTTGGTACACCCGGCGCGATGGAAAAGTCGTCCATCTCATTGTTCATCAGGATGCCTGTGCCGGGGATGACGACCTTTGATCCAAAAGCGGTGTTGATCGTCGCGGTGCATGACACCCAGTTGCCCTCGGCATCCGCCGTGACGAAGTGAGTCGTGTGCTTCTCGAAGTAGTTATTCTGCCAGTCCGGCGGCGTGCCGTGATCGGGCACCGGCGTCACTTTGCCGGGCGAAACCCTGGTGGAGAGTTCCTTTGCGTACGCTTTGTCAAAGAGTCCTCTGGGCACATGGACGAAACCGGGATCGCCCAACCAGTAAGCGCGGTCGGCAAAGGCGAGCTTCATAACCTCGGTGAGACGATTGACGAATTCCGGCGTGCCAGGCTTGACGTCTGCCGGGTTGAAGTTTTCGAGAATATTAAGCATCTGCGCGACGTGGACGCCGCCCGAACTGGGTGGGGGAAATCCCACGATCTGCCAGCCATGGTAGCTTGTGACCAGAGGCTCGCGTAGCTTGATCCTGTACGTGGCAAAGTCGTTGGCGGTGAGGATGCCTCCCGCTTCCTTCATGTAGGTCTGTGTAGCCTGGGGAAAGGGGCGTGCATAGAACCACTCCGCGCCCTGCGCGGCGAGTTCGCGATAGCTTTTGGCGAGATCCTTTTGGCGGAGGGTTTCTCCCTCGAGATAGGGTGAGCCGTCGGGCTTGAGAAAGATGGCCTTCGATGCGGGAAAGAGTGCCAGCTCCGGTGCGGTGGCCTTGAGCTTGCGCGCATAGACGAGGTCGATGGGGAACCCCTCATCGGCGCAGCGAATTCCGGCGGTGAAAGCCTTCTCCCATGGCAGTCGGCCAAATTCCTTGATTGCATAGGAATACGCGGCGACAGCACCCGGGACACCCGAGGCGAGCGGGCCGGTTTTGCTCAGTGATTCGTCAAGTTTGCCGTCGCGCACATACATGTCCCGCGTCGCTGCGAGAGGGGCGATTTCCCGACCGTCTATGCAGATGTTGCGACCGTCCTTGAGATGAATCAGGAGGAAGCATCCGCCGCCGATTCCGGAGTTGTGCCCATCGACCACGCCGAGCGTGAGAGCTGCCGCGACCGCCGCATCAATGGCATTTCCACCATCAGCCATGGCATCGAGTGCCGCACGCGTGGCGAGCGGCTGGACGGTCGCGGCATACCCTTCAACTTTTCCCGCTTGGAGCGGCGCGCCGGTGCAGGCGATCGCCACGGACAACAGACAAATACGACGAAACATCAGTGTGATTTATTGGGCCTCCGGCCAGTTGGTTCTCCGGTCGTCGGCCACGGCTTCCCGCCGACCATCAGGCAGGAACCGGACAGCATTGACTCCTCCGAAGTAGTAGGACTTGCGGCTCTTGGACTGAATATCCCAGTGAGCCTCACTCAGTTCCGCTCCAGTGCCGGAATCAAACCCCTCCTCGAGGTCGATCACATTTGGCGGTTCATTTGAGGAGCGGCGGCTGCGGGTGTGAAACCTTGGTTCGTCGATCGCATCTGCGAGAGTCTGCTGGTAATCCAGCACAGCGCTCAAAACCTGGTAAATGCCAGTCGGGATGCGCTGCGAAGCCGGGGACCCGAGCGCAAGCAGAGGCCGGCCATTATCGAGCACGATCGTAGGGGCCATCGTGCTGCGTGGACGTTTACCGGGCTGCACATAGTTGATTGCTCGCGGGGACGAGAAACTGAAGTTGGACATGCAATTGTTGAGCAGGATGCCTGTGCCGGGTGCGACCACGCCAGATCCAAAGTGGTGAGCGAGCGACTGCGTCACGCAGGCAATGTTACCCTCCTGGTCGACGACAATGAAGTGCGTCGTGCTGCCATTGGTCTCCTCTGAAACCGCGCTGCGGGAGCTGGCGTCCGGGAATGGCGTTCGCGGGTCGGCGCTGGAGGCCCGCTTCCAGATCCCCGCATAGGTGGATTGTTTGAGGATGCTGCCGGAGGTTTTCTCCGACTCTGGAGTATTGGCGAATGCTCCCGCGACGATCGGATAGATCTGCTGGAGGACACGGGCGACGGAATCCACTCGCTCGCGGCTGAGGGGCTGGTCGTGATTGGCGGCCTTGTTCTGTTCGAGCGACTTGAGCGTGAGAAGGACGATCGCTCCTCCGGTGAGGGGAGCCGGGCTGCTGT
This sequence comes from Terrimicrobium sacchariphilum, assembly GCF_001613545.1. Taxonomy (NCBI): domain Bacteria; kingdom Pseudomonadati; phylum Verrucomicrobiota; class Terrimicrobiia; order Terrimicrobiales; family Terrimicrobiaceae; genus Terrimicrobium; species Terrimicrobium sacchariphilum. The sequence goes on from NZ_BDCO01000002.1 coordinate 267,773, forward strand.
AGATCACCTTCCCGGCGTAGTCGACCGAGAGCGGGGTGAGTTTGTTGGCGCGGTAATCGGCGAAGTCCCGCTCGGAGAACCATCCGCCTCCATTAAGCGAGGCCGCGATAAGTTGCTTCGCGGTTTCGCCATGGTAGAACTCCCCGGGCCCGTCATTGGCGATTCGCTCGAGGGTCCTGGCGAGGTCGGGATTCTTGATGACATCGCCAGCGCTGGGAATGCGGTCTCCCGGCAGATAGATCGAGCGCGCCTCGGGGTCCTCCATCAGGAGGTCAAACTTTTCACGGTAGGCGGTGAGCTGCTTGGCCGGGACGGCATAGCCATCCCTGGCCGCCTCCACGGCGGGCTCCACGCAAGCCTTCCACGGGAGCTTGCCCCAGGTGTCATGCATCGCAGCGATGCCAGCGACGACTCCGGGCACGCAGGCGCTGCGATAGCCTTTTTCGCGATCTTTTTGGGAAAGCTTGAGGACCGCTGGCATGTCCAGATCCTCCGGCGCCTGGTTCAGTGCCTCTATGCAATAGACCTTCTGCGTCTTTGCCTCGTAGTAGAGTGCGATGAGCTTTCCACCCAATCCGGAGTTGAACGGCTCCGAGACGCCCAGCGTGAATGAGACGGCCACGGCGGCATCGGCGGCAGTACCGCCTTCCTTGAGAATCTGGATTCCTGCCTTCGTCGATTCCTCGCTGCCGGAGACAATCACTCCTTCGCGGGATTCCACCCGGATGGAGGCATCGGCGGCCTGGATGAAGACAAGGGAACCCAGGAGGAACCCCATGAGGGTCCCCCGCGAGGGGATGGATATGTGCATAACGACTTTAGTTTACAGATGGATACTCGCCGCTTCTTTTGAATTCCACGTGAGCATCGAAATAGACGTAGTGACGGCCGCCCCAGGGTGTGCGGACATCTTCACTGAGAGAGTTGGAGAGACCGCCGGTGGTGGAGGAGTTGTAGTTTTCCCCGTCGGCATTGGTGATCATCCAAATCTGGCTCAGCGGCTCCTCATCCTTGCCCTTGGGATCTTTATCGGGATCGAGGTTGGATTTGAGGCTCACGATCCTCTTGGGATCGTAGGTGGTTGCCCCGGCGGTGCTGCTGCGATTGCCGAAGAAATAGGTGGGGACGGAGGACTTGCCGCTATTCACCACGTAGGCCACGCCAAACTGGTCCGCGCCGTACCCGCAGACCGTCTTCCAGATCTTGTCATCCTTTGAGCAGTAGCCGGCATCGATAAGCACGGTGCTGAGATAATAGGTGCGCTTGGAATCGGTTGTCACCGTACTGGGGATGGCCACGCCACGATTGATGCGGCCGGGCAGGACCCCATCGTGCTCGCCCGCATAGGCTAATACCGCCATGGCCTGCCCCCGGAGGTTACTAACATCGCGGGCGCGCATCGAGTTGTCCTTGATCTTCGTCCAGGCTGGCATGCACAGGGCGGCGAGCGTGCCGATGATGGCCACGGTGATCATCATCTCCATGAGAGAGAACGCGCCTACGCCAGCGCGAAGACTGACCTTGCTCAGTCCGGTGTCTGCCGCAACGTTGCGGCTCGATTTGAAAAAGATCCTTGGCTCCATGTTTTTCATAAAAATCGAAACTGGAGAGTCATCAGCATCTCTCATGCCAAACCTATCGACTCCCCTCTGTACCTGATGGGGAGGGATTTTCTACGACCCTAATGAAAAAGAAATCTTGTTGTCAGTTTGTCCACCGTGTTGTTGATTTGACAACATTATGAGTGCCGGTAAAGCTCGTTCGAGATCGAATGTCCTCATCGTCGATGACGTGCCGGATTTTCTCAAGGAGACCTCGGCCGTGCTGCGGGCTCATTTTGGCGTCACAGTGTGCTCGAGTCCATTGAGGGGTTTGCGCCTGATCAAGCAGGGCGGCATTGACCTGCTGATCACGACGCTCGTGATGCGAGAGCTTGATGGCCTGGAGGTGATCCGGCGGGTGCGGGGAAGCGGTAGTGCGCTTCCTATTATTATGGTGACCGGCTTCGGTAATGAGAACACGGCCATCGAGGCGACCCGTGTGGGAGCCACGGACTACCTTACCAAGCCGGTCGAGCCGGAGGAGCTTATCGCGCGCGTGCGTCGCGCCCTTACCTATGCCGACGTGCAGGAGGAGGTGGACGAGCCTCTCGTGCTGAGTCAGGACACGACCATGTTGGAAGTCATTGAGGTCTGCCGCCGTGTCGCTCGCTCGCCCAGCCGGGTGCTGATCCTTGGGGAGACGGGCACGGGCAAGGAGTTGTTTGCGCGCATGTTGCATGCGCGGAGCCAGCGGGCGCGGGAGCCATTTGTCGATGTGAACTGCGCGGCCATCCCTCCCAATCTCCTCGAGAGCGAGCTGTTTGGCCATGAGCGCGGAGCTTTTACCGGAGCTACTGAGCGGCGTGTCGGGCGCTTTGAGGAGGCTGGGGAGGGTACGCTCTTTCTCGATGAAATCGGGGAGTTGGGTATCGCGATGCAATCCAAGCTCCTGCGCGTGCTTCAGACTGGTGATTTCTCCCGGGTGGGCGGTTCGCGCAATCTCCGTTCGCAGGCTCGTGTCATTGCTGCGACGAACCGCGACCTGAACCAGGAGGTGCAGGCGGGGCGCTTTCGGGCAGACCTTTATTACCGCCTGAATGTCGTCACCCTTGAGGTGCCTCCGCTGCGCCAGCGTTTCGGCGACATACCGATCCTGGTTCGCCACTTCAGTCGTAAATTTACCCAGCCGGATCACCAGCCATTAGGGTTCTCCAGCGAAGCTATGCAACGATTGTGTGCCTATGGATGGCCGGGAAACGTGCGGGAACTTGAGCATCTTATCGAGCGACTTTCCGTGTTGGTGACGAGAGGTGAGGTGCGGCTCTCGGATCTGCCCACACACTTTCAAGGCCTCGCGGAGGCAGCTCCGGTCTCCCCAATCCCCACAAACCGCCCCTATCATGAGGCGTTGCGGGAATTCCAACGCACCTATTTCCAGAATCTCATCGCCGCCACGCATGGCAACCTCGCCGCCGCCGCCCGGCAGGCGGGAATGGACCGCTCGCAGTTCTTTCGGAAGGTCCAGAGCCTGCGCCTTATTACTAACAGCTAGTAAGTAGAGCGCAGATTGCTCTTCTAACACAAAAAAACGACAGTTCTTGCTGTTAGGCATCAGGGAGTCTCCCTGATGCCTGGGGGGCTATGTGTTGATGATTTATCAACAAAATCTGGTTATCGAGGGTGAAAATCAATGCGGTTAAGTATATTGATGTGATGTAACATGTTTATTTTCAGCATGTAATAATCTGATTTTTGTGGCGGTTGGCGGATGGTGAAATCGGTTGGCATGAAAAATGTTAAAAGGGTGGCATGGACGTTATTAGGGTCGGCATGAAAATAGCAGTGCTCCTTTGGGGGGCGATGCTAGCGAATGCTTCGGCGGCATTTACGATCCAGGACATCACGCTTCTTCAATTCAAGCTTCCGAAGAAGACGGCATTTGTGACCTCCAAGGGGACGAGTGATTCCTGCCCGGGGATATTTCTCGTCATCCGTGCGAGTGACGGCATTCGCAGCATTACCTCTGTCGGCGAGGTGCTCCCGCGTGCGCTCGTGACAAATGAAACCTCAAAGGATGCGTGGAATGGCGCTCAAGCCTTTCGCTCGGCCCTGCTCGATCGTTCGCTCTCCGGGGACTCGCTGGCGAAGGATCGCGAAACGGTGGGTCATTGGATGAATGATCTTTTTGCCATCGCGGCGGAGCAGAAGCTCACCACACAATCGCCGCCGGGGAAAGGCCGCCAGCTCCGCGCGACGTTGTGTGGCTTTGACATGGCGCTGCTCGACCTCGTCGGGCAGATATACGGTGTCTCTATCGCGGCGGTGCTGGGTGGCGCGGTGCGCAAGGAAATCGCGATCTCCGCGACGACATTCAGCGCGGATCTCGACGGCGACGAGCTTGAGGGCAAGGTCGACTCGATCGATAGTTCCTATCGCGCAGTGCGCATCAAGATCGGCCTCGACCTGGAGTCGGACCTCAAGAAGCTGCGCGCGGTCGCCGGGTCCCTCGTGGCAGAAGGGCGCCAGCGCGAGATCTGGGTCGACGTGAATCAGGCGTGGAAGGACGCCCCGCACGCGATCGATTACCTTTCCAAGGTGCGGGATGAACTCAAGGCTGTCGGATTCACCTCGCGCTTCATCTGTGAGCAGCCGACGGCAGAGAGCGACATCGCTGCCATGGGTGAGGTCACGCGCCAGACCCGCGAGTGGGCGAAGACCGATCCCTTCCGCATTGTCATCATGGCCGACGAATCCATGTGGGATGTTGACGACGCCAGGAAGATCGTCGCGCTTGATGCCGCTGATGCGGTGAACATCAAGATCGTCAAGGCAGGTGGCCTCATCAAGTCGATGGAGCTCGGCCAGTACCTCGTCGCCAATGCTCCGAAGGTCGAGGTGTATGTGGGAGGGCTCATCATGACCGACATCAGCGCCACGGCCAATCTGCAGCTCTGCATGGCGTTGCCGCGCCTGGACTACGCCACGGGACCCCTCCCGCGCACACACTCGTACCCTGCCCAGCCTGCCAGCGCGCCGCTCGCCTATACGCACGACCGCACGTTGGAACTGCCCCGCCAGCCGGGTCTCGGCACCGGCCTCGACCAGCAGGCGATCAAGCCTTTCGTAACCAAAACCTACCCCGCGGAACAGATGCCATGAACCAGAAAATCAAAGTCGCTCAATTCGGCCTGGGTCCCATCGGACGCAGCTGCCTCAACCTGCTCGCTCAACGCCCCGCATTTGAAATCGTCGGTGGCATCGATATCGATCCGGCACTCGCAGGAAAACCGGTCGCGGAAATCTGTAACCTGCCGGAGATCGAAGCTGGAGTTGTGTATCCCTCCTTTGACGCGATGTACGAGGAGGTGCAGCCCGATGTGGTGCTGCACACGGCAGGTTCCCGCGCCGCGGTCTCCTTTGCCCAGTGCCGCCCCATCCTGGAGAAGGGGCTCACGGTTGTGTCATCTTGTGAGGAACTGCTCTATCCCGCCTATCGCGCTCCCGAGGAGACGAAGGAATATGACGAGCTTTGCCGCAGCACCGGCGCGCGCATCCTCGGCACGGGGGTGAATCCCGGCTTTGTCCTCGATGTCCTGCCCGTCTGCCTCACCGGTGTGTGCCGCACGGTGACGGGCGTGTACGGCGAGCGCGTGGTGAATGCCTCATACCGTCGCCAGCCGCTGCAGAAAAAAATCGGCAGCGGCTTGCAACCGGATGAGTTCCGCGCGCTCTGGAATGAAGGCCGCGCGGGCCATGCCGGGTTCAAGGAATCGCTTCTCCTCATCGCTCACGCGCTCGGCTGGAAGATGGAGAATCTCACCGAGACGCTCGAGCCGATGATCGCCGATCACGACATCAAGACGGCGCACTTTGAAGTCGCCACGGGACTCACCTGCGGCCTTCACCAGATCGTGAAGGCGGAGACTGCCGAAGGCTATGCCATCCATCTCGACCTGAAGATGTATCTCGACGCACTCGACCCCCACGATGCAGTGCGCCTCGAGAGCGACCCTCCGGTCGAGGCGTACCTGAAGGGTGGCGTCTTCGGGGACTCGGCGACCGTCGCCGCCGTCATCAATGCCGTACCACGCGTGCTCGCCGCGAGGCCGGGCGTCCTTCTCATGACGGACATCCCGCTCGCCGCCGGCGCGTCTCACACCTCACCGCTTCTGGCAGCCTAACCCGGAAGCGTTTCTCAACTCCACAACCTCAACTGCTGCCTAACATGAAGAAAACCATCAAACTCTCGGCCATCCTCGGCCTGATTTCCCTGGGCTGTCTGCCAGATATATTCGCTGCCACGAAAACCTGGGACGGGGGAAGTACAACGGGAACCTTCATTATGACGACTGCCTCGAACTGGGTCGACGACGTTCTTCCAGCCTCGGGAGACGATGTGCTGTTTGACCCTGCCTACGTTGCAAATGGCATCATCGGGAGTTCCGCCAACGGGTATTTATACCTTACCAACGGATCGACCACGATGACCACGTACCAAAGCATGGTATTTTATAATACGAATGCTGTAACACTCTCCGCCACAAGCACGTCGCCCGCAAGCGCGAAAGTCTTAACCCTTACAGGAGCTAATGCGGGGATTACCGCAGCTGGAACCGCAAATCTGACTCTCGGGCGCGGTTATGGCGGAGCACTCTCAATCGCTCTGCCAGGTGCTACGACATTCAATGTGGTTAATTCCGGTGTGACATTAACAATTATCGATGACGTTCCGATCACGGGAGCTGGATCAGTCACGAAGACCGGTGACGGCACCTTGCTGATGGGTGTGAACAACACATTTTCCGGCGGCTTTACGCTCGAGTCCGGAACGGTCAGGACCAATGGATCGGGAACCTCGGCTCTCGCCTACAGTTCGTTTGGAACAGGCACGCTGACTCTCAAAGGCGGTAATCTTCAGTCGGTGTCGGACACCTCCCGCACGTATTACAATAATACTGTGCTGAATGGCTCGATCTCCTTTGGAGCGACGAGCGTTAATGGCTCCGCCTTGCAGACATTCTCAAAGTCGGCTGGAGGAGTCACCACTCTGGCCAGTGATTCGACGCTGAACACGATCGCAAACGTCACATGGGAGCAAAACATCGTCGGTGCGAACAGTACGGCTTATCGGCTCACCAAGTCTGGCAGCGGAACTCTCAAGCTGAGCGGGTCCAATAGCTATGTTGGGGGATTCACTGTTACAGGTGGCGTCCTTGAATTTGGTGGTACGAGCACGATGGGCGGCACCTCGGGCGGCTCGGTGCCAACTTACGTCTCTAATTTCTTCACGATGGACGGCGGTACGATTCGTTTCACCTCTACGGTGCAAACGACTTCGCTTACGGCAAATCGCGGATTCATGCTCGGAGCGAACGGCGGTACCATCGATGTGAAAGATGGCGTCACCATGCGTGCCGGTGGTCGTTTTCGTGAGTCTGTGGCAGGGGCCTCGCTGACCAAGACCGGAGAGGGGACCTACATCATGGCCCAGGGTACGAGCAACTACACGGGTACAACCACGGTCTCCGCAGGAAGTCTGCTGATACAGGAAGAAGCCACGCTCTCCAGCTCGAACGTTACGGTTGCCTCCGGCGCGACTTTTGGAGGACTCGGCTCGATCGGCGGCACGGTGACGGTGAATGGCACGCTCAGCCCGGGCTTTGCCCTGGCCTACAAGGAAGCTGGTGCGCAGACTGGTGTTTTGACCATCTCCAACAGCCTCACGATGTCGGCTGGTTCGATCCTCGATCTGGGCATCAGCGCTTCGGGCTACGATAGCATCGCGGGAGTGACCGATCTGTCTCTCGGAGGCGTGATCAAGGTGTCGTTCCTCGATGGCTATGTGCCCTTCGGCGGCAATGTCTACAAGATCATCGACTGGTCCGGCACGGTTACGGACAATGGGTTTACCTTTGACTTCTCCGGCGCTCAGCTGGCTCAGGACCAGTACTGGGACACCTCGAGCTTCCTGACCAATGGCACGATCACCGCCGTGCCTGAGCCGAGTGCTGTCACTTTGCTCCTGTTCTCGGTGGGCGCAGTCATTGTCCTGCGCCGCGTGCGCTCTGCCAAAGCTCTGAAAGCCTAAGTCGTTGTTGTAATGCGTAAACCGTTCTTCCGCGTACCTCTCACGCACCAGATCCTGCTAGGCCTGTTGTTTGGCTGCCTGCTGGGCTGGGCTCTGCCGGCGGTGGGTGTTCATCTCGAGGTCGTCCGCGATGTGTTCATCCGGCTGATCAAGTGCATGGTCGCGCCCCTCGTCTTTGGCACGATCGTGGTGGGTATCGCGGGAACGGGTGACATCAAGAAGGTGGGTCGCCTTGGGGTCAAGGCGATCGCCTATTTCGAAATCGCCACCACGGCGGCCCTGGCGATCGGGCTGCTGTCGGTGAACTTCCTCCAGCCCGGCCATGGCATCATGATCTCGGGCAACACGGGGGATCTCGGCGCCGTGGCCAATACGAAGCCGCTCACCATCACGGAGACGATCCTGCATATGTTTCCGACGAGCGTGATCGACTCGATGGCCCGGGGCGACGTGCTCCAGATCGTCACGTTCTCCGTGATTTTCGCGTTGGCGCTCGCGGCAGCGGGCCCGGTTGGCAAGCCGGTGCTCGAGTTCTGTACGAGCCTGAACAACGTGATGTTCCGCTTTGCGGACCTTGTTATGAAGCTTGCTCCCGCCGGTGTGGCTGCCTCCATGGCCGTGACGGTGAGCCACCAGGGTATCGGGGTGCTGCTCGGGCTGGGGAAGCTCGTGCTCGCGCTGTACCTCGCCCTGGCCGTTTTTATCATCTGTGTGCTTGGCACGGTCATCTGGATTGCGAGGGTGCCGCTCCTTCCCTTCATTCGAGCCGTGCGCGAGCCCTTCATGCTCGCCTTTGCCTCGGCCAGCAGCGAGGTCGCGCTGCCCCGGGCGCTGGAAAACATGACCAGATTTGGCGTTCCCTCAAAGATCGCCGGATTCGTCCTGCCCGTCGGGTATACGTTCAATCTCGACGGCTCCACGCTCTACCTCGCGGTGGCCTCGGTCTTCATCGCCCAGGCGGCGGAGACGACCACGGGCATCCACTTTGGCCTCGGCCAGCAGCTCACGCTCATGATGGTGCTCATGCTCACCTCCAAGGGCGTGGCCGCCGTGCCGCGGGCGTCGATCGTGGTATTGACTGCGGCGCTGCATTCCTTTGGCCTCCCGCTGGAGGGCGCGGCGATGATCCTCGGCGTCGATGCCATCCTCGACATGGCGCGCACGTCGGTGAACCTGCTCGGCAACTGCCTGGCCACGGTGGCCGTGGCGCGCTGGGAGGGGGAATTTGATGCCAGCCAGGCGCGGGCGGAATTCGGCCCGCCACACCTTCAGCGTCCGGTCGAACCCGAAACGCCACCGGAGCCCGAAACAGCCCCCGCGACTCCACCAATTAGTGAACTTACCTAAGCCATGAAAATGAACACTCGCCTCCTCACGACCCTGAAGGTCCTCGCCTTTGCAGCCGTCGCCTCTGCGGCGATGGCGCAGAACACCACGAAGAAAATCGCCCTCTACGACGATCTCGGCAGCGGCGGCGCGGGCATTCCGTCCGTCCAGATGATCCTGACCAAGGCGGGGATCAATCTCACCACCCTCAGTGCCGAGCAGATCCGCAACGGCGAGCTGTCAAAATACGATGTCGTTATCTTTACAGGCGGCAGCGGCAGCAAGCAGGCCGAGTCCTTGCAGACCGCGGGCGTCGACGAGGTGCGCAAGTTTGTGCAGAACGGCGGCGGCTATATCGGCATTTGCGCCGGAGCCTATCTCGCCTGCGACCGCTTCAGCTGGTCGACCAAGATGCTTAATGCCCGCACCGTGTCGCAGAAGTGGAAGCGCGGCAAGGGCAACGTCGAGATCGAGCTGACCGATGAGGGCAAAAAGATCCTCGGCGATGTTGATGGCAAGATGCTCGTGAAGTACGCCAACGGCCCGATCATCACCTCGGCGGACAACAAGGATATGCCGGAGTTCATCCCGCTGGCCTACTTCCGCACGGAGATGGCGGAGAATGATACGCCGGTCGGCGTGATGGAAAACTCGCCCGCCATCGTGGCGTCCACCTTTGGCAAAGGGAAGCTCATCACCTTCAGCCCACACCCGGAGCAGACCGACGGCCTGCACGACCTTATCACCCATGCCGTGAACTGGGTCGCCACGCCCAGCTCGGATGTCGCCGGGGTGCAGTAACTTTCCCTTCTTACCTTGCAAAAATCTACAGCCCAAATCCGTAGACAGGGTGCCCGGGTAGCCCCCCGGGCGCCCACCCTTTAACCCCCGCACGGGTGCCCGGCCTGCCGTCTCGGGGGAGTGCGGCCCCGGGACCCGTGCCACTTTAAGAAGAAACGCCGCAGTGCCAGAACACTGCGGCGTTTTTCATTCCCTTCGCCTGCCCACCAGCAAGCGAAAGGAGCGTGATTGACTCGTCCGGATTCCTAGGCCCGGCGACGACGGAGGAGGAGCACGACGCCGGTCGCGCCAGCGAAGAGCGCCAGGGTCGAGGGTTCGGGCACGACAACCACCTGGAGACCGCTCGAGAGGAAGTACGCGCTCTTGCCCGAGCCGAGATCATAGGCATTTGCCTCGCCGATGTTGGAAACATTGGTGAGGTTCACTGTCGCGAGGCCATCGATGAGGCTGTAGGTCCCGTTGGCAGTCGAACTGTCGAGGCCGATGAGGCTGGCGATGCCAAAGCCGCTGCCGAAGGTGACTGCCGCGCCATTGACGGTGAGGGCATCGGTGAGATTGAAGACAAACTTGCCGCCTGCCGAGATTGACAGGCTGCTCGCGATCGTGCCCGTGCCACCGATGGCCGCGCCTGAGGCGACCGTGACGGTTGCCGTGCTGGCATTGGAGCCATTGATGAGCAGCGTGCCTGCGCTCACGGTCGTCGTTCCAGTGTAGGTATTGGCGCCACCGAGGGTGACCGTGCCTGCGCCGACTTTGGTGAAGGTGCGTACACCGCCGGTTTCTCCGAAATTGCCGGAGAACGTCGTGCTGCCGGAACCACCGAGGCTCGTGTTGCCAGCCAGGGTGACTGCGCCGCCGTAGCTCGCTGCCGTGCCGCTGCTATTGATCAAAGCGCCGCTGCTGCTGATGCCGGTGCCGGTGATCGACAGGGCCTCGGCTCCGACGGTCTGGCCATTGAGGTCCAGGACGGCTCCATTGCTAACCGTCGTGCCGCCCGCAGTACTGCCGAGGGCATTGGCATGACCGATGCGCAGCGTACCTGCATTCACTGTGACTGTCCCGGTGTAGCTGTTGTTGCCGTTGAGCACGAGCAATCCGCCACCGTCGTTGGAGACGACATTGCCAGAGGTATTATAATAATTGGTCGCGCTAAACTTGCTGACGGAGACTACTGACGGGCCATCGGCAATGTTTGAGTTGATGATCTGGGTCGCGCCGCTAATGACCGAGGCGCGAAGGGTGGTGGCCGAGCCTGTCGATACGTTGGTGATCGCTCCGTTCAAGGTCAGGGTGGTTCCTGTCGAGGAGTTGCCGATGTTCACTCCGCTGGCGATATTGATGTTGCGGTCAGTGGTCTGATTGCCTGTTCCGATAAAGTTCAGGAACCCGCCATTGCCAAAAGCCAAGGTTCCGGTGGTCGTCGTCGTGGCGTTACCGAGCGAGCTGTTTCCCTCGCCGACGTTTTTGATCGAAGTGTAACCGATATAGCCATCGTAACGTTGCCCCGCACCGACAAGATTTGCCACATACGAGTTATTGTCATTCGTCAGGACCATGGCAACTGTGCCAGCAGTCGTGGTTGGGGAGGTGCCATATTGGGTATAGCGCGCGGTGAACGACGCGCTCGCTCCGCCGCCGGTTACGAGTGAATTCACCACCAGCACGGGCGACGTGGTCCACTGCGCTGTCACGTTGCTGTTTACCGTACTGAGAATCTGGTGCGCCGCGTTGCTCAGGTTGAGGGTGAGGTCGGAACCGAGCGTGATCTTTGAGGCGTTGGTCGACGGCATGTAGATATTGCTCGTCAGCCCGAGGGTCGCGCCGCCTGCGTTGCCGTTAAGCGTCAGGATCTCCGCCGTAGTGAGCCCGGTGCCTGAGGCAGTCGTGTCGCCGAAATACAGGCTCTTCACCGCATAGGTACCCGCTGTGCCGGCCGAGAACGTGAGTCCGGCACCGGTATTGGTGATGGTGGAAAATTTCAGATCTGTAGCCGAGCTCCAGGTCGGTGTGGCGGTGTAGTTGGCCGAGTCGGTCCAGTCAGTGCCCGAGGTGCCGCCGGTGACGCCTGCGCCGTTCCAGACATTCTGGGCCTGGGCGGCCAGGGGAGCGATGCTCAACGCCATGGCCATGGCGATCCGCTGCTTCGGAGCGGAGTGGATGAGGGATTGGAGGAGGTTTTTCATCGTGTCTGCTTTTTGGTGGGGGGTCTGTGGACCCGTTTTATTTGAGGGGAACAGGCGACTGTCAGGGAGGCGAGGGACTTAAAATTCGCATTATAGGACAAATCGACCCAGGGAGTATCTGGAGCTACGCTGTCCACCTTGCAGGGGTTGCATCAACTGACCCATGGCGGGGAATCTGTCGGATGCCGGGCTTCAACGGAGATTGAGTCTCATCCAGCATCGTGTGTCCGGAGCGTTTGCTGGCGTTTGAAAATAAACGAAAGTGATCCCAACCCACGGGGAGGAAACCGCTCGGCTGAGGCGGGGATTTAGCCCGGCGTTGTTTTCCGAGAGGGATGTCTGCCAACGCACCGGGTCCATGCGCGAGGTGATGCTGTGCACAAGCCGTGGGCGACGTTGACGCCTGCCGGATGCTGGTCGGGAAAACACACATCACGGAGCGGAAATTGATTAACGGTCTCCAGGTTCTCCCCCCTAGAGTGACTGATCGGCCGCTCTGTGGCTGACGCCTAGAGATGGACTCTTCCCTTCCCACACCCTCGGACCCCAAGACCTGGAAAGTCGGTACCCTCACCTATACGAAGGCCGGCCTGGTCGGTCTCTTTGCCTGGCTGCTCTGGGGGGATTTTTGCTTCACCATCATGGAGCAGGTCATTCCCAGCATCATGCCGCTGAAGTTCAAGGAACTCGGCGCGAGCAACACGCTGATGGCCCTCATCATGACCAGCGTGCCGAGCCTGCTCAGCACGGTCTTCAACCCGATCATCAGTTTCCGGAGCGACCGTACACGGACGAAATGGGGCCGCCGCATCCCTTATCTGCTGGGGACGGTGCCGTTTCTCAGCTTTGCCCTGCTGGCACTGGGTGTGCAGGGGCCGGTGGGCGGATGGATTCAGTCCGTCGCCAGCTCGTGGTTCTCCGGCCTGTCGCTGCCGACGGTGCTGCTGATCTACATCTGCTTCTTCCTGCTGATCTTCAATTTCTTCAACATCTTCGTCAGCTGCATCTTCTGGTACTTCTTCAATGATGTCGTGCCGGAGAAGCTCATGGCGCGTTTTGTCTCGTGGTTCCGTATTGTAAACGCGGGCGCAAGTACGCTTTACAACTGGTTCATCTTCAAGCACGCCGAGACCCACTTCCTGGAGATCTTCATCGGCGCGGCCGTGCTCTATCTCATTGGTTTTGGCCTCATGTGCGTGATGGTGAAGGAGGGCAAATATGCCCCGCCGCCGGAGAATATCGGGAACAAGAAGGGCGCGGTCGCCTCGGTGAAGACCTATTTCACGGAGTGCATGACGATCAAGCACTACTGGTTCCTTTACCTTACCACCTTCGGAGGAGCCATCACGGGCAGCGCCAACCTCTATATCATCTTTCAGCAGCGGTATCTCGGCCTGGACCTTGAGCATATCGGCAAGCTGAGCGCGATTAACAACATCTCGTACATAGTCTGGATTGCCATCCTGGGATTCCTGGCCGATCGGTATCACCCGCTCCGCATCACCATCATCGGCAAGATCGCCGCGCTTTGCCTGGCGCCGCTGGGCTTGATCTGGCTGTTCTGGAAACCCTCGGCCGAGGTGGTGTTTTACTTCTATGCCGTGCTGGGCATGGTGGGAACGACTGCGATCGGGGCATTGCAGGCGATCGTTGAGATTCCGCTATTGATGCGCATTTTCCCGCGAGCGCAATATGGACAGTATTGTTCGGCACGCGCCATGTGCGGCAGCTTCTTTGGCATCACCGCCGGAGCGACGACCGGCGTGATCCTCGATCAGCTGTACGGAAAATTTGGCGACCGCGTGTACCTGTTTCTTCCGTTCTGGAGCATCGCGGGACTGTCGATCACGATTGTCTGCCTGTTTCTGCTCTATCGGAGCTGGCAGCAGTACGGCGGCTTCGAGCACTACGTCGCTCCCATTCCTGGTCACCAGAAGGACAAGCAGCCGCCGCAGAACTGTCCGGCCGGGGTCTCCTGATTCAGCTCAGGACAAACGCCGCCGGAGTCCCGCCCTGGGAGTGGGGGGCGACCCACGCGTGAAATTCCCCTGCCTCGGGACCGTACGAGCCGTCCCGATGATGAAACGCGAGATCGTCCGGGCCAAGGAGGAAGCTGACCTCCCGGGCCTCTCCTCCGGCCAGTGGGATGCGCTGGAAGGCCTTGAGCTCCTTGACCGGCCGCGTGACGCTGCCCACGAGATCGCGGACATAAAGCTGCACGACCTCGGTGATCGGTCGGCTCCCTGTATTGACAACCTCTGCGCTGACGCGGAAGGAGCCACCCTCGGCTTTCACGAGCGTCGGTCCGTATGAGACGGTCGAATAGCTGAGCCCGAAGCCAAAGGGAAACTGCGGCGTGGTCTCGGCATCGAGATAGCAGGAGCAGAAGCCGACCGGATCGAGTGGAGTGCCCATCGGCATCTTGCGCTCCACCTCGATGGGCGGTCGGCCGGTATTCTTGTGATTGTAGTAGAGTGGGATCTGCCCGACCGTGCGCGGAAAGGTCACGGGCAGCTTCCCCGACGGAGAATGATCGCCGAACAATAGGTCGGCAATGGCAGGGCCGCCCATCGTACCGGGGTGCCATGCCAACAGCAGGGCCGGGATGTTTTCCGCGATCCAGGGAATAGTCAATGGACGACCGGTAATCAATACGACGACGACCGGTTTGCCGAGGGCGTGGATTCTTTTCACCAGATCAAGGTGGTGCTCCGGGAGGTCCAGAAAGGCGCGGCAGTGGGACTCGCCGCTGAGACGTTCGCCCTCGCCGAGGAAAAGTACCACGGCCTCGGCCGCGGCGGCCGCCTGAAGCGCGGCCTCATCGGTCTCGGGACGCGGCGCGGCTTCGTCGGTAAAGGCCCGCACGTAGTCAATCTTGGTGGATTCCCCGACCGCGCCCCGGATCGCCGCCAGAGGCGTGCGAATGTCGGGCAGATGACGGTCGAAGGCCCAGCAGCCGATCTGGTCCAGCGGGCTGTCGGCCAGTGCTCCGATGACGGCGAGGGAGCCTGCCGCCTTGCGGAGCGGGAGCACGGAGTCCTCGTTTTTCAAAAGGACGCAGCTTTCCCGCGCGAGCTGCCGGGCAAGGTCGAGGTCTTCCGGCCGGGCTTCAAAAGGGGCTGGCGGGAGAGGCGGCAGCGGGTTTTCGAAGAGGCCGAGGCGGAACTTGATCCGGAGGATGGAGCGGACGGCATCGTCAATACATGAGAGGGGGATCTCGCCACTGGAGACGAGCGACTCGAGGTGATCGAGGTAGCATGTGCTCTCCATCTCCATGCTGACGCCTCCCAGCACGCCCTCGCGGGCGGCCTCGCGGCTGTCCGCGCAGAAGCCATGCACGATCATCTCCTGGATCGATGTCCAGTCACTGACGACAAAGCCGTCGAATTTCCATTCCTCGCGCAGGATCTGGCGCAGGGTGAAGGCATTGCCGCTCGCGGGCACGCCATCGATCTCGTTGAAGCCCGACATGAGCGTGCAGACTCCGGCGTCGACGCAGGCCTTGAAGGGTTTCAGATACACATCGCGCAGCGTTCGCTCCGGGATGTCGGCGGTGTTGTAGTCGCGTCCGCCCTCGGTGGCGCCGTATCCGACGAAGTGTTTGGCGCAGGCGGCGATGGAGTCAGGCCGCGAGAGGTCGTCTCCCTGATAGCCGCGCACCATGGCTGCGCCCATCGCGCCGGCGAGCACGGGGTCCTCCCCGGCACCTTCCGCGATGCGGCCCCAGCGGGGGTCGCGGGCGATGTCGACCATGGGGCTGAAGGTCCAGCGTACTCCGGTTGCGGAGACCTCACGGGCCGCCGTGCGGGCGGCTTTTTCCACGAGCCCGGTATTCCACGAAGCGGCCTGTCCCAAGGGAATGGGGAAGATGGTGTGATAGCCGTGGATCACGTCGCGGGCGATGAGGAGCGGGATGCCGAGCCGGGACTCCTGCGTGCTTACGCGCTGAAACTCCGCGACTTTTGCCGCCTCGAATTCGTTGAACAGGCTGCCGACAAGTCCCTGGCGTACGAGCTCCTTGTTGGCGTCGCTGGAGCTGTGGACCTGGACCATCTGCCCGATTTTTTCGCGCAGGGTCATTTGGGAAAGGAGATGCTGGATGCGGTTTTCGATGGTCATGGATCAGGCAAGACGAAGGCGCAGGGCCTCGTGATTGTTTTCGGCGAGCAGGGCCTGCGCATAACGCGCAAAGTGCCCCCGCAAGTCGTGGGTATAGGATTGAAGGATGTTGCGGCCGGTGGCATTGGGATCGCCGGAAAGGAGCAGCCCCATGGCGAGATAAACCTCCCGCAGCGACAGATTGCGCGGATCGGTTTCGATAAGATTGTCTGTTGCCTGATCTCGCAGCACTGCGAGGTCGGTGATCTCGTGGCCAGCCATGCCCGGCTTGCGAAGCAAATCCTCCAGCGCGCTGGCCAGCACCGGGTGAGAGATCATCGCGGCGGCGAGGGCGACGGCCCGACAATGTGAGAACGCCGCGGTCTCGTCGAGCGTGCGGATCTTGGATTCCAAGGTGTAGACGGCTATGGGGTTGCGAGTTTTTCCGAGAGCGATAATGACAGAATCCAGCCAGCTCATGCTGGCGCCAAACTGCCCCATGCCCTGGTAATCCCACCCTTCATCCCAAGGTGTGGTGCGCACGAGGGCCTCCAGGACAGGAGCTGCGGCAGCGTCGCCCATCATGCCGAGGATACGTGCCGCGTCGGGGCGGCGGGTCTCGTCCGAGAGCAGGATTTCCATGAGACGCCCCCGGGTTTTCTCTGGATGGGCGAGGAGAATCGCGATGTTTTTCAGATCCCGCCAATCGCCAGCGAGCGCCTGCTCCAGAGAAGAGGAATCGAGCGGAAAGGAATCTTCCTGCTTGAGGTTCGCCTGTTCTATGATGCCGATGGCGACGAGTTTGCGCTGGAGTGTGCGAATGTTGAGCTGCCGGGGAGCGAGGCCGGTCCGGGCGGATTCCGCAGCGGCCAGTCCGGCGGCGAATCCCTGGTTCTGCACATCCGCTTGCATGCGCAGCAAGGGCAGAGCGTCGCGGTGGGCGCTCATTCCCAGACCGGTGACGAGAACGCCGTCGACTCCCTGCGGCACCATGCAGCGGTACGGTACATGAGCCGTCATTGGATCATGGTCCGGCGCGACCATCATGAACACTGGATGAACCGTGAAGCCATGAGTGTCGAAGTTGCTGCGCGCGATGTAAACGGTATCTGGAAACGTACGTCCGGCGAGAATGTCGAGAGGTGAAATTTCGATCTCGCCGATGATCTGGCGGCGCTCGCGGGAACTCACGATGGATACGGTGTCGAAGGCCGCGGGATACTTGGCTCGAGCCTCGACAAAGGCGCTCGTGACGCCGACGGGATCGGTGTCGTCAACAAAGGTATGGTCGGAGTTTTGATACTGCGAGGTCAGGGTCTTGCGGGGCGAAAGGCCGGTGCCTTGAACGGCGAGATGGTCTCCGCCGATGAGGCGGCAGGGTGCGCCAGCCGCGGCCGCGACGTCGGAGTCGCCCGTTGCGTCCACCACCGACCGCGTGCGAACGAGGCCGCTGCCAAAGGGCGTGGAGACGAGCAGTCCATCGATCTGGGCTCCTGACATCCTCACTCCAAAGGCAAAAGACCCGAGCCAGGCGTTGCCTCCTGCATCGCGAAGCAGACGTTGGTAGACACGCGACTTGACCTCGGGACTCCAGCCCGATCCGTCTTTGCTGCGGCTCCAGGAATCGTATTTGCTGACCTCCCGGTCCAGTTCCGAGGTGAACCCGGTGCGATTCCCAAACCAGTAGGCACTGATCAGGCCCAGTGTGCCGACACCTCCGAGTCCGTGCTGGGTTTCCAGAACCAGCGTGGACACCCCGGACCGGGCCGCGGCAATACCGGCGGGCGCACCTCCTGTGCCTCCCCCGGAGACGACAACATCGTAATCCCCGAGAACGGGGAAGCTCCAGGCCGGGAGATCGAGTGTGCCAAGGTTCGTGCGCAGAAAGACCGGGGCAAACCGGTAGTGTCCTTCGGTTTCTCCGCCCGTTTGCGCGTGAAAGGTCCTTCCGGTTGCACGCGGTTTGATATTGGCGGCTATCTTCCGACCGACCAGGCGTGCAAAAGGGATCCAGGTTCCCGGGTTCCCGCATTCCTGGACGCTCTTTCCCGAGACTGGAAGCAGGCCGTTTAGCAACCAAAGGCTGGCCTGGGGCTGGAGATCACCATCTCCGAGATCTGCAAGGCTGTCCCGGGCGGCATTGGACGCCAGCATACGGGACGGGGGAAAGACGAAAAGATCGGCAGTAAGGAGAATTGCCTCATCCACGAGGAGGGCGCGGGCGGCATGTTCCGCAAGCATGGGATCTTTTCCGAGTACGGTGGCATCGATGGAGAGCCGGAACGCCCTGCTGGTCATCTCTCCATCACCCGTTTCGGAGGGAAAAATGAAAGAGGGCGAGAGCTCGGTGATGGTCCCTGGCCAGGAGGAAGGGCGATCCTTGGCAAGAACCGTCCATTCTACGCACCCGGCGATGCCTGTACGTTCCTGAATCGGAAGGCCCGCGAGCCGGGCGACAATGCCATGTTCCGAGGCATCGAGAATGGCTCGACAGGTCACGGCGAGCAGGGCTGAGCGGGTGGCGAGGATCGCGCCTGCGATTTGCCCCGATTCGTCGCGCAGGATGGCAATCGGTCGGCTTTGGAAAAGGAAGGGGATGTTGGCGCCAAGCAAGGCCCCTTCGAGAGAGTGCTTGATCGCGCCCGGCCGCGCGGGAACTGATCCGGAGAAGGCTGCGTGCAGCAAAGGGTCGGCTTCCTTCCAGTCTCCCGGCCAGAGCCGGAATGTTCCGGCAAAGTCGCTGCCGACATAAGGCAGGTCACCTGCCAGCATGGCAGAGATTCCGGCTTGCTGGATCTCGAGCGATGCGGCGACGGCGGCAGTCGATGAGCCGACGACCAGGACGTCGACATCGCGAAAAAGAGGTACGGAGAGTGAAGGCATGGAAGGGACCGCGAAAGGTCTATGACGATCCCATTATAGGGTGGAGATCCCCCGCGACGTTAACCGGAAGCCGACCTCCCATGTGCTGTTTCCTGATGAGTCGTTTTCAGTCTGAGGAAAGTCAGAAATCAACACATCCTCAAACAGGAGACTGCTCACCTGGGCGGCGTGTTTGCGTTACTGTCACCATGAAACGTTAACCCCCTCTCATCCCTTTTTGCTACTGATGAAGAAATCTGCCCTCGCTCTGCTCGTACTGACATTCTCCGGCCTCTCTCTGTGGGCTGGTGCGCCGGATCTCCTTGAAAATGCGAAGTCCGATCCTGCTTCGTTAAAGGAACATAAATCCGTGGTGACCCCGCCGGGGGCGGACGGGGCCATACGGGTGGAGTACAATGCAGATGGCGGATTCCCCGGCGTGCAGATCGCTGCTCCGCCGGAGGGTTGGGATCTTTCGGGCTTTTCCGGCGTCGAGGCGGAGGTCGCCAATGAGGGGGCGACGGCAAAATCCATCGCCCTGCGTGTCGACAATAAAGGCGGCAGCAATGCGAGCAATACCGAGTCGGTGAAGATCGGACCCGGCGAAACAAAGAAGGTGCGGGTGCGTTTTGGCTATTCCTACGGCGGAAATCCCGCCTACCAGCTCGACCCTTCCTCGGTCGTCGCACTGCTTGTTTTTGTCGGCAAACCAGCCGATGGCGGAGCATTTGTCATCAAGAGCGTTACTCCTTTCAAGGAGGAAGGCGCTCCGGCCCCTGCGACTGTGGCCCAGCCTGCGACGAATGGCGGCGAGGCAACAACGTCGCCGAGCATAGGAGGTGAACTCCTTGATCCCGCCAAGGGGGCAGAGGGCTTCAAGTTTTCCCACTCCAGCGGTTCAGTCGAGGGAGACAAGATCAAGGCGACCTTTTCCACGGATACGGATTACCCTGGCGTGCATTTCCCGATCCCGGCAGGAGGCTGGAATCTCTCAGCCTTTGGCGGAGTGGAGGTCACTGCGACAAATACCTCGAGTGTCCCGATCACCGCCGTGCTGCGGGTCGACAATCCCGGTGACTGGAAGCAAGGCCCCTGGAACTCGCAGAGCGTGAAGCTCGCTCCCGGAGCGACTCAGACCATTCAGGTGACCTTTGGAAAGAACAATGGCCAGCCGGGATATCCTCTGGATTCGAAGAAGATCTCGGGCATCCAGGTTTTTCTCGCCAAACCCAAGCAGGAGATCACCCTGCTCCTCGGCAATCTCAAGGCCTTTGGCAGTCCCGGGGCCGTGGCAGGCAAGTCCACCCTCACCTCGCCCGCAGATCGTAATACCCCGGTCACTCCTCCCGACTGGCTGGGCAAGCGCCCGCCGGTGGATGGCGACTGGACGCTGACGTTTGAAGACAACTTCGACGGCACCGCGCTCGACAGCTCAAAGTGGGAGGCCAGCAACAGCCACTTCAGCAAGTTCTTCTACTATCAAAAGGAAAAGGCGCGCGTGGAGAATGGTGTGCTGAGGCTGGGTGCGGAGAAGAAGGCGGTCGAGGGGCGCGAGTACATTTCTGGACAGGTGACAGGTTTCGGAAAATGGGCGCAGAGCTATGGATACTTTGAGGCTCGGGTGAAGCTTCCGACCACACGCGGTTTCTGGCCCGCCTTCTGGCTGATGCCCGATCGCGATGTGAATGGCCCGACCGATCAACAGTCGATCTGGAACCGCAACTCGACCAAATGGGGTGGGATGGAGTTCGACATTCTCGAGCACCTTAGTGAATGGGGACCGGGTCGCCACAATGTCGCCGTTCATTGGGATGGCTATGGCGACCAGCATCAAGCCTGGGGGGATACGAATGTTTATTACGGCCCCACTCCTGACGGATGGCATGTCTTTGGCATGCTCTGGGAGCCGGGCAAGCTTACCTGGTACATTGACGGAAAGAAGACAGCGGAATGGGAGAACCCGCGAGTGGGTTCTGTCCCGGGCCATCTCCTGCTCAGCCTGCAACTCGGTGGCTGGGCGACCAAGGACATCGATCTTTCGAAAATCGACGAAACCTTTGATATTGATTATGTCAAAGTCTGGCAGCGCAAGGACCTTGCGGAAGCTGCAAAGAACGTCGATCTCAGCATCCCGGCAAAAAAGTAGTTTATGAAGCCCCTCCTTCTCATCCCCGTACTGTGTCTTCCCACCCTGCTTTTGGGCGAGAGTTCCCTCCCGTCTCCGACCACGGAGGCGCCATCGCGGCCTGTGATCGACCTCTCTGCTCCCGGTGCTGACAAGCTTCTGGAGCCGAGTCATGCCTCCCAGGTCCAGGTGCAGCCGGCGACGGACGGAAAAGGTATTGACGTATCCGTTGCCGCCGGGCCTGCGGGTTTTCCTGGAGTGCGTATCGTGCCCTCGACGGGAGCCTTTGATCTTTCCGGCGCTGGCTTTGTCGAGGCACGTGTCACCAATACAGGCTCCGCCATCATCAGTGCCACGCTTCGCATGGATTCCGGGGAGAATAGTGCCAGCGGCTCCGCCTATCTGAAGCCGGGGGAAACAGGCGCGGCCCGGGCGTACTTCGCCTCGCCAGGCAAGGGATCCAATCCGCTCGACGCGGCCAGAATCACGCAAATCCTGATCTTTATCGGCAAGAACGAGACGACGGCACGGGCGTTTCGCATCGACTCTCTCTCGGCGGGAGGTCGGGAGGGCGACACACTGCCGATCAATCCAAACACGGTGCGGGTCAAGCCGCAGGGAGGTGTGATCTTCTCACCCTCCGTGCCGGTCAGTCCCGGCTCCCAGCTCACTGGGCGCAATGGAGCAAAGGCCGAGGTGACTGGCAACAAGACGATAGGGGTGAATTTTTCCGGCAAGCCGGAGGAGAATGTGCAACTCCGGCCTGCGAAGGGATACTGGGATCTGGGGGACTTTCTTCAGGTGACGGTGAAGGTCAAGAACACCGGTTCTCATCCGGCGTCGCTCACAGCCCAGCTTTCGAGTCAGGCCGACAGATCGGATACGGCTACGCCGACGAAGCCCATTGCGCCTGGTGAAACGGTGGATTTGGTGGTTCCTTTTATCCCGGGCACACCTTTCAAGATCATTTCGGTTCCTGAGCAGAATCAGCTCGAAGGGAAGAATAGCTGGGGCATGGAGTCGACACCCGGCGTTCGCTACTTCAGCCATCAAACAAATGGACTGATCCTCAGTCCGGTCGCCGGGCAGGAGCCATCGTCCTTCGAAGTGCTGGCCGTGACCGCTGGCATGCCCGAGGGCGACCCGCGTCCGGAATGGCTGGGTCAGCGCCCTCCCGTGGAAGGGGAATGGATCAAGACCTTTGAGGACAATTTCGATGGCACGACTCTCGATGAATCGAAGTGGAATGTTTATTCAGAGAATCACTGGGACAAGCGCGTCGGTTTCTCGAAGCAAAATGTCCTCATCGGCGATGGCCAGGCCCGCTTGCGCATTGAAAAGCGGGCTGGCTTTCATAATGACGATCCAAACGCCCGCGCGACGGACTTTGCTACGGGATGGCTCGATACCTATGACAAATGGCGGCAGACCTATGGATATTACGAGGTGCGGGTGAAACTACCCACTGCGCCGAGTATGTTCCCGGCATTCTGGCTCATGCCGCAGCGTGGCCCGGCAACGTGGCCGAAGTATCGTCAGGCTAGCACCAAGGATGGAGGCATGGAGTTCGACGTCTTCGAGGGGCAGTCGATGTGGGGGCCATACCGGACCACCTTTGGCGTTCACTGGGACGACTACATGAAGTACCACAAGAGCGCAGGCACCTCAGCCCACTACAATCGCCCCGACAAGGATGGATATCTCACCATTGGCATGCTGTGGCTGCCGGGGCATATCTCGGTATATTCCCAAGGGCGGCTCCAGGGGAGCTGGGACTCTCCGCGTGTGGGTTCCGTCCCTTCTTACCTGATCTTTGACATGCTGCCGGGGGGATTTGAATACGATCCACTCGATCCGGCGAAGCTCCCGGCCGACCTTCAGATCGACTATGTGCGCGTATGGCAGCGGAAGGATCTCATGGAGACCGGAAAGAACTAGGCGGAGTTTCGAATAACGGACCGGCGGGAACGCCCCGCCGGCCCTTAATATTCAGCGCACGACACAGCCGAGCATGGCTTCGGCAATGCCTGTGCTCTGGCGATCTCCATCGACGACGCCAAACAATCCTTTGTAATCCCAGTTGGCCCAGCCAATACCATACTCCTCAAATACCGAGATGATGTCGCGGTACCAGGCCTCGCGTACCGGCATGGGGGCGTAATTCACCACGCCAAACTCTCCACAATAAAGCGGGCAGCCTGTCTTGCGCGAGACCTCGATGGCTCCGGCAAAATCCGCCACCATGTTTGCGCGGGTAAATGGTTTGTTGAGTTCCGCAAAATCCAGCGCGCCAAACTTGGTCGGCTCGGGTGGACGAACCATGGGCAGGTGTTCGTCGGCGATGGGGCGGCCGGGATACTGGATGGGACCGTCATACATCCGCCCTTCCTGGCTCCATCCCGCCCGGTGATGGGTGATGAGCATCGGATGGTAGTAGTGAAATGTGATGATTGTGTCGCGAGTGTCCGGCAGGTCGAGCTCGTGCAGGGTAAAGACCGAGTTCCAGCGATTTGAGCCGATGAGGATCGTGCGCTCCGGTTCACGCTCGCGCACGAGACGCATGGCAGCCGCCGCGACACGATTCCAGTCGGCGGGGTTGTCCGCCACTGGCTCGTTCATGAGTTCATAGGCGAGCGTGTCCGTCGAGTGCGACGAAAGTCGCGAGGATAGTTGACGCCACATGCCGGCAAAGTGCGCCTCTTCGTCGGGATCGGTGAAGAGTTTGGGTTCCGTCATCTGACCGAAGGAATGGCCGCGCAGGATATGCAGGTCGAGGATCACGCCGAGACCTTCCGCTGTCGCCCAATCTATGGCATTTTCAAGGAGGTCAAAGGCTTCGTTCTCCTGGTTTCCCTCTTCATCCCACATCTGCTCCTCGTCGACGGGCAGGCGAATGTGATCAAATCCAAAGTCGGTGATGATGCGGATGTCCTCCGGGGTGAACCACGCGCGGCGGTCCTCGCCGCGTCGGGCGCTTTGGCTGAGCCAGTGGGAAATGTTGGTGCCTCTGAGGTAGGAGTGAGTTTTCATTTTTGAAAGCGATAGGAATAAATCTCCGCGTTGGTCTTGCGGACGGAATCGATGAACTCCTGGTGGGGAGTGTCTGTGATCGAGACGAACCCGATGCCCGCGTTCTCGCCATCCATGGCACGACCCGTGGCTGGCTGATCGGCATATTGGAACCAATGTGCACCGACAAATTTCGGGTGAGCGAGCACGCTGCGGATGTAGGCATCATAGCTCACGCCTCGTGATTTCTGGTCGGCTGCGGCGAACAGGCCGGTGTCAAAGACTCCCCGGTCGGTCGATCCGAAGTGAAACTCTCCGATCAGCACCGGCTTGTCATAGGCATCGAGTATTGCCCACTCCGTCGTGCTGAGTTTGTCGCGGTAGATATTGAAGGAGAGTACGTCGCAGTGCTTCGCTGCCGCCGCGAGCACCTCGGGGGAGTACCCGGCGAAACGGCATCCCAGGTAAAGATGGTTGGGGTCGGCTTGTTTGATTGCCTCGTTGACCGTGCGGAAGTACGTCTCGGCGTAAAGCGAGAGGAAGGCCGAAAGGTCCGCGATCACCTTGGGCCTCAGGATGCCCGGCAGGGAAACCGGAGCCTCCATTGCGCTCCAGCTGGCAAAGGAAGTTTCCCATGCGGCATTCAGAGCGCTGATGTCCCGGTACTTTTCTTGCAGCTGCTGGAGTATTGCGCGCTTCGCGGGAGACGCCTTGGCCTCGGCCTTGAGCGCGCCGATTGCCAGGCCGTAGTGGCTGGCGGGATCATTCTTGTGATAGCCCCATGCCTCCTCGTTACCCACAAAGTATCCGATACAAAATGGGTCATCCTTGGCCCGCTTTGCCTGACCCTCGACTGCAGCGGCAACGTCTGCGGCAAATTGCGGATCGAACGGATCATCCATCCCGCGGACATACCCCGTTCCCCATGTCACCCGGGCATGCTTGCCTGAAGGCCACACCGTCAATGTATAGGGCACCCGGCCATTCCCGATGGAACCCCATGACGAAAAGGCTGCGATGGTGTTGAATCCCCAGGAGAGCAGACGGATGTACGAGCGATCCAGCCAGGGCTTGGTAAAGTCCGACCCGTATTTGCGGATCAGATTGGCTTTGAGAAAGTCCACGCCATCCGCTGTGGTGGCGGCTTTCAGCGCCGGGTCATCGGCAGGCAGGCCATTGAAGAGCTCTTCACGTCCTTTGATCGTGGTGACATCGGTGGTGCCAATGCAAGTCGGGCCAAAGGAGAGAAACAGCCGACCCTCGGGATCGACGAATGTCCATTTGTCGTCATGTTTTGCCACACGGAAAAACCCTGTCGCGTCGAGCTTGGGGCCACTTGCCCAACCGCCATAAATATCGCGATCCTTTGCGACGGGATGGGCGGCGAGGTCTCGATCCTCCTCTGCCGATTGTGCCGCAAAGTCCTGATCACCTGTCACCTTGCCCGGCCAGGTTTCGCGCGTGTATTGGCCGTATTTGTCAACGAGGTTGGAGAAATCCTCTTTGTGCCCTGGTACGAGACGCACATTGTCGATGATGAGGTCCCGATTGTCCGCCGGGAGGTTGAGAAAGACCTGCCAGTTAACCACGTGGCTGAGGTCAAATGGTCCTTTCCCGAGCGAACCGACACTCCGGAATGCGCCAAAACCCGGCAGTGCCTTCACCTTGAGCGTCGAGGGATCGGTGCCAAAGGGTATGACATACGTGGCCCGCTGGCCGCCATCGATCGATCCACGTCCCGTGCGGGAATGGTTTCCGCTTCCATCGGCCTCGGTCGAGCTGTCGATACGGGTGTTGAAGGCGACCATGTTGGGGCCGGGATTGTAAACGTCGAAGGCGAGTCCACCATACCCCCGGAAATCCTGAGGGGTGTCGAAGTCGAAAATGACTGCCGGATAGGGTGCCGGGGTGCGAAAGGTGAGATGCAATGCCCTGGCCCCGTCGGAGGCTCCCTCCGTCGTTGTTGCATAACTGGCATCTTTTGTCGTGATACCGGTCGGCTCGCTTTCGAAGCTATTGATCGGGCGGGTATCTGTCTTGAGCGGCTCCTGGGCGCAGAGCACCACCGGAAAGCCCAGGATGGCTAGAAATCGGATTCGCATGGGGAAACAGCTTCCATCATGCCAGAGACCGTTGGGTCGGCGTTAGCCGAGGGCCGATCCTTCTTGTGCTCTTTTCCGACCTTGCGATCGTTGGGAGGGTATTGACGGACCCTACCGCAGAGCCGCGGCATCCGCTTGGAGCCGACGCTGAAGATCCTGTCTTTGCTTCACCTTTTGCAGAGCGCCCTCAAACGCCGGAGGCAGGACCATTGCTCCCGGAGGAGCATCTCCGAAGCGGTAAACGTAAAGCGCGCCATCCGAAATATATCCCAGAGGCAGCCCGGTCTGGGCATCGACCCATGCCTCGGCAATGACGATATCGTTCTCTCCTTCCTTGGTTCGAAGGACATAGTGATAAGCAGGGATGGTTTTATTGAAGAGCCTCACGGCATCGTAGGTTTTTGGTCCGACCCAGTTCAGCCCCGGAAAGCCGGGGGATTTGATCGGATTTCCGACAAGACGATACGCTCCCTGCTGGTCGATGCTTTCTTCCAGGGCGGTAAAGGACTGGATCACGACCTTTTCCGGCCTTGACGATGCTGCGGATAAAGCCTGTCCATGGACGTACCATACCTCTTCCTTCTGTCCGTTGGCATACGTGATGAGATCTCGCTTCATATCGCCCTGGTGTGCGGACTCTATGCTCGTCACCAGAGATTTTGGCTGGGGGGGTGAGGATTCCTTCTTCTCGGTTGGCATTTCCTGGGTCGTGATCGTCCAGGCGGCTTTCTCGGCGACGGGTTTTACGTATGGCTCACGTGGTGGAGGGAAACTCGTGAGATCGGCGCCGGGGCTGGCGGCGGTTGCTCCGGATGCGCTGAGCACAATGGCAAGAAAAGCGATGGGGATCTTCATTCTGTCACCACCTCGAGTTTCTGATCCAAAACCTCACCTGTGAAGCGGTCGATCGCAACATGAAGCCAGTAGCGGCGCTCGCTTTCGACGATAAATTTGTCCAGCGCGCTGGCTGCGGGTCCGTAGCGGCCGGATTGGGCGATGATGTCGATCATGAGATTCCACGTGCGTGTCTGGGTCGTATCGCTCAAGGCGCGGATGAATGCCTCGCGCCGCGGTTTTAGGTTCTGATCGTCGAGCGTACTGAAGTTCGCGCTCTTGGTTGTCCCGGTGGTGGGACTGAGGTAGGGACTCACGAGATTAACGAGATCGCTCTTGTTGATCAGCTTGTTGGTCGAGGTGAACTGTGTGATCGCTGCGGCCAGATTGGCGGCATCCGTCGCCGATAACGACGAGGCGTCGATAGGATCAACCAAGGCATCCGAAAGGAGCGATTTCAGCACGGCCGGATTGCGGGTATTGAGGTTCACGCGCCCGGAGATCACCGGCTCGGTGGATTGCTGGATGGTGAAGACATCAAGCAGGGCAGAATCTGCGCTCTTTGAGGAAAAAAGATCTGCCGTGCGCCAGGGATTGTCGCGAAAGACAAAACCGAGTTCGCCGACCGAGCGGAACGGCCGGTTGAGGACGATCGGTTTGTCGAGCGCTCGCTCAAAGGGATTTCCCGTCGTCGCGCCAGCGTCGATGTAAAGCCCGGAGTCCGCGACCCGTCTGAGACCATCGCTATCGGTGTAGCTCGTTTCCGACCCTGCCCCGGTGCGGGTCACGCCGTTGTCCGGGGCCGATATCGCGGTGGAGCTGCCAAAGTTGTTTCGCGAGAGTTGAGCTGGGAAATACGACGTCCCGAAGATGGCCGGCTTGAGCTGCACGGCATTGCTGTCACCGCCGAACCCTTTTTCAAAGGGAGCTGCGTTGTTTGTTGATGACCACAGCAACATGCTTCGGGCCGCGCCAAGCGGGACCGTTCCATTGCGTGTGAACATCCACGTATTGAATCGTGTGGAGCGTGGATCGTTGGAGGCGAACATCAGCGATCGTTCCCACGTGTTGTTGTAAGTGAGATAGACTGTCCCCGTGCCGGCGGGTGAACTCCACGGATCGTTGGTGACCCCATGATACACTGCGCCGGAGTTGGCATTGATTGTCCAGCCGGCCGGATAGGTTCCGCCGAGATAGGCGATGAAGTTGGCGAAGTATTTTCCGTCCGTCCGCGCATTGGCGGAGACGACGTAGAAGTTTCCTCCGAGCGAGTTGAACCAGGTCAGATCATTGTTCATGCCCGTGGCAAACTGGTAGGGGACCCACGCACCCGAAGGCGACTTGAACTCCATCACAGCATTGAACGGGCTGGTGTTGTCGTAGCCCAAGGCAACCTTGGTGCTTTGGTAACGCTCTGTGGTGATGGCGCTGGCGGCACCGAGCTTGTATCGGAAATCGCTAAGTCGCAGGGCTGCGATACTGGTGCTCAGGCTCGCGCCGAGTGGTAATGCTTCCACCCACTCTCCCCGATCGACATCCGTCGGCACGGTGGCGGGAGGCTTGGCTCCCTGGAGGTCCGTGGTCATGAGAGTGGCGGGCGTGGTGAACCCTGTCCTGGCCGAGGGGGTTAGCTCGATGGCTTCGTCGATATCGGCCAGATAGCCGGGTTCGGATTTGGAGCCGAGCGTGGATGTCAGGACGGCTGGGTCTCCATGCATGTTGTAGACGCCGACTGATCCACGAGCCCGGATGCGCAACTCCGGCACATTGTTTGGAGTGGTCCGATGAGGGTTCCAAAGGTTGAAGGAAAGGTATACCGCCGCGGTCGCGCTGGTCTCGCCCTCGGTCTGGGGCGAGGAATAGGGCACTCCCACCACCGGCGTGACGGAGATGATGCCGGGCAGGCTCTCCACTCCACACGCCTGCCAGGCGCTCCCACTCTGTTGATACTCGATCACGGTCGGGTAAGAGTCCACATCGGCCTGGTCGATGGCTGCTGCACCCATCCGCAGGATCTGAAATGCCGGGAAGGTTTGCTGGATGCTGAGATTGTACGCGGTTCCGCTCGTTACGCCGGCATTGCCGTTTACCCCGAGGGAACCTCGCAGGATTGCGGCCTGGAGCAGCTCGAAGAAATTCGGGGCCCGCCCTTCGGATGCCACCTGGTCGAGCGTCTTGATCGTCGACTGCGGCGTCAGCTCCTCATATTTCCACACGTTCACTCCGGCGAGGTTTGGGTCGGCGGAGGCTCCCCAGGATAGACCGAAACACGCCCGTACGGCGGCGGCGGTCA
Source organism: Terrimicrobium sacchariphilum (assembly GCF_001613545.1). Lineage (NCBI taxonomy): Bacteria > Pseudomonadati > Verrucomicrobiota > Terrimicrobiia > Terrimicrobiales > Terrimicrobiaceae > Terrimicrobium > Terrimicrobium sacchariphilum. The sequence continues at coordinate 297,035 of NZ_BDCO01000002.1, forward strand.
CGCCGTTTGGCCCACTTGACCCCACCCAGGCGAGGCGGGGGAGGGGGAAGCGGCGCTGGACCACAGCGTCGCCCGGTTCCACTTTATATGTATAGGCTGATCCCGAGCTGTCGTAATCGGTGATGGTATGGGTGGAGCTGAAACGAACGCCCGGGAGCAGGCGATTTGGGTTGCGGTTCGCGGAAGTAAACGGGGTGGTTGTCGATACGCCTGCGTTGTTCCTATAGGCGTACAGCGAGGAGTTCGTGCCACCGAGGTCCGAGGCATTGAACGTGGGTCCCCAGCTGGGCGCGTTGCGATCGCGGGAAAAGGTGGTGAGGTTGGGCAGGGAGTTGGTCGAGAGTCCTGCGATGCCGTCCTTGGCGGCCTTGATCAGGTCCTGACGGCTGAGAAAGGTGTTGTCCCCGGGATAGACTGTTCCAATGGCATTGGTCGCGAGGAAGTTGGTGACATAGGACACGTAGGAGGACCGGCTGGCGGCGTTTCGCCAGGTGATCAGCTTCTGTTCATCGATGGAGAGACTGGAGTCACTTAGCGACGCACCCGGCAGCGCGCCCTTGATTTGCTGCAAATCCGATGAGCTGATCGACGTGGGATGACCCGCCTGGGTGATGTCGAGCAAACCGCCGGTATCATAGATCGCATAGGCGAAGCGGCCGATGACAAAGTTCGTGTTACCTGCGGCGGGATTGTTCAGCGTGTCGCCGGTCGCGCCAAATCCGATCCCGCTGCCATTCGTCACCCCGGAGCGGGTCATAAGGACCCAGTAGGGCGTGGTGTTGGCTCCGGGAAACCGGCCCAGTTGAGGCAGGTTCCAGCGGTTGGTATCCACAAAGCGGCCATTCTGCGCGGCCACGGATGTATTGACTGAAGTGGCGACGAGTCTTCCCGAGGATAGCGTGCCGGTGTAGGGCGCGGTCGTCGTGCTGATCTTGAGCAGGTTGGGCATGTCCGCATTGGTTCCCACGTACTGCGGCATGATGTTGGTGGAGGATACGTTTGTGTAGATCGGCTTGCGGGGATAGTCGAGGAGCGGAGCAGCATCCTTGCCCATTTCGTTCTGGAGTTCCGCGATGATCCGGCGCAGCCCCCCCTGGCCGATCTGCTCGGCAGATATGGACTGGCTGTAGCTGTACGAGGCGGTGCGCTCGATGCGCATTGCCGCCACGAAGGCAACCAGGATAAGGCACACGATCACCACCAGTGACAACACGGTGATGAGCGCCACGCCACGGGTGCGGCGGGCTGGAGTACTGCGTGGGAAACGGTCAGGGCAGCGAGACATAACGTTCGAAAATCTTGAGTCCGCTCGCGAGACTTTTTGGGTATGCGCTCCAGTCGAGATCGCTCCGCAGGTATTTCTCCCAATCCGATTTCACGCTGTTCGTACCGGTGGCATGGGAGGAAAAGCCGTTACGCAGAGCGGAAATCTTCGCGGGATTGGCGGTGAGAAGTTCCAGCGTTTTGTCATCGACCACGGCGATGCCCACCGAGGCGGCCCTCGGCCGGTTGGTCGCGATATAATTGGTCGACATCGAGCCGTCTGCGTAGACGAACTGGATCTGGAATCCGACTACGCCCGGCGCCGTATCGCGGGATACCGCGCCCGCTGGCGCGTTGCTCTCGCCAAAGGCGGGCGTTCCGGCGGCATTCCATGCCTGTGCGAGATCCGCACGCTGGAGTATGGTGTTAGTCGATGGGCCGAGATCATATTGCACCCAGGACAGATTGCGGGTGAGCGAGGCATTGCCGCCGAATCCCGGTCGTTCCGTGAAGAACGCGATCGTCTGGTTGGGGAATGCTGGCAGATCCTTGCGGTATACGCCGCCTTGCAGGTCGCGGGTCAGCAGGTCCATCATCGCGCGGCCTTTCGTAAAGTTGTTCACCTTGGCCTGCCCGGTGATCCACGTCTGGCTGGTTGCCGACAGCATCTGTGCAAGGACCACAGAGATCAGCGCCAGCACGGCCGTGGCCACCAGGAGCTCGATGAGCGTGAAGGCACCGCTGCCCGGCTTGCGCTGGAAGGGAATGTCAATACAAGGTGACATAGGAGGAAACCTCGTATCGCCCGGCGGCATTGGACAGTGCGGCCTGGTATGGCCAGCTCAGCATGAGATACACCCTGGCGATCCGGGGACCCGTTTCGGAGTTTGTCCCCGCCCGGCAGATGATGCGATAGGTCGGAGTGCTGTTGGTTCGGCCATCCAATCCGACAAGCCCGCCTCCGGACGGATAGATGTCGGCAAACCCATTGGTCAGCGCTGCGGCTGGGATGGCAAAGCTGGGGAGATTTGTGTCGCCGGCTGCCGCGACGCGAGTGGCGAGAATTTGGGAGGCAAGGTTTGCAGCCTGGACCTGCTCCTCGGACTCCCGACCCGCCCGTAATCCGGTGCTGAACAAACCCAGCAGGGCGACCAGGACAAAGGCGCAGATACCGAGGGCCAGCACCACCTCGACCAGTGAAAACCCCTTTCTGCCGTCCTTGCTCATTATCAGGGGCGGTATACCGCGGTCTGGCCCGTGAGGCCGTTGACGCGCAGCACAGCCACGTTGTTGGCATCTCCGGCCTTTCCGCGGGTCGGATGCAGTCCGAACTCGATCACATCGATGACGCTGGATGAGACGCGGGCTTCCCCTGTGGGCGTAAATTGGATGACGCGGCTGAAATCGATCAGGGAGGCGGCTCCGGGGAGCTTGACGCGGAAGACGGCGGTATTATCTGACGGCGTGTTGGTGATCGAGGTCGCGCTCTTTCCGTCCAGGCCTGGGATCTCGTTCTTGGTATATTTCCCAGCCTCCTCGAAGCGCATTTGATCAAATGTGCGCGGACGCGTGATGAGATCGATCTGGTCATTTGGTACGGTGCCGTAGTCTGACCATGGCTGGGGATCGGTGCCGGACTTGGAGGCGAGTACCACCATGCTGAGTTCGTCCCCATTTGGGCCATTGGGGTTGGGACGCAGGGCGACCCAGACGTAGGTATTGCGGGAGATGGCATACTGCCGTGCCTGGTCGAGCGTGCCGGAAAGCTCGATCAGAGATTGGGTCATCTGGCTGCCTTTGGCCATGGAGCTGAGGGCGGGTGCAGCGAGGGAAACGAGGACGCTCATCACGGCGATCACCGTCAGGAGCTCCACGAGAGTGAAGCCATGGCCTTGATTGCGAGCGGTGGTTTTCATGAGGGGCGTGTGGTGTTTTCTCCGCGCCGAATTGGTTTTTCTCCTCGGATCGATTCTCCAGCTGCTGGAAATGATCAGGCCGGGGGATTGCCCAATTTCGGGTGATTACGAGGGCACTGTAGTCCGGGGGCTTCGATGGACGGTAGTCGGATGCCGATTGCCATTATGTCGTTTTCCGATGGGGGGGATGAACGGATTAAGGTGGGGGTGTTAGGGAAAGCGGTGCTTTCCGGGAATGCTTCCTACGTTAAAGGGGGGACAGATATTTTACCTTTGGGAAGCGAGGTATGCAACCCGCGGCATCGGGGGGGCGGCTTGTCGGCGCGAGGTGGCTTTATCCTGCCGGGAAAGCCTGTTTTGGCAGCCGATCCGACATGAAATGACACATCTGGCGTCGGGTGGAGACTCACGCTCCCGCTTCCTTTGAGGGCAGGATTCAACGGTCCACCCACCTCACCATGAACCGAAGTCTCAACTCCCTCACCGCATCCCTTCTGGCTGTTCTTCTCGTTGCAGGTTACGCCCGCGCTGCCACGGTCATCGACTTCACGTCTGCCGAAGGCTATACGAATGGCGTTCTTAACAACCAACCTGGAGCCTCTCCAGTCTGGAAAACAACAGGAACCTCAAGCTTCACGGGATTTCAGGTCGACGCGTCGAATGGCGGTTCTGTCGCGCTGGACACGACGGCGAGCAGTAAGCTCGCGGGTTATGCGACTCCGGTCTATTTCATGTCGAGCGGACCCGTCACGATGACGATGGACTTTCAATTTACGCAGGCGACTGCATCAGTGGGTTCGGCGACCAATGCCTTTGGACTGGTTTTTGCGTCGAGTCAGAATGCCGGAGGCTCTGCTACTGGACTGGCTTGGATTGGCCGCTCGGCTAACACGACCGATGGCTATCGCCTGACCGCCTTTGGCTCCAGTTCCGCGCTAGTAACGGGCACGCAGTTGGGATTAAACTCGGCGTCATCGGACAATCTTTCCGATGTGATCAGGTTGACCCTCACCCTGACGGCCGTGACTTCCACCTCCTGGAACGGGACGGCAACTTTGTATAATGTGACGACCGGAACGCAGATCGCAAACCTCGTGAAGAACGGCATTACTTCGGCGGCCGATCTTAACAATGCCATGTACGGCGGATTTCAGATTGGCTCCGGCACCCAGATGTCGTCCTCCAATCTCGCAAATGCCTCGGTGCTCAGCTACACGACGACCGCAGTTCCCGAACCCGGTACCTATGCTTTGCTGGGATTGGGCCTGGGAGGCATGGCGTTCGTTATCCGCCGACGAAAGGCTCTGAGCTCTCGCTAAGTTTACCCCGTGAGGGGGTAGGACGCCCTGGTGAATCCCGGTTACGGGTTCATCAGGGTTCTTGCGTTTTTCAGGCCGGCGCTTTGCCCAAGGCTTCCTTTTGATACTGCCCGGGAGTCATTCCCGTGACACGCCGGAAGACTTTGCTGAAGTGCACACGGTCGGAGAATCCGGCCTGGTCTGCGGCCATGCCGATATCGATCTTTGGGTTTTCCAATAGCAGCTTGGCGCGCTCGATGCGCGTATGCTGAATGTAAACACTGAGGTCGGTACCCGTATGCTGCTTGAATTTCCGGCTGAGAAAATCCGGGTGGCAGCGTAGGTGCGCGGCGAGGTCTTTGACGATCAGCGGTTCGTCGATGTGCGAGGTGATGAAATGCATCGCCTCCTTCACCACATATGGGGAGGACTCGGGATCGTCGTAGGGGAATCGCTGTGATCGGCGACGATAAAGATCGGGGCGCACTCCTGCGGCTTCGCAAAAATACTCGGCGAGACGGACGACCGTCTTCAATGTTTCCCGGTGTCTTGGGATTGATGATGGCTCGATCATCGAGATTCCACCGAGTTCCTTCAGGTAGGTTTCGGGATCGATGCCGAAGCGCGTGCAATGACGGCGGATGCGGCGGCGGGACGCCCCTTCCTTGCCCTTGACCAGCACCGAACCGTAGTAAAAAACGCCCAGTGTCCAGCCGCGAAAGATCAATGGCTCAGCCATGTCGAAGAGGCCGAGATGGCAGTATCCGGAGACGCCTTCGCGACGGTGATATACGAGCCGGTTTACCGCAGCCTTGTTGCGGATGCAGTGCTTCCGTCCGTGAGCGTCGGATTTGATAAACTCACAGAAGTCGCATGAGTGCGTGAGATGCAGCCAGTCGAGCTTCATCTGCGGCACGTCTTCGTGCCACCCGGTACTCCACCCGGTGAAGTCGTCAAAGCTCATGTGCAGGCCGGTCTCCTGCTCGAAGGCAACCATGACGGCCTGGATCAGGGGAACCTTCTCGAGAAGCGGCTCCGGGGACATTGGGATGGGGGGTGTGGAAGCAGTCATCGGAAGACGACACAAGTCGAATCGGCAAGGGACTAACGATTCATCATCAAAGCATACAATATCCCTTTTATCAACCGGCAACGCCGGATTCCTGCTCAGTGCCATGCCTAACTATCCCGAGACTTTTTCTCATATGGCGGATGATCTGCCATCCATTCCTTTATCGCAGGAAGCGCCGCTGGTGCAGCGATTGGCGGTGCGTGACGTGCCGTTTGATGACTCATGGGATGTCATCGTCATCGGTGGAGGGCCATCGGGCTCCGCCGCTGCCACTGCGGCCGCCCGTGAGGGGGCGCGGACGCTCTTGATCGAATCGACCGCATGCCTCGGTGGCTCGGGAACGAGTGCGCTGGTGCCTGCATGGACGCCATTTTCGGACCAGGAGAAAATGATCTACTGCGGGATCGCGGAGAAAGTCTTTACCACCGCCAAGGAAGGCATGGCGCACGTGAAAGACCAGGATCTCGACTGGGTTCCGATCGATGCCGAGCGGCTGAAGCGTGTATACGATCAGATCGTGACCGACTCCGGCGCGCACATCCTTTTCCAGACACTCCTGGCCGGAGTGGAGAAGGATGACGACGGCCGCATTACCTCCATCCTCGTGGCAAACAAGAAGGGCCTTACCGCCTTCCGGGCAGGTGTCTATGTGGATTGCAGCGGTGACGCGGATCTTTGCGCTTGGGCGGGAGCGGACTTTCAAAAGGGAGACAGTCTCGGCCAGATGCAGCCTGGCACCCTTTGCTTCACTCTCTCGAATGTCGACGAAAATGCCTATCTGAACGGCCCTGACCTGGGTTGGTGGAATCCCGAAAGCCCGATCCACGCCATCATCGCCTCGGGCCGCTACCCGGAGATTCCCGACAAGCACATGTGCCACAATCTCGTTGGCCCCGGGACGGTAGGGTTCAATGCCGGGCATGTGTGGGATGTCGACAATACCGACCCAGGGACCATGTCCCGTGGTATAATCAAGGGGCGCAAGCTGGCTTTTGCCTATCGCAATGCCCTGGCCGAGTTTCACCCTTCTGCCTTTGGCAATGCCTTCCTGGTGGCCACTGGCTCCGTGCTGGGGATACGGGAGACTCGCCGCATTCTCGGCGACTATGTTCTGCGCGCTGAGGACTATCTGGAGCGTCGCTCCTTTGAGGATGAAATCTGCCGCAACTGCTACTTCATTGACATGCATCTCACGAAAGAGGAGGCCAGAAGCAAGGGAGAGCTGGAGGCCGCTTTACGCTTCGATCGTTATAGGAAGGGTGAGTCCCATGGCATCCCATATCGATGCCTCACCCCGCATGGACTCAAGAATGTCCTGGTGGCCGGGCGCTCGATCTCCTGTGATCGAGCAGTGCAGGGCAGCGTGCGCATCATGCCTGTGTGTCTGGCCACCGGCGAGGCTGCAGGGATCGCGGCGGTTCATGCCTTGCGTCTGACGGATGTGGATGTGCACGCCGTCGATACGGAGCGGCTGAGGTCGCGGCTGCGGGAGATGGGGGCGTACCTGCCGGCAGAACCCGCCGGGGTGCTTGTCAATACCTAGCGAGCGTCCCGTGCTGGCTAGTGCTCCAGTACTATTTCACGGAAGGTGAAGGTATTGTTGCTTTTTCCGATCCCGGCAAAACCCAGCACACAGAGGCTGCTCGCATTCTTGACGGTAAACTTGATCGTGAAATCGCTCCAATCCTGGTTCACGGTGATGTCCTTGCGCAGCAAGACCTGCTGAGGGGCGTCCTGTGGATGAATGAAGACGATCGCCTTTCCTGGTTCCTCGGCCTTGGCCTGAAATCGGATGGTGTAGCTCTGGTCTGCCTCCACCCCGCCAAACGAGCGATACACACGCACGTCCCCGGATGCGCCTGATTCTGAGGCCACGTCAGCCACGACCACCTGCAGGACGTTTTGACCGTCCTCGGTGATCACGGAGGCTGACACGCTCGCGCCGGGTGCACTTTTTGTGGTCCATGAGGCCGACCCGTCCTCCAGCCAGTCATTGCTGATCTGCTCTGCGCACAGAAAAGACTGCGAGAGAACGGTCATGGACAGGACGACGAAGGATTTGTGGATGTTCATTATGGGAGGGATGGTGGGGATTTTACTTTGGGCGACTGCATGGTGCCAGTTTCAACCGAGCGCAGCGCCGTTGCTGCGGATTATCCCGGCGTACCACGATCCGGAGTCCTTCAGTGTGCGCTTGAGGGTTTGGTAGTCGATATGGATCAGTCCAAACCGATGCTTGTACCCTTCGCCCCATTCAAAGTTATCCATGAGCGACCAATGAAAATACCCTTCCACTCGTACGCCATCAGCTATGGCCCGGCGGAGCTGGCGCAGATACTTTGCGAGGAAGTCAATGCGTCCTGCATCATGGACCATTCCGTCGTCGGCCACCCAGTCGGCATGGGACAGCCCGTTCTCGGTGATGATGATCGGCAGCTTGTAGCGGTCATGGAGGAATTTTGGCGTCCAGAATAGGGCGTCCGGAGTGACGGCCCACATGAAGTGCGTGTGCGGATACCCTGCGGGGAGCTTTGCCGCGATGGGCTTTCCGTCAGAGTCTGCCTTTACAATGCCATTGCTGTAGACATTGCAGCCGTAGAAATCCAATGGCTGGCAGATGGTCTTCATTTCCTGGTCGGTGAATTTCGGCACGGCCTCGCCATATGCTTCCAGGCCAGCTTCCGGATACTGACCGAGCACGACCGGGTCGGCCCACCAGGTGGCGTTCCAGACGCTGTTCGGATGCACCTCGGCCATGGCGGCCATGGCGGCGGCCTGATCTTCCGGGGAATCGGTGGCTGGGGAGTATCCGGCCCCCACCGGAGCCCAGCCGATTCTAGCCGGGACCTTTGACTCGGCTCGGATCACCTGCGCCGCCAGCCCATGGGCGATCAGGCAATGATGTGCGGCCAGCAGTGTCTCGCGGAGACCGACCTGCAGGCCCGGCGCATGCTGGGCGCCGGTGAAATATCCCAATCCGATGAAACATTGCGGCTCGTTCAGGGTGATCCAGTGACGGATACGATCGGAGAATCGCGATACGACGACCGAGGCGTAGTCGGCAAACCACTTTGGTGCGTCCGGGTTCAGCCATCCTCCACGGAGGAAAAGCTGATACGGCAGATCCCAGTGATACAGCGTTGCCCAAGGCGTAATACCTGTTTCCAGCAGGGCATCCACCAGTCGATCATAGAAATCGAGTCCCTTTGCATTGATGGCTCCCGTACCATCCGGAATGATGCGCGGCCACGAGAAGCTGAAGCGGTACGCTTGCAGGCCGATCTGTCGCATGAGTGCAACATCCTCGGGATAGCGATGATAATGATCACAGGCGACATCGCCGGTGTGTCCCTCCCAGACCTTGCCGTCATGGGAAAACAAATCCCAGATCGACGGCCCCTTTCCATCGGCATCCCATGCGCCCTCGATCTGATAGGAGGCGGTCGCTGCCCCCCAGGTGAAACCTGCCGGAAATTGAAGAGAGGATAACGTTTTCAAGCACGGCGAGAATAACCCGGTCTCGCCACGCAGCGTGAGTCACCCTCCCGACGGAAGGAGTGCTTTTTCCCGACTTTTGCCGCCGTGGAAGGTTCCCTCAGAGCCTAGTCGGCCAACTGAACCGACGCTTTTCCCCCGGCGACGCAGAGACTTTCCAGTCGCAGTTCCTGGCCTGCGGCGAGATCGGGCAGGATCTCGATCATATGCTCGACGGCGGGATCCAGGCCTTCGGCGAGGATTTGCACGAGACGCATGTTTCCATCAGCGCAAAGGGCGGAATATTTCTTGGGTTCGCCACCGTCGATTTTCACGACATAGCTGCCGGAGGTCTTCGTTTGCTCTCCGAAGAGCATCAGGTCGCTGCCGTACACGCGGAAGCGCAGCGGCTTGGCGCCGGGTGCGGCGATGGCGAGCGAGTCCATCCAGCGCGAGCAGACGAAGTCATAGGCGACGGCATTGCGATGCGGCTTGCCCTTGCTCCACCCTGCGGGCAGCGACGGCTGGGCGGCCAGCACGAGGCGGGTCACCGTCATGTATGTGTCGGCCTGGATCATTTTCTCCGGCACCGCGCACTTCAGGGACTTCGCGACGGCCTCCAGGTAGGCGGCCCAGGCGGCATCCGCATAGAGCGCATATCCGGCGTCGCCGGGGTGCGTGTGATCCTCCGGCAGGTCCCAGAGTTGATCCGGTGAGGTTTTCCCTTCGGCAACGCGTGCCTTGGCGAGTGCCACCGCGTCCGCAATGGGCAATCCGTAGGCGGAGGCGATCTCCTTGTGCCTGGCATCGAGGGGGCGGGCTGGCGGGTTGGACTCGACGTCCTTTTTAGCGGGTAGGATCACCGCCACCATCGGCGCGCCGGTGCTCACGATGCGGCGGACGATCCCTTCATAGGCGGCGAGGCGATGAGGGTTCGGCTTGCCGTAGGGATCGTCGTTGATGGTGTAGTCGAGAAAGACGAGATCGGGCTTGTACGCGAGGACATCGCGCTCCAGCCGGAAGGAGGCGAGTTGCGAGCCGGTACCGCCAATGGCGGCATCGTGAAACTGAAAGTGCGCCTTGGGATAGGTCTCTTCCAACTTGTGCTGAACGATGGCGCGATAGGAGGTCTGCTGCGGATTCGTCGACTGCGCGCCCCACGTCAGGCTCCCGCCGAGGAAAACGACGCTCAGGGTTTCGCCAGCGCGGGCCTTTTGGTCAAAGATGGCAAACTCGGGAGAAGGAGCGGTGGCGGCAATCGACGTCATGGCGAGGAGAAGTGAGAAAAACAGGGAGAGGCTCTTCATGAATTTTGAGGGCGCATTCAGCGGATTGATTGCGCAGATATTCTTTTCTCATCACTCGCCGGTACAGGTAAAGCGGGATGACCGGCAGACGCAGCTTTCGTCTATCATGGAGGGAGGAATTGACGATGGAGCTTTAGACGACTATGTTGATCGCGTTATGAATTCATACCCTCACGGTGTGAAGAAATTCCGGGTCGCCGGTTCACCGCTCCATCGATGTTGCCCTCGACCAGGCTCTTGGTAGCTGGACTTCAGTGGCAAGCGAACCTTTACCCGCTGCCTTGAGCGTTCTATGATTTCTCTTCCGCTTCGTTGCACGGCGAACACCCGCGCTTTGACCGGAAAATCTGATTCTTCCATTTCGTACGTTTTGTCCTCTCAATCTGATATCACCCATAAACACGCCGACCACGGTTCCCTTGGCGTGAAATCGTCCGAATCTCCTTCTGGAGAGCACTCGCTCGGGCGTGTCTCGACCAGCTTCTTCCATTCCAAGGAGCCGTTCGAACTACGCTGTGGTGACCGCCTTGAGGAGTTCACTCTTGCCTACGAAACCTACGGCTCCCTGAACGCCGACCGATCCAATGCCATTCTGGTTTTTCATGCCATGACGGGCAGCCAGCATGCGGCGGGCTTCAATCCCGTCGTGCCAGGTCTCGATGGCCGCTGGACCGAGGAGATGTTCGGCGGATGGTGGGAGAACTTTATCGGGCCGGGGTTGGCGATCGATACGGATAAGTATTTCGTTGTGTGCGCCAACTACCTTGGCGGCTGCTACGGATCGACTGGCCCGGCCTCGCCTCGTCACTCCGGCGGGGAACGCTGGGGAGCGGATTTTCCGCCGATTCGGATTTCAGATATCGTGGATTCGCAGATGCGGCTTCTCGATCACCTTGGCATCGAGACCCTGCATGCCGCGGTGGGCGCGTCGATCGGAGGATTCCTCACCCTGAGTCTGGCGACGCGGTATCCGGAGCGGGTCCGTACGGTCGTTCCCATCGCGACCGGACCCAGCACGACGATGCTTCAGAGGTTGATGAATTTTGAGCAGATCGCAGCCATCGAGCAGGACCCGGAGTTTGCCAACGGGCACTACACCGCCCAACCTTTGCGCGGCCTCGCCTCGGCACGGCGCACAGCGCACAAGACATTCGTCTCGTTGCACCACCTACGCGAGCGGGCGCGAGGCGAGCTCGTGGTGAGCGCTCCGCCGTTTGGCTGGTATCAGATCAATCATCCGGTGGAGTCGTACATGTTTCACCAGGGGGAGAAATTCGCCGCCCGCTTCGATGCAAACTCCTACCTGCGCATCCTCGATGCCTGGCAGTGGTTTGACCTCGTGGCTGAGGGCCACGCGAGTTCCTACAAAGAGCTCTTCTCCCGCTGCCGCGACCAGCGTTATCTCGTTTTCAGCATCGACTCCGATGGTTCCTTTGAACCTGCCGAGCAAGGGCGACTCGTCCACCATCTCGAGGCAGCAGAGGTGCCGGTGACCTGGATCAGTGTCCACTCCAGCAAGGGGCATGACGCCTTTCTGCTCGAGCCAGCGCTCTTCACTCCCCACCTTTCGCACATTCTCGCGGGCAAGGAGTGATGGAAAAGCAAACGGCGCTTCCCGGAGGACCAGGAAGCGCCGCGTGAACTTGGACAGGATGCTGCCTTACGCCTGTGAGGCTTTCAGCGCCTGATCGATATCGGCGAGGATGTCCTCGATGTCTTCAATGCCGACGGAGAGGCGGATGTAGTCCGGCGACACGCCCGTCTCAGTCTGTTCCTCAGCCGTGAGCTGGGAGTGCGTCGTTGAGGCCGGGTGAATCACGAGGCTCTTGGCGTCGCCGATATTGGCGAGGTGCGAGAAGAGCTTCACCGCATTGATGAATTTCTTGCCTGCCTCCAAGCCGCCCTTGATGCCGAAGCCGACGATGCCGCCGTAGCCCTTGGTGAGATACTTCGAGGCAACCGCATGGCTCGGGTGCTCCGGTCGACCGGGGTAGTTTACCCAGGAGACGAGCGGATGCTCCGCGAGATGATTTGCGACCGCGAGCGCATTCTGCGAATGCCGTTCCTGGCGCAGCGGCAGGGTCTCGAGACCTTGCAGCAGGAGGAAGGAACTCAGCGGACTCAGCGCCGGGCCGATGTCGCGCAGAAGCTGCACGCGCACCTTGATGATGAAGGCGACATTGCCCATGCCCGGCAGGTTGCCGAAGACTTCCCAGAACTTCAGGCCGTGATAGCTCGGGTCGGGTTCCGTGAATTCCGGAAATTTGCCGGTGCCCCAGTCGAAATTGCCGCCGTCGACGATCACGCCGCCGATCGTCGTGCCATGGCCGCCGATGTATTTGGTCGCGGACGCCACCACGATGTTGGCGCCATGATCGATCGGACGCACGAGGCCGACGCCCACCGTGTTGTCGACGATGAACGGGATGCCTGCTTCCTTCGCAATGGCGGCGAGCGCCTCAAAGTCCGGCACATCGAGCTTCGGGTTGCCGATCGTCTCGGCGTAGAGTGCGCGAGTTTTCGGCGTGATGGCCTGACGGATCGCCTCCGGATTGCCGGAATCCACGAACTTCACCGTGCGGCCGAGCTTCGGTAGCGTGTAGTGAAAGAGCTGGTAGGTGCCGCCGTACAGGTTGTTGGCAGAGACGATCTCGTCCCCGACTTCGGTGATGGCCAGCAGGGCGAGAGTCTGGGCCGCCTGGCCCGACGCCACAGCCAACGCTCCTGTACCGCCCTCGATGGCCGCGATTCGCTGTTCGAAGACATCCGTCGTCGGGTTGTTGATGCGGGTGTAGATATTGCCAAACTCCTTGAGGGCAAAGAGATTGGCGGCGTGCTCTGCGTCTTTGAAGACATAGGAGCTCGTCTGGTAAATGGGCACCGCGCGGGCGCCTGTGGTGGGATCGGGCTGCTGTCCGGCGTGCAGCGCCACGGTGTGGATGTTTTTAAGACTCATAAGAGGTAAACGATGGAGAGGTCGGTTGCTGAATAAAGGAGTTTTCCGACTTAGAATTCGTACTTGAGGGTGAAGCCCCAGACGCCGTTGGCGACGTTGTTGGCCACGGTTCCAAAGTAGCCGTATCCTCCGGCGACGGTAAAGTGTTTGTTCACCACCCAGGCCAGGTCGACCGTCCACCAGTCTCCAGATTTTCCGATCAGCCCCGGGATGGGCGTATAGGAGTTCGGCTGCTGGCGATATTCACCCGCGAGGATGAGCCAGTCCGTGAGGAATACCGCAACGTTTCCCTCGAACAGGAAGCTGTACTGATTGGAGAAACCGAGGAATCCCAGCTCCTGCGCCCGCGTGGCGCGGCCGCCGACATTGATCAGGACGGGGCGAGGCAGGAAAGTGATGAGCTTGCTGGCGTAGAGGGTGAAGTCCACGCCGTTGTTTCCGGAGAGTCCCGCCTGGTCGAGCGCGCCGCCGAGATCATTGTTAATCTCGCTGATCCCGACGTTGTACTTGTAGTGGACGCCGAAGGTCAGCGCCGGGAGCCACTTCTGATCAAACTCATTCTCCTTCAGCAATTGAAACCGGGCGTTGAAGTTATGCACCGCGACCGAGGTGTTCCCGATGCTGATCCCGGTGGCATTGCGAATGTCGGTCGGGAGGTTGCCCAGCGAGAGCCAGTTGAAGCCGTAGCCAAGTTCGATCCGCTCCCAGGGACTCCACGTAACCGTGGCCGGAACGAGCGCCCAGCCGTTTCCCAGGCTGACGAAACCCGACCCGATGGCGGGCCGACCCACGGGTTCCCCGTTCCGGGGAGGATTCACGATATAGGCTGACAGCGTGGTCAGAATGCCACCATTGCCCTCGATTTCATGCAGGGGAAGTGGAGGCCCCTTTTCGGGTGCCACGGGAGGATTCTTCGAGACGTCTTTCGACGTGTCGATGGCGGTTCCCGCCAGGAGATGAGTCCCGGCAAAGGCGAGGGATGCGGCGACGGCCAGCGTTCCAAGCAAGGAGCGATAGGAGCGGCGGAAGACAGGGTGTTCCGAAAGGGGGAACTGGGTTTTGGTGGTGTGAGTTTGGGTGTTCATAACTAATAGCGACTTACTTGGTAGTTATTTGAAAGTAAATAGGACTTTTTGACAATGCAGTCGGAGCTTGATCATTATTCCTTTGGATATAAGATACTTAAGAAATATCTTCAGGAGCCGTTGACGGCAGGAATTTCACGGACATAGTAGAAAATTCCCTGCCCGCCTGTGAGAATTTCCAACAAGACCGACTACGCGCTGAGAGCTCTTTTCGCCTTGGTGGCCTCGCCAGGAGATACGGCGGTTTCCGCTCGCGAGATTGCCGAGAAGAGTAAGATTCCCCGCAAGTTTCTTGAGCAGATCATGCGCGAGCTCAAGGAGCAGGGTGTCGTACAGAGCATTCCAGGCAAACATGGCGGATACCGCCTCGCCCGCCCGGCGGCAGAAATCTCCATTGGCGAGGTGGTTCGAAATTTCGATGGCCTTCATGGGCCGGCCCCTTGTGCGTGCCTGGACTGTAGCGCCGAGACCTGCCCCCACGAGAGCGCATGCCATTTTCGCTGGCTGTTTGTCGATATTCGGGACTACGCCGCCCGGTTGCTGGACGGGGCGACCCTCGAGTCCGTCTATCGAAAGTCTGTTTCGGATCGAAGCAACGAGATGCCTTAACCGGCCTTTCGATCTGCGGAAGGAGCTTTCCCCCAGAAGCTTTTGTAGGCCCGGGTGAAATCCCCGGAGTGGGCGTACCCGAGGTGGAGGGCGATTTCTTTAACCGAAAGAACGGGATTTCGCAGTCCTTGCCGGGCGGCCCGCATGCGAATGGCCAGAGCGGCTTCACGCACGGACATTCCTTTGTGTTTCTCGAATAACCTTTGCAAGGAAGAGGGCGCCATCTGGAGATAGTCGGAGAGAGCCCTTACGGGACGGAGTTCCCCGGGATGATCGGTCAGCCAGCGCCATGCCAGCCGGAATCGGGAACCCTCCCCGGTTTCCAGCATGAGAGCTCGGGCCAGCAGGATGTCCATGCGTGTGCGAATCGTCCCGAGAGCCTGTGCAGCCAGATCTCCACCCAGCGTCGCCTCGGAACGCGTCTCACGATGTAACTGGCGCAAGGTGGCGAGCGCAACGGGCGGAAGGGAAATGGCGCTCCAGCCTTGCGGGGTCCTTTCCAAGCCCGGAATGGCAGGCGCATCCCGCCAGATCCAGCTGAGGATTTTGCAGCGATCACTGGCGCGGCCGCTCCACCCGTAGGCGCATTCCGGGGAAATCAGCACCACTGAGCCGGTGCCAATAGTGGTTTTCGCATTCTCCAGTTGCAGGCAGACCGTGCCAGCCAGGACCGCCTGGTAGGTCCACCCGTCATGCCGGGCGAGGGGAATCGGATGCCGTCCATACTCCCGCCATCCCCAGGAAAGATAGTCCAACCCTGCGGCCACGGTGGCCTCGCTCGACCAACGAGGGCGGCCAGCTGGCGGGGGGTAGATGGCTTTGATCGTCATGACGTGCGAAGTAGCAATATCAGTCACCATAATCATAATGCTATCTCGATTTATTTCCCCTCCCGGCGGCCCGGCTCGATAGTTTCACCATCGTATGCAAAAAGCCTCCCCGCTCTCCCTGACGAAGTCCTTTGGTTTTGGCGACCGCCTCGGCGTTGCGACGCCCGGCCATCTGGCCGCTGCCCTTGGGTATGACTTCGCCCCGATCTTCGCCCAGCAATCGATCCGAGAAATGGCGCGCACGCAGCGCACTCCGACCGAGGTGATGACCGCGGCCGAGACGGCGCTGAAAGCCGCTGGGTTCAATGGTGTGTGGGGTGCGGATGCTGATCATCTCAAGACCCCCGAGGATGTGCAGGTCACCGCTGCCGCCGGGTTCACCTTTTTCACGATCGATCCATCCTCCTACGTGAACAACCGCGCCGACACGATGTCGGCAAGCCAACTGGAGCCACTCGCCGCGCAGATCGAGCGCGAGGACATCTTTCATCCGTCCGATTACCTGGGGAAGACCTTCGAGTTCGGTTCGCAATCCCTAACCTTCTCGCCTGAAACGCTCACCCGTACGGCGGTAAAATACGGTCGTGCCATCGCGCACAGCGCCAACATGGCGGCGGAGATTCGCTCTCATCGCGCTGATGCCGACATCGAGATATCGGTCGACGAGACGGACTTTGCCACTACGCCGCACGAGCATCTCTTCGTCGGCCTGGAGCTGAAGCGCCGCGGCGTCGCCGTGACTGGACTCGCTCCACGTTTCGTGGGCGATTTCGAGAAGGGTATTGACTACAAGGGCGACCTTGCCGAGTTCGAGCGTCAGCTCGTCCTGCATCGCCAGATCGCGGAGCTGTGCGGCCCCTACAAGATCAGCATCCACAGCGGCTCGGATAAATTCACCGTCTATCCCATCATCGGCCGCGTCTGCGGCGATCTACTGCACGTGAAGACCGCTGGCACGAGCTATCTCGAGGCCCTGCGTGCCGTGCTGCGGGTTGATCCCCAGCTTTTCGCGGAGATCGCGGAGTACTCACACACCCGCTTCGCCACCGACCGTGCCAGCTATCACATCTCGACCACCGATGCCGAGGTGCAGGCGCTGGAGGGTTCCGCCCAGCAGGATTGGGAGGAGCTTTATCTCGATCTGCGTCCCGGGCGGCAGTTGCTGCACGTGACGTTTGGCTCCGTGCTCACCGTGGGCCGTCGCCCGGACGGGCAGACCTTCCGCGAGGGCATCCTCGACCGGCTGACCAAAAACGCCGCCCTTCACGAGGAACTGCTCGAGCGGCACTTCCGCAAGCACCTCTCGCTGCTCTGCCAGGGATAAGTCAGGCCGCACCAGAGACGCTCGCCGACCGCAGCGAGCGTCGATAGGCGGCAGGTGTGGCATTCAGCCGCTGCGCGAATGCCTTGGAAAAGTGGAAGCGGTCGGAAAATCCCAGGCTCTCCGCGATGTCCTCGATGCTTCGCTCCGTACAGGTCAGCATCTCGGCGGATGAGGCAATGCGGCGATCCATCACGTATTGCGTGGGCGTCACTCCCAGCGCACCGCGAAACATGCGGATGAAGTGACTCGTGCTCATCCCGCACCGTCGCGCCAGCTCTTCATTGCGGATCGGCTTGGCGAGATGATCGGCGATGAAGTCGAGGGCGGGCTTGAATCGCCCCGATCCGGCGGCCCAGGCAAAGCAGCCTCGACCCTCGGGGTATTCCTCCAGAGCTGTTGCCATGGCTGAGTAAGCGATGGCGTAAGCGTGGGCCAGTGCAATCCAGAGAGGGTTATCCTGAATGAGGGCATCCTCCCACCGGGAGCAGGTCTGCAGGAGCTGGCCCGTGAGCGGCAGCGACAAGGGGCGCTGAAAATGGGCACGATGAATCCCGGAGGGGAAATTCTGGAACTCAAAGTGAATGTAACTCTGCATCGTTGGCGTGGTGACACCGGTCGAGAAACGCAGCCAGGCGGGAATAAGATACAGCGTTCCGGGTCTCAATGGAATGCGCCCATCGCCCATGTCGATGAATCCTCCGCGATCTTTATTTACATAGAGCCGCCAATAAGGAGAGCAGAGGTCAAGGCTCCAGTCGTCCCCAATGCATGTTCGTCGTGTTACGAGGACTTTCAGGGTGAGATTGCGGAAAAAGGCCTCGGCCTCGGTCGAGGGAGGTGAGCCGATGTCCATGGCGTGAATTTACATATCGTTGCCAGCTTTAGCCATACCATTCCCGCGGAGGTTTGCGCTACGTTTACCCCATGAGTTCTTCGACCTTCCCCTCGAGGGCGCGCCAGGTTCACCTCGATTTTCATACCAGTCCGTTTATTCCCGCCGTGGGCGCGGCGTTTGACCCGGAGGAGTTCGGCAGGGTGATCGAGGAGGCTCGCGTGGACAGCATGACCCTTTTTGCCAAATGCCACCACGGTCATCTCTATTATGACACGGAGCATGCCGCGCGGCATCCCAGCATGGGCGAGGGGCTGCTGGAAAAGCAGGTCGAAGTCTTGCATCGCCGCGATATCAAGTGCCCGATCTACATCAGCGTCCAGTGCGACGAGTACGCCGCCAACACCCACCCGGAGTGGCGCGCGGTCAATCCCGATGGCAGCCTGGTCGGCCAGAAACCACTCGGCAATGATTCGTTCAACTGGCGGATTCTCGATATGTCGAGCCCCTACCTCGAGTACCTTGAGGCGCAGACCGAGGAGGTCATGAAGAAATTTGCCCCGGTCGACGGCCTGTTTTTTGACATGTGCTGGGACCAGGTGAGCGTATCCAAGTGGGCCATCGCGGGCATGCAGCGAGAGAATCTCGACCCGACGAATCCCGACGACCGTGCTCTCTATGCCAACCGTGTGACGCAACGCTACATGGAGCGCCTGACCGCCGTGGCGGCGAAGTACCAGAAAGATGTTCCGATCTGGTTCAACAGCCGCCCGATTTCCGACGCAAGCAAGGAGCGGAGGTTCCTCCGTCACATTGAGATCGAGGCGCTCCCGAGCGGCCAGTGGGGATACTCCTATTTTCCGGTCTGGGTGCGTTATGCCAAGGCGCTCGGCCTCCCCATGATCGGAATGACCGGGCGATTTCACAAGAGCTGGGCGGACTTTGGCGGCCTGCGTACTACGGCCTCGCTCATGTATGATTGCGTGCAGGCTCTCGCTCATGGCGGCGGGTGCAGCGTGGGCGATCAGCTTCATCCCTCGGGCGCCATCGACCGCGGCGTCTATGATGTGATCGGTCAGGTTTACCGGCATGTGGAAAAATGCGAGCCATGGTGCCGCGATGTCGTGGCGACGAGCGAAATCGCCGTCCTGCTCAGCACTCCCGTCTCCGAGCGCAATGGCAACCAGTGTTTTGATGGAATCACCAAGGCGCTCAGCCAGCTGCGCTACCAGTTTGTCTTCGTCGATCCTGAGGCGGATTGGTCCTCCTACGCGGTTGTGATCCTGCCGGAGTCGCTGATCGTGACCCAGGAACTCGAGAAACGCCTCTCGGCCTACAAGGCGGCTGGCGGCAAGGTGATCCGGGATTGCACACCGGGTGAGGAGTCGCCTTTCTCCGCCGTCTACCTGCGGTTCGATACCGACAAGCGCGGTTCGCTGGCCGACACGCTCCATGTCTTTTATGAGCGTGGCAACCGGCTCGTTCCGCAGGAGGGAGACGACGTGCTCGCGCGTATCGTCGAGCCATACTTCGAGCGCGGCTGGGAGAAATTTTCCTCGCACGCGCAAACGCCGAACGTGCCGGAGACCTCCCCTTACGCCGCCGCCGTGGTGCGGGGCAATGAGGCGATCTTCGCCCTGCCGGTCTTCCGTGCCTACGCGCTGCATGGCAATCTCCCATGCCGTCAGCTCGTCGCTGCGGCTTTGGAGAGACTATTGCCTGCTCCTGCCGTACGCGTGAAGGGACCGAGCTATGTGGAGGCTACCGTCGGCACGCGAGGCAAGGAAACGATCCTGCATTTCCTGAGCTACATCCCGCAGAAGCGCGCCGCCACCCAGGAGATGGTGGAAGACGCCGCCGCCGCGCGCAATCTCGAGGTCGATGTCAAGGTCGATGGCCCCGTTGCCAGCGTGAGGCGGATTTTTGACGGTGGGGATATTTCCTTCACCGAGGAAAACGGGCGGGTGAGGTTTACCCTCGACTGGCTCGAGGGGCACGAAGTGGTCGTTATTTGCGGTCGATAGGGCCGGAGGAAGTGCGGAGCGCCTCGTAGAGAATCTCCACGGGGTGCAACGCACGGCGTCCCGTGCCATCGCGAATCTGATGGCGGCATGAGGTGCCTGCTGCCGCGACGAGAATGTCCGGCGGCAGCGACCGCACCGCAGGGAAAAGCACCAGTTCGCCGATCTGCATGGAGATGTCGTAATGCTCGGCCTCGTAGCCGAACGACCCCGCCATGCCGCAGCAGCCGGATGGGATCACTTTCACCACATAGCCCTGCGGCAGTTGCAGGGCGCGTATGACCGGATCGAGCGAGGAGAGCGCCTTCTGAAAACAGTGCCCATGCAGGCGGATATCTCGCTTCTCCGTACGAAACGCCTCCGGCCCGATATGCCCGGCCTCAGCTTCTCGCGCGAGGAATTCCTCGACGAGATAGGTGTGCTTTGCCAGCGCCCTGGCCTGCTCGCGTTCCGTGTCATCGACGAGGTCGATATACTCATCGCGAAAGCTCAGGATCGCCGAGGGCTCGATGCCTACCAGCGGAGTCTCCGCGGAGATCAAGGGAGCCAGACGGCGAATGTTTTGCCGGGCGATTTCCCGCGCTTCGCGCAGGAAGCCTTTCGACAATCGCGAGCGCCCGCTCTCCACGTGATCCGGGATCACCACCTCGTATCCCAAAGCTTCGAGAAGCCGTATAGCCTTCTGCCCGATCGAGGCGTCGTTGTATTCCGTGAATTCGTCGCAGAAGAAGTAGACGCGCCGTTTCCTCGGCGGCTTCGCGCGCTTGCGATTCCAGCGAGACAGCGGAGTTGTCTCCAGGAGAGGAATGCTGCGCTCCGGATGGAATCCGATGAGGCGATTGACCGCCCGGCGCAGGGTGGGATTGCTGAAGATAGCATTCCACGTCTGCGGTGCGAAAGAGGCAATACGACTGGCGGAGGCAAATCGCGCCACCACCCGGGAGCGAAGCGGCGCGCCATGTGCATCATGATGGTGCTGGAGAAACTCGGCTTTCAGCTTGGCCATGTCGACGTTGGCGGGGCATTCCGATTTGCACGCCTTGCACGACAGGCAAAGCTCCATCACCTCGCGGACCTCCTCATTGTCGAAGGGCTTGAGCGCGTCCCGGGGATGCAGCAAGGCTTCACGCAGCACATTGGCGCGGCCGCGAGTGGAGTGTTTTTCCGACCGGGTGGCCATGTAGCTCGGGCACATGGCTCCGCCTGCGAGTGGTCCCTTGCGGCATTCTCCGGAGCCATTGCATTGTTCGGCGGCTCGCACGACGCCGAGAGCCGAGGAAAAGTCAAAGACGGTTTCGTATTCCGGCGTGGGATGATCTGGCGAGTGCCGCAACGAAGTGTCCATCGGCGGCGTGTCGATGATCTTGCCTGGATTCAGGATGCCGAGGGGATCAAAGACCGCCTTGGTCCGGCGCATGAACTCATAGCATTCCTCTCCAACCATGAAAGGAATGAACTCCCCGCGCAACCGCCCGTCGCCGTGCTCGCCGCTGAGCGAGCCGTGGTATTTCTTCACCAGCGCGGCGATGTCCTCCGCCACGCTGCGAAACATCCGCTGGCCCTCCGGTGTCTTCAGGTCAAAGAGCGGACGGGTATGAATCTCACCCGTTCCCGCATGGGCATAGTAGACGCAGGCGATGCGGTATTTTTCCCGCATGATGGCGTCAAACTCCGCGATATACGCCGGCAGATCTCGCACATCGACAGCCGTGTCCTCGACCACTTCGCGAGGCTTGGCATCGCCCGGAATGTTGCTGATCAGCGCCTGTCCGGCCCGGCGCAATTCCCACACGCGGGCCTGGTCGCTGCCTTGCAGCACCGGATAGTGATAACCCAGTCCGGCCATTTTTAGGGAAGCAGTCAATTCTCGCAATGATGCCGCTGTGGCCTCCGCCGTATCGTGACGTATGTCGATGGCGAGCACCGCTCCCGGGTCGCCTTCGACAAAAAAGCGATTCTTCGCGTGCTCGATGTGGCGTTTCGTTGCCTCGAGAAGGTGGCGGTCGATCAGCTCGACGGCATATGGATGATGCGGGAGCGCCAGAGTCACTGCGCGCAACGCCTCGTCCACGCTGGAGAAATGCGCGCATAGCAGCGCGCTGTGAGGAGGCGGCAGCGGGCTGCACTCCAGCTCAAACTCGACACCGACAAACAGCGTGCCCTCCGACCCCGCCAGCAGGCGGCACAGGTTGAACGGCTTGTCGCTTGAGGGATCGAACACCCGCGCGTCCATCAGCAGGTCGAGCGCGTAGCCGGTATTGCGCCGGGGAATTGACGTTTTTGGAAAATTCCTGCGGATCGTCTCCCGGTTCTCTGCCGGGGAAAGCAGGTCGCGGCAATGGCGGTAAATCCGCGCCTCCAGCGAGCTTTCCGGCCCCGCGCATTTGGCGTGAAATTCCCCCTCGCTCAGCGGACCGAATCGTACCGGCGAGCCATCGCTAAGAAATCCGCGAGCGGAAACCAGATGATCGCGCGTCGACCCGTAGACGATGGAATTTGATCCGCACGAGTTGTTGCCCACCATGCCGCCAATCATGGCTCGGTTAGCCGTCGACGTTTCCGGGCCGAAGAAAATGCCGTAAGGCTGGAGAAAGGCGTTCAATTCGTTACGCACCACGCCCGGTTGCACCCGCACCCGGCGTTTCGCAGGATCCACCGCTACGACCTGGTTGAGATGCCTGCCGAGATCGACGACCAGTCCCGATCCCACCACCTGTCCCGCGATGGAGGTTCCCGCTGTGCGCGGGATGAAGCCCAATCCGTTCCGGGCGCAGAAGAGCACGACCTTACGCACGTCGATCTCACTCCTGGGAAAGGCAACCGCCAGGGGTGTCTCCCGGTACTCGGATGCATCAGTCGCATAAAGCGTCCGCACGAGATCGCCGCTTTCCAATGAGCCGTCCAATTGCGCAGCCAATCCAGTCAGGTCGGGCTTGGCGGCGGCAGCAGAGTGGGACATGGGAGTTTCGATATTTTCTCCAAAACGCCTCGCCGCGCCAAGTGTCCATTCGCCGCTCCGAGGGAAACAACGTGGCTAACCCATCGCGGAGGGCGAAAATTCTCCAGTGCGAAATTCCACGGGACTCCGCCCCGTAAATTTCCGAAAGGCTGCGCTGAAGGCGCTATGATTCGAGTAGCCCACCTCCAGAGCCACATCGATCACCGAGCGAACGTGTCGTCGGTCCATCAGGAGTTGCATCGCCTTGGTCAGTCGGGCCTGCTGGATGTAGCGCTCTGGCGAAAGGGCGAGTTCCGAACGAAAGTAACGCCGTAGGGTGCGCTCGCTTACCCCGGCATGGCGCGCCAGCGACGCGGGAGAGGCGGTCTCCAGAGTTTGCAACAACTGATCCACTGCCTTGCTGAGTGCCGCCGAGCGCGGCCGGGGCAGAGAAGGTTGCGCCGGATTTTTCAGAGCCTGGACACAGGTGTAGTGCAGCAGGGTAAAAAGACTTTGCCTGACGGCCGATGGCACTTTCCTGGTAGCAGTTCCAGCCATCAGGAGCTCTCTCAAAAGCGATCCAGCGGGGAGAACATGTAGAGACTCTACCGGTGTGCGAAACTTTGCCGCTGGAAAAAAGAGCGTATAGGCCGGAGCTTCGCCAATGGTCGTTGCATGCCGCACCCCGGCAGGAATCCAGGCTGCTTGAAGCGCAGAGACCACGTGCAATGCGTCGGCAGTTTCGACCATCACCACACCAGCCTGGGGAGAGAGTAGTTGGTGCTTGGTATGCCGATGAAAGGCATAGCGATGCCGCACCATTTCATCGGAGTATCCGAACGCTTCAATGAGCGATCGCTCGATGCCAAACTTCGAAATCGCCTTCTCCGTTTCCTTTGCGCTCAAGTGCTTCGTCACGGGTCCAATCTCTCATCACATGGCCGTATCTCAATAAAGATTGTCCGGATAACGTGAGACGGTCAGGAAAGAACCAGTCAGATTTCCGGTATGAATTCCGACACCCATCAGGCCGAGATCATTCGGCAGTTTACCTTGCAGGCTGTCCCCTTCGCACGGCATCAGGCACATTCCGCGCTGGAGTCCTTCGACTTTATCCGGGACATCGCACGGCTGGACGGTACCCAGTACGTTCTCGACGCGGGCTGCGGTCCGGGGCTGGTCTGCTGTGCTCTCGCTCCGCATTGCCGCGAAATCACAGGCGTCGATGTCACGAAGGCCATGATTGATGAGGCCGGACGGCGGGCTGAAGAAGCCGGTTTGGAAAATACTCGCTTCGTCGAAGGCGACATGGCTGCCCTGCCCTTTGCGGACGAAACCTTTGACGTGGCCGTGAGCCGCTACGTGTTCCATCACCTGGAGAATCCGCTCGTCGTATTGCGCGAAATGGCACGCGTTACCCGCCCGGGCGGACGCATCGTCATTTGCGATGCTTCACCCGCCGCCGCATGTCGGGAAAACTATGACCGCTTCGAAAAACTGCGCGACGCGTCGCACACCTCAGCCCTGACCCTGGAGGAATTCGTCGCCCTCGGCGAAGCGGTCGATCTGGGCGAAGCCTCCATTCGCCGCTTTGGTTTGCCCATGGAGCTTGATTCGTTGATTGATTCGTCCTTCCCCTCGGGGGAACGTGATGAACTCCGCGCCATCATCCGCGGGGATATTGGCCGCAATGCCTGTGGCTTCTCTGCTCGCGAGGTGGGAGAAAGGCTGTGTATTACCTTCCCGATCACCGTGGCAGGTTGGACGAGGAAATAGCCTCCGGGGGAGTGGGCTGTCTGCGGCGTCTCAAAAGGATCACGCTGACAGAGATTGCTGCTGCTATTGCGCCGAGACCGAGGGCCGGAGGCTCCGGCACCGACACGACAAAATTGCGGAAGTCCGTCGTACCATCACCGGTGCGATCCACGACAAACCCGACGCCGGTGATCGTTCCGGCTAAGTCGGCTTCCGCCAATGCTCCGATCACCGGGCCTCCGGAACCGCCGGCATTGACTGTCATCAGGCGCCAGTTCTCCCTGGCTGCATTGAACGCCATTTCAAATGTGGTGAACGTTGCCGGGGGGATTCCGAGATTGACGGTTGAGACATACCATTGCCCGTCATCGATCTGTACGGCGAAATAGTTAAGCGTGTTGGCACCGAAGTGATCGGAAACCATGTCGATGGAAAACTTCAGCGGGCCGGTCGCGAGACTGATCGCGGAGAAGTCGGCATTCATCGTGCGGTTGGTAAAGTAGGCCTCGGCCCCGCTCGTGGCCCAGGACCATATCGCCCACTCCGGAACGGTGATGCCCAGATTATTGGTAAAAAGTCGCCATTGATTGGCCCCCTGAATATCTCCGGCCCAGTGTATGAGGGAGATATTCTGGTCCGAGGTCACGCCCTCGGCCACGGGAGGCTGGAAGTTTTCCGAGTACAGGATGGTATCGGCAAGAGCCGTTGACGATACGAGGAGCCAGGCGATCGCTGCGCATGCAGCAAAGCAAGCAGGAGTTTTCATGGGAGGAGAAGGGGCTAACCAAGTTCCGATTAGCTCTTCTCAACCGGTTGTCAATGAATCTCGCCGGGTGACGATCATCCTGGAAGGGGAGTCAGGTCTGAGCTGCGCCTTCGCAAATGTCTTTCGCCAGATCCCTCACCGCATCCTCGCTCGTTGCCCACGAGCACATGAATCGCGCTCCGCCGCCGATGAAGATATAATAGCTCCAGCCCCGGCGCTTAAGATGATCGTGCACGCGTTGGGGGAGGCGGAGAAAAACCGCGTTGGCTTCGACGGGGAAGAGGCGCTCAACATCGGGGGCATCCTTGATCAGGTCGACCAGCAGCGCGGCGCAATGGTTGGCATGGGAAGAACCCTCCAGCCAGCTCCCATCGGGCAGCATCTTCACCCATGGCGCGGCCATGAATCGCATCTTCGAAGCCAGCTGGCCCGCTTGTTTGCAACGGTAGTCAAACTCCTCCGCCAGGGTGCGATTGAAAAACACCACCGCTTCACTGAGGCCGAGGCCGGTCTTGGTTCCGCCAAAGCAAAGAACATCCACGCCGACCTGCCACGTGAGCTGCGCGGGATTTACCCCGAGCGCGGCGATGGCATTGGCAAAGCGCGTGCCGTCCATGTGGACCTTGAGGCCGTGACTGTGGGCCAGCGCCGTGAGCTCGCGGATTTCCTCCGGGCGATAAAGTGTGCCGAGCTCCGTGGGCGCCGAGAGCGACAGGACGTGGGGGCGAGGGTAGTGGATGTCTCGCCGCTTCATGATCAGGTGATCCACGGTGTCGAGCGAGAGCTTGCCATTCGGACCGCCTGCGAGCAGCAGCTTCGTCCCGTTGGAAAAGAACTCCGGGGCGCCGCATTCGTCCGTTTCGACGTGCGCCGTCTCATGGCAGATCACACTATGGTAGGACTGGCAGAGCGAGGCCAGCGCGAGGGAGTTGGCCGCCGTTCCGTTGAAAACAAAGAAGACTTCGCAATCGATTTCAAAAACCTCGCGAAACGCATCGGCGGCCGCCTCGGTGTACTTGTCGTCGCCATAGGAGGGAAGAAACCCTTCATTGGCCTCCGCCATAGCAGCCCAGGCTTTCGGGCTGATTCCCGACGTGTTGTCGCTGGCAAAATCCCATCGCCGCTCGTTCACGGCTGTCACTACAGAGCGCATGTCTCCTCCAGTATCGTCGAGAATCCTGATGGAGGCACGTGCAATCGCGTTCTCCCTCGGGAAGGAATGGCTTCGCGGGGGAAAATCCCAGTGGCCGGGTTATCCTTTCGATGATTTGCGATAGGACTTCGGAGAAAGTCCGGTGACTTTTTTGAAAATGCGTGAGAAGTAATAGGCGTCTCCGTAACCGGTGCGCGCAGCGATCTCCTGAACGGAGAGGCTGGTCATGTCGAGTAGCGCACAGGCTCGACTGATGCGCACGCGGATCAGATGGTCGATCGGGAGTGCCCCGTGTGCTGAAGGAACAGGCTCGTGAAATGCGAGGTCGAGAGTCCAAACCGGGAAGCGAGGCCGGGCGCCGTGAGCGGCTGGTCAAAATGCGCGAGCAGGAACAAAACGGCCTCCTCCCTCTTCCCGGGGTATCCATCGCCCTGGAGCAACTGGCAGCTTTGTTCCGTCGATGAGACTTTTCTGCATTTATCGAACGATCTCGTACGCAAGGGCCGTACCGGATGGGGTGATGGTTGCGGCCGTAAATTTCAGGACGTCTTTCTCCTGCATGCATTCCACAGGAAAAAGGCGGCGCCCTGCGGGGTCGATCGCCCACACGCTCCATGGCTTGTCCGTCGCCGGGAGGGAGACAGAGATTTTCGCCGTGCCGCGCCGGATCAAATACGGCATGACGCCGAACTTTTGCAGCACCGTGCGATGCTTGTCGGTAAAGGTCGTCCCGGAGGGCAGGACATCGGTGAGATGGAGTACCGCGAGCCGATTGGTCGAGGCGAGAGGTCGATCGTCCGCCGACACGACGTAGACCGCGCTGAAGGAATCATCGCTCTCCACAGTCACGCGTCGGCCCTGCTGGGTCTGGCCAGAAGGAAGGACGAAACACTCTGCGTAGTCCGTCACCAGGCGGGCGAAACCCCTGGTCGGCGATACGGCGATTTGTTTCGTGGAACTCTCGATCGTTCCATCTGCGGCCTGGGCGGGCAGGAGATTGTCTTGCGTGAGCGCCTGCGCAAGATCCGGCTCGAGGCTGAAGACCGGGAGTGAAAGCGCACTCGGCTTTGGGATGCGGGTGATGAACGCTTCGATGCCGGCTCGTTGCGCGATTGTGGGAAGGTCCGGGGAGGTGATCGGGACCGAACCGATTCGCGTGATTAGTCCGAGCCGGGAAAATGCCTCCGGGATCTTGGGCGTATCAGCCCTCTTCCCCTCAAGCATGAGCGTAGGATCGACGAGGTAGCTCAGTGCCCCTTTTGCAGGAGTGATTCCGCCGTGCAGGAAGAGGGTGGCCGCGATGCGATCCGTCAGCATTCCGATGGGATCGGAAACGATGCTGAACAGGAATCCACTCCCCTCGACTGGCTTGGGGGTGAACAGGGCGGACGAGTCTTGCGAGGAATAGTCGAAACAATAAATCGCGTCCCAATCCTGCAACCCGGCATAGGCGGGCATCAGGAGTCCGGCTTCTGCGCGCGCGGCGTTGGGCCAGCAGAAGTTATACTCGGTGATCGTGTAGGGTTTGCCAAAGATGCGCGACGGCATCAGCTCCCGGGGCAGCCACAGGCCCGATACGATGGCGCTGTTTTGATTTACCCCGACGTTCGGACCGAGGGGCACCGGATGATTCCAGTATTCGTGATTGTCAACGAAGTCGTACTGGTCCCGCACGTAAACCTGCGCTTCCTTGTTGATGTTGTTATCGCTGGTAACGAGGCATTGCACGCCGATCTCGCGGAGGTAAGCTTCCATGCGGGCATCCGAGTGTTTTTTGATGTCGACCAGGAAGCGATTGAAGAGCGCATCCTGCGATTGGCCGCTTGTGGCGGACATCGGCTGCTTTGCGAGCCACTCGGAGAAAGACTTGTCATACAAGGCGATGAACTCGGGTTTGCGCCGCGAGATGCCGCCGAAGAAGATCGAGTCTTCATTGATCATGCACACGCTGACCAGCGCCGGGTCTTCCGCCCAGGTCAGGCCGGTGTATGGATTGCGATGCGTCATCAGGGCATGCGCGAATTTTTTCCAGGCGGTGAAGGCGTTCTCGGAAACCGGGACAAGAAGCTTGAAGAGTGTATTTAGCGGGTATCTCAGCGCATAGCCGAGGTCTGGTATTTCCTCGATGGGGAATCCGCGGAAGGTATACAGGTCGATCGTGAGATATATACCGCGCTTTTTTAGCGCAGCGAAAAGATACTCCAGGCGATCGAGTCGATCCGGGTTGAGGTCATACGATGATCCATTTTTGTCCACCAGCAGGCCATCATAATGATGCAGCCGTACAGTGTTGTATCCCGCTCTCGCGAGGCGGTCGGCAAGCTGGTCGGCTTGCTCCGGCGTGAGCAGGAGGGAATCGAAGCACAGGTTTACACCCCAGAAGCGCGCGCGTTGTCCGGTCTCCGAAAAGACGAATTGTCCCGATGGGGAAACCGCCACCCGCCCCGATTTTCCCGCTGGAGCAGAGAGGAGTCGTGAGCGATCAAAAACGCTGCCGGGCTCGACTTCCACGCTCCCTTGGAAAGGCGACCAGTCAGGTCCCGCCTCGATCTTTGCCGTCGGGAAGGGGTCGGGCGCCTTGTCAAAGTGGGTGATGCGAAACTGCAGCGCACTGTCCGTGATCGCGCCCGAGCGCGGAAAGAAGGAAATCCGCATGCTAAACGAGCTGCCGCCAAATTGCCGGTCGTCGTGCAGCGAGACGCGTAGATCTTTTCCCTCGATCACCACGGTGCCGCCGGGGGAGGGAATGGTCACCTGTGTCACACCGGAGACATCATATAAGTTTCCCTTTCCATCGTAGCTCGCGGGCAGGGTGAAGCTTTCCCGTTCTCCAGAACGCAGCTCAAACAGAACCGGCTGACCTGCTCCCGAGCCAAGCGGAATGGTTGCAGAGACACAGAGGGTATCGGTTGAGATCCCGTCCGCCAGACGTACCTGCCATGAGAGATCGATGCCGTCGTCTGCGGTGACTGTCTGCTCGACGCTGGACGGTGCGGACGAGGGGGGTATCTCCCAGCTCGCGGAGAATGCGATGCGGCTGGCCGAGATCTCCGGCGACCCGGCGCGAAGTGTGAGCTTCTGGTTGGAGGTATACGTCGACCATCCCTGCCCGTAGTGGGCGAGGGCGAAGCGGAGTCCCCCGATGGAGACGCGGCCATCTGGCGAGACTTCTGCTCCCCCTGCCGTGGCTGGGAGAGTGGCTGGCTGCGCAGAGACGACGGCGACGGTGGCGGCGAGCATCCCGCAGAAGGAAATGAACAAGCGAACCATGGAGGTGGGGATCTGGGTTTTAGCGTTCCGTCGTAAGGGATAGGTCGGAAAACCAGTATTGCGCCGGGCCCGCACCAAGGTCGCCAATGTCAAAGCGAAGTGCTCCCGGCCAGGCAGCTGCAGGAATGTCAAATTGAACCTCCTGCCATTCCCCGTTCAGGTCGACGGTTTCCTTCCATAGGACATCCCAATTTCCGCCCATCACGCGGAGCGATACGGAGATCTTACCTTCGCCCTTGGCGCGGAAGGACAGTTTGAGTCCCACATCCTGTGGAGCATGAAAGATCGACTGGATCAGTTTCACGTCATAGGTGTGCGCCGTGGCCGACGGCACGGTGATATGAACTGCTGGGGAACCGTTCCCGCCATCCTCCACGACAGCCGTTGCTCCCGATGAAGCCGGGGCCTCGAGTTCCCATCCCGCCAGCTTGGAAAGAAACCGGCCATTTTTGAGTAGCTCGGTTTGTGCGTGTGCAGACGACAGGGAGACCACGAGGCCGAGAGCGGCTGTGAGCAGGAGGGCAGACGATGTTTTCATAATGGTCAGAATCAGCGGTTCGGGATGGGCCAGTAGAATGTGCTGGCAGAGTAGGCGTAGGCTTCGAGATCCGAACCCTTCACCCACCGAGCAGAGCCGTCCACGTTTACGACGCACATGCCGGAGAGGGGCCGAGATACTCCGGGATCAGCGTGGCCATAGGAGCGACCAGCACCTGATGTCGCCATGCATCCCCAGAGAGGCAGGGAGTTTGGCGCCGTGCTGGTACGAGCGAGATTGGGCTTGTTCGATCCGGTGAGCGTACCGGAAAAATCTCCCGCGTAGTTGAAATACTGGTAGGTAATGTAGCTTTTGGCGTAGTCTGGCGAGGTGAGTTGAGGATTGCGCACTTTGTTAAGCTCTCCCTGGCAAAACATGATGGTGTTGCGCTCACCGAGGTAGGGTTTCAGCGTTTGCGCATATGTGCTCTCGGGGAAATAATTCGGTCCCCAGTAGCCGTTATTCACTGCGGGGAAGAGACCGTTGTTCTCCGCGGCGTAGGTAATGCACCCCGTCTGGATCTGACGCAGGCGATTCAGGCATTTTGTCTTGGAGCTCGACGAAAATGCCTTTTGCAGCGCGGGCATCGCCAGGGCGGACAAAAGCACGATGATGCCAATCGTCACCAGCAACTCGATGAGCGTAAATGCGGGATGCCTGGAGGGGAGCCTGGTCATGGGTGTTCCGGGTGGGGTCAGTTCATGAAGGAAGGGTAATCGCCTCGCCGACGAACGTCGATTCAGGACGTTCTGAAACAGGCAGATAGGCGCCGCGAGTGCGTAGCCGGGAACGGAGGACATCGGTATCTACCTCGTGCACGTTGCCGCCAGAGAGTGCGAGCGCGGCGGCGATCCCGGCAGCTTCTCCCATCGCGAGGCAGACGGGCATCACGCGGATGCTTCCATGGACGATTCGTTCGCACGAGATGGACCGCCCGGCCATGAGGACATTATCGAGATCGCGAGGGACCAGACACCGGTAGGGGATACCATGCGACTCGCCCGGTCCGTATTGAGTGAACCGCTTTTCCACATCCACCTTGCTCTTGTGTCGTGCCTCCTCCTTGGTGAAGTGCAAGTCGATGAAGTAGGCATTGCGGCAGATTTCGTCATCGAAACCGCGGCGATCCAGATAATCGGAGAGCATCAGCGTATAGTCGCCAATGATGCGTCGGGTTTCGCGAATGCCCACCACCGATCCCGTGCTGATCAGCAGGGCGTTGCCAAATGCCTTGGGAACGAACTCCGCCAGCGCACGCCGGAAAGCCTCTGCCATGCGTCGCCCTTGGGTGAGCGCCCGCGAGACCACCCAGGGGTCAGTATTGTCGATTTCCCACAGGTGGCCGGCATTGAAGCCCACTGTGCGTGGCCCCACCAATGTGTCACAAAGGTGCGTATCGGGGATCTCGGGATAACGTCCGGAAGCGACGATGGCATGGATCGGGCTATTGGGATTGTTGGGATGCAGAATCGGCCCGTTGCGATAGGCGTACTCGTCGACATTGGTAAGGACGAAACAGTGGGTGGCTGGCTGAAGATCGCCTGCCGCATCGCCCTTTTGAAATTCCGCTCCGGCGAGAGCCGCGAGGTCGCCATCTCCCGTGCAATCAATATAGATGCCAGCCCGCAACGCGGTGAGACCTGCCTTGTTGCTGATCAGCAAGGTCGATACCAGACGATCCTCGCTCTTTTCCACGACGGACAGGACGGTATGAAACAGGACGGTCACGCCCGCTTCCTCGACCTTCTGGTCATAGACGCGCTTAAGCTTCTCGGCGTCGATCGGCACCCAATCGAGGGCGGATGGCGGAATATGCGGGATTCCTTCCTTGGAGGCCTCAAAGATCTCCTCTGCCAGTCCGCGATAGATGATCTTTTCCTTGTCGGAAAATGGGCACCAGCTCGGTACGAGCGCGCTTGTTCCCGATCCGCCGAGCGCACCCGTTCCCTCGATCAAAAGAGTTCTGGCTCCCTCGCGCGCTGCCGCGATTGCTGCCGCACATCCCGCTGGACCTCCGCCGACAACGATAACCTCCCAGGAATCGTCGAGGGGAATCGAGCTGGAGGAGAACCGGTGGAAGGAATTACCCATTGAAAAATATGACGAGCTGTTAGCGGAGGGAGCGACGACGAGCGGAGATCCCGCGCAGAACGAGAAATGAGATCCCGGCAATAACCAGAGACACGCTTGAGGGCTCCGGTACCGGAATGACATCGGAGAGCGAAGTGCCCACACGCATTTCGTCGAAGTAAACCGTCTGGGAGACCTGTGCATTGCCAATGGCAAACTGGATACCGCCGCCCGTCTGGAGTGTGTAGGTGCCCGATGTGACGGATGACGAAACTGCGCTGAAGATGGTGTTGCCACCCGAGGCGCCGACAGTCGCCGCAGCGAGCGCGGCGGTCGTTACGCCTCCATGGGAGTTGAAGTAGTTGTACTGATCGAGCGTCATTACGTAAGTCGTCCCCAGCCCGGGGCTGCCCGCCGACAAGCTCGTGCCGGTATTCGTAAAGATGCCAACCACGAGATAAGTGGTATTCAGGCTGAGCGATCCGGCGGTGGTGGCCGGCGAGCTGCTGTTCACCTGAGAGGCATTCAATCCATAGGCATTGCCTGGGACTGTCGAGGATGACGTATCCCCGTAGCTCTGGAAAAATGCGGTTGCACCTGACGCATTCTGCGACGTGTTTATACGCAAGCCGCTGCTTGATGCTGTTGTGATGCCGGAGGCAATGTTGAGCAGGAAGCTCGTGTATACCGTTCCCGTCACGCTCGGTCCGTTGTAATTGTAGGTCAGGCCCGCCGCCACGCCCGCATTGTCCGCATACATCGCCGATCCGGCGCTCACCGGCATGGACCCAAAGGTCAGGCCATTGGCACTTGCATAATAGTCATTGGATTGCCCGATGCCGCCCACCGTCCCGCTCACTCCGTAGGCGCTGGACCCGACAGGCTTGCCTGCCAGCTGTTGCCCGGCCGCATAGCCGGTAAATCCTTCATATGCTAACAGCGTCGCGTGTGCGGTTATGCTGGGTGCGAGTCCGGCGACGACTGCGGCCAGGAGGAGTTGAGAAATGGCGGTTTTCATCGTTTTAAGGTGAGGGGATGGAGTGGGACCTTCAGGTTGGTTCTTGGAAAAACGTAACCAGCTGCCAGGCAACGGGCCATAATTTGCGGTTGCCGGATTTGTCCGAAAAGTTTCATGATCTGAACATGGCGCGCATCCAGGAAAATCCCATCGGTCCACTGGAGGATTGGGAGAACCTTCGCACGGAGCTTGTCTGGGCTTATCAGGGGGAGGTCACCCAGTATGCGAACTGTCGCTACCCTGCGTTTCCTTTTGCTGCGTGGCTCTTGTTGAAGGGATCGGTCACGCTGTCGTTTTCCCACCATATGGAGAAGTACAAGGCCGGACGCTGGATCTTTCCCCGGGCGGAGGAGGGATGGCAGGAGTTCAGTCACGATGCGGAAGTCCTATCGATTCGCTTCATTGCCCAATGGCCCACCGGCGATCCACTCTTTGACCGGTCAAATACCATTAGTGTCGATGCCGGGCGGATTCCCCGGTTTACCCAGAGTTCAAAACGTCTCGTGCGGGTCGTGCGCCGGCAGTTTCCCGGCATCACCGATCTACTGCGGTATGCGCCAGGCACCCCGGAGCGGCACTTCGAGTTTCATCTCGAGTTCTCCCGCTGGTTGCTTGCGTACACCCGGGCGATGCGGGAGATAGGCCTCCCGCCGCATGTCGTGGGCCAGCTCGACGATCGGGTACGTGCCGCGCTCGATTTCATGGAGAGCAACAATCTTCGGCGGCCGCCCAATGAACGGCAGCTTGCCCAGCATGTGGGCGTCAGCGTGACGCATCTGAACCGCCTTTTCTCCCAGGATCTCGGCAAGACTCCCATCCGTTACTGGGAGGACAAGCGGATTCAAGCGGCCCGCTACTCGATCGAGGAAAGCTCGAAGAGTCTCAAATCCATTGCCTATGACATGGGTTTTGCCTCCCTTTCTCATTTCTCCTCCTGGGTCAGGCGGAAACTGGGGAAATCTCCTCGTGCCCTTAGGGCCCTTCGCTAACGAGTGATGGATTTACGCGCCTGATGTATTAGGGTGTTTGATTGGTGAGGTAGAGCGAGGTTGGTTTAGTGAGCGGTGGATTGGAGTGCCGGGCTTTGCTGTTGACGACTGAGAGGTTGGGCGACTATGGAACAGGGGCCCCTGGAGTTTTCCTGGCAATTTACCCTTTCGTATTACCTCTCCGATGGCAGCCACACTTCCCCCGCGTCCAGCCAATCTCAATGGTGAGCCTGTGGTCTGGAGCAAGGGACCTCCGCCGAAAGTGCTTGGCGTTTCTATTTCCGGCCTGCCGGGATGGCGTGAGAAGCTTTTCTGGAGACTTCAGATCTGCGGGTGGAGCGTCGCGGCCGTCCTGTCCACCTTCTTCGTCGCTCTCGGTCCATTTCATATTGAGCATGCCTTGCTGCTGGCGCTGACTCGCAATGTCTTTGGATTTACCGCCACCCTGGGGATGCGCTGCGTTTTTCGTGCGCTGCGACGGCGGTCCAGTAGCGTTTGGATATGGGCGCTTGTCGTGCTGCCTCTGAGTGCGCTGGCGTCCTTTTTTGACGGCCTCATGATGCTCTTTGTGGCACGCCAGCTCGGGGTGGATTTTGCTTCGGTTTCGCTGGGTCGGCTCGTGGCAGCGAGCACATTTATGAGGTGGGTGCTGTATTTGCTTTGGAGCATTCTTTATTTCGGGATCAATTACTGGATTGAGGTCCAGCACGAGCAACTGCGCATCGCCCGGCGGGACGCCGAGAACCGCACGAATGAACTTCGCCTGCTCCGCGCTCAGGTGAATCCACATTTTCTCTTTAACGCGCTGACCTCCATTCAGGCAGTGGCGGGCGATCGTCAGAGAGCAGAGCCCCTTATTCAGGCCTTCGGCGATTACCTGAGGTTCTCCCTCGAGGGACGCCGGGATATGTTGCCCCTCGGCGTGGAGTTGGAGGCGCTGGAGAATTACCTGCAAGTCGAAAAGGTGCGGTTTGATAGCAGGCTCGAGTATGTCATCGATGCTTCTCCGGCAGCGCGCAAGGTGAGCGTCCCGATCGCGCTGGTGCAGCCGCTGGTGGAGAACGCGATGAAATTTGCGCAGAAGTCCGGCATCTGGCCTCTGCGCGTAGCCATCCGTGCCTCACTGGAGGGCGATCGTCTCCATGTCACCGTGGCAAATACCGGGTATTGGGTAGAGTTCGACGAGTCCTCTTCCACGGGTATCGGACTAGATAACCTGCGGCGACGGCTGAATTTACTCTTTGGCGCTGAGGCGGAGCTTGACGTCGCGGCCGTGGGAGATCAGGTGATAGCTTCTGTTATTGTTCCGGCCTCCTAGTATGAACCGATCCCTTTCCGCGCTGCTGGTCGATGATGAACCGCTCGCCCGGCTTCACTTGCGGCGTTTGCTGGAGGAGCACGGAGGAGTCACGATCGCCGGGGAGGCCGGTTGTGTGACGGAGGCTGCGACCCTCGCCAAGAGCTGTCGTCCCGACCTGATCTTTCTTGATATCGACCTGCCTCCGCATACCGGGTTTGACCTTTTGCCGGCACTGGACTCCCCGCAAAAAATCGTGTTTGTCACAGCTTTTGACGAGTTCGCCGTTCGGGCGTTTGAGATCAACTCTCTCGATTATCTTCTCAAGCCGGTGAGTGCGGCGAGGCTCAGGGAAACCCTGCGTCGTTGTGAACTGGCGCCTTCTTCGGTGATGTCTCCGCCGTCCTGCGTGCAGAGACTTTTGATCGACGATCAAGTGGTCCTGCGGGATCGGCAGCACATGAAGCTGGCTCCCGTCCGGCAGATCACCGCCATCAAGGCGGAAGGAACCTACACCCGGGTTTTTCTGGCGGAAGGCGATTCGCTGATCGTGCTAAAGCCAATCGGCGAATGGGAGTTTTGCCTGCCTGCTCCTCCGTTTATGCGTCTCGATCGCTCTCTGATCATCAACTGTGAGGCGGTGACGGATCTTCACGTTTACGGCAGGGATGATATGAGAGTGACACTCAAAGGTGTTACGGAAGTCTTTGTCCTCGGTCGAACGGCTTCAAGCCGACTCCGAAGCACCATGGCAGGCAGGTGAGTTTCTGACTTCGCGCCCGATTCGTTAAATATTCGGGCCGGTTCGTTAAACGGCGCTTTTCATGATGAGCCCGTAAAAATAAGGCACTCGGCCTAAACCATATTACGCCGACATGAAGAATCGCCGACAGAAAAGCAGGGTGCGCAAAGGAATTGCATGGGGAGCTGGCAGATTCGCCGCCCCGTGCCTGGCGCTCATGGTAATGACCGGCGCGAGCCATGCGGCGACAAGCACCTGGGTGGGTAGCGGAGATAATAGCAACTGGATGAACCCCCAAAACTGGTCGGGCGGTTCCGCTCCGGTAGCCGGGAATTCTTTGCTGTTCACCGGCAATCTGCGCACCGATCCGGTGAACAATTTTACTGGAGGAACTTCCTTCGCAGGCATCACGTTTGGCGCATCAGCGTCGGCTTCCTTCACCATCAGTGGAAACGGAATTTTTCTCACGGGCGATGTCGTCAACAACAGCTCGCTTTCGCAGTCGATAGCAGCGCTGTCCGGCGCAGGCTTTACCCTTAACGGGGGCGACCGCACATTTAGTGCCGCTGCTGGCGACCTGGCCATTCAGTCGAAAGTCAATACGAATGGCAATCTCCTGACCGCGAACGCCTCCACCGGCAAGACGCTTACGCTGAATGGCATCATCAGCGGGGCGGGCGGACTCACCAAGTCTGGCGAGGGTACGACAGTGCTGGGAGGGGTCAATACATTCACGGGTGCGACCACTCTGAATGGCGGTTCCCTGGGGCTGAACTCCACCGCGGCCCTTCAGTCCACCTCGGGGATCACGTTTGCCTCGGGAGCGACCTCGACCTTGTATGCGATGCAATCGGGTATCACCATCGATCGAAATATCACCCAGTCGGGGACGGCGATCTATCAGGTGGATTCCGGGAATACGCTGACGCTGAGCGGTGCGATTTCTGGGGCCGGCAACTTTCAAACGCTCGGTTCAGGCACCGTAGCTCTCACCGGCAGCAATTCGTACACTGGTTCGACTCTCATCTCCGGGAGCACCTTGGCTATCAATACGGCGACTGCGGTGCAGTCCACTTCCCGAGTTATCTTTGGAACGGGCACTGCCGCGACCTTGTATGCAACCCAGAGCATGGCTCTTGATCGCATCATGGATCAGACCGGCCGCGGAAACTACCAGGTGGACTCAGGCAATACGCTCACGCTTAATGGACTCGTCACAGGCGTCGGCCAGTTTCAGAAATTTGGCCTTGGCACCGTGGTGCTTAACGCTGCTAACGACTACAGCGGCAAGACGGTTGTCAATGCAGGCACGCTACGGCTTGGGACCTCGGGTTCCATTGCTTCCACAAATATCGACGTCCTGGGTGGTACGTTTGACATGAATGGCAAGAACCACACGATGGGCGGCACACTCACACTCGGTAGCGGCTCCACGAGCGGATCGCTTTCCTCCAGTGGCAGCGCCAGCACTCTTTCGGTGGGTACTTCCATCCTGGTGCAATCCGGCTCGATCTCGGTGAATCTCGCTGGTGCCGCAGTCCTTACCAAGACCACCACCGGGACGGTGGTTCTCTCGGGCACCAACTCCTACACCGGTCAGACGTCCGTGAATGCGGGTACACTGGTCGTTAACGGGTACAATGCGGTGAGCAACGTCGTGGTCGCCAGCGGAGGTACTTTGAAAGGCTCCGGGAGTGTGGGCGATGTCCAGTTGCAATCCGGTGCGGTCGCACGGGCGGGAAGCGATATGGGTATCCTAAGTACCAAGAATCTCACCATGCAGGCTGGTTCGACCTTGGGGGTGAACATAGGAGGTGCCACCTCGGGCACGGGATACAGCGCGTTCGCGGTTCTTGGAGGCGTGACTTTGGACGGCAATCTCGACGTGGCCATCACCTTCACCCCTGCCTATGGCGATATCTTCTTTGTTATCGTTAATGACGGCAGCGATGCGGTGTCGGGCACCTTTGCTGGCCTGGCCAATGGCAGCTTGTTTCTCGTGGGTGGCCAGCAGTTCAAGATCAGCTATGTCGCGGATAGCGGGATGAACTCTCTCTCGGGAGGCAACGACGTCGCCATCATGGCGGTTCCGGAACCCGCCCCGATCGCGCTGATGCTGTTTGCCTTTGGAGGTGCCTTTTGGCTCATGCGATGCCGTCTCCCGCGTCCAAACAATTAGCATTGTGCAAAGCGGCCGGGTCCATGCCTTTGGGCGCGGCTCGCTATGCCGACGGGATCTTGAGGACTCGTGGTCCTCGCGCACTCTAGCCCTTGCGCCCAAATCTCCGATGACAGCCACCATCCACAGGTTGAAGGTCGTCATAACGGATTGTTCCGCGGGGCTCAATATCTCGCTCATGCTCTTGGTGGCCGGTATTGCCATCGTGGGCTTCCTTCCTGCATTCGAAGCGGTGCGGACTCAGGACGAGTTGAGCCCGCCGTTTGCGGCCTTGAGCAGTGAGCCGTCGAGAGTATTTGGAAAGGATGGAGCAGGGCACCCGTTGAAACCCTGGGTTGCCATCACAGGTACCATTCTGGCGACGCTCCTCGGGGTGGCCCTCACTGTCGGATCTGCCTGCAAAGCTAAAGCAGACGTCGAGAAGCATCGACGGGCTTGTGCAGAAATCGAAAGCCTTGCTCGCTCCCACGCTCAGGAGCTTGGCGTGACCGTGGAGAAGCTGGCGCGGGCGGAAGCCGTAAAGTCTGATTTCCTGTCCATCATGAGCCATGAACTGAGGACTCCGCTTAATACCATTATCGGTTACACGCAACTCCTCCTTGAAGAGCCTCCTTCCTCCCAGCTGCGGAGGGAGTACCTGGAGGCGATCCTCTCTGGAGGAGATGCCTTGCGCGGCGTGATCCATGAAGTTCTCGATTTTTCTTCCGTTGACCGAGGCTCGATCAACATTCAGCAGGAGCCTGTCGATATCCGTCAACTTGTTCGCAAAGTCCTGCTCGCCATGCGTCCGCCCCATCTTTGCGAGCGGCTGGTAGCCGAGATCGACGAGTCCCTGCCGGCTCGCATTCTGACCGATGAAAACAAACTCCGGCAGGTCATCCTCAATCTCGTGGCCAATGCCTTGAAATTTGCTCCCACGGGACAGGTGACGGTCCGATGCGGGATGGAGAAGGATGGGCAGCGGCTGGCCGTCAAGGTTATCGATGACGGCATTGGAATGGCGGAGGCGCAGATCCATCGACTTTTCGAACCCTTTCTCCAGACTGAGCCAGCCACGAGGAGGCGATCCTCCGGCGTCGGTTTGGGGCTTGCGATTTGCCAGAGATTTATCGAGGCCATGGGAGGTTCCATCACTGCAAAGAGCCAGCCCGGCAAAGGGACTCACATTTCATTCTGGCTGCCCCTCAGGCCTGCTGCGGTGGATGAGAGTGCAGGTCATGAGATAGGACTCACACCCGATGGTCTTGGGTCACTACGGTGCCTTGTCGTGGATGACAATCAGGTGAACCGAAAGCTGATGGTTACACTCCTCGCCCGGCTGGGTATGAAACCGTTGTCGGCCGGTAGCGGCGAGGAGTGCCTCGCGGTGTTTCGACAGGTCCGTCTTGACGTCATATTTATGGATTTGGACATGCCGGAAATGGACGGCTTCGACACCACTCTGGAGATTCGGCGTATGGAGACCTCCCGGGGCATTTCCCCTGTCCCCGTCATCGCCCTGACTGCCGATGTCTTGGAGGGAGTGCGCCAGCGCTGCGCGCAGACAGGAATGAATGGATTTCTGGCCAAGCCGATCAGAGCGCACGAACTCACCGCCGTCTTGCACTCCCTGCCAGGCAATTGCCAGGCAGGGTCTGGTCCTCTGGGGAGCTGAGCGGCATTCGCCCTTACCAGGCTAAACGAATGCGCCCTTTTTTGCCGCTGGCAAAGCAGCGGTAGCGTTGAGAGCGCATCGGTTTGCAGGACGCCTTGGAATCCAGGCGGCAACAGGTTTTCCACGCGCTGCACCGAGCGGCTGGTTTCTCGGTGGAAGATGGTGTCGGCTCCAGCCGGTGCTGCACCAAAAAAAACCGAGCCGCGAGCCGCGCGGGCGTTAGGGGGCAACCGGGTGCTGCGCACCTGTGCGGCCATCAAACCAAACAACGAGACAAATTGCGGATCTTTAGTTTTGAAGTGTCCCATCCGCGGAGTCAGGTCAAACTTCGCCGTAGCCCGTTTTTGAAGAGGGTCTATTTGGGAACTGCGATCCGCGTGCTTTCTGGCTCGTCGTAAACCACGCTTGCCCTCGACGGATCGATTGAAAATTCTTTTTGATCTCCGTCATTCAGCGATATGTCTGCAAAAGAAAGCAACTGCACGTTGGTTGGGAAATCTGAAATTATTCCTGGAGAAATGGCGTAATATTTCAACTCAATCCTCTCGGGAACAAATAGCTTTGTAGAAGTCTGAACTGTGACTTGATGCTCTTTCAAGACGATCAGCTCGGAAACTAGTTTTCCTTCGGTGTTGAAGCTCTTCCATCCGATTGGTGTCAAGTTGTGTTGGGAATCGAGGAAGACAGTATACTTGACAGGGAAGTCGATGAAACGATCTCGACCTCCTTCGATGTCAAAAGCAATGACGTTTTTCCCTTCAATGCTTTCTATGTGAACATTTGAAATCTTGCTTTTTATCGACTCCCAATTAATCCCGTTTAGAATCAAGGTCTGGGGCGAGAGCCATATTTTATCTCCCTCAGCACCGAATAGAAATTCGTATATGGAAAAAAGATGCGGAACATTTCTAATTTCGGGTGGAAGTTGGAAACCTTGCGATTCTTTTCTCACGTGGAGAAGTTTTTCGTCAGAAAGCAATTTATAGGAGTTTGCACCGTCGAATGCATATTCTCTCTCGATCCGTAACTGCCCGCTTTCAGGGTCAAATTCCCTGTATGAGAAAATAAACTTATCCAGGCACTCCGACATTGAAACGCGAGCCACCAAAGACCGCTTGCTGCCCAAAAAACTGTCGGCGGTAAAAGTCACCGCCTTAATTGCAGATAAATTTTGCTTTATCGACTGGACGATGAATTCAGGAGTCACCTCCTCCTCGGAAAGGAGGCGATGCGAGGAAAGAAACAGCAGACTAATGACGACGACACTAAACTTCATTGCATTCCTCCAAATTCAATAGAACGACTTGCTCAGAAGCCTGAGCAGATGCAGCCTGGACATCATTATCCGGGCAAGGCACTGTTTGACCTCCCATGCATGGCTGCCCAGATGGCCAGCTTGAAGGAATGTGCATCTCAGCACAACCTTTACTCCCCACACGGAAGATTCCTTTAGAATCGCTGGTGCCTGCGGCGTTTGAATGCACAGCACTGCCGGGCAGGCTTGGTGAGAAGTTTTTCAAGTATGTATTAGTCACACCATTAACTCCATTTGTATTCGTTGCTTCGCAGCTCACCTGTTGAGGCGCCGAAGAACAATTCGTTGACGTTTTATTGAATGTGGCAAGCGCGGCATTCGCTTGAAATAAATACCGGAATTCGCCAGGAACTCAATGAGGTTCGCCGCCTCTCCGGTTGATCGGTGTCCCGACCGGGACTGCTCTGTGGAAGGAATCTCAAGATGTCCTTTCTTCTCTTTTCGACGTTTTAGGGTGTCGGAAGGGTTGTCGATCAGAACCCGCAGTTCGTTTTCGCGTAACCAAAGACCTGCTTCCGCGTCTCTATCTCGATATTCCAGCTCCGGGCCGAGAGATTGTTGCCGATTTGAGATGATTGAAGGAATTGGGCTTGAGCTCTCCGTGGCGGGAGGCGAGCCAGCGGGTGGCAAGCTCTTTGAGTGTGAGCGTTTGAAATCGCTGCTTCCTGTCAGCTTCGCGACACTGTCCTGAAAGTCTCGCAGCCGTCGTTTGGCGATGGCCTTATGCCTTGGTCCGGAGACTGCGTCGAAACTGCTTGCTGCCGCGTTTTACCAAGAGATAGTACATACCGTCGGTGGACCGGTACAAATCCGGCCCCACCTTGGTCAGATACTTCACATGTCCATCATCATCCATATTTTCAGCCTTGGGATGACAAAAACGGGTTACATCCCGGTTTTTGCCCTCTCGGGAAATGGATGTAAGTATTTGTCCTGAAGTATATTGCTCCTATAGTTCAACGGATAGAACGGAGGTTTCCTAAACCTTAAATCTGGGTTCGATTCCCGGTGGGAGCACTTGTCCTGCGGCAAAAGGGCTCTCGAGATTGCTCGGATGACGTCTGTCCCTGAAGGCTTGGAATTCCCTCTGCGACGCCGGGAGGATCGATCGCCGTGTTGACCCTGCACCCCGCATCGGGCACCACGCGATACTGCCAGGAAGGAGGGTTCCCTGTTCGCTGGCTTCTTTCCAGTCGACCAGCGCTAGAATGGCGGTTTTTGCTTCCGTGCCCCCCTTCGACTCAGGGTTGAAAGGCTCGCCAGCGTCCAGATTTTACTCCCGGCACCTTGTAGATTTCCTCTCCCTTGCAGGACTCCACGTGGCCGTCGGCGAAGAGTAAGTTCATTCGATTGCCATGGTAGTAGGAGCCATCCGGCAGCTTGGGGACATTGCTCTCCGACAACCATCCATGGGTCCACGCGTACGGTACCTTGCATTGAGCGTTGTCCTTGTGGAAATACTCGCTCAGCAGCACGGTCCTGGCCGGGCGCTCGATCTGGTTCGGGCGGAGTGACATTGTTTCGCTATCTTCGGAGAATACTCCGTAGCCCGGGTTGTCCTCCTTCTGGCTTGAGGCAGTATAGGATCTCGCATCCGGGCGTTTGCGTTGATCTTCCGGACACCGCAGGACCTTCATCGGTTTCGAGGAGTTTTCCAGCCCCAGATACGAGGCGAGATGCCTGTCCCATACACTGCCGGGAGGGTACGCCTGGTTGTCTGCGACATATTGGGAAAAAGCGATGCCGAGCTGATGCATGTTCGAC
Organism: Terrimicrobium sacchariphilum; assembly: GCF_001613545.1. NCBI lineage: Bacteria > Pseudomonadati > Verrucomicrobiota > Terrimicrobiia > Terrimicrobiales > Terrimicrobiaceae > Terrimicrobium > Terrimicrobium sacchariphilum. Next base: position 340,470 of record NZ_BDCO01000002.1, read on the forward strand.
TGGCATACCGCCGAGCGCATCATTTTCTTCCCCTTGGTGGTGGCCGCCATGGTGAAAACGGCGAGCGCGCTGATCAAGCTGACGGCGGCGAGCAGTTCCACCATCGTAAAACCGGAGACGAGTTTCCTCCGGTGCGACGCCGGATTAGCCGATGAGGATTCTTCTTTCCCGAAATCACCGTCATCGGGGATTCGAGCAGGCGTCGGGGAATTATGACGCGGTATTTTGATGTTCTGTCGTGGGGCGTTCATGGGTGACAGCTTTGCTGTCGGGGGTGGAACATTCCAAATTGCCAGGATCGCCGCGTCGAGCAGAAATGTTCCTGGTTGCACAAGATATTGTGGTTATCCGATTGCGCACCCCGAGTGGTGCCATCCGCCAAGATTTTCTGATTTTCATCCCTGCAAGGGCAGTAACGCAGCGCCGAATGACCTGAAAGCAGGTTTAATGGCGTATTTTGACCATTTCAAAAATCAGTTTTTCAGCGGAATTGGCGCATTTTGTTCAAAATATACCATTTTAAAGAAAAACTTATAGTTTGCTTGACTCTGAGCAATATTTTGAGGCATATACAACATCTCGTGCAGGCGATGGTATGAACACACAAGATGTAGTGCCCCCCAGATCTTTAACCACAGTCGATCCTGTAGCCTCCATGCGGGAGTATCTTGACCGCAGTGACTGGCGGGTTAATGCAAATGCCAACCAAGGGTTTTCCCTCGGTGGCTTGGTTTTGAATGTTGCAGGCAAGCTGACGGCCAATTATTGGCTGGATCACGTCTATCCGCCGGACATTGGGCGAGCTCATCGCCGCGGAGATATTCATATCCACGACCTCGACATGCTCTCGGGCTATTGCGCGGGGTGGTCGCTGCGAGCCCTGCTGGCGGAAGGTTTCAATGGCGTGGCCAACAAGGTGGAGTCCAGCCCGCCGAAGCATCTGCGCACCGCTCTGGGCCAGATGGTGAATTTCCTCGGGACTCTGCAAAATGAATGGGCTGGCGCCCAGGCGTTCAGCTCGGTCGACACCTATCTCGCGCCGTTCGTTCGCTGTGACAATCTCGATGACGACACGGTCCGCCAGAACCTCCAGGAGTTTGTCTTCAATCTCAACGTCCCGTCTCGCTGGGGGACTCAGACGCCCTTTACAAACCTCACCTTTGACTGGGTATGCCCGGAGGATCTGCGTGATCAGCACCCATTGATTGGCGGTAAACCGGCGGATTTCGTCTACGGCGATCTTGCCAAGGAGATGCACATGATCAATCGCGCCTTCCTGCAGGTGATGGCGACGGGCGATTCTCTCCAGCGTGTTTTCACCTTTCCTATTCCGACGTACAACATCACGTCCGATTTTCCTTGGGAGAGTGAGACGGCGGATTTGCTCTGGGAGGTGACAGCCAAGTACGGCCTGCCGTATTTTCAGAATTTCCTTAACTCGGATCTCTCACCGGGCATGGTTCGCTCGATGTGCTGCCGGCTGCAACTCGATCTGAGGGAGTTGCTCAAACGCGGCAATGGTCTTTTCGGTTCTGCCGAGCAGACCGGGTCCATCGGCGTGGTCACGATCAACATGGCACGGTTGGGCTATCTCCATCCCGGCGACGAGAAGAAGCTCTTTGCTTCCATCGATGCGCTCGTGGATCTCGCTCGTGAGAGCCTCGAGATCAAGCGCCGCGTCGTGCAAGAGCAGATGGACAAGGGGCTGTATCCCTACACCCGGCGCTATCTCGGCACGCTGCGGAACCACTTTTCGACCATTGGCATTAATGGCGTGAACGAGTGCATACGCAATTTCACCCGCGATGCCGAGAGCATTGCGACTCCCGAGGGCAAGGCTCTGGCCATTCGCATCATGGATCACCTCCGGGACAAACTGACCGAGTGCCAGCAAAAGACCGGTCACTTGTACAATCTCGAGGCCACACCGGCGGAGGGGACCACCTATCGTTTTGCCCGTGTCGATGCGGCCAACCATCCCGGCATCATCCAGGCCGGAACTCCGGACGCTCCATACTACACGAATTCCACCCAGCTCCCGGTCTACTCTACCGAGGACCCCTTCGAGGCGCTTGATCACCAGGAGGAACTTCAGGCGAAATACACGGGAGGCACTGTCTTTCACATGTATCTCGGCGAGCGGGTTTCCACTCCTCGAGCCTGCCGCGAACTCGTGAAGCGGGTCTTGACGAACTACCGCATCCCCTATCTCACCATCACGCCTACCTTCTCGATCTGCCCGACACACGGGTACATCGCGGGTGAGCACAAATTCTGCCCGACCTGCGACGCCGAACGCCTCGCCGCCAAGCGCGCACGCTCCCGAATCTCTCTATCCACACCATGAACAGCAACATCCAACTCGAAGATCACGAACGTCAGCCGTGTGAAATCTGGACTCGTGTGATGGGGTATCACCGCCCTGTCTCCCAGTTTAACATCGGCAAACAGAGTGAGTTCCGCGAACGCAGGCTCTTCCAGGAGCCAGCACAAACACATGAAACCCTTAAGCACGCCGCCTAATGTAGAAACCCTCCGCGTCGGCGGGATCGTTCCTTTCTCGACCGTCGACTATCCCGGCTGGCTCAGCGCCGTTGTATTTTGTCAGGGCTGTCCCTGGCGCTGCCGCTACTGCCACAATGCCCACCTCCGCCGCTTCCGTAGCGGTGCCGTCCCTTGGGACCACGTGGTGGAATTCATGGACAAACGCCGTGGCCGTCTCGAGGCCATTGTCTTTAGCGGTGGCGAACCCACTGCTCAGCCCGGCATCGAAAACGCCTGCCGCACTGCCCGCGCACTGGGCTTCCGAGTCGGCCTTCATACGGCCGGAGCCTACCCCGAGCAACTGCGCCGTCTGATCCCGCTCATCGACTGGGTCGGTCTTGACGTCAAGGCACCCTTCGATGCTCGCTATGATGCGGTCACCGGACGCAAAAACAGCTGGAAACCGGCTCGTCAGTCTCTGGACATTATCCTGTCCGCCGGCGTCCCTTATCAACTCCGTACGACGGTCCATCGCGCTCTACTCGACCAGGAAGCGCTCGACGACATCAGCTCCACACTGGCACAGATCGGCACCCAGCCGACTCGCTGGCAGACCTTCCGCCCGCAGGGGTGCAAGGATGAGGAGCTTGTGAACTGGGCCGGCGAACAGGCCGGTGAAGATTCTCCGGAGGAGACTCTGGACGAGCATCATCACGAACACCACGAAGAGCCCGAGCTGGTGGAATAATCCGGCCCCGGCAGCGACAGCGAACTAATCCTTCGCGTTGCTGATCACGCTCAGAAAACGAACCGGTGGTCCATGGACGGCCACCGGTCCGTGGGCGATCATTCCGTCAAAATACAGGCTGTCGCCAGGATTCAGGCGATAGACCTCCTCGCCGTGCCGGTAATCCATGGCTCCCTCGAGCATGAAGAGGAATTCCTGCCCGGGATGTCGGAAGATGTTTTGCTTTGGGTCGATGGTCTCCGCCTCGATCGTCATCAAATGCGGCTCGAAATCTTTTCCAAACGGCAGGTCAAAAGCCAGTGACTCGTACGCATGGCCAATTTTTGACCCTCGCCCGGCGATGGTCCTCCGCGATTCCCTGGTGACCAGCACTGCGCGCGGGACCCCGTTGTCCTCGGAGAAAAGGTCTCCCGGCGCGACGCCCAATGCGGCAGCTACCCGCGTGAGGGTGGAGACCGGTGAGGATACCTTCCCATTCTCGATCCGGGAGAGCTGTCCTTTGGTCAGCCTGCACTGGGCGGCCATCTGGTCCAGGGTCACATTGCGCGATTCGCGCAATGCCCGTATACGGCGTCCGATGCGCTGTTCCCAGCTCTCTTCCTCGGGACTTCTTACGACTTGGGACGAGGTGCTGCTCAAGATGCTGCACGGTCTACCTCGTGACGGGCGGCAGGGCGAGAACGAAACACACCGCCCGGCTTGACCAGCCGCCCGGAACCGAGCAACGTTCCCTCCCTTGAGCTCGTTTCACCATCTTGACTGGGATCTTACGTTTTTGGCCGATAACCCGACGGTACGGTCCAAGCGGTTCGGTATCCCGAAGGAAGCCAAGCAGGTCAGATACCCGATCCGCTTGCTGCGGTATTGGTTTGGCTATCACCTGCTGCGCGAGGAGGCGGAGCAGTCCCCCGGCACGCTGGATGTCGCCGAGATCGGAGTCCATACCGGGCAGATGCTCGAGTTTCTCAACTCCGTACCCAAACCGCCGCAGTTCGCCAGTTGGACTGCTGTCGACGCAGTGATGCTCACGGAAAAGCTCCGCAAGGCGGGCTACACCGACTTCTTTGAGGCCAACCTCGAGGCGCCCGATTTCGATCTTCCGCGGGATTACGATGTCGCCGTCCTTCTGCACATTCTTGAGCATCTCCATGATCCTGAGACGGCTTTGGTCAAGGTGGCTCAGCGCATCCGCCCCGGAGGATCGCTCATCGGCGGTTTCCCCGTCGTACCGCACCTCTTCGCCGCCACCCGCGAAAAGCAGGTTCGCAAGACAGCGGCTCCCATGGGGCATGTCAGTGTCTTTTCTCCGACTCGCGTCCGCCACATGGCGAAAAAAGCCGGGCTGGAAGTCGAGTTTATGTCCGGCGCGTTTTTTCTCCGTAGCAAGGGAAGCTCACTGGAGAATTCCGAGGCTTGGGCGCGATTCAACCTCATCTGGGGTGGAGCCTTCCCCGGCTGGCCCGGTGAGATTTACTGGAAGATGCGCAAGCCCCGAACGGCTGCCTGACAGTTTCTAGCTGTTGGATTTGCGCTGTTGATCGCGAATTGCTTCCAGTTCCAGCACTGCGTGCAAATCCCGGGGGCGCCCCATGGCGCGCTTGGCTTGGATGAGAGCATCGATCGACAGGACATGCATGGACTGGCCGTCGATTTCCAGTATTTCGCTTGAACCGAGGCAAGCCTTGTAATCGCCGACGCCTTTGACCTCTCCGAGGCAATCAAGCTGCCCCCAGTCTGTAGTGAGATAGAGGTATTTCAGCCCTCCGCTCATCGCCTGATCCCTCGTGAAGGGAAGCTTGGCCGGAGTCATTCGATGTACCGGATGAAGTTTATCCAGTGCGGTGTGGATGCGCACGAGGTTCTCGGCATCAAGAGCGCAAACGACATCGACATCGCGGGTCATCAGGGCGCTGCCATGCATGATGACGCTCAACCCGCCGACAATGACGAATCGTACGTCATGGGCTGCCAGTCTACTGCTGAGGCGGGTGAGTTCTTGCACGTGAGCGGGCGAGTGCGGCTTGAAGCTCCAGGGCTTCGTTCAGGATGCGGTCATTTTGGCGCAGGCGCTCCTCCGGGGTGAGGGCGAGATTGGCTTCGAGCAGCGAGAGGTCGATGCCGTAGGCCTCGGCTCGTTCGCGGGCGGTGAGGCCGTCATCGGTACGCCAGAAGCGTTCCAGCTCGGGTGGAAGCGTTTCCGATGAGTCCATTCCCGCAGAGTATCCTTTCCAAGCGGTCGGTGCAATCCCGGCCCGCCTCAGCCCGCGCCGCCCAAAAAAGCTGGGTGAATCCGGAGCGGATTGCTAGCGTCGCCCGGATTGGGGGATGGGTATGCTGCTTCGATATCCGAGCTGTTCCGCTGCCCGCGCGCAATTTCCACTTGCAGGCGGGCGACCCCGCCGCCACTTTGCCCCGCCCGTGATTCGTCTCCTCCTCGCATTTTTCGCACTGATGCTTCCACTCCAAGCCGAGTGGAATGTTGTGATGTGCGATAATCGACGGTACGTCTCGGTCCAGGACGTCGCGACGTTTTACCGGATGAATCAACCGGTGAATCAGGGCGATAAATTCCGCATTTCCGCCCCCGGGCGAAGCATTGAAGGTCAGGCGAACAGTCGCGAGGTGCTGATCAACGGGGTGAAGTACGTGCTTTGCTTCCCCATCTTCAGTCGTGGCGGCCAGATCCTTATCTCCGCCATGGATGTCGTGAAGATCATCGAGCCGATCATGCGGCCGCAGAAAATCCAGAATGCCACCGCCGTGCGCACTGTGATCCTCGATGCAGGGCACGGCGGGCACGACAGCGGCGCTCGTGGCCCATACGGATCGGAAAAGGATGCCACCCTCGATGTCGTCCTGAGAGCCAGGAAACTCCTGCAGGACAACGGATATCAGGTTCGCTGCACGCGTGTCACAGACACCTTCATTCCGCTCGAGGATCGTGCAAGCTTCGCCAGCAAGCAGCTCAACGCCATCTTTGTCAGCGTCCACTTCAACAAGAGCAACACGGGCGGGGGAACGGGCATCGAGACCTACTGCCTTGCCCCTCGCGGGGTGCCATCGATGGATGAGGAAAGCCTGAGCTATTCCGACTTTAAGCAATATCCGGGTCATGGACGCGACCCGGAGAATATCGCCCTCGCCACCACCGTGCATGCCGCCATGGTACGCTCGCTCGGACTCACCGATCGCGGGGTGAAGCGAGCCAGATTCCTGGTGATCAAGAATATCACCGTCCCAGGCATCCTCATCGAGGGCGGTTTCATGAGCGGGTCGCCCGATGCCCGCATGATCGATACGGCGGACTACCGGCAGAAAATCGCCCAATGCATTCTCGAGGGAGTGAACCGGTACAAGCAGGCCGTGGCCGGGCAGACTGTCTATCAGACGCCTTCGGCGATCGTTTCCGCGACGGACCCGACCTCTGTGCCCAATATCGACAAGGTCGGGGCCACGCCGACACCGACCCCTCCGCCCGTCGGGTCCAAGACCTCCATCGATTCCTCGGTCGTCCAGGCGCAGGAATCCCTGCAGATTACAAAGCCGGGAAATTAAAGTTGGCCTCGGTGTCAGGCTGGATAGCGTGTATCGGATGGATATTGAAGACTCGCGCGACCCGCGCCGCGACCCCATTGGGGTGTTCGACTCAGGCATCGGTGGCCTGACCGTGGCAGCCGCGCTGAAGACCCTGCTTCCCTCGGAGACGATTTTTTACATAGGGGACACGGCACGAGTGCCTTACGGCGGAAAGAGCCGCAAGACCATCGAGCGATATGGGGTCGAGATCGGCGGATTGCTCCTGGCGGAACAGGCGAAGATCATCGTGGTGGCCTGCAACACCGCCTCGGCACTTGCCGTGCCGCGCATGACAGACGTTTTCAAGGTGCCGATCCAGGGAGTAATCACGCCCGGAGCTGCGGCCGCGGTCGCTGCAACGAAGTCCGGTCGCATCGGGGTCATTGGCACGCGGGCGACGGTTTCCAGCGGAGCCTATGGCAAGGCCATTCATGCCATCGATCCCAAGGTTCGCGTCTTTAGCGAAGCCTGCCCGCTGCTGGTCCCGCTCATCGAGGAGGCAATGTTTGAGGACCCCATTACCGATCAGGTCCTGGAACGTTATCTCGCTCCATTGCTCGCGCAGGATATCGATACCCTCGTCCTGGGGTGTACGCATTATCCCCTCGCTCGCGAGGCTATCGGACGGGCAGCCGGGCCGGGAGTGACCTTGGTCGACTCCGCGGAGAATTGTGCGCTCGCCGTGAAGACGCTCCTGGAAGAGCGGCAGCTCGGCGCGCCTGATGATCAGTTGGGCCGCCTCGACGTGGCGCTCACCGACTCCACAGAAGGTTTCCTCCGCACGGCTCAGGATGCGTTGGAGCTTGAGATCGGCGACGTGCAGCTCCGGACCGTCCAGGCCTCGGAGTAATCAACTCGCTCGCAGGGTGTAGGCGCAGCGGGTATAGCCTTGCGTCTCCGTACGGGTGAGCACGTCTTCGCAAGCCTCTTGCAAGGCCCGGTCCTGGGCCGCCCTGGCGAAAAGCGTCATGGACGAGACGAGCTTCATCGCATCAGTTCGCCCGCCCATCAGATTCTCCGGCGAGGCGCCGGCTGCCAGATGTCGCTGTACGACAGCCGTGATTTCGATCAGTCGGGCGCAGAGGACGGGATGTTCGGCATATTCCCGGGCTTCCCTCAGGTCGCGTATTCCGTAGTTTTGCGCCATCGGGGATGTCCCCAGTCCTTTGAGCTGGGGAAAGATATACCAGATCCAGTGGCTGACTTTGCGCTCGGCATGGAGCTCGGCAAGGGCATCGGCATAGCCGTTCGACGGGCTGTTCTGGGCTTCGAGGAATCGGGCGATGGTCGGCATGGTTTGCGAGTGGAGAGAGGGGAAATCGCAACTCCCGAGTTGCACTTTCCCGGAAATCTTCACATTCCAAGGTATGGTTCGCCACTTTTTATCGGCTGTGTTCCTGGTGCTGGCCGGGTCGCTCGCCTGCGCACAGGTCCCACAGGCCCCTGCCAAGCCGCTGACTCGCAATGTCGAGCCGGGTCTGGAGCAGGCCGTGAAGTGGCGCTGGATGCCCGTACCTTCCGATGGCTCGGCCTGGGGCGAGACACCTCCGGCCGCACCTCGTCCTGTTGCGACACCGATCCAGGACATGTCGACACCGACACCCCAATCGACCTACGAGGTGAAAAAAGGCGATGTCCTGGTCGTGATCGCCCGGCGATTCGGGCTCTCGGCCATCCATCTGAAGAAGTTCAACAATCTCGACACCGACATGATCCGCATCGGTCAGGTGCTGAACATCCCAACTCCTGAGCAAGCCCGGGCGATTGCTCCTCTGCCGGCGGATATCCAAAAAGCCAACGCCGCGAAGAAGGAGAAAAAGGATCCCGCCACAGAACAAAGGGATACGCTTATCCTGCAAATCTTCCTCGACCGTGAAGGTTTCTCAGCGGGACCCATTGACGGCAAACCCGACGCCACGCTCGCCCGAGTGTCTGAGTTGTACCAGGCCAATCATTCCGACGCCTCCACGCCCGAGGCTCTCTTGCAAAAGGCCAAGTCGGTTGTGGGTAACGACATTTTTGGCCAGTACACGCTGCGCCCCGAGGATTATGAGTTCATCGTCACGCCCAAGGCCCAGCGCGTCGAAGCTGCCGCTCCCATCGGTACGAAACCCCGTAGCACCATCGCCTACGAGGCTCTGATTTCCGCGCCCATGCTGGCCTATCGGGGGCCGTGGGAATTCGTGGCAGAGCGCTTCCACTGCGATGAGGTTTTCCTGCGTAGCATCAATCCCGAGATCCAGACTGTGCCGCAGGCTGGCACGACATTTCGCGTCCCGCGTGTGATGCCCTTTGCCATCGAGGGCGCGTTGCGCCAGCCGCTCCAACCTGAGCCCAATAGCGCCCATCCCGTCACCGCCGCGATCGAGGATCTTTCTCTGCTCAAGATCCGCCGCGGAGAGGAACTCGTCGCTGTCGTACCGGTGACCTCCGCCCGCCCGGGCCTGCGTGGCCGCGGCACATGGACGATCCTCAACGCCATACCCCGTCCCCGGCTGGAAACCCGCCAGGAGCCAATGGCGGCCGCGACTCCCGCTCCCCGGCTTTTTGGCGCGTCTGAGGCAAATCCCGAGCCTGCTCCGACTCCGTTGCAGGAACCACAGTATCTCGCAGCCGGTCCCAACAACCCCGCCGGAATCATCTGGATTAATCTCGCCAAGTCCGACAGCACCGAGCCGCTGCCCTACGGTCTCCACGGCACCAGCATTCCTGATCAGGTGAGGCAATACGACAGCATCGGCGGCTTTCGCATGGCCAACTGGAACATCGCCCGTGTCGCCCGGCTCCTTCCCGTTGGCACGTCGCTCGTCTGGACCCAGGCCGTCCCCGTTCCCGTTGCTCCAGCCAATGGCTCCGGCACTGTCCCCGTCGCCCCGGCGCAGATCGTGACTCCCGCCGACCGGGCGGCTCAGGATGCTTTCGTTGTCCCGGAACCCTCCCCGGCCTCGACCAATACCCCGCCTACGCTTTAGGGCGCGGGCGAATTCGGGAGCACCTGCCCGCCCAGCAGTTGGCGAAACGGACTGATGGGCGACTGGGATTGCCGGGCTGCGTAGGTGAGCAGCTCTTGCAAGGAGCGAAATTGCGTCAAGGGTCCCTCAAAGTGAAATGAAGGCGAGACTTGCAGTGGATTGTCTGAGGTGAAGCGCAACGTGCCCTTGTCCTTCGTGAGATACACGAGGGTGATGGTGTCGCGGGGGAATTCCAGATGCGCACCGGGTGCGAAATCGCCCGGGGGAGATTCCACGATCAGTACGCCGCCCCGGAAGAATGGCCGCGCTCCCTTGAAGCTCACGATCTCCGAGTACTTCATGTAGAGAAAGACCGTCCCGTTCAGCGACCCCTTTGCACGGAAACTCAGGTGCCGGAAGGCGTAGATATAGTCGGCCTGCTCAGCCAGCGCGGAGCCGGACATCAGCGACGTTGGCTTCGCCTCTGATGGCAAGACGCCCAGGCACAGCCCTGCGGAGAAGAGGGCAAGGATCGCCCAGGCACGAGAGCCGCGTAGAGATTGCATGTCCTTGCTATTGCGGAGTCAATACGACCCCATGAGGCACATAGCTTACTTTCATATTGAGCTGGCTGGCGATCACATTCAGCACCTGTGCCATCGAGGCACTGTGCACTTCCAGCGAGAGCCTCGGCTCAAACGGAGCCTCGGACTTGAGCTTGAGAATCAGATCGACACCTCGGCCGCTCGGGTCGGACTCCGAGGACAGCTTGCGAAGATCACTTAGCGCACTCCGGAGCGTTACGTTTTGCACCTTGAACTCCGGGATGATGATGGAGTTTGCCTCCGCAGCTCTCATGGCTGCTTTGGGATCAGTCTGGCATCGCGCCGCTGGCGGATGCAGGAAAAACAGAACTGCGGCGGCGACGATCGGCAATCTCATGGCTGAGGAATAGTGGCATGCTACGTTGCGGGAAAGCGTGATGGGAGCCTTATTCGCGGCGTAAGCGGCCGATCCTCATCCAAAGAACCCTGCCGCTCAGGAAAAAATTCGCAACCTTGGTCAGGTGGGGTAGATTTACGTACTAATCCCCATGAACGCATATCCCCTGCATGCCCTTGGTATGTCCGCGTTTCTCTTTGCGGCATCCGCAGTGCCTTCCCAGGCGGCCCTGCTGGTTTACGAAGGCTTCAACTATACGACCGGCTCGACCTTGAACACCATCACGCCCAACGCGAGCACGGTCGGCCTCAACAAGACCACTGCTTACGCCGGCAATGGAGTCGCGAATTATACTGTGCAATCCGGGCTGGCGTTCGGTCCACTTACGACCTCGGGAGGCTCGATTTCCGCCACCGGTCCGACAGCCGTGGGCGCTGCCAAGCTCTCACTGAATTCTTATGTGGGCACGCTCTGGTCGAGCTATCTGGTCAACTTTTCCAGCTTCTCGAGCGTTGATAGAGGTGATGGAGCTCTGAGCCGCGTTTCCAATGATACTTCAAACAACGGGGAGCGATTCAACTCCTACGCCGATTCCCGGACTCCAAGCGGATCGCCGACATCGAATCTCGGTATTTCGTACAACGCAGCGAGCAATATCACGGTCGGCTCGACGGGGCTTGAACTGAACACCACGTATATTCTCATTTCCAGGTTTACGAACGTCGGTTCGAGTATTCCCGCTGGCACAGGCACCGGCACCCTCTATGCGCTGACCCTGAGCCAGTTCAATAGTTTCCTTTCCGCGGGAGGCACGGAGTCTTATCTCGATTCGGCGACTATTGGTACAGGTGCGTCCAATGTTACCGGCCGTGTCTCAAACACGAATAATAACAACACACCGACCACATATTGGTTCCAGTCCACCAACTACGCTCAGTTCGTCAATGTGAACGATAGCGTGACCTTCGACGAGCTTCGCTACGGCAGCACACTGACCGATGTCGTTCCCGTCCCGGAGCCACAGACGCTGGGACTCGCCGCTCTAGGCATGGCGGTAGCTTTCCTTTCCCTTCGCAAAAATCGCGTTCCTACAAGGGCGGCTGTTTAGCGAAGTGTTCCGTATTCTCGATCAGGTGTTCGAAGGATTTTCGCAAATCGGGCGACATGGTGTCTTGTCCCCGCTCCAGCGCAGCTTCAGCAAGCTCGTAGGCGTCGGGATCTTTGTCGCTGGATAGCGTGGAGAGAGCAAAGTACGCCGTTCTGAGATCACTTGACTGGCTCTTGGCCACGAGGAAGTCGCGAAGCTCTTGATCTTCGAAGCCGGTCATCAGGTCGAAAAATGCATAGCAGTTGTCTGGTTGTGTATTGGCTGCGCAAATCAGCAGCTCCTTGAGGGAGTGAAACTGGGGAAGCGGGTCCTTGTATTCGAAGACTGGGCAAAACTGCCAGTCGCCGTCCGGAGGCGGTTGAAGCAATCCCGATTCATTTTTCAAGAAGAGCAACGTCGCCAAGTTGTCAGGAAACTCGCGCGAGAATCCGCTGGGTATCCTTTCCGTCATGTCGGGCATAGTCAGGATAATCGTTCCCGTTTTTGGAAATCTCTCAGCCCCTTTGAGTGACTGGAGCTCACAATACTCCACCAGGAAAACCGTCTTTCCCGGGGCGGATTCGCGAGCCGTCCATTTTTTCCATCGGGCGACGCAGACGACATCGGAGTTGTCCCACATCCATTTTCCCGTTTGCGTTTGGAATGAGCGCCCGTGATTCGCCGCGATGGTCGAAAAGACAATCAGGAAGATGAGGATGGAGATATTCCTCATATCCAAGCGTTAGCAGAACTTGAGGCAACAGGATAGATGCAAAATGCTCTCTTTCTCGTTGCATCTACCCCGGACACTGGAACCCAATTCTTCGCGGGATGCAGAATTGCCCGCTATGCTTTGTTACTTGGTAATACGCTTCAGGTAACTCTAGCAGGTACGCTGCCAAAGAGGGCGATCAGCCCTTCTGGCATGGTCGGGTGCGTGAAGATCGTATCTCGGAGTGTTGTGAAAGGCAGTCCTGCTTGCATGACGATTTGCACAGGAGCCAGCAGATCTCCGGCACCTGTGCCAAAGGCGGTGAAGCCGAGGATGCGGTCGCCTTCCGGCTCTACCAGCGCTTTCATAAAGCCCCGTGTTTCGCCGAGAGTTCGCGTGCGCAATGCCGCTGCCATTGGCACCTTGGCCAGTCGATAGGATGCTCCGCGTGCTTTTGCTTCCTTCTCGCTCAGGCCCACTCGTGCGAGCTCCGGATCGGTAAACATACAGTACGGCACCTGCCGCCCGGTGGTCGTGCGATTGCCGCCTGCCCAGTTGTCCCGCACGATGCGAAAGTCATCGTACCCGATGTGGGTAAAGTACGGGCTGCCTGCGCAGTCTCCCACGGCCCATATATCGGGCGCGGTGGTCTCCAGGCGCTCATTCACCTTCACATGTCCGCGCTCTGTCACGTCCACGCCGGCCACCTCCAGGCCGATGCCCTCGGTATTTGGCAGCCGACCGGTTGCCGCCAGCAGGTGGGTGCCGTGGATCGTAATCTTCTTTCCGCTGTGCTCCGCATACACGGTCACCGCCTGGCCCGAGCGACCTTCCACATTCGTTACGTGGGTGCCCGTCAGGACTTCGATCCCCTCGTCGAGGAACAATCCATGCAGCGCTTCCGTCACGTCGTCGTCTTCCGAGTGCACCAGGCGTTCGTTCCGTTCCAACACTGTCACCCGGCTGCCGAACCGCCGCATCGCCTGCGACAGCTCGAGTCCGATGTATCCACCCCCCAGCACGATGAGATGTTTCGGGATGGAGTCGAGCTCCAGGGCCTCGATGTGGGTGAGGGGTGATGCCTCCGCCAGCCCCGGCGTGTCGTCCACCCGCGCCCGTGTTCCCGTATTGATTACCACCTGTTTTCCGAGAAGTTGACGAGTGTCCCCTTCAGGCGTCTTAACCTCGATCGCTTTGGGACCGATGAATCGCCCTGTTCCGAGAATTAACTCCGCGCCGCTCTTCTGAAAGTTTTCCAGATGCATGTCGAGCAAACCGGACACCATCTTGCGCTTCCTCTCACGCACGGCTTCCATGGCGATTTCCCAGTCCGGCGCGCGAATGCCGAATTCCGCCGCCCGGTGAAAATATGAGGCTACCTTGGCGCTATGTATGATGTTCTTGCTTGGCAGACACGCAATGTTCGGACACGACCCGCCGATATATTGGCGCTCGATCACCGCTGCGCGTCGGCCTTGCTTCGCCGCCGTCCAGGCCAGGTATTTCCCAGCCTCGCCGCTTCCGAGCACGACGAGGTCGTACTCCTCCCGAGAGGAAATGCTCACTTTTTGAAAATGGGGATCGATGGTCGGCCTTACGCAGCCAGATCGTTTTCCAGCACGATGCGATACCGTGCCTTGCCCGAGCGAAGATGCTCGAGGGCATCGTTCACTTTCGACATCGGGAAGAGCTCCGTCACCGGGGCCACGCCATGCCGCGCGCTGAAGTCGAGCATGTAATCCAATGCGGACGGGCTGCCCGTCGGGGAACCGGTGATCGACTTCTGCCCAAAGATGAGGCCGAGCGCCGGGACCTGCATCGGCTCCAGCACAGCGCCCACCACATGGAGGCGTCCCAGGGGAGCCAGCGTGTTGAGCAGCCCGGGGATATCCTGCGGTACGTTGATCGTGGAGATGATCAGGTCCAGGCTGCCGGCCAGCTTCTTCAGCGCATCGGGCTTCTTCGTGTTATGCACGAAATGCGCTCCCATTTGCTTAGCCTCGGCTTCCTTGCTGTCGCTGGTGGTGAAGGCATGCACTTCGCAGCCCCATTTGTTGGCAAATTGCAGCGCCATGTGGCCGAGGCCGCCGATGCCGATCACTCCCACGCGGGACGTCGGCGAAACACCATACGCGAGCAGGGGCGTGAAAACTGTCACGCCGCCGCAGAGGAGGGGGCCGGTCTTTTCAAAGCTCAGCGCCTCGGGTAGCGGTCGCGCCCAGAGCCACTGCACGCGCACCCGGTCGGCGAATCCTCCATGCCGTCCCACGATCGTACCCTGCGATGTCGCGCAAAGATTATGATGGCCCGAGATACACTGCGGGCAGGACAGACAGCTATAGGCCGACCAGCCCACGCCGACGCGCTGGCCGATCTTCAGGCCCTTCGCCTGCTCTCCCAGCGCCACGACCGTTCCGGTCACTTCGTGCCCGGGCACGAAGGGATATCCTGTCATGCCCCAGTCATTGTCGAGCATCGAGAGGTCCGAGTGGCAGATGCCGCAATGCGAGACCTGGATTTCGACTTCCTCCGGTCCCAGATCACCTGGATCATAACTATAGGGCTCCAGGGTTCCTTTGGCGTTCGTGGCGGCGTAGGCGTGGATCTGACTCATGATGTGTGTGCGGTTGCTTTCCGTGGGTTTTCGAAAGAAAGTGGAAACGTGCGAAATCTTCCTGCGATGGCTGGTCTCTCTTTTGGCTTTTTAAATTTCAGCCAACCGTTAGATAAATAAGAGAACACTGTTCTCTTGTCAAATCATGGCCGCGAAAAAAATCCCCGCATTCAGCCGAGCTCGCACCCCGGAGCAAATCGAGTCCCGGCAATCCGCCATCCTCGCGGCCGCCTATGACCTGCTGAAAGAAAAGGGTCTGGAGAATGTCAGCCTCGGCGACATCGCCACCCGGGCGGGTACGGTAAAGTCCAATCTCTATCGCTACTTTGAGTCGCGGGAGCACATCTATCTGCTCGTCCTCCAGCGCCATGGCGTCCAATGGGCTGCCGATGTGCAGGCCGCGCTCCACCGGCTGCGGGGCCGGGGCACGCCCGCGCGTGTGGCCCGCGCCGTCACCGCGACGTTTCTCAAGCATGGCGACTACTCGCGAATGGTCGGTGTCTTCAATCCCGTCCTGGAGCATGCGCTCACGCCCGCCCTCGTGCTCAATTTTCGCATCGGATTTCTTGCACGGCGCAAACTTCTCGCTGCTGCCATGGCGCATGCTCTGCCCGCCCTGTCGGAGGAGGCTGCCTTAGAGCTGACGATTCCCATCTTCGCCCACGTCGGCGGCATCTGGCCGCTTTGCCAGATCTCTGCCGATACGAGACAGCTTCTTTCCGCCCCGGAACACGCGCATCTCGTCATTGATTTCGAGACGGAAATGAGCCGGTTCCTGCAAACCCTCATCACCGGGGCGCTATCTACGGACAGTCGCCCCTCCAAGGCTCCCAAAGGATAAGCTAATACGATTAGCTGCCTGCTTAAGCCAGTGAGCGCTTCTACGCGTTGCGCGTGAAATTGTTGAACAGAGTGAGCCCGATCAGCACGGCTCCGGCTCCCATGGACAGAAACGAAAGCATCCTGCTGAGAAGCGAATGCCTGGGCGCATCCGGAGGGATGAATTTGTAGCTCGATCCGATCCAAAGCCGGTCGCCGAGGAGCGAGGCCAGGCCAGCGCCGATCAAGGCGGCTCCGCCCATCGCGGGAAAAAGGAGGTCCGGGACGAGCAAGGACAGATTGTGCCGACGCCCGGTGCTGGCAACGCCGATTACGGCTCCGACCAGGAGGCCGAGGAGATACTGCAAGCTCCAGGCGAGCCAGTCGGCTTGGCGGTTTTCCTCCATGAAGACGGAGAAAGGAAACGGAATCGCGGTTGCCGCGAAGGGCAGTGGTGTTGAAAAAGCCCTTCGCGAATTCGCTTCTAGGAGTTCAGGACGGCGACGCACTCGATCTCGACGTCGAAGCCGAGGAGCTGCGCGCCGACCGTGGCGCGGGCGGGTTTGGACTCGCCGAAGTGCTTGCCGTAGACCTCGTTCATTTCCTTGAAGGTCTCCGGATTCAGCTCGGAGAGGTAGACGCGGCAGCTCACGACATCGGCGAGCGTCGCGCCCGCCTGGGCGAGGACGTTGCGGATGTTGGTGATGACGATCTCGGTTTGTTCCGCGATCGTGCCGCGCTGGATCTTCCCGGCGGCGGCGTCAAATGGCACCATGCCGGAAACGAAGACGAATTTCCCCTCTCCGACAACACCGAGAGAGTAGGGACCAAGGGCGGGTGGCGAACCTGCGAAGGCTGCGATGGGTGATTTCATTTAGCCTTCTTTTTACCGCTTCCCGAGAGCAAGGCAACTTCGCTGGCCTTGAGCAAACGCCATTCTCCGCATTTCAGGCGGCCCATCTCGACGGGGCCGATGCGGACGCGCATGAGGCGCTTCACCTCATAGCCCATCTGGTAAAACATCAGGCGGATCTGGCGCTTGAGTCCCTGGCGGAGAATGACTTTGAGGTGCGTCGGGGCGATCACGTGTAGACCCTCGACCTTGGCGCGGCCCTCCTCGGTCTGAAAACCGCGGAGAAACTTGGGCTTCAGGGTGGAGTCGAAGGGCTTGTCGATCAGCACCTCGTACTCCTTGTCCACCTCATGGGCGGGGTGGGTCAGGCGTTGGGACAGGTTGCCGTCGTTCGTGAGCAGGATGAGACCTTCACTGTCCTTGTCGAGGCGGCCGACATGGAAAAGCCGACCAAAGTGGCCCGGGATCAGGTCGAAGATGGTCTTGCGGCCACGCTCATCGGACCGCGTGCAGACGTAGCCGCGCGGTTTGTGAAGCAGGAGATAGACTTGGGGGGCGGATCGGGCGGTCTTACCAGCGACGCGAACGTCGTCCTCTGGACTTACGGTCGTGGCAAGCTCGCGGACGAAGTGCCCGTTGATCGAGACCTTGCCATCGAGAATAAGCGCTTCGCAGGCTCGCCGGGAACCATAGCCCGCGGCGGCCAGAAAGCGGTTGAGTCGCATTGCGACCTATTCTTCAGGCTTGGTCTTGGGCAGACCGATCACGCGCTGGCCTTCGGTGAACTGGCCGCGCTTTTTGAGGAGCTCGACACGCTCAAAGCGCTTGAGCACACTGCGCTTGGCTTTGATAGCGCCTTGGCCCTTAAGGCTGGGATGTTGACTCATAGGGCGGGAAAGTTTCGTCGGAAATCCACGAAAAGCAACCGAAAACCGCACGTTGGCGCGATTTAAGCCGAAACGTTCGTGGATTCCCTTGATTATGAACGACTAGACGAGGCCGAGTTTCATGCGGCCTTCCTCGCTGATCATGGATTGATTCCATGCCGGATCCCACACGAGCTCGACTTCGGCGTCTTCGATGCCGTCGAGAGCGAGAATCTTGTAGCGGGCGTCCGACGCGATGGCGGGACCCATGCCGCAGCCGGGAGCGGTGAGGGTCATCTTGACCAGCACGGAGGCGCCGCCGGATTCCTTTTTGGTCACCTGACAGTCGTAAATCAGGCCCAGGTCGACGACGTTGACGGGGATTTCCGGGTCAAAGACGGTCTTGAGCTGGTTCCAGACGGCCTCCTCGAGCGGGCCGCTGATGGCGACTTTCTCGCTGCCTTCCTTGGTGGGATCAAGGCCGAGGGCGTCGGCGTCCTTGTACTCGATGCGGGCGAGGCCGCCGGGCGTGGCTACAGTGTAGGTGCCGCCGAGGGACTGGGTGATGATGACATTCATCCCCGCGGGCAGCACGATCGGGTGGCCGCTGGGGATCTGGATCGCGTCGCAATCGCGTGACAGGGTGATTTCTCGGTGGTCCATGGCTATTTCTTGAAAGTGATTTTCAGCCCGCTGGCTTTTTCCTGCAGGCTGTCGATGAGGGTGGGAGCCTGCTGGGGAGCAGGCGCGGCCGGTTTGGATTCCCCGGCCAAGGCGTCCTTGAGCGCGCCCTCGACGAGCTGGGCGCAGTGAATCTTCATGGGCGGGAGCGGCCCGAGCGGAGCGGAAAGGTCCTCACCGGAGAGCGAAAGCGCCTCGGTGGGCGTCTTGCCGCGGATCAACTCCGTCGCCACGCTGGCGACCGCAATGGCCGTCTGGCAGCCGAAGGTCTGGAAAGTCGCCTTGTCGATGACCTTGCGACCGTTCTCCTCCTTGAACTTCACCCACATGCGCAGCATGTCGCCGCAGCCTTCACTGCCGACCGTGCCCACAGCATCGGCCTCGGACATTTCTCCGACGTTTTGCGGGTTGCGGAGGGCTTCCTGGATTTTGGCTTCGAGATCGTCGCTCATTCGAGAGTGTAGCGGGGAAGGGTTGAGTCCACCTCGAGGCTCCAGGCGTCGATACCGCCGCGGAGGCCCTTGACGGTGGTGAGGCCGTGACCGGCGAAATACGTGGTGGCGTCGAGCACCTTGCTGCCCTGGTGGTCAATCAGGATAACCTGCCGTCCGGTGGCGGCGGTGCCGAGGACCTCCTGCATGGTTTCCTGGGTGAACTTGCTGGAGCCCGGGATGTGCACGGCGTCAAACTCCTCCTGCGTACGGATGTCGATGAAGTCTGCTTCCCCCGCTGCGAGGGTTTTCGCGGCGTCGGAGGGTTCGACGAGGAGCTTTTTGTCCTCTTCCCACGCGAGGCGTACGTTTTCCAGCACCTGCTCAGGATCGAGACCGCCATTGCGCTCGCAAACCTGCGCCAGGGTCTCGTCGGGACGGAAGCCGCAACTCTGGCAGCCGCCGATGTGGTAGTGCCGGAAGAGAGCCCGTTGAGCCCCGGGGAACTCCATCAGGAGCTCCTGCATCGTCATGTCGGATTGCACTGCCATCCCAACAGCCTAGGCGGTTCGGCGGTGATTTCAACACGCGAGGACAAAGAACTCGCAATCGGACTAGCGCCCGCCCGACATCCCGCTA
Organism: Terrimicrobium sacchariphilum; assembly: GCF_001613545.1. Taxonomy (NCBI): domain Bacteria; kingdom Pseudomonadati; phylum Verrucomicrobiota; class Terrimicrobiia; order Terrimicrobiales; family Terrimicrobiaceae; genus Terrimicrobium; species Terrimicrobium sacchariphilum. The sequence continues at coordinate 359,873 of NZ_BDCO01000002.1, forward strand.
TGCTGCCGCGATGAAGTTTCGAGCGTTGGGCGAGGCCCGATGGATTTTGGGCATTCTGGGCGTGTGCTGGATCGCGACGGTCCTGCTCTTTCCCATTCTGTCCATCGTGGTGGCGCTGATGTTCCTGTTTTCAGTCTATTTCTTTCGCGACCCCGAGCGTCAGCCGCCTGCGGACCTGCAACTGGTCGTCGCCCCGGCGGACGGCCTGGTCGTGCAAGTGGAGGAACTCGATGAAACCGAGCACCTGAATACCAAGGTGAAGCGCATCGGCATTTTCCTTTCCGTTTTCGACGTTCACGTGAACCGCAGCCCGATCGAGGGTGAAATCATTCACTCTCAGGGAGCCAAGGGTCGTTTCGTAGATGCACGTAACCCCGCTTCATCCCAGCTCAATGCCCGCCGCACCTGGGTCATCGCCGGGGCGCAGGGCACTGTCATTGTGAGGCAGATCACGGGCGCGATTGCCCGCCGCATCTGCCCGTGGAAAGCGGTCGGCGATCACCTTGAACGCGGGGAGCGTTTCGGTATGATCCGCTTCGGCTCCCGTACGGAAGTCGATCTGCCACTGGAAGCGGAAATCCTTGTGAAGAAGGGTGACCGGGTGAAGGGCGGCGAGACGGCGGTGGCCAGGTTGATCCACAAAGCCAAATGACATCGCCCCGGGAGCCCAAGGTGTACCTCCTGCCGAACCTGATGACGGCAGGAAACCTGTTTTGCGGATTTGCCGCCGTCCTCCGGCTCATCGAGGCGGCTCTCATTCTCGACAATGGCGGCTCCGTCGTGGCCCAGTACCACCAGGCGATCCTCTTTATTCTCGGCGCTTGCGTCTTTGACCTTCTCGACGGTCGGCTGGCCCGCCTCGGCGGCAGCGAGAGCGCCTTTGGCCGGGAGTTTGATTCCATCGCGGACATTGTCTCCTTCGGCGTCGCCCCGGCGCTCATGGTGTACCAGATGGTGCTCCGCGATTTTGAGGGCAACATCGGCTGGCTCATCGCCTTCGTTTACCTGCTCTGCGGCGCGCTGCGCCTCGCGCGGTTCAACTGCTATGCCCAGGCCAAGCAGCCGAACGATCCGCCCTCCGACGAGTTCGTCGGTTTCCCGATTCCCGCCGCCGCCGGGCTGATTGCCTCGCTCACGCTTTTCATGCTCTGGCTCCAGGAGGGTGAGCGCACCATCGGTCAGTGGAAGTACGCCCTCGCCGCGCTCATGCTCTTCCTGTCGTTCATGATGTTCAGCCATGTGCGCTACCCGAGCTTCAAGGGTCTCGGCTGGCGGTCGCAGCGCTCCATCCCGCGCTTCCTCCTCATCATCGTGATCATCGTCTTCAGCGCGGTGAACTACCAGTGGATGCCCGCGCTGATGTTCGTCCTGTTTCTCATCTACGGTTTTGTGCGTCCCTTCATCTCGAAAGCGTGGCGCCGCGAGATCGAGGAGGACGAGGGTGATCATCCGGAGATCACCCCGGGCAACGGGAAGTAACCCCTAAAACGCGACGCCGATCGCGAAATTCCACGCGCCCTGCGCCTCGCCATCACGAGGCGAGGGATTCAGGCCGTAGTCGAGGCGGATCGAGCCGATGGGCAGATTGTACCGCAGCCCAGCGCCGATCGCGTAGCGCATGTCCTCCAGGCCGAAATTTGCCGCGTCCGAAATCACGTTGCCTGCATCGGTAAAGACCGCTCCGAACAAATCGCCGATAATCGGGAAGGTGTATTCCAGGTTGAAGACCGTGAACGCCTCGCCGCCAAGCGGGTATCCATTTTTGTCGCGAGGACCCAGGGTGTATTCCGAGAAGCTTCGCACCGTGGTCGCGCCGCCGTTGAAAAATCGCTCGTCGATCGGCAACGGCTCATCCGTGAGCGAGGAAATGATGCCGCCTCGCGCTCCGATGGCGAGCGACGATCGCGCCGTGATCGGCAGGTAGTAGGAGAACCGAGCCACTCCGCGGATATAAGCCACGCTGCCGAGACCATCCGGCGCGAAATCCACCGCCGAGGTCAAAATGTACCCGCGAGTCGGAAGGGCCTTGTTGTTGCGGTAGTCCAGCGTCTGGGTCATGCCGATGGCAAAGAGCGGGTAGCTTTCGCGCCCGACCAGACTCTCCGGCGTGATGAGGATGTTGGTCGTGCGATTGTACTCCGCGAGGATGAAGGCCGAGACGTTCCAGTGATCGGTGATGTCCTTTTGGATCGAGGGGCGGAAGCCAAGCTCGTTCTTGGTGAAACCCCGCATGTCCCGCGTGATGCCGTAGGCGCGCACCTCCAGCTCGTAGTCGGTCTCGAGGAACCACGGATCGGAATATTTGATCTGCCCGTTGTACCCGCGCTGGTTGATTTCCGCATCGATGGTCAGCGGGCGCCCGGTGCCGAAGAGATTGCGATCGGCATAGCTGAGGCTCACGATGCCGCCATCGTAGGTGGCATAACCAACGCCGATGCCAAACTCGCGCGGCTTCGCCTCATCCACCGCCACATCGAGCCGGAGCTGGTTGCCATTTACGGGAGTCGGGGTGATGCGGACATTGCGGAAAAGCCCCGTGTCGATCAGCTCTCGGAACCCGCGATCCACCCGCGCCGGGTCATATGTCTGGCCGCTCAGGCTGGCGAGGCGGCGCTGAATAAAGGCGGTCTTCACCCCGCTGTTGCCCGTCACCGCAACGCCATCGAAGAAATATTTGATGCCCGGCTGGAGCTGGATCGTGATGGGGACCACGCCGTCCTTGGCTTCCATCGGGTCGCCATTGGCCCGTACCGTCGCGGTGAAATACCCGCGCTGGCGGTAGTAATCCTCCAGCGCACGTTCCGCCGCGAGGAGGCGACCGGGAGTGAAGATATTCTTCGTCTGCTCGGCCACGGCCGCCAGGAGGTCCTCGCGGGGAAAAACGAGCGGTCCCTCAAACTTGATCGCGCCAAACCGGTACTGGGTGCCCTCGGTGATCTTGAGGGAAATGTTCGCGACCGTCCCGTCCTCGCTGAAGGTCGGGTCCGGGTCGGAAACCTCCGCATCGAGATAACCCTCCGAGGCATAGAGCCGACGAACCAGATCGGCCCCGGCGCGGACATCGACATCCACGTACGGCAGGCGCAGAACATCGCGGATGCGCGGGAAGCGTTCGCGGGTGGGGCCGAGGAGATATTTCTCAATTGTCTCGGAGTCGTAGGCAGTATTGCCTGTCACTGTGATCTCACCCAGTCGCACGAGCGAACCTTGATCAACGCTGAGGCGAAGCTGCCAGGGTCCGGTGATGGTGGCGGTCACCTCGGCGTCGGCGTAGCCATTCTTCCGATAAAACGACTCAAGGAAAAATCCCGCATCGTAGGCATTGGGTTCATCCAGGCCGTATTTTTCAATTTCCCGCACCTGGCGGTCGATGCCTTCGCGCAAGCGCCGTTCGGGAAAGGCTGTCGCGCCGACAAACTCCACCTGCAGCCGTCCATTCACGCGGGGGCGGGATTCCTGCAAGGGCGGCAATTCGTCCGGCGCGGTCGGGTGCTCGCGCTCCGGTGGCGCATCAGTTTGCGCCCTCGTCAATCCGGCGCCTCCCAGCAGGACGCTCAGCAACAGGGAAAGCGGCTTCTTCATTTGAATCGCAGCAGGTATTTCACCTGCCCCCGGAAGTTACCGCCGACATCGACGCCGCCGACGAGTGCGAATTGGTCGCTCAAGGGAATGCGCAATCCCGCGCCCTGCTTGCCAGTTTTGGGATCGGTCATGCCAACGTCGAACTGGATGCGGCTGAGAAAGGTGTCATTGGCGGGCGGACTGTTGCGGCGGAAAATGCTGTTGTAGGCTTTTTGGAAGAGCAGGATGGCGGCGCGACCGGCCACGGCATTCGGGTCGCTGGTCAGCTCACGCGTGGTCATGCCCGTGGCGATGAGCGAGACGATCTCGGATTGCGGCAGCGGCGGGTCGCTGGTGAAGATCGCATTGGGCGCCGTGATGGGTCCCTGCACCATGACCCGCACATCATAGTCGCGGATGGCTGAGGTGCCGCGAATGTCGAGCTGCGGGACGAATGGATGCTCGGGCCGGAAAAAGACGGCGCTGTTGCCGATATCGAGCCGGCTGAAAGGAAGCGAGGCGACCAACTGATCGATGCGCACCACGCCGTCGGCCCACGGTCGCAGGCCCGTGCCGCCGATTCGCAGATCGATCGAGATCTTGCCATTGGCGAGATTGCCCTGAACCAGGAACGGATCAGCCGTCCGGACTCGGACATCGAATGTCCAATCCCGGAGCGGTGGCTGCGGAAAGCTCACGATGGCAGGCTCTTCCGGCGGTTGCGGAGCAGGGCGTCCGGGGAGGCCGATGGGGAGGATGTCGATATTTCGGAAGAACCGGCTGCGGGTGATATTTACGTCGCCGGTGACCCTCCCGGCGTTGAGCGGACCCGCCACGCGGAGATTGCTCGTGATGCGTGCCGTGACGTCGTCATTTTGCATCACGAGGGCGTTCACCGTGCCGATGCGCAGATCGAATGTCGGGTTATTGAGAGGAGCAAAGACCACGTTGCCTCCGGCGTTGAAGGAACCGCCTGCGATTCCTCCCCGGCAGCGCGTAATCGTCACGCGGTCTCCGGCGAAATTCAGGAGGAACGATGCATCATTCACGGGCGGCAGGCTCGGGTCGGTGAAGCGAAGGGTTGAGAGATCGGCCGCCACGCTGCCGGAGAGATTTGGTTGAGCAAAAGTGCCGTCGATACGGACATTGGCTTCCGCCGTTCCGCGGCTCTGGCGAATCGCCGGGACGAGTGCGCTCAAGACCGTCAGCGAGGATCGCGGCAGAGAAACGGCCAGTTGAATCGGCGTGGCCGGATCGATCGTGTTTTCCCGGCGGATCTTCACCAGATCGAGCGGCACGTCGCCCGTGATGCGCAGCGGCTGGATCAGGGGCTGGCGCAGCTCTCCGGTCAGGCCCAGGCGGTCGTTGCGCACGGTCGCGTTGAGATCGAGATTTGCCGGGGCGAGGTCGGGCGTGGATTGGGATCGCACCCCGGTGGCGCGAAGGGCGAGGTTTGCCTCCAGGTCGTCGATGGTTCCTCGCCCGGTGATGGTCATATTGACAATTCCCCGTACCGGAGGCGGGTTCTGGCCGAGCTGGGTGAGGAGGCGTTGGAGATCGAGATTGTCGGTGCGCAGGTTCAGCGCGACCGGCTGATCATTCGGGATGAGCAGATCCTGATTCTGGATGTTCGCAAGGTCGAGCGGCAGGGAAAGGGCGCCGGACAATACGGTGAGCTGCTGCTGGCGGACGACGAGATTGGTAACGCTTAATACCTTGTCGCGCCAGGCGAGGGCGAACTGTGCCGAGGCCAGGCTGCTGGAGACGCGGAAATTGGGGAGGCTGATCGTCTCCGGCGTGTAGGTGGCATTGAACCTCGCGGCGAGGTTGCGCTGATCCGCATAGACGCCGTTGGTCAGCTCCAGCGAGGCCTGGCCGGAATGCGCCGTTTTGGTTCCATTCCCCTGCCATTGGACTGCCAGCGCCCCACCAAGCTCCGGGGCATCCGGACCGAGCAACGGGCGAAAGACCGCGAGGTTCCGCAGGGCGATGTCGAGGCGTCCATGATAGGCGAAGGGATCAGTCAGATCCGCCTCGCCCTCCGCGCTGAGCGAGTTGCGATCATCCACCACGAGCGAGAGCTGGCTGATGGTGGCGTGGTTTTGCTGGACGGCGATCTTTGCATCCAGCGAGCGGACGGGTACCCCCTGCGCCCGGATCTCCCGCCCCTCGATCGTGAGATCGCCGGAGTAAACGCCCTGGGTGATCTGCGCCTGACCATCGGCCTTCACCCGGCCCGCCAGTTCCGTGCCGCTCTCCGGTGCCACGAAGGCATTCAGCTGGGGTGCGTCGATGTGGAATTTCGCGCTGCCCGGTTGTGCCGTCCAGGATGCGAGGTCGTCGGGCAACAGATACTCGCCCTCCAGCGCGACGCGATTGCCGGATTTCTCGATCGTAAGCTGCGTGAGTCGCACCGCCGCACCATCGGTTTTGGCCGCGAGAGCAATCTGGTCCGTGGAATAATCGCCGATCTTCGTCGCCGCCACGCCGCCCTCGAGATTCGCCTTCGATCCGGCAAAGACGGGTCCCTCGGCCTGCAAATCCTTCTCCACGGTGAAAGTGAAATGACTGCCCATCGCCTCGATGTCGCCGGCGGTTACGCGATCCGAATCCAGTACGCCCGTGATCTTCGCGAGGTGGCGGTCGAGAGCGAACTCGGCGTTCAGCTTTGCGGTACCGGAGACCGGCGCCGAATCTGACCAGAGCGCGGCAAGGTCGGGTAAACTGGCATCCAGCACGCCCTGCGCCTTGGTCTCGATGAAGCCATCCAGCCTGGCGGGAAGAGCCGTCTCGGCATTGAGGCGAATCGTGTTTCCCGCGCGAGCCTCGACGTTTGCGGCAACCTTGGCGCGCGCGTTGCCCAACTCCGCGGCGACAGTGACATTGCCTGCCTGAATGGCGTCGGCGGTGACTCCGGTAAGAGCCACGTCCACTTTGCCGGTCCAGCTGTCGGGCTTCTCGGGCAGGCCATCGAAAGCGATATGCACGGTCGGTATTTCCGCCTCAATGGGAAGGGCGAGATTCAGATAGGCGCTGAGGACGTGCAGCGATAGCCCGGTCACATCCAGTCGGAGGGCGAGCTTGTTCGTGTCGTTGAGATCGTCGACTTTGGCCGAAAGCTTGGTTCGCCCTTGGAACAAGGTGCCCTCAAAGCCCAGCTTGAGCTGGTTGTCGTCGAGCCGGGAGGCGTCAAGATTCAGCACATCGACGGCGATTTCGGGTCCGATGATGAGGTTTCGCAGGAAAAGATTCCGGTCGTGAAAAGTCGTCTCCGCCGAAATATCCGTCCACCGGCGCACGCCGGGAATATTCAGTGTCTTGATCGCAAATGTCCCGGCGCGGTCAGGCAGCAAGGTGAAGGTGAAGCCCCCCAGCTCCGTGTCGCCGCCGGGGGCGTGCGAGACGAAGTTGACGTTCTCGATGCGCAGGATTTCCGGGAACAGGGCGGGGAACTTGAAGCGCTGCGGCTTCTCCTCCTTCTCTGGCGGAAGCGGTTCGCCGGGCGTGAGGCCGATGAAGGCATCTTTGATCTCCACCGTCTTGAGCAAGGCCGGGAGTCCTTTGCGGAAAAGCCCCCACAGGCTGTATTGCAGACGGATCGTGCCGATTTCGAGCTGATCGATCGGGCCCGGTTCCGTCGGTACGGCCTTGAGCCGGGTGACATAAAGGCTGGTAAAAATCGACCCGCCGATGTCGTAGGTCAGATCGAGATGCTGCTGCTTGGCGGCGCGAACGATGAAATACCGCGATCCCTCAAAAATCAGCGGGCGGTGAAAGATCGCCAGCAGCAGGAACAGGGCGAGCAGCACGACCAGCACCCGGCGCAGCCAGCGGCGGCGCGGCTTGCGAGCGGGTGTTTTGGTGGAGTCGGGTGCTGGCGTTTCGTCGGACACGCTAGGCGGGCTGGGCCGGGTGGCGTTTCTTTTCGGGAATCATCGGGTGCGTGCCAGCATGAGCGGTGCTCCGGTTTTTCCCCATCGGGGTGTTTCCGCAGGGAGCGGTCAGGCGGCTAACCTCGCAGGGCTTCGATTTCCGCGGCGGCATCGGATGCCTTGAAGACCGCCGTCCCTGCCACGAAGATATCCGCTCCGGCCTCGCGTGCGATCTTGGCGGTAGCGGTGTTGATGCCGCCGTCGACCTCGATATGGAAATCTGCCAGCCCCTTGGCGCGCCATTCTGCAGCCGCCTGGACTTTCTCGATGGTCTCGGGAATGAACGGCTGGCCGCCGAAGCCGGGGTTCACCGTCATGACGAGCAGGATGTCGAATTGTCCGATAAACGGCTCCACTTTCTCCAGAGGGGTCGGTGGGCTGATGGCCAGCCCGGCGAGACAGCCGGCGGCGCGGATGCGGGAAAGAGTCTGCGCCACGTCATGATCGGCCTCTACATGCACACTCACGGAATCCGCCAGAGGCGTGTACCGGTCGAGGTAGTGGTCCGGGCGCGAGATCATGAGATGGACGTCGATGTGCTTGTCCGTATGGCGGGTGGCTGCCTCGACGAAAGCCGAACCGAAGGAGATGTTGTCGACGAAGTGGCCATCCATCACGTCGCAATGAATCCAGTCACCGCCCGCCTCGGAGATGCGGGCGACTTCCTCGCCGAGGCGGGAAAAATCGGAGGCCAGAATCGAAGGTGCAATGATCGGGGTGCGGTCAGCCATGGGGATGTGATACTGTGCCGCGATGGATTTCGCCAGCGATGAGTTTTACATGGGGGAGGCCCTGCGCCTCGCCCGCAAGGCTTTTGCCGCCGAGGAGGTGCCGATCGGGGCCGTGATTGTGCGCGAGGGGCAGATCATTGCCCGCGCCTGGAATCAGGTGGAAATGCTGAAGGACGCAACCGCTCACGCCGAGATGCTGGCCATTACCCAGGCCGAGAGCGTGGTCGACGACTGGCGGCTCAATGATTGCGATCTCTACGTAACCAAGGAGCCGTGCCCGATGTGCGCCGGGGCGTTGGTTCATGCCCGTCTGCGCCGGGTGATCTTTGGCTGCATCGATGGGAAAAGCGGCGGAGGGGGAGGGCTTTTCAACATCCTCCAGCATCCGCAGCTCAACCATCGCTGCGAGGTCCAGAGCGGAGTGCGCGGCGACGAATGCGCCGGAATTCTCCGCGAGTTTTTCCAAATGCGGCGCGCTGCCGCAGAGCAACGGGCCGGGGAAAACTCCGAAGCCTGACCAGCCGTTGGCCGTGGTCGTCGCGATGAGGGACAACCACGGCGATTCGGGCCGCGAAATTTCAGCCACTGGAGAGGGGAGCGTCAGCGACGTCCCCTCCCGGGTGTGGTGATGAGAGTGACTTATGCGGCAGGTTCCGCCGGTTCTACGACCGGGGACTTGCCTTTATTCATCGCAAATTCCTCCTCCGGCGAGAGGATCAGCTTATGCCGGCCGATGAAGGCGAAGTAGGCGAGTCCCGCCAGATACCAGGCCAGCGCAGCATAGACGCCTTTTACATAGGAAGGGTCCTGCAATTGATAGTAGAGCGTGCACATCGCGATCACGATGGTCGCCACGGCTCCAGGGATGCCGAGCGGACTGCGATACGGACGCTCGATATGCGGCATCTTGATGCGCAGCAGGATAAAAGACAGGCCCTGGAAGGCGTATGAAAGCATCGCGCCAAAGACCGCCATGTTTAGCAGTGTGCCGCCGATGAGTGCTCCGCCAGCAGTTTCGCCAGCCGTAAACCAGATCGTGAGCAGCACAGCCAAACCGATGCCTGCTCCCGTGAACATCGCGACATGCGGGGTATGGCGCTTACCGTGAGTCACAGACAGGAAGGGAAGATAATATCCCGCGCGAGAGAGCGAGTAAATCTGGCGACCGAAGGCGAAGATGATCGTATGAAAGCTCGCGATCAGGCCGATCACCGCAAACAGGGCCAGCAGCTTGGCGATGCCTGCGCCGTATAAGGTGCGGAACCCATCGAGCAGCGGCTCCGCCGAGGTCGACAGGGAAAACGCGCCCTGCATCTGTCCCGGCGCAGTACCACCGATCGAGGCATTGAGCACCATGACCATTACAGCCGAGAAGATGAGTGTGAACATTCCTAGGATCAGGCCTTTGGGCATGTCCTTCTTGGGATCGTGAGATTCTTCCGCGGCGAGCGGGAGTTCCTCGATGGCGAGAAAAAGCCACACGGCAAAAGGCAGCGCGGCCAGCGCTCCACCGATTCCCTTGGGCAGGAATGATCCGCCGCCATTCGGAAGCTCGACAAAATTGCCATCCGGTCCGACCCCTATGTTCAGTGCCCAGCGGGTGAAGTCCGCATGCGGGATGGCGCTGATCCAGAAGATAACCAGCACGCCGAGAGCCATGAGCGTCACCGTCACCGAGAACTTGAAGGAAAGCTCCACTCCCCAGTAGTTCAGGGCCACAAAAACGATGTAGGCGCCGATCCACCAGAGCGGTTGCGCCGCCGATGGTGTCCCGAATATACTACTCATGTAGGACCCGATGAAGAATACGATGACCGCCGGAGTCATGATGTACTCGATACTCTCGGCCAGTCCCGTAATGAATCCGCCCCAAGGTCCCATTGCACTGCGCGCGAAGGAATAAGCGCCCCCCGTGTGAGGCAGAGCCGGGGACATTTCCGCCAGGCTGAAAATCAACCCGAGGTACATGATGGCGATCAGGATGGCGGCAATGAAAAGGCCGCCCCAACCTCCCTGGCCAATGCCAAAATTCCAACCTGAGAAGTGTCCCGAAATGACCGCTCCCACTCCCAGCGCCCACAGAGACCAGACCCGTGCGTGTCGTCTCAGTTTGCGTTTTTCAAAATACGAACTGTCCGCCTTCTTGTAGGTGACCCCTCCAACAGTTTGTTTGTCGCTCATGATTTTCTCCGCGAGGCGCGGCAGCATAAAGCGTGCCGTGGGGTATCTGCGAAAATCCTGAAACCTATGGCATGGTCTATGCTATTGGTTTTCGATTATTAGCTATTAGGATTTAATTGCGGGAAAAATCCTCTTACTCATGGGTGTCAACTTATTGGAGTGTAAGGGGATGAAGTCCTGCGGAGCCTTGAGTTCACTGGAGGGATGGGCGGGCGTCCCGCTGAGGGCAGGGCGGCGAATTTGAAGCGACGGAAAATCCGGTGAAGAAAAATCCTGCTGTGCAGAATTGCACATTACCGATGAGCGGCGTGAAAAGGAACTTCTTCGCGTTCGTTTTCGCGCAGGGATTTTTGAGTAAGGAAAAGTGAAACAACACACTCGTTCGCGGTGGCACGATAGGTGCTCGCTTCAAGAACCCGATGGCCTATCATTTGCAGCTTGGGAATTCGTCGTGGTCGTTTCGCGATCTTAAGACGTTGATAGCCAAGGCGACCCCGTTGCGATCTGGTGATCAACTGGCGGGAGTTGCGGCCCAGTCGATGGAGGAGCGTGTTGCTGCGCAGATGCGGCTCGCGGAGCTTCCGCTTCAGACCTTGCTCGATGAGCCGCTCATCCCGCCGGAGGAGGACGAGGTGACCCGGTTGATCCTGGAGACGCATGATGCGGAGGCATTCCGCCTCGTGTCCCATTTCAGCGTGGGCGAGTTCCGCGAATGGTTGCTCGATTACGAAACCGATAGCGATACGCTTGCCCGAGTCGCGCCCGGCATCACTCCGGAGATGGCGGCTGCGGTTTCCAAGGTGATGAGCAATCAGGACCTCATCCTCGCCGCGAGCAAGATGCAGGTCGTCACCAGGTTTCGAAACACCGTGGGCCTGCCGGGGCGGCTCAGCGTGCGGCTTCAGCCGAATCACCCGACGGATGATCCGCAGGGAATCGCGGCATCGATTCTGGACGGCCTGCTTTATGGGTGCGGCGATGCCGTCATCGGAATCAATCCCGCCACCGACAATCCCGCAGCTTGCGCATCGCTCATGCGGCTGATGGATCGCATCATCCAGGAATACGAGATTCCCACGCAAAGCTGCGTGCTCACGCATGTCACGACGACCATGCAATGCATGGAGCGCGGCGAGCCGGTCGATCTGGTTTTTCAATCCATCGCGGGAACCGAGGGCGCGAATGCCAGCTTCGGCGTCACATTGAATCTTTTGCGCGAAGCTCGCGAGATGGCGCTCACCCTGGGGCGTGGGACGGTTGGCGACAACGTGATGTATTTTGAAACCGGCCAGGGTTCCGCACTCTCCGCCAATGCGCATCACAATGTCGACCAGCAAACCCTGGAGGCGCGGGCTTATGCGGTGGCGCGGGAATTCCAGCCGCTGCTGGTCAATACGGTCGTCGGATTCATCGGTCCGGAATACCTCTACGATGGCAAGCAGATCATTCGCGCCGGGCTGGAGGATCACTTCTGCGGCAAGCTGCTCGGCGTGCCGATGGGCTGCGACATTTGCTACACGAACCACGCCGAGGCCGACCAGGACGACATGGATGTGCTGCTCACGCTGCTCGGGGTGGCCGGATGCAACTTCATCATGGGGGTGCCCGGCGCGGACGACATCATGCTGAACTATCAATCCACCTCCTTTCACGACAGCCACTATCTCCGGCAGGTGCTCGGCAAGAAGCCTGCGCCGGAGTTTGACGCTTGGCTAAAGAAGATGCAGATCTTCAGCGAGGAAAACCGGCTTCGCCAGATCGCCTCATCCCACGCTTTGCTGCAAGCCCCGGAAGCCGCCCTGCCTGCCCATGGGAACTGCTGATCCCTGGCCGCATTTGCGGACGCATACTGCAGCACGAATCGCCCTCGGTCGCGCGGGCGCCAGCCTGCCTACTGCGCCATTGCTCGATTTCAAGCTGGCCCACGCGCGGGCGAAGGATGCGGTGCTGACGCACTTCGACCCGGAGTTGCTTGCCGCGCAGCTTCGCCCACTGGATCCCGGCCTCCTGATCGTGGAGAGCGAGGCGCAGGATCGCGCGACCTATCTGCAGCGTCCGGATTACGGACGGCGGCTTTCCGCGGAATCCGCTACAATGCTTTCTGCGCGTGCGGCGATGCCCGGGCCGGACCTTGCGATCCTTGTTTCCGACGGACTCTCCACCACGGCGGTGATGACGCAGGCGCTGCCGGTGCTGACGGCCCTGCTGCCACTGTTCCGCGAGGCAGGCTGGATGCTCGCACCGCTGCTCGTGGTGAAACACGGTCGCGTGGCGATTCAGGATCAGGCGGGGGCTTTGCTCCATGCGCAGCTGAGCTTGATCCTGCTCGGCGAGCGCCCGGGGCTCGGGTCGCCCGATAGCCTTGGCGCGTACTTCACCTACAATCCCGTGCCGGGTCGAAGCGATGCCGAACGCAACTGCGTCTCCAACATCCGTCCACAGGGACTCGATCCCGCGCTGGCGGCGCGGAAACTCTTTCATCTCCTCAGCGCCAGTCGTCACCTGAAGCTCAGCGGCGTGAATCTCAAGGACGACGAACCCCTCCTGGGAGGAGGCGTCGTTTCGGAAATCGCGTAGCGTCAGGACAAAGCCGACAGGAAAATCTGCCGCAATCCGACCGGGTCCGGTCCGAGGGGCAGGATGGCGGAGAACGGGCGGCGAATTTCCAACCCCTTGATATTGGCGATGTCGAGCGAGGCGGTCGCGAGCTCCTGAGTGATGGCGATTCTGGAGACGCAGCCGACCCCGAGACCGGCCTCCACCGCGCGTTTGATTGCCTCGGTGCTGGGCAGTTCCTGCACGATGCGGCGCTTGCGCGGGTCGAGTCCCACGGCGTTCAGCGCGCTCTCGATATAGCGGCGCGTACCGGACCCGTGCTCGCGGGAGATGATGGGGTATTTCAGCAACTCCGAGGGAGGGACCGCTTTTGGGCGAGCCAGCGGATGGCCGACAGGGACGATGAAAACCAGCAGATCATCAAAGAAGCGCCGCACCCGCAGGTCGCGCCGGCTGCAGGGACCCTCAATAAGCCCCAGGTCGATACGCTGGCCGAGCAGGTGCGAGATCACGGCATCCGTGTTCCCTTCAACAACCTCGATCTCGACTTCGGGATGGCGCATTTTGAAGGAGGTAAGCACGTTGGGCAGATAATATTGCGTCACCGTCGTGCTGGCCCCGAGGCGCAGGCGACCGCGCAGAAGGCTGTCGTCCTTGCGGATTTTTGCCATCACCTCATCCTCCATCCAGGCTACCTGACGGGCGTGCTCCAGGAGAACGACGCCAGCCTCGGTCAACGCGACGCCCGAGCGGGAGCGTGTGAGCAGCGTGGCTTGATAAGTTTCCTCCAGCATCTTGATATGCCGGGTCACGGCGGGCTGGGAGATGTTCAGCACCCGCGCTGCCGCGCTAATGCTCTGATGTTCAGCCACCCGCGAAAAAACTTCCAGCCGGTAATCCATGAATAATCAACAGCTCATAACATCAAGTTATGGTAAATTCAAAAGCGATATTACCTGTGATTATGGGATTTTCCGTATCAAGGAAGCGTGAAATTTCGATGTCCTCATTTCCGGACAGGGCTGGCGCTCACGGCGTTGATCGCGGTGCTGGCTTTCAACCTGGCGCATCTACCGGGGCTGGAGCACGTGGGGGCGCTTTCGCTGGCTCTATTGATTGGCATCGCAGCGCGGGCCTTCCTCCATGTGCCGGAGCATCAATCGGTGGGCATCGGGTTCTCGGCCAAGCATCTCCTGCGTATCGGCATTGTCCTGTTGGGCGTTCGCTTGAATTTTGACCTCATCATGCATGCCGGTCCGCGCATTCTGATTCTTGCGGTATCGGTTATCATCACCGGCCTTCTCTTTATTACGTGGCTGGGACGGCGCGCGGGGTTGCCGGGATTGCTCCCTGTGATCCTGGCGGTGGATAGTTCGATCTGTGGAGCCTCGGCGGTGGCGGCGACGGCTCCCGTCATTCGCGCCAAGGCCGAGGACATGGCGCTCGTCATTCCGCTTTGCAGTCTTATCGGTACCGGAGGCGTGCTCGCGCTCACGGCCATGCAGGGCATCTTGCATCTGGCGCCCTCGACCTATGGGGTGCTGGCGGGATCGACCCTGCACGAGGTGGCGCAGGTCATGGCTGCCGCCTCGGCGGTTCCGAGTGCTCTTGAGCCTGGGGCCGTGACCAAGCTCATGCGCGTGCTCTTGCTGGCTCCCACAGTGCTGTTGCTGGGATTCATCTTTCCCGCTCCGCAGGGAGCCGATGCCGAGGCGGGCGGCTCGAGGTTGGGGGCCATCCTCAAGTCGATCTGGTTTGTCTTCGGCTTCGTGTTGGTCGGCGTGTTGAATACGGGGCTGCTCCGGGCTTTTCCGGGGCAGGCAGAAACTCTCGCCGTCATCGATCAGCATGTGCTCACCCTCGCGACATTCCTCATGGGAATGGCGATGGCAGGGCTGGGGTTGCAGGTGGATTTCACGGATATCCGCCGCAACGGTCTGCGCACGGCGGGCGTCGCTCTGGCTGGCTGGCTCGTTCTGGTGGGTCTTGCTGCGATGGAGATCTACGTAATGAAGCTCTAGAGCGATATTCCCCATGGCGTACTGGTTACGGCTATGCTATCGCACGGGAATGGGAATCGTAGCTCGATGCATGGCCCTGGCTATCGGGGCGGCCGGTATGGCAGCGTCAGCCTGGGCGCAGGCCGTGGATCCGGATCAAACCTATACGGTTCCGATCTATGTTACCGGGAGCCACTCTCCGGCGAACTACCAGATCTACGTGAGTCAGAATGCGGATGGCAGCGATGCTGTCCCGTATCTTTTCGATACCGGGTCGCCAAACATGTTCACCGTGCAGGGGACGAATACCTCCATCGCGCCGACGAATACCTTTGTCTTCGGAGACGGCGACCCGGTCTACGGGTACTACGTCGAGGGGCGGAGCCTGAGTCTCACCACGAAAGCCTCTGTGCAGGTCACGCCCGTCGTTTCAAACTTCAACACGGCCATGGTCGTTCAGATCAATGGCAATACGGTCGCAAGCAGTACGCCGCTGGCCGACGGCACCTATGGAGACTTTGGGGCGGGACTTTACGGCACGAGCACGCTGAGCACGCTGCTGACGGCCCTCCCCATCGGCAGCAACGCCCGGCTCGGGTATGTGGTCAATGTGGCGGGAATTTCCTCCGGTGAGGGGGCGCTCACCATCGGCCTTACCCAGCAGACCATCGACACCCTGACGAACTCGCCGGGAGCGATCCAGCTCCATATGAATCACTCGGGCGACCAGATACAGGGGCCAGATGGCCGCCTGATCACCGGCTATCTCAAGGGTGTCGCCGTGACCACAGTCACGGTACAGACGGCTGAGGGGGTGGCGTCAGCGGATCTGGCGACAGTGTTTGATACCGGAGGCGGACCCAATGGTGTGATCTACTATGGGAACTCCAGTACGCCACCGGGAGTTTTTGATGGCTACCTGCCCAATGGATCGTTCTCTCTCACCTCCCCCGACGGAGAGACTTTTGATTCATGGGTGGGCAGCAGCCCATGGGGAGGCTCCGTGGCGGTGATCGGCAATCAGGCACCGAGCGAGAATCGGGTGAACTCTGGCGGGTATCTCTTCGAGAACTACGTGGTCATGTACGATCTGGAGTCGGCCGTGCTTACGTTGGTGCCCGTGCCGGAACCCTCGACATGGACCCTGCTGGCCGTAGCGGTTCTGCTCGTGGTTCCTGCCGTCATCCGCAGGAAGTCCCGCGGATAGGCACCCCTCTTGAAACGTCGTCTAGAGCGAGATCTTCTTCCCGGGTTCCGGGATGAGCACCTCAGTCTCGGGCAGTTCCTTGTAGATTTTCAGCTCGAACCATTCGATCGCGGAGCGATCGCCATGGACGAGGACGATCTTCTTGGGCCGGAGGCCGACAGCGTAGTTCAGGAGCGTTTCGCGTGAGGCGTGGGCGCTAAAGTTAAACTCCTGGATGTTGCACTGGAGCTTGATCGGAGGCTGCTTCGAGTCGAGGACGACTTCATCGCCAGGATTGGCGGAGCGGATGCGCCCGGCAGGAGATTCCGGATCGGAGTAGCCGACGAAGAAAAGGCTCTGGTTGGGATCTCCGAGGATGCGTCGACAGAAGAGATTGGAGAGAGTGTTCTCCGTCATCATGCCGCTGGACAGGGCGAAGATGCATTTCTTCCGCGGGGCGATGGTAAAGACCTCATTGCCCGAGAGGACATAGGGAGCCATTTCCTGGAGGAGCTGGAGTTCCGGATGGGCTCGTTGAGGGTCGTGGGAGAGAGCGTCGTAGATGTTGGTGAGCTTTGTGCTCAGGCCACCGATGTAGATCGGCACAGGGGCGAGCAGGCCTCGCAGACGCATTCGCCAAAGCATGGCGAGGAGTTCCTGGGTCTTGCCGAGGGCAAAGACGGGGATCGTCACGCTGCCTCCGCGGTCGAAGGCCTCGCGGATGGAGCGGGCGAGACGTTCTTCCTCCTTCGCGCGGGTAAAGCCGATCGGCGTCGGTGAGTCGCCACGCGTGGTTTCCATGATGAGCGTATCCACGCCGCTCTCGGGGAAGTCTGCTCCCTGGATGAGCGTCTGGTTGTCGAAATTGACGTCGCCCGTGTAAAAAACCTTCTTCCCATCGCAGCGAATCAGCACTCCGGCTGCACCGAGGATATGGCCGGAGTTGTAAAACTCGATGGTCGGGTTGTCCTTGTCCGTGGCTCGCTCTCCAGTGAGCGTGTAACGCTGGTTGGGCTTGCAGGGGACCCACTGCTGGCGGGAGAACTCGACACCCCGGTGGGTGAAGAGCGGGTACTCGGTCAGGTTGTGCTCCTCGCGCTGGCGGAGCATGACATTCACCGAGTTGTGCAGCATCACATCGGCGATTTTTGCCGTGGATTCCGTCATCAGGACGCGAGCCTGGGGTTCCCGGCGGGTCAGGAACGGGAGCGAGCCGAGGTGATCCTGGTGAGCATGCGAGACGATGATGGTCTGCACGGAACCGGCTGGCACCTGGGAATAATCCGGAGTAGCGCTCAGGCCCTCGTCCTTGGGGTGCAGTCCGGCGTCGATAATCACGGACTGGCCTTTGATCTTTAAAAGATAGGAGTTTGCACCGATTTCGACGCGTCGCGTGAGGTTGATCAACTCCATAAACAACGGTATGCAGGGAAACGCCCGGCTGGAAAAGAAATTCTCGCCTATCGAAACTTTCGATCTCGTGCTTTGTTCAATCTGCTGACATGCCCGCGACGAAATCCAGCGATGCTTGGACCCCCTTGCTAGCGGCTCATCTGCTGAGCCGGGCAGGCTTTGGGGGATCGCCTGAGAGTATTTCCTCCCTTCACGGCATGGGCCGCACGGCTGCTGTGGAGTACCTGCTGGCCGGGGACGAGGACACGGATATTTTTCCTCCCCCCGAGCTCACGCCGGTGGCCGAGGCCTATTGGGCGTTTCGCCAGGCAAACATGATGGCGGAGGGAGAGGAGAAGCGCGAACTCTTGGGAGAGCTCCGTCGCGCTCAGGACGAGCAGCTTCGCGCTGTACGGGCCTGGTGGCTTCAGCGCATGCGCTACACCCGGTATCCCCTGCGGGAAAAGATGACGCTTTTCTGGCATGGGCACTTTGCCACCAGCTTTGATAAGGTAAACAGCGCCAATCTGATGTATCAGCAGAACGAGACGTTCCGCACGCATGCGCTGGGAAACTTCAATTCGCTGACCAAGGACATTTCCCGCGATCCCGCGATGATGAGGTATCTTGACCTCAACCGGAGCGAGGCCAAGCGGCCCAACGAGAATTTCGCGCGGGAGTTGATGGAGCTTTTCACTCTGGGCGAGGGGGTGCGATACACGGAGACTGATGTGCGCGAGGCCGCCCGTGCTCTTACGGGCTACCGGATGACCCCGGCCTCAGGTGCCTTTCGCTATCAACCCAAGGCTGCCGATCAAACCGAGAAGACCTTCCTGGGACGGACCGGCAACTGGAATGGCGATGACGTCATCGACATCATCTGCGAGCAACCCGAGTGCGCAGCCTTCATCTCTCGAAAAATCTGGGTTTACCTCGCCGGTACGGAACCCGGGCCGGACCTGCATGCCCGGCTGACACGGCATTTCCAGGATTCCCGATACGAGATCAAGCCGCTGTTGCGGGAGATCCTGCTCAGCCCGGAGTTCTATTCCCCCCAGGTCGTGCGTCGTCAGGTGAAAAGCCCGGTGCAGTGGCTCGTGCAGATTTCCCATTCCCTGGAGGCGCCGCTGCCTCCGCCGAATGCCTGCGAGTTCATCCTTCGCTCCATGGGGCAGGTGCTTTTTGCTCCGCCGAATGTGAAGGGATGGGCCGGGGGGCGCAGCTGGATCAACGGGTCCACCTATCTGTTGCGCTGCAACCTCGCCGGAACCATCGTCGGAGCGGACGACAAGCCGCTGGATAAATCCCGCGATGCCATCCCGGTCGAGTGGGACCGTATCGCTCCCGCCGGGTTGAGGGGGAATCCCGAGGCCATGTGCGATGCCTTTGCTTTTCGCTTTCTTAATGTCCCGCTGGAGCCGACGGACCGCCAGAAGGTGGTCGCCTTCCTCGCCAAGCGCGGACCCGAAATTAACGATGCCACGGTCAAAGACTGTGTGCATCTCATCATGAGCACCCCGGAGTTCCAACTCACATGAGCGACGAACAGACATTACGCACTCGCAGGCAATTCCTCCGCACCGGCGTATTGGGCGGTGCCATGGCCTGGACGCTTCCCGCCTTCATTGAAAAGACCTTCTTTGCCCTCGATGCGGCGGCGGCGGATTCCGCCTTGCAGGTGGCGACGGGCAAGGACAGCCCCATCCTCGTCATTCTTCAGATGGCGGGCGGCAATGACGGTCTGAACATGGTCGTGCCCTATGGAGATGATGCGTATTACCGCGCCCGCCCCAAGATCGGTCTCGCCGCAGGCAATGTGCTCAAGGTCGACGACCATATCGGGTTGCACCCCAGGCTGAAGACCCTGCGCGGGTTTTATGACGAGGGCCGTCTCGGCGTCATCCAGGGCGTCGGATATCCCAATCCCAATCGCTCCCATTTTCGCTCGACCGACATCTGGCAGACGGCGACCGACTCAAACAAATTTGCCAACAAAGGCTGGCTGGCGAATTACTTCGACTCCTGCTGCAAGGGCGAAGACCCCGTCGTCGGGGTGTCGATCGGCTCGGAAACGCCGCTTTCATTCTCCGGCAGTGCTGGTGCGGGGATCACGCTCTCCCGGCCCGACCAGTTTCGCTTTATTTCCAACGATCCGGCGGCTGGGGAGGCCTTTGCCGATATGACGAGTTTATCGGACAATACAGGCGGCTCGGTCCAGTCGCTATCCGGGGACAAGGCGCAGGGCGATGGCAATACACTGGATTTTGTGAGGCGTACCGCTTTGGACGCCCGCATCAGTTCGGATCGCATCCTTGAGATCACCCGCAAGTCCAAGGCGCCCGTCTCGTATCCCGGAGGGCGGCTTGCGACAGATCTGAACCTCGTGGCCCGGCTTATCGCCGGAGGGCTGCCCACGCGGGTTTACTATGTCTCCCAAGGCGGGTACGACACGCACAGCGGGCAGCTGGGTTCCCACGATCGGCTGCTCGGCGAACTGGACTCCTCTCTGGGTGCTTTCGTTGCCGACCTCAAGGCCCAGGGGAATCTCGATCGCGTGACGATCATGACTTTTAGCGAGTTCGGCCGCCGCGTGGCGGAAAATGCCAGCGGGGGAACCGACCACGGGGCGGCCGCTCCGATGTTTGTCCTGGGCGGAAAGGTGAAGGCAGGCTTGCATGGCACACAGCCGAGCCTCACTGAGCTCGGCGATGGGGACCTGATCTACACGGTTGATTTCCGCAGCGTCTACGCGACGATGCTCGACAAGTGGCTCCACGCTCCCAGCGAGGCTGTGCTCGGGCGGAAGTTCCCGTCGCTGGGCTTTGTGTAGCGGCTAGCGCTGCCAGCCGGGCTTGTTGTCAAAGACCCAGCGGTAGTAGTCCGTCCGCTGGAGTCTTGAAGCGGCGGCCTCGTCGATCACGATCTTGGCCGTCGGATGAAACTGCAGCACAGATGCCGGCACGTTGGCAGTCACTGGTCCCTCGACCGAGGCGGCAATGGCGTCGGCCTTGCCCTGACCGAAGGCGAGGAGAAAGATCTCCCGTGCCTCCATGATAGTGCCGACCCCCATGGTGAGGACGTGGTGGGGGACTTCCTCCGGGCTGGAGAAAAAGCGGGCATTGTCCTCCCGGGTGCGGGGGGTAAGTGTCTTCAGCCGCGTTCGCGATGAGAGCGAGGAGGAGGGTTCATTGAATCCGATATGGCCGTCTCCCCCGATGCCGAGGAGCTGAAGGTCGATGCCGTTGTAGGCTCTGATCTTGGCTTCGTAATCCGCGCAGGCGGCGGACACGTCGGAGGCCTGCCCGCTGGGAATGAAGGTGCGCCCGGGGTTGAAATTCACATGCTGGAAGAGATTTTCCTGCATGAAATGGTGATAGGATGCCGGATGCTCCGGGGCCAGTCCCAGGTATTCGTCGAGATTGAAGGCTGCGGCGTGGGAAAAGTCTGCTTCACCGCGTTGGTGGAGCTGGATCAGCTCGCGGTAGACGCCGACGGGGGTGCTTCCGGTCGCGAGACCGAGCACGGCGGCAGGTTTGGCAGAGAGGAGGGAGGCGATGCGACCGGCGACATAGCGGCAGGCAGCCTCGGGGGTGGGTTGAATGATGATTTCCACGATTACAGAGAGAGGGCGTGGCCGAGCTTGGTGCGGATGTCGGCGCGTAACCGGTCCACAAAGCCGAGGGTGAACTCCAGCGGATCGAGTGAGTCGTCCGTGATAAGCGGGGTGAGGTCGAGCGCGAGCGAAGCGCGGGAGACCGCATCGGCGGCGTGGGAATTGCCAAAGGTGGCATTGGCGCAAAGCCGGCCCACCGTGGCGAGATCGTAGCGTTTTCCGCCCGCGATCTGGGAGTCAAAGATCCCGGCCAGGGCGGAGAAAAGATGCTCGCGCTGGCTGACATCGAGAATGGTCTTTTCGGAGTCGATGACCCAGTCGAGTCCACGCCAGCCCTCGTAGCCGAGCAGCTGCCGGGGGCGTTTTGCCATCGGGAGGCTGCGCAGGGCCTTGAGCGTGGCGCTGAAGACCGCCAGGTGCGTCTCGTGTTTGTCGGCGGGATTGTGGGTGTAGACGACTTCCGGGCGAAGCTCGGATACCAGCTTCGCAAGATCACTGGCGAGCAGGGCATTGTCCGCTGATTTCAGCTGCTGGGAACTAAAGTCCAGCTGGGCAAGGAGACGATATTCGCCCGTCACGGCGGCGGCCCGTTGCTCGCGCTGGCGGATGGTGCGCATTTCCTGATCCGAGACCTGGCCGTATGGGCCCGTGCGGGAGCTGCCGGCGCCATCCGTGCAGATCACCCCGGCGAAGGCGCGCCCCGGGACATGGTAGCAGGTCAGGATGCCGTGAAACGCATTGAACTCGAGGTCGTCCTGATGAGCCCCGATCCCGAGGTGGGAAACTCCTTCGGCGAGTACGGCTTCGAGTGGTTTGCCGTCGGGAATGAAGAGATCAGCGTCAGGTTGCGAGAGGGTCAGGGCCATGCGAGGAGAGCGGCGAATCGTTTGCCGGAGTCTGTCAGGCGGGGCGAGGCGCCCGGCACGCCGGTGATCAGTCCCTTGGTGGTGTAGGTATAGGCATCGCCGGTATCCTTTACCCACAAGGCAACGGGACCTTGGAGAGGCTGGTTGAGCGCCTCGACGCGAATTGGCACGCCGTGGCGGGTGAAGGTGATGGCCCACGCCTGGGGATTGGCTGGCTGGCCGGCAGCGAGCCAGGGGTAATTCCTGATCAAGTCGAACGTCGGCCTGGCAGGAATCCCGATCTTGAAAGCCGGTTCCTGGTTCGCGACGTGGCTGCGGATATCGAGATTTTCATTCTGCTGCGAGGCGATAAGTACCTTCGCCGGGTCCATGCCTACGAGGTTCAGTCCGTTGTAGAGTCCGTGTTTATTGGGACTGCCCGGGAAATTCGTGGCATGCCAGCTGTCGAAATTCCGGCTTAGGAGCATGCACACCTCGAAATGAACGTGCGCTCTCGGCCGATCGATGCCTGCTCCGGTAAATCCCATCTGGCCAATCGTTTGACCCTGGCCGACCGCCTGCCCCGGTTCCACTGCGATCGTCGAGAGGTGAGCGTAAAGGGTGTAAAACGGAGAGCCGCCCCATTGATGCTCGATCACGACATAGCGACCGTAGTTGGAGGCGCCTGCCTCGCGACTCACATGCACCACCTTGCCAGCGGCAGCGGCCTTCACAGGATCGAGCGGATTTCCCGCCGCGTCGCGGGTGAGGGGCTTGATGTCGATGCCCTCATGGATCTGCGCGTAGAGTACCTTGCTGCCGACGCGCACCGGGCCGCGGACGTAGCCAAATTGCCCGCCCTGCCAGGGCTGGCTCTTTTCACCCTCGAAATCGCGGTTCACGTACATGAAGAAATCCTGCGGCCGACCATCGAGGATGGCGTGGTTGGCCGTGGGGAAATCAATGAGCGGGGCTGCGCCGAGCGACAAGCTGGTCGCAAGCAGCAGGAGACCGGCAAATCCTCTGGTCATTGGCTGATGACCTTCTGGTTCTTCTTCTTGGCCTCTTCCTTCGCCTCGGCTGCCTTCTGCCGCTCGGATTCCTTCAGGATCGTCATCGCATTCTTTTTCTGCGTGGCGAATTCCTTTTCCTTCCCGATGATCGGGAACTTTGTCTGCAACTGCGTGATTTCCAGCGGGGAGAAGCCCGTGGGAACCATGAGCAGGCCGTCCTTGATTTTCTTGTCCACCTGCATCGCGGGACCGACACGTCCATTGATCAGGACCACGTCGAGGGTATCGCGGGATGCGGTGGTGTGTTGCTCGAGCTTATTGGTCCCGTTGGCATCGAGTTGGAAATACGCGCCGATCGAGCCGGAGTTGTCCTGCGCGGGGAAGGGATAGAACGCCACCACGTCCTTTTCGGAGATGATGGGGACTTTCTCGATGAATATTTTCTTCTGCGGGTTGAAGAGCTGGATTTCCGCGACAAAAGAATCCCCGCCCTTGGAGTTGCCTTCCGCGTGGAGGCGTACCGTGACGAGGTATTTATCAGCTGCGATGAGAGGACTCAGGGAGAGTAGGAGGAGGCACAGGATGCGGCCCATGTCGGGATCATAATTCTGAACTCGGGATTTGCAACACGCGCGGCCCTACAGTAGCAAGAGACTCCTGATGAAACGCCGTTACCTCGCTCTGATTGCCATCCTGCCCCTGGCCGCCCAGGCTCAGGAACTCAATCCGGCTGCGGACAAGGTGGCTGCAGAGCAGGCTGCGGCGGCTTTTGCAGTCCGTCCGATCGATGAAAGCAGTCCGTTCTTCGTTCAGCGCGAGCGGGCCAAGTTTGACCTCAGCCAGGCTGGCCAGGCCCGGACGGCTGATGCCAATGTCGCCGTCTATCCCAAGGTGAAAAACAGTGAAAATGCCGCCTCCACCATGGTGACGCGCTTTTTCACCGACATGTTTTCCTCGATCCACATCGGCCGGCTGCGCCAGGAGCCAACGACTGAGACGCTGACGATCGAGCCTAAAAGCTTTTCCGTCGGTGACCGCCGCGAGCTGGATACCACCTACGTCGTGCGTAACAACACGAACAAGCTCTTGCGCCTTGATTTCACGACCAGCCAGCGCATTGAGATCATCACCCGCGACGCTTCAGGCAATGTGATCGACAAATGGTCCGATGACCGTGCTTTCAAGCCCCAGGAGGGCATCATCATCATCAACCCCAAGGAACGCATCCAGTATAACGAGACTGTTCCGACGCGTGATATGAAGCCTGCGGAGCCCTACACGATCCAGGCGGATGTCGTCGGCTATCCCGACTACTCGGCCAATAAGGTCGTAACGCCCTCGCCCTAGACGCGATTTCCTCTTGACGTTGCTGGAAAATCGGCAATTTTGCCTCCCCTTACCCGCGTGTAAATATTTGTTGCCAAAGCGACAGACGAACACTACGCCTACCTACCAACTAAACATCTGCCATGTCCGAAAAATCCATTGAAGAAAAAGTAAAAGACATCATCGTCGAGCAGCTGGGAGTGAATCCCGAGCAGGTTACCCCGAGCGCCTCGTTCATCGAAGACCTCGGTGCGGACTCCCTCGATACCGTCGAGCTCGTGATGGCTTTTGAGGAAGAGTTTGGCGTTGAAGTGCCGGACGAGGACGCTGAGAAGCTCCAGAGCGTCGGCGACGTCATCAAGTACATCGAAGAGCGCAGCCAGAAATAACGCGCGTCATTCGTTTGTCGATTGACCTTTTGCGTCCCGAGCGCCTCGGCGTTTCGGGACGTTTTTTTTCCGGGCGACGCTTCTTCGTCCGGCTAGATTGAGCAGTTACCTATGGCCGGACTCGTCATTCGTCCCCGCGCCCGCATCTTGCATGGCCACGACTGGGTTTACTCCAGCGAGGTCCTCAAGGTATTTGGCAATCCCGTCGATGGAGATGTGATCTCGATCAAGGATGGCCGGGACAAGCTTCTTGGCACTGCCATCTACAACTCGAAGTCCCAAATTGTCGCGCGGCGCTACTCCCGTCGCCGCCAGGACCTCGATCTCGATTTTTTTGTGCGTCGCATCACCCAGGCCATTGAGTGGCGGGTGAATGCCGGTTGCGATCCCACGCTCAGCCGTATCGTCTGGAGTGAAGCCGATGGCCTGCCTGGTGTGGTGGCCGACCGATACGGGGATGTGATCGTCCTTCAGACGCTTACGCTGGGCATGGACCAGCGCAAGGACCTCATCGTGCAGGCGCTCGCTCAATTGCCCGGCGTTGCGACCATCATTGAGCGCAATGACGCGCCGATCCGCTCCGCCGAGGGGATGGAACTCGTCACCAGCGTGCTTTTTGGCCAAGACCCAGGCGACCGGGAGATCACTCTGCGCGGGATCCGTTTCGGGGCGAATTTCCTCCACGGCCAGAAAACCGGACTCTATCTCGATCAGGCTGACAACTACGCTGCGGTGGCCCGGCTGGCGCAGGGGAAGCGTGTGCTGGATTGTTTTTCCAACCAGGGTGGTTTTGCTCTCGCCTGTGCTCTCAATGGGGCAGCAGCCGTCACCGCCGTGGAGAGCGGGGCGGAAAGCGCCCGCCGCCTGCGGGAAAACACCGATCGCAATGGAGTGACCGTTCAAACGCTGGAAGCCGACGTCTTTGAAATTCTCAAGGATGCCGAGCGCGCTGGCAGTCAATACGACCTGATCATTCTCGATCCGCCGTCCTTCACCAAGGCGCGGGCAAAGATCAAGGATGCCATCCGCGGTTACCACGAGCTGCACCTGCGTGCCGCCCGGTTGCTCGCGCCTCATGGTCTGCTGGCCACGTTCTCCTGCTCTCACCATGTGTCTGCCGAGGAGTTTGAGTCCACCGTCGCGAGCGGTCTGGGTGACGCCCGGCGATCTGCCCGGGTGCTGGCCCGGCTGGGACAGGCCACGGATCACCCTGTTGTGCTTCATCTGCCGGAGACCCACTACCTGAAGGGGCTCATCGTGCAATTGATGCCCGGCAGGTAGTTGTTTCTGCTGGAATTTTCTCCGCATCGCCGTACTAGTGGTGCAAGCGTAAGCATTTATCTCATGCCATCGGATTTTACCAAGGACCCGGACCCTTACCTGGAACTGCAGGAATCACCGGAGGACCTGGGCGATGAGGTCCAGAAAACCAATACAGAACTCGAGAAGCTCAAGAGGCAGCTCGAGGACATCGAGAAGCAGAAGCAGCGCCTCGAGGAGCTGAAGCGACGTCAGGACGAGCTGGAAAACGGTCGCATCGACATGACCGACAAGCTCACGCGCTCCCTCGTGACCGTGCAGCGCGAAATCGAGGAATCCCAGAAGCGTCTCGAGCAGCTGAACCAGATTTTCAACTCCTTCACCCAGCATCTTCGGTACATCGAAGGCATCAATGCCAAGTCTTGGGGCACCAATGAACTGCCCAAGGAATTGAGCAAGGCATTGAGCGCCGTCGAGGACGCCCGTGCCGACTACGCCAAGGCGCTTCCCAAGATCACGCCCGACCTGCCGGTCGAGGCCGCCCCGGCCGCTGCCGGCTATGAGGCCGAGTACGGCTATGCCGAGGAGCGTGGTTTTGTTTACTGGCTCAAGAGCGGCGTGGCCTTCACGCTTCCTCTCTGGGTGTTGGGTATCGTGGGACTTCTCGTCTGGATCTGGTCGATTTCTACGGGAACCCACTAAAATGGCGAAGCCCAATGGACCGAAACGCTCCCGGCTTTCCGCCGAGGAGCAATTGCTCGAGCGCCAGCGCAATGAAATCGTGCGCCGCCAGGAAGAGCTGGAGCGCCGTCTCAAGCAGCTCCCTGTCGTCCTTGAGGCCCAGGAGCAGCAGAAGCGCGCGCTGACCGAGCGTCGGGCCAAGGAGGCCGCTCCCGCCATCTCTCCCTACATGGGGAGTAGCATGCGCCGCCGCAATCGCACCAAGGGTCGCAGCCTGCGCACGCCCTCCCGTGAACGGTTTCTGGTCCGCTCCAAGACGATCCTGCTGCTTTTTATCCTCGCTGTGATTGTCTGGCTTCTCATGCGCCAGATTCCTTCTGTCTAGAGGAGTGAATAAGGAAAGCATTGCAGCCTTGGTAGGCACTGCGTAATTCTTTCGGGAATGTCATCCGACCGCGGGAGAGAGACCGCCCCACGCACAGAGTATCTCAAGGCGTATCGCGTCATGCTGATGGCGCGAGTCCTCGAGGAAAAACTGTCCAGCCTGTATCGCGCCGGCCATATCAAGGGCGGCGTGTTCCTTGGCCGCGGCCAGGAGGCTCTCAGTGTCTCCGTGGGCATCAATTTACGCAAAGGCGATATTTACGCTCCGCTCATTCGCGACCAGGCCGGTCGCATGGCTTTTGGCGATACCGCTCTCGATACCCTGCGCACCTACCTGGGTTCGCAACTGGGCTCCATGAGAGGCCGCGACGGAAATATTCACCGTGGACGTCCCCGCGAGGGCTATTACGCGATGATCAGCCATCTCGGCGCGATGATCCCAACCGTCACTGGCGCTCTGCTCGCCCGGCGTTTCCGTGGGGAAACCGGGGTGGTCGGGGCCACTTGCATCGGCGATGGCGGAACCTCGACGGGCGCTTTTCATGAAGGTCTCAACGCGGCCGCGGTGGAGAAGCTTCCCTTGATCATGGTCGTGGCGAACAACCAGTACGCCTATTCCACTCCCAACGACCGGCAGTATGCCTGTGCCGACCTGCTCGACAAAGCTGCTGGATATGGCGTGGCTGGTCATGATGTGGACGGCACGGATCTGGGCGCGTGTCTTGAGGTGCTGGGCAAGGCTGTCGCGGCGGCTCGAGCCGGAGGAGGCCCCCAGTTGATCGTCGGTCGCCTGCTGCGACTCGTCGGCCATGGCGAGCACGATGATGCCAGCTATGTCGATCCGGCCCTGAAGGCCTCCCATGTCGGGAGAGATTGCCTGAAGGTGGCGGAGGACTACATCGTGGAAAATGGCTGGGCGACCCCGGAGGAGATTGCCTCCTGGAGGGTCGAGGCCAAATCCGAGGTGGATGTCACGGCAGCCAAAGTGCTGCGCGAACCCGCTCCGGACCCGAATGAGGAAGAGTGGATGGCGATTTCCGAAACCCGCCTCCAGGATAATTTTGCCGCATGATCACGTATCTCGACGCCATCCGCAGTGCCATGGATGAGGCCTTGGGCCGCGATCCACGCGTTTTTCTTTACGGCCAGGATATCGGGTCGTTTGGCGGCGCTTTCAAGGCCACCAAGGGTCTCGCGAAAAAATACCCCGGCAGAGTGATGGATGCACCACTCAGCGAGGACGCCATTGTCGGCATCGCCATCGGTGCGGCCATCGAGGGGATGCGCCCGATCGTTGAAATGCAGTTTGCCGATTTTTCGACGTGTGGGTTCAACCAGATCGTCAACCACGCGGCGACGCTCTTTTATCGCACCGAGGTATCCTGCCCGATCGTGGTGCGGTTGCCCTCGGGGGGCAGCCCTGGCGGCGGTCCTTTCCATAGCCAGAGCATGGAGGGGCTTTATGCCCAGTACCCCGGCTTGGTCGTGATGACTCCCGGCACGGTGGAGGATGCCTACAGCATGCTCCTCGACGCGGTGACGATCGACGATCCGGTGATCTTTTGCGAACACAAGTTTCTCTATAACCACCTGCGAGCCGAGGAGTTGCCCAAGGAGACAACCCCCATTGGCAAGGCTCGCATCGTACGGCATGGCCGCGATGTCACGGTGGTGACTTACAGTGCGATGGTCCACGAGTCCCTCGCCGCTGCGGATGAACTCCGCGAGGACGGTTATCAGGTCGAGGTGGTGGACCTGCGCACGGTCAAGCCGCTCGATACCGATACGGTACTGGCTTCCGTCGCCCGCACAGGACGGCTGCTCTGCGTGAGCGAATCTTTCCCATGGGGAGGCGTATCGGCCGAGGTGATCGCGCGAGTGACGAGTGAGGGCTTCGGCCTGCTCGACGCTCCTCCGCAGCGCCTGAGTGCAAAAGATACCCCGGTCCCGTATCACCCGAATCTTTGGTCGTCGCATCGGCCGACGGCGAACGCGATCGCGTCCGCGTTACGACGCCTGCTGGAAATGTAAAATTATGGCCCGCGTTCCCTTGCTCATGCCCCAATTGGGCGAATCCATCGCCGAGGCGACCATCCTGCGCATCCTTTTCAAGGAGGGTGACGCGGTGGAGGCCGATCAAGATGTCATCGAAGTCGAGACGAACAAGGCTGTGATGGGCGTGACGTCGTCCAACACGGGCCTCCTCATGGAGATTTCCGTCGAGGAGGGACAGAGTTATCCGGTCGGAGCTGTCCTTGGCTACATTGAGGTCAGCGATGAGGAGGCTCGCAGGCTGGGACTCGATGAGGCTCCCACCGAGGAAGAAAAGGTCACACGCAAAAAAGAGGCCAAGCGCCCTGCCGCACCGCCGGTGCCGCAGCAGGTGGAGCCGACCGTGCAGGGACTCCCGGTTCCCGCCCATGCGGGGGGAGCCAGCTATCTTTCGCCTCGTATGAAGGCGCGCATGACGGAACTTGGTCTCCATGCTGCGGATCTCGCGGGCATTGCGGGTCGAGGGGCCGGCGGTCGTGTCACCATCGAGGATCTCGAGCGCTTCCTGGAGGATCTCGAGCGCAACCGCATCACGCCTGCCTCATCCATGCGAGTGGCTGTGGCCGATGCGATGCGCCGCAGCGCCACCCGGCCGCTGGCCACCGTGGTGCTGCCCGTTCGCATGGACACGATGCTTGCGCATCGCCGCACCCAGGTTCCTCATAAGGCGGGTCCGGCCCTTTATGCCATGCGTGCACTGGCCGTGGCTCTTTCTGAAAACAGCGCCCCTGCGGGCCGCCTGATTGGTGACCGTATCGTGCATCCGCGCTCGATCGATATCGGGTTTGCCGTGGAGGCCGAGGACGGCGTGCTCGTGCCGGTCATCCGCAATGCCGACCAGTTCCGCCTTGTGGATCTCATCGATCGGTACAATCGCCTCGTGGATCTCGCCCGTCAGCGTCGCCTGCCTGCCGGGGAGACTGGAGGCTCCATCGCGACCGTGACGAATTACGGAGTCTTTGGCCTCACGATTGCCACGCCGATTCCGCTGCCCGAGCAGACCCTCCTCCTGGGAATGGGCGCAGGGCAGACCGTGCCGCACTGGGATGCGGGAAAAGGTGCATTCGTTCCGGTCACGGAGGCGGCTTTCACGCTGAGCTTTGACCATCGCGTGCTCGATGGCGGCGCAGCAGGCCGACTGCTTCGCCGCGTCGCCGAGCTTCTGAACAGCCCGGACGAACTCTAGAGTATTCTCGGAAAGGGGAGATGATCCGGGCGGTGTGAGCCGCCAGGAGTCCCGATGCTGTCGCGCAGGCTTCTTGCCTGGGCCAAACCTCATCGCGTTTCAGAGAACGCCCCTGCTTAATGGCTGGAGCGCGGGCGGCATCAGTTAAAGTAACATGGTCGGGCCGCGTTCCTTTGAAAAGCGTGCGCCCGGCGAATTTCCTCCGCGGAAACGCGATCCCGGTCCAGCGCGGGAAGGTTGTCGGTCGGGAAAAAACCGATCTCCGTGCTTTCGATGCTCGTGCGGGCTTCCCCGCCGATGATCTGGCAGAGAAAGAAGATCTTGTAGATCGTGTGAGTATGGACGGGAAAACCCGCCAGTTCCCGATCGATGACAGAGGTGATGGCCACGGCTTTCACCTGGTAGCCACTCTCTTCCAGGAATTCCTTTTCCACGTTTTGCGCCGCGGAGAGATTCACGTCGGCCCATCCGCCTGGCGTGGTCCAGAGGCCGGAGCTTGATTCCTTGATCAGCAGCACGGAGTCTCCCCGGAAGGCCACTCCCCGCACATCGACTTTTGGTGTCGGATAGCCTGATTCTGCCGGCCAGCGAAAACCGCTTTGCCCGATTTCCACGGTCATGATCTCTCCCGCCATCTCGCGCAGGCGGTTGAATCGCTCGCGGTCAAAGGGATCTTTGGAGAAGGCAAGTCCGGCCTGTGAAATTGCGGCGAGTTCGCGGGAGACCTCCAGAAGAGAACGGGGAGCAGGCATGAAGTGCGGGATGCGGGATATTGCCGGGTCGAGCGTGTCAATGCACGATAATTAGCATTTCCTTCGTTGCTGTTAGGAGTCCGCGCAGGCCCTGTCTTCCCGCTTTCCCGCGCTGTTAGCTAATGAAACCAGATGCATGGCGCACGGAAGTTTGCGGCGCCGCCGGGGCAGGTGATGCCTTCCGCCGGGCGATATTGGCTGATCCCCTCGGTTTTGCGCGGTGCGGCGGAGATCAGGCGTCGCCGTCGGACTGGTTGTCGCGGGAGGAACCCTTTCCGGGCTTTTCCTTGAAGGCGAGCGAGGCCGCGATCGAGACGAAAAGCAGTGCCGCGACGACAATGAGCGATTGCTCCGTCTTCAGGGCAAATGACGTGCCCGAGAGCAGCATCTTCGTGCCGATGAAGACGAGGATGGCGGAGAGTCCATAGTGCAGGAAGCGGAAGAGCTTCAGGATGCCGGCCAGGGCAAAATAAAGGGCGCGCAGGCCCAGGATGGCGAAGACGTTGGAGGTGAAAACGACGAAGGGGTCCCTCGTCACCGCCAGTACAGCCGGGATGGAGTCGACGGCAAAGATCAGGTCGGTGGTCTCGATCGCCACGAGGACCACGCAGAGAGGCGTCGCCATCAGGCGGCCATCGACCCGGTTGAAGAAATGGCTGCCCCGATAGTTCTGGTCGATGGGAACAAGACGCCGGAAGAGCTTTACCACTGGATTCTGCGATGGGTCCTGATCGTCCTTGTCGTCACCGATCATCTTGATGCCGCCGTAGATGAGGATCGCGGCGAAGATATAAATGACCCAGTGAAACCGCTCCAGCAGAGCGATACCGGCGAAGATCATCGCCGCGCGCATGCACAGAGCGCCGAGGATACCCCAGAAGAGAATGCGATGCTGGTACCGGGCGTCGACGCGGAAATACCGGAATACCAGCGCAAAGACGAAGACATTGTCGACGCTGAGCGCCACCTCGACGATATACGCGGTGAGAAACTCGATCGAAGCCTGACCGCGATGCGCGGCGGAACCGTAGTTCCCGATCCAGCCCATGTAGAGTCCCAGACAGAAGATGAGCGCCAGGGCGACGCGGAGAGCGGTAGACTGGAGCGCCTCGGAGAGCTTGAGTTCGTGGACCTTGCGCTGGAATAGCCCGAGATCGGCAGCCATCAACACAGCCACCACAGCCAGAAACAATACCCACCAGTACCAGTCAACAGACATTGAGCGATTCTTGGGAACCGGCTACCCATTCCCGGTGAGGGGTGGTGCATCGCGTAGGACTCGAACCTACAACCAAGAGATTAAGAGTCTCCTGCTCTACCATTGAGCTAGCGATGCATTGCGGATCGAAGGTGATAATCACCCCCGGCTCGTCGGCAAGGAGGGTGAGTATTACAAAAATTTCCGCGAGATCAACCGGAAATTCGTGCAGAAGCTACTGCACGCTGCACAACCTTCTCAAGTTCCTCGAGGTGAATGGGCTTGGCGAGGAAGTCATCCATGCCGGCAGTGAAGCAGGCGGTCCGGTCGGAATCGGCAGAATTTGCGGTCACGGCCGAGATGCGGACGGGGTGCAGCCCTTCCCGCGACTCGATGCCCCGGATCTGGCGGGTTGTTTCCAAACCGTCCATTTCCGGCATCTGAATGTCCATGAGGATGAGCTCAAATTTACCCGAGGTGAAGGCGGCCAGAGCCTGCTCTCCAGAGGATACGGCCTGCGCGACGCTCCCGAGTTTGTCGATCATGTGAAGCATCAGCTTGCGATTGATCGGGTCATCGTCGACGACGAGGATCGTCGCCGGGTTTTGCTCGCCGGACGTGGAGAGCTGGGTGGGTGAGGCGGCAAGCGCGGGGAAATCCGGCGTGCGGATCGGCAGGGAGAAAAAGAAGTCGGAGCCCTTGCCGGGAGCCGTCTGGACGCTGATTTCGCCTCCCATGGTTTCAACCAGCCGTTTACAGATGGAAAGCCCCAGCCCGGTGCCGCCGAAGCGACGGGTGAAGGAAGGATCGACCTGGCTGAAGGGCTTGAAGAGCCGGTCGATCATCTCTGTGGGAACGCCCGGGCCGCTGTCCACGACATGGAAGGTCACCTTGTCCCCGGCTTCGGAGGACGTCATCGAGACCTTGATCAGGATGAATCCCTCCTTGGTAAACTTCACCGCGTTGCCGACGAGGTTGACCAAAATCTGGCGTATGCGGACATCATCACCGAGGATTTGCGCGGGAACGTCCTGCTCGACCTTGGTTACGAGCTCGATCGAGCGGTCGCTTGAGGCCAGGACAAAGAGCTGGCTGATCTGGCGAACGACCTCGCGGATGTCCACCGGCACCCGCTTCATGTCGAGCGCTTCGTACTCCATGTGCGAGTAGTCCAGGATGTCCTCGAGGATTCTCAGGAGAGCTTCGCCGCTCATGCGGAGGGTGGAGACGTAGTCGGACTGCTCCTTGTTGAGCGGAGTGCGTTCCAGCAGGGAGGCAAAGCCGAGGAGGCCGTTCATCGGCGTGCGAATCTCGTGCCCCATCAGGGCGAGGAACTGGCTCTTGGCGCGGTTGGCGATTTCTGCCGCGTCCTTCGCTTGCTGCATCTCGTGAACGGTGAGCTTTTGCTGGGTGATGTCGGAGAGCGTGAGCACCACGCCATCATTGAGCTTTACCACCGTGATGCGGAACCAGACCCGACCCAAGGGGCCGGTTTCCGTCGAGTGCTCCATCTCGTAGCGGCTTCCGCTCATCGTGACATGTACGCACCGACCGAAGAAATCCGGTGAGAAGGAGAGGGGGAACTCGGTGGAACTCCAGGGGTGCTCGCGGTCGACGATCGCGTTGCGCAGGATGCTCTCGGCGGCCGGGTTGTAGAAGACGAGACGGAAATCCTTGATGTCTCCGCGCGCGTCTCGGATCGCCTCCCCGGCGACGATGCCATCCAGCGAGGAATCTGTGATGCTTTGCAGGAGCGCCCGGGTGTCTTCGCGGCTGCGGGCGGCTTCGCGGTGCTGTTCGCGGGCGGTTACCAGGACGTAGGTCGTCGGGACCAGTAGACCGACGCACCCGGCGACGATCCACCAGAGGAGAGAGGTGGATTCGTGGCGTCTTTGCTCGATGGTCTCTGGCCGCAGCCAGCTGAGGATTTTCCAGCTTTGCGGATTTCGCAGTGAGGACTGGCCTCCGGATTGGCCGATCCGGATCGTATCATAAGAGAAGAACCCCTGGTTGTCGGTGGACAGCGATCCGGTCAGCGGCAGGCTGGCATAGTTCCACTGCTGGCTTCCTACCCGGGGTGGAGCGCTCAGGTCGTCTTCATTACCGATCCATCGGCCAGTAGAGTCGGCGAGGTAGGTCGTACCATTCCAGCGGGCATCCTCTGATGAGATGCGCTTGAGGATGCGGTCGATGGGGTAATCCAGAACGACGAATGCCACGGGGACGCCCGCCTCGCTGCCGTAGATGGGGGAGCCGACACGCACGACCCCAGGAAGCCTCTGGCTTTCGCTGGCGGCGGGATGAATGCCCAGAAAGATGGCCTTTTCGGGGGCGGCGTTCTCGAGGAGCTCTGGCAGCCAGGGTTCGTTGGCGGCGGCGAGGTCGTTATCCGTCGAGACATCCTCAAAGGTATACGCTCCGTTGTTACGGGAGACGCGCGTGATGTTGAGGATGCGCTCACCCGATGGCTTGACGATCTGGAGTTGATCAAAAGTGCCGCGTGAACGAAGGAAAGCCAAATGCTCGTCCCTCAGCAGGTTGCGGGTGAGGGCGCTATCGTTGGCGCTGTGCTGAAACTGATCTGCGGAGATGTAGGCGAGGAGATTGGAACTCGATGCCAGGTCGTCCAACATGGACTGCACCAGGTATTTCTGCTCGCGGACGACCTTTTCCTGCTCGGCGAGGAGGCGGCGTTCCGTATCCAGAGCCGTACGATAATGGACGAGCCAGCCGAGGGCGAGAATCAGCCCGGCTACTGCAAATGAGGATGCCAACGCCTTTAGGGAAGAGGCGCCGCTCTCATGCTGACTCCCTATGCGCAGCATTTGACCTCCTTCATAGCTGGTTATGCAACGTTGATCAACAAATTCGTTTGCCAGAATATCGCTCGGGGGAAGGAAAATACGAAAACTTCTTGACCGTCCGGAAACCCGCCGCAATCTTTCCCACGATTCTTATCGAGAGTGGCGGAGGGACTGGCCCTGTGATGCCACGGCAACCGCTTCCAGCCGAGCAGAGCACTCAAGCTCTCCGAGGCGGGAAGGCCCAGGTGCCAAATCCTGCTCTGGCGCGAAAGCGTCGGGGAAAAGATGAGGATGCGACAGTCACAATGGTCCTTGGGGAAAATTGTCGTCGTCTCTCGTCACTACGCTCGGTGGGAAGACAAAGACAATGAACGAAGACAGACCTTTCTTTTCCAACCTGAAATGCCGTGAGTGCGGCCGCCTTTATCCGAAGGAGGCCATCCACATCTGTGAGTTCGATTTCGGCCCGCTTGAGGCGGCCTACGATTACGACGCCATCCGCTCCAGCATCAGCCGAGAGCGCATTACCTCCCGCCCGCAGACGATGTGGCGGTATCGCGAGTTTCTTCCCATCGACGGCGCACCGACAGTGGGCGCGCAGGTGGGCTTTACTCCGCTGGTCAAGGCCGATCGCCTCGCCGCCGCGCTCGGCGTGAAGGAGCTTTACATCAAGAACGACACGGTGAATTACCCGACCCTTTCCTTCAAGGATCGTGTCGTCTCCGTGGCTCTCAGCCGCGCCCGCGAGCTGGGCTTCAAGGTTGTCGCCTGTGCCTCCACGGGCAATCTGGCCAATTCCGTCGCCGCCAATGCCGCCGCCGCCGGACTGCGCAGTTATGTCCTGATCCCGGCCGACCTCGAGCAGAGCAAGGTGCTCGGCTCGCTCGTCTACGGGACGAACGTCATCGGCATCCACGGCCCCTACGACCAGGTGAACCGCCTTTGCTCCGAGATTGCGGGCAAGTACGGCTGGGGATTCGTCAATGTGAACCTGCGGCCCTACTACGCCGAGGGATCGAAGACGATGGGCTTTGAAATCGCCGAGCAGCTCGGCTGGAAGCTTCCGCGCCACACAGTCGTCCCGATGGCCAGCGGGTCGCTCCTGACCAAGATTCACAAGGCCTACAAGGAGTTCATCCACACGGGCATCATCGAGGACCAGCCGTTCACCATTCATGGTGCGCAGGCCAGCGGATGCTCGCCCATCAGCGAGGCGATGAAGAAGCAGGTCGAGATCGTCAAGCCGGTGCCGAAGCCGGAGACCATCGTGAAGTCCCTCGCCATCGGCACCCCGGCGGACGGTTACTACGCCATCCGCACCATGAAGGACACCGGCGGCAGCGCCGAGGACGTGTCCGACGCCGAGGTGATCGAGGGCATCCGTCTCCTTGCCGAGTACGCCGGCATCTTCGCCGAGACCGCTGGCGGAGTGACGGTTGCCAGTGCCCGCAAGCTCATCGAAAGCGGCAAGATCCCGCGGGATGAGAGCATCGTCCTGTGTATCACCGGCCATGGCCTGAAAACCGCCGAGGCCGTGCAGGGCAAATGCGGCGAACCCCGTCTCATCAAGCCCAGCCTCCGCGAGTTTGAAGCGCTCGTGGCCGACGAAGTGGCTGCCGCAGCCAACTAACTTTCCTTACTACCATGCCAATCCAAGTCCGTATTCCCACACCCCTGCGCAAGCTGACCGGCGAAAACGAAGTCGTCGAGGCAGAGGGCGCAACCGTATCCGAAATCTTCAAGAGCCTCGAGACGACCTATCCCGGTCTCGGTGAGCGCATCCTCGACGAGCAGGGTGCCGTTCGCCGTTTTGTGAATGTCTACCTCAACGAGGACGACATCCGCTTCCTCAATGAACTGGCCACGCCGGTCAAGGAAGGCGACGAGATCAGCATCGTTCCCGCCATCGCCGGAGGTTAGTCGCAAAAATCCGCCATCTTCGCGGCATGCTGAGTTTTTCTCTCGGTGTGCCGCGATCCCTCTGTGTAAAACCTTCGTCATGACTCTCAGCGACGAACAGAAATCCGCCATCTCCCAATGGATCGAGGGAGGCGCGAGCCTTTCGGAAATCCAAAAACGGCTGAAGGAAGAGTTTCAGATTTCCCTGACCTATCTGGAAACCCGTCTGCTCGCCGACGACCTCAAGCTCGCCTTCAAGGAGCCTGAGCCCGAGCCGGCCGTCGACCAGCCTCTGCCGCCGCCGGAACCGGAAGTCCCAGCCGAGGCACCCGGCAAGGTTACTGTCACCATCGACCAGATCACCCGCCCGGGTTCCATTATCAGCGGGCGCGTGACTTTTTCGGACGGCGAAAAGGCCGAATGGTATCTCGACCAGATGGGCCGTCTCGGCCTCAATGCCAATACGCCCGGCTACCGTCCCTCGCAGGACGATGTGATGAGCTTCCAGATGGAGCTCGAGAAGGCTGCGCGCGGATCAGGTCTGTAAGCGGGCGTATTTAGCCCTCTGCCATCAACTTATCGTTGCCCGGAAGCTTACTTCCGGGCAAAAAACTCCGGCATGGACCCGGTTTCCCTCGGCTTGCCCCATCGCGATCCGTTTGTCTTTGTCGATCGCGTCGTGGATTTGCAGCCCGGGGAATCTGCCCGAGGCGAGAAGGTCTTTTCACCTGACGACCCGATGTTTCGCGGTCATTTTCCCGGCGATCCACTGGTGCCTGGCGTCATTCTCACCGAGGCGCTCGCCCAGATGGCGGGAATCGCCGGAGGCGGCGATGGGCGGCGCTTTTTGCTCTCGGCCATTCGATCGATGAAATTTCCTTCCGCTGCGCGACCGACGCAGATCATCGCCCTTCGAGCCCGTCGGACCGGGGCAATGGGAGGCTTGTGGATGTTCGATGTTTCCGCCCGGGTGGGTGAGGTGGTGGTCGCCGAGGGACAGGTCGTTTTGAACGAGGTGACGGCATGACGGACCCGCTCTTTGCCATTT
The DNA here is from genome assembly GCF_001613545.1 of Terrimicrobium sacchariphilum. NCBI lineage: Bacteria > Pseudomonadati > Verrucomicrobiota > Terrimicrobiia > Terrimicrobiales > Terrimicrobiaceae > Terrimicrobium > Terrimicrobium sacchariphilum. Next base: position 397,862 of record NZ_BDCO01000002.1, read on the forward strand.
CCATTGCCGTGGTGGCACTCTTTGCCGGGTTGATCGGCTCCCTCATCGGGCTGGGCGGCGGAGTGATCATCACCCCGCTGCTGGTTCTCGGGTTTGGCATCGATATTCGCTACGCGATGGGAGCCGCGCTGGTCTCCGTGATTGCCACCTCGTCCGGAGCGGCAGCCGCCTACCTGCGCGACGGAATTTCCAACATGCGCATCGGCCTCTCCCTGTGCGTGGCGACCACGATCGGCGCGGTCGGCGGAGCCATGGCGGCGACGGTGCTGCCGCAAAATACGCTCTCCATCATTTTCGGCGTCGCTCTGCTCTCCACCGTTGCCCTTTCGTTGGGGAATAAAAAGCCCAAGGCGCAGGTCGAGGACAAGTCCGACCCTCTCGCGGTGAAGCTGAATCTGCCCGGCTCCTTTCCCACGCCGCAGGGAATGCAGCAGTACACCGTGCACCGGTTCATCCCCGGCTTTCTCATGATGGGTGTGGCAGGCATCCTCTCCGGGCTGCTGGGCATCGGCTCCGGCGCGTTCAAGGTGGTGGCGATGGATCAGATCATGCGCATCCCGTTCAAGGTCACGACGGCGACGAGCAATTTCATGATCGGCGTCACCGCCGCAGCCAGCGTGGGCATCTATCTGAAGCGCGGCTATCTCGATCCGGCACTGGTCGCGCCGGTGTCGCTGGGCGTGCTGGTCGGAGCTTTTCTCGGAGCGCGGCTGCTTTCCGTGGCTCCGGTGAAAATCCTCAAGATGATCTTTCTCGTGATGGTGTCCCTTATCGCCGTGCAGATGATCCTGCGCGGCAGCGGAGTTTCCCTATGACCGACGAAAAAATCCAGAGCCTCCTCGCCCGCGTGATGGTCGGCGGCGTCATTATCTCGGGCATCATCATCTTCAGCGGGCTCACGTGGTATCTCGCCACCCACATCGGCGTGCCGCCGGGCGACCATGTCTTCAGCGGAGAGCCGAAGTACTTCGAATCCTTTGGCGGGATGATTCGACGTGCGTTTTCCTGGCACGAGTTTGGGGAGCGTCGCAGTGTGATCATGGTCGGCATCGTCCTTCTGCTGTTCAATCCCATCGTCCGGGTGGGGTTGGCGGTGGCGGGGTTCTTTGCCCAGAGGGATTGGCAATATTGCGCCATCAGCGCCCTTGTCTTCGCGGTGCTGGTGTTTAGTTTCTTTGCGTGAGCAGTTCGACGTCTCCCGGTTTGTCGGCCCCGCTGAAGATAGCGGCCTTCCGCAACCTCTGGATGGCGAACATCGTTTCCAACGTCGGCACGCTCATGCAATCCGTCGGCGCGGCGTGGCTGATGACGTCGCTGACGTCCTCGACCACCCTGGTGGGATTGGTCCAGACGGCGTCCACGCTGCCGGTTTTTCTCGTGGGATTCCTCGCCGGGGTATTGGCCGATACGGTGGAGCGCAAGCGGCTCCTCTTCTGGTCGCAGCTCTGGATGCTCGTCGTGGCCCTGGTGCTGGCGGTCATTACGTGGATGGGGCTGATCACGCCATGGGTTCTGCTCGGGCTGACCTTCGCGCTGGGATTTGGGGCGGCCATCAGCCTTCCAGCCTGGCAGGCGACGGTGCAAGACATGGTGCCTCGGGAATCGGTCCCTGCGGCGGTTTCGCTTAATAGCATAGCCTTCAACGTGGCGCGCGCCGTGGGTCCTGCCATCGGTGGCGTGCTGGTGGCGGCAACCGGGGCGGCCAGTGCGTTTTTCGTGAATGCCGTCTCGTTCGTAGCCGTGATCGGAGCGGTGACGACCTGGAAACCTGCCGCCCGGCAAAAGTCGCGGTTGAGCGAGGATATGTTCGGCGCGCTCCGAGCCGGCTTTCGTTACCTGATCCACTCAAAGCGCCTGCAAAGCCCGATCATTCGCGCCTCGGCGTTCAACTTCTTTGCCTCGGTCGTCTGGCCACTGGGACCGCTTTATGCCAGGGACGTCCTACACACGACGGCCAGCGGGTTCGGCCTCCTGCTCGCGTTCTTCGGTACGGGGTCCATTGTCTCGGCGCTGCTCGTACCCCGTTTGCGCAGCGTGATGCAGCTCGAGCGTATCCTGGCAGTGGGATCGATGATTTCGGCGAGTTCCCTCATCGGGCTGGCTTTCGCTCACGAATTCTGGGTGGCGGCGGTGGCGATTTTCTTTGCTGGAACCGCCTGGGTCGGTGTGCTGGTGAATTTCAATGTGGCGACCCAGACCGCCGTTCCGGCGTGGGTGCGCGGCAGGGCGCTTTCGTTTTATCTCCTCGCCTTCCAGGGCGTGCTGGCCTTGGGTGGCCTGCTTTGGGGCTATCTCGCGGGTCATATCGGCATCGCCCCGTGTTTCCAGGTTGCCGCCGGGGGGTTGGTTGTCGGGCTGATCCTGACCCGGTATTTCCCGATTTCTCTCAACGAAGACGTCGACCTGCGCCCGTCCATGCACTGGCCGGAGGTGCACGAGAGCATCGACCTCGATGTCGAAGACGGCCCGGTGTTGGTCCTGGTGGAGTTTCAGATCGCCCCCGAGAGAGCCGACGCCTTCCGGGAAACCATGCGGGGCATGCGCGAGCAGAGGATGCGCAATGGTGCGCATCGCTGGCGGCTTTATCAGGACATCCAGGACCCCCAGCGGTTCGTGGAGCTTTTCCGGGTTGATTCCTGGGGCGAGCACCTCCGGCAGCATGAGCGCCTGACCGTGACCGATCTCGAGGTGCAAACCGCAGCGCTGGCATTCCATGAGGGCCCGGAGAAACCTCGCGTCCATCATTACCTCAACATCGAGGGATGAAACTCGTCGGGAAAGTGACTTTTTCTTGCCGAACGAAGGCCGCGCACCGATACCTTTTCCGAGTCAAACGGGCTGTCCGGGCGAAAAATAACTACGATGAGTTCAACAGCAACTGAAGTTCCAATGCTGAACGTGCAGGTGGATGGGGAGTGGAAACAATTCCCCAAGGGCACGCGCTTGATTGATGCGTGTATGAAGAGCGGGAGTTATGTCCCGCATTACTGCTATCATCCGAAGCTCAGTACACCCGGTAACTGCCGCATGTGTCTCGTCGAAATGGGCATGCCCAAGATGACCCCGGATCGCAAGCCGATCCTCGGTCCCGACGGTCGTCCCGAAATCGGCTGGAGCCCGCGTCCCGCCATTTCCTGCGCCACCGAGGTGAGCGAGGGCATGGCCGTGCGCACCGCCTCCCCGCTCGTCGAGGAGTGCCGCAAGGGCGTGATGGAGTTTCTGCTCATCAACCACCCGCTTGACTGTCCGATTTGCGACCAGGCTGGCGAATGCCGCCTGCAGGAGTTTTCCGTTGAGTACGGCAAGAGCGACAGCCGCTTCGTCGAGGAGAAGGTCAAGAAGCCCAAGCGCCAGGATATCGGGCCGCGCATTGTCCTCGACGACGAGCGCTGCATCATGTGTTCCCGCTGCATCCGCTTCATGCAGGAAGTGGCGAAGGACGATGTGCTCGGCTTCGTCAACCGCGGCAGCTACACGACCGTTACGGTTTACCCCGGGCGCACGCTCGATAACAACTACTCGCTCAACACCGTCGACATCTGCCCCGTCGGCGCGCTGACCTCGAAGGATTTCCGCTTCAGCATGCGCGTGTGGTTCCTTCGCGAGACCAAGTCGATCGATGTCAACTGCGGCCTCGGCACGAACATCCTCATCGGCAGCCGCGAAAACACGATCTACCGCATCACCCCGCGTGAGAACGAAGCGGTCAACTCGTGCTGGATGCCCGACAGCCATCGCCTGAATTTCCATTACGTCAACAGCCCCGAGCGTCTGACCGAGCCGACCGTGAAGGGTCGCACGTCGACGACGTGGAAGGAGGCCGTCCAGGCCGCCGCCGACCTGATCAAGAAAGACCCGGCCACGACCGCAATCATCGCCTCGGCCCGCATGACGAACGAAGAGCTCTTCCTCACCCGCCGGTTTGCCCAGGCGGCTGGAGTGGAGAAGTTCGATGTGCTCCCGCGCCCGCAGAAGGGTGATGGATTCCTTATCTCCGAAGACGGAAACCCGAATACCTCGGGCGCCAAGCTCCTCGGTCTCGCCACCGGCAAGCTTTCCGAGATCGCCGCAGGCGTTGCCAGTGGCTCGATCAAGACGCTCGTCGTCCTCGGTGAAGATGCCACGGACTGCGGCATCTCCGAAGCGGATCTCGCCAAGCTCGATGCCCTGGTCGCCACTGGTATCCTCGGTACCAAGACCACTGCCGCCGCCAAGGTCGTCCTCCCGACGGCCTCGTGGGCGGAGAAGCGGGGCTCGATGATCAACATCAAGGGCCGCCTCCAGCGGCTCAACCAGGCCATTCCTTCGCCGGGCAAGGCTCGCGACGACTGGGAGGTCCTGCGTGACCTCACGCAGGCCGTCGGCGGCTCCAACGGCATTTACACCATCGACGAAGTCTTCAAGCAGCTCGCTGCGGAGGTCGCGCCCCTGAATGGCCTGACCCTCTCGAAGATCGGCGACCTCGGTGTCCAGCTCACTCTGCCATCATGAACCTGTCCGCCCTAGCGATGCAGCCCGAGATTTTTCTCGCCTGGACATCGATCATCAAAACCCTCGTCATCGTCTTCGGAATCGTCCTTCCGATCGTTTCGCTCACGGTGTTTGCGGAACGCAAGGTCTGCGCCTTCATCCAGGATCGCGTCGGCCCGAACCGTGTCGGTCTCCCGACCACGATTCTCGGCTTTAAGAAGGACATCCGCCTGCTGGGTCTTGGCCAGATGATCGCCGATCCGATCAAGCTGCTCCTCAAGGAGAACTTCATCCCCAACAGCGTCAACAAGTTCTACTACTACATCGCCCCCAAGCTGGCGATGATCCCGGCGCTGCTCGTTCTCGCCGTGTTGCCCTTTGGCCCGAACGTGTTCTTTGGCGACATCAAGGTCCCGCTCATGGTGGCCAATGTCGATATTGGCATCCTCTGGGTGTTCGCGATTTCCTCGCTGGGCGTCTACGGCATCGTGCTCGCCGGCTGGGCCTCGAACTCGAAGTACCCCTTCCTCGGCGGCATTCGCTCGAGTTCACAAATGATTTCCTACGAGCTTTCGCTCGGCCTTTCCGTCATCCCGGTCTTCCTCATTGTCGGTACACTGAACATGCAGGAAATCGTGATGTGGCAGCGTGAGAACGGCTGGATGGTTGCTCCGTTCTGGCCCAAGGGCTTCAGCCTTGAGCAGCTTCTCCATGGCGATTTTGCTGCGATCGGCGCTTCCTTTGCCGCCGGATTCTCCGTTCAGCGCCTGCTGATCTGGCTCCCGATGGTGATCTCGTTCATCATCTTTCTCATCGCGATGTTCGCGGAGACCAACCGCGTGCCGTTCGATCTTCCCGAGGCCGAGCAGGAGCTCGTCGGTGGTTATCACACCGAGTACTCCTCGATGGGCTTCGCGCTCTTCTTTCTCGGTGAATATGCGGCGATGGCAGCTGGTTCCGGCGTGATCGTCACGCTGTTCCTCGGCGGCTGGAGCCTGCCCTTCATCCCGGATGGCAGCGCAACGTCATTCTTCGGCATCCCTTTCATTCCCGCCTGGGGCGCGAGCCTTATCTGGGGGCTGATCGGCATGACCATCTTCCTCGCGAAGATTGCCGCCATGCTGTTTCTCTTCATCTGGGTCCGCTGGACGCTCCCGCGTTTCCGCTACGACCAGTTGATGAAGCTCGGCTGGTACTTCTTCTTCGAGCTGGCGCTGGTGAACATCTTCATCACCGCGCTGATCCTCGCCCTCGTAAAGTTCTAGGGCGTCATTTGACCCTCTCATGCTAGGATGGCGGCGGTGCAAAGCGCTCCCGCCATCTTCGAGAAGTCCTTTCGCGAACACGACCGCCATTGTGTTATCGCGTCGGTCCTGAGCCTCATCGGCGCGTGGTTCAGCTGGCTCCTTTTCGGGACGGTGTATTGTGGTGCAGTCATTCTTTTCGAGACCGTCCGCACGGGAAACCCCGGTCTCCAACGAGTCGCCAACGTCTATTGGGTGGTGGGAGCGGGCATTGTCCTGATCCTTTTTGTCTGGACTTCGATCGATCGGTTTCGCCGTCTGTACCAGCCGCCTCCAGATCGTTCCATCATCGGCTGGCATTTGTTCGCAGATGTCCTCCTCTGGCCTCCCAGGCTGACCTATGCCGTCGCGGACAATATGGCCCTCAGAACTCACGCCGATGCGCGGATGATCGGCGAGGCGTGGCGATTGCTTGAGGTGATCGTACGGCGCGAGCGGGCGCCTCGCTCTGTTTTGACGTATGATTTTCCCGATGACGTAGTCCTGGACAAGCTGCTACGGGCGCTCCAGCTGACCGGCTGGATCGATCTCTATCGCGGGGAACAGGACTGGTATTATCGCATCCGGACCGACGCGGAGGAAGCCTTGCGCCAAGGGGGCACGCAGGAAGAACCGGCCTAGCTGGTCACAACCTGCTCCTCAGCCTTGGAGCGCGATTTCGCTCCCGGGGATGAACGGAGCGTGCGATTTCTGGCGAACGCCGCGGCCACGAAGACGAGTTCCGCAGCGACAAAGGCGAGCGCCCATCCGAAGCCGCCGGTGCCGAATCCGTAACTATGCAGGCCGACGCCGAGGACGAAGTTCACTCCATACCACGCCATGAGGACGGCGAGGAAGGAAATCACCGAGCCAACCGCCATGCCGAAGCCGCCCCAATACCCGGCGATGCGCCCATGGAGGACGATGAGGTAGCCGAGCAGGGTGATGAGCGCCCAGGTTTCCTTCGGGTCCCAATCCCAGAAGCGACCCCAGGAGTAGTTTGCCCAGACGCCGCCCAGGATGGTTCCCGTGGCGAGGAGGAGCACGCCGACCTGGAGAGTGCGGTATAGGTAATTGTAGATCGGAGCGGCTGGTTTTTTCCCGGCCAGGATCTGGATGAGTGCGATGTGCGCGATCCCGAGAGCGAGGGCAAAGGCAGCGTAGCTGAGCGTGATGCTCAGCACGTGAGTGGTGAGCCAGAAGTTATTGCGCAGGACAGCAGTGAGGGGATTAATTGCCGGGCTGAGGGCGATCGTCTGGGTGTCGGCCAGGATGAGCGAGACCACGGCGACGGGGATCGCTCCGAGCAGAAAGTACCGGCTGCGATAAATCGCCTCGAAGATGAGGGCAAACAGCACGGTGCCAAAGGCCACCCAGAGGATTGACTCGTACATGTTTGTCACCGGGGCTCGGCCCGCGATGAGAACACGGGAGGTGAACCCGGCGATCTGGAAAAGAAGTCCGGCTACGGCCAGAGCCCATGTCGCCTTGTAGGCGAGCGGAAAACGGAATGAGAGGCTCAAGGAGAGACCCGCGCCGAGGTAAAGGATCCAGGCCCAGCGAAAGGGGTGGAGCTTTTGGTAGATCAACTCCAGACTGATCCGCCATGCAGGCGGCTGGAGGGCGGGTTCCGCGGCGGCCCACTGGGTTTTCAGCTTGAGGCTTTCCGTACGGAAGGCCTCGGCATCATTGCGGATCAAGGCATCGCGAAGAGCGGAGACCTGATCGGCGGGAACGGCGAACCAGGGAGATTCTTCGCCCCGGGGATTGGCGATAAAGCGAAAGGCGGAACCATTGACCAGCGATTCAAACTCGGCCAGCTGCATGCCGACATCCGACGCCTCCTTGGGCAGTCCGGAGAGGCGCGCTGAGCCGGGTTTCATGCGCAGGGTCTGCGCTTCGCTGAGGAGTTGACGCAGTTGAGGGTTTGTCTCGAGGTCCTGATAAGCGAAGAGCTTCTGCATCGGATCGAGGCCGATAGCCTTCTTCAGATCGCGATTGTTGATCAGGATGAGGGGTTTGGTCTCCCAGCCCGCCGGGTTGAGCCAGAGAGTGGTCACCAGCTCCGGCGCGGACCACCTGCGACCATCGATCGAGACAGCGGTCTTGCCCGCGAGGGCGAGCGTAGTCTCCTGGGCAAAAACGAGATACGGCTTTTTACGGCCCTGTTCCTGGATGGGAACTCCTTCCAGCACAGAGAAATCCGCCGCCACGCAGGCGGTCACACCGAGGAGGAGAGCGAGGACGGATCGGAGCATCGGCCGAAAAGGTTGCCCGGCCAAGCCCATAGCGCAAGCAAAAGCGGACCGTCTACGGTCGCCCGATCCTGTGGTCCTCGGCGACAAGCTTGGCGTAGGTTTCCGCCGGTCGGTCGCCCAGGTGGTCGACCACACTTCGCTCGGCATTGCGGGCAAAGTCGACGGTGAACAGGCCAAAGCGTGGAGTGAATGTCCCCCACTCGTAATTATCGGTGATGGACCAGTGAAGATAGCCGAGCAGAGGGACCCCGTCCTCGCGCAGTCGGCGCACCTGCTGGACGTGGGCGCGGAGGAACTCGCTACGGGTGAGTTTGTCGCGACGCGGGCTGTTGACGCTGTTGTCGTACTTGCGACGTAGCGCCATGCCATTTTCCGCGATCAGGATGGGGCGCTGGTATTCCCGCGCGTAAAAATCGCAGAAGAAGTGCATGCCCTCCGGCAGAACGTGCCAGTCCCACCATTTGCGCGAAAGACTGTCCATGAGTTTGCCGTGGACGCTCTTGCTCTTGAACTCGAGATCGGCAAATGAAGGGGGCCGGAACAGGTGGCCGGTAAAGGGGTCGTAGTAGTCGAGCCCCAGGTAATCCAGCACCCTGGGACGTTTCGATGCCGCCAGAGTTTCCAGAAAATATTGAAAAGCGTCGGTGATCGCGTGTCTGGGGGCCAGCCAGTTGACGAGGAGGTGGATGAATCGGCCAAGCCAGACGAATGGGTCGGTCTGGAACGGCAGATTGGCCTTCAGCATGGCATGATGAAGGTTGTTCGAACCCTTGCGCAGGTAGGTTTGGAGATCCGTGGCGATGATGCCGCGCTCGCGGGAAACCAGCAGATCCAGAAGCATCATCTCCGACCAGTAAACGTCGCTGCAAAACGTGTTCATCGTCACCTGCGGTGAAGCCCAGCCGCTTTCCTCGTAAAGGTCGTGGATGGCGTTGTAAGCCCGGACATGAGCGGCCAGCAGGCGATTGTAAGCGACGATGCCGACCGCCATTCCGGCTTTTCCTCCCCCGGGGAAATGCCGGTTCATGTACGTATTGAGGACGAGCATGTTGGGCTCGTTCAGCGTCACGTAGTAGGTGATCGGTTCCTGGCTGTGCTCGGATACGAGCTTGTCATTGATATGCCGAACGGCGACAGCGACGAACTGCTCGAAATATGCGGGGGTTTCGTCATCGAGCCACGCATCCAGGCCCAGCCAGGCAGGATGGGTGAAATGCTGGAGGGTAACGACAGGCTCCAAGCCGTGCTTGCGGCACGCGGCGATCATGGCTGCGTAGTGATCCAACGCAACGTAATCGAAGGGAGGCGGCGAGGACTTTTCCAGCAAAGGGGAGGGTTGGACACGGGGCCATTCCACGCTGAGCCGGAAGGCATTCAGGCCCATCTGGCGGCAACGCTCGAAATCCTCCTCGTACCGATGCCAGAAATCCGCCGCTTCACCGGTGCGCATTACGCGCCCGGTGGCTTCCGATGAGGACCAGTTGTTTTGCGGATCGCCCGGGGAGTTGTAACCGCCCTCGCACTGATACCCTGAACTGGCTACGCCCCAGAGGAACCGCTTTTCCATCATGACTGCTCTTCGATTCGCTTGCGCAGGGCCTTCTCGCGTCGGCGGGAAATGATGGCCGGTTTGCGCGGTGGGCTGTCGATAACGATGGAAGCGATATCTTTGGCGGCCTCGGGGCGACCAAGCCTGCGGGCGTTATCTCCCATGGCGGCGATACGAACGGGGTCCTCAAGCAGGCGCTTGAGCTTGTGGTTCAGGACGGTGACCTCGGTGCATTTCACTGCGGCTCCGGCCTCGAGCAGGACGTCGGCATTGCGCTCCTCCTGGCCGCCGATGGGATCGAGAATGACCATGGGAAGCCCGCGTGCGAGCGCCTCGGCGGTGGTGAGACCACCGGGTTTGCTCAGGAGCAGGGTGGCCGCGCCCATGAGATCGGGCATTTCCGTGGTGTAGCCGAGGACGCGGAACTGGGCCTCCCGGCCAGCGACGAGTTCCTCGATGTCCTTTTTCAAATCCTCATTCTTGCCGCAGACGATGACGGCCTGAAATTTGGTGTCCAATTCCAGGAGCCGTCTTACGACCGCCATGGCGGGGCTGAGTCCCAGCGCGCCTCCCGCGATGAGCAGGGTGGGTAGCTCGGGGTTCAATCCATGGCGCTTGAGAACGGCGGCAGCATCCACCGTTTCCGCAAACGGCGGATCAACGGGAATGCCGGTGACATGGATACGGTCGCCGGGGAGGCCGAGGGCTTCCATGTGAATCTTGTCCTCTTCCTGCGCGACGAAATACCAGTGAAACGCGCGGGTGATCCAGAAGGCGTGAAAATGAAAATCCGTCACCACGATGCCCAGCTCGGCATCAAGGCGTCCCGCGCCGATGAGGTAGGAAAGCACCCCGGCGGGCATGAAGTGGGTGCAGATGATCGAGTCGGGATTGAACTCTCGGACGAGATTGATCAGGGGCAGGGCCTGGGGCAGATCGAGGGCGAGGCGGCCCTTGTCGGAAACCCACGGATCGTCGCTGGACTCGTACCACCAGCCGAGGAACTCCGGCAGGAGGGCGGAGAGTCGTTTGTACAGCGAGGAGTACAGCTGCTTGTGCAGTACGTTGGTGTGGTCGAGGGAATCGTCGACGAGGACCTCCTCGACATCCTCCCTCGCGCGGAAGGCCTTGGCCAGTGCGTCGGCCGCTTTGACGTGACCCGACCCTACGGAGGCCGAGAGAATGAGGATACGCTTCTTCTTACTCACGGGATTGTCATTGGGAAAATACCATGGGCGGAGGAGCGTGGCTTGTTCTTTTCTTTCAGGGGGAAAGATGGCTGGCAGGTCAGGTTCCTACCGGCTCCATGCGATAGAGGCCCGAGGTGATCGTCCAGGCGTCCTCGAAACTCATGCGCTTCTCCTCGTGTCCGTACCCCCAGGAGTCGGAGTAGAGGATCTCATTCTTTTTCGGATCGTATCCGATGATGAGACGCATATGGCCTCCCGCGTACTGAGGGATGTTTTTTTCCGGGACCAGGCCCAGGTTGACCGACCAGAGAAGCGGGATGCCCTCATCCACGCTACGGGCGATCTCGCGCTGGAACCTGCCGAAATCGGTCGTCTTTTTCAGGCGCACCTCGCGGTAGACCTTGGGGTCGGCCTTGGAGAGGAGCTCCTGCACATCGATGACGTTGCCCTCGATGCGGAGTTCATCGACTTTGTCTTTCTTGGCGGCGCGATTGTAGTCCTTGAGGATGTCGAGGATCTCATTGATGTCCCAGGAGTAGATGGCTTTGATCTTCACCCCTAGGCGAGAGGTGAGCTTGCGGAGGGAGTTGACCATGGCGCTGACGCTGGTGCCTTCCTTGGCGTCGCTGTTGGCGATCTGCGCGAGCTCGTCCTGGTTCACCTCGGCTCCGTAGTAGCGCATGACGCGTTCCGTGGTGGCGACGACGCAATAGCCCTTCTCACCCTGATCGACCATCGGAATGCCAGTAATCCGGACCGTGCTGTCGGGGAGCCTCTCGACCTTGTCCTTGCCTACGAACTTCTTCACGGCATCGCGATTCGCATAGCTTGACGGAGTGGCGGCGCCGATGGCGCGCTGCTCCTTGACGGCGGGGAGGACGGTCAGGCGGATAAACTCCGCCCGGTACATCCCTGTTGCCATGTCCTTCCCGCCGCTCCACTCCAGAGTGTACTGGGTTTCAGGCGTATTCCAGACGAGGCCGTCTGTGCGCACCGCGCTGCCCGCGATGCGGCCGCGCTCTACGGGCTGGACTTTCGTGATGGCCGAGAGGTCGTCCGAGATGGCCTTGAGCTTGTCTTCAAAGACCCGCTTGTTGATGTCTCCCGAGTTTCCGCGGCTGTAATAGAGCAGGATGAGTGAGGCCACCTTGCCTTCTTTCAACCGGATAAGCGTCTCCGAGACGGATTGAGAGCCGACCGTGAGCCCGGGCGATGTTGATCGCGCCTCGTTTTTATCCGCTGAGGTCCACTCGAAGCGAAGCGTTTGCAGGTAGGGAAGGAGTTCCTCGCTCGTCCTGCCCCATGGCCCGGGCGGAACGATCAGATCCTGGAAGTTCGTCCCAGGTGCCGGGGCGGTGGGAAGCGTCTGCTGGCTTGCCGGGGTTTCCTGGGCGAGAGCCGGGCTGACGCAGGCGGCCAAAAACGCGAAGAGGAGGGCCTTCATGGGCCTTTTCTATCGGTAAAAAACGGCTACGGTGTCCAGCACGCATGCAAACATTGGTAATAGGTCACAAGAACCCGGACATGGACGCGATCTGTTCGGCTATTGGATATGCGGAACTGAAAAAGGCCGAGGGAGTCGAGAATGTCGTTGCCGCCCGCTGTGGCAATACGAACCAGCGGATTGATTTTGCCTTGGGAAAATTTGGATTCGAAGCGCCGCTTTTTGTCAGCAGCGTCCTTCCGCGCGTCGAGGACGTGATGGAGCGCGACGTCATCTATGCGGGCCGGGATGAACCCGTTTACGATGCCCTCACCCGCATCGGGGACAACCGCTTCCGCGGGCTGCCCGTTCTGGATGAGCGTAAGCGCTGCGTCGGCCTCATCTCGAGTTTTAAGATCAGCCGATACCTTTTCCCTCATCGGGACCAGGCCAGCACGACTCGCGAGGTGCATGCCTCGCTAAAGGATATCGTTGATACCATCGGGGGGATCGTGCTGGCCGGACCGACCGACAATGAGATCCTCGATCTCGTGCTCGTGGTGGCCGCGATGCAGACCGACTCCTTCCAGCGTCGTCTGGAGGATCTCGATCACGGTCGCACGGTGCTTATCGTCGGCGATCGCCGCAACATCCAGCGCATCGCCATCGAGGCCGGCGTGCACGCGCTGGTCGTCACCGGCAGCAGAAGGGTCGATGACGGCATCCTTGCGCTGGCCCGTGCCAACAAGACGGTCGTGATCAGTTCACCGCACGATACCGCGACCACCGTGCTGCTCGCCCGGAGCGCGGTGCGGGCCGGCCAGATGGTGTACACAGACTTTCACACCCTCACACCGGAGATCCCGCTGGAGGAAGCCGAGCGCGAGATTGCCATGCTGGCGCAATTTGCCTTTCCCGTCGTCGACGGGGACAAGCGACTCATCGGAATCATTTCGAAAAGCGATTTCCTCAAGCCCGTGCCGCGTCAGCTGATCCTCGTCGATCACAATGAATTGACTCAAGCCGTCGAGGGCGCGGAAAACGTGCCGATCGTGGAGATCATCGACCACCACCGTATCGGTACGGCACCCACGGAAGCGCCGATCCTGTTCATGAACCGGCCGGTGGGTTCCACGTCCACGATCGTGAGCACGCTCTTCCAGCAGGCGGGCCGTGAGATTCCCAAAAACCTCGCGGGACTCCTCATGTGCGGAGTGATCTCCGATACGCTCAACCTGACCTCGCCGACCACGACGGATGTGGATCGCCGCATCATGGCTCACCTGTCGAGCCTGAGCGGAATCAATCCCGCCGATCTGGCCGCGGAGATTTTCTCCGTGGGTTCGCCGCTGCTGACCATGACGGCCAAGCAGGCGATCAACGCGGACTGCAAGGAGTATGAGGAGCGAGGCAAGACCTTCACCGTTGCGCAGATCGAGGAGTTGAGCTTTGCCCTCTTCGAGGAAAAGAAGGAAGAGTTGCTTCGCGAGCTCGAGACTTCCTGCGCCGAGAACAAATACACGTTCTGCGCGTTGCTGGTCACGGATGTGAACACGCAAAACTCGATCCTCCTCGTGTGCGGCGAGAAGTGGTTCACCAAGCTGATTGACTATCCCGAGGTGAGCGAGAATGCCTGGAAGCTCGACGGAGTGGTTTCGCGCAAGAAGCAGCTTCTCCCGTATCTCACCGGCTTGCTGGCTCGCGGATAGCCCCATAGATAACGGGCCGGATGCAGCCGACAGCGTGGGCGGCTGCGATCTCTCATAGATAGAGGCCGGATAGCCGGTCCTCGCCTCCCGGCGAGGTTGGCACGGTCGATGCTTGTTAGGATTCTCCGATGATCCACGCAAATTGCAGGGTGCGGCTGACGGCGGACGATTTCGCGTTCATCGTCAGGGTATTGTCTCAAAACGAGAGCGACCGGGTATCGCTGGTCAGGCTGCTGACGGATGAGGACACGCGCGACGCGATCCTCGACCATGATCTGCTGGCCAAGGCGATCCTGGATTCTCCCGAGCGATTGCCGATCTCACCGCAATTGCTTTTTTACGTCCTCTGTCGCCGCGTGCTGCGCGACAGCAAGGTGCGAAGTCGCGAGACATCGGATTTCATCGCCTCGCTGCTGGACGGGTTCATGCGTACAGCGCGGCTGGATTCGCCGGAGGAGCTCGGCCAGCAGAGCATGCGCTACATCAGCGACATGCTTCAGGCGCTCGGCAAGGCCGGAACTCGCGAGGCTTTCCTGCTCCGCTCGCATATCGCGAACTACGCGCTCTTTGTCAGCGGCATCTTTGCCGAGAATGTCGAGCAACGCCGTCGCAAGGGCGCGCCGGATATTTCCTTCTACGAGCAGATGGGACGAATGAACTACCGGGCAGCGGCGGAATATCGAGAGGCCAAGAAGTTCAATCTCCAGTCGATCTATGAAGAGCTCTCCGACGGGTTCCATGACGTGCGGCTGGCGCTGAACGATCTGGCCTCCAGGCTGCTGCACGTTGACACGCCACGCCTACCTATCATTGCTGCGCCGTGACGACGCTCTTCAGTGACATTCAACGGTTATTCGAAAGGACGTATGCCAGCCTCGGGGTGAACCTTGAGGAGTGCCTCATCGACAAGCGCCGCTGCCGACAGCTCTCCGCCCTGGCGGGAGCGCAGGCGGCGGAACTAAGCATGCTGGCGCGCACCTTTCTGCGTGCGGCAGACGGGCAGTTACGTGTCGGGATATATTACTCCTCGTGGCTGATCGAACAGCTGGAGAAACATGATCCGCGACAGGGGTTGAGCGACGAGAATATCGGCCCGCTTATTTCCTTCGTGGAGGAGATCAACCACGCTCTGCACGCGGGGCTGCAGTTTCAGCGCGGCGGGGTGCCGAGCCAGGACGAAATCTATGCGCGTAACCTGGAGCTCCAGGCCAGCGTCGATACCTATCTCGTATTGCTGCTTTTTGTCGCCTTCTTCCGCAAGCCCGGGCGGGTGACGCGGGCCGACCGGCGCTGGCTGCGGTTTCACATGTTTCACGGGCAGCAAACGCAGAGGTATCGTGATCCTGCGATTCGCGCCCGCTATCTGGAAACCACGCTGCTCGCGAAGAAATACACCACGTTTCTCGAGAGCCTCGCCACATCACGGCGCGTCGAGGAGATACGCATCTTTCACGCCCTGGACTATTCCGCGAAGCGGGAGCACATCCTGGCTCTGCCCGATCGGCAGCCACAACCGGAGGAGATGCCTTAGCGAAGCCCTCGATCCAGAAAAGGAAAGCGCCGTCTCCGCGTGGGGCGAGGACGGCGCTTGAGAAGAATGATGTGTTACGGGATTACAGAGCGGCCTCGTAGTTCTTGGCGGCGACGTCCCAGTTCACGACGTTCCAGAAAGCCTTGAGGTAATCCGCGCGGCGGTTCTGGTAGTTCAGGTAGTAGGCGTGTTCCCACACGTCGACACCGATGACGGGCTTGCCTTCGACTCCGGCAACAGCCTTGCCGTTGAGCGGAGTGTCCTGGTTGGCAGTCGAGACGACCTCGAGTTCGCCATTATTCACGACGAGCCACGCCCAGCCGCTACCGAAGCGACCGAGGCCGGCGGCCTCGAACTTGGCTTTGAACTCATCGAAGCTGCCGAATTTTTTGTCGATGGCCTCGGCGAGGGCTCCGCTCGGAGCGGTGGCGCCGCCCGGGGTGATGAGCTTCCAGAAGAAGGTGTGGTTGGCGTGGCCGCCGCCATTGTTGCGCACGGCGCCGCGGATCGACTCCGGTACGGAGGCGAGGTCGGCGATGAGTTCCTCTACCGGCTTGTTGGCCAGCTCGGGAGCGCTCTCGAGCGCCTTGTTGAGGTTTGCTACGTACGTTGCGTGATGCTTCCCATGGTGGATTTCGTTGGTCTTGCCGTCGATGTTGGGTTCGAGGGCGTTGGCCGGGAAGGGCAGTGGTGGAAGTTCGTATGCCATAGTATTGTACGGGTTCGTCGACAAAGTAAGTCGCGGATGTGTGGTTGCAAAGGGAAACCCTGACGAAATTTTTCCACCGCGAGGCGGAGGGAAGTGGGAAATGTCACAAGTCCGTCACGTCGGGCGGCTTGCCAAGATATGGTCGGGGCTGGTAAGGCCGTGCGAAGCTTGAAGACGCCCGAGTTTTTACCTGAAGCGAAGCCGCAGCGCTCGATGCTGGCGGATGTGATCGTAGTATGTCTGCTGGGCGGTCTCTTGGTGGCGATCCTCACGGTGGGGCGGGAGTGGCATGCTCCGTATCGGGAAGAGACGCAAATCGATCTTTCGATCGCGAAGCTGCCCCTCTACACCCTTTATTCGCTGGCGCGCGGGTGGGTGGCCATGGGGTTTTCGTTCGTTTTTGCCATCCTGTATGCCACCTGGGCGTACTACGACGCGCGGGCCCGCACCGTGCTGCTGCCGGTGCTGGACATCCTGCAGAGCATTCCGGTGCTGGGGTTCATGCCCGGTCTGGTGCTGGCGCTGGTGGCGGTCTTCCCGACGAGCAACTTCGGGCTGGAGCTGGCCTGCGTGCTCATGATCTTCACTGCGCAGGTCTGGAACATGGTTTTCAGCTATTACGATTCCCTCAAGGCCATCCCGGCGGAACTGCGCCAGATGGGAGCGCTTTGCGGGTTTAGCCCGTTGAAGCGATTTCTTAATATCGAGCTGCCCTTCGCAGCCCAGGGCTTGATTTACAACTGCATGGTCTCCATGGCGGGTGGGTGGTTTTTCCTTACCATCAACGAGGCATTCACGCTGGGGAACAAGAACTTCCAGCTCCCCGGTCTCGGCTCCTACATGAGTGTGGCGATCGCCCAGGGAGATGTGACGGCGCAGATTGCGGCCGTGGTGGCGATGGGCGTGATGATCATCTCGGTGGATCGCCTGATCTGGTGGCCTCTGGTGATCTGGTCGCGCAAGTTCAAGCTCGAGGACACCGCGAGTGGCCCGATGGAGACAACTCTCGTCCAGCGCATGCTGGCCAGATCCCACATTCTCAGCACTGCGGCCGAAATGCCGGTGCATCTCGGCAAGCGATTGCTGGATTTCCTGCCCCGGCCCGCCACACCCAAGGCCAAGCTGGAAAACCCCGCGCGCGCAGCCGAGATCTCCGAGCCGCACGCGCGCGCGATGCGCATTGGTTCGCGGGTTTTCTATGGTGGCCTCATGGCGGCCATCCTCGCGATCGGCGGATACGGGCTGTATGTGCTCGCGGGCATCCTCGCCGAGATCGACCTGAGGGAGTGGACGTATATCCTGTCTGCCACGCTGGCAACCTTCCTCCGCGTGCTGGCGGCGCTCGTCATTAGCTCCCTCTGGACGATTCCGGTCGGCGTCTGGATCGGATTGAACCCCCGTGTGTCGCGATTCCTCCAGCCCGTCATCCAGTTTGCGGCATCGTTCCCGGCTCCGATGTTGTATCCTCTTGTTCTCGGGGCGATTCTTGCGATTGGCGGCTCGTTGCAATGGGGGGCGGTCGTATTGATGATGCTCGGCGCTCAGTGGTACATCCTTTTCAATGTGGCCGCAGGTGCGCAGGCCAT
This sequence comes from Terrimicrobium sacchariphilum, assembly GCF_001613545.1. Lineage (NCBI taxonomy): Bacteria > Pseudomonadati > Verrucomicrobiota > Terrimicrobiia > Terrimicrobiales > Terrimicrobiaceae > Terrimicrobium > Terrimicrobium sacchariphilum. The sequence goes on from NZ_BDCO01000002.1 coordinate 415,570, forward strand.
TCCCGCCGACATGGTCGCCTGTGCGGATGTCTTCAAGATCAACGGTCTGTCCCGGTGGCGGGACTTTATCCTGCCGGCCATCTTTCCCTCGCTCGTCACGGGCTGGATCACCTCGGCCGGAGGCGCCTGGAATGCCAGTATCGTGGCCGAGTACGTGCAGCAGGGTTCGCACACCTACACGGCATTTGGCCTGGGCGAACTCATCAGCCAGGCAACCAACAAGGGAAACTTTGACGTGCTGGCGGGCGGCGTGGTGGTGATGGCGCTAACGGTGGTTTTGATCAACCGGACTTTCTGGAAGCGCATGCAGCGCGTGGGAGACACTTATTGCCGATTTGGAGGATGATGACATGGAACCGCTGATTTCACTGGAAGGGGTCTGGCTCGAGTACCCGGGCGAAAAGCGCGCCCCGGCGGCAACCATCCTCAAGAAGATCAATCTTGAGGTGGCAGAGAACGACATCATCGCGCTGCTCGGTCCGTCGGGATGCGGCAAAAGCACGCTGATCCGCCTCATCGCGGGGCTGATCGAACCCACCAAGGGTGTGGTGAAATTTCACGGTAAGGAGGTGCGCGGAGTGTGTCCGGGCGTGGCGATGGTCTTTCAGAACTTTGCACTCTTTCCGTGGCTGACGGTGAGCGGAAACGTGCGGCTGCCGCTCAAGGAAGCCGGACTCGAGGAGGCTGAGATTGCACAACGCGTGGAGCGTTCGCTCGGGATGGTCGGTCTTTCGGGTTACGATAACGTCTACCCGCGCGAGCTTTCTGGCGGCATGAAGCAGCGCGTCGGCATCGCGCGGGCCCTCGCGGTGAATCCCGAGGTGCTTTGCATGGACGAGCCTTTCAGCGCGCTCGATGTGCTGACGGCGGAATCCCTGCGCGATGAACTCGCCCGACTTTGCGCCGATCCAAAGAATCCCCTGCGCACCATGATCTCGGTGACTCACAACATCGAGGAGGCGGTCTATCTCGCCAAGCGCATCATTGTATTGGCTGCTCACCCGGGCCGGGTGGCTCTCGATATGCCGAATCCGCTGCCGTACCCTCGCGATCCCGAGTCGCCGGAGTTCCGTGCGGCGATGGAAAAAATTCATGCCATCCTCACCCATACGGAAATGCCGGACACGGGGCACACGCCCGAGGGCGAGCGGGGAGAGGATGGGCACATCCGCCTGACGCCCGTGGTCGCGGGCGTGACGATTGGTGAGTTGCTGGGCCTCATCGCCATGTGCGAACCGACGCCGGCGAACGTCTTCGATCTCGCGGAGGATCTGCGCGAGGAGTACGACTCCATGATCAAGGTGATCCGCGCCGCCGAGGTGCTGGGTTTTGTCGCCACCCCGGATGACGATGTGGTATTGACCGATCTCGGCGAGGAGTTTCAGCGCGTGGACATGCAGGGCCGTAAGGAAATCTTCACCCGGCAGGTCAAGACGCTTCCCTTCTACGCCAAGATTCACGAACTGATCGCGCCGCGCGAGAACATGGAGATCGAGATGGATGAACTCGTGGACACCCTCCATGCATGGTATCCGCACGACAAGATCGAGCCGCTGGTCCGCTCGATCGTGAGCTGGGGGCGCTATGCGAACCTCATCGAATACGACTCCGCGGGAAAGATCCTGCGACTGAAGGAATAATCAGCTCTGCCGGATGTACGCAGCCCAGTCTGGCGGGTAGGGGAGTTCCTCGATCTTGCTGGCGATGCGGCCCTCCGCGGCGGGCTCAAAGGTCGTGCTCGTCCCGTAGACCATGAGCAGATCCTCGCTGCCCTCGGCGCGCAGGGCATGGGAGACACCGGGGGGGATGACCACGGCGATGTTGTTGGAGCCCTTGCGGTCGTCGCCGTCGATGAAGAGGCGCATGACCCGGCGCGGCATGGAATCGCGCTCATCGCAGAGCGTGAGGTCGAGGCGGCCTTGGAGAAAGTACATCACGTCCCACTGCTCGAGGTCATAGCGGCGCAGGGAGTAATCGGGTTCCTCGGCGGTAAAGAGCTTTGCGAACCACTCGGCGGCGGTTGCTTCCGTCGGGATGTGGGGTGGGTGAATGTGAAAACCCTTGGACGAGCCGGCAAACATCTTGGCGGCGGCCCACTGCTTCGGCCAGAGGCCGATTTCCCCGAGGCGTCCCTGGCCTTCGCGACCGAGCTCGGAAAAGAGCCCCCGATGACGTTGCGGGTGGACGTGACGGAAGATCAGCTCGACGCCTGGAATCCACGCTCCGGCTTCCTTGAGGACGCGTTCGTTCGCCACGGCGGCTCCGGCTTCGAGTCCTTCCGTGGCGATGCGCAGCTCCACCTCGGGGGCGGAGTAGTTGCGGATGTCGAGCTTCTTGCGGGCTTCAGGTCGCAGGCCGCGCCAGAGGGAGTCGTCGTGCATGGGGCTATTCTTTCTCTCCCGCCACGGCGCGCAACACCTTTTCGTAGCCATCGACGGATCGATCGACGCCGAAGCTGGCTGCCAGTTTGTGCGAATGCAGCGCCATGCGGGTTTTCAACTCCGGCGAGGTGAGCAGCAGTTGGAGTTTCTCGGCGAAGGCGGGAGCTTCCAGGGGACACATGAAGCCGTTTTCGTCGTCGGAGAGGACGTCGGCCAGGCCGCCGATATTGGAGCCGACAATGACCAGGCCATGGTGCAGCGCCTCGATGGCTGCCATGGGAAGGCCTTCGTGCAGGGAGGGGATGAAGAGCAGTTCAGACTCCGCCATGGCGGCGTGGACGTCGCGGGCATCGAGCCAGCCGCGAAAGGTGATGCGGTCGGCAATGCCTTTCTGCCGGGCGAGCTCTTCCATCTGCGCGCGAAGGGGGCCATCGCCGATAACGTCGAGGGTCCAGGGCAGATCCCGGACCAGTGCAAGGCTCTCGATGGCGAGGAGGGGATTTTTTTGCACGCTCAGGCGACCGACCATCAGGAGCTTGTTGGCGATTTTCTGGTCTCCCGTATTTGCGGGAGCGGCGATGCCGTTGAGGATCACGTGAGGGTCTGCCGCATAGGCGGCCCGGGCGAGGGCCCCCACATAGGAGCTGACCGCCGTTGTCGCCGCGGCTCTTTTCCAAAGGATGCGGGCAAACGGGTCGACGATCTTGAAGAGGTGCGACGTTTGCTCCGGTACGCCGCCCGGCACATCGCCGAGGTGGGCGGTGAGCACGTAGGGGATGCGCGTCAGCGCGGAAACCGAAGCAGCCAATACGCCGGTGGGAACGGCGAAATGCGCATGGATCACGTCGGGCTTCCACTCGCGGGCGAGCTTCAGGGCGGGCAGGAAGCTGGTGGCGAGATAGAGCGCCATTTCCGGGACGCTGCAGGTGTCCTCCTTTTTGCGGAAGGACTCGGCGCGTTCGATGCGCACGCCGTCGCGGTCTTCATGCGCAGGCAGGTGGCGCATGCCCGAGGTCTGGACGCGTACTTCGTGTCCGCGGGCGACGAGGCCGGTGGCGACCTGGGCGGCCACGCGTCCGCCGCCTCCCCCTACCGGCGGGTATTCATAGCAGAGAACGAGGACCTTCACGCGATGAGCCCCGCCCGCTGGCGGCGAGCCCGCCATTGCTCCGCCGTGTATTGGCACCAAAGGAAGAGCCGCTCGTCGGATTTCCGGTTGAGATGCGCCACAGCCCTGGCCTGGGCGAAGTGCGAGGGCTCGGTGATGGTGAGCTTGCCGGTGTGAAACCACGCGCTCATTGGCGTGCCGAAGCCCTTTTTCTTCCGGTAAATGATGTCTGCCGGGAGGAGCGGTTCGAGGGCTTTTTTCAGGAGATACTTGGTGACGCCGTCGCGAAGCTTGAACCGATTCGGCAGGCGGCGGGCGAAGTTTGCCACCTCGATGTCGAGGAACGGGCTGCGCGCCTCCAGGCCATGCATCATGCTGGCGCGATCGACCTTCGCGAGGATGCCGTCCTGCATGTAGATCTCGGTGTAAAACTGCAGTGTGCGGTCGAGCAGGGTTTTCTGGCGGCAGGCATCCCACACCTCGATCGCCTCGGAGTACACGGCTTCCAGGTCGACGGAGCCGCCGAAGCAGCGCGAGAGTTCGCCGGGGGCCACGGCGCCGAGCCATGCGGCATTCCAGTACGGCGCGGGGTACTGCACGCCGCCGAGGCCGCGCTTGATCTTGAAGTCAAAGCTCAGGTTGTTGTGCGACACCGGCATGAGCGAGGCCAGCGCGGCGATGCCGTGGTGCACGGGTTTCGGCACCAGACGGGAATACCACTGCGCCTTGTTCAGGCCGCGAAAGGTCTCGTATCCCGCAAAGAGTTCGTCGCCCCCATCGCCGCCGAGGGCGACGGTGACATGGCGGCGGGTGAACCGGCTGAGCAGCCACGTGGGGAGCAGTGAGTTGTCGCCCTGCGGCTCGTCCAGCTTGTCGAGGATGAGCGGCAGCACCTCGATGGCCTTGTCGAGATCGAGCATCTCCAGGGAATGCGAGGTTTGCAAATGCTCGGCGGCGCGTTTGGCGAAGGCGGATTCGTCGAATGTCGGCTCGGAAAAGCCAATGCTGAACGTCTTGAGCTGGCCGCGATCGACATGGCGGCAGGCCAGGGCGGCAACGGCGGTGGAGTCGATGCCGCCGCTAAGGAATACGCCGAGCGGCACGTCGGACATGAGGCGGCGCGCCACGGCGTCATCAAGCAGGCTAAGGAGTTCCTCGGCGAGGTCCTGCTCGGGGCGGGAGTTCCACGACTCCTCGGGTTCGAGTTCAAATCTCCAGTACCGCGAAATCTTTGGAGCCTCCCCAGGGCGGACGAGCAGGTTGTGGCCAGCCGGGAGCTTCCAGATTCCCTCGATGATGGAATGCGGGGCGGGAATCAGCGCGTAGGCGAAGAACTTTTGCAGGGCCAGCCGAGACTCATTGCGAGGCGACGACGGGTGCTCCAGCAGGGCGGTCAGTTCGGAGCCAAACGCAAACGTTCCCTGATGGTGGAACCAATAGAGCGGCTTCTTGCCAAAGCGGTCCCGGCTGATGAAAAGCTCGCGCCGCGCATGGTCCCAGATCGCGAAGGCCCACATGCCGTTCAGACGCTCGACGAAAGCCGCACCGTGTTCGCGATACCCGTGCAGGAGCACCTCGGTATCCGAGTGGTCGGTCTGGAAAACGCATCCCCGCTGCTGGAGTTCCACACGGAGGGCGGCATGATTGTAGATCTCGCCGTTGAAGACGATGGAGTACTGTCCATCCGCCGTATGCATCGGCTGGGCTCCGCAGGTGAGGTCGACGATGCTCAGGCGGCGATGGCCGAGATGCAGTCCCTCGGCCTCGATCTGAAACAACCCCTCGGCGTCCGGCCCGCGGTGGGCCAGGGCATTGGTCATCCTCTGGAGATCGGAACGCGTGCCCGTCCCGAGAAATCCCGCGATGCCGCACATGGTGTTATCGAACTGTTGCGGTAGCTGCGGCCTGAACCGGGATTGGCAGAACGCTATCGCCGGGGGTCACATTGCGCGTACTGCGTACGATGTAGATCGATTTGCCCTGCGACTCGTGGAAGGTGCGCGTCACCATCTCGGCCAGCAGACCCATGAGCACGCAAATCACGCCCGTCATGAAAGAAAAGACCGCCATCATCGGCAGCGGGGTCGCGGTGAAATAGTACCCACGCGTCCGCATGTAAAAGGTCCAGACCGTGAAGCCGAGCGAGGCGGCGAAAAACAGGATGCCCCAGAAGCCGAAAAGGTACATCGGCTTGAGCATGAACTTGTCCATGAACTTCACCGTCACAAGATCCATCAACACCTTGACGACACGCTCGAGCCCGTACTTCGAGGATCCGGCGGTGCGGGCGTAGTGATTGACGGGGATCTCTGTGATGCGGGCACCATGCCACTTGGCATAGATGGGCAGAAATCGATGCATCTCGCCGTAAAGGCGGACGTTCTTGATCACTTCGGCGCGGTAGGCCTTCAGCGAGCAGCCAAAATCATGCAACTGCACTCCGGAGACGGCCGAGATGAGTTTGTTGGCCAGGATGCTCGGGAGGTTGCGCTGGAGGGCGTTATCCTGTCGATCCTTACGCCACCCGGAGCAAACGTCATAGCCCGCCTCGATCTGCTCGAGCATGCGGGGAATGTCGTGCGGGTCGTTCTGGCCGTCGCCATCCATCGGGATGATCACGTCGCCGGAGGCGTAGTCGAACCCCGCCATCATGGCCGCTGTCTGGCCAAAGTTGCGCCGGAAATGGATCACCTTGACCTGCGGATAATCTGCGGCGAGACGATCGAGGATCTGGGCGCTGCGGTCGACGCTCCCGTCGTTGACAAAGATAATCTCCCAAGGCTGTCCGTACGGGTCCATGACAGCCCGCACTTTTTCGAACAAGGGCTCGATCGAGCCTTCCTCGTTATAAATCGGAACTGTCAGCGAAATCATCAGCCGGGCAGCATCGGACCAAAATTTCCCGAGTGCCAGAAAAAAGCCGAGGCCGGAACCACGGGGATTTCATTTTTTCTTGAAATGCCCCCCTCAATGTCGTTGCTAGCCCTCAATGTTCCCAGCCGCACATAGTTTTCAGGGAAACGCTGCCGGGAGGCTGGAGGCGGTGACTTGCCCATGACCGGAGCCCCCCAGCCGATTTGGAAGCAGCTCGTGTCGAGGATCGGCCGGGTGGATGCCCGGTCCGCTGCCGTTACCGCGGACGGCTGGCTTGCGCGGCACGGCTGGCTCCTGGTGTTGGCTCTGGCGGCGCTGTACTATGCGCAATATTACCGCTCCGGGTTGAACCTCAGCGGGGAGGGTGGCACGGCAGCGGTGATCGCCCTGCGCCTCCTGGAAGGACAGAGGCCGATCGCGGACACATTCCTCGGGTACAATGTCATGTGGTTTTACCCGGTGGTTGGGTTGTTCAAAGTCGTCGGCCCGAGCTACGTGGCATTACGCATCTTCTTTTTTGCGATCTGCACCTGCTCCGGGTTGCTCGCCTTTTTCACGCTTCGGCGGGCGACCGGACTCGGCGTTCTCTCGGTGGGAGTGGCTTTTCTGGTCGTTCTCATCCCGGGAATGATCTTCCGCAACTACATGCCATTTCTCGGGTTGCTGAATATCTACCTGCTTTTGCAGGCTTATGTTTTTCAGCAGAAATCCTCTGGCCGTCAGCTCCTGTGGATGGTGATAGCTGGTCTGGGTCTGGGGCTGACCTACCTGATCCGAGTCGACCTGGGGCTTTTTTTCACCTTCATCATGGTGGGACTGGCCATCCTCGCGCCCTGTATTGCCTCCGGTTCGGTGGTCCGGCGTATCGGCATCTCCGCCTCGGGGACGGCTCTGGCTCTGGCGGTGGCCGTATTGCTGCATCTGCCGGTATACTTCGACGCGAGAGCCCGCGGGTTTGACCAGCAGTTTGTTGGGCAATACCTGAACTGGTTCCATCTCGTTCGCACCGGGCTTTTTTCCGCTACGACGGGAGCATCCGATGCTCCGGTGGATGTCACGCCGGCCCCAGTGGAGAGCGGTTCAGTCCCGCAACCAGTCCCCGAGGCAAACTCGGATGCCTCCGGGCGCTCCATCGACAGAAGCTCACTGCAAAGGCCTCTCATGAGCGATGCATGGACGCTGCCCGTATTTTATGACCGGGCATTCGCGGTCATCATTCATCTTCCTCTACTGGTGGCTCCGCTTTTCGTCGGGATATTTTCGGTGACGTTTGTCTCGGCGTTGATCCGTCGACAAAAGGAGGCTGGGGCGGACTATCTCGCTGTCCTCACCGCCTTCGGTTGCTCGCTGACCCTGTTTCCGCAGTATTACTTTTTCCGGCCCGATACGCCGCACCTCAGCGAATTCATGGCTCCGTTTCTCGTGGCATTGGCCCTTGCCGGTTGGTGCGCAGTGAGGCGCTTTCGCGCCGCTGGTTCGGTCGGGGTGGTGGTGATTGCGCTCGTCCTTTGCCTGTCGATCCTCGATGCGGGCTTGTACGTTTATCATTCCTTTCCAAAGGAATCGGCAGGAACCATCGCGGCGAAAAACAAGCGTCGCTACGAGTTTGTCGCCGAAAATGGCGTCCGAGTCTGGCTAAAGAAGAAGGAGCTGGCGGAGATGCAGGGAGTGTACGATCTCCTGCGCACCCGGACCAAACCTGGCGAGTATGTTGTGTGCTATCCGTACGCGCCGACGATCAACTTTTTCGCCAACCGCCCTTCCTACGAGTACAATCTCTACATCGACAACGCGACGGCGGGGGCGGATTTTCACCGGGAAACTCTCGCCGAGTTGGCGAAGTATGCCCCGGCAGCTATCGTGATCGACAATCGACAGATCAACAAAAACGACGCGTCGCAATTCTCGCAATGGGCTGCGGATACCTACGAATACATTCGCTCCCACTATCACCTGGGAGGCGTATTCGGACGGCAGGAGGTTTACCTGCGGGACGAAAATGCGACAGAGAGATAGGGTGCTTCGCCCCTCGCGGCGCGACTGCAAGATGATGCGCTTTCCTCTTGCCCGCCGGGAGTCCGCCCGGTAGGCAACCGTGATGAATCGAGAGAACAAGCAGGCACCACCACCTCTGGCAGGCCTGGCCAAATCGGCCCCGGTCGGCATCGAGTGGCTTGTCCTGGCCTATCTCCTTTTCTGCGCCTGGCAGGCCCGCGCACCGCTCGCACCAGTACCCTTTGGCGATCCGGATACCTGGGGGTACGTCAATCCGGCGCTCTCCTGGCTGAGCGGAGACGGATTCCGGCAAACCAATGGCCGCGACTGGCTTTATCCGGGTCTCGTGACGTTGTTTCTCAAGACCACGGGCAGCTTTGCCGGGCTTTTCTACTGGCAGCAGGCGCTCGGGTATATCTCGATCATCCTCATGGCCGTGACCTGGCGCATCTGGGTGTCCTTCTTTGATCTGAAGCCTTGGATTCGTCTCGCCGTGGTCGTGGCGGGTGCGATTCCAATCTGGATGCAGGCTGTAAACCCGCAGCTGATCTTTCTCGAGTCGGCGCTCAGACCGGAATCTGTAATGCAATTCTTTGGCTACGCCCAGCTCGCCTGCCTCATGGCCTATTGCTGGTGTCGCTGGAAGCGCCCGCATGAGATGATCGCGATCCTCACTGCTGCCGGGGCGCTGTTTTTTGCCTACGGGTGCCTCTTGCTCAAGCCCAGTTGGCTGTTTGCATTTCTCGCCACGGTTGCTCCGGTCTTCGTCGGTATCGTGGGCAAGGGATTGCCGCTGCGAGCAAAGCTCGTAGGCCCTGCTCTCGGAGTTGTTCTTTGCGGGATCTTCCTCTGGCTCCCGCCCGAGTTGTGGTTCATCAAGGACAAAAGATCACGCACGTTTCTGCCTTCGACGCTCTTTACGATTCACGCCCGGCTGATCGAGAAAAAGCTCACCGCAGATGCAGCCGCGATGCCCGCTGGCGACCCGGAAAAGGCCCGGCTGGAGACCTTGCTCGCCGAACTGCGCAGCGAGATGCACGTCGCGGAAACGATGCAGCACAACTACGAGAAGCTCGGATTCAACCCCGACTATCTCTTTTACCGCTCGCATTTCATGGACTCCCTCTATGAATACGCAGGAGCGGATCCTGAAAAATTCCGATCCTACTGTATCAAACTATATCTTGCTACCGCGCTGACCAATCCTCTGGGAATGGCGGGCAAGGTCCTGACTCAACTAAGCCACGTACTGCTGCCGTCGGGCTCAACCTTTTACCGCGGCGATCTGGTTTGGAGCCGCATCGCGAAGTCGGCCGGAAACTCATTTGAGCTGAACATCGTCGATGATTACCGCCCACACATCCAGGAGATGTGTCGGGTCTATCTGGATCAGGCCGCGGGGTTGAGCCGCCATCTGCCCCATCTGCACCAAAGTAATGTGGGCCGGGAATGGGCCAAGATCGCGACGAGACTCCATATCCCGACGATAGTCCTCTTTGCCGCGGCATTTGTCCTGGTGCTGGTGCGTCCGGAGCTTGGTGCCTATCGACTCGCTGCCTGGGGAGCTTTGATACTTTTCTCCGCGCCGATGGCAAACGCCTTCACGGTCTCCATTGTCCACGCTCTCGACATCCAGCGATACCGGATCAGCCTCGGCGGATTCCTTCTCTTCGCCTTGACGGCGATGGCGGTGTTCGTCTTGGTTGTTGCCGCACATTATCTCCGTCCAGTGGTTTGGAAACATCTCCAGCCCATCGTACAGAGGTATCTCCCAACTCGTTCGTGATTCACCTTCCATGGCCAACTCTCTGTCTCCCACTTCGCCGTCCATAGCGGTACTCGTACCCTGCTACAACGAGGAGAAGACCGTCGCCAAGGTGGTCGCCGATTTTCAGCGCGTGCTGCCCGATGCAACGATCTGGGTCTTTGACAACCGGAGCACAGATCGCACCTCTGAGGTGGCCCGTGCTGCTGGAGCCAAGGTGGTTTATTCCCCGGATCAAGGCAAAGGCTGCGTCGTGCGGCATATGTTTTCCGTCATCGAGGCCGACATTTACATCATGGTCGATGGCGACTCGACCTACTCGGCCGACTCCGCGCCTGAACTGCTCAAGGCCTTTCACGAGCTTTCCGCCGATATGCTCGTCGGTAAACGATGCACGCCCAAGGAGCAACTCGCTGGCGCCTACCGCCCGATGCACCAGCTCGGCAACCAGTTTGTCTGCTGGCTTATTCGCTCCGCGTTTCGAGCGCCGATCGAGGATGTTTTCAGCGGATACCGTGTCTTCACCCGCAACTTCGTAAAGAGCATCCCCCTTTACGCCTCCGGTTTTCAGATCGAGATCGAGATGACCTTGCAGGCACTCTCCAAGGGGTATCGCGTCGCCGAGATCGACACGCCCTATGGATCACGCCCGGAAGGAAGCTTTTCCAAGCTCAATACCTACCGCGATGGAGCGCTCGTCGTCTGGGCCTTTGCCCTCATTTGTCGCGACTATCGCCCGGGTCTATTCTTTGGAATGGTGGCTGCGATCTTCCTGCTCCTGAGCCTCGCAGCTGGCGCACTGCCAATCATCGACTACGCGATCTTTCGTTACGTTTATCACGTGCCGCTCGCGCTCCTGGCGGTCGGATTTGCCATTCTGGGCGCTCTCAGCCTCAGCATCAGCTTCATCCTGCAAACCCAGCTGCGCTATCACAATGAGCTGCATGCCCTGATCCGGCGCACGTCTCACCTGAAATAGCGGGAGATCAGGCCGGGTGCCCGGGTCCGGGCGAACTGCTACTCGTAGCTGCGCAGCAGATCGTGCCGCCAGGCCGCGGAGTCTTCGCGGACGAAGACCATCTCGGTGAGCCAGAGCGTGCGGCTCCGGGGCGCGCGATTGAAGTCGGTAAAGTCGAACAGGCGATAGCCGTGCGAACTCAGAAACGAGTAAATGGCGTGGAAGGAGTTTTCCAGCTCCAGGCAGCAGACACCGCTCTCCACGAGAAATACCTCCGTTTTTCCCAGCAGAGTCGAGGCCCCTTTTAGGACGCGCAGGTCTAGTCCCTCCGCGTCGATCTTGACCATCTCGGGGACGCGGCCTTCTGATCGCGCGATCTCATCGAGCGTTGTGATGGGAACGGCTCTCTGGGAAATTCCCAGCCGACCAGCCTCCTCTTTGGAGAGACGAAAGTTTGAGCTGTCGTCGCGGGACATCAGGGAAAGCTGCAACTCGCCCACCTGGTCGCCGACTCCGGCAGTGAGCCAGCGGATATCGGTTTTTCCCAGCAGCTCCTCGGAGTACTTCCTGAGCTCCTCCTGAGGCTCGACCAGCAGATAGCTCGCTCTCGGGAAGTACTGAAGCGCCGTCCGTGTCCACTTTCCATGGTTCGCGCCGACATCGATGATGAACGTTGGCGGAACCCCGATCTGCGTCCATGTCTTCAGGAACTCTTCTAGCGGCGAGCATGTACGTCGGACAGAGTCAATACGGCGCAGTTCGAAGCCGAGTTTCCGGAGCGATGATGTTGCCAGACGTCTTAACATGGTTTCCTCAGGTAGCCCAACACCGTATATGCGATGTCCGGGATGCTGCAACAGACAATGTGCATAGGCGATGGCGATGGCGATGGCGATGGCGATGGCGATGGCGATGGCGATGGCGATGGCGATGGCGATGGCGATGGCGATGGCGATGGCGATGGCGATGGCGATGGCGATGGCGATGGCGATGGCGATGATGGCAGTCGGAGTTTCTTGCAGGAAATGGGTGTGTGTTTCCTTCGCGAAGCTCCTGTCCCAAATTTCACAGTACGCGCGGTGACGCGCATGACACCAAGACCTGCCTGAACCGAACGATGCGTCGAATGTTACGCGAACGAAGTAAGAATAATTGTCATGGACGCCTCTTAAGGCGCCCTCCCTCCCAAAGGGAACGATCCGGCAGTCACCATACCGAATTGGCGGTGCCCGGCGTCAGGCGCATTCCTTTACGAGAAAATCGGGCCCGTAGCACCGGCCCGCAACGTGGCCTTGCCATCCGTATCATTGACCAAAAGACACATCTTCTTCACGGTAAACCGAAGTGAAGGGAGTTTGGTTGCCTTCATTTTTTATTGAAATCAATGAAGTTCGGGATAACACTCTATCCCAGACATGCTGGAAAAACCGATCACCCTGCCACAGGAAGCGGACAAAGAGTTGTCGGAGATCGAGATTGAAGCGATCCAGATGTTCATTAACTTCCTGAAACTGATTGGGTTGCCGAAATCGGTTGGGGAGATCTACGGTCTTCTCTTCGTCGCGCCAAAGCCTTTGGCGATGGACGAGATCATGAGCAGGCTCAACATCAGCCTCGGCGCAGCCAGTCAGGGGCTCAAACTCCTCCGCGGAGTGGGAGCCGTCAAAACCACCTATGTCCCGGGAGATCGGCGAGACCACTATGTCGCCGACTTGGAATTGAGCAAATTTGCCACCGCCTTCATCAAGGAAGAGCTGCACCCTCGGATGGAGCGCGCCCTGGAGCGCATCCGCCGCATGGAGCAGCTCTCCGCCGACATGACCCCCGAGCAGCGCAAAGCCACCATGATGAAAATCGAGCGGCTCAAACACTGGCTCGAAAAGGGGAACAAAATGCTCCCCTGGATCCTGAAGTTCCTCGTCCGATGACCCCGCTCCCTTGAGGAGTACTGTCTGTGAAGCAGACAAAACCCAACATCTTAGAACTTAAAAAATGGTCTCGCCGTAAAGCGAGCTACCAAGGGCGGCAGCATGCCCGGAAAAATTCAATTTAATGGATAGCCTCGTAAAAACACCCGGCATCTCTTCCGAGAAATGGGACAGAATCATTACATCGAAGAGATCGTGGTTTGATTTGAACCTCGCCGACGTCTGGCGGTATCGGGACCTGATCTACCTCTTCTTCCGCCGGGATTTTGTTTCCACCTACAAGCAGACGGTACTCGGCCCGGTGTGGTTCATCCTGCAGCCCTTGTTGACGACACTCGCCTTTGCTCTCGTCTTCGGCCAGATCGCCAAGATGGGTACCTCCAGCGTACCGCCCTTCATTTTCTATATGCCCGGCATCGTGATGTGGGGGCTCTTTTCCGCCTGCCTCATGCGCTGCTCCGGAGTTTTCTCCGCCAATGCGCAGATCTTTAGTAAGGTGTACTTCCCCCGGCTTACTGTCCCTATTGCATCGGTGTTCTCTGTGCTGGCGACGTTTGTCCTCCAGTTCCTGATGTTTCTGGCCTTTCTGCTGTTCTTTTATCTGAGGGGAAATGACATCCGCCCCGGCATCGATGTACTTACTTTCCCGGTCCTTGTACTGCAAGTCTGCCTGATGGGGATAGGATTCGGCTGCATCGTCAGCTCGCTGACCACTCGCTACCGCGATCTCCAGATGGCCCTGAGCTTTGGCATGCAGCTCTGGATGTATGGGAGCTGCATTTTTTACTCCCGCTCGCAGATCGATGAAAGATATCGCTGGATCCTCGATCTCAATCCGGTCGCCCCGATCATCGAGACCTTTCGCAATTCCTTCCTCGGAACCGGCATTGTAAATTATCCCGAGCTGGGCATCCTGACCGTAGTCTCCTTGATCATCTTTGCCGCTGGAGTCGCCATCTTTAACCAGGTCGAGAAAGACTTCGCCGATACCATTTAGAAGAGAGGCGAACGGAAACTAATGTCTGAACTAATCCGCATTGAGAACGTCTCCAAGCGCTACCGCTTGGGCACCATCAACCGGGGCATGCTCGTCAAGGACCTCCAAAGCTGGTGGGCTCGTAAAAGAGGTAAGGAAGATCCAAACTCTGTCATAGGCGAACATAGTAAACGAATCGAAAAAGGTGATGAATTCTGGGCTTTACGGAACATCAATCTATCGATCCAGGCAGGAGATACTCTTGCAGTGATTGGGCGAAATGGCGCAGGTAAATCAACCCTCCTAAAAATTTTAAGCCGCACGACATCGCCGACCTCTGGCGCGATCAAAACACGCGGTCGCATCTCGAGTCTGTTGGAGGTGGGGACCGGATTTCACCCGGAACTAACCGGGCGTGAAAACGTTTATCTCAATGGTGCGATTCTTGGGATGAGTCGCCGTGAAGTGCGGGTTAAGTTTGATGAGATAGTGAGCTTTGCTGAAATTGGGGCCTTCATCGATACTCCTGTTAAACGATACTCAAGTGGGATGTATGTAAGGCTTGCGTTTGCGGTGGCTGCGCACCTTGATCCAGAGGTTCTTATTGTTGATGAAGTGTTGGCGGTTGGGGATGTGAATTTTCAGAAAAAATGTACCGGTAAGCTGAATGAGGTTCATAGGGAGGGTCGGACTGTTGTGTTTGTTAGTCATAATATGGCTACACTTTCCAGCTTGTGTACGCATGCGGTTGTGCTCGAGGAAGGAAAGGTGGTGCTTCCTAAAAGTGGAATTTCGGAAGCGGTTAACTTTTACTTGGGACGAATATCTGAGATTTCTGCGACCTCATTACTTGAGCGGCGGGATAGGGTTGGGGTTGGGGCGATTCGGGTTAAGGATTTGAGTATTGTGGGTCCGGATGCCGAAGAGCAGAGAGTTTACCTTTCAGGTCAAGAAATTGAATTTAGGATAAAGTACGTTAAGGATCCGAGGGTGAAATTGGAAAATGTTGCATTTGCTATAAGTATTTATCATGGTCAGTCGACTTTTTTGGCGACGCTTGGAAATGAATATGCGCGAGGTTTTTTTGGGGTTTATGATACTGAGGGCATTGCGGTTTGCCGTTTGAAAAAGCTACCCTTATGTAAGGGTACATATACGATGAATGTGATTGTATTCAATAATGGCGTTATCCAGGATTGGATTCAGGAGGCTAAAGTGATGGAGGTTGAGAATGGAGATTTCTACGGTACAGGCCGGATGATTCCTGAAACTCATGGAGGCGTCTTGCTTGAGCAAGCATGGGAGTTGGAGGGATAGTTGCAATGTTCGCTAAAGTAGGCGGATTTCTTCAACGATTAAGGCGCGATGAGACAGAAGGCTGTGCCAGTTGTTCCTTCTTTGCGCAGGAGGGCGAGGATGCTGTTCTAGCTGGGTTGATTGATCCTGAGTGGAATCGCAAGGGTTTTTTTGTCGATGTAGGGGCGCACCATCCTACGCGGTTTTCTAATACGTGGATGTTCTATCAGGCGGGCTGGCGAGGGATTAATATCGATCCTACTCCGGGGAGCATGGTGCCGTTTCGGGAGCTTCGGTCAGAGGATGTTAATCTCGAGGTTGCAATCAGCCGGGAAGCTGCGGTGCGCAAGTTCTATTGCTACAATGAACCTGCGCTGAACGGCATTGATAATGATCGGCGGGAGGAACTTAAGGATACGCACTATAAACTAGAGCGGATCCTTGATATTGAGACGCTTCCGCTTTCAGAAATTCTCAAACGCCACCGCGAGCGGTTCGTTAGTCCGAGTTTTTTGACCATTGATGTCGAAGGGTTGGAGGTCGAGGTGCTTTCATCCGTCGATCTGCAGAAGTACTCCTTTGATTTCATCTTAGTCGAGCAAATGCTTCCCGATCTCATGGCCTTAGGCAAATCCGATGTGTGGAAATACGTGACGGAACGGGGATACAAGGCTGTCGCCTGTACAGGACGGACGGTTTTCTATCAGAGGACGGGTGACGTGGCGTGACTGAAGCGTGTCCATTCGCGCCGATTGCGCTTTTCGCATACAATCGACCGCTGCATCTGCAGCGAACAGTGGAGGCCCTCGCGAAGAATACGATCGCCCGTGGCTCCGCGCTGTTTGTCTTTCTGGATGGGCCACGGAATGAAGACGATAGAGGCCTCGGCGGCGAGATTCGTGAGTATGTATCGTCCATCGATGGTTTTCAGTCTGTTTCGCTGGTCGAGCAGAGCGAAAACATCGGGCTTGCGGCATCCATCATTAGGGGGGTGTCGGGAATGCTTGAGAGGCACGAGTCGGTTATCGTAATGGAGGATGACCTCGTAACCGCCCCTTTCTTTCTCCAGTACATGAATGATGCCTTAACGACTTACCGCGATGATGAAGCGGTCGCGAGCATTCATGGGTTTGTTTATGATATCAAGGGACTCCCTGAGACGTTTTTTCTGAAAGGTGCAGACTGCTGGGGATGGGCTACTTGGCGACGGGCATGGAGGGTTTTTGAATCAGATGGGAATCGGCTGCTGCAAGGTCTCCAAGAGCGAGGACTGCTGAACGAGTTTGATCTCGATGGTGCAGCGTCTTACACGCAAATGCTTCGCGATCAAATCGAGGGACGAAATGACTCTTGGGCGATCCGGTGGCATGCCTCCGCCTTTTTGAAAGATATGCTCACTTTGCATCCCGGGCGTTCCCTCGTCCGAAATATCGGTCTTGATGGAAGCGGGACGCACTGCCATGACGTTCCCGCCCACCTTTTGGTCGAGGCGGATAGTCGTCCCCTGTGTGTTGATCGCCTTCCCGTTTCGGAGAATACAAGGGCCAGAAAAAGGATTATCGATTTTTTGCGCGATCAGTTGCTTCCCCACTATACCAATGGTGGCATCTTTCTCCGAGTGATCAAGTATTTGAAATCGGTGTTTAATTAAGTAATGGCTCTGCGTGATATCCCATCGTTCCGCGAATACCTATGGAAGGTTTATTCCGCATTGCGAGGTACTGCGGATGAGCCCGAACCGGCTGCGGCGGCGATCGAGCCGCCGGTTTTTTCCGGAGACTACCCGTCCTGGGACGTCGCTGCCGCGGAGTGCGGAGGCTACGATGCAGACCAGATTTTTATCAAAATCAAGGAGGCAGCAATTGCGGTGCGGGATGGGTTTGCTGCGTTTGAGCGGGATTCGGTGCTTTTCGAAAAACCGGAATATCGATGGGAAACTCTCGCGGCGCTGCTCTGGCAGGCGGCGCGAGATCGAGGGGAGCTGCGGGTGTTGGATTTTGGCGGTTCGCTCGGCAGTGTCTACTTTCAGTCACGTGTTTATCTGACAGGTCTTCCCCGCCTCCTCTGGGGGGTCGTGGAGCAACCGCATTACGTGGATTTCGGAAACCGTGAGCTGTCTTCCGAAGCCCTGCGGTTTTTTCGGGAGATCGATCAGGGCATAGAGGAGGTCAGGCCCAATGCTGCGTTTTTTGGTGCCTCGCTACAGTACGTCGACTCTCCTTTTGATATCCTTGATAGCTTTTTATCCCGGCGGGTATCGTCTGTTATTTTCGACAAACTGGCCTTGATCGATCAACCCGAAGATCGGTTGACTATTCAGCGTGTTCCGAAGAATGTTTACGAGGCGTCTTACCCTGCCTGGTTCTTTTCGGAGTGTCGCTTCCTGAAGTATGTGAAAAGTGCGGGGTACTCCTGTGTCTCGGAATGGAGGAACGTTGATCACTATCTGCTAGAAGGCGGACAAACCATCTTCAAGGGATATCACTTTGTCAGGCGCGATTAGGTAATTATGGAAATGCTTGTTAATGTGGGTTGCGGCTGCCGTGTTCATCCTGACTGGCTCAATCTCGATCTTCATGCCTCGGTGCCTGGTGTCATCCTTTGCGATTTGACTCGGGGCTTGCCGTTGGGCGATGGCGAAGCCGACGTTGTATATTCGGCGGCTGTTCTGGAACATGTGCGCCGTGAAAATGTCCCCGCTTTTCTCGCGGAGTGCCGACGTATTCTGAAGGCAGGAGGTTATCTGCGTCTGGCAGTTCCTGACTTCGAGAGACAAGCGAGGGTTTATCTCGAGTGTATTGACCGCCTGGATCGCGGAGATATTACTGCGGACGCGGACCATGAGTGGATGATGGTGGAAATCTTCGATCAGATTGCGCGGGAGCGTAGCGGTGGGGAAATGGGAGATATGCTGGCACGGACCAATCTTCCAAATGAGCGCTTCATCGTTGATCGTATTGGCAAGGAGGGTTCGGATCTCATAAAGATATTGAAGGGATCCCGACGAGATTCTTCGTCGAGAACTTCCCTTGCCGATAAGGTTCCGTGGGGGCGATTGGGGCAGTTCCTGCTTAAAAAGTTGCTGAACTGCAAAACCCTTGAAGACGATCTGCGAGCTCTGGAGATCGGGCGATTCCGGTTGCTCGGTGGCGAAGTGCACCAGTGGGCTTATGACCGCTACGAGATGATGCGAGTTATGCGGGACGCTGGATTCAGGTCCATCATAGCAAGAAATCACGGCGAGAGCGAAATCCCGAGATGGGCGTACTATCATCTGGAGGTTGATGAGGCGGGCGTGATTGAGAAACCCGATCTCATGGTGATCGAAGCGAGAAAATCTTAAGGAAGTTTTCATGAAAGCACTCATCACTGGCGGACTCGGCTTCATTGGCTCGAATCTGGCTCGGCGGCTTGTGGCTGAGGGGGCGACGGTTACTTTGATCGACAGCCTGGTGCCGGAGTATGGCGGCAACCTCTTTAACATTGAAGGTATCGAGGATAGGGTGCGAGTCAATATCTCGGATGTGCGGGACCAGTATAGTCTCTGCCATTTGGTGAAGGGGCAGGATGTCTTGTTCAATCTGGCGGGGCAGACGAGCCACATGGACTCGATGGCTAGGCCGGAGATTGATCTGGATATCAACTGCAAGGCGCAGCTTTCGATTCTCGAGGCTTGCCGACATCATAATCCAAATATTCGTGTCATTTTTGGCAGTACCCGGCAGATTTATGGGAAGCCGCGTTATCTGCCAGTGGATGAAAACCATCCGCTCGATCCGGTGGATGTGAATGGAGTCAATAAGCTCGCGGGCGAGCAATATCATCTGCTTTATGGTAAGGTTTATGGCATAGCAACAACTGTGCTGAGATTGACCAACGTGGTTGGTCCTCGCATGCGGGTAAAGGATGCCCGCCAGACGTTTCTTGGCGTCTGGATTCGCAATTTGATCGATGGCAAGCCGATCGAGGTCTGGGGGGGGGAGCAGTTGCGCGACATCCTTGATGTTATTGATTGTGTGGATGCCCTTGTTCTTGCGGCGCGCTCGGACAAATCCGCCGGACAGGTTTATAATGTCGGCTCCAAAGAATCGATCAACCTCCTCGATCTCGGCAGATTGTTGATTGATGTGAATGGCGGGGGCGAACTCCTAGTGCGCGAGTACCCTACCGATCGCAAAAGCATCGACATCGGCGACTACTATACAAATGCCGACAAAATTCACGCCGACCTCGGATGGGCTCCCGATGTCAGCCTGCGGGATAGTCTGGCAGGCCTGCTGGCTTATTATCGGAAGAATCTCTTCTCCTATGTCTGATCCGTTCCTTGTCTTTCCCGCGAATCCGTCGGCTTCCTACCAAGTTCACCGCGAGGAGATCGATGCGGCGCTACATACGGCGCTGAACGGGACGAACTACATCCTCGGCGATCAGGTGGCCGCTTTTGAGAGAGAGTATGCGGAATGGATGGGCGGAGGGTATGCGATCGGCCTGGCAAACGGCACCGATGCCGTGGAACTTTGTCTGCGGGCTTGCGGGGTGCAGCCCGGCGACCACGTGGCGATACCCACTCATACGGCGGTGGCAACGGCTACGGCGGTGGTCAGGGCTGGTGCCAGACCGGTGTTTCTCGATATCAATCCGGAGACATTTTTGCTCGATCTCGCCTCCTTAGAAAAGGTGCTGGTTTCGGAGAGAAAGCTGGCGGCCGTGGTACCGGTGCATCTTTACGGTCAAGCGATTGACATGACGACGCTCATGGCCTGGGCGGAAATACATGGCTTTCAGGTGGTGGAAGATTGTTCGCAGGCTCACGGGGCTTTGTGGAATGGGGGCAAGGTTGGAACGTTCGGTCATGCCGCGGCATACAGCTGTTATCCGACCAAAAATCTTGGAGCCATGGGAGACGCCGGTGTGGCTTTCACTCGGTCACCGGAAATCGCTGAGTGCATTCTCTCGCTGCGTCAATACGGGTGGCGGGAACGGTACATTAGTTCCGAGGTGGGGATGAACTCTCGGCTCGATGAACTGCAAGCGGCAATCCTGCGGGTAAAACTCCGCCATCTCAATGCGGACAATGCTCGGCGTCGCGCTATTGCCAGTCAATACGACAAGGCGTTTGCCGCGCTGGACATCCTTCGCCCAGTGGTTCATGACGGGCATGTTTTCCATCAGTACACCATCGCGACTTCACGAAGGGATGAGTTCAAAGCCCATCTGGCGGAGCGCAAAGTGCTGGCGGGGATTCTCTACCCGCAGCCCATTCATCGTCAGCCCGCATATTATGAATATGTCGATGAAAGCACTGTCGACCTTGGCGCGTCTGAGGAGGCCTGCCGCACCTTGCTGTGTCTGCCAATGCACCCGCATCTCATGGATGGGGAGGTGGCTCGAGTGATTGATGGCGTGGTTAGCTTCTTTGCATGAGGCATTTCTGCACGTACGCAGATCATCGGTTTTTGTCCCGGGCTTTGGCCTTGGTGGAGTCCATGCGGAAGAGTGGGGGCGAATTTCGCCTTTGGTTCCTTTGCCTGAGTCCTGAGTGTCGCGAGCGGTTGGACCGTTTGGCGGACGAAAATATCGTGGCGGTGAGTCTGGGGGAGTTGGAGGCATTCGACTCCGCCTTGCTCACGGTGAAGCCGGAGCGCAGCCCATCGGAGTATATTTTTACGCTGACGGCGGCGTGGATGACCTTCCTCTTCGGGAGGCATTCGGAGATAGATATCCTGACCTATCTCGATGCGGATTTGTATTTCTTCAGCAACTATGAGGCGGTCTTCCGGGAACTCGGAGACGCGTCGATCGGGATCATTGAGCACCGGCATGCCCGTGCCTATTCCGACCGACTGCAATATGGGCGCTTCAATGTCGGATGGGTTTCGATCCGGCGTGATGAAGAAGGGCTGCGGTGTGTTCGTCGATGGCGCGAGCAATGCATCGAATGGTGCTATGACCGTCCGGAGGACGGAAAGTTCGGTGATCAGAAGTATCTGGATGAGTGGCCGACTCTCTATCGAAAGGTCAAAATCATCGATCATCCGGGGGCGAATCTTGCGCCTTGGAACCTTGGTAGACACAAGGTTAGCGGCGTTTGGGCGCATCCCGCGGCAGATGGGCGC
This sequence comes from Terrimicrobium sacchariphilum, assembly GCF_001613545.1. Classification (NCBI taxonomy): domain Bacteria; kingdom Pseudomonadati; phylum Verrucomicrobiota; class Terrimicrobiia; order Terrimicrobiales; family Terrimicrobiaceae; genus Terrimicrobium; species Terrimicrobium sacchariphilum. The sequence continues at coordinate 436,967 of NZ_BDCO01000002.1, forward strand.
CCAGTCCTTTTTTATCATTTTACCAATATGTGGCAATCTCGGCCCAGTTACGTTTGGACGGGTCTAGGAGATTATGAAATATCAACCGCAAGAAAATGGATTGCGGCGAAGTTGCTATATAAACCCTATCTCGAAGCAGTGATGCATGCCTCAGCTCGGTTGGAGGCAGTAGGCTATAGGGATATTGCATTTAATTATTCTCGCCATTCCGTAGCGGGTGATCCCTCACGGAAGCCGAAATCCTTGGTAAGAAGGTGGGAAAAATGGAGTAAGTTCATGGCGGAGCGGATACGAGCCGAAGTCCTCAGATTTGCTGAGTAAAATATGGTAGGTGACTTGAAGGTATCTGTGGTCACTCCGAACTTCAATGGGGAGGCGCGGCTTGCTCGCACGGTGGATTCCGTGTTCGCGCAGGATTACCCGAACTTCGAGTACATCGTTGTGGACGGTGGCAGTACGGATAAGAGTCCTGAGATCCTGAGCGGTTATCGTGATCGTTTCTCCAAACTCATTATCGAGCGGGACCGTGGGCAATACGATGCAATCAATAAAGGGTTTTCCCATGCTACGGGGGATGTTCTTTGCTGGCTGAATAGCGACGATGTCTATTTCCCATGGACTTTGCGCGTTGTGAATCGGATCTTTCGCGATTTTCCAGAGGTAGAGTGGATTACGGGCATCCGTAGTGAGTTGCGGGATGGCGCTGTCCAAGGGATGTCCAACCTTACCCCTTTTCCCCGGGAGCTGTTGGCGGGAGGCGCATTTTATCCCGGCGGATTGGGCTGCGTGATGCAGGAGTGCTGTTTCTGGCGGCGCAGCCTGTTTGAGAAAGCCGGGGGCTTGGACCTGCGATGGACCATTGCGGGAGATTTCGAATTGTGGACGCGTTTTGCCCGTCATGCCGATTTGGTGGCGACGACTGCGTTACTTGGTGGATTTAACTACACGGATGCCAACCGCTCGTTTCAAGGGGCGGATCTCTATCGTGAGGAGGTCCAAAAAGTAAGGAGCTCGCTGCCAGCGGAATCCGTCCGGCGGGGCGATGCCTTAATCCAGAGAAAAGACACGGCCGAGAGGTTCTTTTTCAAGCGTCCATGGTCGCGCCGGCTCTTGCACTCGTGGTTTTATCAAACTGCTTACCGAGGGCCTGTCTTGGGCTTTGATGCCGGAGCGGACAGGTATGTGAAGTTCCATCCGACGTATGCAATAACATGATCGTGGGAATCGCGGAGCTCGGTCTTTGGTGAAATTTTCCATCATTACTCCCTGCCGTAATGCGGTGGGTTTGCTTGGCGAAACGATTGACTCGATCGTTAATCAAACGGCGGTTCGTGATGGCTCTGTCGAACTGGAGTATCGGATCGTTGATGGGGCATCGACGGACGAGACCGCGTCGCTCGTGGAGAGATATGCAGATCGGGGTGTGGAGTTTCATTCCGAGGCGGACTCGGGGATGTACGATGCGTTAGCCAAGGGTTTGCGATCCGCTACAGGCGACGTCGTGGCGTACCTGAATGCCGGAGATACCTACCATCCTCACGCCTTCGAGATTTTGGCGGAGGTATTCACTCATCCTGGGGTGGACTGGGTAACGGGATACAGTGTGCTGCAGAATGACCGCTCACAGATCATCGCATCGTGGAAACCGCCGCGGTTTCGGCGGGAGTTTTTCGAGACGGGCGTATACTTGGGTCCGCATCCGCGGCCCGGCGTGCAGCAGGAGTCGACCTTCTGGTCGGCGAAGCTGAATCGCACCATCAACTTCGAAAAGTTGCGCCGGTTCCGATTGGCGGGTGACTATTTTCTGTGGCATTCCTTTGCGACACAGGCTCCACTGCATTCGGTGTATTCGCATCTGGGAGCTTTCCGCATTCATCATGGTCAGCTCAGCGGTAGCATCGACGCCTACAATGAAGAGGCTCGCTCGCTCGTGCGTCCGATGACCTTCCGGGAGAAGCTTACTGAATATTGGGAATACCGCTGCAACCCGGTGCTGCGGGGTTTGTTGTGGAATCATATCCTCCCTCCGTCTCCTGCGCGCATTTTCGAGTACGATTGCGCTGAGGCGCAGTGGAGGGCGCGGTAGATCCTTCGGTCTGTCTCATGAAAAAGCCCGTCGTTTTCCAGTGGATCGAGCCGTGCCGGAGCGAACGTCTCCGCAATGCTCAGGCAAAGCTGCTTGAGAGTATCGAGGCTTTTGGTCTTGATCCCGTCATCTTTCGCGCTGGGCCGAAGATGGTAAAGTTTGCCGAAATCCTAAAGCTCGGTCGCGCGAACTCCAATGGGCGGGGATTCGTGTGGTGCAACTCAGACGTCATCATCACTCGCGACCCTTTCGATCTTCCGAACCTCGATATTGCGCATGGTTTTCATCGTCGGGAGTTGCCCTCGCATGAGATCACCTACGGCGTCGACATGTATTATATCCCCGATGTCATCTGGGACGATCTGCTGGTGCGAGATATGCCGGATCTCTGGTGTGGGGCGGCGACCATTGACTGGTGGCTCTCGCGCGCCTGCCAGAAGGCGGGGGCTTACGAAAACCACGTCGGCTACATCGATCATCCCTCGCACGAGCGCTCCCAGGCCAGCGCGGGTGGGGATCGGTATTTCAAGCATAACGTGAAGCATTACAATGCATGGGCTCGACGCAATGGCATTGGCACGCTGGATACTTACATCGAGTTGCCATTGCTCGGGGTTTGGCAAAATTCCATTCGCTCACTCTGGAGGAAAAGCCGTTAAGACCTGATCATCATGGCAAGCTGTTCATCCATTCTCTCCTCATTGAGGTCAGTGCTGTCGGGTTCCCGCGGACGGACGGTGTCTCTTCCCGATCAACGGTTGACGCCGACACTTAATCACTACCTAGTCGGACAGTTTATCGGCGGAGCACTGCGTGACCGAAGGCCATTTCTGGCGAGCCGACTTGGTTGGATGGAAAGCAACTGCATCGGGGTATTTCAGGAGACAGGCCGGGCGGATGAGGCGTTTTTACAAAAGGTTTGGTTGCATGCCGGCGTATATCCCGCGACGAGGGATCAGTTTGCCCGGTTTACGGAGACCTATCTGGGTGCGCTGGAAGAGGCTGATCTGCTGGGGCTGATGAATGCTCCTTACGAGGCGGAGCATATTCGCAGTCGCTGCCCTGGTGCTGCATTGACGGATCTCGGTTCACTCGAGCCGTACCTTGGTCCCGAGCCTTGGTCACGTCATCTGGCCGGTCTTGACGTGCTGGTGGTGCATCCGTTTACGGAGTCGATTGAGGATCAGTATCGTAATCGCCGGGAAGCCATATTTACGAATCCCGACGTGCTCCCCTCTTTTAACCTCAAGACTCTGCGACCGCCACAGACGCTTGGCGGCAATAGCGATGGACGCGAGTCGTGGAGCGGGAGTTTTGATGCGCTAGCCCAGGCCGTAGCCTCACAGACATTCGATGCTGCGATAGTGGGTTGCGGGGCCTACGGTTTGCCGATTGGCGCAGTGATCAAGAAGATGGGCAAGCCGTGCATCCATCTCGGCGGAGCGACGCAACTTCTGTTTGGTATCGCTGGCACGCGCTGGCGGGAGCAGCCCGCCTTTCGGGCGCTCCAAACCACCGCATGGCGCAGCCCGCTTGAATCTGAGCGGCCAGCGAATTGGAACAAGATCGAGAATGGCTGCTATTGGTGATGGGGCGGCTCGCTCGATATGGATACAATTGATTGAAGCTCGCTTCTCCAAATCTTCCGGATCGCATCCGCAAGGATTATGTGAACTCTGACCGTTTGATCGGACTGTGCGACCACGTTTTCTGGCAGGATAGTTTCGGTGCATGTCCGGCGGATAGTGGTTTCCGGGGCGGCCAGTCGATCTTTTGCAAGATCGATCGGGTTTGGGAATGTTTTGGCCGTTTGGTGCGGACGCGCCGTCGGGTGGTGCTGATCACGGGCCAGGGGGATTTTCCAGTTGATGACCGGCGACTTGCAGAGGCTCCGGCCAATATCTTTGCCTGGTTCGGCAGCAATGCGGTGGTGGAGGACCCGAGGGTACATCCGCTGCCCCTGGGGCTGGGTTCCAAGCATAGCGCGGTTACCCTGTGCGCAGAGGAGCTGGCTGATGGGCTGGAGTCCCATCGCCCGAGGGAAAGATGGCTTTACGTGAATTTCCGGCCCGACACAAATCCCCAGGTGAGGCAGCCGGTCTATGATCGTTTCCAGAGCTTAAGCGGTGAGGACTGGGTGACCTTTCAGGCTCCCGCGACGCATGGCGACAACTCTGGCTACCTTGAGGCGCTCCTTACCCATCGCTTTGTATTGGCGCCTCCGGGCAATGGGATCGATACCCACCGCATGTGGGAGGCGCTATATGCGGGAGCGATCCCGATCGTGCTGAGATCACCGGCAATGCGGGCGTTTACCGGGCTACCCATCCTGTTCGTCGATGATTTCTCCGAGATCACTTTTGACCGGCTTCGCGAGGAGGAGCTTCGCATCCGGAGTGCGGAGTGGCATCTCGATGCGATGTTCCTGCCCTATTGGCGGGAGAAGGTTCTCGCCGCCTGTCGCGAGGTGCAGCGTCGGCCTGCCTTGAGTCTCCTCGAGTGGCTCCCATCGTTCCACCAGGCATTTGTCCGCCGGTTTTTTAACAGGCAATGAAGTCCGCGCCGCTGATTTTCATCCACTACGGCGATGCGCCTTATCTGCGAATCGTACTGCGTACGGCGCAGCTCACGAATCCCGGAAAACGCATCGTATTACTTGGAGATGAAGCCAACCGGAAATACGCCCGCAATGTGGCGGATTTCGTGCCATTTGAGGATCTCGCCTTCGGTGCCGACCTTTCACTCTTTGAAAAGGTCTTCCAGCCGATCCAGGGATCGCGGCACCGCTTCAACAAGCTGAATGGCACGGATTTCTGGCTTCGTTTCGTCTTTCGCAGGTGGTTTCTCATTGCGAACTTTCTTGAGCGCGAGGGCATCGATGCTTTCTGGACGTTTGACTCCGACACGCTGGTGCTGGCGCCGCTCGCTCCCCGTGAAGAGCGGCTGGCTGCGTATGATTGCACGGAACAGTGCCGGGGAGAGTGCCTTAATGGCTATGTCGCCTCCTCTCGCGTGGCGCGCGACTTTGTGCGCATGATCAACGTGCTCTTCCTGGACGAGGCCTACCTCCAGGAGCAGCGCGACCGCCTCGAGACGCACCTGGGTCTGGCCTTCAACGAAATGGATGCCTACCGCGAATTTCGCGCCCGGGCAGGGATTCGGTCGATCCGTCTTTCTGTACCGTACGAGGGCGAGGCTTTTGATGATGCATTGGCTTTTGCAGAAGACTACGAGGAAAATCCGACCAAGCTGGTGGGGCGCACGACCGTGAAGCGACTCTGGACCGGGCCGCATGGCGGACTGTTTGCGCGGCTCAAGACCGGGGAGGGTATCCGCCTGCTCTCTGCCAATATGAGCTGGATGCCGCTGTACCTCTATCGCCGTCTAGGTCTCATGGCGGCATCGCCCAAGGCGGAGGTTGCGATCGGCCCGTGCACCTACAGCCCACTATTATCGATTTCCTATGATGAGCCGCTTACTGATGCCGCGTTGCGACGACTGCGGTTGAGGCTTGCACCTGTCGAGAAAATCGCCTCCCAATTTATACGCCGTTTCAAGCCGTGTCCCTGACTCAAAAAATTCGTAAGGTTCTCAAGAAGCCCCGCCGTGTTATTACGCTGAAGCCCGAGGGGCGTAATCGCGGTGTCGTTGCATTATCCTACATCACCTGGCCCTTTGTGGATGGTATCGATATTCCGAAGGCTATGGGCCACACGAACCCTTTCGAGTGCGTCACCATGGCCGAGAGTTTCCGGAAGGAAGGCTTCGAGGTGCAGGTGGTGGACCATGACAATTTCGACTACGAGCCGCCGGCAAATTGTCGCGTCGCGGTGGATATCCATTCCAACCTGGAGCGCTGGCATCCTCATCTGCCCGCGGACTGTGTGCGAGTCTTGCATGCTACGGGATCGCACTGGCTGGGCTGGAACCATGCGGAGCTTACACGGCTTTGTGCCATCCGGGATCGCAAGGGCATCGCGCTCGTGCCTCGCCGCAATGTCCCGCCGTCCCGCGGTTCGGAGGTGGCGAACCAGATTTCCATCCTCGGTAATCAATACACCATCGACAGCTTCAAGTTTGCGGGCAAGCCGATCACGCGCGTTCCGCTGTCCTCAGCCGTGGAGCATCCCTGGCTTGAAGGGCGCGACTTCGAGCAGAGCCGCCGGAGATTCCTCTGGCTCGGCAGCTACGGCATGGTCCACAAAGGACTCGACCTCGCGCTCGATGCGTTTGCCGACATGCCCGACCTGGAGTTGACCGTCTGCGGGCGTCCGGAAAAGGAGGATGACTTTTACCGCCTCTATCATCGTGAACTGCGTGAACTGCCCAACATCCGCCATGCGGGTTGGATGGATATGACGTCCCCGGCATTCGTGGAAATCGCCCGCACGCATGCCAGCATTATTTATCCATCCTCGGCGGAGGGCGGTGCCGGAAGCGTGCTGCATGCGATGCACGCAGGCATGGTGCCGATAACGACCTGGGAGTCCTCGGTCGATCTTGGCGACTTTGGGGTGCCTATCGCGCGCGGGGACGTCGAGTCCGTGAAAGCAGCTGCTCGCGCATTGGCCTCTCTTTCGCCGGCTGAGGTGGCCCAGCGGGCCCGCGCTTCGTACGATCATGTGCGCAGCGCACATACCCGGCCCCTCTTTGCGACGAACTACCGCGCCTTTGCCCACAAGATCACTGCCGCGCTGTGAAGCTTTCGCAAAAATTCTGGAAACGGCTTTCGGATCTCTACGACGCCACGCTTTGCCAGCCGAAAGCGGTTGCAAAGCAGGGCCACGCGCCGGCGAAGCCATTTGCCGGGGAAAAAATTTCCGTCGGCATCCCGCATTATAATCGTGGCAGCCGTATCCACCGTCCGCTGCGCAATCTCCTCAATGATCCTCGCGTCGGCGAGGTGGTGATCTGCGACGATGCCTCATCGGCGGAGGAGTATTCCGCGCTTCAGCGCAACGTGCGCTCGCTCGATCCTCATGGGAAGGTGCGCATCGTCCGACACGAAAAGAATCTCGGGGCTATGGCCAACAAGCTCTCGTGCGCAGAGAATGCATCGTTGGAGTGGCTCGTCATTCTCGATTCCGACAATACGATCTTCCGCAACTACCTCGATGCCATCTACGCCCTTCCGGAGTGGGACCCGCAGGTCATTTATTCGCCGAGCTGGGCGTTTCCCTATTTCCCGTTCAAGCGGCTCATCGGAGAGCGGCTCGACTTTGATCGCGTGGTGGAGCTTTGCCGGGATAATACGCTCAAGCGCGTCTATTATCTTAACGACGGCAACTATTTTGTGAACCGCAAGGCTTATACCAACGCCGTCGGTTGTCTGGCCGAGCTTAAGTACGATGTCGCCGACGTGATGGTTGCCAATTATCTCTGGCTCTCGCTGGGAAACAGGCTGCAGGTCCTGCCCAATGCGCATTACTTCCATCGCATCGACGCCTCGAGCTTCTGGGTACGAACACAGGAGGAATCCCGCCGTCGGGTCTTTGAGCTTTTTGATCTGCTGGAGAGCAACACCCGATGGACTCCCGACCTGCTGGAGCGGTTTCGGAAATCAGCGGCAAAGGAAGAATGACGCTGGTGTTTCCCGGCTTGTCAGCAGAGCGGATTTTGATACTGGAGCAGAACTATGGCCATCGGATCGAAAATTGAGACACGCGGACATATCGTAGGTTTCCGCGAGGAGATCCAGGCGGCTTCCGGCAAATCGGCGGATGACTTTTTCACGTGGTTCGACAGCGCGGCGGATGCCGATGCGTCGTTCGTGCGGGGACAGTGGGATTTCTCGCTGCATATCGCACCCTACATTGCCAAATACGTTCCGCAGCCGGAGACGAAGACGATCCTTGAGATCGGGTATGGCGGCGGGCGAATCCTGGCCGCGGCGGCCCGCTCGTTTCGGGGAGCGGTGGGTGTGGACATCCACGATGAAGCGGCGCGTGTTAAGGGAGAACTCGCGGCCCGCGGGGCGCGAAACATTGAGCTGTTCAAGTGCGACGGTGCCAAATGGCCGTGTCCGGATGCCAGCGTCGATGCGGTCTACACGTTCATCGTACTTCAACACGTCGAGAAGATCGCGATATGGAGATCGTGCATCGAGGAAACCGCTCGCGTGCTCAAGCCGGGCGGAGTCGCCATGCTGTATTTTGGCCGCTGGGCTCCGGTCTCGCTGAATCGCGCTCTGCCGCTGGCCTACTGGGCGGAGCGATTTACTGAGCGGTTTTTCCTTCCGCAAGGTTACAAGGAACTCAAGGCTCACGTAAATGACACCAACCTGCTTGTGACCCTGTCATTTGCTCGCAGGGCGCTGCGTGAGGCGGGCTTTCGTGTGCTGGATACCGCGGTGTCGCGCAAGAAGGTGCCAGACGGGCTGCACCAGTTTGGCTCACAACACGGTCTGCTCGTCCAGAAAATCTAGATCTTTCGTGTGACGGTCTCGCGCCGTCGTTGCCATGCCATCGGTTAGCATTGTCATTGCCTCGTACAACTCGGCGGAGTATCTCCCGGCGACGTTGGTGAGTTGTTTGAATCAGGTCACTCCCGCTCGCGAAATCATCGTCATTGACGATGGCAGCACGGACGATACTCCGGCGGTCTGTGCGGGATTTGGGGAGTCGATCACTTATCGCCGGGTGGAAAATGGAGGCGTCTCGGCCGCCCGGAATCTCGGCGCCAAGCTCGCCACCTCGGACTGGATTCTCTTTCTGGATTCCGATGACGTACTGCTTCAAACCGCAGTCGCATCCCTGCTGGCACGGTCCGAGCAGGTCCCGTCGGCAGGCGTGGTCTACGGCATGGTGCTCCAGCGCATGGAGCCGCCGCAGGAGCCGCGTCTGAGCGGGTTTGATTACTGCGCGGGTGATCCGCCGCTGCCTGCTCAGAGAAATCTCTACCGGTGTGCCATCATCACGCCCGGCTCTGCCATCGTCCGCCGCGAGGTGCATCTGCGGGTGGAGGGATTTGTGTCCGGCTATGAGCCGATGGAGGATCGTGATTACTGGATCAAATGCGGCCTGCTCAAGCCGGTTGCCTTTTGTGATACAGCCGTGCTCGACAAGACATGGCGACCGGCCTCCGCCGGGACCCAGGATGCCAAGCGCATCTACCGCAGCCTTCTTGCTCAGGTCGCCTTGCGCAAATGGTGCAAGGAGCGTGGTATCGACTTTTCCTGGGCGCCGAAAAATGCGGGATTTGCCCGCGAGGCCATCCGGCAGGCGTTGTTTTGGAAAACGCCCGCCATCATGCCTGCTCTGCTGCGCAAGGCGGATGACCTGGGGTATCGTGGGCTGTGGTACTTCCGCGCCCAGTTGGAGCTTTTGAAGCTGCGATTCACCGGCGGCATCCCGCCCGAACCAGCCTGGCTCAATACGCCCACCGGTATACGCTGACGTGCCTTTTTTTTCTGTCATCACGCCGTCCTTCAACCAGGGCGCCTATATCGGCGAATGCGTGCGCTCCGTGCTCGCGCAGAACGATGCTGATTGCGAGCATCTCATCTTTGACAATTGCTCGACCGATGAGACAGCCGCGGTGCTCGGGGGATTCCCCCATCTGCAGGTGACCCGGGAAAAGGACCGTGGCCAGTCCGATGCCGTAAATCGTGGTTTTCAGGCCGCGACGGGCGAAATCATTTGCTGGTTGAATTCCGACGACGCGTACCCGCCGGGGCTCTTTGCCCGGCTGCGGGAGGTTTTTGCCGATCCCTTGGTACAGGTCGTTTTTGGCGATGTTACGCAGATCGCTTATGATGGTTCGGCTCCGCAGCGAGTCGAGGGGCGATTCGATCGGCGCGAGGACATGGTACGCTGGTGGCGTAGCGACGTACGGCTGCACCAGCCTGCGATTTTTTTCCGCTCGTCCGTCCAGCGCGCTACCGGGCTGCTTCGCGAGGACCTGCACCTCGTGATGGATTATGAATACTGGTGGAGGATGTCCGAAAAGTTCGCCTTCCATTATGTTCCCGAGGTGCTCGCCGTCCAGCATCGGCAACCCGAATCAAAGACCATCCTCGACTGGCAGGGCGTCTTCGCCGAGAGAGAGAGGGTCTTTTCGCCCTTTTACAGCCTGGTCGACGGCGGAAACCGGCAGGCTTTTGATCAGGAGCGTCGCCAGGGTCTGGCCGAGCGGTATCTCGGCGAGGCCTATCACAATGCCTCGACCCATCCGCAGGCAGCCATCCGGGCGTTCGTTCGTTCCTTGAAGGAAGCACCTGCGTATGGTTTACACGCACGTTCACTCGGTTTGTTACGTCGCCTGGACTGGCGGCGGCTTTTGAGTTCCACGAAATGAAAATACTTCTTATCGGCGGCGCCGGATTCATCGGCTCACACACGGCCCTGCGTCTTTTGCGCGAAGGCCACGAGCCCGTCGTCCTCGATTCCCTTGATCCGCAAATTCACGGAACCGATCTAGGCACGTCGGCCACCTTTGGCCTGCTGAGCGGTCGGGTGCCGGTGATCTGCGGCGACACTCGCGATCGCGGCGCGGTCGAGCGCGTCGTGCGCGATGTGGAGGCCATCTACTACTTTCCGGCAGGAACCGGCACTGGCCAATCGATGTACCAGATCGAGCGGTATACGGATATCAATGCGCGTGGCGCGGCGGTTTTCGGCGAGATTCTTGGAGAACACAAGGCACACATCCGCAAGGTCATCGTCAGCTCCACCCGGGCTATCTATGGAGAGGGCGCGGCGACCTGTCCGGAGCATGGCCGGGTTTACCCCGACTCCCGCAAGTTGACAGATCTTGAGGCGGGTGTCTTTGAAACGAAGTGCCCGATTTGCGGCGCTTCGGTGGAGGCTGCTGCCTCGCTGGAGTCCGACCCTGCGCGGCCGAGTTCCATCTACGGGATTACAAAGCTCGCCCAGGAGCAGATTGTTTCCAACGTCTGCCAGTCGCATGGCATCCCGGCGGTGGTTTTTCGCTACCAGAATGTCTACGGCCCCGGCCAGTCACTGAACAACGCCTATACCGGCATCCTCTCCATTTTCACCCAGCTCCTGCTTGCCGGACGCGAGATCAACCTCTTCGAGGACAGCCTGCCCAGCCGCGACTTCGTCTTCATCGACGACCTGGTGGAGTACAACTTCCGTGCGCTTTCGCTGGCATCCGAGGGATTGGAGGTCTTCAATCTCGGCTCCGGGGTGCGCAGTACGCTGGTCGATCTGGTCGAGGCGCTCGCGGCCGCGCTGGGTGTGGAGTTAAAGTATTTCATCTCCGGCCAGTTTCGCGTGGGCGACATTCGCCATGCCGCTGCCGACCTGACGCGTTTGACCGCGGGTCTCGGGGCGCATGAATTTCTCTCCCTGCGCGATGGCGTGAAGCAGTTCACAGACTGGGTGGGTCGCCCGGGCGAGCAGGTCACAGAGGCGAACCGCCGATTTGACCATTCCCTCAACGAAATGGCCGCTGCCGGGTTGCTTCGTTCCAGCCGCAAATGAGCGACCTCTGCATCCTTGTTTCGGTCTATCACCCATATAAATGGGTGGCGGACTTTACGCACCGCTTCATGGATCGGTTCTGGCCGGATCATCCACCGCTCTTTTTCTGTGGGCTCACTTCCGAGGAGGCGGGCGATCTGCCACACATTCCCTGTCGTGACCAGGGGCTACCCCGCAGCTGGGCAAAGTTCGTACGCGACGCCTGCGAGGATCTCGCCGCCCGGGGATACAAAAAGTGTTATTTTCTCCTGGAGGATCATCCTCCCCTGGCTCCCTGCCATGTAGGGCATCTGAATGAGACCCTGCCCGAACTCCTCGATGTCATGGGCGCTGCCTATATCGGCTTGATGGGATGGGACAATCGCCGCTTCCTCGCCCGGGGTCCGGTGCTGGCCAATGGTCTCATGCATCTCACCGAGCGGGAGTCCCCGCGTTTTCACCTCCATCCCTCGCTTTTCCGCCTCGATGTCCTCATGGGTTGCCTGGACTTGCTCCTTCAGCAGAAAAACCAGACGCCATGGGGATTTGAGAAGACCTGTGACAAGGCCGATAATTCGCTCCCGGAGGAGTGGAAGCAGGCATGCTATCAGATTCGCGGAGAGGATCTGGCGGTGCATCCTTCCGTCGGGATGGGGAGGCTCCTTCGCACCGCCGAGCGGAAGTTCTATCACCGCGCGATGAGCCTTGTCCCCGTGACGCAAAAGCTCGGGCTGGGCATGGCCTTCTGGGACGCGCTGGGTTATGACGACTTCTTTTACAATGGGCCGTATCCCATGTTTTACGCGGGCGTGATGTCGCGCGGAAAGGTTAACCCTTTCCTGCTCAAGTACCTCGAGCGTCATAAGTCCGATCCGGCCCTTCAGGAGCTTATTGCAGCCTCAAAGGCGCAGGGAGCCGCTTGAACCCATCATTTTCGCTGATTCTCCACCTCCTGGGCTGCATTCCCATCGGGCCAAAGTTGCCATCGGCAAATTTCGGCCTAAACTGCGGCCCGGAATGCGGTTCACCGCACAACCAAGTAACTCGTAATGGCATACTTTCGTGAAATTTTCCGCCCGCAGCTGAAGCCGGCATTCTGGGCAAAAACCTTCCTGCATCTCGTGACGCCTGGAGGGTACGGCTACATTCGCGAACTCCGCAGTCGTCAGGACGCTTCCTACAACCACGAGCGCGACAAGCACGAGGTGCGGCACAAGCACCACGGGCAGGGCGGCTGGAAGGCCGAAAAGGACGAGACCGGCCTGCTCAAGCGCGACTACGCCAGCTACGACGAGTACCTTACCCACCAGAAGCTGAAGCTCGACGAGATGGTGAAGATCAAGGGTGGTTTCAGCAATTTCGACATCTTCGATTATCGTCTGAAGTTTTACGTGCGGTTCCGCCAGCTGCTCACGCTCCTGCCTTCCGATGCGAAAATTCTCTGCTGCGGCGCCCGCCAGGGTACTGAAGTCGAGGTCCTGCGCGACCTTGGGTTCACCAATGCCATCGGCATCGACCTCAATCCCGGCGACGGCAATCCACTGGTTCGCCCCGGAGACATGATGAATCTCGACTTTCCGGACAACTCGCTCGACCTGCTCTACACGAACTGCGTCGACCACGCCTTCGATCTCGAGAAGATGATCGCCGAGCACTCCCGCGTGCTGAAACCCAACGGCTACCTGCTTTACGACATCGGTGTGAACATGGAGGAGGGCGGCGGTCCCTTTGAGGCGATCTCCTGGGATCGTACGGAGGATATCGTCATCCGCCTGCTCCGCACCTTCCGCGAGGTCGTTCGCATCGAGCGCGAGAAACAATGGCTGTGGGTCCTGCTCCGCAGCAAGATGGCTTGAGCCGTCCCCGCATCGTCGGCGTCGTCCTCGTGCACAACGAGGATGTCTTCGTGGAGCGGGCCGTGCGCAATGCCGCCCCGTTCTGCGATCACATCCTGCTCATGGACCACGGGTCGACGGACGCTACCGTACCGATCCTCAAGCGGCTGGCGAAAGACCTGCCCTCGGCGGAATTTCACCGCCTTTCCCATCCGCGGGAATCCCACAGATTGATTGCCGGGCTGGCTGGACAGGATACGTGGATTTTTGCTGTCGATGGAGACGAGATCTACGACACGGCAGGGCTGCTGCGTTTACGCGAGCGAATCAACGCCGGGGAGTTTGCCCGCACCTGGATGATCCTCGGCAACGTGCTCAATGTCACCACGTTGGCTCAGGATTTTCGTTCCGCCAGCGGACATCTGGCACCACCCTGCCGCAGCATGACCAAGCTGTACAATTTTGCTGCGATCAGCTCTTGGGACGGCGATGCACCGGAGCGTCTGCATGGCGGTGAGGTGGTCTTTCGACCTGGATTTTCCAACTCCGATCGACGCATGCTCCACGATGAAGTGCCGTGGGAGGAGAGCGATTTTCGTTGCCTGCACATGTGCTTCCTGTCACGGAGCTCCAAGGAATCTGCCGATGCCGCAACGCGGGAAAACATCATGGAAAAATACGGAAACTCCTGGCAGCGCGTCATTCGCACCCTGCGCCGCTGGGTTGGTCTGCCGGTGACAAACTGGAAGGACTCCCGTTATCGGCGCGGCCCGGAGGTTACGGTTTCCACCACAGCTTTTTTCCCGCTCGAGTCATGATCTTTTTCCGCAAAAAGCCTATCGCCACCGTCGCCTTTAATCTCGCGCCGCGTCGCACGGCGTTTGGCGGGGGCAATCAATGGCTGAACCAGCTGTCTCAGTATCTGAAGCGCTGCGGTTACGATGTGGTCTATCAAATCACGCCGGACGTCGATTGTGTCATGGGCACTCACGCGGGATTGAGCGGCAAGCTCACGATTTCCTATGACGATGTGGTCTGGGCCAAGCGCCGCAATCCGCGTCTCAAGTGCATCCAGCGCATCAATGACAATGATGTGCGCAAGGGAACGGACAAGATGGACGCTCGTCTTGCGGAAGCCAACACCGCAGCCGACCACACGGTTTTCGTTTCGGAGTGGCTTCGCGACCATCACGCCGCAAAGTGGTTTTCCCAGGATCGGCCGCACACGGTCATTACCAACGGAGCTGATCCTGCCGTCTTTCATCCGTTTGGCTCGCCCGTCTGGCAGCCAGGGCATCCGCTGCGTCTGGTGACGCATCATTGGTCCGACAACATGGCCAAGGGTTTCGATATCTACCAGGAGGTCGATAATCTCATAGCCAGCGGCGATCTCAAGGGAGTCGAGCTCTGGGTCATAGGGCGGTGGCCGAAACAAATCACCTGGAAGAAGGCGCGCACTTTCCCGCCCTGTACAGGGGCAAAGCTCGCCGGTCTCCTGCGCCAGTGTCACGTGGGCATCACGGCTTCGCGATACGAGCCAGGCGCCATGCACCCGGTCGAGGCGATGCAATGCGGCCTGCCGCTCTTTTATCATCGCGATGGGGGGGGCACGGTGGAACTGGGGCAACGCTTCGGCGTGGAGCTCACGGAGAATCTCCCGGAATCCATCGAGACCCTGAAGGACCGCTATCACGACCTGCGGGCCAGGGTTCTCCGCGAGGCCCCTGCGGGCGACCGTATGTGCGCCGCCTATCGACAGATCATCCAGTCCCTCATCAACCAGTGAGCACGCTGTGGCATGTCCATTTTACCGGCGGCGAAAAGGTCGCCTGGGCGCTCGATGAAGACCTGCGGGTCGCGCGAGAGGCCATGGAGGGGCATGTCATTCCCACCTCGCCTGCGGCGGCCCGTGTCATTCACTCCGCCTACTGGCCGCGTCTGCTCGATTTCGGCGAGCGTGCGGTACGGGGAAAAAAGCTCGTCTGTTTCGCGGATAATCCCCCGGTTTATTCACTCACGCAGCCGGAGTTTTCTCAGGCGGCGGCACGGGTGGACCTCTGGATCGCCCGCACCCGCGAGGCTGAGTCGCAATTTCGCATGCTGGGTCTTCCAGTCGCTCGTGCACCGTACACGGTTGACGCCACCATCTTCCGTCCGCTGGAAAATGACGGCGGACTCCGTCGCGAACTGGGCATCGACAAAAAGGCGTTCGTCATTGGGAACTTTCATCGCGATACCGAGGGCACGGACCTGCGTCGATTGAAGCGGCAGAAGGGGGCGGACATTCTTTTCGAAATCGCCAAGGAACTCTATCAGCGTCTACCGAATCTCGTCGTCCTCCTCGCAGGCCCTCGCCGCCATTGGCTTCGTCGCCGCCTGACTGCGGCAGGCATCCCCTTCCGTTTTCATGGACGCATTGGCCCGAACGACCAGGACGATTACGATCGCAACATTCTGCCGCGTACGGAACTGAACCGCCTTTATCAGGCGCTGGACGTTACTGTTGTCCCGTCGCGCTGGGAAGGCGGACCACATTCTCTCCTCGAAGCCCTTTTTGCCGGTCAGGCGGTGATCAGTACGCCTGTAGGTATCGCCCGGGACATCCTTCCATCGGAGATGCTATTCCGTACGGTGGACGAAGCTGTGAGCATCCTTGAGAACCATGCAAAAACCGGTTCGCTTCGGGAACCCGCATTTCTCGCCAGCCGTCGAGCGGATCGAGAAAACTCCACCTCGGCCCTGAGCGAGGCACTGGTGGCGATTTATCAGGAGTTGCCCCGGGGACCAGAGCGTCCCATGGCCCGGCTCTCGAGCGCGATTGCCTCGTCCCTTTTCCGCGTGCGCCGCCAGCTCGGCCAGCGTCAGGTCGTTTTCCCACCGAATGAGCAATCTGCCCTGGCCGATCGGATCATCGCCAAGGTGCAGAGTCGTCATGGAGCGGCTGCTCAGTCGGCGGAGACTCCGCTGGGCGTACATGATCCTGCGAGAGACGAGCAGATCCTGCTCGGCGCAGCATTGTTTTGCCAAGGGCGATGAAAAAGGTGCTGTGTTTCAAGCAGGGCAGTTTTTCGTTCGTGAACGAGAGCATTGCCCGCACGCTGCCAGCGGCCTTGCCCGGCTATGATTTCCGGTGGCTCGACATCATCGATGATATCGCCCGGCGCCGCCCGGCGACCTACTTTGCCGGATTGATTGAGGCCACGCTGCGCTATCCCCAACCGATCTTTCGATATCGGTTTTCGCCCCAGGCGTTCCTGCCACGGACCGTGACGTTCCTCCGTATGTTTGAGCACTGGGTTGCGACCAGCGAGGAGTTCTCCGGCGCGGCCTTTTCCTTCCAGACCCAATCGGTTTTTCGTGCGATTCGTGCCGGCATACCGCATTTCGGGTACACGGATCACACCCATCTGGCGAATGCGCGGTATGGCAGCGGCCGCAAGCTCCAGCCGATGACCCCGCAGTGGCTCGCGATGGAGCGATCGCTCTACATGGACTCGCGCGTGACGTTTACCACCGGGGAGTTCGCCGCGAGGTCGGTGATCGAGGATTACAACATCCCGTCCAGCCGGGTGGAGTGCGTGCATTCCGGGATTAATATCGCCTTTCCCGAGGTATTGCCTGCCAAGGTCAATCCTCACCCCCGCATC
Source organism: Terrimicrobium sacchariphilum (assembly GCF_001613545.1). Lineage (NCBI taxonomy): Bacteria > Pseudomonadati > Verrucomicrobiota > Terrimicrobiia > Terrimicrobiales > Terrimicrobiaceae > Terrimicrobium > Terrimicrobium sacchariphilum. Next base: position 453,960 of record NZ_BDCO01000002.1, read on the forward strand.
GTTTTTGTCGGTGTCGAATGGGAGCGAAAGGGCGGTCCCGAGATGATCGAAGCCTTTCGAAAACTCACGGGTGAGTTTCCGCAATCCGAGTTGCACATCGTCGGTTGCGACCCTGGCTTGAGCATGGATCGGGTGGTGATCCATGGCCGTATCCCGCGTGAGCAGGTGGGAGAGCACCTCACGCGAGCGGATATTTTTCTGATGCCCAGCCGCTCCGAACCGAGCGCGGTGGCTGTAGTCGAGGCGGCGGCGTATGCTCTGCCCGTCGTCACGACCTCAGTAGGGGCCAATGCCGAGCGCGTCCTGGAGGGTGAGAGTGGCTTTCTGGTCCCGCCGCGTAATCCCGAGGCCATCGCCGGAGCTTTGCGCAAGCTGCTTTCCGATGCCGCCTTGCGCCAGCGGTTTGGGGAAAGGGGCAGGGCCTTGGTCAAGGAGCACTTCTTGTGGGAAACGGTGGCTGACAAAATCGCCCGACGCATTCGGGCCGAATTATCCGAATGAGTCTTCCCTGGCAGATTGCCTCCGCCGTCCGGGGCGTATTGGATTTTCCCGAGAGGATGAGGGTTCGCCAGACGCGGGCAGATATCTCTCTCGCATCGTCGGGTGATCCAGTGCTTTCCTTTGGCGGAGTGCTGGAGCGACGGGAATTTCTCCATGGCGGAGCCATCAAACTCCTTCATCTCCGCGACGCATTTCCCTCCCATGCCCAGGCGTTCAACATCCTGTACCTGGTCAGCAGCGCCCAGCCACGTTTTGCTCGGGATCTCTGGGACACCTGCCGTCGCCGAGGGATAAAACTCGTCTGGAATCAAAACGGCGTTGCTTATCGCGGATGGGCGGGCGCAGAGGCCGAGCGGTTTAATGGCCCGATGCGGTGGCTCCGCGACCGCGCCGACTATGTCGTGTATCAATCCGGGTTTTGCCGAACGGCTTCCGACGAATTCCTGGGTCCGGCGGATCGCCCGTCGAGCATACTTTTCAATCCGGTCGATCTGGAAAAGTTTTCGCCCACACCGGAGCCGCTCCCTGCAATCCCGCTCCGATTGCTCTCATTGGGCACACACAGCTATCCCGACCGGGTTTTGTCGGCATTGCAATGCCTGTCCGTGCTGAGGAAAGAAGGCATCGAGGCGACCCTCACGGTGGCGGGCAAAATGGAGTGGCCCGGAGCCACGGACCAGGTGCGTGCCGAGATTCAGAGGCTCGGCCTGGAAGAGGAAATCCGCCTCCTGCCTGCATTCACCCAGGATGAGGCGGTGGCGCTTTATCGAGGTCATCATATCGTCCTTCATCCGAAATATCTCGATCCCTGCCCGACGGTTGTCATCGAGTCGCTGGCATGTGGGTTGCCCGTTGTGGGTTCCGCCAGTGGCGGATTGCCTGAGATGGTTCCCGCGAATTGTGGTGCGTTGATCCCGGTGCCTCTCGTCTGGGATCGGATGATCACGCCGCCCGCTGCAGAATGGGCTGCCGCGGTGAAAAAGGTGATACCGCATCTCGCGGAGTATTCCCAGGCAGCCCGGCAGCATGCCGTCCAGTGCTTCCAGGCGGAAACATGGATCGCCGAGCATCGACGGATTTTTGAAAATCTCCTCGCGTGAGTACGCCCGCCGTCACAGTTCTCATGACAGTCTACAATGCGCGAGCCTACCTCGACGTTGGCATCCGCAGCATTCTCGGGCAGACATTTCGAGACCTTGAGTTTCTCATTATTGACGATGGCTCGACGGACGGGGGAGAGGAGATTTTAAAAGCCTGGGCGGGAAAGGATTCACGCATTCGGCTCATCCTCAATCCGGTCAACCAGGGGCAGACTGTTTGCCTGAACCAAGGCATCACGGAGGCGCGCGCACCATGGATCGCCCGTCAGGATGCTGACGATCTGCCCCATCCACAACGTTTGGAACTCCAGATGGCCGAGCTTCACCGCCGGCCCGAACTGGTCATTCTCGGCACGAACGGATGGCTTATCACCGAGGACGGCACATTTTGCGGCCTGATCAACGCCCCGTGCGGCGAGGAATCTGTTCGCTGGTTCACCCTGTACGACAACCCGTTCATCCACGCCTCGGTCTGTTTCCGGAGGGACGCTGCTCTGGCGGTTGGAAAGTATGATCCGCATTTCCGCATCACGCAGGATTACGATCTCTGGCTGAAGCTCCTCAAAACAGGCCCGGGCGACAACCTCCCCCAGCGCCTGATTTCCTACCGGGTGGTCGACTCTTCCCTTTCGCACCAGAAAGCCGAGGCCACCGCCTCCGAGGCGATGGAGGCAAATCGCCGCGCGTTCGTGCAATGGGGGCTGGAATCCCACGCCACCCGGAGCAATCTGGCGCTTGTCAGCCAGCTTCGCGATGGATTCGTGCCGGGCAAACGCGCGGAATTTTGGGCTTTGCACCGGGAACTCGAGAAGACGCGCCCGGCTCCTGCCTGCGATCGCGCCGAGGCCAGATGCCTCCTCCATTGGAAAGCGGCAGGCAAATTGGGAGCATCAGCGGCGATGGCTCAGGAAATGTCAGCGAGCCTTCGCGCTCAACCGGACTTGTTTTTCAGCCTGCTGCGGGATCGAATGATGGGACCGCGATGAATAGCCTTTTTCAGGACTGGGATGTGAATGTGGGAAACCCGAAGGGGCGCGCCGTGCTTGTCTTCTGGCGGCTCTGCCGGGCGATTCGTTCCCTGCCGGGAGGACTGTGGCTGCTGGGTTCTCCGCTCCTGCTCCTCTATGTCGTGGGAGTGGAGTGGATCATGGGGATCGAGCTCGGCTACTCCACGCGTATCGGCACGCGTCTGCGCCTTTATCATGCCAGCGGCCTCGTGGTGCATCCTGCGGCGGTGATCGGAGATGATTGCATCCTGCGACAGGGCGTGACCATTGGCTACCGACAGGCGGGTGAGGGGGTTCCGGTCCTGGGGAACAACGTCGAGATCGGTTGCGGGGCGATCCTGCTCGGTGCGATCCGGGTCGGCGATGGTGCGAAAATCGGAGCCGGAGCAGTAGTCATCAAAGACGTCCCCGCCGGAGCCGTGGCGGCAGGGAATCCTGCGAAGGTCATTCGGGCACAACAGGCGTGAGGTTTCTTTTTCTTTCCAGTTACGCGCATCTGGTACTTGATCCGGCCTCGACCCGGGTCTCCGGAGGAGCGGAGCTTCAGGTTGCTCTGCTGGCGCGGGAACTTGCTGGTCGCGGCTACGAAACCACCATCGCCGCAGGGGACATCGGCCAGCCGGACGGGCAGGTCTTCCAAGGCGTGAGAATCCGCAATGGCGGAAAGTTTCAAACCGGCGGCCTGGTCGATAGCCTGAGGGCGCTCCCCAGGGTGGCTCGCATCCTCCGCGAGGAACGACCTGATCATGTGCTGATTCTCGGCTGGACGGCATGGCTGTTCATCCTCTGGCTGCTCCGCCCCATTTTTGGTTTTCAGCTTCATTTTATCTGTGGTCTCGACACGGAGGTGAATGGTGGCTTTCGGCGCGACAATCCGGTACGAGGATGGCTCTTTGAATTTGGCATGCGCCACTGCGACCAGCGCTTTGCCATGACGAAGCTGCAGGAACGGCTCTTCCAGAAGCAGGGCATGCCGTGTTCCCTGTACCGGAATCTGATCCTGCCCCGGGCAGAACCTCGCACGGCGGAAAAGACGGTCGATTTTCTCTGGGTCGCCCGATGCCAGCCGATCAAGCAGCCCCATATCTTTCTCGATCTCGTCGAGGCGATCCCCGAGGCCCGCTTTGAGATGATCTGCCCCTGCGAGGATGCCGCGCTCTTTGAATCCGTGCGCATACGGGCGGAGAAGCTGCCCAATCTCATTTTCCATAACGGCGTTCCCTATCGCGAGGTGCAGTCTCACTACGATCGCGCACGGGTCTTTGTAAACACCTCGACGTGGGAGGGGTGGCCAAACAGCTTTATCCAGTCCGGCCTCGCCTCCACAGCGCTGCTCTCGCTCATTGTGCGTCCCGACACGCTGTTTGAAGACTTTCAGCTAGGCGCCTGCATGGGTGGAGACCGGGAGCGATTCGTGGTTCTCGCCCGACAGTGGTTTGCTGACCGTGTCGCCACGGAGGCGATGGGGCGTGAGGCTGAGCGCTTTGTCCGCGAGCTTCATGATAATACGAAGGAAACCGACGCCTTCCTCGCCGGGCTGCCGGTCGCGAAACGATGATCAAGGTTCTCCAGGTCATCGATCATCTGGGTTCCGGCGGAGCGCAAACCGTCCTGCTCAACTTGCTGAAGTTTCGCGATCAGCGGGACTTTTCCTACACCGTGGCCTGCCTGCACGGGAAAGGAGGCGTCGCCGCGGAGCTGGAGGCCATCGGCGTGCCAGTGGTCTCATTGTCTCCCGGGAAACTGCCGCCGCTCTATGTGCCGAATCTCGCACGGTTGCTCATAAAAGAGCGTTTCGACATCGTGCATTGCCATCTATTTGGGGCGAATTGGCTGGCTCGCCCCATCGCCGCCCTCTGCGGGCAGAGAGCGATCTTTGCCCACGATCATTGTAATGATGCCCTGCGCGAGCGCCTCGCTCCATTTCTCGTCGATCGCCTGACCAATCTGCTTTCGTGCAAGATCCTCGCGGTCTCACGCACCACCCGCGAGTTTCTCCTCCGCCAGGAAGGACTCTCCGATGAGGTGGTCGAATATTTCACCAACGGCGTGGACGTGGATGCCTTCCAGCCTCCATCGCCTGAGGCCCGCGCGGCGTTTCGTGCTCGCTGGGGGTTGAAGCCGGGGGATTTTGTCATTGGGGGCATTGGTCGCCTCGTGCCGCAAAAGGACTTCACCACCTTTCTCCGAGCCGCCGTACTGGTGGCGGAGAAATCGACCGCCGCCCGCTTTGTCATCTTTGGGGAGGGTCCGGAGGAGGCGGAACTGAAAGCTCTGGCTGAAAGCCTCGGCCTCGGCGATCACGTACGATTTGCCGGATACGTCGGCGACCGACAGGCGGTTTATGGGGCCATCGATCTCCTGCTCCTCACCTCCCGCTATGAGGGAACTCCCATGGTCTTGCTGGAAGCCATGGCGGCAGGGGTGCCGATTTGCGCCACCGGGGTCGATGGAACGGCGGAGATTCTGGCATCGAGAGAGACGGCATTGCTCTTCCCTCCCGCTGATCCGCAGGCCGCGGCCGAGGCGGTTCTTGAGATGCAAAATCAGCCATTTTCGCACAAACTGAGCCTTGCCGCCCGGTCGCGCGTGCAGGCGGATTTCTCGGCCAAGTCCCTCTGCCACAGGCTTGAACAGTTGTATCGCGAGATGCTCCCGGTTGCGCCGACCGGATAAGCCTCCTTGCCTAGTCGAGAGGGAGTTACTAAGGTCGCCCGCGATGTTTCCCGAGGGCGGCCTTTTTTCGTATGTGCGACAGACCAGCGTACGGCTGGCGCTGTTCGCCGTTGCCGTGATCTTGTCCGGCTGCGCAGCTACCCAGACTTTCACCCCCCAGACGGCTCCGGACTACGTGATGATCCGGGACTACACTCCGTTTTATCGGCTCGGGCCGATGCAGGGGAGGCCGGATGCCTCGCTGCCCTCCGGGACGCGGGTGAAGCTCCTGCGTCAGGAAATGGGCTTCAGCCTCGTCCAACTTTCCGACAGCCGTACAGGATATGTCGCCAATGAGAATATGGTGCCAGCCCCGCCACTTCCTCCATCCGCGACGGACTCAGACTCTTCGGACTCCTCGTCCAAGCCCGGCAAGAAGCGCCGCAACGTGCCGGACAGTCCGCGCTACACTGGCGAACAGCTCAACGATATCCCGATGCCCGAGCCACACACCCCGGCTCCGGACCTGAATATCGCTCCTGAGGACGTGGCCGCGCCAGCTCCGACTCCGACGCCGCCGGCGGAAAAGCCAAAATTCCGGTATTAAACTTCTTGTGCCTGAGCCATTCGCGGGGCATTCCGTGTTGGCCTAGCACACGATGTCCGACCCGGTACGTTTTCAACATTTCGAGGTATTGCGCCGCGAGGACGGTTCGCTGTTCGAACTCGGTCGCGGTGCCATGGGCATCACGTACAAGGCGTTTGACACGAATCTGCGCTGCTTTGTCGCCCTCAAGGTCATCAACGGCACGTATTTAAACAGCGACATCGCCCGCCAGCGGTTCCTGCGGGAGGCCCGGGCTGCCGCCGCGCTGCGCCACCCGAATGTGGCGACCGTCTTTCACCTCGGTGACGAGGAGGATAATTACTTTTACGCCATGGAGTTCATCGACGGCGAGACCGTCGAGGCCTTCATGAAGCGCGAGGGCGCGGTGCCGCCCGTGATGGCTCTGGAGATTGCCCTGCAGGTCTGCCGGGCTCTCACTGCCGCCGAGAAACAGGGGCTCGTCCATCGCGATATCAAGCCCGCGAATCTCATGCTCATCTGGGAGGATGATACGGAGTTCACGGTCAAGGTGATCGATTTCGGCCTCGCGAAGAACTCCAGCAAGGAGGACGGCGAGGATGCTGCCACGCTCACGGCGGGCGGATTCCTTGGCACTCCGCACTTCGCCAGTCCCGAGCAGCTCGACGAGCGAGAGATCGATATTCGCTCCGATATTTACTCCCTCGGGGTGACTCTCTGGTACATGCTCGCGGGCAAGACCCCCTTTAGCGGTTCGCTCGCCCAGGTGATGAGCCAGCACCTGCACCGCGACCCGCCGTTTCAGTCCCTCGACGGCCAGATTCCATCTGTGGTTGGACTGCTCAAACACATGATGGCCAAGGCCCCGGAGGACCGCCCGGCCACGCCAGCGGCCCTCCGCAAGGAAATCGAGGAGTGTCTCGCAGCCCTGCGGCAGTCCGGGGCATCCACTGCTCCCGCCACCAGTGCAGATGCGGAATCATTCGAGACGGTCGTCCTGCCCGAGCCGATCGCCGAGGCGGAAACTCTCGCCTCCGGGCAAATGCTCGCGGGTCGTTTCCGACTTATCGCCGAGACTGTGGCCTCGGATCACGGTCGATTGTTCAAGGCCGATAGCCTGGAGGACGGCAAGACTGTCGCGGTGCTAATCCTGCATTCGGAAAAGTTCGCCACCTCGCAGGCATTCACCCAGCTCGAGCAGGAGATCGAGACGCTCCAGCGCCTTCGCGCCCCGGCCTTGCAGAAAATCCTCTCGCTGGAGCGCACGGACTACCACAGCTTCATCGTCCTGGAATGGGTCGACGGGCCGACCTTGCTCGACCTGCTGCGCACCCGCCGCCTGCTCCCTGTTCCCGAGGCGGTGCGACTGCTCGCTCCGCTGGCGGAAGCGTTTGATAACATTGCCGAGGCGGGACTGAATTGCCCCGATATCGCGGCTCATGAGGTGACTCTCACTGGTGGGGAAGTCGACACTCCGGTGACGGGCTGGACGACCTGCCACCCGCGTTTCCTCGGCCTGAGCCAGGCCGGAGCCTCAAACCTGCCCGCCGACGCCACCATGGTGGCGACATCCTACGCGCTGATGAAGGCCGCCGGCGCGTTCGCGGCCAATCCTCGCAATGCCTTTGTTTACGCCGTCGCCACGCTTGCTTTTGAAATGCTGGGCGGGGTGAGGGGAGGGTCGTCGATCGGGACGTTCGTTCCCATCGCCGGTCTTTCCGAGGATGGCAACAATGCCCTGCGCCAGGCGCTTGATCCCGCGAAAGGCTTCGCCACGGCCGCCGAGTTTGTCACACGCCTTTCCGAGGCCCGGTCGACTGCCGCGGTCCCTTCCGCTCCGGTCATTGCTCCTGCGATTCCTTCGCCGGCTCCGTCGGTGGAACCGGCCACGGCTGCGACTATTCCCGGCAGGAAGAAGACCTCGCCCATCCTCATTCTCGGAGTGTCGGGAGGAGTCCTGGTTATTCTCGCGATTCTCGGTGTGCTCCTCAGTGCCCGCAAAGGCGCCCCGGCGGAAAAGCCTGTCGAGCCAGTGGTCGCTTCTGCCACGCCGACGCCCACGCCGGTTCCCGCGACACCCACGCCGATCCCGGTCAACCAGCCGTATCTCGATGACATGGCCAGGGCCGACGCCTTGCTTCACGAGGGCAACTTTCCCGGTGCGCTCGCCGCCTACACCAGGGTCGCGGTGAATTACCCGGATGAGAAAAAACCGCTCGATCAACTCGAGCTCGTTTCAGCGAGTCTCCGCGCGCGAAAGATCCCGGCCAGCCAGGTCGCCTCGCTACGCGGCCCGCTTGAGACGGCAGCGGAGTTGAAAGTTCGTTCCGCCCAGATGGCTCTTGGGGAAATGTTGAGGGTGAGCGATCCATCGGCTGCGTTGAAATGGTTCATCGCGGCGGCGGATCAGGGTCAGACCGAGGCGATGGTCTACGCCGGTCAGATGCAGGCCAGCGGGCAGGGCGTCTCCGCTCCGGATTTCGTCAGCGCCGCCAAGTGGTTCACCAAGGCAGCTGATGGGCAGGATGCCGACGGCATGTACTTCCTCGCGGAATGTTATCTCAGTCCCGACAGCTCCAAAGGCGTGCTTCGCGATCCGCAGAAGGCCTTTGTACTGCTCTCCACCGCCGCCACGGTCAGGAACCACACCCGGGCCATGAATCTCCTCGGGGATATTTACACCAAGGGCATTCCGAACGTGGTGGAGCGTGATTACGCCAAGGCGTTTGATTTCTTCAGTAAGGCCTCCGCAGGCGGGCTGCTCGACGCCCAAGGAAATCTCGGCGTTCTCTACATCAATGGGCAGGGAGTCGAAAAAGATCCGGCCAAGGCAGCTGCGTTATTCAAGGAAGGCGCGGAGCAGAAAAATCCTCTCTGCATGTACTTCTACGCGATGTGCCTGGACGGCGGCTTCGGCGTTGAGAAAAACGCCTCAGAGGCCAGGGAGATGTATCGTGCTGCCGCAAGGCTTGGAAATGCCAAGGCACTGGATTGGTGCCGATCGAAGGGCGTCTCTCTGGAGTGATTAGGGAGTCATTAGGCAACCCATGATGCGAAAAGTGCAAAATTCGCATAGAGCATTCCTTGCAACCCGCGGAAGGGGCTGGTAATCCGAGTCTCTTTTCCTCTTACCCGAATGAACATCCACGAATACCAAGCGCGTGAGCTTTTCGCCAAATTTGGCGTCGCGACCCAACCCGGAGCGGTTGCTTTTACTCCTGATGAAGCCGAGGCCGTTGCTTCGAAACTCGGAGGAAAGATCGTCGTCAAGGCCCAGATCCACGCGGGCGGACGCGGCAAGGGGACGTTCAAAAACGGTTTCAAGGGCGGCGTGCATCTTTGTGACACCCCGGCCCAGGCTCGTGACCTCGCTTCCCAGATGCTCGGCCAGGTGCTCGTGACGCACCAGACCGGCCCGGAGGGCAAGGAAGTCGGCAAGGTTTTCGTCGGCGAGGCGGTCGACATCACGAAGGAACTGTATTTCGCCATCCTCCTCGACCGCGCCACCTCGGCTCCGGTCGTCATCGCCAGCACCGAGGGCGGCGTGGACATCGAGTCCGTCGCCGAGCACACCCCGGAGAAGATCATTCGCGTGGGCGTGAATCCGGCCCTCGGTCTCATGCCCTTCCAGAGCCGCAAGATCGCCGCGACGCTCGGCCTCACCGGCCCGCTCGCCAACCAGGCGGTCAAGCTGTTCGCCAATCTCTACAAGCTCTTCATCGACTGCGATTGCTCGATGGTCGAGATCAACCCGCTGGTCATCACGGCCAAGGGCGAGCTCCTCGCGCTCGACGCGAAGTTCAACTTTGACGACAACGCTCTTTACCGTCAGCCCGCCATCGTGGCGATGCGCGACAAGAGCGAGGAAGACCCCCGTGAGGTGGCGGCTTCCGAGTACTCGCTGAATTACATCGGACTCGACGGAAACATCGCCTGTCTCGTCAACGGCGCCGGTCTCGCCATGGCGACGATGGACATCATTCAATACGCGGGCGGCAAGCCGGCGAACTTCCTCGACGTCGGCGGCGGCGCGAGCAAGGACCAGGTTTCCGCGGCCTTCCGCATCATCCTCGGCGATGCCAACGTGAAGGGCATCCTCGTGAACATTTTCGGCGGTATCATGGACTGCAACATCATTGCCAACGGCATCGTGGAAGCAGCCCGCGAAACCAGCCTCAGCATCCCGCTCGTCGTTCGCCTGGAAGGCAACAACGTCGAGGCGGGCAAGAAGACGCTCGCGGAGAGCGGCCTCGCCCTCATCACGGGCGACGACATCCTCGACGCCGCCCAGAAGGTCGTCGCCGCGGTCGCCAAGGCTGCCTGATTCACGAAAATGATCAAGGAAGTCGCATTCATCGGATACCCCGTTACGGACGTGGCCCGTGCGCGCGCCTTCTATGAGGGTTTTCTCGGACTCAAGGTTCATTGCGCGGAGGAGATCAAGACCATGCCTGGCATCTGGTGGATCGAGTACGATGTCGCCGGTGTGACGGTTGCGATCTCCAATGCCTGGCCCCCTTCGGGCCAGAGTGGACCCGGGGTGGCATTTGAGGTCGACGATCTCGACGCCTTTGTCGCCAAGACCCGCGAAGCCGGAGTTTCCTTTGCTTTTGAGCCGATGGAGAGCCCGATCTGCCGATTCTTCGGCATCAAGGACCCCGACGGCAACGATATCACCATTCACCAGCGTTCCGCGGATCACCCGGAACATTCCCATTCTTAACCCCACACCATGGCCATCCTCGTCAATCCCGACACGCGCATCCTCATTCAGGGCATCACTGGCAGCTTCGGCGCCAAGCACGCCCAGCTCAGCCTCGACTACGGCACGAAAGTCGTCGCAGGCGTCACCCCCGGTAAAGGCGGCCAGCTTTTCTCGAACGTCGTTCCGATCTTTGACACGGTCGACCAGGCCGTGAAGGAGACGGGCGCCACGGTTTCCGTGGTATTCGTCCCGCCGCCATTCGCTGCGGACGCGATCCTCGAAGGCGTTGACGCCGGTCTCGATCTCGTGGTTGCGATCACCGAGGGCATCCCGGTCAATGACATGGTGAAGGTGAAGCAGGCCATGCGCGGTTCCAAGACCCGCCTCATCGGGCCGAATTGTCCCGGTCTCGTCACTCCCGGCGAGGGAGAGAAGTCCCATGGCGGCTGCCGCATCGGCATCGCTCCCGGCTACATTCATAAGAAGGGCAACGTGGGCGTGGTCTCGCGTTCCGGCACCCTTACGTACGAGGCGGTATGGCAGCTGACCACGCGCGGCTACGGCCAGAGCACCTGCGTCGGCATCGGCGGCGATCCGGTCAACGGCACCTCGCACACCGACGTACTCAAGATGTTCAACGATGACCCGGAAACCGAGGCCATCATCATGATCGGCGAGATCGGCGGCACGGCCGAGGAAGAAGCCGCAGCATGGGCCAAGGAATACTGCAAGAAGCCGATCGCGGCCTTCATCGCCGGCGCCACGGCGCCTCCGGGACGCCGCATGGGCCACGCTGGAGCCATCGTGTCCGGCGGCAAGGGCACAGCGGCCGCCAAGATCGCGGCCCTGGAGGATGCGGGTATTGCCGTTTCCCCGACCCCGGCCGAGATGGCCGACACGCTGATCCGCCACTGGGGCAAATAACCGACGCCAGTCTTTTTCCGGCGCGCTCGCACTCCGGTGTGAGCGCGCTTTTTTTATTCCCGGATCACGGGAAAAGCATGTGCGGGAGGGCATCCGCGAGCGGGAAAAAAGCGTATAACTTTGCCCCCTTTTCGGCCTTTCGCAAGGATCAGGAAGACTTTGAGGAAAAATCGGTTACGAAGGCAGGTTTTGATTGGCGAACCGGGATGAGCGGGGCATACCGTTGGAGAAACCCAATTCGCTTATGCCCGTTACCGCCAAAGGACTCGAAGGTATTATTGCCAACTCCACCCGCCTCAGCGATGTGCTCGGCCAGGAAGGAGTGCTGATATATTCGGGCTACAATATCAATGAGCTCGCTGGCAAAGCGACGTACGAGGAGGTCGTCTATCTCCTCTTCTACGGCGAGCTTCCCAATCAGGAGGAGTTGGATGCGTTCTCGGCCAGTCTCCGCGCCGAGCGTGATCTCCCCGAGGGCGTGGTGGCTTTTCTGAAAACCGCTCCCAAGGACGCCAACCCGATGGACGTCATGCGCACGGCGACTTCCATGCTGGGTCTCTACGATACCGAGGTGACTGGCGATGATCGCGACAAGGCGGACTATCGCCGCGCGATCAGCATCACCGCAAAGATGGGCGTCATTGCGGCCTATTATCATCGCTCCCGGCAGGGACTCGACCTGCCGCCGGTGCGCAAGGATCTCGGCGAGGCGGCGCACTTTCTCTATCTTCTCAATGGCGAGACCCCGAGCGAAGATGCGGCCAAGACGCTGGACGTGGCTTACGTGCTCCATGCCGACCATGGCATGAATGCCTCGACCTTCAGCGCCCGCGTGACCATCGCCACCCTGAGCGACATTTACTCCGCGATCACCTCCGCCATCGGCACCCTCAAGGGCCCCCTCCACGGTGGAGCCAACGAGGGTGTTATTCAGATGCTTCTCGAGATTGGCAGCGAGGACAAGGTGGACGCCTGGGTCGAGGAGCAACTCGTCCAGAAGAAGAAGATCATGGGCATCGGACATCGCGTGTACAAGGTGCTCGATCCCCGCGCGCCTCACCTCCGCGCCATGGCCATCAAGCTTTGCGAGCAGCTCGGCGAGGGTAAATGGATCCGCATGAGCGAGCGCATCGCCACGATCATGAAGGAGCGCAAGGGGCTCAATGCCAACGTCGATTTCTACTCGGCCACGGTCTACTACTCCCTGGGCATCCCGACCGATATGTTTACCCCGATCTTTGCCATCGCCCGCACGAGCGGCTGGACGGCTCACGTCCTCGAGCAGCTCGCGGACAATCGTCTCTATCGTCCACTCAGCGAGTACGTCGGACCGGCGGTGGGCAAGCAGTTTGTCCCCATCGAGCAGCGCTAGGCGTTTTCTCGAGTTTAGGGAGTTCCCAAGGCGGCACGCGGCGAAAGCCGGTGCCGCCTTTTCTTTGTTTCGGAGAGAGGCTTTCGATACATGGCAGACTGGATGGCTGGGAATTTGACCTCAATCCCCGGGGGTTGCCTGACCCTCTCATAAGGCATTTTCGGCCTTGGACTTTCGCGCCGGGTCCATAGAGTGGGGGCATGAATCCTTCGACGCTTTCGGACGATGATTTCTACCCCCTGATCGAGGCTCGTCATTGCGACCCGTTCAAGGTTCTCGGCATCCGGGAGTTGCAAGGCAGTTGGTTTGCCCGCGTACTGCGTCCCGATGCTGCTGAGGTCGTGGTGGTGGATGCGCAGGATTCGTCGCGACGCTTCCCGCTGCAAAAGGTACACGACTGCGGGTTCTTTGAATCCGTCCTGCGTGGAGTCGATGGGCCGTTCGATTATTTCCTGGAGATGAAGAGCTACGCCGGGGTGACGTGGCGGGAGCGGGACGTCTATTCCTTTGGGCCAGTGCTCGGGGAGATGGACATCTATCTCTTCAACGAAGGCACGCACTACGAGGTCTATCGCAAGCTCGGTGCGCACATCATGGAGCTCGGCGGAGTGCGCGGCACGCATTTCGCCGTCTGGGCGCCGAATGCCCAGCGCGTCAGTGTGGTGGGTGACTTTAACAATTGGGATGGCCGTGTGCATCCCATGCGCAAGCTCGTGCCATCCGGCATCTGGGAGATCTTCCTGCCCAACGTGCAGGAGGGCGCCCATTACAAGTTTGAGATTCGCGGGCCGCAGGGTGAGGTGTTTTTGAAGACCGACCCGTTTGCGACCTTTGCCCAGCACGGCACGGAAACGGGCTGCATGGTGTACGACATCAACCGCTACTCCTGGAGCGACTCCGAGTGGATGGAGCAGCGCCCGAAGAAGGATGTTTATAACACCCCGATGAGCATCTACGAGGTGCATCTCGGCTCGTGGCAGCGCATCCCGGAGGATGGGAATCGCTATCTTAGCTATATCGAGCTCGGTGACCGTCTGATTCCCTACGTGAAGGAGATGGGCTTTACCCACATCGAACTCATGCCCGTGATGGAGCACCCCTTTGATGGCTCGTGGGGTTATCAGGTGGTGAACTATTATGCGCCCAGCAGCCGGTTTGGAAATCCGGACGAGTTTCGCAACTTCGTCGACCGCTGCCACCAGGCGGGAATCGGCGTCATCCTCGACTGGGTGCCGGGCCATTTTCCCAAGGACGCGCATGGTCTCGCCCGTTACGATGGTACCTGCCTCTATGAGCATGAAGACCCGCGTCTCGGCGAGCACATGGACTGGGGCACGCTCATTTTCAACTACGGTCGCAATGAGGTGAAAAATTTCCTCATCGGCAACGCCCTCTTCTGGCTCGACGAGTATCATCTCGACGGGTTGCGCGTGGATGCGGTGGCCTCGATGTTGTACCTCGACTATTCCCGCAAGCCCGGCGAATGGGTGCCCAACCGCCATGGTGGTCGCGAGAACCTCGAGGCGATCAGCTTCCTCCAACATTTCAATTCCATCGCCTACGAGCGTTTCCCCGGAGTGATCACCATCGCCGAGGAATCCACCTCCTGGCCCGGCGTCTCCAAGCCGACCTGGGAGGGCGGGCTGGGCTTTGGATTCAAGTGGAACATGGGCTGGATGAACGACAGCCTGCGCTATATCGCGCGCGATCCGATCCACCGGCGTTTCCACCAGGGGGATATTACCTTTTCCATGCTCTACGCCTTCCATGAGCATTTCATCCTCGTGCTGAGTCACGACGAGGTGGTGCATGGCAAGGGGTCGCTCCTCAACAAGATGCCGGGTGACATGTGGCAGAAGTTTGCCAACGTGCGCATGTTCCTTGCCTGGATGTGGGGACACCCGGGCAAGAAGCTCATCTTCCAGGGCATGGAGTTTGGGCAATGGGCCGAGTGGTCGCATGCGCGCAGCCTCGACTGGCACCTGACGAATTTCTCGCTTCACGACGGATTGCGCCGCCTGATCCAGCATATGAACTGGCTCTACCAAAATGAGCCGGCCCTCTCCGACCAGGATGATAGCTATGCGGGATTTGAGTGGATCGACTTCAATGATGCGGACAACACCGTGTGGTCGTTCATCCGCAAGGCCCGCGATGGCAGCGAGATCGTCTTTGTCATTAATGCCACGCCGGTGGTGCGCGGAGCCTATCGCGTGGGGGTCAATAGTGCCGGCTGGTACGAGGAGATCCTTAATACCGATGCGGAAACCTATGGGGGTGGCAATGTTGGCAACTATGGGGGACGGCAGTCGGAGGAATGGGCGTGGCAGGGCAAGCCGCGCTCCATCGCGATCGACCTCCCTCCGCTGGGTGTCGTTGCCTTCAAGTACAAGGGCTGATTTCCCTCGGGAAACCATTGACAAATCGGATGGTTGGGGTGAGCATTAGGCATCACCCCAATGAAACGACTCCGTTCCTCCGCGTTCACGTTGATCGAGCTCCTCGTGGTTATCTCGATCATTGGTATTCTTGCAGCCCTCGCTCTGCCGGCCATCACCAGCGCCCTGACCAAGGGCCAGATGACCCAGACCCTGAGCAACATGAAGCAGCTTCACCTTGCCACCCAGCAGATGGCTCTCGACGCCACCACGACTGGTGACACCAACCTCGGTTGGCCCGGCGACACGGGTGGAACTTGGGCTGGCTGGACGACGAATCTCGTCGGAGGCAATTACCTGACCTCCAGCGATCTGGCGAAGCTCCTCTCCGCTCCGGGTATCATCGTTCCGGTTCCTTCTGCGAGCAATGCCCCGACGAAGAGCGCGCTCCTCCTTTACAATGTGTCGGAGAACAGCGACGGCTCCACGGTTTTCCTTTCCACGGCGAACTTCACCAACAGCGCCTCGGGCGGCACGGCTCCGATCGCCACGGCCAAGCCCTACGGTAACAAGGGATTCGTTGTGTTCCGCAAGGCGGGTGACGGCATCATCCTTCAGCCCCGTCAGGCCGGCAACACGAACCTCGTCGGAATGTTCACGAACACCATCGCGGTGCCGAGCAACTAACGGAACGGTTTAGATCTCATCGACCTCAAAAAGCCCCGCAGCGATGCGGGGCTTTTTCTTTTTCAGCGGCCCTCGTAACGGGGCCGTTTTTGCTCTGGTAATTGCCAAATGGCTCGTTAAAGTATCCGGTTCACGTCAAATCTCATGAAGACAAAGAAAACCTCCTCGAAATCCCCGAAGGCCGCGCCGGATCGTGGTCAACTCACTGACGGGGCCAGCATTCTTGTAAATTGCCTGGAGCGCGAGGGGGTCGACGTCATTTTTGCCTATCCCGGTGGAGCGTCCATGCCGATCCATCAGGCGCTGACCAAGTCCAAGAAGATCCGCGTGATACTACCCCGCCATGAGCAGGGTGGTGTGTTTGCCGCCGAGGGGTATGCCCGCGTGACGGGCAAGGCCGGCGTCTGTATGGCCACCTCCGGCCCGGGCGCGACGAACCTCATCACAGGCATCGCTGATGCCTACATGGACTCGGTGCCACTCGTGGCCATCACGGGTCAGGTGAACCAGGACATGATTGGCCGTGGAGCTTTCCAGGAGACCGACATGTTCGGCCTTACCCTTCCGATCGTGAAGCACAGCTACCTCGTGTGGGACATCAATGACATCCCGCGTATCGTGAAGGAGGCGTTTCACATCGCCCAGAGCGGACGTCCCGGCCCGGTGCTCATCGACATTCCGAAAAACATCCAGAACCAGCGCGCCCAGCCCATCTACCCGAAGGAAGTGTCGCTGCGTGGCTACAATCCCGTGGTGAAGGCTGATGACGTGGCCATCAACGAGATGATCGGCCTGATCCAGAGCGCCAAGAAGCCCGTGATCTACTGCGGTGGCGGTGTGATCACCGGCGAAGCCTCGAAGGAACTCCTTGAGTTCGCCGAGCGCACCCAGATCCCGGTGACGACCACGCTCATGGGCATCGGCTCGTTCCCGGAGACTCATCCGCTTTCGCTCAAGTGGCTCGGCATGCATGGCACCGTGTATGCCAACAATGCCGCCAACGAAGCAGACCTCCTCATCGCCATCGGCGTGCGTTTCGACGACCGCGTGACGGGCAAGGTGGAGAAATTCTGCGAGCACGGCACGATCATCCACATCGACATCGACAACTCCGAGCTGAACAAGAACAAGCTCGTCCGTCTGCCGATCCTGAGCGACCTGAAGTATGCTCTCTCCCGCGCCAACGGAATCCTCGACAAGCAGGGCCTGAAGCGCGCCAAGTCCTTCACCCGCTACCCCGAGTGGTACAAGCTGATCGATGGCTGGAAGAAGAAGCACCCGCTTTCCTACAACGACACGCCTGACGCGATCCAGCCCCAGCACGTGATCAAGCTCCTCAACGAGCTGACCAAGGGCGAGGCCGTGATCACCACGGGCGTGGGTCAGCACCAGATGTGGGCGGGCCAGTTCTACAACTACAGCGAGCCGCGCACCTTTGTGAGCTCCGCCGGTCTCGGTTCGATGGGCTTCGGCTACCCGGCCGCTCTCGGCGCGAAGGTGGCTTTGCCGCACAAGGAAGTCATCGACATCGATGGCGACGGTTCGTTCCTGATGAACGTGCAGGAGCTTGCCACCGCGCACATCGAGGGCATCGCCGCCAAGGCCATCATCCTCAACAACCAGCACCTCGGCATGGTGGTGCAGTGGGAGGATCGCTTCTACTCGAGCAATCGTGGCCACACCTTCCTCGGTGATCCGCGTGATCTGAAGCGCATCTACCCCGACTACGTCGAGATCTGCAAGGGCTTCGGCGTGAAGTGCGAGCGCGTGCTTCACAAGAAGGACCTCCGCGCCGCTGTCCAGCGCATGCTCGACTCCAAGGAAGCCTACGTCCTCGACGTAATGACTCCCTACACCGAGCACGTGCTGCCGATGATCCCGGCCGGTGCCACCTACAAGGACATCATCACCGAGTAGGTTATCGTTTCTTTCGTCCGCCGGGGCCGAGCGCCCCGGCGACGATCCTTAAAGTTCGCGTGGCCTGCGGAGAGTCCGAGTGCACGCAAATGGTGTCCGCCATGTTCAGGCTGACCAATCGCGCCAGCTGGCTGCGAATCTCCTCCGGGTCTTCCAGCACTGCCCCTGCCTCGGTGCGAGGAACCAATGTGCCGTCATCCCGGTAGCGGCGTTCAGCGAAAGCCTCCCCCCAGGTCGTCATTCCCCGCCGCAGCGCCTCGCGGTGAACCCTTGCGCCATGGAGCGCGATGATCCGTAGTCCCGGACAGAATGCCGCGACAAAATCCAGGTACGCTTTTGTTAGCTCCGCGCTTCGGTCGACCTGGTGGTAGAGCGCTCCATGGAGCTTTATGTGGCGGAGCCGGATACGCAGGCTCGTGGCGATGAGTTGCAGCGAGCCAATCTGCTGGGAGAGCAGGCTGGTTAACTCGCGAGGGGAGATGGGGAGTTCCTTTCGCCCAAAATTTACCCGGTCAAAATATCCGGGGTGCGCCCCCGGATGGACCTTCATCCCGGCACAGAGCCGCAGGCAGCGATCCATGGAGGCGAGGTCGCCTGCGTGGCCGCCGCAGGCGATATTGGCCGAGGTGGCATAGTGGAGCAAGGCGCGGGTCCGGGCGGCGGATTCGCCTTCGCCGAGATCGCAATTGATGTCTTTCATGGTGAGCCGAGTTGAAACTGAAAACGGGTGCCGGGCGCGCACTGGGCGAGACGGTCGAGATCGGGAGGCGAGACGGAAGCCAGCCGGGCATAACCGCCCACGGTGGGTCCGTCCCGCATGAGGATGATCGGTTGTCCGCTTGGGGGGACCTGGATGGTCCCGGTCAGGACGGGACCGCTCAGGATGCCTGGGGGACCGCCGGGGAGAGATGCCCCTTGGAGACGATATCCTGTGCGATCACTCTGGGCGGAAACTTCCCAGTCCCCTTCCAGAAGGCGGGTGCGCGAAGATTCGGGGAAAGCCTCCCATTCCGGCCCGGGCCAGATCTCGATATTAGCGGGGTGTCTCCAGTCGGGAATGGCTTCTGGAGAGAGGAAACGGCCGGCGATCGTATTGGTCCGAAAATCGCGGGAGCGTCGTATGATGTCGCCGGGGCGCAGCATCCGGCCAATGCCCGCCCGTTGATAGACGCTTGCGCTGCCCAGGAAATGCGGCGCGTCCATTTCGCCCTCGAGGGCAACATAGCACCACAACCCACTCTTCGCGCCTCGGAGGTGTACGCTCTCCCCTGGGGTGAGGCGCAGGGTTCTCCATAGGGGGTGGCTCGCTGAGGCATCGGCGCCAGTCAGGGCTATGGTGACGCTGGCAAGGGCGCGAAATATTGCACGCCCGAAGGCGATTTCCAGCACGGGAGATTCATCGCGATTTCCCACCAGCCGGTTGGCCTGGCGCAGGGATTCCTGATCCATCGCTCCGCTTGAAGGTACTCCGAAAGAGCGCCATCCCTTGCGGCCTGCATCCTGTATGCTGGCGGCCGGAGCCTCGAGAATTTCCAAGGCCGGCGTACTCATGAGACGGGTTCGAACTTTACTCTGTCACCCAGGGCGAAGCGGAAAGCCGTTGCGTTGTCACGTGTCGGATCAAAAAGAGCTTCCGGCGTCCTTCCCAGCAGCCACCAGCCACCGGGCGAGGCGATACTGTAGAGGCCCGTGTGGGTGCCGCCGATGCCGATGCTGCCTGCTTCAACCCGAAGGCGGGGAGTCTCCCGGCGTGCCAGATGCAGGCGCGGGTCGAGCGGTCCGAGATACGCAAAGCCTGGAGCGAAACCCACCAGAAACACATCATAGGTCGGAGCGGAGTGGATCTCGATTACCTCTGCCTCGCACAGGCCTGTGCGATGGGCGAATTCCCCCAAGTCGGGGCCGTCGTAGCTCATTGGGAGCCGGTGCAACCGCGCACCCTCTCCGGGAATGGGACGAGCTTTCGAGACGGCTTCCCTGGCGAGGTGCTTGCCCGAGGAAAGAAAGTCTACACCCGGAAGATCGATCAAAATCTCTCCGTAGCCGGGCACGAACTCTGTCCCGTCTGGAAATCCGGCCGCATTCAATGAGGCAAGCAAGCCGCGGCAACGCTCCAGAGAGAGGAGAGTGGCGGAGCTGGCGAAGCGTACGATGAGGGCCGAAGGCCCCCAATGCTCGATGGCGACGTGGTCCATGGGGTAAATCCCTAAAAAGATACAGGCCACCGCGACGAATGCCACGGTGGCCTGTTGTTCCCCCCAGAACAGTTTCCAAAGTATGCAATCGCTCCCAACACGCAAGGGAAATTCTCGAAATTTTCTATAGAGGGGGATTTTTCAGCCAGCGAACGTCGTGGGAGAGCATATTCTCCCCGTCAAAAACGAAGTATCCCTCGAATTCCCCTCCCGCGATCACTCCGGGCAGCCAATGGGCGTCGTCTGCCCACATCTCATCATAGGGAATGGCGTCGAGCGGAGTCCAGATCGGCAGAGCCTCTGGTGTTTCCATCGGGATGCCCCGGTAGTCGGGAGAGACGAATACGCTGCAGGTGAGGCTATAGCCGTCGAGGAACTGAAAATGCAGTCGGCCCCGCCATTCCGGGGAGAGCGGAGTGATACGGAGTTCCTCGATGGTCTCTCGCACGGCGGCTTCCTCGGGTGTTTCGCCGGGTTCCAGCCGGCCTCCGGGACCGTTGATCTTTCCAGCGCCAAGGCCCCGCTTTTTGCGAATCAGCAGGATCTGGCCGTCCTTGATGACAAAAAGCAATGTTGCCCGTTCCTTTGGCTCCCAGGTCGTCCAGTCCACATTCATTGTGCCGGTCACCATACGGAGAGCCGCCGCTGGTGACAATGGCGGGAATTTCTTGTCATAAATTTCACGAATTGTTAGTGTTAGCTCACCGTAATGAGCACGATCCATGTGCTAAAAAACGGGGAAAAATGGGGGCCGTACACCACGGAGGAACTCGAGGGTCACGTGGAGCAGGGGACTTTTACCTCCGAGGATCTCGTCTGGTGGGAAGGTTTGGAAGACTGGCAGCCGCTGTCTTCGTTGTTTGAGGAAGAGGAGCCGCCTGATTTCGAATGTGATGGAGTGCGAGTTTTCGCCGATCGCTTGGAGCTGGACGGAGTGAGCCTTCTGGCTCCCTTGATTTTACGAGCGTCCGTGCAGAGACAAAGAAACCGCCGGGTCAAACCCGTCATCGGGGCGGTCCTGGTCGGTGTGTTCGCCGTCTGCGTCGCCTTTGTGCCGATCCCGCGCCAGAACCATACGGAATGGATCATCTGGGGGCTGGTCCTTCTCGGCTTGGTGATCTGGTGTTTACGGCTGATGTATGCCGGACTGGGAGGGGGGCGTTCGCTCCTTATCGTGGATCTCGCCGATGGCAATGAGCGGATACGGCAGGTCGATCCCGCCATCGCACCCCAGCTTGAGGAAGCTCTCGGGCGAGTCATCGTGACAGGTCGAGCCGGTTTCCCGGCGGCCCCAAATCAAGCGAGCTGACGCGAGCCGCGCACAGGGTCGGGGCTGGCGTATCTTCTGTCACATTCTCCGGAGTGTTGCGCTTCCCAAAGGCCGGGAGCCATAGTAGAAGGCGTCGCTCACATGATTGCTTTCCTGCCGATTCTGGCCGCTGCTGCGATTTCCACCGGAGGTTCCCCTGCGGAACTCGCGATTGCCTTTGTCACCCTCTGCGTTCTCGAGGTCGTGCTCGGCATCGACAACATCATCTTCATCTCCATCCTGGCCTCGAAGCTGCCGAAGCACCAGCAGGCCAAGGCGCGTCTCATCGGCCTTTCGCTGGCGATGATCACCCGCGTGCTGCTGCTTTTGTCCATTTCCTGGATGGCAACGCTGGTGAAGCCGCTCTTTGAGGTATTCGGGCATGGCGTGACCGGGCGTGATCTCATCCTGGTCCTCGGTGGTTTGTTCCTGGTCTGGAAGAGCACGCACGAAATCCATGCCAAGCTTGAGGGAGCCGAGGAGGAGCACTCTGTCGGCCGGGCTGCGGCGGCCTTCTCGACCACCATCGTCCAGATCGTCCTGATCGACATCGTCTTCTCGCTGGATTCCGTCATCACGGCGGTGGGAATGGTCAATAACATCCCGATCATGATCGCGGCAGTGATCGTGGCGGTGATCTTCATGATGTTCTGCTCCGGGCCGATCAGTGATTTCGTGGACCGCCACCCGACGATCAAGATGCTGGCGCTCAGCTTCCTCCTGCTCATTGGCGTGGCCTTGATCGCAGACGGATGCGGCCAGCATGTGCCGAAGGGCTACATTTACTTTGCCATGGGCTTCTCTGTCTTCGTGGAATTTCTCAACATCCGCATGGGCCGGGGCAAGGAAAAGCCGGTCAAGCTGCACCAGCAGATCTCCGAGTAAGGAGGGTTTTGCATGCAGAGGCCGGGATTTGGGCTAAGATAGGAAGATGAGCGAAGTTTCCGAAGATCAGGATCGCGGGATCGAAGTCAGGACATATTTTGCCCGGGTTCGCAACGCGCTGGTCGCGCGGGCGGATTTTGGCGAGTTGTATGCCAGCCTTTACCTGCACCAGATGGATGCGGGTATCCGCCTGGAGCCCGTCATGGACGATCTCCTGCGCGAGGCCCTCGCCGCGGTGACGCTGCATTGCGCCTCGCGTCCCTGGAAGGAGACGGTGGCTTGGACGGTGAACTTCCAGCATCCACTGGCCAATGTCTTTGTCTCCGGCGACAATCGTCTCGGCACCGTGGTGGGCAACATCTTCACGGAGAACGTCCGGGAGACGGACAAAAATCTTTTCTACGCCGATGTCGTGACCGAGGACCAGCCGCAGCGGCGCAGCGTGGTGGAGTTTGAAGGTGGCAGCTTTTTCCGGGCGATGGAAAAATTCTATGAGCAGAGCGAGCAGCGTGTGGTACGGATCTTTCCGTACGACGAGGAGGAGTTTGTCCTCATCGCGGCCCAGCCCGATTGCGATATCGAGTGGCTCAAGGGCCTCGATGCAGAGGCGGTAAAGACGCTCGACAAGGATGTGGAGCTACGGTTGCTCGAGCAGCGGTACTACCGTTTTGCCTGCGGCTGCAACCAGGACCGCATGCTCGCGATGCTGGCGCCGGTTATGCGGCACCAGCCCGAGGATTTATTTCAGGGCGAGGAAACGATCCGCGTGAGCTGCCCGCGTTGCGGCGCGAGGCACACGATCACGCGGGAATCTCTCGAGGCCCGGATCGCGACGGAGAAGTCGTCTGGTTAGTTGGACGACTTCTTGGTCGGGCACTGCGACGACTGGACAGGGCACTGCTGGGCCTTGGTCTTGCACTGGGTCTTGGAGACGCAGCACGAAGCGCCCTTGGCGGGACAGACACCCTTGCCTGCCGGGGCCGGCTCAGGCTTGCTGGCGCAACCGCCTGCGAAGGCGACGAGGGCGACCGATGCGGCGAGAGTAGTGAGGAAGTTCTTCATGACGTTCGTATTATAACGCGGGAAAACGCGTTTTCATGTTTTTTTGACCGTCTTTTTCTTCGCTGGTCTGGCCTTTTCCTCCCGGACCTGGCGCTCGGCTTCGACCCAGTCGGAGTGTTCGTCTCCCGGCCAGCCATGGTGGCGGCGGCGTTCGGAGATGAAGTAAGCCCGGAGGCTGATCTCCTCGACCGAGATGACGACCTCGACCGGGGCGGCCTCTTTCTTGGGGCGGGGCGCAGCGGGGCGTTTGGCGCGAGCCTTGGGCTTGGGGGATTCCTCCGCGACGACAACGGGCGTGGCTTCAGCCTTTGGCAGTGCTGCCGCCGGTTCTACCGGTGCGGGAGTCGCCGTGATGATTGCCTTCTTTGGTTTAGCCTTTTTGGGCTCCGGGGATTTTTCCTTCTTTTTCTCTTTTGACATATTCCCTCCGTTAACGAATCCGGTTTTCCTCGCGGGTGGGAGGAGTTGCAAAATAAATCTTCAAAAATTTCATTGCTAAAATACCTTAGGGTCATGGCCGCATTTCTTTTGAGATGGCTGGTGACAACGGTTGCGGTGCTCGCCGCAGCGCATGTTATCCCGGGTATTCGCTACGACAACTGGGGTTCTCTGCTGGGGGCGTCGCTCCTCCTGGGGATTATCAACGCCTTTGTGCGTCCTGTGCTCCTGTTGCTCAGCATCCCATGGATCATCATCACGATGGGGCTGTTCATTTTTGTCGTGAATGCCCTGCTGCTGATGCTGGTGGCGGCGATGGTTCCCTCCTTCCATGTGGATGGGTTCTGGAGCGCCTTCTTTGGTGCGATCATCGTCAGCCTGGTGAGCTGGCTCTTGAGCTCCTTCTTCCGCGGCAGTGACGGGCACATCTATGCGATCACCCACCACTCCGCTCCTGCGGGCATGAAGAGGGCCAGCGCACGGGTGATCAAATGACGTATTGCCTGAGCCTTCACTGTAGTGAGGGGCTTGTCTTTCTCTCGGATTCACGCACGACGGCGGGCATCGACAATGTGACGCTGCATCCGAAGATGCGCATCTATGAGCGCGAGGGCGACCGCGTGCTGTGCATCCTGAGCTCCGGCAATCTCTCCATCACCCAATCCGTCTCGGCCTTCATTGACCGCGACATGGAACGCGCGGTCGGAGAGGCCGGCGGGTGCTGCCTGATGAACCAGCATAATCTCTACGAGACGGCCCGCTATGTGGGGGAGCGCATCCGTGAGGTGCGACATCTCGACGCCGACGCGCTGCGGCAGGGCGGGTTGGATTTCAATATCAACCTGATCGTGGGCGGGCAGATCGGCTCCCAGCCGCCGGAGATTTACCAGGTCTATGCCGAGGGCAATGCCATTCATGCCAGCCGGGAGTCGCCCTTTCTCCAGATCGGCGAGCTGAAATATGGCAAGCCGATCCTCGACCGGGGATTCACTTACGACACACCGCTGCACGAGGCGGTGAAATTTGGACTGCTCTCGCTCGACTCGACGGCGAAAAGCAATCTTTCGGTCGGCACCCCCTTTGAGTTGTTCTGTTATCGGGCGGGCGACCTCCGGGTGAGCCATCGCATGGTGTTTCCGGAGGATCATCCCTACTTGAAGGATTTACGCGACCGGTGGCAGAATGGATTAATTCAGCTTGTGCATGAGATTCCGCCGCTAGACTGTCTCCTGCGATGAGTTTGTCTGATCCCATCCCCCCGCTTCGGACCAAGATTTGTGGCATCACGAATCTTGAGGACGCCATCATGGTGGCCTCCTGCGGTGCCGATGCCCTGGGGTTTAATTTTTTCACCCAGTCGAAGCGGTACATTGACCTCTCCGCCTCGCGGGGCTGGATCGCGGAGCTGGAGGGAAAAGTCGATCGCGTCGCGGTGGTGGTGAATGCCGAGCCGGAGGAGCTGAAGGCGATCCGCGAGAGCGGATGTTTTGAGTGGATTCAGTTTCATGGGGATGAAACTCCAGATTACTGCCGTGAGCACGGCGGAGAGCGCTGGATCCGGGCCATTCGCGTCAAGGATCAGCGGTCGCTGAGCCAGGCGAGCCGCTATGAGACGGCGTATATCCTTTTCGATGCGTGGTCGGAAACCGGCTACGGCGGCACGGGCGCCCGGCTGAACTGGGACATCGTGCGCGAGTATGTCGTCGCCAACAAGGACCGACACATCCTCCTGGCTGGCGGCCTGACTCCGCATAACATCCGCGATGCCGTGCGCATCGTGAGGCCGCATGCGGTCGATGTCGCCAGCGGCGTGGAGCTGGAGCCCCGGCGGAAGAACGAGTACCTCGTGCGCGAGTTTATCCGCCTCGCGGTGACGGCCTGAGACAATTCGGCGCAGACGCTGGCTTGCCAACCCCCCGGGGGGACTGATTGGATGGCGGCGTATGGGTAAATCTTACAAAATCGCCGTCCTTGCCGGCGATGGCATTGGCCCCGAGGTGATGGCGCAGGCCCTCCGCGTGCTGGCCGTGGTCGAGACGAAATTCTCGCTGAAATTTGAGTTTTTTGAACGTCTGGTCGGCGGAGCCGCCATTGACGGAGCTGGCAAAGCCCTGCCCGAGGAGACCCTCAAGACGTGTGAAGACTGCCAGGCCATCCTTTTCGGGTCTGTGGGCGGCCCCAAGTGGGAATCCCTGCCTCCGGCCGAGCAGCCGGAGCGAGGTGCCCTGCTGCCCCTGCGCAAGCATTTCGGACTTTTTGCGAACCTTCGCCCGGCGGTCTGTCTGCCGGAGTTGACCCATGCCTCGCCGTTGCACCCGACGATCGTCGAGGGCGGGTTTGACGTTCTCTGTGTCCGCGAACTCACCGGCGGTCTGTATTTCGGTGAGCCCAAGTACATTAAGCAGGAAGGCAATGAGCATTTCGCCGTCGATACGATGGTATACTGGGAGAGCGAAATCCGCCGCATTGCGAAGGTGGCCTTCGAAGCCGCCCGCCGCCGCAAGTCGCACGTCACCTCGATCGACAAGGCCAACGTGCTCCAGAACGGCGTCCTCTGGCGTCGTGTGGTGGACGAGGTAGGCAAGGATTACCCCGACGTGACCCTCGACCACCTGTATGTCGACAACGCCGCCATGCAACTCGTGCGCCGACCCAAGTTTTTTGACGTCGTTCTCGCCGAGAATCTCTTCGGAGACATCCTCAGCGACGAAATGGCCATGCTCACCGGTTCGCTGGGCATGCTCCCGAGCGCCAGCCTGGGCGAAACCCACGAGGGTTCCACCTCCCGGTTCGGCATGTACGAGCCGAGCGGCGGGTCCGCCCCCGACATCGCAGGCAAGGGCATTGCCAACCCGATCGCCCAGATCCTTTCCTCCGCCATGCTGCTCCGTTTCTCCTGTGGAGAAGAGGCTGCGGCTGCCGCCATCGAGGCTGCGGTGAAGAAGGTGATCGCCGACGGATTGCGCACCGCCGACATCCATACGCCGGGCACCACGAAGGTGGATACGGCGGGAATGGGGCAGGCGATCGCCGATGCCGTTGCGGTTGCGTAAGGAATGCCTTGACGCAGAACCTCCGCAACCCCAATTTTCGGCAACACTTACGGCGAGGGGTGTGCTCGGGCGATGAAAGCGCCCTGCGCCGTTGGCGTTCACCACTTTTTATATGTTTGATAACGTCCTCGGGTTTTTCTCCAATGACATCGGTATCGACCTCGGTACCGCCAACACCCTCGTTTACGTAAAGGACCACGGCATCGTTCTTCGTGAGCCTTCCGTGGTTGCTGTCCAGCAGGGCACCAAAAAGGTGCTCGCGGTCGGTGACGAGGCCAAGCGCATGCTGGGCCGTACCCCCGGCAACATCGTAGCCATCCGCCCGCTCAAGGACGGTGTGATCGCGGATTTCGAGATCACAGAGGCCATGTTGCGCCATTTCATCAGCAAGGTGCACAACCGCCGTCGCATGGTTCGTCCCCGGGTGGTGATCGCTGTCCCCAGCGGCATCACCGAGGTGGAGAAGCGCGCGGTAAAGGATTCCGCCACCCGCGCGGGCGCCCGTGAGGTTTACCTCATCGAGGAGCCCATGGCTGCGGCCATCGGCGTCGGCCTCCCGGTGCAGGACGCGGCGGGCAACATGATCATCGATATCGGCGGCGGCACCACCGAGGTGGCGCTCATCTCGCTCTCCGGCATCGTTTTCAGCCGCAGCGTGCGTGTGGCGGGCGACGAGCTCGACGAGTCGATCATCAACTACATGAAGCGGGCTTACAACCTCATGATCGGTGAGCGCACCGCTGAGGAGATCAAGATCAAGATCGGCTCCGCCTACAAGCTGGAGAAGGAGAACACGATGGAGGTCAAGGGTCGCGATCTCGTGGCTGGTCTGCCAAAAACCATCACCATCTCCTCGCAGGAAGTGCGCGAAGCGCTCCTGGAACCCATCTCGACGATCGTGGACTCCGTCCGCATCACGCTCGAGCGATGCCCTCCCGAGCTTTCCGCCGACCTTGTGGACCGCGGTCTCGTGCTTGCGGGTGGCGGCGCTTTGCTGCGCGGCCTGGACCGTCTCCTCCAGGAGGAGACCGGCCTGCCCGTGCATGTTGCCGAGGACCCGCTCAGCGCGGTGGCCGAGGGAACTGGCAAGGCGCTGGAGGAGCTCCGCTTCCTCCGCGCGGTGGCTTCTCACGAGCACACGGGTTCCCAGTCCTCGCACTAACGACCCCTTCGCTCCTGCGAGCGGACAGCCTGACATATCCCGGAAATTCGCCCGATGAATCGACTGCTTCTTGTTATCGTTTTCCTGATCGTGGCGGGAGCTGTGCTGCTCTCGACGCTTGGTTCCGATGCGATGCACAAGATGCAGTCTGGTTTCCTCGGCATCGTCGCTCCGTTTGTCAAAACCGGTTCCGCCGTGCAGCGGCAGATCGGTGAAATGGGCTCGGGGTTGAAGAACCTCGATGAACTGGAGGCCGAGTACAACAGGCTCACGGTGGAAAACCGGGAGCTGCGCACGGAGAATCAGCTGCTCCGTGACATCGAGGCCGAGAACAACAAGCTGCGCCAGGCGCTCGAGTATCGCGAGCGCTCGGTCTTCAAGCTGCTCCCGGCCCGGGTTATCTCGCGCGACGGGTCGACATGGTGGAGCACGATCAAGATCAACCGTGGCTTCGAGGATGGCGTCGAGGTGGACGAGCCTGTCTTGACTGATGCGGGCCTGGTCGGCAAGACGACCACGGTCGCAAAGAACGAGTCCATCGTCCTCCTCATCACCGACGAGACCTGCAAGGTCGCGGGCAAGGTGGAGGGGAGCCGGGAGCAGGGAATACTCTCGGGTGTGCGGGTGCAGCAGAGCGACACGCCCGGGCTGCTCCAGATGGATTTCCTTTCCAAGCAAGCCAACCTGCAGCCAGGCCAGAAGATTTACAGCGCCGGTGTCAGCAACGGCGTTTTCCCCTCGGGGATTCCCATCGGAGTCGTGAAAAGTTTCCAGGTGCGTGCGCTCGACGGGAGGGCTATCGTCGAACCCGCCGTGGATACTTCGATGGTCGAAGATGTCTTCGTAATCGTCGGAGCCAAATGAAGGACGTCCTGGGCGGCATCAGCTTCGCGATCTGCATCTTCCTGGCTCTCGTTGTCCAGGAGTTCATTCCTCCGGTGCGCATGCTCCTCGGGGCACATGTGCTGCTGGTGCCGACATTGTTTTGCCTGGCTGCCATTGCCTACTCCCCCTGGACGATGCTTTCGCTGGCGGTCTTCACCGGCTTCATCATGGATTTGATGAATCTCCATATCGTCGGGGGCCGGGTTGAAATCGCCCTCGGCTGGTCTATCGTCTATTTCGTGTTGCTGGGGCTTCTTTGTCATGGGTTTCAACCCGCGTTTCTCCGCGGCGGCTGGTGGATTCACACCTGCCTTTCCGTGGGGGGGACCTCGCTGTATCTCGCCTTGCAGTATGTGATGATCTGCTTCCGCAGGGAGGGAATCGTGCTGAACGAGATGGTCTTCTGGCGCATCGTGGGGCCGGGGCTCATCGCGGCAGCGCTTGCGCCGCTGATCTATCTGGCTTGGGAGTCGGTGCGACACTTCATCCCGGGCGAGTATGCTCGCGGTGATCGTTTTGGAGGTCGGGCATGAGGCGTACGGGACCAGCTCTGCGTTTTGTCTTTGTCGGAGTCGTCATCGTGCTGGCACTCTCCGCGCTGGTGGCCCGCCTTTGGATCGTCCAGATCGCTCATGGTGCGGAGTACACGGCGAAGACCGGGTCCACCTCGCGGGTGACGGTGCGCATTCCCGCCGTACGCGGTGAGATTCTCGACCGCAATGGCATCCCGCTGGTCCAGAACCGCGCCAGCTTTGACGTCGACTTTTACCTGCCCGACATGGTCTCGGCCTACCGGCGGACTCATAACAACCAGGTCCCCAAGGTGCGGTATCGCGGCACGGTGCGCAACATGCCCAAGGACATGGAGGAGGCCGACGTGGCGCGCATCGTCTCCGAGCAGATCATTCCCCGCCTGGAGGAGCTGGGTGTCGCTCAGGACTACAACGCCAAGCGCCTGCAGATCCACTTTCGGAACAAGAGTGAGATCCCGTTCAACTACATGCAGGATCTCGACTTCGAGAAGATGGCCGTGCTTTCCGAGAACAACCTCGGGCTGCCGGGCGTCAGCGTGACGAAAAAGCCCGTGCGGCAGTATGTCTATGGCTCGCTGGCCGCCCACCTGCTTGGTTACGTCGGCGCTCCCAACAATCTTGAGAAGCTGCCCGACATCAACAAGTACAAGTTTTACGAGCCGGATACCGAGGGCAAGGCCCAGATCGAACTCTTCATGAACGAGTACCTCAAGGGCACGGCGGGGGTGAAAATCCTCCAGCGTGACGCCAAGGGGCAGATCATGCGCAATGACGTGGAGATCGTGGAGCCGAAGCAGGGCGACAATGTCTACCTCACGATCGACGCTCGCATCCAATACATCGCGGAGAAGGCCCTCCGTGCTGTCGGTCGCGGCGCCGCCGTGGTGATCGACCCGAACAATGGCGACGTGCTCGCGATGGCTTCCGTGCCGTCCTACGATCCGAATAAATTCATCCCTTCCATCGCGGCGAAGGACTGGATCGAGCTGAACAAGGACGAGACCAATCCGATGCTCAACCGGGCCATCAGCGCTTACGCTCCGGGGTCCACCTACAAGGTCCCCATCGGCCTCGCCGGTCTCCGCGCCGGGGTGGGCGACAAGACATTTACCTGCTCGGGCGGCGTCACCTACGGCAATAAATACATGATGTGCTGGGTGACGCAGAAGCATCTCCCGCCGCACGGGACCCTGAGGCTCCCCGATGCGCTGAAATACTCCTGCAACGCCTTCTTCTACCAGTACGGCAATGCCGCCGGCATCGATAACATCGTGGCGATGGGCAACATGCTCGGCCTGGGGCAGAAGTCCGGCCTTCCACTTTCCGGAGAGATGGCTGGTGTATTGCCGGGTCCTGATTATCTGGCTCAGGTCAGCCCCAACGAGCGCTGGTCGAGCGGCTATACGGCCAATACCTCAATCGGCCAGGGCATGGTGCTGGCCTCGCCCATCCAGATGGCCATGATCGCAGCGACTGTGGCCAATGGCGGTACCTGTTATTACCCCCGTCTGATCGACAAGGTCGTCGCCCAGGACGGCAAGGTGGTCCTGCAGGAGCCTGCACGGGTGCGCACCGACCTGATCAAGGATGGCGGGCTGACCCGCGAGCAGATCGAGAAGGTCCGCCTCGGCATGGACAAGGTCGTTAACGAAGGCGGCGGCACTGCGGGCAAGGCCCGAATCAAAGGCGTCGAGGTCGCGGGCAAGACCGGCACCGCCCAGTTCTGGCGCAATGGCGTGAAGGACAACCACACGTGGTTCATCTGTTTTGCTCCCTACGAGGCTCCGAAGTACGCAGTGTGCGTGCTGGTGCAGGGCGCTCAATCTGGCGGCGGCGTGGCGGCTCCGATCGCGGCCAAGATCCTCGAGGACACCTTTGCCTTGGAGAAAACACCCGAGGCCCCGGCGGAACCCCCGGCCCCGGATGCCGCACCGACTCCCCCTCCGCCGCCTCTGGTGGCATGGCTCGATCCCGCCGTGGGAAATTTCAATCACGTCGACAGCGTCGATTTCGGGCGCGACATCCCGGCTGCCACGACGGTGACGGCCGACCAGGACACCGGCACGGGGGACAACACCTCGGGCGGCGGCCAGGAAAGTCAGGTCGCAGCGGCTCCGAGCGTACGTGATGAAGCGGATGAAGGCGGCCGCGTGCGCAATCGTCAAAACGCCAAGCCCTCGGGCTTGGAAAAATTCTTCAATTTCTTCCGCGGAGGGGACAAAAAGAAAAAGGAATCAAATCCTTCCCCCAATCGCAGTAGATGAACTCCCCCGGATCCCCCCTAATCACCCTTTCCTCCTACCGTGGAGACCAACCTCCGTTTTTTCATGATCGAAACAGTCAAAAGAATTTTGGGCCTAGGCAAGAAGACCACAGGAATTAAACTCATCGTCAACTGCGAGCGCCTCGAGAAACGGGTCGCTCTCCTCGAGGACAACCGCCTCGAGGAACTGACCACGGAACGCGAGTCCGACCGCAATATTGTCGGCGCGATCTACAAGGGCAAGGTGCGGAACATCGAGCCGGGCATCAAGGCGATGTTCGTCGATATCGGGTTTGAGAAAAACGCGTTCCTGCAATTCTGGGATGCCATCCCGGCGGCGCTCGACAGCGGCGTGGAAGCCGTGAGCCGAGGCGGTGGCAAGAACAACCAGAAGAAGCAGAAGATCACTCACAAGGATGTGCCGAACATTTACCCGGTCGGCTCGGATATCCTCGTGCAGGTGAAAAAAGGCCCGATCGGAACGAAGGGACCCCGCATCACCACCGATGTGAGCCTCGCCGGTCGCTATCTCGTGCTCATGCCGTTCAATGAGCAGTGCGGTATCTCGCGCAAGATCGATGATCCCAAGGAGCGCGAGCGCCTGCGCAAGATCCTGCAGGAGCTCGATATCCCCGAGGGCATGGGCGTCATCATGCGCACCGTGGGCCAGGGGCAGCGCGCCCGCTATTTTGTTCGTGACCTCAGCCTGCTCCTGGAGCAGTGGGCGGAGATTCAGCGCGGCATGGAGGAGCTTCCGGCTCCGGCCTGCCTGTATGCCGAGAGCGACCTCATTGATCGCACCGTGCGCGACTTTCTCACCGACGATGTGGATTCCATCATGGTCGATGACCAGAAGGCGTTTGAACGGATGCAGAATCTCGTCGGCCAGATCTCCAAGCGCGCCCGCAAGCGCGTGCAGCTCTACACGGGCACTCAGCCGATCTTCGATTGCTTCGGAGTTCAGTCCCAGATCGACGCGGCCTTTCACCGTCAGGTCTGGCTGCCCTGCGGCGGCTACATCGTGATCGACGAAACCGAGGCGCTCATCGCGGTCGACGTGAATACGGGCCGCAACAAGGGATCGAAGGATATGGAGAAAACCATCCTCCAGACCAACCTTGAGGCGGCGGACGAGATTTGCCGCCAGATGCGCCTGCGCAATATCGGCGGCATCATCATTGCGGACTTCATCGACATGAAGAGCCGCAAGGACCAGCAGTCCGTCTACCAGCGCATCAAGGAGCGCCTGAAGCGCGACAAGGCCCGCACCCACGTGCTTCCGATTTCGCAGCTCGGTCTCATGGAGATGACCCGTCAGCGTGCGGCGGAAAGCCTCGCCAGCACGCAGTTCGTGCCGTGCCCGCATTGCGGCGGCAAGGGCGTGATCAAGAGTCCCATGACGATGAGTGTCGAGCTTCAGCGCGCCCTGCACACCGTGATGCGGCAGAACCAGGAGAGCGTGCATGAGATCAAGGTCATCGTGCATCCCGACCTGCTCAACCGCCTGCGCAACGAGGACGAGGAGCATCTCGTCGACATCGAGCGCCGCTACGCCGGTCGCCTCAGCTTCCGTGCCGATCCGACGTTCCATCCGGAGAAGTTTGTCATCACCAACGCTGTCACCGGCGCCGAGATCAAGGCGTAGCCGGAAGTCATCGATCGTCTTTATTCCGGACGGGCAGGCATCGCGCCTGCCCGTTTTGTTTTCCGCAAATAGCCATTGACCGGGGTCGTTTTCGGTCTAATAGTTCAAAAATCCTGAACAATAGGATTAACTAATAAAAACCATGTCAAAACTCGACGGAAAAATCGCAGTGGTCACGGGCGGCAGCAGCGGCATTGGCCTCGCCATCGCGCAGAAGTTTGTGGAAGAGGGCGCCTATGTCTTCATCACCGGCCGCAGGCCGGCGGAACTCGAGAAGGCCGTGGCGGCCATCGGCAAAAACGTTACCGCCGTGCAGAGCGATGTCGCAAAGCTCGAGGATCTCGACCGCCTCTATGAGCAGGTGAAAGCCGAGAAAGGTGCGCTGGACATCATTGTCGCCAATGCCGGAATCGCGGAGTTTGCTCCTCTGGGCGAGATAACGGTGGAGCACTATGACAAGATCTTCGACATCAATGTCCGGGGAGTTCTCTTCACCACGCAAAAGGCGCTGCCCCTCCTGAGGGATGGCGGGTCAATCGTGGTGGTGGCGTCCGTCGTGCAGTACCTCGGCTTCCCCGGGGCGACGGTGTATTCCGCCACCAAGGCGGCGGTACGTTCGTTTGTCCGTACCTGGGCGGCGGAGTTGAAGGGCCGCGGCATTCGTGTCAACAGTCTCAGCCCGGGACCGATCGACACGCCGATCCTCGATGGGCAGCACAAGAGCAAGGAAGATGCCGACGCCACGAAGGCCGGTCTCGCGCAGATGGTGCCCCTCGGCCGACTTGGACGTTCGGAGGAGATTGCCGCAGCGGCGCTGTTTCTCGCGTCGAGCGACAGCAGCTATTCCACTGGCATCGATCTGCTCTCCGACGGCGGCATGGCCGATATTTAACTCAAACCCAAAACGGGGAGAGCCGTCCGTTAACGCGGGCGGCTCTTTTCCGCGACGGACTTCTTTTTGGGTTCGGACGGGACGTTCTGAACCGATTCGCCGACCTTGAGGCCATAGGCGACGAGGACGGCGCGAATCAAATCGCCAAACCGTTCCTTCAGGTCGCCGCAGCGGCTGACGTTGCGCAGTTCGACGCCCTTGCGTTCGCTGCGGATGAGGCCCGCCTCGCGCAGGATCTTGAAATGCTGGCAGAGGGTGGACTTGGGAAGCTTGTGGTTTTTGAGGGTGAGGAAATTCGAGCAGGTGGGAGCTTCCTCGGAACACGAAATCTCCGAGTAAATCTGGGCCCGGATCGGGTCCGAGAGGGCGTAGAGAATACCCTCCGTCGAGATGTCCTCCTTCGAGGGATGGTACAGCGGTCTCATGGGTAACTGATTTTTAGGATACGACGAATTTGACAAAGCGTCCAATAGTTTATAAATATTGAACTATTGAACTTACTGCCTGATTCCAGGCGAAACCGATTATGTGGATTGTCCGACTGGCATTGAACCGGCCCTACACCTTTGTGGTGATGGCCGTCCTGATTCTCCTGGCTGGCGTTGCGTCCTTCGTGCGCACGCCGAAGGATATTTTCCCGCAGATCGACATCCCGGTGATCAGCGTGATCTGGACCTACAACGGGCTGAGCGCGGAGGAGTTTGAAAAGCAGATCACGGTTTACTCCGAGTATTCGCTCTCGGCCAACGTGAACGACCTCGAGCGTATCGAGTCTCAGACGCTCGATGGCGTGGGCATCATCAAGCTGTACTTCCATCCTGGAGCGAAGGTGGAGCGCGGTCTCGCGCAGGCCACAGCGGTGAGCCAGGCCATCCTGCGACGCATGCCTCCGGGGGTGCAGCCGCCGATCATCCTGCGCTACGCGGCGGATTCCGTGCCCATCATCCAGATGAGCCTCAGCAGCGACACGTTGAGCGAGGCGGAGCTTTATACCTACGGCATTTTCCGCATCCGCCAGCAGCTTGCGACGATCAACGGCCTTACGCTGCCCGCGCCATTCGGTGGCAAGGTGAGGCAGGTGATGGTCGATCTCGATCCCGCGAAGCTCCAGGCGCGAGGCCTCTCCGCCCGCGATGTGAACAACGCGATCAACGTTCAGAATCTCACCCTGCCCAGCGGCGCGGCCCGCCTCGGCGACACGGAATACCGGGTGAAGATGAACAACTCTCCCGACACTCTGGAGATGCTCAACAACCTGCCGATCAAACGGGAGAACGGCGTGGTGACCTATGTGCGCGACGTGGCGCATGTGCACGATGGCTTCGAAGTGCAGCAGAATATCGTGCGTGCCGATGGCAAGAGAGCCGTGCTTTTGCAAATCTTGAAGAATGGCTCAAGCTCCACCCTCGACATCATTAAGGGCGTGAAGGAAAAGCTGCCGCAAATCCAGGCGGCGGCTCCTCCGGGAATGAAGATCGAGCTGCTGGCTGACCAGTCCATTTTCGTTGAAGCCGCGCTGGATGGCGTGGTGCATGAGGGACTCATCGCGGCAGCGCTCACGGCGACTTTTATCCTGCTCTTCCTCGGGAGCTGGCGGAGCACGCTCATTGTGGCGCTGTCGATTCCG
This sequence comes from Terrimicrobium sacchariphilum, assembly GCF_001613545.1. NCBI lineage: Bacteria > Pseudomonadati > Verrucomicrobiota > Terrimicrobiia > Terrimicrobiales > Terrimicrobiaceae > Terrimicrobium > Terrimicrobium sacchariphilum. Next base: position 489,741 of record NZ_BDCO01000002.1, read on the forward strand.
CTGAGCATCCTGTCCTCGCTGACGCTGCTGAGTTTGATGGGGTATTCGCTGAACGTCATGACGCTCGGCGGCCTCGCTCTCGCCATCGGCATCCTGGTTGATGAAGCGACGATCACGATCGAGAACATTCACCGCCATATCGAGCTGGGCCGTCCCTTGCGGGAGGCGGTGCTGGAGGGCTCGCGCGAGATCGCGCTCCCGGCGCTCGTCTCCGCTCTCGCAATCAGCATCGTCTTCGTGCCGGTGATGTTTCTGGTCGGCCCGGCGAAGTACCTCTTCACCCCGATGGCGCTGGCCGTGGTCTTTTCCATCCTCTCCAGCTATGTGCTGAGCCGCACGCTGGTGCCGGTGCTGGCGGATTACATTCTGCGCTTCGAGCCGCATGGCGCTCCAGCGAGGCCCAATCTCTTTCAGCGTTTCCAAGCAGGATTCATCGGCGGGTTCGAGAAACTCCACGCGCGGTATCTCGGCGCACTGGGCTGGGCGCTGGCACATCGCGCCTCGGTCTTCCTGCTCTTTGGCATCCTTATTGGTAGCGCCTTCCTCGCGTTCCCCTGGGTGGGCCGGGACTTCTTTCCCACCGTGGATGCCGGGCAGTTCCGCCTGCACGTGCGGGCAGCCACCGGTACTCGCATCGAGAAGACCGAGACCATTTTCAGCGAAGTGGAAGACGAGATCCGCCGCATCATTCCGGCGAATGAGATCAAGCTGATCCTCGATAACTTCGGCGTCGTCTCGGAGAAATACAGCCTGGCCTTTGGCGACAACTCAACCATCGGTTCGCACGACGGCGAGATCATCGTGCAGCTCAACCACGAGCGCACCAAAACCACGCCGGAGTATATGGAAGAGGTGCGCCGGGGGTTGAAGGAGCGGTTTCCTGATCTCACCTTCTTCTTCCAGCCCGCCGACATTGTTTCGCAGATCCTGAACTTCGGTCTGCCCGCGCCGATCGATGTGAAGGTGTCGGGCTATGACAAGGCCAACAACTACGCCGTGGCTCAGGAAATACGCGACCGGATGGCCGCCATTCCCGGAGCGAAGGACGTGTATGTCCACCAGTCGTTTGACGCGCCCGCGCTGTTCCTGAATATCGACCGCACGCTCCTCGCTTCCGAGGGACTCGACCAGCGAGACATCGCGCAGGACGTGCTGGTGAGCCTGAGCAGCAGCACGCAGGTGACGCCAAACTACTGGGTCGATCCCGTGTACGGCATCCCATTCCTGGTCGCGGTGCAGACGCCTCCGCGCTTGATCTCGTCGGTCAATGAACTCCTGAACACCCCCGTTTCGGGACGCGTCGCCGAGGAAAGCGGATCAGGCAGCCAGTTGCTGGCGAACCTTGCCCGCGTCTCTCGCGCCCGCACCCAGAGCGTGGTGAATCACTACAACATCCAGCCCGTCTTCGATGTCTTCGCCAATGTCTCCCACCGCGATCTCGGCGGTGTTTCCGAAGAGGTCGACAGGATCGTCGCGGACGCCCGGCAAAAGCTCGCTCCCGGCAACACCATTTCCGTGCGCGGCCAGGTCGATAGCATGAATACGACCTTTCTCCGCATGGGTCTCGGCGTGATCGTCAGCGCACTGCTCGTCTATTTCCTGCTGGTGGTGAATTTCCAGAGCTGGAGCGATCCCTTCATCATTACGATGGCGCTGCCGGGAGCTTTTGCCGGCATCGTGTGGGGACTGTTTCTGACGGGAACCACCTTCAGTGTGCCGAGCCTGATGGGCGCGATCATGACCATTGGCGTGGCCACGGCGAACAGCATTCTCATGGTGACCTTTGCCAACGAGCGCCTCGCGGCGGGATTAAGCCCGATTGCCGCGGCGATGGACGCTGGAGCCACCCGCTTGCGCCCCGTGCTCATGACGGCGGGAGCGATGATCATCGGCATGTTCCCGATGGCCCTCGGTCTCGGCGAGGGCGGCGAGCAAAACGCCCCGCTCGGCCGCGCCGTGATCGGTGGCCTCATCGTGGCGACCTTCACCACCCTGCTTTTCGTGCCCGTGGTCTTCAGCCTGCTGCGCCGCAAACCCAATCCCTACCTCCAGACGCAAACCGCCGAGCCTCCGGTTGCCGGATCGCTCGCGCCTGCCCACTAATGCCATGAATACGCCCATCGATCGTCCTTTGCCCGAGCTCGGATATGCGAATACTCCGCACCCCGCGCCTCCCGGCAAATCCCGCGTCCCGACCCTGCTTCTGGCGGGGGGATTTGCGACCGTGCTCGGCCTCCTGCTGGTGCTCGGGATCAAGCCGCGGCTCGACAATGTTCACGCGCTCGCGGCGGAAGCGCCGTCCACCGCGTTTCATGCTGTTGTGCAGGAAGCAAAGCCCGCCGAGTCGGCGCTCGACATCACCTTGCCGAGCCGGGTCGAGGCTGCGCAGCGTGCACCTCTTTATTCCAGGGTAAGCGGATACGTGAAGGAACTCCACACCGACATCGGCAGCCAGGTGAAGGCCGGCGATGTGCTGGCCGTCATCGAAACGCCCGAGCTCGACGAGCAGGTCAACCAGGGCCGCGCCGCGCTCGCGCAAGCCGCAGCCAACTTGAAACTCGCCCGGACCAGCTTTGATCGATGGACGAAGCTCTCGAAGGAAAATGTCGTCGCCGCCCAGGAATTGGATGAGCGCCGCGCAACGCTCGATGCCCGCGATGCCGACTACCAGGCGGCGCAGGCGAATCTTGACCGCCTCGAGCGGCAGCAGGAGTTTCAGAAGATCGTGGCGCCGTTCGACGGCACTGTGACCAAGCGCTTTATCGAGGTTGGCCAGCTGGTGACGGCCGATGTGAACGACGCCAGCCGCCAGCTCTTTGAGCTCGCGCACACGGCGACGCTCCGCGCCTTTATCGACGTGCCGCAGAGTTATTTCCGGCTGGTCGCGGTCGGGCAGGGAGCCGATTTGCGATTCCACGAGCTGCCGGGGGAAACGTATCCCGCCCGAGTCGTTCGCACGGCGGGTGCGCTCGATGATAACAGCCGCACCCTGCGCACCGAGGTGCTTGTTCCCAATCAGAATGGCAAACTCGTTCCCGGCCTGTACACCGAGGTGACGCTGCACGTGGAGCGTGCCCAGCCGCCGATCCGCATCGCGTCAAAGTCGCTCATCCTTGGTTCCGCTGGCGTACAGGTCGCGGTGCTGGATGAGGGAAATCGCGTGGCTCTGCGCAAGGTGACCATCGATCGCGACCTTGGCGATCAGGTGGAGATCATTTCCGGCCTGACGGCGGGAGACCGCTTCGTGGCCAATCCCACCGACAGGCTCAAGGACGGCGCAACCGTGGAGGTCGAACCGGCTCCCAAGGTCGCCGCCAAATAACGGCTAACCCGGGATCGTGTCGCCCAGCTTGCGGATGTACGGGAAGGTATAGATTCCCGTGCGATGGCCGTCGGCCCAGGTTGGTTGAACTCCATAGCCGCCAATGACTTCCCAGCTCTGGAGATCAAAGCTGGAGGGCTGATATTGGACGGTCGGACGGATCACCTTGCCGGTGACATCCGGCTCGCCTCCGCAGGCTGCGCAGGGACAGGCCCGGCGCAGGACCTCGGCTGGGATGTAGGTCTCGGTGCCGTCGCTCCAGGCGAAGGCGATTTCACGACCGACTTTATTGATAATCGTAGGCGTCAGGGGCTGGGACATGAATTTTTTAGTGGCGGGAGGTAACGACTACCGCTTTAGTGGTTATTTTCCAATGGATCATCTTGACCAACTCGAAGCGCAAAGCGTGTACATCCTTCGCGAAGCCTATCACAGCTTCTCGAACCTGTGTATGCCGTGGAGCATGGGCAAGGATTCCAACGTCCTGATCTGGCTCTCGAAGAAGGCCTTTTGCGGAAAGATTCCGTACCCGGTACTGCACATCGATACGACTTACGAATTTCCCGAGATGCTGGAGTTTCGTGAGTGGGCGCGCAAGGAGTATGACCTCGATCTGATCGTGAAGATCAATGAGGATGCCCGCGCTGGACGTGGATCCTACACGCAATCAGTAGGTTATGAGACTCATGACCCGGTGACGGTGACGCATGAACTCAAGACCGTGGCTTTGCAGCAGGTGATGGCGGAGCGGAAGTTTGACGCGCTCATCACCGGCATCCGCCGCGACGAGGACCCGACCCGCGCGAAGGAACGGTATTTCTCGCCCCGCAATGCGGAGTTTGAGTGGGACTACAAGGACCAGCCGCCGGAGTTCTGGAACCAGTTCACCACCGCCATCGAGCCGGGCGAGCACATTCGAGTGCAGCCTTTGCTCGACTGGGCCGAGGTGGACATCTGGCGCTACATCGAGCGCGAGAAGATCCCGATCCCGACCATGTATTTTGCCCGTCCGGGTGACGACGGAAAGAAGTACCGCTTCCGTTCCCTCGGCTGCTGGCCGATCACGAAGCCGGTGGAAAGCACGGCCTCCAACATCAGCGAGATCATCGCGGAACTCCTCGTCACCAAGACGAGCGAGCGCGCCGGTCGCGCCCAGGATCACCATGAGCGGAATGCGATGCAGAAACTGCGGGCCAAGGGATTCATGTGATGTCGGAAGTGGGAAGGCGGAAGTCGGAAGTTTCGCCTCGCAGTGAGTCTCCCGTGAAATCGGTCGGGCTCAAAAGCGTGGCAAATTTGCGAGATCGGACGTTTGAGTTCGCAGTACGATGCATTCGGGCTGCGGAGGCTCTTCCCGATTCGCGATCAGGTTCCGTCGTCTCTTCCCAATTGATCCGGTGTTCCGCCTCGGTCGGAGCAAACTACCGGGCAGCGCGCCGGGCGCGTTCGTCGGCGGAGTTTGTTGCGAAGCTGGGGATCTGTGAAGAAGAGTGCGATGAAGTGATTTACTGGCTGCAACTTTCCAAAGCACTCGGCCTCATCAAGCCCGCCAAACTTTCGGCCCTGGAAAAGGAAGCCGACGAAATCCTCTCCATCATTGTTGCCTCCATCAAAAGCAGCCGCAGCAAAAAGAAATAGTCTCCAGTGCAAACGACTCTCGAACCCACAAAAGTTCCGACTTCCGACATCTCACTTCCGACTTCGCAAAAGCTGCGCATCGTGATCGTGGGCCATGTCGACCATGGCAAATCCACGCTCATCGGACGTCTCTTTCACGACACCAACTCCCTGCCCGAAGGCAAGGTCGAGCAAATCCGCAAGGCCAGCGAACTCGAAGGCATGGAATTTGAGTTCGCCTTCCTGCTCGATGCTCTCCTCGAGGAGCAGGCGCAGAACATCACGATCGACACCACGCAACTGCCGTTCCGTACGGACAAGCGCGAGTACGTCATCATCGACGCTCCGGGCCACAAGGAATTCCTCAAGAACATGGTCACCGGCGCGGCCAGCGCCGACGCGGCGATCCTCCTGATCGATGCCAATGAAGGCATCCAGGAGCAGTCGAAGCGCCACGCCTACCTGCTTTCGCTCCTCGGCATCCGCCAGATCGTCGTCGCGGTGAACAAGATGGACCTCGTCGGTTACCGGCAGGAGCGTTTTGAAAAGGTGCGCGCCGATTATACGGAGTTCCTCGGAAAGCTCGGCATCGTACCACAGCACTTCGTGCCGATGTCCGCCAAGCTCGGCCTCAATATCACGACGGCCAGCCCGGAGCTCGCGTGGCACAAGGGGCCGGCGATCTTGGAGGCTCTTGAGCAGTTCCAGATTTCTGCTCCGCCGGACGACCTGCCGCTGCGTTTCGTGCTGCAGGACATCTATCGTTTCGACGAGCGCCGCATCCTGGCGGGTCGCATTGAAACCGGTTCGCTCCAGGTCGGGCAGGAGATTGTTTTCTGGCCGGATGGCAAGAGCAGCCGCGTGAAGTCCATCGAGGAATGGAATGCGCCGGAACCTCCGACCAGCGCCCTCGTTGGCGAGTCCGTCGCCATCACGCTCGAGGAGCAGATTTTCGTGGAACGCGGCGACATCGGCAGCGCGCCAGACCATGGCCCGGCCGAGGGTCGCGAGATCCAGGCCAGCCTCTTCTGGCTCCAGAATGATCCTCTGCCGCTCAATGTGCCCTTCACCCTGAAGCTCGGCACGCAGAGCGTCGAGGCGCGTTTGGTCGAGATCACGCGCGTGCTGGATTCCTCCACGCTCGAGCCGCTCGCGGGCAACCCGGGCATCATCCATAAGAACGAGGTGGCCGACGTGCGCATTCGCGCTCGCAAGCCGATCGCCTTTGACCGTCACGACCGCATCAGCGAAACCGGGCGTTTCGTCATTGTCACCGGCAAGCGCATTGGCGGTGGCGGCATCATTCGCGAAGCCGAGTATCAGGACGAGAAGCGTCTCGCCGGGGCGACGGAGAACCTCACGTGGACGGTCAGCCCGGTCACCCGGGAACTGCGTGCCGAGAATTTCGGCCATCGCGGAGCCGTTCTCTGGCTCACCGGCCTGTCGGGTTCCGGCAAGTCGACGCTCGCCACCGGCCTGGAGTATCATCTCCATCGCCGCGGGATTTTCAGCTACATCCTCGATGGTGACAACCTCCGCCACGGCCTCTGCGCGAATCTCGGCTTCTCCGCCGAGGACCGCTCGGAGAACATCCGCCGCGCCGGGGAAACCGCCCGTCTCATGGCCGAGGCTGGTCTGGTGGTCATCTGCTCGCTGATTTCGCCCTTCCGGGCCGACCGCGACAATGTCCGCAAGATCTGCCAGCGCGACGGCATCCCATTTGCCGAGGTGTTCATCAACGCCCCGCTCGATGTGTGCGAGTCCCGCGATCCGCGCGGTCTGTATAAGAAGGCGCGTTCCGGCGAGATCAAGGAATTCACCGGCATCACGTCTCCGTACGAGGCCCCGCTCGCTCCCGAGCTGGAGCTCCGCACCGCCGAGCACACGCTGGACAACACCTTGCTCGACCTGACGCACTTTGCCGTCGATCTGTCCCGCATCCCCGAGCCTCAGATCGACGAGGAACTCGCACGCGGCGGGGGCATCTAGTTCATCGACTTGCCGAAAGGACGAAATCGAAGATCGGGAAAATCCGTTCCCGTTCTTTGATTTTCCGTCCGTTTGGTGTTCTGTGCGGGTGGTGGTATCTCGACCTGAACTTCTCGCCCCGGCTGGAGACTGGGAATGCGTGCGCGCGGCCGTCGCCAATGGGGCGGACGCCGTCTACTTTGGCATGCCCCGGTTCAATGCCCGCATGCGGGCGGAGAATTTCGGCGCGGACGATCTGCCGAAAGTCGTCGCCTTCCTGCATGCCCATGGCGTGAAGGCCTACGTGGCGCTCAATGTCCTGATCTTCACCAGTGAGCTTCCGGATGCGGTCGAGGAACTACGCCAGCTCAACGACGCCGGAGTGGATGCGGTCATCATCCAGGATGTCGGGCTGGCCGAGATCGCGCGCCGGATGTTCCCGGGCCTGCGCGTTCATGCCTCTACCCAGATGACCGTCACCTCGCCCGAGGGCGTGCGTTTTGCCGAGGAACTCGGGGCGAAACAGGTGGTGCTCTCACGAGAGCTGTCGCTGCGGGAACTCGCCAAGTTTGAATCCGACGTGCCCTTGGAGGTTTTCGTCCACGGTGCGCTTTGCGTGGCCTACTCCGGCCAGTGTCTCACCAGCGAATCGCTCGGCCAGCGCAGCGCCAATCGCGGTGAATGCGCCCAGGCCTGCCGCATGCCGTACCAGGTGGTGGTCGACGGCATCGTGCGAGACCTCGGCGACAAACGGTACCTCCTATCGCCGCAGGACCTCGCGGCGGTACGGGAGATTCCCGAGCTGATCCGGCTCGGGGTGAAGAGCTTCAAGATCGAGGGTCGGCTCAAGACTCCCGAGTATGTGGCCGCCGTCACCTCGGTGTATCGCAAGGCCATCGATGCCGTGCTGGAGGGCGAGAATGCAGAGCCCTCGGCCGATGATTGGTACCGCATGGAGATGACCTTTTCGCGCGGGCTTTTCAGCGGCTGGATGCATGGCGTGAACCACCAGCAGCTCGTGCGCGCGGATTATGGAAAAAAGCGCGGTCCCTACGCGGGCCGGGTTTCGCGGGTGGGGCGGAATTTTGTCGAAATCGACAGCGAGCTCGCGCTCAAGCCGGGCGACGGCATTGTCTTCGAGCACGCCGCCGACACGAACGACGAACAGGGCGGGCGCATCTACGAGGTGAGGAACGGGCAATACTACTTCCGCCACGGCGCGCTGAACTTCTCGCGCCTTTCGCCCGGCACGCGGGTCTGGAAAACGGACGACCCGTCGCTGGAGGCGGAGCTTCGCGCCACCTTCAAGTCCCGCATCGAACCCCGCTCCACGGGGAAGACGCCGCTCAACCTGCGCATCACTGGAGCGCCGGGCCAATCTCTTGAAGTGACGGCCACGGAGGGAAACTCGGCGATCGTTTTGCGTTCCGGGATGCCCTTGCAGGAAAGCCGCAAGGTGGCCCTGGGCGAGGAGCAACTGCGCGACATCTTTGGCCGGTTGAATGATACGCCCTATGCACTCGGCGAGGTCGTCGTGGATTTTTCTGCTCCGGTTTTTCTGCCCAGCAGCGAACTCAACCGGCTCAAGGCGGCCATCGTCCAGCAGTTGGAGGCCGCAGATCGCGCGAACCGCGAACCATCGGGCGTTACACTGGAGCAGGTGCTCTCCGACATTCCGCCTGCGAGCAAGATCGAGGCGGTGCCTTCGCTGGCCGTGCTGTGCCGTGACATGGCGCAGATCGAGGCGGCGCTGGAGGACGGGGTGCGCACCATCTACGTCGATTTTGAAGACATCCGGCGATACAAGGACGCTGTGGCCGCCGCGCCCGGAGCGGAGATTTTTCTCGCCACGCCGCGCATTCAAAAAGCGGGCGAGGAGGGATTCTTCAAGCTGATCGAAAAGGCCGGGCCGACCGGTGTGCTGATCCGCAATGTCGGCGCCATCGCGCACTTCCGCGACAGCTCGCTGCGCAAGGTGGGGGATTTCTCGCTCAATGTCGCCAACCCGCTAAGCGCTGCGGTTTTCAAACGCCACGGACTGGAGCGCGTCACGATCTCCTACGATCTCGCCATCTCGCAGGTCTTGGCTCTTCTTCGCTCCGCGCCGCCGGAGTGGTTCGAGCTGACGCTGCATCAGCACATGCCGATGTTTCACATGGAGCACTGCGTGTTTGCCGCGTTTCTGTCCAAGGGCAGTTCCTTCCTGGATTGCGGGCGGCCCTGCGAAAAGCACCGGGTCCACCTGCGCGACCGCGTTGGCATCGAGCATCCGCTGCGCGCCGATGTGGGGTGCCGCAATACGCTTTTTAATGCCACGCCGCAGACCGGAGCGGCGCATTATGCCGAGCTTCGCGCCGCCGGGTTGGCGCGGTTTCGCATCGAATTGCTGGAGGAATCTCCCGCCGAAACCCGCCGTGTTCTCGCTGCGTATCGCGAGCTGTTGGAAGGCCGCGCCACCGGGGCGGAACTCTGGCGCGAACTCAAGGCCCAGTCCCAGCTCGGCGTCACCTCAGGAACTTTGTCGAATGCCCGCAGTCATCTTTGAAACCCTCGCGCCTCTGGTGCTGATCATCGCGCTGGGCACTGTGCTCGCGAAGATCCGGTTTCTCGGCCATGACTTCATGAACGACCTGAACAAGCTGGCGTTCTGGGTCGCGCTTCCCGCGCTGCTTTTTACCTCGGCCTCGCACGCGATCGAGCCGGGCGGCCAGTTGATCCGGCTCATGGGCGTGCTATGGGCGGCGACGATCCTTATCATCGTCATTGCGTGGCTGCTGGCGATTCCGCTCGGCATCCCGCACATTTATCGCGGGACGTTTTCGCAATCCGCCTTCCGGGGAAACTCGGCCTACATTGCGCTGCCGGTGCTGGCCTACAGCGTGGCGACGCAACCCTTTCCCGGCTCGAAGGCCATGATGGCGACGGCAGTGATCGCGATGATCCTGCTCATGGCGTCGTACAATATCTTTGCCGTGATCGTGCTCCAGGTCAGCCGCCATGAGGGCAGGGTGCACTGGATGCAACTGGCGAAACCCATCCTGCGCAATCCGCTCCTGCTCGCAGGCATCCTGGGCATTCTGGTTCCGATTCTCGACGTGCCGATTCCCGGCGTGGTCGACCGGGCGTTCAAGGCGCTCGGTGATGCGGCTGTGCCGCTCGCGCTGCTGTGCATCGGCGGCTCCCTGGCGCATGCGTCCTTTCAGGGCAAACGCTCCGCCATCGTGGCGGCGGCTCTGCTCAAGGTCGTCGTGCTCCCGATCATCGTTTACGTGCTGTGCCGGATGCTCGGATTGGGCCTGCCTGAGCAGCGCATCGCCATGGTGCTCGCGGCCGCGCCGACTGCGGCGGCTGCCTTTGTCATGGCCAAGGAGATGGGCGGTGATCCGACCCTGGCGTCGGGTTCCATCGCCCTAAGCACGATTCTCTCCGCCGCAAGCCTCGCGGTGGCGCTTTACGTCACGAGCTAAGTCGTAGGGGTGGCGTCCCGCCGCCCCAAAGATCAAGGGGATGAAACCGCATCGGCCCTGCTTACTGAAGACATGGGGCGGCGGGACGCCACCCCTACGGAAACTGGTTCAGTACTCGCGGTTCAGCAAGTAGTCGGCGAGCTCGTGGAGCCGGTCGGCTTTGCGGATCGGGTCGAGCGCCTTGTGCGCGGCGCTGGTCAGGCGTTTGGCTTCCGCGCGGGCGGCTTTCAATCCGATGAGCGAGGGATAGGTGGTCTTTTGTGCCGCGACGTCCTTGCCCGCGCTCTTGCCCAGCTTTTCGCTGGTCTGCGTGATGTCGAGGATGTCGTCGATGACCTGAAAGGCGAGGCCGAGGTTCTTGCCAAATTCCGTCAGCGCGAGCACGGCCTTGGGAGTCGCGTTGGCGCTCATTCCGCCGAGGCGCAGGCTCACGACGATCATGGCCGCCGTCTTGCCCTCATGGATGAAGCGCAGTTCCGAGCGGGTGGATTTCTTGCCCTCGGCCTCCAGGTCGGCGACCTGGCCGGCGATGAGGTAGAGGCTTCCGGCCGCGCCGGAGAGTTCGAGAATGTAATCGCGGATTTTGTAACGCGGGGTTTCCTTCGCCTGGGCGAGAATGTCGAACGCCTGGGTCACGAGAGCGTCGCCCGTGAGGACGGCGATGCCTTCGCCAAAGACCTTGTGCGAGGTCGGGCGGCCGCGGCGAAAATCATCGTCGTCCATGCAGGGCAGGTCGTCGTGAATGAGAGAGTAGGTGTGCACGCACTCGACCGCGCACGCGGCATAAAGAGCGTCCTCGATTTCCCCTCCGCAGGCTTCCGCCGCAGCGAGGGTGAGAATGGGCCGCATGCGCTTGCCCCCGGCGAAGATGCTGTAGCGCATCGCCTTGTGCAGGGTCGCCGGTTTGGTCGTCGCGCGCGGGAGGAAGCGGTTCAATGCGGCATCGACCGTCTTGGAGCGATCGAGCAGATACGTGTCCAGGCTCATTGGCGGCAGATGATGCACCGGATCGAATTTCTTGGGAAGCATCGCTTGCATGTCGGGGGCGGGCAGGCATCATCTCCTCCCGCAATGTCTAAAATTCGTCTCGGCATTCTCGGCTCCGGAAAGGGTTCCAACTTCCGCGCCATCCTTGAAGCCATCCAGGCCGGTCAGATCGACGCCGAGGTGGCGATCGTGCTCTCCGATGTCCCGGGGGCGGGCATTTTGCAATATGCCGCCGACGCCGGATTGCGCGCGGAGGAAATCGTGGAGCCGAAGTTCCGCACCCGCCTTTCCCCCGAGGTGGAGGAGGGGCTTGTCCGCACGCTGAAGGATGCCGGGGTCGACCTCGTGGTCCTCGCGGGCTACATGCGGATGGTCAAGTCGACCACCCTCGACGCCTTCCCGCGCCGCGTCATCAATATCCACCCATCGCTTTTGCCGAAATTCCCCGGGCTCGAGGCCTGGAAGCAGGCGCTGGAGGCGGGGGAATCCGTCACCGGCTGCACGGTGCATTACGTCGACTCGGGGATGGATACCGGCGAGATCATCGCTCAGGAAAGCGTTCCCGTGCTGCCCGATGACACGGCGGCGTCGCTCCATGCCCGCATCCAGGTGGCCGAGCATCACCTTTACCCGGCGATCGTCAAACGCTTCGCCGATGGAGAACTGCCATGAGCAAGTTCCGCTTTTTCGATCTCAATCCCGAGCAGCAGGACGCGGCGAGCCACGAGCATGGCCCGCTCCTGATCCTGGCCGGGGCCGGAACCGGGAAAACGCGCACCATTACCGCGCGCATCGCGTGGCTGATTTCGCAGGGCGTCGATCCCGCGAAGATCATGGCCGTGACCTTTACGAACAAGGCCGCGCGCGAAATGAAGGATCGTATCGCGGGCATGGTCGATCCCGACCAGGCCAAGGCCGTGACGGCCTCCACCTTTCACGCACTCTGCGTGCGCATCCTGCGCGGCGACGCCAACCGGCTGGGGTACAAGAACAACTTCAGCATCTTCGACGAGGGCGACCAGACAGGCCTGATCAAGAAGGTCATCACCCGCGTCTGTGCGAAGGACGAGAAGATCGACCACAACCTCGCCAAGAGCCTCATCAGCAAGGCGAAGAACTCCGGCCTGAACGCCTCGACCGACGAGAACAGCCTCGCCGGAGCGGTTTATCGCCGTTACCAGGAGGAACTCCACTCGCTCAATGCGATGGATTTCGACGATCTGCTCGTGCAGGCGGTGAAGCTCATGGAGGAGCATCCCGAGGTGCGAGACAAATGGCGTGCCCGCATCGAGCAGCTCATGGTCGACGAGTTTCAGGATACGAATGGCCTCCAGCTCCGCATGGTCGGCCTGCTGGCCAGCGGCGATCCGCCGAATGTCTGCGTGGTGGGCGACGACGACCAGAGCATCTACGGATGGCGCGGCGCGGATGTGTCGAACATCCTCGAGTTTGAGCGGCATTTCCCAAACCCCAAGGTCATCCGCCTGGAGCAAAATTACCGCAGTACCAACGCCATCCTCGGCGCAGCCAACCGGCTCATTCGCAACAACCCGCGACGCCGTGGCAAAAACCTCTGGAGTCCGCAGCAGGGCGGCGAGCCGGTGCGTATTATTGCGGTGCCGGATGATCGCAAGGAGGCGGAGTTTATCGTCGAGGAAATCGCCGCGCACCGCCGCAGCCAGAATCTCCCGTGGGAGCACTTTGCGATCATCTATCGCATGAACGCCCAGTCGCGCCTGCTGGAGGAAAACCTCCGCAAGCACAAGATTCCCTACCGTCTCGTGGGCGGGAAGAGCTTCTTCGAGCGGCGCGAGATCAAGGACATCATGGCGTACATGACGGCGCTGCTGAATCCCTCCGACGATCAGTCGCTGTTACGCATCATCAACACGCCGCCGCGTGGTATCGGCGCGACGACGGTGGAGCTCGCGCTGTCGCACAGCGTGGAGCATCGGCAGAGTCTCTACGAGGCGCTGCGCCACGACTTGTTTTTGGAAACCTGCACGCGCAAGGCGGCGGATGCGATCAAGCGTTTCACCGACGAACTCGAGGAAACGCGAATTCGTGTCTCCACGCCGGGCGCGCCAATTGCCGAGATCATCTCCACTCTGATCGAGAACTGCGACTACATGGAGGACATGAAGCGCACCTGCAAAACTCCCGACGAGGCGATGAACCGCGAGGAGAATGTGCGCGAGATGATTCGCGCCCTCGACGAGTACCAGAAGCGCTCGAAGGACGGCCTGCAAGGCTACCTCGACGAGGTGAGCCTCGACCGCGAGCGCGAGGAGGACAAGGCGGAGACCGCGCTCGGCGTCACGCTCATCACCATGCACGCGGCGAAGGGGCTGGAGTTTCCCCACGTCCACCTCATCGGCGTGGAGGACGGATTCCTCCCTCACGACCGATCGAAGGCCGAGGGCACCGTCGACGAAGAGCGGCGGTTGTTTTACGTCGGCATCACGCGGGCGATGAAATCGCTCATCATCACGTGGTGCCGGGCGCGCGTGAAATTCGGCAGCCCGATGCACTGCCTGCCGAGTCCGTTCCTGCAGGAAATCAAGGGCGAGCACGTTGAGGAGGAGACTTATGAGGAAATCATGAGCCGCCCGATGGGAGAGGAAGACATCATGGCGCAGTTTGCCAAGCTGCGCGCGCAGCTTTCCGGATAGGGCGTTTTCTGACAGAAATGCTCTCATGAAATTCGGAATTCTTGGAGCCATGCCGGAGGAGGTCGCGCTGATGGCGCGATCCATGACCGTGCATCACACGGTCGAGGCGGGCATGCGGACCTTTTACGTCGGCGAGTGGGTCGGCCAGGAGGTCGTGCTCGTGCTTTCCCGCGTGGGCAAGGTTTCCGCCGCCGTGACGACGATGCTTCTGCTGGAGCGATTCGGCGTGGATCATGTGATTTTCACCGGAGTGGCCGGCGGCATTCATCCGAGCCTGCGCGTGGGCGATGTGGTGATCGGCGACCGGCTGGTGCAGCACGACATGGACGCGAGTCCGCTGCCGGCTTTTGAGCGCTTCGAGATTCCGCTGCTGGGCAAGGTGTTCTTCGAGTCCGACCGGGAGATTTTATCCCGCGCGGTGGCGGCGGCGAAACGATACACGACCGAGTTTTTCCCGCAGGATGTCTCGGCGGAAAGCCGCGCAGCCTTTGGCATCGACACGCCCGCTGTGTACGACGGTCTTATCGCCAGCGGCGACCAGTTTCTCGCCGATCCCGAGGTGACGGCGGAACTCCGTGCCTCGCTCCCCGGCTTGCTCTGCGGCGAAATGGAAGGCGCTGCCGTCGCGCAGGTCTGTTATGAAATGGGAAACGTGCCCGCCACGGTGATCCGCGTCATTTCCGATCAGGCCGACCATTCGGCGGCGGTGGATTTCCTCCGCTTCGTCAACGAAGTCGCCGAGTATCTCACCGGCGGCATCGTGCGGGAATTGCTGGCGGGATATTCGAAATAAGCTGAGCTAAGTCCCGATGCTCAGCACGCCGATATGGCAACTATCCTTTTTCAGGAAAAGGATGGTGGTTCGATCTATATCCGATGAATAGAATCTCGTGTCAGCACCTTTGGTGATTTGATCTTCCAGCGGTGATGGTGTTTGAGAAGTGTACTCATGATTCACTTTGGATTGTCGGGTGAGTTCCTGGCACTTCTCGTAAACCTCCTTAAAGGTTCCTTCATCGAGCGCGATCAAACCGAGATAGGACGGGCCGTCTATCCACCCGCTATAGTCAGCGTATTCGTCCAGGACTTGAGCTTTTGACGCAATATTCACTCCCGTAGTCTGTTCGACGAGCGCGACCAACTGGGATTCGCCATCCGGTTTTTGCCAGTGAAAGGAGGTGTCTTCGCTCTGGCGGTGCCACTGTCGAAAGGTTTCGATGCATGGCCAAAGATAAAACGCGGCAATGGATGCGGCTGCTACTATGAGGAAGCCAAATCCGAGGGCAATTTTACGGATTTTCTTCACATTTGGATCGGCGGAAAAAGTTTCCTAAGTGGCTTCGGGTGAATATACTGGCGGCATGAGCACAGGACAAGGTTCCGCTGGAAACGTGATCGCAGCCCTCGCGAGTTTTTTCATTCCCGGGCTCGGGCAGCTCATTCAAGGGCGTCCCCTCCGCGCGCTGATCTTCTTTCTCGCGGCGGCGGCGCTGTGGGTCATCATGCTCGGCTGGATCATTCACATCTGGGCGATCATCGACGCGGCGTTGTGGAAGCCCAAATCCTAGCGTAAGCTGAGGGTGCCATGAGCACCCTGGAGAATTACATCAACGGGCGCTTTGTTCCCGCCCGGGCCGGTCGCACGCGCGAATACCTCAATCCCGCCACCAACGAAGTCCTCGGGGTGGCGACGGAATCCGACGCCTCCGACGTCGAGGCAGCCATTGCGGCTGCGCGACGGGCATTTGACGATGGACCGTGGCCGACGACTCCGGCGGCGGAACGCGCGGCGCGGTTGTTCAAGCTGGCCGATCTGATTGAAAGCCATGCCGAGGAACTGGCGAAACTCGACACGCTGAACAACGGCAAGCCGCTGCGCGAGGCACGTTACGACGCGGCGGATGCGGCGGGGTGTTTCCGGTATTATGCCGGGCTGGCCACGAAACCCCAGGGTCAGACCTATGAGGTGGGCGATCCGAATATCGTCTCCGAGACCGTGCGCGAACCGATCGGCGTGTGTGGGCAGATCATTCCGTGGAATTACCCGCTCCTCATGGCGGCGTGGAAACTCGCGCCCGGCCTCGCGGCAGGGAATTGCTGCATTCTGAAACCCTCGGAGCTAACCCCGGTCTCGGCGGTGCGGCTCTTTGAGCTGATCGCCGAGGTGGGTTTCCCTCCTGGCGCGGCGCAGCTGGTGCTCGGCGCGGGTGATCCGGTGGGCGCGGCTTTGGCGGAAAGTCACGCGGTCGACAAGATCGCCTTTACCGGCGGAACCGCGACGGGGCGCAAGATCATGGCCGCCGCGACGGGCAACCTGAAAAAGATCTCCCTCGAGCTGGGTGGCAAAAGTCCGAACATCCTCTTTGCCGACGCCGATCCCGAGGCTGCGCTGGAGTATGCCATGTTTGGCATCTTCGCCGGGCAGGGGGAGGTGTGCAGCGCGGGGTCGCGGTTGATTCTGGAGCGAAGCATGGCCGAGGACTTTCTGCCCCGGCTGGCGGAAGCCTGCGGGCGCATCGTGGTGGGCGACGGTCTCGACGAGGAGACGGAAATGGGTCCGCTCATCAGCCGGGCGCACCAGCGCAAGGTGCTCGATTACATCGCGGCAGGTCGGGCCGAGGGAGCGGAGCTGCTTTGTGGCGGCGGGATATACGAGGACGAGCGGGCGAGGGGGAACTACGTGCAGCCGACAGTATTCACCCAGACAACGCCCGGCATGAAAATCGTGCGCGAGGAAATCTTTGGCCCGGTGCTGGCGGTCCAGCTCTTCGATACCGAGGACGAGGCGGTCAAACTCGCCAATGACACAGTCTATGGACTGGCAGGCGCGGTCTTCACCTCCGACGGAGCGAAAGCCCGGCGGGTGATTCGCCGCCTGCGGGCCGGGATCACGTGGATCAATACGTATCATCCCACCTTCAACGAGGCTCCCTGGGGCGGGTACAAGCAAAGCGGCATCGGGCGCGAACTCGGCACCTACGGGTACGAAGCCTACACGGAGGTGAAGCAGATCAATACAAACCTTGCGCCCGGGCGGCTGGGGTGGTTCAAAGGCATCTAGCAATCCCTCCCTGCATGACCATACTCGGCATCGACATCGGTGGGACCGGCATCAAAGGTGCGCCGGTCGACGTGGAAACTGGCGCATTACTCGAGGAGCGTTTCCGGCTTCCGACTCCGCAACCTGCTCTGCCCAACGCAGTGGCGGACGTGGTCGGCGAAGTCGCGAAGCATTTCAACTACTCCGGTCCCGCGGGTATTACCTTTCCTGCCGTGGTCAAGAATGGCGTCACCTATACGGCGGCCAATGTGCATGAGTCGTGGATCGGTACGGATGCCGGCAAGCTTTTCTCCGAGCACATCGGCGGCCAGGCGACGGTGGTGAACGATGCGGATGCCGCAGGCATCGCGGAGATGCGGTTTGGTGCGGGTCGCGATCGCAATGGCGTCGTCATCATGCTCACGCTGGGAACGGGTATCGGCAGCGCGGTGTTTCTCGATGGCAAACTGCTTCCCAATACGGAGTTCGGCCATCTCAAGATTCGCGGCAAGGATGCCGAGAAGCGGGCTTCCGAAAAGGTACGTGAGGACAAAAAGCTCTCCTGGAAGGAGTGGGCCGACCGGATCAGTGAATATCTCCAGGAGCTGGAGAAGCTGTTTTCCCCCGACCTCTTCATCATTGGCGGCGGCGTAAGCAAGAAGGCGGACAAGTTCCTCCCCCACATCACCACCCGCACGGAGGTGATCATCGTTCCCGCCCAGATGCGGAACGATGCGGGCATCATCGGAGCGGCTTATCTGGCTCGCGGTCAGGTGGTGGATGCCCTGCCGACCCCGTTGCAGGCAAATTCCTGACTTTCCTGCTGTTCTCCGGGCAAAAAACGGCTTTGTTAAAGCGCGATGCCTGAAGCTCCACAGGGTACGATTTCTTTCTTCTTCACCGACATCGTCGGGAGCACGCGGCTTTGGGAGAAACACCCAAACCACATGGGCACGGCGCTGGCCCGGCACAACGACATCATCCGCGGGATCGCGGAGGGTGGCGGAGGGTATGTTTTCAAGACGGTGGGGGATTCCTTTTGTGTCGCGTTTCCCACTCCCAGGATGGCCCTGGAGGCGGCGGTGGCCGCCCAGGTGGCGCTCCTCGAAGAGGACTGGTCCTCGGTCGGGACGCTGCTGGTTCGCATGGCCGTTCACACTGGTACGGCGGAGTGGCGGGATGGCGATTATTTTGGCGGAACGCTGAACCGCACTTCGCGCATCGAGGCGGCCGCGCATGGCGGGCAGATTCTTGTCTCGCAGGTGACGGTTGATCTGTTGGAGGACGAGAATCTGGATGTTTCCTTCCGTCCGCTCGGCAGCCATCGCCTGCGCAATCTCGACCGGCCGGAGCATCTTTATCAGGTCATCGGCAACAATCTGCCCGACTCCTTCCCTCCGCCGAAAAGCATGGAGGTGCTGCCGAACAACCTGCCCGTGCAGACGACCAGCTTCATCGGGCGCGAGAAGGAGATGGAGGAGATTCATGCGCTGCTCGAGCGCACGTCACTCCTGACGCTCACCGGCACCGGCGGCACGGGAAAGACCCGCCTTTCCATCGAGGTCGGCGCGAGCCTGATTCATGACTTCCGCGATGGTGTGTGGCTGGCGGAGTTTGCCCAGATCTCCGATCCGGCGCGCATTGTGGAGGTCGTGGCGACCAGCCTCGGAGTGCGCGAAGATCCCGAGCGCACCCAGCGCGAAGCCCTCGTCCAATTTCTGCGCGGCAAGACGCTCCTGCTCATTCTGGACAACTGCGAGCATGTGCTGGCCGAGGCGGCGAAGCTGGCAGCGGAGCTGCTGAGTTCCGCGCCGAATCTCAAGATCATCGCCACGAGCCGTCATTCACTCGGCATTCGCGGCGAGCAGACCTTTGCGGTGCCGCCGCTCGGGATGTTTGACGTGCGGCTGCATGAACTTAGCGGCCCGGACGTGGTGGAGCGCCTGTCGCAATACGACGCGGTGAAGCTCTTCATCGAGCGCGCCATGGCGGTGAAGCCAGATTTCCGCGTGACGAACGAAAACGCCCCGGCTCTGGCCGAGGTATGCAGCCGCCTGGACGGCATCCCGCTTGCGATTGAGCTCGCCGCCGCCCGCGTGCGGGTGCTCGACCTGGCCCAGATTGCGTCGCGTTTGAATGACCGCTTCCGCCTTCTGCGCGGGGGCAGCCGCACCGGTTTGCCGCATCAGCAGACCCTGCAGGCGCTGATCGATTGGAGTCACGACCTGCTCTCCGAGGAGGAACGCATCGTTTTTCGCCGGATGGGAGCTTTTCTTCTGGGCCGCAGCCTCCGGGCCCTGGAGCAGGTCTGCTCCGGAGACGGCGTGGAGGAGTACGACATCCTCGACCTCCTTCAGCAGCTTGTCGACAAGTCGCTCGTTATGGTCGAGCGCGATGTGGCGGGAGAACTGCGGTACACCATGATCGAGTCGGTCTGGCAGTACGCCAAGGAGAAGCTCAAGGACTCCGGCGAGGAAACCACCGTGCGCAATCGGCATCTGAAGTTCTTTCTCGAGTATGCCGAGGAGTTGCATCCCAAGTTTGAAGGCCCCGAGCAAAAGCACTGGCTCGATGCCGGGCAGGCCGATGCCTGGAATTTTCGTGCGGCTTTGCGCTGGGCGGTTGAATCCAGACAGGCCGAGCTTGGCTTGCGCATGATGTCATCGCTTTACCGGCTGGTCGAGGTGCGGGGGGATGTGCGGGAGGTCTACGAACTCCTTCTCAAGCTCCTGGCAGTCGACGAGGACGGTGATGGGAAGAAATATCGGGCCGATGCCGAAGTGGCGGCCGGCCGTCTGGCCTGGGCGCTCGACCGGTATGGCGAATCCCGCAAGCACTACGCCGCCGCCCGGAAGATTTACGAAGCCCTCGGAGATGAAAACGGCATCGGTATCGTGGAAATGCTCTCAGGTTTCATCAATCGCGGCGACCAGCGTGTCGACGAATCAGAGGCCAATTTCCGCCTCGCTCTGGAGCTGGGGCGCAAGACTGGCAATCTTTACGTGATCGCTGCATCGCAGAGCGGGCTTGGCAGCATCGCGCTGGATCGCGGTCAGCTTGAGGAGGCCAGGAAGCTCAAGGAGGAAAGTCTCGCGAACTACGAGGAGCTCGGTGACCAGTGGATCGTGGGGTTGATTCTGTGGGGAGTGGCGTGGGTCGCACTCGCCCAGGGAGACTATGCCCGCGCCAAGCAGGTCCTCGATCGCTGGGTGGCCAATGTGCGGGAACTCGGCAATCAGTGGACGCTGCCGTACATCCTCGAGGAATACGCGCAGCTGGCTTCTCGCACAGGCAAACCTCTGCTCGCCGCCCGGATCATCGGCGCGGCTGATGCACAGAGAGAGCATTTCAGCTCCTCTTTTTCCGCCAGCGAAGCAGAGGGCCATGCCGACCTTGTTTCCCGGGTGAGGGCGGAGATTTCCGAGGAGGAGTGGGTCACGGCGCGCGAGGAAGGCCGCATCGCGACTCCCTGGGAGGTATTCCGGGAGATCGACGAGCAGCTTTCATGAGCGGGGACTATCCGGCTCGCGCCAAGATCCCTCGCTGTGAGATCGAGCGCGCGCAACGACATCTTTTCATCTGCCTCGGGCCGGATTGCTGCGACGCTTCGGCTTCTGCACCGCTCTGGGATTTTCTCAAGGCTCGCTGTCGTACCCTGAGAGTCCCCGTGCTGAGAACCAAGGCGGCGTGCCTGCGGGTTTGCTCCGGTGGACCGTGGCTGGTGGTTTACCCGGAGGGAATCTGGTACGGAGGGCTGACCGAGGAGCGCCTGGAGCGCATCCTGGTCGAACATGTCGAGCAGGGCAGGCCGGTGGACGAGTGGGTGGTGGCCCGAACGTCTGTGGAGTGCTGCTAGGATCGGCCGACCTCTTCTGGTCGAGCCTGGGGACGGCAAGGAAACATTCCCTGCGAAAAATGATTTCGACGCGGCGGCCCGAGGTTGTATGGTGCGGGCCGTGGCTGCGATGGTGGAACTCCGCTCGATAAGTAAGGTCTTCGGGAATTTCACGGCATTGCAGGAGGTGAGCTTTGAGATCAAGGAAGGCGAGTTCATGACCTTCCTTGGGCCATCCGGATGTGGAAAGACCACATGTCTGCGCCTGATCAGCGGTTTTGACACGCCGACGAAGGGACAGGTTTTTATCGGCGGGAAGGATGTGACCTTCGATCCACCGTATCGCCGCGACGTGAATCAGGTTTTCCAAAGTTACGCCCTGTTTCCGCATCTCACCATCGCCGACAACATCGCCTTTGGCCTGCGGATGAAAAAAGTGCCCTCCGCCGAGATCAAGCGGCGCGTGGACAATGTGATCGGAATGACCGCGCTCGAGCAGTTCGTCCATCGCAAGCCCGCCCAGCTTTCCGGCGGCCAGCGCCAGCGCGTGGCCCTGGCACGGGCGATCGTCTGTGAACCCAAGGTCTTGCTGCTGGACGAACCGTTGAGCGCCCTGGATGCAAAGTTGCGCACGCAGATGCGGGTCGAGCTCAAGCAACTCCAGAAGAAGCTCGGCATCACCTTTATCTTTGTGACCCACGATCAGGAGGAGGCTCTCACCATGAGTGACCGCGTCGCTGTGCTCAACAACGGGCGGGTCGAGCAGATCGGCACAGTGAACGAGATTTATTACAAGCCGGCCACCCGGTTTGTGGCGACGTTCATCGGGGAGACCAACATCATCGAGGCGACGGTGCTCAGTCGTGGCTCTCGCACCGTCCGGTGCCGCCTGGAAGGCGGGCTGGAGCTCGAGGTGGCAAGCGTCGATCCGACCCACGAGGGAAAAATTCTCCTCTCGCTGCGTCCGGAGAAGGTCCGCCTCTCCCGGAACAAGCCCGAGGGCAGGAATGTTTTTCCCGGTCGGATATCCGCTGAGATTTTCAAGGGAGCTGTCGATGATATCACCCTCGTCGTCGAGGGTGGGCTGGAATTGGGAGCCTTGCTGACCAATGATGGCCAGGAGGAATACGATTTTCACGAAGGCGAAAGCGTCTTCTGCCGTATTCAGCCCGAGGATATCAATATTGTCGCCAGCTGAGTGTCGCTTTTTGCGACCTTTGTTCCCCGATTTCCCCTCTCAATTCCCTTCCGCGTCGAGGGAAGGTGTATTCCCTCCTGCGAGGATGTCCAAAGAGTGACAATCGGTGTTCGGATTTGTTCAAAAAGAATGTGAAAAAAGCTTTGACGGGGGGGCTGTGCCTTACTAAGACCTTGGCACATAACGTGCTGAAAGGCGTTACCATGCTTTTTTGCATGAGTAGTCAGGGGTGAGCCGCAAGGTGCATTCGATGGCTGCAAAACCAAAAACAAAGGAGAACTACAAAATGAAACTAGCTACCAAGATTGTTGCCGCAGTCGGAATGGCAGCGATGCTGGCCAACCAGCCGCTCCTCGCCGGTGATGGCAAGACCTTCAAAGAGAAAGTGGTCGTCGAAGAGGAAAAGAAGTGGTGGGGCGCGTCCCTCAGCACCGGTTGGGACAGCCTTTACATGTTCCGCGGTGTGAACATTCTTCGCTTCGACAGCGATGGCACCAAGCAGTCCTACGGCTCGAGCCTCTACTGGACTGACCTCAACGCCACGTGGAACATCACTGATAACGATTTCCTCACCGTTGGCACCTGGATGGCCTTCGGTCTCACCAAGAGCGTCTACAAGGAACTCGATGTGTACACCTCGTATACCCACAACTTCGGCAACCTCGCGGTTAGCCTCGGGTACACGTTCTACTACTACATCAGCTCCCAGCTCTATCAGAACGAGTTGAACGCCAAGGTTGCGTACACCTTCGAGTTGCCCGCTGGCATCACGATCACGCCGTCCTTGACCTACTACTTCAACGTTGGTCCTGACTTCCGTAACTTCGACTCCTGGACGGGCGCTGTGAACTCGGCTTCCAGCTACCTCCTGGCTCGCATCGACGGTGCAGTACCGCTCTACAAGGACGTTCTGTCCCTGACCCCGTGGTTCGCCTTCGGCACCTCGTTCGACTACAACCCGCAGACGTCCGACAACGCCAACGGCTTCAACTTCTACACTGGTGCTAACAACATCGAGTTCGGTCTCGGTCTCCCGATCAAGATCAACGACATGATCACCCTGTACGGCTACGGCGCCTACAGCTATCAGTGGGAAGGCCTCCTCGGCACCGAACCCAGCACCTTCTGGGGCGGCGCGAAGGTCACCTTCTCGTTCTAAGCTGATCAGTTAGCTGAACTTACCAAAAACCCTCTCCATCTCGGTGGAGAGGGTTTTTTTTGCCCTGAAATCGCGTGACTTGATGCGTCGAATGCCGATAGTCACCTGCATATGGAGGACGTCTTGCAGACCCTGGGAGTCGCCTTGGGGCTGGCCGCTCTGGCAGGGCTGAATCTTTATCTCACGGTTTTCGCGGCCGGATTGGCGATTCACTTTAGCTGGGTGGCCCTGCCAGCTTCCCTGCAAAGCCTCCATGTGTTGGGCGATCCCTGGGTGATCGTCGTGGCAGGGATACTTTATTTTCTGGAGTTCTGGGCTGACAAGGTGCCCTGGATCGATTCGGCGAACGATTCCGTTCATACCATCATCCGGCCCATTGGCGGAGCCTTGCTGGCCGTCCTTGCTCTTGGGGATGCGCATCCCACGGTGAAGGTGGTGGCGGCGCTGCTGGCCGGCGGGGTCACCCTCTCGGCTCACGCGGCCAAGGCGGGAGCCCGTCTCGTGGCCAATACATCGCCGGAGCCGATTTCCAATATCGGGCTCAGCCTGGGAGAGGATGCGGTCGTGCTGGGAGGCCTCACGCTGGTGGCATGGTATCCCATCGTTGCCCTCATCGTGACGGTGGCGGCGATCGTGGTGATATGGGTGGTCCTGCCGAAGCTCATGCGCTCGGTGCGCGCCACGAGCTGGCTGGCCTGGCGCAAGCTCAACGAGCCGGCCGAGGGCGGCGATGACGATAATATTTTCCGCAAGATCCCCGGTCCTTGCGAGTTGCTCCTGAGGCGGGCGCATGCCACGACGGAGGGGTTTACCGTGGCCGTTCCGTGCATCAGTGGAGGAGGACCTCGACTGCCGCGCAATGTGTTCGGCTGGCTCATTCGTTTCGAGGGCGGGCGGCTCTTTTTTGTTGGGCCGCGGCGGTTTGGCCCCATCGTGGTGGAGATCGGTCTTGAGGGGCGCGATATCCTGCGGGAGTCTCGTTTTCTTTCGGAGCGTCTGCTCATCTCCGGGCCCTCGACGACGAATGTCTTTCTTTTCGAGCGTGGTCACCGGGTGCTCTGCGATCGACTGGCCGATGCATTGAAGCCCCTCCCTGCGGTGGAGCCGGAGTTGATCCCATAGCCAGTCGTCGTGACGGTGGATTTCGAGCGCCCTTATCTTCTTTGGCTGATCCCTCTCGCCCTGGGGCTGGTCTGGCTCCTGCAACGCGGCACGCTTGCCTCCTGGACGTCGAGTCAACGGGTGCTCGCCCTCGCGGTTCGCTGCGCGGTCGTGATCCTCATCATCCTGGCGCTGGCTGGTCCGGCCTTTCGCGGCGTGACGCGCGATGCCGCCGTGGTCTTGCTGCGCGATGTCTCCGCCAGTGTCGATGACGCGGGGCAGAAGACTGCGTCGGACTTCATTGCCCAGGCCTCCCGGGAGCACCAGGCCGACTCCGGTCAGGTGGATTTCGCCGCCGGGGCGGCGGTGGCCCGGGCGTACGGGAGCAGGGAAGACAGCGCGGCGGTGACGGTTCCGAGGGACGCGACGGATCTCGCGTCGGCCCTGGAGTTTGCCCAGGCGTCGCTCCCGGCTGATCGTCCGGGACGAATCATTTTGCTCTCCGATGGGGCGGTCAATACAGGACGGCCGGCGGAGGGAGTGCTGGCCCGTCTGAAGGAGCGGGGAGTGGAGCTCGATGTCGTGCCGCTACCTCCGGAAAACCGCCCGGATGCGGCTGTGCTGGCGGTCAAGGTGCCGGCTGCTGCGCGCGAGGGTGAGACGTTCGACGCCCGCGTGACCGTGAACTCCGCGGAATCCAATGCCCGCGCGACAGTGCGTTTCTTTCAGAACCGGGTGCTGGTGGCGGAGGTGGAGAAGGAACTCGCCCGCGGAGAGAACGAATTGGTGATTCCCAACCTGCGGGCGGAAGCCGGGCTCGGCCTGTACGAGGCGACGGTGTCTCTGCCGGGGGATGCGCGTCCGGAAAATAACAGGGGCCACGTGGTGACCGTGCATGGAGGCGCGGCGCGTACACTGCTGGTGGATCGTGATCCCGCTCAGCTCGACGGGCTGGCGGGGGTGCTGAGAGCGAGCGGATTTCAGGTCGAGGTGCGGCCGGCATCGGGATTCCCCGCCACCCTGGAGGAGCTGGAGAGCTTTGATCTCGTGATGCTGAGCGACGTGCCGGCGTCGGAATTGAGCGACCAGCAGATGCGCTCGCTGGCCTCGTGGGTGAAGGATTTTGGCGGGGGATTTCTCATGGCGGGCGGAGAGTCGAGCTTTGGGGCGGGCGGGTATTTCCGCACCCCGGTGGCGGCGATGCTGCCCGTGCGCATCGAGCGTCAGGAGCGGGAGGAAACGCCTGTGGCCGCACTGTTGGTGATCCTCGATCGATCGGGCTCGATGTCTGCGATGGCGGGGGGCCAAACCAAGATGTCGCTGGCGAATGATGGCGCCAGCCTCGCTCTCGAGGTGCTGCAGGCGCGTGATTTGTTCGGTGTCTTTGCCGTGGATACCCGGGTCCAGCAGGTCGTTCCGCTCGCCAGCGCATCGGACAAGACAGGCGCGGCGCGCCGCATTGCGGGCATTACCTCGGGAGGCGGCGGCATCTATGTCTATACGTCGCTGGCGGAGGCCTTTCCCGTGCTGCGCGATGCGCAGGCGAAGATCAAGCACATCATCCTTTTTGCCGACGCTGCCGACGCGGAGGAAAAGTCCGCCGGGTCCGAGGGCAATCCCTCGATGGGCGGCGGATCGTCGCTCGACCTCGCCGCCGCCATGCTGGCCAATCGTATTACCCTCTCCGTGGTCGCCCTCGGCCGCGAGGAGGACAAGGACACGGCCTTCCTGCGCGATCTGGCCGCCAAGGGCGGCGGGCGCTTTTACCTCACGGCGGACGCCACGACACTGCCGCGTTTGTTCAGCCAGGAGACGATGCGTGCCACGCAGTCGAGCCTGCGCGAGGACGCGTTTCTGGTCACGCCGACGGGGGCGTCCGACGTGTTGCAGGGCATCCCATGGTCCGAGGCGCCGCCGCTGCTCGGGTTGAACCTCTCCAGTGTGAAGCCCGGAGCCGATCTCCTGCTCGCCGCGGAATCCGGCGAACCCATTCTCGCTCTCTGGCGGTATGGACTGGGACAAGCGGCGGCTTTCCTCAGTGATGCAAAACCCCGCTGGGCGGCTGAGTGGATGACGTGGCCGGGATATGGCAAATTCTGGACCCAGCTCGCCCGTCAGCTCGTGAGACCGGATCGTCGCGACGACCTGAGCGCCGAGGTGATGGAATCCGGCGACCGTCTCGTGGTGGATGTCTCGGCTGTGACCGGTGCGGGAACCTTTCGCAATGGACTGCCTGTTGCTGTCACCGTGGCCGAGCAGGGTGGGGTGAGCCGATCGCTTATTGCGCCTCAGGTCGCGCCGGGACGTTACCGGGTGGAGTTTCCCAAGCCCGAGGCCGAAACGGCCGTCATCGCCGTGAGCGATGGGGCCGGTCGCCCGGTCTCGCTGGCCTGGATGCGCGATGCCGGGCGGGAATTTCTCCCCGTGGCCGACACCCGGCCCTTTCTGGAAAAGCTCGCCCGGGACTGCGGCGGTATCTTCCAGCCCACGCCTGAGCAGGTTTTCCGTCCGGCCACGCAGGCCGCCTCGACACGGCGCGACCTCTCTCCCTGGCTGCTGGTGGCGGCGCTGGTTCTCTGGCCGGTCGATATCTGGCTGAGGCGACGGGACTGGACCTAAGCGCCCGGTGGAGAAACAGCTTGCGGCGATTTTCCCCTGCCCGCTAGGTTGCTTCGATGAAAGTACTGGTTACCGGCGGCGCCGGTTTTATTGGCTCCCATTTGGTCCGCAGGCTCCTGCGTGCCGGCCATGCCGCTGTGATCGTCGACAACTTCAACGACTACTACAACCCCGCCATCAAGCGGTCGAATATCGCCGGGTTGGATGGTCACGTGGAGTTGATCGAGGCAAATATCGAGGATGCCGGCCGCATGAAGCAGGTCGTGGTCGATGGGAAGTTTGACGCCATCGTGCATATCGCCGCCCGCGCGGGAGTGCGTCCGTCGGTGGAAAATCCGCTCTCCTACCTCCAGACCAACGTCAACGGCACCTACAACATGCTCGATGCCGCCAAGGCAGGCGGGGTGAGCAAGTTTCTATTCGCCTCCAGTTCATCGGTTTATGGGCTGGCGAAGACGGTTCCTTTTTCCGAGGACCTGCCGCTTCCTCAGACTCTCAGCCCCTACGCGGCGACGAAGCTGGCGGGCGAGCACCTGTGCGGCAATTTCTCCCATCTTTACGATCTCGGCGTGGTCTGCCTGCGCTTTTTCACGGTCTACGGCCCCGGCCAGCGTCCCGACCTCGCGATCCACAAGTTCACGGACCTCATTTACAACGATAAGCCGATCCCGAAGTACGGCGATGGCGGCACGCGTCGCGATTACACCTACATCGACGACATCATCCAGGGCGTGATGGGGGCGCTCGCCTACGACAAGACGAAGTTTGAGATCGTCAACCTCGGCGAAAGCGAGACGACCACCCTCACCGAGCTGATCGAGGCGTTGGAGAAGTCCATCGGCAAGAAGGCTATCATCCAGCAGCTCCCCGAGCAGCAGGGTGACATGCCGCTGACCTGTGCGGACATTCGCAAGGCTCGCGCCCTGCTCGGGTACGATCCGAAGGTGAAGATTTCCGAGGGCATCCCCCGCTTCGTCGAGTGGTATGCCAGCCAGCACGGAAAATGAGCGCCGTCGCCGACCTTCTCACCCAGCTCGTCCGTATCCCGAGCGTGAATCCCGAGGGCGACCCCGGGACGGATCGCACGGGTGAGGCGGAGTGTGCGAAGTTCATCGCCGATTTTCTGACGAATCTCGGCGCTGAGGTACAGCTGCCTGAGATTCTGCCAGGCAGGCCGAATGTCATCGGGCGGTTTCCATCCGATCGGCCGGGCAAGCCGCGTCTCCTTCTCGCGCCGCATACGGATACCGTGAGCGTGCTCGGCATGACGATCGAGCCCTTCAGCGGGGAGCAGCGCGACGGACGCATCTGGGGCCGGGGATCGAGCGATACCAAGGGGCCGATGGCCGCCATGCTCCAGGCCCTGAGTGACCTGAAAGACGTGATTCCCACGCTGAGCCATGAAATCTGGTTCGCCGGGTTGATGAGCGAGGAGGCGGGCCAGCATGGGTCCATCTCGCTGGCCTCCTCGGAGACTTTCGATTTCGTCCTCGTCGGCGAACCAACCAGCCTCGAGATCGTGCATACGCACAAAGGGTCGCGACGCATTTTCCTCCATGCCGCGGGAGTGGCCGTGCACAGCTCCACGCCGGATAAAGGCAAAAACGCCATCGAGCCGGTGCTCGACGCATTGGTCTTTCTCAAGGCGGAGTTTCACCGCCGTTTCGGCGACCTGACCCATCCGATCCTCGGTCGCACGACCATGAGCATCGGAACGATTCGCGGCGGCAGCAAGGTCAACATCGTGCCGGAGGGCTGTGATGCCGCGGTCGACATACGCACGCTGCCGGGGCAGGACATCGACGGGTTCGTCGCCGATCTGAAGGCGCGCTTTCCCGAGGTGACATTCACCACGGCTGGAGCCGCGCCCTTGTGGACCGATCCGGAGAACGCTATCATCCAAAAACTTCGTGGTTGCGGAGCCGGGCTCACGGGAGCCCCATGGTTCTGCGACGCTGCGCCCTTCTCGGAACGCGGCGTGCCTGCCGTGGCACTCGGGCCGGGGTCCATCGCCCAGGCTCACACCGCCGACGAATGGATCGCCATCTCCGACCTCGAAGCCGGGCTCACCTTTTACAAAAACTTTCTCAACCAACTCGCATGAGCGAAAAAACCGCCGTCTCTCCCACCCGCCAGGAGGATTTTCCCGAATGGTACCAGCAGGTCATCCGCGCCGCCGACCTCGCTGAAAACTCCGAAGTGCGCGGATGCATGGTCATCAAGCCCTGGGGCTACGCCCTTTGGGAGCGCATGCAGGCCGTGCTCGATGGCATGTTCAAGGCCACGGGCCACCGCAACGCCTATTTCCCGCTCTTCATCCCGCTGAGCTATCTGGAGAAGGAAGCCGCTCACGTCGAGGGCTTCGCCAAGGAGTGCGCCGTGGTCACGCATCACCGCCTCGAGGCCAAGGACGGCAAGCTCGTCCCCTCCGGCCAGCTCAGCGAACCGCTCATCGTGCGCCCGACCTCCGAGACGATCATCGGCGCGGCCTACGCCCGCTGGGTGAAATCCTGGCGCGACCTCCCGATTTTGCTCAACCAATGGGCCAATGTGGTCCGCTGGGAAATGCGCCCGCGTCTTTTCCTTCGCACCGCCGAGTTTCTCTGGCAGGAGGGACATACCGCCCACGAGACCAGCGAGGAAGCGGTCACGGAGACGATGAAGATGCTGCGTGTCTACGAGACCTTTGCACGCGATTACCTCGCCATCCCGGTCATCACGGGTGAGAAGAGCGAGAGCGAGCGCTTCCCCGGCGCGGTGCAGACGTATTGCATCGAGGCCATGGTGCAGGATCGCAAGGCCATCCAGGCCGGCACTTCGCACTTCCTCGGGCAGAATTTCTCGAAAGCCTCCGGCATTCAATTCCAGTCGCGCAGCGGCGCGGTGGAGCATGCCTGGACGACGAGCTGGGGCGTGAGCACCCGCCTCATCGGCACGCTCATCATGGCCCATGGCGACGACGACGGGCTCATCCTGCCGCCGCGCGTGGCCCCGGCCCATGTCGTGATCATTCCCATCACGCCCAAGGAAGACACCCGCGCCGCCGTGCTCGAGGCTGCGGACAACCTTGCCGCGCAGCTCCGCGAGATCAGTTACCATGGCGTGCCCGTGCAGGTGGAGATCGATTCGCGCGACCTCGGTGGTGGCGTGAAGAACTGGGAGTGGATCAAGAAAGGCATCCCGATCCGCATCGAGATCGGCCCGCGCGATCTTGCGCAGGGTACGGTGGCCCTTTCCCGCCGCGACCGTCCGCACAAGGAAAAGGCGTTCCTGCCCAATGGCGACGTGCTTTCCGGCGTGACTGGCATCCTCGACGAAATCCAGGCCGAGTTGCTCGCCCGCGCCACCGCCTTCCGCGACGAAAACCTCAAGGTTATCGAGAGCAAGGAGGACTTCTACAAGTTCTTCACCCCGGCGAACTCCGACAAACCGGAGATCCACGGCGGCTTCGCTCTTGCGCACTGGAATGGCAGCGCGGCGGTCGAGGAACAGATCAAGAACGACCTCAAGGTGACGATCCGGTGCATTCCGTTCACGGATTCACCCGAGGCAGGCACCTGTATCTTCACCGGCGAACCCAGCAAACAACGGGTCGTCTGGGCCAAGTCTTACTAAGCCTTCTTGAAAGGGGCCGTCTCGAAGATCTCGGGGCGGCCCCTTTTCTTTTCCCGGGAGGCGCTAAGTTTTGTCTTAAGAAAACTCTGCGTTTCGCGTTAACTCGGTTGACGTGAAAACGCCCCTCCTCTCCCTCCTCGGGCTGTTCGCGCCGCTGGCCATCGCCGCGGCAGCGCAACCGGCGCTTACGATTTACAACCAAAACTTTGCCGTCGTGCGCGACAGTATTTCGCTCGATCTGAAGCAGGGCGAAAACTCGGTGGTCTACGATGGCGCGACGATGCAAGTCGAGCCGGATTCCGTAATCCTGCGCGACCCGGCGGGAAATCCGCTTCAGATTCTCGAGCAGAGCTACCGCAACGATCCACTCAGCCAGGCGCTGCTACTGTCGCTATTCGAAGGCCAGGAGATTGATTTTTACATCGGGGAAATCTCCAAGCCCGACCGCATCGTGCGCGGCAAGATCATTCGTTCCGGCT
Organism: Terrimicrobium sacchariphilum; assembly: GCF_001613545.1. Lineage (NCBI taxonomy): Bacteria > Pseudomonadati > Verrucomicrobiota > Terrimicrobiia > Terrimicrobiales > Terrimicrobiaceae > Terrimicrobium > Terrimicrobium sacchariphilum. The sequence continues at coordinate 520,820 of NZ_BDCO01000002.1, forward strand.
ACGTCGCGCACAACAGCCTCGCCATGCGGCGCTACGGCAACCAGTACGCCATGACCCAGATGGCCATGTCCAGCGCGAGCGGAGCGGGGGAGCCTATCATCCAGGTCGACGGCAAGATCCAGTTTGGCCTGCCGGGCAGGCCGGTCTTTCCCTCGCTCGGGGACGACACCATCCTCAAGCCGCGCCTGTCGTGGGTGATCAACGCGCCCAAGCCGCTGAAGACGGAGGCCGAGCTGGGCTACATCACGCGCGGCATGACTTGGGAGGCGAGCTACAATGTCGTTGCCCCGGAGAAGGGGAACGACCTCGACATCGTGGGCTGGGTGACGATGGATAACCAGACCGGGCGCGACTTCGCCGATGCGAGAATCAAGCTCATGGCCGGCGACGTGAACAAGCTCGATCCGAATCAGATGCAGGTCGGTGACAGATTGCGGGCTGCGGGTTACGCCATGGCATTTGAAACGCCTGCACCGCAAGTCACCGAAAAAGCCTTCGACGAATATCATCTCTACTCGCTGGAGCGTCCGGTGACCCTGCACGACCGGGAGACGAAGCAGGTCGAGTTCATCCGTGCCTCCGGAGTGAAAAGCGAGGTCATCTATGTTTACGACGGCGCGGTGATCGACTGGAATCGCTGGCGGAGTTACAACCGAGTCTCTCTGCGGCAAAACGAGGAGTTTGGTTCCGACAGCAACAGCAAGGTGTCGGTGATGCGGGAGTTCAAGAACACGAAGGAAAACGGCCTCGGTATTCCCTTACCCAAGGGCAATGTGCGCTTCTACCGCGCGGACGGAAAGCAACTGGAGTTCACGGGCGAAAACCAGATCGATCACACGCCGAAGGACGAGACGGTGCGGATCTACACCGGCGACGCCTTTGACCTCGTGGGCGAGCGCAAGCGGACGAACTTCAAGGTCGACACCTCCAACAAGTGGGCGGACGAGAGCTTTGAAATCACCGTGCGTAATCGCAAAACCGAGCCGGTGACGATCCGTGTCGTCGAGCATCTCCTGCGCTGGAACAACTGGGAGATCACGGACAAGAACACGACCTACAAGAAGCTGAACTCCGACGAGATCGAGTTCCTTGTCGAACTGAAGCCCGACGAAGAGCGCAAGATCACCTATACCGTCCACTACTCGTGGTAACTCCCATGAAACCCCCTTTGCTTGTGATCGCCGGCTGGTGCGTGTCAATGGCGGCAGCCGTTGCCGCCCAACCCGGCCTGACCATCTACAACCAGAACTTTGCCGTGGTGCGAGATCAGATCGCGCTCGACCTGAAACAGGGAGAGAACTCGGTGATCTTTGATGGCGCTACGATGCAGGTGGAGCCGGATTCCGTAATCCTGCGCGACCCGGCGGGGAATCCGCTCCAGATCCTCGAGCAGAGCTACCGCAACGATCCGCTAAGCCAGGGGCTGTTGCTTTCCCTGTTTGAGGGGAAGGAAATTGACTTTTCCATGCCTCAGCCGATGAAGCCGGATCGTATCGTGCGGGGAAAGGTGATTCGCTCCGGGTATCAATCGCCAGCCCAAGCCGCACGCAATGCCGTGGCAGTCGCGAGCGAACCGATCATCGAGATCGAGGGGAAAATCCAGTTCGGCCTGCCCGGCCAGCCGATCTTTCCCTCGCTCGGGGACGATACGATCCTCAAGCCGCGTCTGTCGTGGATCATCAACGCGCCCAAGCCGCTGAAGACGGAGGCGGAACTCGGCTACATCACGCGCGGCATGACGTGGGAGGCCAGCTACAATGTCGTCGCCCCGGAGAAGGGGAACGATCTCGACATCGTGGGCTGGGTGACGATGGACAACCAGACGGGTCGGGACTTCGTCGATGCGAGGATCAAGCTCATGGCAGGCGATGTGAACAAGCTCGAGCCTCAGGAAGCAATGGCGAACTTCAGGGCATTCACTGGCGGTTGGGCAAAAGATGAACAAAGGGCGAGTCAGGTCACCGAAAAGACCTTCGACGAATACCACCTTTACACGCTGGAACGTGCGGTGACCCTGCATGACCGCGAGACGAAGCAGGTCGAGTTTATCCGGGCCTCGGGGGTGAAGAGCGAGGTCATCTACGTCTATGACGGGGCGGTGATCGATTGGAACCGCTGGCGCGGCTACGACCGCAGTTCTCTGAGACAGAATGAGGAGTTTGGTTCCGACAGCAACAGCAAGGTGTCGGTCATGCGGGAGTTCAAGAACACGAAGGAAAACGGCCTCGGTATTCCCTTGCCCAAGGGCAATGTGCGGTTCTACCGCGCGGATGGGAAGCAACTGGAGTTCACAGGCGAAAACCAGATCGATCACACGCCGAAGGACGAGACGGTGCGCATCTACACCGGTGACGCCTTCGATCTCGTGGGCGAGCGGAAGCGGACGAACTTCAAGGTGGATAACTCCAACGACTGGGCGGACGAGAGTTTTGAAATCACATTGCGCAATCGCAAGACCGAGCCGGTGACGATCCGCGTCGTCGAGCACCTGCTGCGCTGGAAGAACTGGGAGATCACGGACAAAAACACGACCTACAAGAAGCTGAGCTCCGACGAGATCGAGTTCCTGGTCGAACTGAAGCCCGACGAAGAGCGCAAGATCACCTACACCGTCCACTATTCATGGTGAGGCGGGCGACGCTGACTGCCCTTCTGTTTTTGGTCAGTCTTCATTGGGCGGGGGCAGCGGTTGGGCCTGCGCCGTTCCGGGTTTTTGGAATGGCTCCAGACAGTACTGGGCGGCTCTACGTTTACGGAGGGCCGAAGTGTAACCAACTGGCGATACTCGACGGAAAGCGATGGACACCCCTGTCCCCGGCTGGTCCCGGCGGAGAGGCGGTCGTTCAGGGAATCCTGGGGCTGAAGGGTGGACGGGTCGTCGTGCTGTGGGAGCTGAAGAAAGGAAAGTGGGCGGCCATGATCCTGAAGGATATGGTGGTCGAGAAGACGATCCCCTTCGACTGGTCCGACGGATCGCGCACCACGGTCAACGCCGTTGAGGATTCCCGTGGGCGCATCTGGCTGTCCGGGAGCAGTCAATGGATAGTCCGGTTGGAGCCGGAATCCGGACGGGCGATTTCCTATGACGCCAAGCCGTTTTGCTGGACGCGAGATACGAACTGGTACCCGTTTCATTTTTTCGAGGACACGCGGGGCGGCTGCTGGATCTGGAGCAATAACGGAAAGGACGGACGATTTGTCCCGTTACGGGTGGACGGCGAGACGCTTTCGGGGATCTCCATGGTCGACGAGCCGAAGGACGACATTCTGGACGTTTTGAGAAAAGACGGGGACTTCATGTGGCTGGTGGGAAGGAATCATCTGTATGTCATGAATCTCGACTCCTTCCGTGTGGAGAAAGTTCACGGGCCTGCTCGACAGAGCTTTGCCGATCCTGTGTCGCTCGTTCCCTATGGGGAAGGCTGGCTGCTCATCGAGCGGAGGAATGGTGACAAAAAGGCGTGGGAGTTGACCGCGGATCGGGTGTGGGTGCAGAGAGACCTCCCTTCCGCGATCTCGGCGTGCGAAGCGCATTCCAATGACCGGACGTATTGCCAGACCACGGATGGCGCGTTCCTGCTGGCTCAGGAAGGTGCGATCTTTTTTCCTTTTGGAAAGACGACTTCCGAGGTGATCGACTGGCGTCGCGGCTGGACGATGGGGGCTGCCCGGGAGATCGTGTCGCTACCCAATGACCGTGTCGTTGTTTTTACCCGGGATGTACGGTCGCCAGAGTTTGCCGTGGTGAACTCGCGGGAGTTTTTGGAAGAAAAGCCGGCGGCTGATGTGATGGACGTTCCGGCGCGTGAAGCATGGGTGGTTGACTCGCAGGATCGCGTCTTCACTTTTTTTGAGGAGAAAGATCAACTTCGCGTCTGGAATGGGACCGAATGGATGAGAATCCAACTCCCGCACGAACTGGGAACGTCTTCCACTCGCGATGTGGTGATCGACGCTCAAGAGCGCATCTGGGTGGTTCCGGCATATAACGACTCAGACGAGGTGGGTGTCTTGAGTTCCAATCTGCAGGATTGGGATGTGTTGCCGGAGATCAAGGCAGCTTTGGTCAAGTACCGCGACGAGTTAGGCGCTGCCTTTCAAAACTCTTCGTTCATCAAGCCCATCGTGGGAGGCAATGGGTATATCGCCTTTCAGACGTCCGCATCCCGGCTTTATCTTTGGGATGGCAAGGAGTGGAGGGAGTGGCCTTCCGAGGAGATAACAGGTCGGAGGAACCGTATAGATATCAGTCAGCCCTTTTACTCACCCGAGGGGGATCTGTGCGTCATGACGAATCGTCCGAAAATGACCTATCGCCTGGTGGATGGCAAATCATGGCAGTTCGATCCCAGAAGTCTGGCCGGGGATGAGGTCTGGCAGGATCGTACCGGCTCGCGGGTGGAGCGGAAAGTGCCCGAGGGGTTTGAACCGCGGAACATCAAGGAACCCTATGTCTCGGAGGATAATCTCGGGCGCACCTGGGTGGCGGGAGCACAACAGCTCTATATCTTTCGGAATGGAAAGACGGTGCCCGTCTTCCGTGATGGGCGGGTGCATCCGTTTCTCGATCGTTGTGAGATTGGCGAAGTCAGGGTGGACAAAGCAGGTAATACGTGGATTCAGCAGCACTACCCCCTTCCTGCCCGGGTGATGATTCCGAACCGAAACCCATTGCCCGACAAGGTGGCGCTCAAGCTTGATGAGTGGGGGCGTCTTCAACTGGAGACGGATTCAAGAAATGAGATCGAGTTCCGTCTCGATGAGGGGAAGTGGACCTCGCTGAAGTCGTCCGAATGCGCGCTGGGGTACGTGTTTCAGGGAAAACATGCCGTGGAGGTGCGGTTTATCACTCCGGATCTGGACGTGGCGGGGCCGGTGCGGTTGGAGTGCGAATTTCCGATGCCCGTTGAAAAACAGTTCGCTCATTTTGCGGCGCGGTTTGCGACTGGCACCGACCAGGAACGGGAGGAAGCGGTGGCCCTTTTGAAACAGAAGCCAGCCGAGGCGCTGGAGGTTCTCAGGGAATGGAAGCCGGAGTCGGAAATCGAGAAATGGTGGGTCGAGGCGGCGGTGCAGGAGTGTGAACGGGAGGCGGCGAAACGGCGGTGATGAGCCTTTGCGCTTGAGTGCCAAAATCTTTCAAGGCATTTTGAGGCACGTGCCTTACGCCGACCCCGAGAAACAAGCCGAGTACCATCGCAACTATTACCGCGAATACATGCGGAATCGTTACGCGACCGACGAGGAATTTCGCGAAGCCGAGAAGGCCCGCAAACGCGAGGCCTACCAGGCCAATCGCGAAAAGGTGATCGCCCGCGTGATCGCCGCCCGCGCGCGCCGCAAAGCCGCCCAGGCTGCCGCCGCCGCAGCAGCGGTGAAGTCGCCGCGCAAGGCGGAGTAGTTTTTCGCTGACGGTTCTTTTTCCGCCGTAGTCCAGCAGGGAATTCCATGAAACCCGGGGCGGAGCTCGCAATCTTTCGATTGGGCGGGTTGATTGTTTCCGCCACGGCGCTGGTGCTATCCCTGCCTGCCCTGATCGTGATGCTTCTGCTCGTGGCCCTGGCCCACTTCACGCCGCACGATGCGATGGATTACCTTTGGATGCCGGTGACGGGAGGAGCGACACTGTGGGCTTTGGTGGCGGGAATGGTCTTCCAGATTCGCCCCCGGCGTTGGAGCTACATGCTGGTATTTTCGTCGCTCGTTTTCGTGCCGGGCGTGTGGGTTTATTGGGTGCTGGCCTTTCCACTCCGGCTGCTTCACTAAACAAAAAAAGGCCGGTGTTTCCACCGGCCTTTTAGCGAGAAAGGGTTCTCTTACTGAACGGGCAGACCGAGGCGCTCGGTGACCTTGCGGCCGAGGTACTCGCGCAGCGGGGAGGACTCGAGGCGCTCGAGGAGTGACTGGAAGAAGCCGTTCACGATGAGGCGGCGGCCGTCCTCTTTGCGGATGCCGCGAGCCTGCATGTAGAACAGCTCGTCCTCATTGATCTCGCCCGAGGTCGCGCCGTGGGTGCAGCGCACATCATCGGCGAGGATCTCCAGGCCGGGCATGGAGTTGGCCTCGGAATCGTTGCTGAGGATGAGGTTGCGGACCTTCTGGTAGGCATCCGTGCGATGCGCTCCCTCCTCGACCTTGATGAGTCCCGCAAAGATCGAGCGGGAGGCATTGTCGAGGGCGTTGAGGTACAGCAGGTCGCTCGACGCGCCGGGCGCGGCGTGATCCTGCAGGGTGCGCTGGTCGACGATACGGGTGCCGTCGAGCGGGTTGATTGAGAGCATCTCGCTGCGGGAACCCTCGCCATCGAGCCGGCTGAGCGATTCTCCGCGCACGAAGCCGCCGCCGAAGTTCAGGCTGAGGGCCGAACTCGTGGCGTCGCGGGCGACGATGGTCGAGTTGATGTGAAAGGCGAGCGAGGTGGGCGACCAGTTCTGGACCGCGACGTAATTAAGCTTCGCTCCGCGCTCCAGGTGCAGGTCGTTGACGCCGCAGGCGAAGGCGCGCTGGTTGTCGGAACTCTGGAAGTAATCCAACACGGTCACCTTGCTGTTTTCACCGCAGATGATGAGGGTGTGAGGGAATACCGAGGCATTCTCGCCCTCGACCCAGTGGAAAACCTCGATGGGCAGGGCCACCTCGACATTGGCCGGCACGTAGACGAACGTGCCCCCGGTGACGCGCGCCTTGTGCAGGGCGGCGTACTTGTGGGACCCGAGCTCCACGGGTTGAGCCATGAAGTAACGGCGGAAGATCTCCGCATGATCGCGGGCGGCGACATCGAGCGGAGCGACGATCACTCCGGCGGGAAGGCTGGCGGTGTCACAATGCAGCAGGGCGTTGTTGCCAAAGACCAGCTTAGCGGCGGTCTGTTCCACTCCGCGCGAGGAGTTGATCAGGCGGCCTTCGCTTTCCACGGGCCTGGCCTCGACAAAGGCGTCGAGGTTGAGCGCGGAGAGGTCGGAGTAGCGCCAGGCCTCGTCGCGGCGGGTGGGCGCGGGCGTGTTCTCGTAGTCCTTCAGCGCCGCAGCCTGAAGCTCGGCCAGCCACGCTGGCGTGGTTGTTTCGATCGTATTGTCGTCCAAGGTCGTGCTCATCCTACCGATCCCTCCATCTCCAGGTCGATCAAACGCTTCAACTCGACCGAGTATTCCATCGGGAACTGCTGGACGAGGTCGTTGACGAATCCATTCACCGCGAGGCTCATGGCCGCGCCCTCCGAGATGCCACGCTGCTGCATGTAGAAAATCTGCTCTTCACTGATCTGGCTCACGCTGGCCTCGTGCTGACAGGAGTTGCCCTGGCCGCGCACGGTGATCGACGGATAGGTGTCCGTGCGGCTGTGCGAGTTGATCAGGAGCGCGTCGCACTCGGTGTTGTTCTTGCAGCCCTTGAGGTGCTTCGGCACGTGAACGAGGCCGCGATAGGTGGCGCGGCCGGTGCCGACGCTGATCGACTTGGACACGATGTTGCTCGTGGTCTCGTCGGCGGCGTGGATCATCTTGGCGCCGGTATCCTGGTGCTGGCCGTCGCTGGCGAGCGCGATCGAGATGACCTCGCCGCGCGCCTTGCGGCCCTTCATCACCACGCCGGGATATTTCATCGTGAGGCGGGAGCCGATGTTGCAATCGATCCACTTGATCTCGGCCTCTTCGTGGGCGAGACCGCGCTTGGTCACGAGGTTAAAGACGTTCGGGCTCCAGTTCTGCACGGTGACGTACTGGATCTTGGCACCCTTCATGGCGACGAGCTCGACGACCGCGCTGTGCAGCGTGGAGGTTTCAAACTTCGGCGCGGTGCAGCCTTCCATGTACATCACCTCGCTGCCCTCGTCGGCGATGATGAGCGTGCGCTCAAACTGGCCGAAGCTCTCCGCGTTGATGCGGAAGTAAGCCTGTAGCGGGTGCTTCACCTTCACGCCTGGCGGGACGTAGATGAACGAGCCACCCGAGAAGACCGCGCTGTTGAGCGCGCTGAATTTATTGTCGCCGGTTGGGATGACCTTGCCGAACCACTTCCGGAAAATCTCCGGGTGCTTGTGCAGGCCCTCGGTCGAGCCGACGAAGATCACGCCCTGCTCGCCCACGGCGGCCTTGATGTTTGAGTAAGCCGCCTCGCTGTCGAACTGCGCCTCGACGCCCGCGAGGAACTTCCGCTCCTGCTCCGGGATGCCGAGCCGTTCAAAGGTCTGCTTCATCTCATCCGGCACATCGTCCCACGAGCGCTTCGGCTGGGTGCCCTGCGAGAGGTAGTAGCGGATGTTGTTGAAGATGATGTTGTCGAGATCCTTGCTCGCCCAGTTGGTCGGCATCGGCTTCTCGAGGAACTTGCGGTAGGCCTCGTGCCGGAACTCGCGAATCCAGTCCGGGTCGTTTTTGACGTCGGCGATGTAGTCGATCGTCTTGTCGGAAAGACCGGTGCCCGCATCGAACTCGTAATTGACATCGTAACTGAAGTCACCGACCGAGCGGTCGATGGCGATGTCAGGTTTGGTATCAGTGCTCATGGTATGAGGCCTTGGCGGTTGGGGATTAGGCGGTGGCGAGGAGTTCCTTTTCGATCCAGTCGTAGCCCTCGGCTTCCAGCTTGAGGGCGAGATCCTTGCCGCCGCTGCGGACGATGCGTCCGTCGACCATCACGTGCACCACGTCGGGCACGATGTAGTTGAGCAGGCGCTGGTAGTGGGTGATGACGAGGAAGCCGGTGTCGGGGCTGCGGAGCGTGTTCACGCCCTCGGCCACGATCTTGAGCGCGTCGATGTCGAGGCCGCTATCCGTCTCGTCGAGCACGGCGTAGGCGGGCTTGAGCATGGCGAGCTGGAGCACCTCGCAGCGCTTCTTTTCGCCGCCGGAGAAGCCGTCATTGACCGAGCGGGAGGTGAAGGTGCGCGGCATCTTGAGCGCGTCCATCTGCGCGTAGAGATTCTTGTAATACTCGACAGCCTCGAGTTCCTCGCCCTCGGGCAGGCGGGCCTGCAGGGCGGCGCGGATGAAGTTGGCGATGGTCACGCCGGGAATTTCCATCGGGTACTGGAAAGCAAGAAACAGACCGGCGCGGGCGCGCTGGTCGGGCTCGAGACCGAAGAGGCTGCTGCCATCGAGGAGCACGTCGCCGCCCGTCACTTCATAGGAGGGGTGGCCAGCCATCACCTTGGCGAGGGTGCTTTTGCCCGATCCGTTCTTTCCCATGATGGCGTGGACTTCGCCCTTCGGAATGGTGAGGTTCAGTCCCTTGAGGATTTCACGGTCGCCGATGTTGGCGTGCAGGTCTTTGATTTCGAGGCTCATAGTTGAAATTCAGGTGTTGCAGTTCGTACAGATTCCCCGGAGCGTGATGTCGCAGCGCTCCACGGTGAAGCCCGGTGGCAGGTCCCACATCTGCTCGCGTTTCTCTCCCAGCGCGAACGGCACGTCGAAGACCTTCTTGCAGCGGTCGCAGACGAAATGCGCGTGTTCCTGCACGTTCGGGCAGTAGCGGGTAGCCTCCCGCTCGACATTTACCTGCTTGGCCAGGCCGCAATCAACCAGTGTCTCCAGGCAGTTGTACACTGTTGCGAGGGAAATGCTTGGCATTCTGGCCTTTGCGCGCAGAAAAACCTCCGTCGCCGTGGGATGGTCGCGCTCGGAAAGGAGCACATCATAGACCTCCCGGCGTTGGGGCGTCAGACGATGGCCATTATGGCTGATCGTCTCGTAGCGCTCGTTGCCAGCGGGTTTCATCATCGAAAAACCTACGACGGCCACATATTCAATCAAGAATTATTCTAAATTGAGTCTCCATCTCATGGGGGTCATTCTCAATAGTTGCAATCCGGCCGTTCGATGTCTTATTGACTGCCCTATGGTCAAAGGGCTGTTTGCTGCCGCTGTATTATTTGTCGCTGCCCTCTCCGCTCGCGCGGATACGCTGGTGGGGTATTGGGATTTGAATGAAAATCTGAACCGAAACGCCGGGACTTCCGGCAGCCTTGCCGTCGAGGTGATCGGTTTGGGTATTCAGTATGTGGGCTGGGGGACTGGTAGTGACAAGAATCTGGTGGAAGGTTACCCCGTCGGCCAATCGCTTCAGTTTACGAACCTTGCCACAGTCGCTGAGGTCGGCCACATCACGCTTTCCAACCTGAACTTCACCAACCTCGTGAATCCGGTGATCACCTTCGCGGCAAAGAGCAATCCGGGTTTTGAGCTGAGTGATACTTTCACCATCGACTACTGGAACGGCTCGCAGTGGGTGTCGTCCAAGCTGGATAAGCCAACGACCTCCTACGAGGTGATCACTCATCCATTCAGAGCTGGCGAACTCGACGGCGTTGCGAATGCGTCCATCCGCATCAGCTTTTCCACTGTGGCCGCGGTGGTGGATACGATGAATATCGACAACATCCAGGTGAATGCCGTGCCCGAACCCGGAACGCTCGCCTTGGCCGGAATCGGAATGGTTGGAGCGTTCGTTCTGTGGCGTCGCCGTCGGTAGAAATCGTTACAGATTTCCGTTTGGCACCGAGGGGAACTGGTGAGAGGTTCCGGCATGGATTTGCTACTTCAAGACAAGCTGGTGCTGGTGACGGGGTCGACGGCAGGTATCGGGTTTGCCATTGCCGAAGTGTTTGCCGCCGAGGGCGCGCGGGTAATCATAAATGGCCGCTCGGAAGAGCGAGTCGCGGCGGCCAGTGCCTCGATCTTGAAGAAATACCCTCAGGCGCACTTGGAATCCCTCGTCGCTGATCTGGCCACGGCCGGGGCGGTGGAGGAGACGATCAAGCGATTCCCGACGGTCGATGTGCTCGTGAACAACCTGGGCGTCTACGGGCCGAAGAATTTCGAAGACCTGTCGGACGAGGAATGGCTGTCGATCATCGAGACAAATTTCCTCAGCGGCGTGCGCCTCTGCCGCCACTATCTTCCTGCCATGAAGAAGCCCAACTGGGGCCGCATCCTCTTTCTCTCCAGCGAGTCCGGGGTGAACATTCCCGTCGAGATGATCCACTATGGCGTGACCAAGACCATGCAGATCGCCCTGGCGCGAGGCCTGGCCGAGACGACGATCGGCACCGGCGTGACGGTGAACTCCGTCCTGCCCGGCCCCACGCGCTCTGAGGGCGTGGAGAAATTCATCGCCGATATGGCGGAAAAGGACGGCAAGACCACGGCCGAGGTGGAAAAGGATTTCTTCGCCACCGTTCGGCCGAGTTCGCTCATCCAGCGTTTTGCCACCGTACACGAGGTGGCGACTACGGTCGCCTATCTCGCCAGCCCCCTGGCAGCGGCGACGAATGGCGCGGCTGTGCGGGCGGAAGGTGGTTTGCTTCGCTCGATTTTATAGGTGGCGTTTGTTGCGGTGAAAGTTGGGGCTTGGCCCCGGGGTGTCGGCGGGTTATATGGGGAAACTCATGTTGCCCGTCGAAGAAGCCGCCGCCATCCTCAAGCTGGCAGACAACGATACCCGGATGGCTTTTGATATCATTCAAAAGCAATTCGACGTCATGTATGGACGCGCCCAGTCGGTCGTCGGCATGGCGAGCATCATCGTGACCGTGACGGGATTTTCCGGTCGTTTGATCGCCGGTACGAATGTGGCGGCGCAGATTTTTGTCATCGCGGGTCTGGCGGTGGCGTTGCTCGGAGCGGGCTGGGTCGTGTGGCGCGTGATGCTGATCGACTGGCTGACGGCGCATCTTTCCGACGACGCAGTGGCCTCGCTCGGGCGCATGGTGATGACGCGCAATGCCAAGACCCGTGCCGTGGCCGTGGGCGGATGGCTCCTGCTGGCAGGGCTTACTCTTTACTTTGTGGCCATATCGATCATGCTGGCCAATCCCACCCCTCTCCAGGTTCCTGTGCGATAAAGCTGGAAGAGTCATTGTGGACGCTGTAAGTACTTCTCCCATAAGCTTTGAGATGATTTTTCCGCCGAGGCATCCCGTTTTGGGTCCTATGGAAAAAGATTTACAAAGAGCCTGATCCTGTAACTTTATCTAATCCTTTTCATGCGTACGTTGGCGCGAGATTTATTTCAGAAATGCCGGGACTACAGGGATAGCGCCGACGCGAAAGCACAGGGCTTCTATCCGTATTTCCGCCAGATCGACGAAACGCATGGCAATTACGTGATGTGCGACGGCGAGCGCAAGATCATGATCGGGTCGAACAACTATCTCGGCCTCGCTCAGGACGAGCGCGTGATCGAGGCGGCCTGTGAAGCCACTCGCGCCTATGGCGCCGGCTGTACCGGCTCCCGACTCCTGAACGGTACGATCCGCCTGCACTCCCAACTGGAAGAGGCGCTTGCCGATTTCCTCCAGCGCGAGGCTGTCCTTCTTTTTTCGACCGGATTTTTTGCGAACCAGGGAGCCCTGGCCTCACTGACCGAGGATGGAGACGTGATCCTGTGCGACCGCGAGAATCACGCCAGCATCATCGATGGATGTCAGTTTGCGCCGGCCAAGCTGGTGCCTTATCGCCACAATTCCGCATCGTCCCTGGGCAATCGCCTGAAGCGTCAGGCTCCCGAGGCGGGCAAGCTCGTCGTGATGGACGGTGTCTTCAGCATGTCGGGCGACATTGCCGACCTGCCGCCTCAGCTCGAGGTGGCCAAGAGCTACGGCGCCCGCGTCTATGTCGACGAGGCCCACTCGCTCGGCGTGCTCGGCCCGAAGGGCCGCGGCGTGGTGCATCATTTTGGCCTCAATGACGATGTCGATATCGTCATGGGTACGTTCTCGAAATCGCTCGGTTCCATGGGCGGCTTCATCGCGGGTGACCGCCAGATGATCGAATTTCTCAAGCATCGTGCCCGGTGCCTGATCTTTACAGCCTCGCTCGCTCCCGCTGTCGCGGGCGGCGTGCTCAAGGCACTCGAGATCATGCAGCAGGAGCCCGAGCGCATGGAGCAGCTCTGGCGCAACACGCACAAGATGCACGAGGGCTTCAAGCGCATCGGCTTCAAAATCGGCACCACCCAGACGCCCATCGTGCCGATCCTCATCGGCAGCGAAGCCAAGGCGTTCATGTTTACGCAGCGCCTGTTTGAGGAAGGCGTCTTTGCCACTCCGGCGATTTACCCGGCGGTTCGCTACGGCGAGGCCATCGTGCGCACGAGCTACATGGCGACCCATACGGACGACGACCTGGATCACGTCCTCGAGATCTTCGAGAAGCTGGCCAGGGAACTCGGTACCTTCGACGATCCCGCCTACGTGGAACCCGGTCGCCGTCGCAATGTTTTCGACTTCCGTCTCGATGCCTCGGAAAACGGCTCGGAAGGAGCTGCCGAGGGGCAGAATGGATACCATCAGGCCACCAAGTAGACTCTTTTCGTCAGGTACATGTCGGGGAGCATAGAGATCGTTCCATGTCATACGGGCAGGGAGCGGCAGGCTTTTGAAGATGTCGCGGAACTGCTCCAGGGGGAGAACCCGGCTTTCGTTCCGCCTTTTCCCGGCAGCATCGCCAAGTACCTTTCGGAAAAATCCGCCTTCTGCAAACGCCACGGCGAGATCATTCCTTTCATCGCGCGACGCGACGGCAAGCCGGTCGGGCGCATTGCGGCGATCATCAATCGTTCGCACAACGCGTATTACAAAGACCGCACGGGGTTCTTTGGGTTCTTCGAGTGCGAGAATAATCTCTCCACCGCGACGGAGCTCTTTAGAAAAGTCGATTCTGTCCTGCGCGAGCGGGGCTGCGACTCCGTGCGCGGCCCGTACAACCCGAGCATCAATGATGAGTGCGGGTTGCTGGTCGAGGGCTTCGACGTGCCACCCTTCATCGGCCTGACGTGGAATCCCGCCTACTACGAGGCTCTCGTGAGAGATGCCGGCTACGATTCCGTGCGCGCATCGCTCGGGTTTCACCTTCCGCTGGCCAAGCTCGAGGTGCCCGCGCGACTCAGCAAGATTGTCGACCGCCTCACCCGGCGCTCGCGCCTCAAGCTCCGCCCCATCCGGCTCAAGGAGCTCGAGGAGGAGCTCAAGATCGTGCTGGAGGTTTACAACTCCACGCTAGAGCGCAACTGGGGCTTTGTCCCCATCTCGATGGATGACCTGCTTTTTGCCGCCGACGATCTCCGGGCCATCGCTGATCCGGAGATGATCCTCATCGCCGAGCATGATGGGGAGAATGCCGGAGTCGGCCTTTCGTTGCCAAACATCAACGAGGTCCTCATCCAGCTCAAGAAGACCCCACGCTGGCTGCGCCCGCTCCATTTCCTCTGGCTTCTGAAGACCCGGCCGATTCGCACGGGTCGCCAGGTGGTCTACGGCATCTCACCGCGCTTCCGCGACAAGACCGGCCTGCATGGGTGGCTGCTGCGTGAGCAGTTTGCCTGCGCCAAGGCCCGCTACACGCATGCCGAGCTCGGCTGGATCGAGGAAAACAATACCGAGATCATCGAAAACTCCCTCATGCTCGGGGGGATTCCGCATCGCAAGTGGCGGATTTTTGAAAAGTCCCTCGGATGAACCTCCTGCTGACAGGAGCGACGGGCTTTGTCGGTCGCAACGCCCTGTTGCGCGCGCTCCCGGGTTACGGGACGGTTTTCGCCCCCGTTCGCTCCGAGGCCAAGCTGCGGAGCCAGTTGAGCGGCGAGGGAGTCGCGGGGGAAAATGTCGTCGCTCTCGGGGCAGATCCTGCGACGTGGGGAGGGGCCATGCCCGACCATGCGATTCTCGGGGCGGGAGTGCTCTTTGCCCGCGACCGGCAGGAATATTTTGAGACCAATGTCGACTGGAAGCTGCGCGTCATCGAGGCGTTGCCAGAAACGTGTCGGATCGTCGTTCTGTCCTCGCAATCCGCGGGGGGACCGACGCCGGCAGGCCGCGCTGCACGCGGCGAGGACGATGCCGATTCTCCGATCACGTGGTATGGCGAGTCCAAGCTCGCGATGGAGCGGGCGATCCGGGAGAGATTCCCGCATCGTCCGATCATCATCCTGCGTCCGCCGATGATTCTCGGCCCGCGCGACCAGGCGACGCTCCCGCTTTTCAAGATGGGCGAGGGGCTGGTGCGCCTGAAACCCGCGTGGCACACGAAGAGCTACAGCTTCATCGCCGTGCAGGATCTGGTGGAGGCCATCTTTCTCGCGCTGGCGGCGGGTTCGCTGCCGGATCGCAGCCTGTATGTGGCTGCTCCCGAGCCGATCACGGACTGGCAGTTGATCGCCTCCGCCGTGCTGCCGGGCAAGGTCGGGCTGACATTGCCTGTTCCGCAGCCCGCAGTCCGCCTGCTCTCCGCCGTGGTCGACGCGGTGCCTGCCTTGCGAGCACAGACTCCGAGCCTCACGCGGGATCGCGCGCGGGAGATCTGGCCGCCCCGCTGGGTGGTCGATGGCGGTCGCTTTGCCCGATGGTCGGGCTGGTCGGCGAAGCGCGGACTGGTCGAGACGATGCGGGAGACGGCGGATTTTTACCGGCGTACCGGCCAACTGTGAAAAGGCTGCTGGTTGTCGCTGCGTTCCTTGGGGCTCTCGCGTTTGGAACGTGGTGGCTCCTGCGCCAGCAACGATCCGCCGCCGTCCTCCCGCCCAAGCCGCGTACCCTGGCTGACGCCCTCCAGGCCATCGAGCCGACGGCGGGGCCTCGCGTGCGGGCCTTTTGCAAAAGGGCTGGCGTGGCCTATCCGCCCGAGCGGCTGATTTTCATCGCGAATAAAAAGGAACGGCGCATCGACCTCCTTGTGGCTCAGGAGGGAAGGTATCGCCTCGTCCACTCATGGCCCGTCCTCGCCGCCAGCGGCGGACCGGGTCCAAAGCTCCGCGAGGGCGACCGGCAGGTGCCGGAGGGGTTTTATCGCTTTGAGCTTCTCAACCCCAACAGCAGCTTCCATCTCTCCCTCCGCGTCAATTACCCCAATCCCGAGGACATCCGGCGCGGCGCGGGAGAAGGGATTACTCCCGCCGAACTCGGCAGCGACATCATGATTCATGGCGGTGCGGTCTCCATCGGCTGCCTCGCCGTCGGCGATCCGGCCGTTGAGGAAATCTTCCTCCTCGTCGCAAGGACGGGCCTCGACCATGCGGAACTCCTCATCCTCCCCGACGAAAGACTCACTGTCATGGACGACCGCCCGTGGGTGAACGACCTTTACGCCCGCCTCCGGGAACGCATGGGCGAGCTTGATCGGCGTTGAGCGTTTTTCCCGGCGGGATTGCCGGGGTGGGTCATCGGAAAAGTCTACTTCAGCGTGAGCTCGCTCACGTGAGAGAGGGGTGCGACGCGGGTGATCCCGTCGTCCGTGCGAATGACGACGACCTGATCGTAGACCTCGACATCGGCTCCCACGGGAATGCCAAAGCCGTTATTGCTTTGTCCGCTCGCCAGGCTGAAGTGCCACACGGTTCCGCTGGTGGCTTTGCCTTTGACGATCGGGCGGGGTGGGACGGAGCAGGAGGTCAGTGAAACGGCGGCGAGGACGGCGGCGAGCGTCGGGAGGAGTTTCATGCCTTGAGGTGAGGTGAAATGTCGCCCGGCCTCAAGCCGGAACCGCGGCGCTGGGGATTTCTCCTCGGAGAGGGAATGCACCGCGTCCCGGGAACCCCTTCGATTTTATATTTTCACCGAGAACGTCTCTCCCGCCTGCACATCGGCGCAGAAGCTCGCGACGAGCTGGGCCATGGCCTCCAGATCCTCCAGGTCGATGACCTCCACGGGGGAGTGCATGTAGCGGTTGGGCAGGCCGAGTGAGATCGACGGGATGCCGCCCCGCTGGAGGAAGAAGGCATCGGCATCCGTGCCGGTATAGCGAGGGTTTGCCTCGTACTGCACGGGGATGCTTTCCTTCCTGGCGACGGCGATCATGCGCTCCACGAGGACAGGGTGGTTGGAGCTGCCGATGCTGATGACGGGACCCTTGCCGAGCCTGATGTCGCCGTGCTTCGCCTTGGAGCAGATCGGGATGTCGGTGGCGTGAGTCACGTCGATGACGATGGCCAGGTCGGGTCGGATGCGGTAGCCGGCCATTGTCGCGCCGTAGAGGCCATTTTCCTCCTGGATGGTCGAGAGGGCGATGACGTTGGCGTTGAGTTTGCCCTCGTCCTCGGCTAGCAGGCGCAGGGCCTCGGCGGCGGTCCAGGTGCCGATGCGGTTGTCGCAGCCCCGGGCGGCGATGCGCTCGCCGAAGAGCTGGACGACGCCATGGTCCATGGTGATCGGGTTGCCCACGCGGACGAGTTCCTCGGCCTCGGCCTTGCTGCTGGCCCCGATGTCGATGAAGACCTCGTGAAACTCCGGCACCTTCTTGCGATCCTCCGGCTCCTGCATGTGGATCGCGAGATGACCCGTCACCCCAGGTATGGACCCATTGGGGCCGTGAATGAGGACCGGGCGCCCGCGCAGCATGGCCCGATCGACTCCGCCGATACCCTTGAAGTAAATGAACCCCTCCTCGCCGATGTACGAAACCATGAGACCGAGTTCGTCGGAATGCCCTGCGAGCACGATTTTCGGGTTCCCCGAGTCATTGAGGCCTGCGTAGACGTTGCCGTAAGGGTCGCTGTGCACCTTTTTGGCAAACTTGCCTACGTAGTCAGCCCACACTCGCTGGCCTTTGGTTTCGAAACCTGAAGGGGAGGGGGTGGTCAGCAGCTCTTTTAAAAAGGCGAGAGATTCGTGGCGCATGGCAATGAATTTTTCACATTTGAGTGTTCCACGGAAGCCCGAAGAAGAGCCGAAAATGGCGTAAATAGCCTTTTCTCAAAGCCTTAAAATCCTCCGTGAAAATGTGAATTTCTTGTGAAGAGAAGGGGGTTGGGAAAATTTCGCCAAACCACAACATATTGTGGTGTCTTTATTTTGCCTCCCCCATATAGGGGATTTTTTATTGACGCGCAAAAAGGCAAAAGGCATGGTGCGCGTTACCGCTGGATGTCAGGGTCTATCGCTGGGAAATGACGTATCCGGCGCTTCCCCGACCCCGGACCACAATCACCTTACTGCACCACCGAATGCCTACGACCACGATTACCCTTGGAGACCGTCAATTTGTCCTCGACCGCGATAAGGCGGAAGCCGCCTACGCAGCCAAGCGCGTGATCAATGGCCGCGACACGATGTTCTTCAACATCCTGCCGCTGCGCTACCAGTGGGCCTACGATCTGTACAAGACGATGAAGGCCAACCACTGGGAGCCGGAAGATATCCAGATGCAGAAGGACTGCGAGCAGTGGCGCGACGATACCGGCATCGCCGACATCGAGCGGTGGATCATCAAGATGGGCATCGGCTACTTTTCGGCCGCCGAGGGCATCGTCGGTGACAACATTCTCCACGTTATCCGCGAACTGGTGACGGCTCCCGAGTTGAAGCTCGTGCTGGGTCGTCACGCCCACGAGGAGAACATCCACGCGGATTCCCTCGTGTACATGATCAGTTCGCTCGGCATCAACCCGCACGAATGCGAGTCGATGTTTGAGGATATCGACACGATCAAGGAGAAGACCGATTTTGTCGTCAACAACAGTCGCAAGCTCCGCCGCGATGTCGACCTGACCGTCACGGAGAACAAGCAGGCGCTGGCCAAGAACATGTTCCTCTTCGGGCAGTGCATGGAGGGAACCCAGTTCTACGGCCTCTTTGGCATGATCCTGGCGCTCTACCGCCAGAACAAGTTCCCGGGCATCGGCCAGATGTTCCGCTACACGATGCGCGACGAGTCCAACCACATCGAGCTCCTGCGCAAGCTCTTCATGGAGCTGGTGGACGAGAATCCGGACGTATGGACGGAAGCCTTCCGCAACGACCTCCGCGCGACCATGGCCGAGGCTGTGCGCCTGGAGAAACAGTTTATCGCCGATTGCCTGCCCGTGCAGGCGGTGGGTCTGACGAAGGAGGAGTTCCTCACGTACATCGACTACATCGGCGACCGCCGCCTGGAAGGCGTCGGATTGCAGCCCCTCAACGGTCCAATCAACAACCCGCTCCCGTGGCTGGCCGAGTTGATGGATCTCAAGAAGGAGACTAACTTCTTCGAAGGCAAGGTGACGGAATACCAGAAGAAATCCGCCCTTGCGCCCGTTTCCGACGACGAGTTGTAAGCCGCCGTCTCCCCACAACACCACCACCGAACGAAACCGCTCGCTCATCACGCGCCATGATCCGCCACATCTCGCTCGAAGAAGACCTCATTCTTAAACGTCTCGCCTCCACACCCACCGACCAAAAGCCCGGCTACGCCTGGCGTACCGTGCTCGGCGACTCGCTCTTTAGCGACGCCCTGCCGGAGATCACGGTGACCCGTCACTCGGGAGAGGAAAAGCTCTTCAACCTCGCCGACGTCGCCGACGAGATCGGCTCCGCTCTCACGGACCTGCTTATTTCCCGCGAGGAGAAGGATATTTTCAACGAGCAGAACCGCGCGTTCGTGGCCAATGTGGCGCATTCGGTCTCGACTCGTCTGCTCGATCACATCCGCGAGGGGCACGCCCTTCGCCTTTCCGAGTACGATCTTTCCCTTCTCATCGAGAAGGCGCTCATCGAGAACGATGCTCACGATGTGGCCAAGAGTCTCGTCTTCAAGCGCTCGGCCTCCCGGCCCTCCGATCGGCAGAGCGATGAGGATGCAGAGCCGATTTCGGTGCGTCTGATCCGCCGCAATGGCGCGGTCGTTCCGTGGAATGAGGCCAAGATCGAGATCGCCTGCCGCAAGGCGTTCCTCTCCGCCAAGGAAGATGCCGAGGCTGCGTCCAAGGTGGCCCGTGGCATCACCAATCGCATCCGCCGCGGTGATCAGGCATTCATCCATATCGAGGATGTACAGGATATGGTCCAGGAGGAGCTGATGCGCCAGGGCTACTACAAGGTGGCCGAGAGCTACATCCTTTACCGTGCCCATCGCAGCAAGCTGCGCGAGGACGAGGTCCAGGCCCCGAATGACGAGGCCCAGCAGGAGTCCCTCATCGTCGTCAAAAAGAAGGACGGCCAGAATGTGTTCTGGGACGGCAGCGAACTCAAGCGCCGCATCCAGTTTGCCATGATCGGGCTCACCCTCGACTACGACGAGGCTCGCATCGAGCGCGAACTCCGCCGCTCCATTGGCACCGAGATCACGGAGGAGGGTCTGCGCAGCACGATCATCCTCAACGCCAAGTCGCTCATCGAGAAAGACGCCGACTTTACGAAATTCGCCGGGCGCATCCTGCTCTCCTACATCTACGAGGAAGTGCTCGACTGGAGCATCACCCGCGATGGCATGGAGGGGCTGAAGGAAGCTCATCGCAAGGCCTTCAAGAGCTACCTGCGCCATGGCGTGACCATTGAGCGCCTGAGCCCGAAGCTTCTTCAGTACAACCTCGACAAGCTGGCCGACGCGCTCGACCCGTCCGCCGACCTCGACTTTGAGTATCTCGGCATCCAGACCCTGTACGACCGTTATCTGATCGTCGACAAAACGCGCAAGCCGGCCCGTCGTCTTGAGACGCCGCAGTTCTTCTGGATGCGCGTGGCGATGGGGCTCTTCATCCAGGAGGAGAAGGACCGCGAGGATTGGGTGGTGCGTTTGTACAACCTGTACAAGTCCCGTCGTTTCTGCTCGAGCACGCCGACGCTTTTCAACTCCGGCACGCCGCATAGCCAGCTCTCCAGCTGCTACCTGTACAAGGTCGATGACAACATCGAGAGCATCATGATCCGCGGCATCGCCGAGAATGCCTTCCTCTCCAAGTGGGCGGGCGGCCTGGGTGGTTCCTGGACGTCGGTGCGTGGCACGGGCGGCTACATCAAGGGCACGAACGGCGAGAGCCAGGGTGTGATCCCGTTCCTCAAGCTGCACAACGACCAGCTCGTGGCGGTGAACCAAGGCGGCAAGCGCCGTGGCTCCGGCTGCGCGTACCTGGAATCCTGGCACAACGACATCCATGACTTCCTCCAGCTCCGCATCAACACGGGTGACGAGCGCCGCCGTACGCATGACCTGAATACGGCCAACTGGGTGCCCGACCTGTTCATGAAGCGCATGGAGTCCCGTGAGAACTGGACGCTCTTCCGCGCGAACGAGGCGCCGGATCTCCACGAGTGCTACGGCCAGAAGTTCGAGGAGCGTTACGCCCACTACGAACAGCTGGCGAAGGAAGGCAAAATCTTCGGACGCGAAGTCCCGGCGATCGATCTCTGGAAGGAAATGCTCAAGGCGCTCTTTGAGACCGGGCACCCCTGGATCACCTTCAAGGACCCGTGCAACGTGCGCTCGCCGCAGGATCATGTCGGCGTCATCCACTCGTCGAATCTCTGCACCGAGATCACGCTCAATACGAGCGAAGAGGAGACAGCTGTCTGCAACCTCGGCTCCGTCATTCTCGACACGCACATCAAGGACAATGGCGACCTCGACCTCGAGATGCTTCGCGAGACCATCACGGTCGCCGTGCGTGCCCTCGACAACGTGATCGACATCAACTTTTACCCGACCGAGGCCGCGAAGCGCTCCAACATGCGCCACCGCCCGATCGGCCTGGGTGTGATGGGTTTGCAGAACGCGCTCTTCAAGCGCAACGTCAGCTTTGCCAGCAATGAAGCCGTCGAGTTCAACGACGAGTTCATGGAGGCCATCGCCTACTACGCCTACAGCGCGTCGAGCGATCTCGCCGCCGAGCGTGGCACGTACTCCAGCTATCGCGGATCGAAGTGGGATCGCGGCCTGTTGCCGCAGGATACCATCGAACTCCTCGAGCAGGAGCGCGGGGTGAAGATCGACGTGCCGCGCGGCGGTCGCCTCGACTGGAAGCCCGTCCGCGAGAAAATCGCCAAGCAGGGCATGCGCAACTCGAATGTCATCGCCATCGCCCCGACGGCGACGATCTCGAACATCACCGGCACCACGCCGTGCATCGAGCCGAACTATAAGAACCTATACGCAAAATCGAATCTCTCGGGCGACTTCTCGGTGCTGAACCGCGAGCTCGTTCTTGACCTCAAGCGCGAAGGGTTGTGGAGTGACGACATGGTCGATCAGCTCAAGTACTTCGACGGTGAGCTGAAGGACATTGCCGGTATCCCCGAGCATCTCAAGCAGAAGCACCTCACGGTCTTTTCGGTGGGCTTCAACTACATCATCGACGCGGCGGCTCGTCGCCAGAAGTGGATCGACCAGTCCCAGTCGGTGAACCTGTTCCTGGCCGCGCCGGACATGAAGACCCTGAGCCACATGTACCGCCGGGCGTGGCATGTGGGATTGAAAACCACGTATTACTTGCGTACACTCCAGGCATCCAATATCGAGAAAGCGACGTTGCAGGTGAAGAAGGACGTGACCGGAGTGGCAGGCCGCAAGGAATACACCGCCGAGGAAAAAATGGTCTGCTCGATCGAAGCCATGCGAAATGGCGAGATCTGCGAGGCCTGCCAGTAACGGAAAATATAAACAATTTGGTTAGGCAGCCAGCGGGGCGAAGGGATCACTCGATCCTTCGCCCCGCATGCCTTTTGGATATTCGAGCTTTCGAGTTTCGCCATTAGGGTACAGAATAGAGAGTCTTCCATGAGCAAAGTGACTTTTGACTCCATCCCCGACGCCATCGCCGAAATCCAGAAGGGCGGAATGGTCATCGTGACCGACGATGCCGATCGGGAAAACGAGGGCGACCTCGTCATCGCCGCGTCGCATGCGACGCCGGAAGCGATCAATTTCATGGTGCGCTTCGCCCGGGGGCTGGTCTGCGCCCCGATCACCGAGGAGCGGGCCAAGAAGCTCGGCCTCCAGCGCATGGTCGCTCACAATCGCGAGCTGTATAAGACGGATTTCACCGTCTCGGTCGATGCCGCCAAGGGCGTGACGACCGGCATCAGTGCCCAGGATCGCGCCCGCACCGCCCGCCTGCTGGCGAGTGACGAAAGCGTGCCTAATGATCTGGTGCAGCCCGGCCATATCTTCCCGCTGCAAGCTCGCCCGGGTGGGGTGCTTCAACGTGCCGGCCACACGGAGGCGGCGGTCGACCTCGCCCGCCTGGCGGGACTCGATCCCTCTGGGGTCATTTGCGAGATCATGAACGAAGACGGCAGCATGGCGCGGTTGCCGGACCTGCTGAAGTTCAAGGAAGAGCACAAACTGCTGATCTGCTCCATCGAGGATCTGATCGCCTACCGCCGCAAGCAGGAGAAGCTGGTCGAGCGGGAGCAGACGATTTTCATGCCGACGGACTTCGGCGATTTTGATCTCTATCTCTATCGGTCCAAGGTGGACAACGGTCATCACCTCGCCCTGGTCAAGGGGCAGATTGCCGCCGACGAGCCGACGCTCGTGCGGGTGCACAGTGAGTGCCTGACGGGGGATGTTTTTGGCTCCCGGCGGTGCGACTGCGGGACGCAACTGCATACGGCCTTGCAGCAGATCGAGGACGCGGGGTCCGGCGTGCTCGTTTACATGCGCCAGGAAGGCCGTGGCATTGGCCTCGGGCCGAAGATCCACGCCTACAAGCTCCAGGAGCAGGGACTCGACACGGTCGAGGCCAATGAGAAGCTCGGCTTCCCGGCCGATTTACGCGATTACGGCCTCGGCGCCCAGATCCTCGTCGACCTCGGGGTGAAAAAAATCCGCCTCCTCACCAACAACCCCCGCAAGGTCGTGGGGTTGGATGGGTACGGCCTCGAGATCGTCCAGCAGGTGCCGATTCGATCCGTGGCCAACCCGCACAATGAAAAGTACCTGGCGACGAAGAAGATCAAGCTGGGCCATCTCCTGTAACCGGAGATAATCCGCTTGAGGCCGCCGCACATTTCACAAACCATTTAGCTACACATGTCATCCGCCCAACCGATTCGCCCCCGCATGGTGGGAAAAGCCACGTTTTCCTTTGCCCTGGTCGCCAGCCAGTACAACCAGGAGTACGTGCAGGGGCTGGTGACCCACGCGCATCAGGAGCTCAACGAGCTCGAGCCCGGCTGCACCGCCACACTGGTGTGGGCGCCAGGGGCCTTTGAGATTCCCCTGCTGGCAAAGCTGGTGGCGGAAAAGAAGAAGTACAACGCCATCCTCGCCCTGGGGGTGGTGCTTCAGGGCGCCACGGCTCATGCCGACCTGATCGGTCGAGCGGTGACGGACTCCCTCCAGAGAATTTCCCTCGAATATTCGGTGCCCGTGATCAACGAGGTGCTCCTCCTCCAGAACGAAGACCAGGCGCGCCAGCGTTGCCTGGAACTCGAACTCAATCGCGGCATCGAAGCCGCGCGCGCCGCCGTCTCCTCGGCCCGCACGGTTCGCGAAATCGTCTCCAAACTTTAATTTTTCATTCCCATGGGTGTCCGACGTGAAGGCCGCGAAGCGGCTGTGCAATATCTCTATCTCCGCGAAGTCAACGGGGAGTGCGACCTTGAGAGCTTTTACAAATTTCGCGGGCTGAGCCCGGCGGCGCGCCGATTCACCGGTGAGCTCGTGGCTGGCACGATGAAAGAGCAGGAGGGCATCGACGAGACCATCCGCAAGAGCGCGCAGAACTACGAGCTCAACCGCATCTCCGCCGTCGATCGCAACATCCTCCGCGTGGCCATCTACGAGATGCTGCACTGCCCGGATACGCCGCCCGTGGTCTCCATCAACGAAGGCATCGAGATCGCGAAAAAATACAGCACCGAGGAGTCGGGCCGCTTTGTGAATGGCGTGCTCGACCAGGTGCGCTCCAGCCTCGCTCGTCCCGCTCGTACAGCCGCGAACTGATGCCGCTGAAGTTCCTTCAGAAGTTTGTCGCCCAGTATAGCGCCGGGCCGGCGGACTGGGATGCCCTGGAAGAAGCGCTCCTGCGCGCAGACCTCGGCGTATCCATGACGACGCACATCCTCGAGGCGGTGCGCAAGCGTGGTCTCGACGTGAATGCCCAGACGGCAGCGGAGGTGTGCCGCGAGGAAATCCTCAAGGTGCTGCCTCCGGCCGGTCCTCCGCCGATGCCTCTCCCTGATCGCCCGAGCGTGGTGCTGGTGGTGGGGGTCAACGGCACGGGGAAAACCACGTCGTCGGCCAAGCTCGCGCGCTGGTTCACCTCTGGCGGTTTCGGTTGTCTCCTCGTCGCGGCGGATACCTTTCGAGCGGCGGCCATCGAGCAACTCGAGGCCTGGGGCAAGCGGCTCGACATCGAGGTGCTCAAGGGCCAGTACGGCGGCGACTCGGCCGCGCTCTGCTTCGACGCCTGGAATAGCGCCCATCGCCGCAAGATTCCCTATCTCATCTGCGATACCGCCGGTCGACTGCACACCAAGAGCAACCTCATGCAGGAGCTCTCCAAGGTGAAGCGCACCATCGGGAAACATGATCCCACCGCACCTCGCGAGTGCCTGCTCGTCGTCGATGCCACCACGGGATCAAACGCCATCGTGCAGGCGAAGGAGTTTCATGAAGCCGTCGGCCTGACCGGCATCATCCTGACCAAGCTCGATGGTAGCGGAAAAGGTGGCGCGGCCGTCGCGATCCAGCACGAACTCGGCATCCCGACGCGATTTATTGGCACCGGGGAGAAGCCCGAGGATTTTGCGGCCTTTGACCGCGATACGTTCGTTAATACGATTCTTTAGGCCTGCCGTCAGTAGCCCCGGTAGTGGAGGCTGAGGAGGCGGTAGCTGTTCGCGTCGCGCTCGGCCGTGTAGTAGTAGAGCGAGAGCGAGGTGGCGTTTTGCGTCCACTGGTAGCCGATGAGGGTCTGGAGCACGTCGGACTCGCGGGTCTTCTGGCGGGCGATGACGCGGCCGATGCCGTACTTGCCCTCGATGTTGCGACGGGTCTGGTCGAAGAAGTTGCCGTATTGTGTCGAATCCCAGTTTGGGTCGCCATAGTGGAGCTCGATCTCGTTGAGCGAGTCGTTGTCGAAATAAAACAGCGCGCGCTGGAGGAGCTTTTGCGGGATGCCCTCGACGACGAGGCAGAGACGGTTCTGCACCTGCTTGCGCTCGACCACCGAGGCCTGGACGCGCTTCATGCTGTCCTCCAGACGCTGGGAGGATTCGCCCCAGGTGAAGTTGAATGGCACCTTGATCTCCTCGACGGCGTGCGCCGATCCGCAGGCCAGAAAGGCGGCGGCGAGGCACAGGAAAAGGAATCGACGGAGGCTGGTCATGGTGTTAAGCGGCGCAAATCTGCATCTTCTTTCAGGGAAGATCAATTTCCCCGGCATCAAAAGGCTCAATTTGATCCGATCCGCTGACGAGAAACTCGGCGACCACCGAGCCATCCCCGGCGAAAAGCTGGACTTGGCTGGAGTCTGCGACCTTTCGCGCGACGAGGCGTGGGTTGGGGGCGGAGAAATCGCCCACCCGGAGGGTGCGCAGGTTGTTGATCTCGAGCCAGACGGCGCCGTTGTAGCTGGAGGCTTTCACGTTGACCCGGCGACCCACGGGGGAAAGGCCCGCGGGTGAGACGCGCATCTCCACGGTATCCTGCTGCGGGGTGCTCCCGGCGTCGGGAACGAGGCGGCCATCGACGATGCCAAACCTCGCGCAGGGCGTGATGGATTTCTCGAGGAGGATTTTCCACGCGACTTCGCTGTTTTCCGTTTTCTTCTCCTGTCGGAGTACGCGGAACCGGGTGACGCCGGTGTCGTCGGCCTCGAGGATGGTGATCTCGTCGTTCTCGTCGGAGGCGTGGATACGCCGTACGGAGAAGCCATCGTAGTATTTTCTGAGGAACGTCCCGTCGGGGGCGAACTGACCGGCAGCCTCCCGGCCGGAGTCAATCTCCTGCCCGGTCAGCCAGATGGTGCTGTCCTTGCCGAACGACACGCTGGTGACGCGGAAGGGGACGTCGAGCTTCTGCCAGCGGTCGTTCTCCAGTTTCCACACGCCGAGCTGCTTCGACGTGCCGCCGAGGAGCTGGTGCTTCGGGCCGGAGGCGAGGGATTGGAACTCCTCGGGGGCCTCGCTGGTGGCGACGGGCTCGAGGGTGGGCAGGGAACGGCGAACGAGGGATTTGCCCTCGATGGAGAGCAGGGCGGTATCCTCGATGGCGAGGGCGGCTGGGGCGGCGGTAATGGTCTTTGACTCGCCTGGGAGCGGAAATGCGCTCAAGGCTCCCTCGCGGGCAACGACGACGGTCGAGGCGCTGGCCGCGATGCGAGAGGGGGCAAAGATGCCCGACGGGCGCAGGATGCGCTCGGGCTGGAAGATGCTCTCCGGTCCCTCGGCCGAGGGATCGAGGAGGGTTTTCCACAGGAGGTCGCCCTCGCGGGCGTACCGGGCGGCGAAGGGCTGGCCGTCGGCCAGGTTGCCGAGGAGGGCGAAGGTATCGGGAGTGACAGCAAAGTCGCTGATGCGGGCGATGCGCGGCGAGGCATCCTCTGTCACCCAGTCATTGAAATGGTAGGCGATGCCCTCCGATTTCACCTTTTCGGTGATGACGTAGCCCCGGATGAAGTATTTCCCGGCAGGCTGGGGCTTTCCGGCGTCGTCCCGGCCGTCCCAGGAGGTGATGAGGCCGTTGAGGCCGATGGTGAAGTCCTGCTCCTTTGCCTCGGAGGCGAGCTGGCGGACGAGATTCCCCTTTGCGTCAAAGACGCCAAGGCTGATCAACCCCTCATGCTCGGGCAGGGCGAAGGTGAATTTCTGATCGTCGGCTTGCGCGGCGGCGAGGCCGAGGGCGACGAGGGCCGGGAGAAGGAGATGCTTCAAGCGTAGTAGCGCCAATTGATATTGGGGAAAATATTATCCCGGGATTCGCAGGCCGCCAGCAGGGATTGATCAGGAGTTTTTTGGCCGAGGGCCTCGTAAAGCCGGATGAATCGCATGATGTGATCCTTGGTTCGTTTCTCGGCGTACTCCCGGGCGGTTCCGGTTTTCATCAGAAACGCCCAATCGCTGGATTGCGCGAGGAGGAGTTCCCGAGCCATCTGGGCGAGGATGCGCTCGCGCACTGCGGACTTGGTCCTGGCGTACTTGCGGGCGCTCTCCGTCATGCGACGGGCGGCGGCGTGGAGGTGCGGGTAGATCCAGGAGTTTACCTGATCGAGCCAGACCTCCCAGTACCCCTTGTTGCCCCAGCTGGAGGGCGAAGGGGCGACGATCTGGAGAGTCGGGTGATTGGCGAGATACAGGCTCGGCGTGGTGAGGGTAAAAGCCTGCTGGTCGTAAACCGCCTTGCGCAGGACGAGGTCGAGGAACTCCGGCCCCTCGTACCACCAGTGGCCGAAGAGCTCGGCGTCGAAGGGGCTCAGGATGATGGGATCGACCGGGAGGACGGACCGGAGCTGGTTCATCTGGTCGACCCGGCTCTGGACGAAGTGCCCGGCATGGGAATCCGCCGCGCCCATGGCCCAGTCGCGCCGGTAGAGGTCCTTGTGTTCGCTGCCGGTGATGCGGTGGTACTTGATGCCGGTGAACCGCCGGTGGCCGACCTCGGGGTAGACCCGGTGCAGATACTCCTCGGAGAGTTCCTTGCCGATGTCGCGGTAAAAGTCCCGATAGGCAGGGTCGCCGGGGTAACCCTCCCGGGCGCTCCAGACCTGGCGGCTGGATTCCCGGTCGCGGGCAAACACGGCAGGTCCCGCCACGGTGTAGTAGGGCGAGAAAATGGCAAAGCGCGGGCGGGGTTCGCCATACATGAGGCCGTGGGCGTCGACGACGAACCACCGGATGTTGGCCTCCTTGAGGACGCGGTCGATGCCGGGGATATATCCGCACTCGGGCAGCCAGATGCCCACGGGGTCCACGCCGAAGCACTCCCGGTGGTAATCGCGCCCGATGAATATCTGCGCCCTCATGGCCTCCGGGTAGCTCTCCATGAGGGGGAGGAACCCATGGGTGGCCGCGCAGGTGATGATCTCGATCACCCCATCGCGTTGCAGCTCGGCAAAGGCGGCCACGATGTCGCGCCCGATGTCGTGCAGGTAAAAGCTCTGCACCTCGAGGAACCTCGCATGATAAAACCTCGCCAGCTCATTGAGCCGCCCCTCCGCCGAGGTGCGCTCGATCTCCATGCGCGACAGCTCCACGCCCCGGGCGATGTAGCGTTCCGTCCGGTCCTGGAGTAGTGGGTCCCGCAACATTGCGCACAATGTTGGCGTCATGGTCAGGGTGATCCGGAAAGGGACCTTGTCGACCACGAGCTTCCTAAAAATCTTCAGGAGAGGGACATACGTCTCGACGACAGCCTCGAAAAGCCAGTCCTCTTCATGAAACTCCTCGTGTTCGGGATGTCTCACAAACGGCAGGTGCGCATGTAGGAGAAGCGCGAGGGATCCCGGATTCATTCCAGCGCGGGAAGCTATCTGTGCGAGAAGCCGGGGACAAGAGTGATTTGCTGTTGCCGGGCGGCCTTCGTTGAGTTCAACTTTGCGCTGCCTTGAAAAATCTCCCACCCATCGCATGCATCGCGGCACTGGCCTGCGTCTTGGTCCTTGGCTCCGCGTTCGCCGAAGAGCCCTCGCCACAGCAACTTGTCGATACCGCCATCTCGGAGTTTCAGGCAGGGAAATACGACCAGGCGCTCGAAAAGCTCAAGCAGGTCGAGAAGACCCAGCCCGACTCGGCCTTCCTCCAGAATCTGCTCGGAGCGGTCTATACCAAGAAGAAGGACTACGCGAATGCGAAGGCGGCCTTCGACAAGGCGCTGGACATCGACTACACGTTCTTCCCCGCTCAGTTCAACGTGGGCGAGGTGCTTTTCCTGCAGAAGCAGTATCCGCAGGCGCTCGATCACTTTGAACGCATGCTGCGCGGCGCTCCGGACAACGAGTTGCTCCAGTTCAAGGTGGCGCTCTGCCTCCTGCAGACCGGCCAGAAGGCGGAGGCGGAAAAGCTGGCCAACCGCATGAAATACCCCGGACAGGAGCCGGCATGGTATTTCACCCAGGCGGCGATCGCCATCAACAACAAGAACTCCCGCAAAGCGTCGGAGAACCTCGCGGCAGCCAGGGAGCTCTTCCCCGACAAGACCAGTATTTACACCGAGACCTTCCAGGATCTCGGGTGGCAGACCAAATGACCTCGACCCTGAAGTCTCAGAAACAAAAGAAGAAGGAGCTTTCTCTCCTGCACCCCAAGGCGCGCGTGCTCGTGACCGGTGCCGGTGGGTTCATCGGCAGCGCGATCGTTCATGCGCTCAATCAACGTGGCATCGAGCAGATCGTCGTGACGGATTTCCTCGGCGAAGACGAAAAATGGCGTAATCTCGCCCCGCTAGCCTTTGAGGACTATGTCCCGGCAGACCGCTTCCTCGAGGGCATTACGAAAGACCCCGATTCCTTCGGCAAATTCTCCGCCTGCTTCCACCTGGGCGCGTGCTCATCGACGACGGTGACAGATTCCGCCTACGTGATGGACAACAACTTTGGCTACACCAAGGCGCTGTGCCGCTGGGCGCTGGCCTCGGGCACGCGGTTTGTCTACGCCTCGTCCGCCGCCACGTATGGCGACGGAGCCGCCGGGATGGATGATCGCACGGAGAATCTCCGGGCTTACCGCCCGCTCAATCTCTACGGCTACTCGAAGCATCTCTTTGACCTCTGGGCGCAGCGCGAGGAGCTCCTCTCGGAGATCGTCGGCATCAAGTACTTCAACGTCTTTGGTCCCAACGAATACCACAAGGGAGATATGCGCAGCCTCGTGTGCAAGGCCTACGAGCAGATCGTCGCGACGGGCAAGATCCGTCTCTTCAAGAGCTACAAGCCGGAGTTTGCCGATGGCTGCCAGATGCGTGATTTCGTTTACGTAAAGGATGCGGTGGCCATGACGCTGCACCTCGCGGAAAATGAGGAAGTCGGTGGGCTTTTCAACGTGGGAGCGGGAGTCGCCCGGACCTGGGTGGACCTCGCCAACTCGCTCTTTTCCGCGCTCGGCATCCCGCCGCAGATCGAGTTTATCGAGATGCCCGAGAGCATCCGTCACCAGTATCAATACTACACCTGCGCCGATATTTCGAAGGTGCGCGAGGCGGGGTTCTCCGCGCCGACGACGACACTGGAGGATGCGGTGCGGGATTACGCGGTGAATTACCTGAAACCCGGCAAGCGTCTCGGCGACGAGGCGGCGGGCTGAGGCGGGGCAGAGACGCGATCGTGATGATCCGGCGTAGAGCGAAACGGCGGTAGGAAGGAAAGCATGTCTCCCGTCACTTCGCTGATCCTGGGGCTGGGGTTGTTTTTTCTCGGCCTGCGGCTGGTGGGGGACAATCTCCGGCTGCTGTGCAGCTCCAGCTTCCGGGATGTCATGAGGTCATCCGTCCACTCGCCCCTGGCACGGGTCGGGGTCGGGCTCTCGGCTGGTGCGCTCATGCAGAGCGCGACAGCGGTGACATTCATCCTGGTCAGCATGGTCGGGAGCGGGCTGATCCCGGCGAGCGCGGCCGGGCTGATCATTATCTGGTGCAATGTCGGCCTGACGGCTCTGGCCTTTGTCGCGACGCTGAATATCACGGCGGTCGTCGGATTCGTTGTCGGAGCCGCGGGCATCGCCATGGGCATGCTGCGGAAGAGGCTTCCCCAGACTGTGGCGGGGGCTTTGCTCGGGCTGGGTCTGATCCTGTACGGGCTGGAGCGAATGAGCGCGGGGGCTGCTCCGCTCAAGGAAGCGGAGGTCTTTCGAGGAGCCTTGGAACATGCGGTGTCCAATCCCGTCATGGCTTTTGTGGCGGGCATTATCGCCGCAGCCGTCCTGCAGTCAAACAGCGGCGCAGTGATGCTGGTCATCACCTTTGCGGCCAGCGGGTTGATCGATCTGGAGCCCGCCATGCTGCTCATTTTCGGCACGAACCTCGGGGCCATTGGGCTGCGGCTCTTTTTGTCGGCAGGCTTGAACCGCCCCATGCTGCGCCTCGTGCGGCTGGAGGATTTATTTTGCGTGATTAGCGGGGTGCTGATGTTTGCACTTTTTCTGATCGAGCAGTGCGGGGTGCCTCTCGTGGGGGCTCTGGTGCGATCGCTCCATCGCTCGATCGATGTGCAGCTGGCGGTGGTCTTCCTGCTTTCCAACCTGATACCCGCCGCGGTGATGACTCCCTTCATGGGCGTGTGGCGCCGGATGCTGGAGAAGATCTGGCCCGACAAATCGGCGGCCGATGATCCGTCGCGCCCGATGTACATCCTGCCCCAGGCGCTGAATGATCCGGCGACCGCGCTCGACCTGATGCGCAAGGAGCTCACCCGCCTGCTCAGCCATGTCCCGGTCAAGCCGATCACCGATGGCGATGGGGAAAACCCGGACCCTGCATTTCAGGCGCTTTCGCAGGCGATTGAAACCTTTGCCGTTCAGTTGAGCGCCCGGTCGGTGCTGAACGAGAAACAGGCGGGATTACTGCACGGTCTGCGGGCCGAGTTGAGCCTTATCCGGCATACGGAGGAGGCGGTGCGCCATTTTTGCCGAGGTTTGAAGCCCGGAGCGGCGGGGAAGCTCGACGAGACGCTGGCCGAGTTGCTGAAGGATTCCGTGGAGGCATCCTCGGCGCACGATGCCGCGAAGCTGGAGCAGCTGGAGGAGCGCACGAAGTGGAAGGGCGAGTTTCTCAACCAGGTCTCCAACGGGCATGCCGAGGCGCTGGAGACGCTCGATGCGACGGCGGCGCATGAGGATTTCCGCATCGCGGTCTGGACGCTGCACCGGCTGGCGAAGCTTCTCGCCCGGCTGGATGCGAGCGGAGGCTAGAGCCTCCTCCGATAAACAGAAAAGGCATCCACCGGAGTGGATGCCTTCCTGCTTTGTGTGATTGTGCGGGAGTGTGTGTACTAGAAAACCACGAGGGACTTGACCGTGTGAGGGGCAAGGACTTCGCGGCCTTTCAGGAATCCCAGCTCGATGAGGAACTGGGCTTGGACGACGTTGCCGCCGGCCTGCTCGACGAGTTTTGCCGCGGCTGCGGCGGTGCCTCCTGTGGCCAGGAGATCGTCGATGAGGGCGACGCGTTCGCCCGGGCGAAAGGCATCGAGATGAACTTCGATGGCGGCTTCCGCGTACTCGAGTTTGTAGGACAGACTGGCGGTCTTCCAAGGCAGCTTGCCCTTCTTGCGAATGGGGACGAAGCCGAGGCCGAGCCGGTCTGCGACGGTGGCGCCGAAGAGGAATCCCCGCGCATCGATGCCGGCGATCTTCTCGATTCCCTGTCCCTCGCAGTCGGCCACGAAGCGGTCGATGGCAAGGCGCAAGAGGCGGCCGTCGGCAAGGATCGGAGTGATGTCCTTGAAGACGATGCCCGGTTGCGGGAAATCCTGAATGTCGCGGACGGCCGCGCGAAGTTCGTCAACAGCCATGGGACTAGTCACCGAAGGAAATGCCCACGGCGCGAGCGGCCGAGACGAGCTGGCTGTCCTCGGTCACGCGGCGCAGCTTGTGCACGGCATGCGAGATCGGCACGTCGAGAGTGAGGTAATTCTGGTAGCTCACCATGGTGCCAAACTTCTTTTCCTCGATGAGCTGCACGGCCTTCACGCCGAAGCGGGTGCCGAGGATGCGGTCGAGGGTGGTGGGAGCGCCGCCGCGCTGGAGGTGGCCCAGGATGCAGGTGCGCACTTCCTTGTCGGTGCGGTCTGCGATTTCCTTGCCGACGATGTCGCCGACGCCGCCGAGGCGGTGTTCCCCGCTGGCCACGGCGTGACGGAGGGGCTTGCCATCCGGAGCCGCGCCTTCGGCCACGACGATCATCGTGCTCTTGGCGCCTTCCTTTTCGCGACGCAGGACTTCCTCCGCCACTTTCTCAACGGAGAAGGGGATCTCGGGGATGAGGATGACATCCGCACCACCGGCGAGGCCGCCGTGAAGGGCGATCCAGCCCGCGTTGCGGCCCATGACTTCCAGGACCATGACGCGCTTGTGACTGGTGGCCGTGGTGTGCAGGCGGTCGAGCGCGTCGGCCACGCAGGCCACCGCGGAGTCGAAGCCAAAGGTCATGGCCGTGGCCTCCAGGTCGTTGTCGATCGTCTTGGGGACGCCGATGACCGGGATGCCATTCTCAAACAGCTGGAGAGCGGTCGAGAGCGAGCCGTCGCCGCCGATACACACGAGGGCGGTGAGGCCGAGGTTGTGAAAGGTCTGCTTGGCCTGGTCGATGATATCCTGCGGGATGGCGGCCTTGTCACCGGCGCCGACCTTGGCGACGAAGTGGCCGCGGTTGGTCGTTCCGAGGATCGTGCCACCGAGGTGCATGATTCCCGAGGTATTGCGACGGTCCAGCGTGAAATAGTCGCCGGGAGGGAGGAGCCCCTCGTATCCGTCACGGAATCCAATTACTTCCCAGTCCAATTTGTCCGCCGCCCGGCAGACTCCTCGGATCACTGCATTAAGACCGGGGCAATCCCCGCCACTGGTCAGAACACCTATTCTTGTTTTCGGCATATTGTCTAAAGTGTCTGGGAGCTTTTGATCTTGCGGCCTTGCGCGGCCCACTGGTCGTAGGCGGCCCAGCCTTGCTTGATCAGGGCCAATCCTTCTCCGAAGCGATTGGTGGAGCCCAGAAGCACGACGATGATTCGGCGGGGGGTAACTTGAACGGTGTTTCCTTCGCGCTGCACCTCGGGGCGGCGTTCGGAGGAGAGGATGAGGCATTCGCCGGCCTTGGAGGTACGACCGGTTTTCACACCGTCGATATTCTCCTGGCCGAGGAGCTCGTTGGTGTTGCGGAGTTCAAAGGGATTATCGACACCGGCGCGGAAGACGTGGACGACCCGGCTCTCCTGCGAAACATAGAAGGGAAAGTCGGCCTCGCTGTAGGCATAGCGGGTGAGGCGGGCGATGTCGGCCGCGGTCGAGAAGGGGAGCGACTCGCTGTTGCTATCCAGCCCGCTCGGGTTGAGGAAGCGGGTGTGGTTCATCCCCAGCGTGCGGGCGAGGGCGTTCATGTGAGAGACAAAGTTGTCGATCGGCAGCAGGCCCTGGGTATTGGGGAGGCGGGAGCCGACATGCTCGGCCAGCACGGTGGCGGCGACGTTGTCGGAGGCCATGAGGGCGCAGTAAAGGAGGTCGCGCAGGCTAAGCTGGTCGCCCTCCTGGAGGCCCACCGGGTTGACTCCGCCGGAGGAAAGTGCACGGGCCGAGACGGTGGCCATCTGGGTGAGGTCGGCCTTGTTCAACTGCGCCCAGTCGAGCACGAGCATTCCGGTGGCCACCTTGGTGAGGCTGGCGACCTGACGTTTTTCGTCACGGTTATCCCCAGCCAGGATGCGGCCGGTCTGGTTGTCGACAATGATATAGCTCTGCGCGGCGAACAGCGAGCCGACGGAAAGCAGCAAGGCGCACAGCGGAGCGAGGCGCAGAATCTTCATAAGCAAATATCCCGAGCAGCCTATCGTCCAACCTCAAGAGTTCAATGCCATTTCTCCTTGGACCGGGTGGGAAACAGCTTCCTGGCCCTCCGCCGTTGATAATCTCACGGAATTTCCTACCATTTGGTAAAAGTCACGGAACATGCCCATATATGAATTCTACTCTCCGGATACGAATCGCATATACAGCTTTCTGGCCCGCAGCCTGAGCCTGCGGGACGCCATCCCGCGCTGCCCGGATAATCCCGGTGCGCGCATGGAGCGGATGGTCTCCCAGTTTGCCGTGACGGGAAGGGCGAAGGAACAGTCGACCGAACCCGGCCCCGAGATGATGGATGCCGGGATGGAGCAGGTGCTGGCCCGGATGGAGCGCGAGATGTCGACGCTCAATCCCGACAATCCCGATCCGCGCCAGCTCGGGCGCATGATGCGGCAAATGGCCGAGGCGACCGGGCAGAAAGTGCCCGAGGGCATGCGGGAAATGATCATGCGACTGGAGCGCGGTGAGGACCCCGAGAAGCTCGAGCAGGAGTATGGGGACAACCTGGAGGATTTTGCCGAGGGCGAGGAGGGAGCGATGGGAGTGGAAAAAACGCTCGCCCGTATCCGCCGGGGGCTGCCCTCCCGCGATCCGCAGCTGTACGAGATGCGGGATTACCTTCCCGAGGCCTGAGCGGCGTTACGCGGGCAACCCGGCCAGGCGTCGGGCGGCGGCGAGGGTGTCGATATCTGCCACGGTCTTGTCGGGGCGAAGGCGCTTGATGCGGGGAAACCGCAGGGCGAGGCCGCTGGCGTGGCGGTCGCTCGGCTGGATGGCATCGAAAGCGACCTCGATGACGATGCGGGGATCGACCTCCAGGCGGTTGCCGGTACGGGAAACCATCTGGGTGAGAAAGACCTCGGTGAGCTCCTCGATCTCGGTATCGGTAAGGCCGGAGTAGGCCTTGCCGATGGGCAGGAGACGGCCGGACGCCTCGTCACGCACGGCAAAGGTGTAGTCGCTCAGGACATTGCTGCGCCGCCCGTGGCCGTACTCGACGGCGACGACGATGACGTCGAGGGTGGCAAATTCCTTTTTGAGCTTCAGCCAGGAGAGGCCGCGCCGGCCGGGTGAGTAAATGCTCGTGGGGTCCTTGGCCATGAGGCCTTCATTGCCTCGGGCGCGGGCGGCGCGGAAGGTCTCCTCGATCTCGTCGGCGGAGCGTGCGGTATGCACCTCCGCGGCCAGGATGCCATCGGTGAGCGGGAGGCGCTGGAGCAGGCTGCGCCGCTCGGTGAGCGGTTTTTTCAAAAGCGACCGACCGTCGAGCTGAAGCAGGTCAAAGATCATGTAGGCGACGGGAATCTCGCCGCCGAGGAAGAGATCGGCCTCGCGGCGGCCGAGGCGCTTCTGGAGTTCGAAGAAACTGAGTGGCGTGCCGTTTTCCCAGGCGAGGATCTCACCGTCGAAGACAGCCTCGCGGCGTAGTCGGGCGGCGGCTGTGGCGACCTCGGGAAAGGTGTCGGTGATGCGCTTGAGGTCGCGGGTGTAAATCTCGACACGCTCGGGGGTGACGTGGATCTGCGCGCGGATGCCATCGAGCTTGTCCTCCAGCCAGACGCGTCCGCTGCCGCCGAGGCGGTCCCAGATGGCGACGGCATCCGGCTCGGGGCTGGCGAGCATGCATTTGATGGGCTGGAAGATCGTCAGCTCCGCCTGCTCGAGCCGTTTCTCGCTGGCGAGGGTGGCGGCGCGGCCGATGTCGCCGAGCAGCATGGCGGCCTCGCGCACATCGGTGGCATCGACCTCAAAGGCCGTGGCGACCGCTTCCTCAACCAGCCCTTCCTTGAGCCCGATGCGGAGGTCGCCGGTGAGGATGCGCACCAGATAGCCTCCCATGATGGGCGGCATGCGCCGAAAGGCCTCGGTGAGGATTTCTGTCTTGGCGATCGGTCCGCGGGCGGCGCGCAGGTCGACGAGCAGGCTGTGGATTTCGCCTATGGCGAGATTTCCCTCGCCGGGGTGATGGGCCAGGGCCTCGGTGGCGGTGAGCCCGGCATCATTGTGGCGGCGCGAGATGGTGCGCAGCTCCGCCATGGAGAGCCGGCTGGCGGCGCCGAGAGCCCGGTGAATGATCGACCAGCCGACGTTGATCGCCTTTTCCTCATGCGGCGGGAAGGCTCGCCCGGTCAGCCACGTCGCGGCGTGGGGGAGTTCCTCCGCAGGCAGGGCGCGGAGGTAGGTGGCGAGGAAGCGTACCTTGCGGAGCTTGCCCGTGGACTGGCGGATTCTTTCGCAGACGGAGCAAAAGCGCTCGAAGCCATGCGCCGGGCGGTCGCGCAAGGGGACGGCCTCGGGAGTCTTGCTCCGCCGGGATTCCACGATGGAGAACTCCAGCTGGTTCGCCCCGGTGAGCGCCCAGGCATCGATGCCACGGGCGCGGAGGTCGCGGGCAAACTCCTGTGCAAAGCCATGCAGCGTGAGCACGCGGCGGGGCTGGACGGTTTCCACGAGCTGCACCAGGTCGTCGTACCCCGCGTGGTCGGAAAGCGGAAAGGCTGCATCGACCTGGAGGCGGTAGCGTGCGGCGGGATCGAGAGCCCAGCCCGTGAGCACAGCCACGCGGCGTTTCTTGATGCGCGTGAGCAGGCGCGAGCCATTCGCGCTCGGCGGGCAGATCAGGACATGGCCGGAGAGTTTCTCCGGGTCATACTTTTCGTAGGCAGGAAAGGTGACGCCAAACTCCTCGTAAACCTGCGCGACGGTATAGACTGAGCCGTGCAGCATGATGGGCAGCCCGGCGCTGTGCAGGACGGAGAGGATCTCCTGGGCCTTGCCGAGGGCGTAACCCAGCAGGACGGGCGTCTCGCCATCCTCGAGCGTTTCGGTGCAGAACTTCAGCACGTCGGCGATGACTGCCTCGGCGGGCGGAAAGACGTAATGCGGGAGGCCGTAGGTGGTCTCCATCACGAGGGTATCGGCCCGCGGGGCTTGGAAGACCTCCGAGGAAAGGCCCTTGCGGAGCTTGAAATCTCCCGTGTAGAGCAGGGAGCCCTGGCCATCCTCGTAGAGAAGCTGGGCCGAGCCGAGTACGTGACCGGCGGGGAAGAGCGTTCCCGCCCAGGAGCCGAAGGCGCGACGTTCGCCGAAGGGCAGGATATCCAGTTGCCCGATGTCGCCGCCCATGCGGGCCTGCATCAGGCGGGCGGTGGGGGCGGTGCAGATGAGGTGACGGTGCCGGCCGGTATGGTCGCTGTGAGCGTGGGAAACAAAGGCGCGATCGCAGGGAATCCAGGGATCGAGCCACAGATCGGCATCAGGCAGATGCAGCCCTTTGCGATATTCGATGGCGACCATGGATAAGAGAGCGGAGGTCTTTTTAACTCCGGCCCCGAGGATAGGACGGCTTGATCATCGCCGCCACCAGAAAGCCCACCCCTATAAGGATCAGGAAGATCGAGAGAAACTGCCCGCGAGTGAGGGAGCCGGTGAGCGGGGCGTCGGGCTCGCGGAAAAATTCCGCGACACTGCGCAGCAGCGCGTAACCGAAGAAAAAAATCGCCGTCAGCACGCCGTTGGGCATGCGGACTCTCGTGCGCAGCAGCCAGAGCACGGTGAAGAGCAGGGCGCCCTCGAGGAAAGCCTCGTAGAACTGGGATGGATGCCGGGGCGACAGGATGCCAGCGAGGGCCGCGCGGAGCGGTTCGGAGTCGCGCGATGCCTCGATGATGGCGTCGACGGAGTTCCACGCCGGATTGATCGATGTGCTCTCCTGCAGGGCGAGGGAGACGGTTTCCTGCGGAGCGGTATAGAGTTCCTTGGGGAACTGGACGGCCCAGGGAACATTGGTGACGCGGCCGTAGAGTTCGCCATTGATGAAGTTGGCCAGGCGCCCCAGGAGCAGCCCGAGCGGCGCGGCAACGACGACGTTGTCCCCGATATTGCGCCAGGAAATCCTGGCATGCCGCGAGTACCACCAGGTGTACAGCGTGAGGCCGATGATGCCGCCATGGGCCGACATGCCGCCATCCCAGACCCGGACGATGGAGATGGGGTCGTGGATGAGGCCGTCCCAGTTGTAAAAAAGCATATACCCCAGCCGACCGCCGAGCAGTACGCCAAAGATGGCTCCGCCAATGATGAAGTCGGCGACCTTGGCCTCCGGGATATCGCAATACCCGCGGCGGGAGAGCGACTTGACGACGAGGATGCCGAGAAAAAATGCAGCAACATAGGCCAGGCCGTACCACCGCAGCCCGAAGACCTCGGTGAAGCGTATGAGATACGGGCTCAGGTCATGGACGTAATAGGCGAGCATAAAACCGGGCAGAACGATGGGAGAGCGATGCCCCGAGCGCAACCCGGAAATGGTGCGGCGTGACAGGCTCGCGGATTGACAGCACGGGCGCGGACCGCGTTTACTCTGCCGAGTGAAATCTGCCCTCTACCTGTCTGGCGCGGTGGGCGCCCTCATTCTCACAGCTTCCTGCACCACCCTGGAAAATCGGCGCGACCTGTACTCGCCGCAGCCGGTTAATGGACCGTACACCCAGATGGTGCGCAACGGCCTCCCGACCCCGGCGCCCAAGAAGAGCGCCGTGACCACGGAGACATCGGTCAGCGATTACAAGAACGTCGTCCGCTAAGGACGGCTACTGCATCATCTCCGGGCCGCCGACTTCCGGCGGTTTCGGAGGCTGGAGCTTGATCAGGATCTCCTCGATGGTGGGGTCCTGCTTGACCATGGCGTCGTGCATGGTTTTGCGAAAAGCCTCCGCCGCGGAGCGGCGATCTTCCGGCGTCGCTGCCGATTGCATGGTTTCCCGGGCCTTGGCCACGGCGGGATCCGCCTTGGCTTTTTC
This sequence comes from Terrimicrobium sacchariphilum, assembly GCF_001613545.1. Taxonomy (NCBI): domain Bacteria; kingdom Pseudomonadati; phylum Verrucomicrobiota; class Terrimicrobiia; order Terrimicrobiales; family Terrimicrobiaceae; genus Terrimicrobium; species Terrimicrobium sacchariphilum. The sequence continues at coordinate 560,801 of NZ_BDCO01000002.1, forward strand.
GCGTGCGGCATCCAGCCGCTGACGCTCCGGGGGCGAAAGCTTTTCCATACCGGCTCCCTCCGGTCCGCGAGGCGGGCGGGGCCCTTGTCCTTTGTCGAAGCCGTTTTTCTTGATGATCTCGTCCAGGCCGGGATCGAGCTGCTGCATTTTCTGTCGGACAGCGTTGAAAAATTCATCGCGTGCGTCGTCCGCCTTTTTGCGCAGTTCCTGGATCTTTGGGTCCTGCAGGGCTTTCTCACGGACATTCTCGAAGCGCATGCGCTCGTCCTCGGTGAGCTTGTCGAGGAAGCGCTTCATCATGCGCTCGCGCGGGAACTCCCGGGCCTGCTCCGGGTTGGGCGCGCCGGGTCGCGGGGCATCCGGCGGAGGTCCCGGCGGCTTCTGGTCCGACATGGCCGGAGCAGGGGCGGGGGACGGGTTGGCGCCTTCCATCTGGGCGCGTGCTGCGTGGGTGGCGAGGATAGTGCCGACCAGCGCGAGGATGACGGGACGGATTTTCATGGCGATAAAGGTAAAACCCCCTGGCAAAGGTAAAGTTGCTGGAAAACGCCTCCAGTTCAAGGGGTGGGATGGGTCTCGGTCGCGGCCTGTGCGACGGGGAGGCGGACCTTGAAGGTGGCTCCCTGCCCGGGGACGCTCTCGACCGAGACGGCCCCACCATGGGCCTGGATGACATGCTTGACGATCGATAGCCCGAGCCCGGTGCCTCCGGCCACGCGGGACCGATCCTTGTGCACGCGGTAGAAGCGCTCAAAGATATGCGGCTGGTCCTCCAGAGGGATGCCGGGGCCGTTGTCCTGAAAGGAAATGACGACGTCGTCGGCGTCGCGGATCACGGAGATGGCGACCAGCACCTGGTTGGCGGTCCCGTAGCGGAGGGCGTTTTCCAGCAGATTGGCAAAGACCTGGTCCAGATGGCGGGCGTCGCCTTCGAGGTAGGAGACCTCCTCGGGGCAGTCGATCGTGACCTGGGCGTTGCGCTCGGCGACGGCGGACTGGAGGCGGTGGAGGATTTTCCTAAAGACCTCCCGGAGATCGAGCGGGCGAAACTCCAGCATGGCGGAGCGGTGCTCCATCTTGGAGATGGTCATCAGGTCCTCGATCAGCAGCGTGAGGCGCTGGCCGTTCTTGTACATGACCTTGAGAGATTTCTCCGCCATCGGTCGGTCGTCGAGCGCACCGTCGAGCAGGGTCTCGATATAGCCATTGATGATGGCGAGCGGGGTGCGGAACTCGTGCGAGACATTGGCGACGAATTCGCGTCGGACGGACTCGAGGTTGCGCACCTTGGTGACATCGTGAAAGACGATGACTGCGCCCGGCGGGCGGCCCTGGCCGCGCGGACTCAAGCCGCCGACATGGATGTCGAAGTGCGTGGTGCCGCCGAAGGTGATGGAAATCTGGCGGCTTTGTCCGGAGGTGAGCGTCTGCTCGATGGCATTTTGCAGCTGGTGGCTGCGAAAGACCTCCATCACCGAGCGATTCACCGGCGACTGGCGCAGATCAAACATGCGCTGGAGTGGATCATTGCAGAGGCGAACTCGCAGGGAACGATCGACGATGAGCACGCCCTCCACCATGCTGGAGAGAATGGCTCGCAGGCTGAAGCCCTCGTCGGCCACCTGCCGGTCGAGCTGCTGGAGCAACTCGGAGATACGGCGGACGTTGGCGGCGATCTCGCGAAACACTCCCAGCCGGGAGCGAAGCAGCACGGGGCGGAAGTCGTAGGCGGCCAGGCGCTTGAGTGATTCCCGCACCTCGTTGAACGGGGCGATGATCTGGTAATAGACGTAGCTGGCCAGCAGGATGCCGACGGCTCCGCCGACAATGGCCCAGATCATTCGCCGGAGGCCTGCACGTTGAAGCGATACCCTTCGCCGCGCACCGTCTCGAGACGGGAGGCGTGGTCGCCGAGCTTCTCACGGAGGCGGCGCATGTGGGTGTCGACCGTGCGGGTGTCGATGGCATTCTGGTATCCCCAGACGTCAAAGAGCAGCGACTCGCGGCTCTGGATACGGCCACGGCGATCGATAAGCAGGGCCAGGAGCTTGAACTCGGTCGTGGTCAGGTCGAGCCGCTTGCCATCGAGGCGAATCTCAAAGGCATTTTTATCGACCTCAAAGGCGTCGACGGTGACCAGGTCGTTGCTCCGGCTGGAGCGCAGACGGCGTAGCAGGGCTTGCACGCGCAGGACGAGTTCCCTCGGGCTGAAGGGTTTGGTGACGTAATCATCCGCACCGAGTTCCAGGCCGCCCACACGCTCGTTGGGTTCGCTCTTGGCGGTGAGCATCACGATGGGCATCGTCTCGGTTTCCGGCTCACGTTTCAAAGCCTTGCAGACGGCGAGGCCATCCATGCGGGGAAGCATGAGATCGAGGACAATGACGTCGGGGCGGTTCTTGCGAGCCATTTCCAGGCCCTCGACTCCATCGTTGGCAATGATTACGCCAAACCCGGCGCGCGACAAATTGTAGCGCAGCAAATCAACGACATCGGACTCATCTTCTACGACTAGAACCGTATCCTGCATGCAGAGTCGGGTGATAGCTGTCCGACCCCCCGGCTGGCAAGCCGATGCGGAAAAAAGATTCGGGCCACTCGCGATGAATGCTCAGAACAAAGGAAACTGAACCGCGGTGGCCCGAATTGCTGCCTTAACCATAGAGTTTGACCCCCCAGGTGGCACCGCGTTCAATCTTTCGAAGATTTTTTTGAGAAAAATCTACTGCAGCCCGGATTCCGGGAATCGCAGGGGCTGGAACGGCTGGGGTTCCTGGCTGTTTGGGTCCCAATAAACCTCGGAGACGCGCTTCCAGATGGCGGCCGGCTCGGCTTTGAAGAGGGTCTTTTCCTTCAGCTTTCGACGCAGATCCGTGCGGAGCTGGTAGCTCGAGGCGTCCGGTGCGGCATCGAGTTGCGGCTGGCGGATCGCGATGCGATTCTGGTTCAGCAACTGATAATGGAGGAAGACGTAGCTGCCCTGCGGGATGTCGCCCGGTCCTTCATCGCAACGCAGCGTGAGGAACACCGCGGAGCCGACGCGGGAAATCCACCCCTCGAAACGCCACTTCTTCTTCGGTCCGGACTTGGGCTCGCTCTCGTACCAGACGGTATAGCGAGCGCCCGTAAGGGGAAGAACCGTGGCGCGATCGAGGTCGCCCTTGTCGTTGGTGTGTTCCCAAACGCCTAGGAGCCAGGTGTTTATGTCCTTGGACGGCGTATCGGTCAGCGGATGGTCGTAAAAGCAGCCCGTGAGGACTGAACAAATGATGGCCATCAGCGCGGCCGCGCAGGAACGAGAAATCATAGCGTACGGGCGCCTGCTATAACCAAGTTCCCGACGGAATGACACTGTTTTTCGGCACGACCACGATGCCATCGCGAATGTAAAAGCCCTCGCCGTCGTAATCCGCCGCCTTTCCGGCAGGAGAGATGACGACGTTGTCCCCGATGCGGGCATTCTTGTCGATGATGGCGTTTTCGATATGGGTGCCCTGGCCGATGCCGATGCGGGGATGGCCGTTGGCCGGGGACTCCGAGAGGTCGGACTCGTAGTAGTCCGCGCCCATCATGATGACATTCTTGAGCTTGCAGCCGGGATTGATGATCGAGCGGATGCCGATGATGGCGCGGTCGATGGTCGAGTCGGTGATGACGCACCCGTCGGAGATCATGGCCTGGTCGATCTTGGTATTGCTGATCACACTGGCCGGCAGGAAGCGCGGATGCGTGTAAACCGGAGCGCCCGGGATGTTGAAGCTGAAAGATGGGTTCGTCTCCGCCAGGTTGAGATTGGCATCGAAGAAGGCTTTGATCGTGCCGATGTCCTCCCAGTAGCCCTGGAAGATATAGGCGTTGACCTGGTATTTCTCGATGGCGGCAGGGATGACGTGCTTGCCGAAGTCGACGAGGTCGTTGTCGAGGCACTCGATGAGGACCTTGCGGCTGAAGACGTAGATACCCATGGAGGCCTGGAAGAGCTCCTCTGTCTCGGGGTGGCCGATGGAGCGGAGGAGGTCCGGCGGGATGCGCAGGCTGTCGAGGACGGCGGGGTCCTTGGGCTTCTCCACGAACTCGATGACGCGGCGCTGCTCGTCGGTGTGCATGATGCCGAAGCCCGAGGCGTCGGCGCGATTCACCGGGATGGTGGCGAGCGTGATGTCGGCCTTGGTCTCGATGTGCTGGCGGAGCACGTCGCGGTAATCCATGCGATAGAGCTGGTCGCCGCTGAGGATCACGAGGTAATCGGCCTGGCGCTCGAGGAAGTAGCGCATGTTTTGCCGTACGGCGTCGGCCGTGCCCTGGTACCAGCGGGAACCCTCGGGGGTCTGCTGGGCGGCCAGGATCTCGACGAAGCTGGGCGTGAAGTTGTCAAACTTGTAGCTCGCGTTGATATGCCGGTGCAGCGACATGCTGTTGAACTGGGTGAGCACGTAGATGCTGCGCAGGCCGGAGTTCAGGCAGTTGCTGATCGGGATGTCGACCAAGCGGTATTTGCCGCCGAGCGGGACCGCGGGCTTGGCGCGTTCCTTGGTGAGGGGGAAGAGTCGGGTGCCAGCACCGCCGCCCATGATGATGGCGAGGGTGCGATTAAGAGGGAGAAGGATGGGTCGTGCGCTCATCGCGAGAGAGGAAACGGGAATTGCATCTTGCCCGGCTGTATGGCTCTTGTCACGATCCTAAAGAGATATGTGCGGAATTGTTGGATACGTTGGCAAGGCTGAGGCGGTGCCCGTTCTTTTGGACGGCCTGCGCAGGTTGGAGTACCGTGGATACGATTCCGCCGGGGTGGCGACACTCAACGGTCATGGCATCGAGGTTCGCAAATCGGTGGGCCGCATCGCGGAGCTCGCGCGGGTCATCGGCGAGTCGCCCGTGCATGGTCGCATCGGCATCAGCCACACGCGCTGGGCCACGCATGGCGGCGTGACGAATGAGAACGCCCACCCGCACTACGACCAGAGCGGCAAGCTCGTCCTCGTGCACAATGGCGTGATCGAGAATTACCAGACCCTCCGTGAGCAACTCGAGGAGCGGGGGCATGTTTTTAAATCCCAGACGGATACCGAGGTGCTGGCGCATCTCATCGGCGAGGCCTTTGAGCGCAATGGCGACATCAGCCAGGCGGGACTCGTCACCGCGGTGCGCGAAGCCCTGCGGCAGGTGATCGGTACGTATGGCATCGGGGTGCTGCACTCGGCGTTGCCCGGCGTGCTGGTCGGCGCGCGGCGCGGCAGCCCGCTGGTCGTCGGCATCGGCAAAGGCGAGCATTTCCTCGCCAGCGACGTGAGCGCGATCGTGGCGCACACCCGCGAGGCGGTGTACCTGAATGACTACGAGATCGTGGCCTTGCGCGAGGATGGGTTTGATATCTCCACGCTGGCCGGGTCGGGCGTGAGCTTTCAGGTGAGCAAGGTCGAGTTCTCTGCTGAGGACGTCGACAAGGGGACGTACCCCCACTACATGCTCAAGGAGATCTACGAGCAGCCGAATTCCGTGCGCGACGCGATGCGCGGCCGCCTTTCGCCCGAGGAGGCGACGGCCAAGCTGGGCGGGCTGAACATGACGAACGCCGACCTGCGTTCCGTCGAGCGCATCATTCTCTGCGGCTGCGGCACGGCGTTTCACGCGGCGATGGTGGGCGAGTACCTTATCGAGTCGCTCGCGCACATCCCGGTGGAGTGCGAGTTTGCCAGCGAGCTGCGCTATCGCAACCTGCCGACCGACCGCGACACGCTGGTCTTTGTCATCAGCCAGAGCGGCGAGACGGCGGATACGCTGGCGGCCTTGCGCGAGAGCCAGCGCAAGGGTCACCGTACCTTAGGCATCTGTAACAGCGTCGGCAGCACGATCGCCCGCGAGAGCGACGGCGGCGTCTACATGCACGCCGGGCCGGAGATCGGCGTGGCGGCGACGAAGTCCTTTACCTCGCAGCTCACGATCATGACGCTGCTGGCGACCCTGCTCGGCCGCATTCGTTACCTTAGCTATGCCGAGGGTTTGGAAATCCTCGCCAACCTCGAGCGCCTGCCTGCTCTGGTCTCGCAGACACTGGAACTCGACGCCCAGGTGGCAGCCATCGCGAAGAAATACGCGAAGGCGCCCAACTTCCTCTTCATGGGCCGCCAGGCGAACTACCCGATCGCTTTGGAAGGTGCCCTCAAGCTCAAGGAAATCAGCTACATCGCCGCCTCGGGCTACCCCAGCGCCGAGCTGAAGCATGGCGTGATCGCCCTGGTCAACGAGGTGACGCCCTCGGTCTTCATCGCGCCGCGAGACGCGGTCTTTGAGAAGAACGTGAGCAACATCGAGGAGGTCAAGGCGCGCAAGGGTCCGGTGATCGCCATCGGCACCGAGGGCAACGACCATCTCGACAAGGTGGCCGATGAGGTAATCCGCATCCCGCAGTCGCCCGATTATATCACCCCGATTCTCGCCTCGATCCCGCTCCAGTTGCTCGCCTACCACATCGCCGCCGAACTCGGCTGCGACGTCGACAAGCCCCGCAATCTGGCGAAGAGCGTGACGGTGGAGTAGGAGCAGTCCTCCTCCTTCGGATCGGCAAGATTCTGGCGGAGGCGGCGGATCGGACGACGAAACGCCGCTTGGCTAAGATTTTTCAATTAACTGGTCGTGCAAGTTTTCGACTTCTCCGCCGCGGAGAAACATCTCGCGAAAGCCGATCCGGTGATGCGCGGGTTGGTCCGTCAGTTTGGGCCGGTGTCGATCGGGGAGGAGGAGCGGCGGCAGAGCCTGTTTGAGTCGCTGGTGCGGGCGATTGCGAATCAGCAACTGAGCGGGCGGGTGGCGGATGTGATCCTCGGGCGCTTTGTGAAGTTGTTCCCGGGGAAGAAGTTCCCGGCGGCCAGGGACCTGGCGGCGGTGACGGATGAGGAGATTCGCGCGGCGGGGTTTTCATGGGCGAAGATCGCAGCGGTGCGCGACCTCGCGGCCAAGGTGATCGATGGCACGGTGCCGACGGCGGCAAGGATTCATAAGCTTTCCGACGCGGAGATCATTGAGCGGCTTACGGCGGTGCGGGGCATTGGGCAATGGACGGTCGAGATGTTGCTCATTTTCAAACTCGGCAGGCCCGACGTCCTGCCCGTCGACGATCTCGGCGTGCGCCAGGGGTTTACACGCGCCTATGGATTGGGTGAACCCGTGAAGCCCAGGGCGCTACGGGAATACGGCGAACTCTGGCGGCCGTATCGCACTGTGGTCACGCTGTATCTGTGGCGTGTGATGAAGGCTGCGGGCGACGGTGGCGCACCGGCGATTTAGCGCGTGGATCAAAAAAACTGCGTATCCCGGAGTGGCTGGGTCGCCCGGCTGGTAATCGGGTGAGTGGGCGGTGTTGCGGAGATCCCGGGTCGGTTTGATGGGAGCGCAAGCCATTGGCCGAAAAGGACAAGCTCTTCAGCTTGAGGTTTTGTTGTGAAGCGTTGTTGCAAAAGGTGGGTGTGGGATGATTAGAGTTCCGGTGAATTTGCAAGGGGGATTATCTAAGTTTTTTTAAGCTAAATTCCGGTGGTTCCCTTGACAAAGGAAAAGGCTGCATGACCTTTCTTCAGTGCTATGTGTCGCCGGTATACGCGATTCGTGGTGCTTGAAGGAGTGGTGTTAGCGATAGTGGTAGGGGTATTGTGGTCCGGCTGTGCAGATCCTGCTTTTCAAGCCTATCAGTCCACTCCCATATTCGGGAAGTCGCGCGGCATTGTGCGCAACGGGCATGCCTATCAATATCAGTTCCGGTATCGCGGCGGCCTGGTTACCTATGAAGGGTGGAGGGGCGGCGTCTGGTCCATGGATGGAAGTCGCAGACCGGTCGGCGTGGCGCACGCCATGGAGCCCGGGCAGGCTCCCCCGTTTCCGAATGGATGTCTGGTCTATGCCTGCATGAGGGCGGAGGAAATGCGCATCGGGTGGCAGCCGGGAAGGCGTTCCCAGGTGATCGCCTATTATCGAGGGGATGGATCAGGTCATGCATTTGTGGTCTATGACCTGCCCGAGGGGGTGTTTGGGGAGGATAACCTGGGGCGCAAGGTGAGGCTCCCGGACTGGAAGAACCGTACCTCGAGCGAGGCGCTGCGGCTGGCGACGGCTTTTTGTCAGCAGACGAAGGCGCGGCGCTCCTCCTATCCCCGGGAGGCTTCCTTTATCGGAATGTACTAAGCCTTGTGCCCGGTGAGTCATGGGCGGGCTTGTCTGACTAATGCAACGGATTGCTTAGTTTCGGAGATGCCTGGGTTGTTCTTTGGGTGATGCGTTTCTGGCGCAGGCCATTTGAGGTTTGCAATCTGCGTGCGCTCTCGCTTATTTGCGGGGAACCTCACAGAGAGATGAAAAACCCACGGAAATCCGGGAAGGCTGCAGTGCGGGCCGGCTCCCGACCCCTCGCCAAGAACAAACACCTCCTCAAGTGGATCGACAAGATCGCTGCATTGACGAAACCCGACGCCATTCACTGGGTGGATGGCTCGCAGGAAGAGTACGATGCGCTTTGCGAACAGCTCGTCCAGGGAGGAACCTTCACTCGGCTGAACCAGGAAAAGTGGCCGGGCTGTTTTTACGCCAAGTCCGATCCGACCGATGTGGCTCGCGTGGAGGATCGCACATTCATCTGCTCGCTGTCCAAGGATAATGCCGGGCCGACGAACAACTGGGTGAACCCTTTCGAAATGCGGCGCACGCTGAAGGGACTCTTCGACGGCTGCATGAAGGGGCGCACGATGTATGTGCTGCCCTTCTCGATGGGGCCGATCGGCTCGCCCATGTCGCAGATCGGCGTGGAATTGACCGATTCCCCGTACGTGGTCGTCAATATGCGCATCATGGCGCGCATCGGCCTCGAGGTCTTCCGCGAGATCGATGCCAGCAACAAGCGCGTGGTGCCGTGCGTGCACTCGGTCGGCGCTCCGCTTGAACCCGGCCAGGCCGATGTGCCATGGCCGTGTAATAAAGAGAAGTACATCGTCCATTTCCCGGAAACCCGTGAGATCTGGAGCTACGGCTCGGGTTACGGCGGCAACGCGCTGCTGGGCAAGAAGTGCTTCGCCCTGCGCATCGCCTCCAACATGGCCCGCGACGAAGGCTGGATGGCCGAGCACATGCTCATCCTCGGGGTTGAAGCCCCGACGGGCGAAAAGACCTATGTGGCGGCGGCTTTCCCGAGCGCCTGCGGCAAGACGAACTTTGCCATGCTCATCCCGCCGAAGCATTTCCAGGATCAGGGCTGGAAGGTCTGGACGGTCGGCGACGACATTGCCTGGCTGAAGCCGGACGCCCATGGCCATCTGCGGGCGATCAATCCGGAGGCGGGTTTCTTCGGTGTCGCGCCGGGAACCTCGGCCAAGACGAATCCCAACGCCATGGCGTCGCTTTCCAAGAACACGATCTTTACCAACGTCGCGCTCACGCCGGATGGCGGAGTGTGGTGGGAGGGAATGACCGACGAGCCGCCAAAATCCTGCCTCGACTGGCAGGGCAAGAAGTGGACGCCGGCCATTGGCGCGAAGAAGGGCACGAAGGCAGCGCACCCGAATGCGCGCTTCACCGCCCCGGCCTCGCAGTGCCCGTCGATCGATCCCGCGTGGGAGGACCCCGAGGGCGTGCCGATCAGCGCCATTATCTTTGGCGGACGCCGCGCCACCACGATGCCGCTCATCTTCCAGGCCTTCAACTGGAGCTCCGGTGTCTATATCGGTGCGACCATGGGTTCCGAGATGACGGCGGCCGCTGCCGGCACGATCGGCAAGGTGCGCCGCGACCCGATGGCGATGCTGCCCTTCTGCGGATACCACATGGGCGATTACTTCCGCCATTGGATCAAGATGCAGCGCACGCTCAACGAGACGCCGCGCGTCTTTCACGTGAACTGGTTCCGCAAGGACAAGGACGGCAAGTTCCTCTGGCCCGGCTTTGGCGAAAACATGCGTGTCCTGCGCTGGGTCGTCGATCGTGCCCGGGGCCGAGGCATCGCCAAGGAGACTCCGCTCGGCTGGCAGCCGCGGTATGAAGATATCGACTGGGAGGGACTGAAGTTCCCGAAGGAGAAATTTGAGGAGCTCCAGGCCGTGGAGCGCGACTCCTGGAGGCACGAGGTGCTGGGCCAGGAAGAACTCTTCCTCGACCTCCATGATCACCTGCCGAAGGAGATGGTCTACGAGCGCGAGCTGCTGATCTGTCGTCTCTAGGATTGCAAAAGATCCGCCAGTCCGGTAGATAAAGCCGGACTGGTCAGGATCTTACGCACCCAGCGAAAGAGCGGAACGGTGGCGGGAGAAGTTCAGTAACTTTTTCCTTGCGTCCCCGTGCGCCCTGCCTAGTATCTACCCTCCCTCGTCAAACCGAGGAGAAAAGAGGCTTGGCACCGGCCAGCTCTTCGTCTCACAGAGTTTCACCCGAGGAAACCGGATTACTCAATGCCCACTATTAATCAATTGGTCCGCAAAGGACGCAGCAAGGTGACTGTGAAGTCGAAGTCGCCGGCGCTCGTGAAGTGCCCGCAGCGTCGCGGCGTTTGCGTGCAGGTGATGACCCGCACGCCCAAGAAGCCCAATTCCGCCCTCCGCAAGGTCGCCAAGGTTCGTCTCACGAACGGGCAGGAAGTCATCGCCTACATTCCGGGCGAGGGACACAATCTTCAGGAACACTCGATCGTTCTCGTCCGTGGTGGACGTGTGAAGGATCTGCCGGGTGTTCGTTATCACATCGTACGCGGTACGCTCGACAGCCTCGGGGTTGACGGTCGCCGTCGCGGACGTTCCAAGTACGGAGCCAAGCGCCCGAAACCCGGTCAGGAAGACACCAAGGGTGCGAAGGGCAAGAAGAAATAGCACGCCATGTCACGTCGTCGCCGAGTCATTCACAAGGAAGTCAAGAAAGACGCCCGCTACGCCAGTCCGGTCGTAGCCCGTCTCATCAGCGCAGTCATGAACTGCGGCAAGAAGAGCATCGCCGAGCGCATCGTCTACACCGCGATCGACAAGTCCCGCGAGGGAACCGATACGGTCGACCCGCTCGAGACACTGCACAAGGCCATCGAAAACGCCAAGCCGCGTCTCGAGGTGAAGAGCCGCCGCGTGGGTGGCGCCACCTACCAGGTGCCGATGGAAGTGCCGGCCGATCGTCAGATCGCCCTCGCCATGCGCTGGTTGGTCACGTTCGCGAACAACCGCAAGGGTGTTCCGATGGAAAACGCTCTCGCTTACGAGCTTAAGGACGCAGCTGCCGGTCAGGGCAACGCGATCAAGAAGCGCGACGATATGCACAAGATGGCCCAGGCCAACCGTGCGTTCGCTCACTTCCGCTGGTAGTTCTCCAATCTCCAGTTGGTTTTAAAAAAGAGCGGCCTGAAAAGGTCGCTCTTTTTTTGTGCCCGGATGGCAGGGCTTTCACGCGAGAATCGTTGCCCCGTCGGGATGCCGCGATATGTGGTGGACGCGCGAGGGGAGCGTAAGGCGCCCGGTCGGAATGGGCTGGAGGCGGGTCGGGGCGGTTTCATTTCCATCTCTCACTGATTCCTTGCGGCGCTGGGAGGTATCCCCTGTCCTCGTGACCCTCGGGCGGCAGCCCGGTGGGATCGCGGCCTGGCTTCTGTCGATTTGGCGGCCATCTGGCACGCTCGCTATCTTTCATCCAGACGCCGTAACGGCTGAACAATATGGCGGATCATCGAACTGCGAGGCGGTCGTTCGATGGCGTCGGGTGACGCGATGGGCGGCTCGCTTTCCTTTGCCTGCGCCGGGATGCCGCCGCGATCTCATCCGATCCGACAGGGTGCGCGCGGGCATGTGTCGCTAGCGGTTGCGGCAATCACCCAAGCTGCCGGTGACGTTGAGCCGTGGGAAGAGCGAAGGGCGTGTTGTCACGCCGGGCGGGGGCGTTGCGCTGCCATCGTGCGCTTGATCCAAGCTCTCGTCAGGACCCGAGCCCCTCCTTTTCCAAAGGCCTGCCAGCCCGCTGTGCCTGTCCGCTTTTGGAAACTGTCTATGGGACGAAGTGCTAGCGTTTCCCGGGCGACCCGAGTAGCCGCACAAAATCCGCGAGAGGCGGAGCGGGGCTGGCCTTTTTATAGACGAAGGTGTGGTCGAGGGTGGGCGGTTTGCGGCCGGGGAGGGGGCGGATGGTGACGCCTTGCGCGAGGAATCTGCCCATCGTCACGGGGAGGAGGCTGATGCCCTGGCCTGCGGCGACCATGGTGAGCACGGCGGCGACGCGCTCGGACTCCTGCACGATGCGGGGCTTGAAACCCTCGGCGGCGCAGAGGGTATCGAATTGACGTCGGAAGGCCGGGGCGGCTTCGCGGGAGACCATGATCCAGCCTTCGTCGCGGAGGCGGGCGATGGGGAGCGAACGCGCGGCGGCCAGCGGGTGCGCGGCGGGGAGGGCGATGCCGAGGGGTTCGCGCTGCCAGATGAAGCTCGCGAGACCGCGGCGCAGGGAATGCGGCGGCGCGCCGAGGAAGGCCCCGTCGATCTTCCCCTCCGACAGTGCCTCCAGCTGCGCGGCGGGCGAGAGATCCTCAAGAGCGATCTGGCAGTGCGGGTGCGCCTCGCGAAAGGTCTGGAGCAGGCGGACGAGGGATTCGTCGAGCAGCGCGCCGACGAACCCGATGCGCAGCCGCGTGACCTCGCCCCCGGCGGCGCGGAGCACGGCATCGCGCGCGGCGTCGAGGCGCTGGAGCACGGCGCGGGCGTCCTCCAGGAAGAGCCGCCCGGCGGCGGTGATCGCGACCGAGCGCGTGCTGCGCTCCAGCAGCGGGCAGCCGAGCTTTTCCTCCAGCGACTGGATTTGCCGCGTGAGCGGAGGCTGGCTGAGATTCAGCCGACGCGCGGCGCGGGAAAAGTTCAGCTCCTCCGCGACGGCGGTGAAGCACTCCAGCTCGCGGATGGTCGGGCGATTCATACGTAAAAGGTATTAATCCGATGCAATACTGGCAATTCCGAAATACCGGAGGGGGCGGTAAAGTGCGCGGCATGACGACAGCAGCAGCATTCGCCGGGAAATCGACGCTCGAGGAAATCCGCGAGCGGTTCGACCACGACGTGGAGCGTTTCAGCAACCTGGAGACGGGCCAGCAGGCGACGATCGACGCGCCGCTGGTGCTCGACCTGGTGGCGGCTGCCGCCGCGAGCCATGTGCCGCGCGACGGGCGGCTGCTCGACCTCGGCTGCGGCGCGGGAAATTTCACCCTGCGCGTGATGCAGGAGACCGGCCCGCTGCATTGTCACCTCGCGGACCTGAGCCAGCCCATGCTGGACCGGGCGCGGTCGCGCGTGGAGGCGGCAGGGGCGCGGAGCGTGGAGACGCGGCAGGGCGACCTGCGCGAGCTGGAGTTTGCCGACGGGACTTTCGACGTGATCCTGGCCGGGGCCGTGCTGCACCATCTGCGCGAGGATGCGGACTGGGAGCGCGTGTTTGCCCTGCTCCACCGCTGGCTGAAACCCGGCGGCCGCCTCTACGTGGCCGACCTGGTGTATTTTGACTCACCCGCGATGCAGGCGATGATGTGGGCCCGCTACGGCGCGTACCTGGAATCCCTCGGTGGCCCGGCCTATCGCGAAAAGGTCTTCGCCTACATCGAGCGGGAGGACTCCCCGCGCTCGCTCCACTACCAGCTCGGCCTGTTGCAAAAAACGGGCTTCACCTCCTGGGACGTCCTGCACCGCAACAGCGTCTTCGCGTGCTACTTCGGAGAGAGGTAATACCGGAACGGAAGGAAGAGGTCGAACAGAAGGAAGCGAAGGAAACGAAGGGCTGCAACCTCCGGTGCTATTTCTCGGGGAGACGGATATCTTTCATCCAGTCACGTCTTCGTCTCGCTTCGGGATTTTCTCGGGGGAGGTCATGGCTGACGTTGATTATCCTCCTTGCTCTTCGGGGATGGGGGAAACCAAAACTGGGTCTCGTTGCCGGGCGTCCGGATGACGAGGCGCTGCGGTGTGTCGGCCCAGGAGGGATTGGAAAGGAACGGGCGCGGGTTGATCTGGATCAGCATTGCCTCCACGAAGGCGGCGGGAGCGAAGACGCAGACCTCCCACGCGTGGGGAAAATCGCGGTAGTGAAAATACTCCCCCGCTCCGCGCGCCCGGCCGGAGTCCCTGGTGGCGAGCAGGACGTACGTCCCCACGTAGGCCACGACGGCCAGAGCCGCGAGGATGAGGACGACGCGCGCGCGCTTCACGGTTTGGCAGGCGTTGGCGTCGCGGACGGGCGCGGGCCGATGTACATGAAAGAAAGGATCGGCGGGTGGCCGGAAATCTCCATCGTCTGGGCAAAGTACTCGATCTCGTCTCCGATGGCGCGGGGCGTGCCGCCGAGCGGGGAACTGACGACGATCTCCTGTCCCTTGCGCTCGACGACGTAGGCGAGGAAGGTGGCCGTGCCCTCGCTGGCCTGGTAGACCTTGAGAACTTTGCCTTTCTCGGTGGAGCTGGCGGTGGTCTTGGGGAGGAAGTTGCACGAGCTCAGGAGCAGGGCGGCCAGCAGAAGGCTGGCGAGGGTGGTCACTCTCATGGCGGGCGAGGGTACTTTGCTTAGTGGGAAAAGCAGAGTTTTTTCGGAGGGGAATTGGAAATGGGGCGCAACTCTGCTCTGCTGGCCGGGTGAAAGTTTTGCTTATGCTGCTGATCGTTTCGGGCTCCGCTTTGGCCGAGGATTTTAGCGGTATAGGATCGACACCTCTGTCAGCGCGAGCGATGGGGGACAGGGTGACATTTTCCGTGGTAGCGTTGCCTCCGGACAACTCGCTGTACTGGCGGATCGTGCGGGACCGGACGGGAGACAAACTGGATCCGGACATGAGGACCATTACTTCGGGAGAGGCGGTGAAGGCCGGAGAGCGGTATGCGTATTACTGGGACTCTGCCCAATCGATCCTCTGGTTTGCCACGCGTCGCTCTCTGATGAAATTGGATCTGACGGACTGGAAGTCGACGCACTGTCTCTATCGAGGCACAGCGGGCTATGAAAGCTTCGAGGATTTGCCAGATCAGTTTCGCCGCGAGATCCCGAAGGTGCTGGAGAAAGAGTAGGCAACAGGATGAAGCGCCGTTGAAAGGAAGCACCGCCGGGGTTGACATATCCGGGAATGGCATGTTTGGTCGCTGGCATGAAATGGCTGCTTTTCCTCCTGCTGCTCGGTGCCGCGACGGCGCGAGGGGCGGAGGTGGAGATGGCGGCGCAGTGGATCGAACTGCCGACGGCCTCGCCGCAGACGCGGGAGGTGACGTTTGATGAACCGCATGAGTCCTTTGCGGTGAATGCGTCGGAGGGAGCGGTGTCGAAGTCCTTTTCGCAGCCGGTGAGCTATGAATTTCACCCCGTCGAGGTGGATTGGGTTTCGGTGCGCTACACGGGCGAGATGCGGGTGGAGAATGTGTGGGGCGACTCGTATTTGCAGGGCAATCTCGGCTGCTCAAACCGCGTGGCCTTCGACCTCGATGTGACGCGCATGGTTTCCAACGAACTCTCGCTCGAGACGGTGAACCGCTTCGTGGACCGGGGGACGTCGACGATCAATCGCGCGGAATGGCGCGCGAAGGGAAAGACGCCGGTCGGCCTCACCTATGGCGTGACAGGCGGCGTGGCCGCGCAGACGGATGCGGCGGGAGCGATGCTGAATACGCGCTACGCCAGGCTGGAGCTGGCACAGGAGCTGCCCTTCGTTCCCGTGCGGCTGCGGGTCGCGCCCAGCTTTAGCACACAGGAGACGGCGACCTCGGGGCAATCTCTAGCGGGAGTCGATGCCTCGATCACCATCCGCGCGGCGGCGCAGACCCGCGTGAGCCTGGGCGCGGCGGAGACGGAGACTTACGATACGGATGAACTCGATAGCACGACGTACCGCGCAGTGTACGCCCAGGCGGAGCAAAAACTCCTGCCCGACGCGGCGCTGAAGCTGCGGGCCTCCTACGAGGATCGCGGCGCGGCCTCGCCGGAGAGCGGGCGCATGTACGTGGGCATGGAGTCCACCTTTGCGCTGACGGATTCCATCCTCGGGGCCTTCCGCCTGCGGCACGGCCTCGGCACGATGATCTCGGGCGCGCAGAATCTCTCGGAAACCCTGCTGTCGTTTTCACTCGGCGGGGGATTTTAAGGCAGGCCCCGATCAGGAGACGAGAAATGCCAGGCGCGGGTCGGCGCGACCGGGGTCGATCTCGATGATCTCGGTCTGCACGATGCCCTCGGCCACGAACGGGTCCGCCGCGAGGCGCGTCTCGAGTTCCTCCCTCGAAAGCTGGTGGGCAAGGATCGCGCCGCCCTGGCTCGGCTCGATGCCGCCTGCGAGGAGGAAGACGCCGTCGGCAAAGCCGCCCTGCACCCAGTGCTTGTGCTCCTCCATGTATTGACTGGCTCGGCTGCGGGCTTCGGTGAATCTCAGGAGGGCGATGAACATGCGATGTGGTTGGTTGTGGGTTTACGGAAAGCTCAGGCGCGTCTCCGGCGCGGCGAGGGAGAGGCAATACCATCGAGCCAGTCATGGAGGGCACGCACCTCCTCGCGGAGGAAGGCCTCGTCGCGAAGGGCGCTGGCCAGCGTGGCGATGCCCTGGCTGCGGGCGAGGAGATGGAGGGCGAGCGCGTCGGCCTCTTTCTTCAACCCGAGGGCGGCGAACTGCGTGGCGAGCCAGCCCTTGAAGAGTGTGAAGAGCGCGCTGGCGTGGCTGAGCGCGTCGTGCTCCAGCTTGGCGAGCTCGGCGCAGAGCGTGCCGACCGGGCAGCCGTGGAGCATGATTTTTGCGCGATTGGCGATGAGGATGTCGATGAAGCTCTTGATGCGGGCTGCCGGGCCTTCGCCGCCCGCCTCCCAGTGCTCCAGCAGCGCGGCGGTGCGTGCGAGCCGACGGTCGATCACGGCGTCGAGGATCGCGTCCTTTGTCTGATAGTGAAACGTCACATTGCCGCGGGAAATCCCCACCGCCTCCGCGATGTCGGCAAAGGCGGTGTGCTCGTAGCCGCGTTCATAGAAAAGCCGGTCGGCCTCCTCGAGGATCCGGTCGCGCGTGGATGTCGGCTTCATGCGTTGCGGACTAGCACTAGGACAATTGTCCTAGTCTGTCAATACGTTCCTGCCGCCTCCCGGAAACCGGGTAGGGGTGGCTCCCTGATATTTACGAAATCACCGGTTTTTTTCCGTGTGTTTGGCGGTTTCGTTTGCTAAGGCGGAGGGCAGTCACTCCACAGACTAATGAAAACCACCCGGCAGCTTCTTGTCGTTGCCATCTCGGGCTTCTGCGCCCTTGCTGGCAGGTCACTCCAGGCTCAACAGACCTCCTTTAGCGTAGCCACGGCGGCAGAGCTGGAGACGGCGCTTCACCAGGTTTATCTAAACAACGCGTCCAATCCCGCGCTGCAAAACACGATCACGCTCACGGCCAACATTTCGGCAACGAGCCAGATGGTGGTGAACGCGAATGTGACGATCGATGGCGGGTATTTCTCCATCGACATGAATAACTCCGACCGGGCGTTCTTCATTGCCGGTGGCACCGTGTCCATCAGCAACCTGACCATCGCCAATGGTAACGCCACGGGCGGCAACGGCAGCCTGGGCGGCGGCGGTGGTGCGGGGTTGGGCGGAGCGATCTTTGTCGGCAGCGGGTCGTACTATTCGGGCACGGGGGCGCTCGCCGCGCAGGGACTCAGTGCGCCGGCGGTGACGCTCAGCGGGGTGACATTTTCAAACAACAAGGCCGTGGGCGGCTCGGTGGGATTCACCCTGAGCGACCAGTTTCTCAGCGGTGGCGGCGGCATGGGAGGCAATGCCTCCGGTGGCGGCGGCGATGGCGCGGGCGGCGGTGGCGGCGGATTTGGCAATGGAGCCAACGGCGCGGGTGGCACGGGGAGCAACGGTTCGGCGGGAGCCTTTGTCAATGTCAGCGCGGTCAATAGCACGAGCCTCTCGGCCGGCGGTGGCGGCAGCGGCGGCGATGGTAGCGGGGGTTCCGGCGGCGCGGATGGCGGCGGCGGTGGAGGTGGCGGCAGCACGAGTTTTACCTATCCCGGAACGGGCGGAGGCGGCGGTGTGGCCGGAGGCTATGGGCACTATGCCGATAGCGACACGCCAAACAGCGGCGGCAATGGCGGCTTCGGCGGAGGAGGCGGCTCCGGTGCGGGATCGTATAGCGAGTCGGGTGGCAATGGCGGTTTCGGCGGAGGCGGCGGCGCGTCGTCCCAGAGCGGCGGTAATGGCGGCTTCGGCGGAGGCGGTGGAGCGTACTCCACAGGCTCTGCGGGCGTGGGTGGCTTTGGCGCGGCGAGCGCGACGCCGAGCGAAGACACGGGCCTTGACAGCTCGGGAGGCGGCGGCCTCGGCGCGGGCGGCGCGGTGTTTGTCATGGCGGGAGCGACCGTGACCGTGCAGGACGGCGGCTTCTCCGGCAACACGGTGACGGGGGGAGTCAGCTCGGGCAATCGCAACAACGGCTCGGCCTACGGCGCGGATCTCTTCCTCGGTGGGAATGCGACCTTCAACGTCTCGTCCACCCTCAATGTCACGGCCCTCGGCGGAGCAGGCAATCTCAGTGATGCCAATGTCTCGAAGAATGCCGATGATGCCAACGCCCAGGGCGGCGTGATCAAGACCGGCGCGGGAAATCTCATCATGAATGGGGACAACTACTACGCTGGCGTGACAACGATCAACTCCGGCACAGTCACCCTGGCCGCCGGGGCGGTCGAGAAAGGCACCAGCGTGGTGACGGTGGGGCAGGACTCTGGCGATAACGCGACCCTCGCCCTGGGCAGCAGTTCCCTGCTTCAGCTCAAGGGCTTCAACAGCAGCGATCCGCAGGCCTCCACGGATGCCGCGGTGCAGGTCGCGCAGGAGGCCGGCTCGACCGGCCAGATCGTGATCGGGGCGGGAGCCGGCACGAGCGGTGCGGATATCGGAGCGCGGGTCTTCAATGGTGGCGAGGGCACGGCATCCATCGCCTTTCAGCAAAACTTCGCGGCGGGTTCCTCCTCCAACACGGTCTACGAGTTTTACACCACGCTCACCGGGAGCATGAACCTCGTGCAGAGCGGACCCGGCACCACGGTGCTCAATCCCCTCTATGGTGCGAATACGATGACCGGCGATGTCTCGATCACCGGTGGCACGCTCGCCACGGCGGGCAGCGTGGCGTCGCTCGGCTCGGTGGGCCAGATCACGATCGATGGCGGCAATCTCCAGCTCGGCCAGTCGGAGGGTATTGCCAACTCCGCAGCGCTGAACCAGGGCAGCGGCCGGGTCGTCATCGGCGCGAGCGCCATCCAGGAGACCATGGGCGCGTGGGTGGTGTCGGACGCGGCGGTGGTGGATTTTAACAACTTCGCCGCCGGGCTGACCTTTGCCTCGCTGGAGATCGACGGCACGCTGGCGATCTACAACTACCAGGGCGCGTCGACGACGATCACGATCCTGAGCGGCTCGGCGGTCGGCGATCTCTCGCAGGTCGCCTTTTACTCCGACGAGGGCTCGACCTACCTCGGCTCCGGCGAGATCGTCGGCACATCGCTCCAGGTCGTGCCCGAGCCTGCGACGTTTCTGCTCGTGGGCCTCGGCGTGACGGCGCTCTGGCTCCGTCGCCGCCGGGAGTAACCTGCGGGTCTCTGGTTGCGGGACTGGCTCCGCAAGAGGGCGGAGCCGGTGCCGGGTGACAGGCGATGAGTCGCTCGGCCGCGCCTTGGCGTCTCAGGGAGGGAGTAGTCGATACGCGCTCCTTCCTGCTGGCAGACCTCGGGGGCGCGGCTTGCGGGCGACACCTCGCCGCTTTCTCGAAGCGCTCTCGCCTTGGCGGGGGCAAAAGCATGCTGGTTCCAGCGCGGTGGGCCTGGTACCATCGTCTGCCTATGGCAAAGCGCTCCCTCCTGCTCGCCCTGGTGATCGTTTTTTCCACGGGGCATGCTGCCTGGGCGGAGGATGTCGGGAACAGGCCGATCATTGTTCCCTTGAACGCCCTGCGCGATGTGAGCGAGGTGGAGATCTACGACCGGCTGGCCTGGGTGAAGGCGACCGATCTCCTCGATGCTCTCGGGCGCTTGAAACCCGAGGGGGCGCAGCCCTCGTATCTGGCAGAGCGCATGATGGTGAGCCTGTCGGGCGAGTATTTCATCGTGGGAGTGTTTCAACGCCACGGCAACGGCATGGAGGTCATGCCGGTGGTGATCGTGCTTTTTGACGACTCTTATCGTCCGATCGCCTGGGGGAAGTTTGAGTCGGCCGGCTCGGTGGTCTGGGCGGGCGCGCTGCAATCAGTTGCCGGCACGGAGAGCGAAGCCGGACTGGTGGTCATCATGGAGCCGGAGCGAGCTTTGAAGAGTGAACTGCACTTTCAAAAATACGCGCTCTCGCGGAGCGGGATCAGACTGCTCGGCCAGGGGCGTCGCTGGCCGCTGCCCGACGAGGAAAAATAGGGTCGAAGAAAAGGCGCGGTCGCCTAGACCGGGAGACGCCTGCTGGGTCAACGCCGCGAAAGCGTGTGATGCTCTCGCGGCGACAGCGGGGAATCAGGAAATACGGATCGCCCTACGGCAGGAGGCCGTCCTTTTGCATCTGGGCCTGCACCTTCTGCGCGGCGGAGAGATGCTTGGCGATGATGGGTGTGATCTTCTCGGCAAAGGCCTTCATCTTGGGATTCGGGCAGGTGGCGGCGAAGGACTTTACCATGGCGAGGACCTGTGTGTGGCCGGCGACCATGGCGGGGATGTAGGCTTTGTCAAAGGCGGGACCCTTGAGCGCGGAGAGCTTCTTCAGTGTGGCCTGGCTTGGGGCGTCGAGCTGGGTGGGCAGCGGGATATTGCACTCGGCCGCGACCTTTGCGAGCCGGGCATTGATCTCGGTGTGGCTGGCGGTCATGAACGCGCCGAATTTTTTCACCGAGGGCAGCGAGGCGTTGGTCTGGGCGACCTTGCCTAGTTGGATTTCCAGCAGATCGACCATGGCGACCTTTTGGGCAAAGGCCGGGCAGGTCATCGTGCCCGAGGGCATCTGGCCGCAACACGAGGCGGGCGCGGGGGCTGATGCGGCGGTGGCGAGGACGGGGGTGAGCGCGAGAAGCGCGGCGGGCAGGATGTGGTGGAGTTTCATGATGTGGGTATGTGCAGGTGGAGGTTTCAGGAAAGCGTCGGGTCGTTCCCGGCAGGTGGAGCGGGAAATGGCTGGCGGCTGGAGCGCGGCTCGCAGTCGTGGAGGAGGAGGGGATTCATGACTCCCGGGTAAGGGTGTGCCTGAGCACTAGGAAAGCACCTGCGCGCGCGAGTGCAAGGCGAATGCGCGACGTACCGCCTTCGCTGCACGTGCTGCCTGCATGATTGAGGATGGCGGCCTGGATGCCGGGGTGTGTCGGGTGGGGCGGTAAGCGTATTTCTACGGCATCGCTCCCTCGGGGCCGGATGTCTCCATTAGCCCTGGGCAAAGGCCAGGAACTCGCCTGCTCGCAGGGCCTTGGAAAAGTACCACCCCTGGCCGAGCGGGATGCCCAGCTCGCGCAGGAGGGCGGCTTGTTCCGGGCGCTCGATGCCCTCGGCGATGATCTCGATGCCGCGCTCCCGGGTCATGCGGACGATCTGCTCGATGAGCGGGATGCTGCTTTGCCCGCCCTCCTCGAGGCGGTCGACGAGGGATTTGTCGAGTTTCACGATGTCAAAGGGAGCCTGCTGGAGGAGGGCCGCCCAGTGGTCGTTCACCCCCACGTCATCGAGGGCGAGGCGCACGAGGCGGCGGCGGCCCGTGCGGTGGATCATGGCGTCGAGCGCGATCTCGTCGGGTACTCCGCGCTCGGTGACCTCGAGGACGAGCTTGTCGGCGACTGCGGCAAGGCCGACGCGGCAGCCCGCATACTCCATGCCGCCCCGCCCGATAAGCTCGGGAGGCGTGTTGATCGCGACGTGCGCGTCCTCCGTGCGGAGGAGCCAGTCGCCCAACTCGCCGGCCACGGTTTCCAGTACCCAATAGGTGAGCAGCCCGGCCACCGGCGTCCGTTCGACGATGGGAATGAACTCCGACGGCGGCACCAATCGCCCATCGGTTCGCCGCCAGCGGGTCAGCGCCTCGGCTCCCGCGCACACGCCATCGCGCAGCCGCACGGTGGGCATGTATTCCAGGAAAAGCTCCTTCTCCTCGATGGCTTCGCGGACTGTGTCGACTGTGATCATCCTGCGCGCACTCTATCGAGCTGCGCCGACCGCGCCATGGGAAATCGCTCCTCGTGGAGCTGAGGCCGATCCGCGCGGATGAGGCCGCGCCACCAAGGCGACACCAGGGGCAGTGGGCGCGTGGCCGCCATGCTTTGAGCATCTCATCCGTCCCAATCCTGACCGGCAGGGCGAGGTCAAGGCGGGAGCCGACGCTCCTGGAGGGCTGGCGAAATGCGCCCTGGAGTTTGGCCGAGCGGCGCAGGAATGCGATGGCTGGGTGGCTTTCTCTCCGGGGTGCTCTGGAGCAAATGGAAGCCTTTAGCCGAGGCTCGGAGACGGCGAGGGCTGCGGGGAGGCATTGGTCGCCAGGGCAGTCGGTATCCCTGCCGACGCGCTCCCGGCCTGCCTCTCCGTTCACCGATTCCCTGTTTATGGAAAATCGCCCTAAGGGAAAGTTCCTCGACCGTTGATGCGCTTTGCTTATGATAATGGACTTATGCCGTCCCTGCTCACCGCCCCCGGTCGTCGCTGGTGCATCCTGGCGATCATAGCGATCGTCCTCGCTCCTCTCTCTGCTCCGCTGCGCGCGGATGAGGACGACTACCGCAGGTACCTCGCCGCGACCCCGGCGACCCCCGAGCAGATGAGCAAGATCCTCTCAAGGATGAACATTCTGACCAACTACTTTCCGGTGCTCCTGCAAACCGAGGTCCAGAATGGCCTCACGGATCAGATCGTCGTCGGCGCGATCGTCGCCGTGACCTATACCGATCCGGCCACCGGCAAGGAAAAGACGCTCGATGTCTTTGCCGCGCTCCCGGAGATCCTGCCTTTGACGGCATCCAGCTGCACCTCCCGGCTCTTCGATGGCGAGGAGATTGCCAAGCTCTCTCCGACCCTGACTCTGAAGGAAGTGCGGCTGCGAAAGATGAATCTCGCGAAGGGCGCGTCAAAGTAATCTCGTCTCGCGCCACGGGACATCGGTTCGCCGCGAAGCTAGCTCAGCCAGGCCAGCGCGCAGAGGGCGAGCAGGGTCACGAGGACCGCCCAGCCAAAGTAAAGCGGAGCCTGGGAGCTATGCCGCAGGAAGGCCTGCGTGGGATCGTCGGGATCGTAATACACCGTCACGTCTCCGCCGCGATGGAGCTGCGCGAGATAGCGCAGGGCCCGCTGCCGTTTGTGGAAGCCGACGGGTTCGCTGGGTGGAACGTACAGATGAATGCTTTCGATGACGCGCCCCTCATAGACTGCATCGCCCACCTGATACTGATACCGGACGTTAACCGTATGGTCGTCCTCCCACCCGTGCCGGAACTCCTCCGTGCCGGCGGAGAGCAGGCGGCCCGGTACGGATGGCCATGTGCGGAATTTGCGAAACGCCCGCAGGTAGCCCGAGGAGAGCCAGATCCAGATAATGAAGAACCCCCCGAACAAAATCGAAAACCACCAGACGCGGGGCATCGCGGCGAGATAAGCAGGCAGACTCATCGAGGCGTCTGGACGTATTCCTTGGCGGATGACCAGCCAGTGCGAGGAGGAGTCATTACCCTACGGCGTAAAGAGCCAGCCAATGAGGCCGAATAACAGCCCGTTGAGCGCAAAGACCGCGCCAAACGCGACCAGGATGAAGGCCCTCTTGCTCACGCCCGGCTCCAGCACGGAGGTCTGCGGGCGGGCCGGATCGTACGCCACGGGAACGGTCGAGCCCTCGGGGTATTTGTTGTCGTAATACTGGGCAAAGCTGCGGCTGGCGGAGGAACCCTTCAGCCCATACGCGATGAGATCGCCGCAGTACTCCGTGCCGTCCACCGTGTAGGTGTAGGTGACCTCGGGCTTGTAGGTCCTGCCGCCCTTGGACCCGCGCTGGCTGGTCACCGTCGAGGTGCGAATGATCCCCTGCGCCGAAGGCCACGCCGCGCTCTCCCGCGCCTGGAGCACCGTCCGCACGCCGAAGCCCGCGACAGTGACCCCGACGAGGAAAAAGATACCGAGAAAGATGGCGACAAAGTTCATGATGTGATGGTTTCGCTTATACATCATCGCTTCCGCAAAAGCGATCCTAACCTTAGGAAATCTGTCGAAAACCATGCTAATACGGCAACCCTTGCAAGTTTGGCATGGGGGGATTTTTGCCAGTGCGTGCATGCCTGCCTCGACGAATCCGCGCGAGGTGTTGGGGAATTCGCTCCGGACGAAGCAATCCACCCACCCGCCGCGCACCCCTGGCTCGCGATGCCCCAACCATCCGTTCGCGGGAAAGAACCGCCCTCCGGTGTTTCCGAAAGGTTTTCAAAAAAACACCATCGGGAGCGAGAGGGAGAGAGCAACCGCCCGCCGCCCGCAGCGGCGACCCGTGGAATCCCACGCCGCCCGTACTCTCTCTCTGGTTGGGTACTGTACTGTTCTGTGTAGCGTGACGTCACCGTGACAGGGCGTGACATCCCGTGTGACATGAGCGTGACGTCACAGTGACAACAGCGTGACATGCCCGTGACAGGTCCGATCGGGAATCGCTAGCGGTCTAAATCTTGTGAGTATGATCCGCTTTGCTGAATGGGCGCACTCTTTTTACTCGTAAGATACACCGAAAAATTTAGATTTTCCATCCATCTATGCACGACTATCAGCTGGAACGTCTTAATACCCGCTCATTTGAGCAGCTTATTCAAGCTCTTGGCTTGGAAATAATTGGTAAGCAGTTGATGGTTTTTGGTGACGGTCCGGACGGCGGACGAGAAGCTTCGTTTGATGGTTTGATAAATTATCCTAGTGGGGGAAAGTGCTGGGACGGATGTGGCATTGTGCAAGCCAAGTTTCGACAATACCCGGATGCTCTTGCCAAGGTCAATGCCGATTGGGCTATTAAACAGTTGAATTCGGAGCTTTCGAAATTTGAGCCGCGACGGGAGAGCGAGAAGCAGGTTGTGCGAGGAGAAAGAATATGTCCCGAATACTACGTATTTGCTACAAACTTGTCTCTAAGTTCTGTAGCGAAAACGGGAGGAAAGGATCGTATATGTTCTATTCTAGACAATTTCAAAAAATCTCACGGGCTGAAAGATTATGCTGTGTGGGACCGTGATCAGATATGCCGATTTCTAGATGTATATCGTGATATTCGTTCCACTTATGCAGCGTGGTTGCTTTCGGGTGATGTTCTGGCGGAAGTTGCAGATTTTGTTCGGCTTAAGAAAACAGACTTTCTTAAAACTATTCGACGATATCTAGAAGTTGGGTTGCTGGATGATCAATTTGCGAAGCTTAGTCAGGGTGGATACACGGACGCAACCGCAATTCCTCTATCCAGAGTTTTTGTAGATCTGCCCGTAAAGGTGTCAAATGAACGAAATTATATAGATTCATCTTCTGACGAGTACGATTTTAATGATCTCTCTGATGAGGAGTTGGATTTAAATGAGCAGGAACGAGTGACCTTTCTCGATCTATTTTTTGAAGAAGGTCGTCAGGTATTGAAGCCTTCGGCTAATTTCAACAATAAATTGGGAAGTGCTGGTCTGAGGCAGACAGCTGGAAGGGTGGTTTTGGTTGGTGGTCCAGGCCAAGGCAAGACTACAATTAGTCAATTTGCGTGTCAGTTGTATAGAGCTGCGCTACTTCAAGAAGATTCCGCTAAACGGTCCCCTCAGGTTCGAGCTGCGTTATCTCATATTGAAAATCAGGCTGGCGACATTCCGAAACCGAAGGTTCTTCGCTATCCGCTGCGTATTGATCTGAAGAAGTTGGCTGAATCGCTCGCCGGGGAGGGTGGTCTTTCGTCCAGTTCACTTCTTGATTATCTGGTAAAACATATATCGGAGAGAACCGACTGTGAATTAAGTAAATCTGAATTTCGCAAATGGCTATCGAGTTATCCTTGGTTGATTGTTCTTGATGGTCTTGATGAAGTGCCTGCCTCAAGTAATCGCAAGAGAATGATGGATGCAATTCGTGATTTTGTTAGCTCGGAAGTGCACGATGAGGACGCAGACATATTAATTCTAGCAACTACGAGGCCTCAAGGTTATTCCGATGAATTTGATCCAAACTTCTATCTTCATCTTCCGCTTGCTTCGCTTAATGCAAATGAAGCGCTGAAGTATGGTAGTAGGCTCGCGAGTGCACGTCATCCTAATAATAATTTAAGGGTTGATGATCTCTGTAGTGCTCTGAAGAGAGCTACGGAAAACCCTGCTACCGTGCGTTTGATGGAATCTCCCTTGCAGGTAACGATCATGCTTGCACTTATTGAAGGCGGAGGAGAGCCGCCTGAACAGCGGTGGAAGCTTTTTCACGATTATTATGATGTGATTTATCGAAGGGAAAAGGAGCGAAACACAATTTTTTCAAAAATTCTTAGAACATATGAACCAGATATTCATTGGCTTCATCATCGCGCGGGTTGGGTGCTGCAACAGCGGAACGCTGCGATTGGTTCTACCGCAGCGCGGCTTTCTCATTCTGAATTTGAGGAAATCGTGGAAACTAGACTGCAAAAGCGTGGGCACTCGGAATCGGAAGGGCGCGCAACACTTGTAAGGCAAATACGGGAAGCTGCAACCGATCGACTTGTGTTTCTAGTAGGGAATAGCGCCAACGAGATTGGATTCGAGATTCGTTCCCTTCAGGAGTTTATGGCGGCTGAACATATCTTTTCGGGGCCAGAATCATGCGTGCTAGAAACAATTCGTGAAATAGCTCCTCACTCTTACTGGAGAAATGTATTCCTGTTTGCAGCTGGTAGGATATTCTTTGAAAAAGAACATCTAACGGATTCCTTAATTGGTATCTGTGGACGGTTGAATGAGGTGATTGTCAACCAGGAGCGCAAATTTATTGCTCCGGGTTCCCGGCTTGCGTTAGCAATGCTGGAAGATGGCGTGTCGAGAAATCAACCGGAGAATTCTCGTGCCCTTTCGCGTTGTGCAGCACGAATACTGGATGTGCTGCTTCCCGATGAGACTTCGAGGTTGCTCGAATTATTTTCAAGCGAGGCTAAGGAGGTGTGGAATGAAGAGCTTGGGAGAAGATTGCAGGTAGATGAAGGATGTTTTCCTTATGCTCTTTGGAAGCTGTGTTTGGATCTGGTTCGAGGAGGTAACAAATTTGCCGAGAATCTGATGCTAACAGGCTTTCCGTGGAAGAGTGATAGTGTTGGAGTGTTTCTTTCGGAGGTGGTTCCGGAAATCTCGAGAATTCCGTCGGAATTTTGGATTTCATTTAGGAATTATATTTATGTGCATTCTCCGGCTATATGGAGGCGGATGTTTGCTGGAGAAATGCTGCCGCAGTCGTTGAGATTTTCACCGATCAAAGAGCTCTTTAATATATACTCTCAAGACTTTGAAAGTGATGGAATTACTTTGCTTGATAACGATGGGGCGGAAACCTGTAATGCTCTAGTCTATAATGGTGACCGAAGACTTGCTCAATGGGCGGAATTGGGAAATCTTCCAGAAGAGGTGAGTGCGGATGTGCATCCGGTCTGGGGTGATTTTTGTTTGGTTTCCGAGTTTGCTCGCAATTGCTCATCGGAAAACTTAATCCGACAGTTTTCGTTAATGAGTAGCGATTTTTCTTGTGGAGAGTCGGTCTCTGGCGAGTTTCCGTGGCAAATAAATGCGTGCCTTATTGCTCGGCAATTAGGGTTTTCAGTTGAGGAGATTTGCAAGGTAATTCATGGTGGAGGATTGGGGCATGTTGCTGACTGGGAGCGCTGGGGTGCCGCTTGGAGGGGTGGTATTAGAATTTCTGAATTGGGATTCCCGAAAGATAAGTTTAAGTTAGTTTCCGATCAGCATCAAGGTATTGTGTTTTCTGCGAATGCATGGCGTCATAGCGGGGGGGTGATGAGGCGCAGTTTGCTGTTGCTTTAACTAAAGCTTTGCCTTATCTGAAAGCCGATAGCGCTGTAGTTAGGAGTCTGCTTGATGTGTGCTGCTTTGGGCTTGGAAATTGTGCGGATGAGTGGGGAGGTGGCATTTTCCCGACGATTGAGAATTTGATTGAGGTGTGTTCCAAGCTGGGAGCTCAGTTGCCGCGCGCCCTTGTGGCTGCTATTCTTCAATCTCCTTTTGGGGTGGACGAAAAAATGAGGCTCGTCGGTTTAATCGGTCCTAACGTGGAGTCGCGGTCATGGTTGTCTTTTGGCGGGGGACGTTCTGATAGGGTAAATGCATCGTCTCAACTTCTCGTTGAGAAGTTCGGTGAATCCGAAATCCTAGATGAATTCTTTGGCGCAATTTCTTGTCTTCCACCGCTTGCGTTTCTCCGTATGATGCCAACAGGCTATCTGCAAAGCTGCCGGTTGCGTGGCGGTCTCTACAGGCGGGCAGCAAGTGTCCTTAGAATTAACAGTCTGCGATGGGAGGGAGCTGAAAATGAAATTGCGACTGAGGCATTGCAGCTGAGTTCAAAATTTCCAAGGCTTCTTGAAGAGCTGTTCAGATTTATAGATCTACAAGGGCTATGTGGTAGCGACATCGAGGAGGTTGTTGTTCTTTTGTTGCAGGCTTCATGTCCGGCGTTATCTGTTTCGCTGAAGCATAGTGGGCTCCGCCTGCTTGTTAAGCTTGTCGAGCGTCGACCGGCAATGACAGTCATTCCTGATCCTTTGATGGCGAAATGATAAGATGATCCATGTGTAGCTGCGCCTTGCGGGAACGGGCGGATCTCGGGGATGTAGGAATAGCTTAATAGGACTATATAGGAGACCGGTTTTTTGCTGGCGCGCCGGGCAGAGGAGTCTGAGCGATGCGCAGAAGGTGAAGAGGGCGTGGAGGTCTTCGGTGGGGTCAGCGGGGTTTTGTTCCTGCGGGGCGAGGGATTCGGCGAGGGTGCGGCCTGCTGCTAATGTCTGAGGAGGGTGTATTGACTGGCATTAAGGAGCCTTAAGTAGGCGCTGTGGTCGGCTCGGTAGACGAAGAGGTGGATGGCCTCGGGGCGGAAGCGGTGGGCTATGGCCGGGCTGGTTGCTTCGGTCCGCCCGGGCGCTGGTGTCGGCGCGGAGGTGGTTGCACATGAGGCGGATGACGATGTCGTAGACGGGGTAACGGAGCGCGAACAGCGGGCGTGGAACTGGAAGCGCGGATCACCGCCGCGACGAAGAAACACAACAAGTACCTCAAGGAACTCGGCCTCCCGCCGCTGCCGTAGGGGCAGGGATTTTTACAAAAGACCGCCAAGGCAGGGACGAACAAAAGGAAGCGAAGGAAACGAAGGGGGAGGCAGGAAGGCCGTCAACCGAAGGGCGCGAAGGGTTTGGCTGCGCGGGACTCCGCGCAGGCCGGGCCGTACAAGGGCGTTTTCAAGCTGCGGGCGAAGTAATCTTTCCGAAGGATAACACTTTGTTTTTACGCGGGTTACATCCTTCGTGTCCGGGCATCGGGTTTGCGTACCCTTGGTCTATGCCGGGAACGGTGAGCCGATTTGCCGGGCAGGCCGGGCGGTGGGTCCAGGGGTGGGGTTTTTGTCGGAATGGCGCGGGCGGGGGTGGGGTTCGCGGGGAAATGGCGTCGAAAACGTAAAAAGGCGCTCTATTGACAGGGGGGCAGTGGCTCCGCATAGTGCTCCGCCCGTTCAATCCGGGATCGCCATGCAAAATATTCGAAATATCGCCATTATCGCCCACGTGGACCACGGTAAGACCACGCTGGTCGACCAGCTCCTTAAACAAGCGGGAACCTTCCGCGCCAACCAAAAGACCGACGAGCGCATGATGGACTCGATGGACTTGGAAAAGGAGAAAGGCATCACGATCCGCGCGAAGAACGCCGCTTTCCGCTGGCATAATTACCATGTGAATATCGTCGACACTCCCGGCCACGCCGACTTTGGCGGCGAGGTGGAGCGCATCATGAAGATGGTCGACGGCGTGCTGCTGGTGGTGGATTCCCACGACGGCCCGCAGGCCCAGACGAAGTTCGTGCTGCGCAAGGCGATGGAAAACGGCCTCAAGCCGATCGTGGTGATCAACAAGATCGACCGTGAAAACGCGCGTCCGCACAAGGTGCTCGACATGGTGTTTGAGCTTTTCATGGAACTCGAGGCGACGGATGAACAGCTCGACTTTCCGCATATTTACGCCAGCGCCAAGGCGGGCTTCGCCAAGCGCGAGATCGACCACGAGAGCGACAACATGGAGCCACTTTACGAGGCGATCGTGAAGCACATCCCGCCGCCGCCAAAGGCCGACAAGGATTACTTCCAGATGCTCGTGTCGAACCTCGACTACAGCGATTACCTCGGTCGTATCGCCTACGGGCGCATCATCAGCGGTTCCGTCAAGGTGGGCCAGAGCATCGTGTGTGTACACAAGGATGGCCGCAAGGAGCGTGGTAATGTGACGGCGCTCTTCAGCCACGAGGGCCTGGAGAAGGTCCAGATCGAGAGCGCCAGCGAGGGCGACATCATCGGCCTGACGGGATTTGAGGAAGTTTTCATCGGCGAGACGCTGGTCGACAACGAAGAGCGCGAGGCGCTGCCCTTTGTCGACATCGACCCGCCGACCATCGCGATGAAGATCTGCGTGAACGACTCGCCGCTGGCGGGTCGCGAGGGCAAGCTGCTGACGGCGCGCCAGATCAAGGATCGCCTCGTCCGCGAGACCCGTACGAATGTGTCGATCATCGTCGCGGAGACGGAAACCGCCGGCCACTTTGACGTGAAGGCGCGTGGTGAGATGCAGATCGCGATTCTCGTCGAGCAGATGCGCCGCGAGGGCTTTGAGCTGCTCGTTTCGCGTCCCGAGGTCATCTTCCGCCGCGACGAGGCGGGCAACCTCCTCGAGCCGATGGAGACGCTTTACGTTGACGTGCCGCCGGACAACCTCGGCGACATCCTGCAGTCGCTCGCCAGCCGCAAGGCCGAGATCGTGAACATGCAGCACAACCCGCACAGCGTGCTCGTCGAGGCGACGATCCCGACGCGCGGATTGATCGGATTTGAGACGGACCTCGTGAACGTGACGAAGGGTCACGGCATCGCGAGCCACCTCTTCAAGGAATACGGACCGCACAAGGGCGACATCCCGAGCCGCAACAACGGCGTGCTGGTCTCCATGGAAGGCGGCACGAGCACGGCCTACGCGCTGGACAGCATCCAGGAGCGCGGTCGCCTGTTCATCGGGCCCCAGGAGGAGATTTACGAGGGAATGATCGTGGGTGAAAACGCCCGCCCGGACGACATGCCGGTGAATCCCTGCAAGGCCAAGAAGCTCACTAACATGCGAAGCCAGGGTGACGGCAAGGGCATTCAGCTCGCCCCGCCGCTCGTGCTCTCGCTCGAGCGCTCCCTCGAGTACATCGCTCCCGATGAATACGTCGAGGCGACCCCGAAGAGCCTGCGCCTGCGCAAGAAGATCCTCGATGCCAACGCCCGCAAGCGTGCGCAGACGAAGGTCAACGTGGCCGAATAAGCCCCGTCTTTAGACAACTTCGAAAACGTCTTGTTGAGCGTCCCAGCCACCCGGCCGGGGCGCTCAATGCGTTTTTGGGGAGTTGCTTTTTGGAAGGCCGGGAGTAATTTTCGCCCGTGATTCTCCGTGCATTGTTGGCGCAATGGGAGAGCAGGAGACTCTTAATCTCCTGGTTGTAGGGAGGGATCCTACGCGATTAGCTCCCCGGCGATGGCCGGGTGTTGGCACGGCAATGGAGCGTTGTGATCTCGCTCTGCTCTGGTTCCAGAGACAGACTTTTCTATTTATCACTCAGAAATGCCGCATTTCATGAGTAATAAATCGGGCGGATATTACTCATGCGCTGCTCAGTGGTGTTTCCACAATGGGCTGGCGACAAGCTGCAATCGCCCATAACCGGCGGGGCATGCCCCGCCTTGGTGTCCTTTGCGACGTTGGCTTCGCCTGTCTCGCAGACTCGGCTCTGTAAAAGGTCTGCCTGTCTTTCTCTTCGTTTCCTTCGCTGCCTTCTGTTCAGAAGGTTTGAAGGCGGGAGGGCGTTGTCCGCCCTCCCTGTGATGCGGAGAACTAGGAGGCGAGTTTTTTCTCGAGGATTTCGCCGACGAGGGCGGGGTTGGCCTGGCCTTTGGAGAGCTTCATGACCTGGCCCTTGATGGCGTTGATGGCGGCGAGTTTGCCCGCCTTGTACTCGGCGACGGCCTTGGCGCTGTTTGCAATGGCCTGGTCGCAGAGGGCCTCGATGGCTCCGGTGTCGCTGACCTGCTCCATGCCCTTTTCCTTCACGATGACGGCGGCTCCCTTGCCGGAGGTGAACATCTCGGCGAAGACTTCCTTGCCCTGGCGGGAGTTGATCTTGCCATCGTCGATGAGGTTCACGAGTTCGTCGAGGGCCTCGGGAGCGACGGGACATTCGGCAATGGATTTGCTGGCTCCGGCGAGGGCGCTCTGGAGGTCGTTGAGAATCCAGTTGGCGATGCTCTTGGGCTTCTTCGCGCCCTTGGCGGCGGTCTCGAAGTAGCGGGAGGTCGGCAGGTCGTTGGAAAGGACGGCGGCGTCGTATTCCGTGACGGCGTATTCGCTCACGTAGCGGGCGCGCTTTTCCCACGGGAGCTCGGGCTTGCGGGAAACCGCATCCTCGATGAGGTGGGCGGTCTTGACCGGGAGGAGGTCGGGATCGGGGAAGTAGCGGTAGTCGTGCGCGCTTTCCTTGATGCGCATGAGGGTAGTCTCGCCGCGGACGTCGTCCCAGCGGCGGGTCTCCTGCTGGAGCACCTCGCCGCGCTCGAGGGCCTCGATCTGGCGCGGGATTTCAAAGAGGAGGGCGCGGCGGACGCCGGAGATGGAGTTGAGGTTCTTCAGCTCGATCTTGGTGCCCCATTTGTCGCTGGTCGACGGGCGCACGGAGACGTTGACGTCGCAACGGAGCTGGCCTTTTTCCATGTCGGCGTCGGAGATGCCGCCGTAGATCATGACCTGCTGGAGGACGGTGAGGTAGGCAAAGGCCTCCTCGGCGCTGGCGATGTCGGGCTCGCTGACGATCTCGACGAGCGGGGTGCCGGCGCGGTTGTAGTCGATGCCGGTGGAGCTTTCCATGTGGAAGCTCTTGGCGACGTCCTCCTCGAGGTGGATGCGGGTGAGGCGGATCTTCTTGTCCTTGGTCGCGATGTTCTTCTGGACGTCCTTCGGGTAGGCGAGGTCGTGGAGCGGGACGGCGCCGCCGAGACAGAGGGGCAGATCGTACTGGCTGATCTGGTAGTTCTTCGGCATGTCCGGGTAGAAGTAGTTCTTGCGGTCAAACTTGCAGGTGACCGGGGTTTCGCAGCCGAGCATGAGTCCGGCGAGGGCGGTGAGGCGGAGGGCCTCATCGTTCATGACGGGGAGGGCGCCGGGGAGGCCGAGGCAGACGGGGCAGACATTCGTATTCGGCTCGGCGCCGTACTCGACCGCGCAGGAGCAGAACATCTTGGTGCGGGTCTTGAGCTGGACGTGAACCTCGAGGCCGATGGTGGCGATGTAGTCGGGCATGGGAAAAATGGGATTACTTCTTCTTCGTGGCGGTAGTGGGTGAGGGTGCCGGAGAGGGGGAGGGTTTTTCCAGCGCGAAATTCATGGCGGCGCGAAGATCGACCTTGGCGAGCTGCTCGGCAAAGGCGGGGTCCTGCACGGCGGCGATGAGGGCTTTATTGGAAACGAGGGCGGGGAGATCCTTGCGCTGGGCGGCGTCGATGACGGTGGGATCGCCGAGGGCGGCGACGAACTTCGGGCTTTGCACGACGCGCTGGATATCGGGGTACTGGAGAAAGCGAGCCATGATCTCGGGGTCGGTCGAGATGCGAGTCAGCTCGGAGAGGAGCTGGTAGGCGTCGTCGGGGATGGGGTCGGTGGCGGCGATGAGCTTCCCGGCAGGACCCATCTCGAGGGATTCCTTGGTGCTGGCGAGGGCGGCGAGGAGGCCGGAGGGGGTGGGCTGCGGTTGAGCGCCGACGACATGAGGGCCGATATGAGGGCGGGCGGTATGGACGGGAGGAGCGGCAGCCTGGCTTTTCAGGGAGGACTCGGCAAAGGTGCCGAAGGTGCGGATGATCGACACGCCGCCCCAGACAACGAGGAGGCCGAGGATGAGTCCGCAGATGCCGCCGCCGAGGCCCCAGAGGAGCCGAAAGAGGAAGGTGCGCTGGTGTTCCGTGCGCTTGAAGAGTACCGCGCCGAGAATCCAGATCGCGGCAAAGACGACGATGGCGACGGCGAGGCCGACGAGGACCCCGGTGGTGAGGCCGGTAAAGGAATCCGCCCCGCCAAAGAGGGACGCGGCGACGCGCCCGGCGACGAGGCCGAACATGCTGGAGGCGACGATCGCGCCGAGGTTCAGCCCGGCCCGGACGAGTCCCGCCCGCCAGCCGCGCCAGAACTCGAAGGCGAGAAACAGCGCGGCGATGCCGAGGAGGATGGCCTGGAGATTGGGCGAACCCTGGATCATTCTTCCCGGGGAAGGGCGTCCTGCGCGCGCTGCCGGAGCAGGTGGTCGACGAGGACGAGGGCCGTCATGGCCTCCACCATGGGAACGGCGCGCGGGAGCACGCAGGGATCGTGGCGGCCGCGTGCGGCGAGGCTGGCGTTTTCACCCGTGACGGTCACGGTATCCTGCGCCCGCGAGATGGTGGCGGTGGGTTTGAAAGCGACGCGGAAGACGATGGGCTCGCCATTGCTGATGCCGCCCTGGATGCCGCCGGAGAGGTTTGTGGTCGTGCGGACCTGGCCGTCGACGATGCGGAAGGGGTCGTTGTGCTCGGAGCCGCGGAGTTTGCTGCCCGCGAAGCCGGAGCCGATTTCAAAGCCCTTCGTGGCCGGGAGGCTGAGCATGGCCTTGGCGAGGTCGGCGTCGAGCTTGTCAAAGACCGGTTCGCCGAGTCCACGCGGGCACCCGCGCACGACGCACTCGAGCACGCCGCCGACGGAGTCGCCGTCGCTGCGCACCTCTTTGATGCGCTCGATCATGGCGGCGGCGGTGGCGGCGTCGGGACAGCGCACGGAATTCGCCTCGATGGCCTCGGAGGTCACGGCCAGCGGATCAATGGCGACGCTGATGTCGTGAATGGCCGTGATGTAGGAAAGGATCTCGATCCCCGGGTGCAGGGTGCGGAGGATTTTCTTCGCGACCGCGCCGGCGGCGACGCGGCCGATGGCCTCGCGAGCGGAGGAGCGCCCGCCGCCCTCCCAGTTGCGAATGCCGTATTTCGCCTGATAGGTGAAATCCGCGTGCGACGGGCGGTACATCGTCTGCATCTCGGTGTAGGCCGAGGGACGGGCGTCCGTGTTGCGCACCATGATGGAGATGGGCGTGCCGAGGGTGCGGCCCTGGAAGACGCCGGAAAGGATCTGGCACTCATCGGCCTCTTTGCGCGGGGTGACGATGTCGCTCTGGCCGGGGCGGCGGCGGTCGAGGTCGGGCTGGATGTCGGCCTCGGAAAGCGGCAGCCGCGCCGGGCAGCCATCAATCACCACGCCAACGCCCCCGCCATGGGATTCCCCCCAGGTGGAAATGCGGAATACTTCTCCGAAGTTGCTCGACATAAAGGGGTCTAAAATACCTCACCCGGGCGGGAGGGGATAGGGGAAAATGGGGGGCGCGAGTTTGCGCGATCGCCCTATCTGGCGGGAACGAGGTCTTTCTTCAAAACCACGCGGATGTCCGTGGTGCCGGGCGAGAGATTTTTCGCAGCGGCGGCTAACTCGAAACCCGGAGCGGAAACGACTATTTGAAAGCCTTCATCGGGAAGCAGGTGCGGGAGAGTGAAGCGTCCGGCGGCGTCAGTGGACACGCTGTTGGCTCCCCAGGCGCGTTTATGAGCAGAGTGGGATGATACCGACGCATTGGCCACCGGATGGCCTTTTTCATCGACCACGATGCCGGCAGCGGTCGCATTGGCGGGGCGGAGGACGAAGTCTCCCAAGTCATGCCGGGTGCCGGAGCCTGTTTCAAATTTCCTCTCGGCAGAGCTTTGCGTCACACCGCCGACGGCAAGGATGTATTTGCAGTCCGGGTAGAGAGTGACCTCAAACGCACCATCAGTGTCGCTCGACCCCAGCGGGCCGCTTTGTGATCCCATGGGATTTGCTGGAGAGAGCGGGTCAAAACGCGCGGAGATGAGCACATTGGCCAAGGGGCGGCCCTTTTCATCGACGACGCGCCCTGTCGCTTTTGCCGCGCGGGCAGGCCGGGCCTTCTCGACAGCCAGGGTGATGTCTGTGTCGCCGGTTGCCACCTTGCCATCCTGGATCGAGACGATGCGTCCCGCCTGCTTTGCAGGATAGGCGAATCCCGCAGGGACGGAGGATATGTAGATGAGCGAATCGCCGGGTGGGAGGAGCAGGGAATAGCGACCGTCGGAGCCGGTCTGCGAGGAGTCGAGTCCCTGCCCGCCGACATCGTTGCTCACGGCGGAGACCAAAGCTCCTGCGATGGGTTTGCCGGTGTCCTGTTCCGACACGATACCGGAGACGACGGTTCCAGCCTGGCGCTGAAGGGTGATGGATTTTGTCTCTCCGTTTTTCACTACGACATCCACGGGCTGCATGGTCCATTTGTCGGTCCAGTCCAGCGAAACGGTGTATCCTCCCTCCTGGAGCGAGCCGATGCGGAAGCGGCCTTGCGCGTCGGCGCGCGCCTCGAAGGGAATCAGGTCGCCACGGAGACCCGATTTGGGATCGGGCCTGGCGGTAAGGCGGGCTCCCGCCGCCGGGGTGCCTGTCCCTGCGTTGGTGATCGTGCCCTCAATGAAAGCCTCCTTTTCCAAGGTAATCTCCAGCGGGGAGGAGTGGCCGGGCATGGAGATTCGCTGGGCCAATCCATAGCCAGGTCCGAAGGCCGCGACTGCGGCGGAGGCGCTCGCCGGGAGGTCGGTGAGTTCAAAACGACCCTCCGCGTCGGGGCGTGTCTCCATGAAGGCGGGAAACTGATCGTGCTCGAGCGAGGGATAGGCGGTAAACGCCTCGTAGCGCTCCGTTTGCATTAGCATCCATCGCAGGAGGCGCACTTTTACTTTAGCAAGACTCCCTCCTTCGCTCGTGGTGACCCGCCCGGTGATCCGACCGCTGGGGTGCAGCTTGATCTCAAAGGGGGTGTCTTTGGGGAATTCGCTCGCATAGGTCCCGCCGACAAGTTTTCCCGGCAGTCGGGCGAGGAGACGTGCGGCGAATGGTTCGCCGTCTTTTGCATGCAGCGTAAAGGATGCTTCTCCCTTCAGGTCGGTTTTTAGCGGGCCGTGGGCAAACTCTTGAAGGTCAGAGCCGTGTTGATACAGCAGGCGCTTTCCGATCATTTCATAGAGATAAACCTCGGCCTCCGGCACGGGATTTCCCTGCTCATCGAAACATCGGACGAAGAAGGTTTTTCCCGCGGCGGGAGCGGAGGTAGTTTCCGCTGCGACGGGACGCACAATGGTGGCGACGAGCGTGGTGGCGATTGCAGCGACCAAGGCCATCGCCCGTGTCGCGGACCTCGGGGCGGACCTGTCCACGCCTCCATCCAGTACACGGGACAGACGCGAGCTGATCTCGGAACTCCCAGCCATGCGGGATGCTGGAAAGAGGCGATGATCGGCCATCCGCAAACGGCGCACGGTGGCAAGAAGGGTCTCAGCATAGTCGGCCGGGGGGATCGCGCCTTTCAGCGCGTCGTCGTCAGCTGCTCGTTCCGACTCGGCGCGGAGTCTCGCCGCCGCGATCCAGACGAACGGGTTGAACCAGTGAATGGCCGATACAAGCCTCACAACAATGAAAAACGCGACATCGCCTCGCCTCACGTGAGCGGTCTCGTGGAGCAATACCGCTCGCAGAGAGTGGTTCGACTCCGTGAGCAGTTCCCCCGGAATGAGAATCGCCGGAACGAAGAGACCGGCAGCCATGGGGGTCCCGATTTCTCCGGAGGAATATACCGCCACTCCGCGCGTCGCATCGGCGGAGAGAAAGCCATGGTCGTCCGTGCGTCCGAGATAAGTCGCGCGCCGACTCACGCTGCGCAGGATCAGGAAACCGATGACAGTGCGGACGATCGTGAACGAAACACCGAAAGTCCAGACCGTCCAGATAAGGGCGGCCCAATCGAATGATGAAGCGTTGGAGGAAATTGACTCGTCCCCGGGCGGGATGTTGACGGACGTGCCGACGGGCACCGAAGGAACTGGCTCGTGAGGCTCGAGCGATGACGTCGCTGATGACGACGCGGCGGCCGGTGCACTTTGCGCCGGCAGGATCGGGAGAGGCAGACTCAGGTGCAGGAACGCCAGCGGGACACAGGCGGCGACTGCCGCAAAGGAAGCCTGCCAGACGAGTAGTCGTCGCGCGGCAGAGAGACGCGGCAGCAATGCCAGGACTGCAAAGGTGAGGACAAACAGGCTGGACGAGCCGATGAGGAGAAACAGGAGCGGGGAAAGGCTCATTTCGAGCGTTCCTTTCGCGCATCGGTTATCAGCTTTTCCAGGCGAGCGAGTTCCTTGTCGGAAACCGCGAGCTCGCGACTACCGACCAGTGTAGCCACGACACTCGAGGCGGAGTTGTCAAAGAAGGCCTCCAGCACGCGCTTGAGCACGGAGACCTTGGCTTTCTCTGGCGATACCACCGGCTCGAACAAATACTTGGCGCCCGCCCGGCTGTGGGTGAGCAGACCCTTCTTTTCCAGCAGGCTCAACGCTGCCCGGACAGCGGAATAGCTCGGAGGCGACTCCAAACTCTCCAGGACCTCCTGGGCGCTGGCCCGGCCTCGGGAGTAGATGATTTCCATGATCTGGCGCTCGCGGCGACTGAGGTTGGCGAGTGAGAACTTCGCTCGGGGCATGAAAGTGCTGATAAATCAGCACCAAGCTTCCGTCAATTGGAAATGCTGAAAATTCAGCAGTAATGGGTGGACCCTGCGGTGGTGGACTTGAGAGCCGGAATTGTCGTGGTGAGCGAGCCGTCAGGTGATGACAGGCAATGAGAGCGCCACCAGTGCGCCGAGTACGGTGAGCACGCTGATGATGGCGAGGATCGTGCTTTTTCGCCGCAAGGCCAGCGCATTGGCGAGGAGGATCAATGGGGCGATGAGCACGCCAAAAGCAACCACGGCATTCAGGAGCGGCGGGATGTAATAGCTGTTCCTCGGGAGGTAATAGGAGAGGAATGCCGAGCCGATAACTAAAGGCTCAAGAATGCACCAGGCGAAGTGCGCGGGACTGGTGGCGAGGCGATAAAAGGCGGGCGTGGCGGGGTCTCGCGGCCTGAGCAGCAAGCAACTCAGGCGAAAAACGAGAATCGCGAGGGCGAGCGGAAGGGCAGTTTGAAACAGCCAAAGACTGGTGGCGATGAGATCCATGTCCGTGCTGGGAAGGAGCAGGCATGCGCTCGTGATATAAAAGACGAGGATGCTGCACAGGAGGCCTGCGAGGGAGGCGAAATCCAAGGGCGTAGTTTGTGCTGGCCTGGAAGGTGCTTCGCGGGTCGGGATGTTCGTCAGCAGTTTGCCAAAGACAAGGCAGATTAGCCGATAGCTCAGAGCGGCAAGGATGAAGGGAAATATAATCCGAAGAACCAGGGAGATTCCGCCGCCGTAGCGAATCTCCGTGATAGATAGGGGCAGCCAACGTGGAGCGGAGAAGAAGACCAGAATGCCGACGATCGTGGCGAGGATGTGCGCGGGTCTGGAGGTCCGGGCAGAGGGAGGCATTGGGGCGTGGTTTATTTCCGATAGCCGGTTTTTGCACGGATGCGCTCCCGACGTGGGTCGGAAAGAGCGGCGAGATCGCCAGGATTCAGCCAGCCTCTATGGAGCCACTCGGAGAGTTGATCCTCGGCCCTGTCAAAATTGAGGGTAAAGGCGTGTCTGCGGTCTCTCCGCCATTCACGAATCTGGAGTTCCAAGCTCCAAAGGTCATCGGCTTTCCTGACGGGATAGGCTCGGAAAAGATCAAGTACCTCGGCCTCGGCGCTGGCCTGAGCGCGAGCGGCGGCTTTGTGGGCGACGTTTTTATCGGTCGCTGACCAACCTTGGGACATCCGTGAGAGAACTTAGCAAAGTGTGCGGTGGTCGTAAAGTTGCGAAACAGCCCCGGAGCGGGGACAGGCTTTTCTCATCGCCTCCGGATCGGATCGGCGATATGCAGGCGGGCAAGCTGATGCCCGGATTACCTGAAATACTCAAGGCGTTGATCGCCATCGTCGTACTCATCAATCCGCTCGAGGGGGTGCCGATTTATCTCTCGCGGGCGGCGAAGCTGTCGGATGCGGAGCGGCTGAAAACGGCTCGCAAGGCCTCGATCACCGTGCTCATCCTGCTGCTGGCGGCGATGGCGGGAGGCAAGGCGGTGCTGTATCTCTTTGGCATCCAGATTGCGTCGTTCACCATGGCGGGAGGGCTGATCATTCTCCTCATCGCGTTGAACATGGTGCTGTCGTCGCCGAAGGACGATCCCTCGAGCGGCGGGAGCGGGGATTTTTCCATCGTGCCGCTGGGCACCCCGCTGCTGGCGGGGCCGGGGCCGATCAGCAGCGTGATCATTTTTTCCAGCCAGGGAATCGGCGGCCACGACACGCTCTGGATGAGCGACGTGGTGCTGCTCGCGATCATCATCGCAGCGTCGGCGATCACGTACCTGTGCCTGCGCGTGGCGATTCCCGTCGGCAAGCTGCTCGGCACGACGGGCATCAACGTAATGACCCGGCTGGCCGGCATCCTCGTCGCGGCTATCGCGGTGCAGATGATCGTGAGCGGCGCGTTGAAGTCCTTCCCCGCCTGGCAGTGAGCGAGGTACGGCTCCGCGAGAAGCCCGGCCGGGCTCGGAGATAAAGGCTGTCGATCGATCGCGGCGAAGGAAGCGTGTTGATATAGCGGGCAAGCGAGATCAGGGTCAGGAAGAGGCCGATCAAGCCCTGGATATGGATGAGAGTCTCGAGGAGGTTGTCGCTGCCTAAGGGAATGTCAAAGAGGTTCAGAGTTGCCGAGAGGCTGGAAAAGAGCATGTCCGGGTAGTTTTGGAATCGGATTTGGCGGTTGAACGTGATGTAAAAGACCGAGAACCAGAAAACGATCTCCGCGAAGTTGTGGAGGAGCAGAATGAGCAGCCGCCGGAGGCTGATGACGGAATAGCGTTTGCCGTTGGCGGTCGCCCGGACTTCATCAAACAGCAGAACATTGATCTGATAGACGATGACTTCGAAGATTCGAAGCGAACCGTAAGCTGTAAGGGCATAAGCCAGCCACTTGAGGGGCAGGAAATAGAGCAGGATCGAAGCGAGGATCGCCAGAAAAAGGTGCCCGAGGACATAGATATCGATGAGAAAGCCGGTCCGCCACCTTTTGGGAATCCAGTGGCTGACTGAGATCATGGCCAGCCATCCGAAAATGGCGGCCCACCACTGTACGACAAAGGAACTTTTGCGCATAAATTATCGAGACGCACTGCGATCGCAGCGGTCGCAGGAAGATGTCACGAGTCGCGCGACCTTTTACAGTAAAAAGTCAGGCTTAGAGAGATTTGAGCGAAGCCATGAAAGCTTAAGCAGGCGGCTCAGTACTCTGCCTGCGGTGCTGTGCGCGCTCCAAGGTGAGGCTTAGGCAGTGAAC
The DNA here is from genome assembly GCF_001613545.1 of Terrimicrobium sacchariphilum. Classification (NCBI taxonomy): domain Bacteria; kingdom Pseudomonadati; phylum Verrucomicrobiota; class Terrimicrobiia; order Terrimicrobiales; family Terrimicrobiaceae; genus Terrimicrobium; species Terrimicrobium sacchariphilum. The sequence goes on from NZ_BDCO01000002.1 coordinate 602,433, forward strand.
GACTGAAAGCCTGGGGGACGGCTTCGTCTCCAGGGGCCATGCTCTTGTTGAGCATGGGATCGATGCCGCGAGAGGCAGCGGGGAGAGGGCGGTACGAGCTAAAAAAGTGCGCCCACAAAGAGGAGATCGCGGCTCGCGAGCCAGGAACCGTGCGAGAAGAGGCTGTTTCCAACCGTGCGGTTGCTTCGTACGATGACACTCCGCAGTTTCGGAAAAGCCGGAAAGAAAAAGAGGCGGTCGAAACTTCAGGAATACAGCAGGGCAGCCCCGACAGGGAAAGCTCACCCCGTCCGGGCGCCCCGGCTCCTTCGGTCTCCGTCCCGTGTGTTGACCGCTGGGGAGCCGGGGCGTAATCGGGAGAATCGGTTACTTCTTTGCGGGGAAGTGGCCTTCCTTGGACTGGACGGTGTCGTTCTTCAGCACGATGACGACGTTGGCCCCTTCGGAGTTTGTGTAAGTGTAGGTGGTCTTGGTGCCGCCGACGACGGGAATGGGCTCTTCCTTGGACTCCGTGGGAGCGCCGAGGATGGTCTTTACCTGGGTGGCGGACATGCCGTCCTGGATCTTGTCGAGGTTTTCCTGCGTGAGCGTCACGGAGGAGGCGACGTTGCAGCCCGCGAGCACGGCGGCACATCCGACGGCGAGGAGGGAAAGAGGTAGTTTCATCATGGGGTAGTTCGCTTCGCGGTTTGCGGCCGGATGGGTGAAAGTTGCGTCAGGTGACAGCAACTGGTTGCGCGGGATTTCAACATGTGCCCGGCTGTCGCGGCGCGTGAATGTATTGACTGATCGAGCGGAAAAAATCTGCATTGTTACGATCTTGTCAAAGATACCGGCTTCGCTTTGAGGCTGATGGGGTTGCGTGTTTCCGGATCGAGAGGTGGGGGCGGGGTGTATTGACGGTCTCCATTTTTTAATGGCCTGAGCGGCGTGGTTTGCCTAGACGTTCGCGGAACATTTTCAGGGAGGAGATTTGCAATGGTGAGGAAGGGATTGCTGGTGGTGTTGCTTTGCGGTGCGGGCCTGGGGCTGGAGGCGGAAGTGAGGGCGGCGGAACTGACCCCGTCGAGCGGGGTGCCGGGGACGTTATTTGGCACCGGAGCCAGCATGGATGGCGGCATCCTGGTTTTTGGCGCGACGGGATCATCGCTGGCGATCGGCGAGGCGTACTTGTATCGCGGACTCGACCCGGAAACGGGCGAGGCGACGGAGGCGGCAAAGCTGGTGGCCTCGGATGGCGCGCAGGATGATTTGTTCAGCGGCCCGGGGAGGAATAGTGTTTCTGGGACGATGGCCCTGATCGGCGCGCTGCGGGGTACGGTCGGGTCCAATGTGAACCAGGGTGCGGGCTATATCTTCCGGAATCTGGATACGGCAAGCGGGACGGTGACGGAAACGGCGAAGCTGGCCGCATCGGACGGCGCGAATAACGACCAGTTTGGGACTTCCGTCGGACTTGTTGGCAATATGGGACTCGTTGGAGCCTCCAATAAGCGAGCGGCCTATGTTTTTCGGAACCTGGACACGGCGACCGGCACCGTGACGGAAAACGCAAAACTTGTCGCCTCGGATGATGCTGCGAGCAGTCAGTTCGGCGGGTCGGTGGCAATCTCCGGGAGCATCGGGGTTGTCGGCGCCTATTGGGCCAGCATCAATGGCAACTCCCAGCAGGGGGCCGCGTACATCTATCGCGGCCTGAATACGGTCACAGGCACGGTGACAGAAAATGCGAAGCTCGTGGCCTCCGATGGCGGGGCGGGAGACCGCTTTGGCGGTGCCATGAGCATCTCGGGCAATATGGCTGTGGTGACCGCTCCGCGCACGACTGTGGGCGCTAATACGAGACAGGGAGCAGTCTATCTTTATCGCGACCTGGATACGGCGACAGGTACGGTGACGCAAAATGCCAAACTTTCGTCCTCGGATGGCGTGGCGAGCGGCAACTTTGGCGATTCCGTGGCGATCGATGGCACGGTGGCACTGGTAGGCAGCCTGTCGACCAAGATCGGCGCCAACTCGGCCCAGGGGGCGGTGTACCTCTTTCGTAATCTGGATACGGCGTCGGGCAGCGTGACGGAAAATGTGAAGATCTTTGCCTCGTCGGGAACAGCGGATATGAACTTCGGGTCCTCGGTGGCGATGAGTGGAGACCAGTTTGCCATCGGGGCGCGTGGGGTGGACTCCAAGACCGGCGCGGCCTTCACGGGCAGCGTGAGCAGCATGACGACGATGGATTTTGGCAATACGCAGCGCACGATCGAGGGCATCAGCTTTATCACGCAGGATGACTGGACGATCGGCGGCACGACGAGCGGCAACATCGTGGCGCTCTCCGCAGGCGACGCGGCGCAGGTGGTGGATGGCCGCTCGCTGTACATCGGCAAGGGCGCGGGATCGAATACCAACGCGCTGGCCCTGAGCGGTTCGCTCACGGCGGAGGAGGTCGCGATCGGCAGCGTGGCGGGGAATGTCGGAAATGCGCTCGTGCTCAATAGCGGTTCGCTCCTCACGGTGGATACGATCCGGCTCGCGGGCGGCAACTCGATCGTGATCGAGGGCGACTACACAGACCTCGCCAGCTTCCTCGGCTATCTCGGCAGTGCCGCGCTCAATGTCTGGAACGGCGCATCATGGCAGACGGCGGACAACGCGAATGTGTCGAGCCTGCTCACAGCCTCGCTGGAGGCCGACTACACCCGTATCACGGCGGTGCCGGAGCCGGGTTCTCTCGCGCTCCTCGGTCTCGGGTTGGCGGCTGCTGCGGTCGCCTGGCGACGTCAGGTCGCCTAGACGCGGCCTGCCCGGGAGAGAAATCTCCCGATCCACTGGGGACTTTCGCAAAGCTTCGATCAAGTCGTCTACAAACAGCGCCGCATCGGGATGACCTTTCCCGAGAGGTGCGGCTGCCATCGCGGAACCTCGGGAGTGAGATGATGCACTTCATGTCGTATTGCCTGCCGTTTGGGAGATGCCATTTTTCTCGTGGTCAGGAATCATGGATTTCTTAATATCGCGCGCATGTTTCCAGAAGGAGGCATGAGGTTGGCAAGAGGGCGGGATTTGGCCTTTGCAGTGAGCGTTGTACCGGGAGGTCTGCCGGATGAAAGAGGGCTAATAAATAGAAGACAGACCCTTTTGAAGGAGTGACGAGATGGAGATACTAAAGAAGCTGGGAGAACGGTACGTGCGCGGCTCGTGGTTTGATGTCGTGGCGGTGCTGGCCGGGAGCCTCGTGCTGGGCGTGGGTTTTTGGTCGCTCGGGCGGCAGGACCCGATGTGGGCGATCATCGCCTTTGTCCTGGTCTATGAGCCGGGGGAGGGCGAGGTGTTGGATCATGCATTGACGCGGCTGTGCTGGACGGTAATCGGCTCCGTGCTGGCGGTCGCCGCGCTCACGCTGGGTGGTGTGCAAAAATGGGTGCTGCCTGCCAGTCTTGCGATCGCGATGATGCTCGGGATCTTTTTCACCCCGAGCCTCGCAGCCCGCCGGGTGCTGCTGGTGACGGTGGCGCTGATCGTGGGCTCGACGCTGATGCAACCGTCGTCGGATCTGTTTATCGCGATCACGCGGTCGGTCGAGGTCGCGGTGGGAAGCTTCCTTGCGGTCGGGGTCTCCGCCGTCTCGGTGCGCTGGGTGCGGCGCGGTGGGCCACGCCAACGGAAGCGCTTTCTGGAAAAATAGGACCAAATGTGAGGGGGCTATAATGGGCTTGCCCGCTCTTTGAGGGGGGGCGACATCCCTGCCGCCCGAGTCATTCAGGATGTGATATGGGTTCTTTGGCCTGGGTAAGAGCCGCCTGCCAACTCTCGAAGTCCCGGCTCATCTCCCGGTCGAGGGAAAGCCGGGAGAGCCGACTGGACGAGCCACGCCACGTGTCGGATGCCGGATTTGAAATGTATTGACCAATCCCTCCTCGTTTTATGAAGGAAAAGGGAGCGGACTAGGGGATAAGCGCGGCGCTGTGGAGCTTGGCCACGAGGGCGGAGGCGAGCTGGTCGACCTGGGCGGGGGAGTCATTCACCATGTGGGTGAAGGTGGCGGACCAGAGGAGCGTGCCGGAGGGGGATTCGTAAAAGGTGGCCTGCGCGCCGATCACGTTGCCGACCTGGACGTTCTCGGGATTCGTGACAAAGGCGGAGGGGGCGCTGAAGAACTCAAACCAGTTCTGCCACGGGGCGAGGGTTTTTCCGTTATTGCCGGGGGAGATTTGCACGACCTTGAGGGTCTCGCGGTCGACCATGCGCACGGCGAGCACGGCCTTGACACCGAGAGCCCGGGCGCGCTCGATGGCGGCGGGTTTGTTGGAGACGATGGTCTGGGTGTCGACGACAGGGTAGGTCGCGCGGGCGTTGACGCCCTGCTGGCGGAGGCGGGCGACGAGGGCGTCCTCGACCTCCTTGCGCACATCGGCGTGATAGGCGAGCACGGCGACGGCGACGGATTTCTTGGGTCCGCCAAAGTAATCGGGCCTGCGCCAGATATTGGCCGAGGCCTCGGGGCTGCTCTGGCAGCTGGTGAAGATCGTGCCGAGCAGGAGCGCGGCGAAAAGGGCGGGGAGGGAGAGCTTCATGGCGGGACAGTTCCAAATTCCCGCGCGGCGGGCAATAGTGGTTTTTACGATAGGAAGATAGTTTTTAACAGAAGGAAGCGAAGGAAGCTAAGGGATGGCGGGACGTGGTGGCGGCGAGACGCTGCGGGAGTCGTTGAGGCGGCGAGGCAACCGGGGCGGAAGGCAGGTTTTACAGAAGGTCGCAAAGGACACAAAGAGGAAGGCCGCGATGGCAGGGGGTGAACAGAAGGAAGCGAAGGGAGCTAAGGGGTGGCGGGAAGTGGTGGTGGCGGGTGCCTTGGAGCTTGGGCGTGCTTTGCCATCGACTCGAGCAGGGTGATGTGCGATGGCACGCGAATGCTGGATCACTTTGGCTTTTTCGTGACGGATACGGAGCGGAGCTTTGCGTTTTATGAAAGCTGTCTCGCGCCGCTGGGTGTGCGGACTGTCGAGCGGCAGCCGGAATGGGGCTCGGTGGTGATGACGGGGGAGGCGGATGTGCCGTTTCTCTGGGTCGGTCCGGCGGAGCGCGATGGGGAGGGAAACCTGCGCCAGGCGGTGAGGACGTTTCACTTTGCCTTCACCGCGCGGAGCCGTGAGGCGGTGGATGAGTTTTACCGCGCGGGCCTGCAAAATGGCGGTCGCGACAATGGCGCGCCGGAGGAGGAGGGCGGGGTGTACCACGCTTTTCTCTTCGATCCCGATGGGAACAACATCGAGGCGATCTTTCGCGGGTAGCGGAGTGGGCATTCGACGCGGAAGACGGGCTTCTTACAGAAGGACACGAAGGGAAGGCCGCTAAGGCAGAATCGAACGGAAGGGAGCAAAAGGGCTAGGCCGAAAGCGGGGTGGCGGCTCGGCGGGAACCTCGATAGTCCGCTGAGGTGGCCCGGGGGAGGGAAAGACAGATTTTAAAGAAGGTCGCAAAGGACACAAAGGCAGGATCGAACAGAAGGAAGCGAAGGAAGCTAAGGGGAGGCCGGGAGTCGGAGGGTTTCGGATTCGTGCGGCCCGAGCGGGAGGGTGATTCGGGCTTGCGGCGGGGATGGGGCGGGGCGTTAATCGCGGGCTCTCTCTTTTATTTTGATGTTTGTTGTCGCGCGATTCGTGGAGTGGCTGGGGACGGAGCTTGATCCGGCCAGCTTGAAGGAAAAGGCCGTTTCCGGAATGGGCGGCGTGCTGGGCATCCTGCTGGTGATGGCGGTGAGCCATTCCGTGCTGGGGCTGTCGGGCGCGGCGATGCTCATTGCCTCGATGGGGGCGAGCGCGGTGCTGGTCTTTGGCGTGCCGCACGGGCCGCTGTCGCAACCCTGGCCGGTGCTGGCCGGGCATGGGGTCTCGGCGTTGATCGGGGTCACGTGCGCGCGGTTGATGCTGGATGCGATGTTCGCCGCAGCCTGCGCGGTGGGGCTCTCGATCGTGGCGATGCGCGTGCTGAAGTGCATTCACCCGCCGGGCGGTGCCACGGCGCTCACGGCGGTGATGGGCGGCCAGGCGGTGCACGATCTGGGCTATTCCTTCGTTGCCTGCCCGGTGCTGCTCAATGCCCTCGTGATCGTGGCGGCGGCGGTGGCGGTGAATTACCCTTTCGCCTGGAGGCGCTATCCGGCGGCGCTCGTGCGCCAGACCGCCCCGCCCACCGATCCGCGCAAGGTGACGCACGAAGACGTGATCGCCGCCCTGGAGCGACTGGACACCTTTGTCGACATCACGGAAGACGACCTGCTCCGGCTCCATGCCTCATTGACGAAGCGGGTCGAGGAGCGGGTCCGCGCGGGGCGGAGTGGGCGGGTGACGTCTTAGGTTTTTTGCCGGGTGCTGATATTAGCGTGATTTCAGCTTGCGACTGTCTTGCGTGCGGCGATTACTGGTTGCCGTGAGATTATTAGGTCCTTTCCTCCGGCGTGTCTTCTTTGCTTTGGCAATGGGTGCGTCATTGGGTGTAGCGGCTGATTTTCGAGAGGCGATGGATGCCGGGTACATGCCGACGTCAGCGGAAAGGAGGGCGATTGCCGGGATCGTTGAGGGCTTCATGAGGCAATACGATGTGAAAGGACTTTCTCTCGCCATCGCGAGGCACGGGAAATTCGTTTACCGGGAGGGCTTTGGGCTGGCTGATGTTTTTGTTGGGAAGAAGGTGACTCCCGAGAGCTTGTTTCGGATCGCGAGCGTGTCAAAGCCGCTCACGGCGGTGGGGATTCTCACATTAGTGGATCAAGGTCGGCTCAAGTTAAGCGACCGCGTCTTTGGGGAGGGGGGTGTTCTCGGGTTTGACTATGGAGAGAACTACCCTGAGAGGGTGAAGAAGATCACGGTCGATGATTTGCTGACCCATAGTGCCGGGGGCTGGGCAAATGACCGCTATGATCCGATGTATCGCGACCCAACCTGGAGCGCTGCGGAGCTGATCACCTGGACCCTGAAAAATCAGCCGCTTGATCACGAACCGGGTACGACCTACGCGTATTCCAACTTTGGATACTGCATTCTAGGCCGGATCATCGAGAAAGTCACCGGACAGCCTTATGCCGACTGGATGCAGCAAAACATGCTGGCGAAATGTGGCATTACCGACATGCGTATCGCTGCAGGTACACGATCCAGCGGTGCAGGGAGCGAGGTCGTTTATTACGCGAAGACTGGCGATCCTTATGCATTCAATATCAGTCGCATGGATGCACATGGCGGCTGGATCGGAACACCAAGCGATCTGGTGCGATTCGCCATCCGTGTGGATGGCTTTAATACGCCGAGCCTGTTGCGACCCGAGACCATCCGGCTGATGACGACTCCCGGCATGGCATCGCCCGAATACGCGAGAGGCTGGATGATCAATGCCGAGCAAAACTGGTGGCACAACGGGCGACTGGATGGAACAACGTCCATCCTCGTGCGAACTTCCGATAATTTCTGCTGGGCCGCATTTGCGAATACCTCCGGCCCTGACATGGGCCACGCGCTCGATCAACTGATGTGGAAGATCAAGAATGTAGTGTCGCGATGGAGGCGGTGAGAGGAAATGTGGTAGTCTTTAATGTCAAGTAAGAGAGTTCAAAAACTTGACAATAATTGGCAAGAAGCGGAACCTTCTCGCATGGCAAAGCGCTCCCGGGATGAATCTGTCGCCGCCAAGATCCTGCAGCGGATCTTGCGAGGCGGGGCGGATCGTCTTTGGGGGTTGCGGGATTTTCTCGATATCGATACGGCGACTGCTGCGGGGGTGGCGGCGACGCTTTCCCGTCTCTCTCGGCAGGGAACTTTGCGGCGTATTCGGCGAGGAGTTTACTATCGACCGGGGAAGACAGCCTTTGGAGAGAGCCAGCCTGCGGCGGAGGCGGTGGCGAAGTTTCTGCTGCGTGATCGGAAGACCGTGCGCACTGGTGAGTTTAACCGGCTCGGCCTGACGACTCAGATGAGCAATGCGCTGATCAATGCCTCGGATCGGCCCGTGCGAATGAAGGGACTGAGCGGGGTGGGCCTGCGCTTTGTGAACAGGCCATTGTCGGATCAGAAAGGCATTCTGGCCGAGGAGCGTACGGCGCTCGATTCGCTGCGGATGCTGGAGAAAATTCCTGACGCAACGCCGGAGCAGACGCTTTCTCGTCTGCTCGGTCTGGTGAGGCACGGGAAGCTGGATTTTGATCGCCTGGCCCGTTTCGCCCTGGCGGAACCTCCTCGAGTGAGGGCGCTGCTGGGTGCGATTGGCGAGACTGCTGGAGTCGATGCGGGAAAACTCGCCCTGCTGAAGAAGTCCCTGAACCCCATCACCACCTATCGGATCGCAGGGGCTGCGTCTGTATTGGCAAATCCCACGACTTGGAATATCAAATGAAAACGCTCGATACGCATCCCGAGTTTAGCCAGCTCGTTAACATCACAGCGCAGGAGTTGGGCATTCGGACCGAGTTTGTGGTCAAAGACTATTGGGTGACGCGGATTCTACGCGCCATCGCCACGGATGATTCTATGCGTCGTCAGGTGATCTTCAAAGGTGGTACCAGCTTGTCCAAAGGGTGGAAGTTGATCGACCGATTTTCCGAGGATGTCGACCTTTTGGCGACTGGACCGGATTTCTCTGGTCCTCCGGGAGGCAAGGCACGCGAGCGGCTCTTCAAGGCGATTCGGAGTCGAGTTGAACGCGAGACTCCTCTTCGACTGCCGGAGATGAGTGATATTGCGCCCGGAGACCGGAATTTCCTTTATCTTAGGGGACCGCATAAATGCGACATTCGTTACCCGCTCCCAGGTCGAGTGATTAGTAGGAGCAGTGCATACACGGAGTTTGTCTTTCTGGAAATGGGTTTCCGAGGCGGGCCGAATCCGCATGTGGCGGTCGCATTGAATTCGTTTGTCGGCGAGTATATCCTCGGCCTCGCGGCGGACCAACACTCAGCGCTGGCAGATTATGCGGAGGATTTTGCCGCCTTCGAGATGGAGTTGCTTGATCCGGTCCGTACCTTTGTCGAGAAGCTGCTGGTTCTCCATGGTTCGCTGGCGAAAGGCATCAAGGGCGTGCGGACGCGACATTTCTACGATCTCGATTCGTTGTTTCGGAAAAGTGAGTCTGTGCGCACATCGCTGCAGAGCGAGCAGTTTCCTGCTCTAGTGAAAGATGCCTTGCGGATCACGAGAGAGTATTTCGATGCCGATCTCGACCCGAACCTGAATCTCGCGGAGAGCCCTGTGCTCAACCTGACAGCGGAGCAAATTAGCGAGTTGACGATCCAGTATCGCGGGGAGCGGGATTACTATTTTGGCCGACAACCGCCATTTGGCGAACTGGTGGAAACGTTGGCGGAGGTCAGGGCATTGCTACGAGATCGCTGAGCTAGCGTTTTTCTCTCTAATCGCGGCTGAATTTCTTGGGAGGAATTTTCGGTCCTATTAGAGCGTTCAAAGGAGATCAGTTTTAGCCCGTTGAATAAAGCGTTCCATTATGTCTAGGGGAATATCTGGTTCGAATGTGCTCAAAGTCATTTCATGTGTGATGTCGGAGTGGAATATCTCCGAAAGGAGCTTTCCCGATTTCGAATGGTAAAGCTCAAGTCCAATGCCGTCTCGGATGATATCACTGGCACGGAGCGTGTGATACTCGGGGGCTAACTCAGCCATTTTTATGTGTGCTTTTTGAGTTTGATGCCCACCAGCTCCCCACCATGCAGCCGACCAGGAGCAAGGCCCAGAGGGGGTCGAGGTGGGAGCCTTGGGCGTTTTTTTGGCGTTGGGTGGTGAGGGTGGGGGTGGATTGGGTGAGGGTGGCGGCGGTGGCGAAGTCGGATTCGCGGAGGTCGGTGAAGCTCACGGCGGCGTCGAGGAGCGGGGTGCCGTCGGGGCTGGTGACTTCGTAATAGCCGGGGGTGTCGGGGGCCTGGTGTTCGGGCGGGGTTGCTCCGGCGACGGTGAGGGGTTGGGAGGTCTGGAGCTGGGCGGTTTGATAGACGGGTTTGCGGTCGCGGACTTGGGCGATGAAGCGGTGCAGGAGGAGGGGGAAGGCGGGGAGGCGCGCGAGGTTTGACGCGGCGGGGTCGAAGGTGAAGATGAGCTGCGGGGCGGTGGCGGCGTGGCGCAGGAGGATGAGCGGGCGGTCGCCCTGCCAGAGGAGCGGCGTGTCGCCGGGGGCGGCGGGAAGGAGGGCTGTATCGGGGCGGAGGACGAGGCCCTGCCAGTTCAGATCCTCCATGAGCGGGGTGCGTTCGGCGATGAGGAGGGTGTCGGGGCGCGGCGCGGGTTTCGCGGGTTCGCTCGTGGCGTTGCTCGTGGCGTTGCTCGTGGCGTTGCTCGTGGCGTTGCTCGTGGCGTTGCTCGCGGTGTTGCTCGCGGTGTTGCTCGCGGTGTTGCTCGCGGAGGTCGCGGAGGTCGCGGAGGTCGCGGAGGTCGCGGAGGTCGCGGAGGTCGCGGTGGGGGTGTCCCCGGCAGGGGGAAGGGGGGTGGTTTTGGCGGATGGGGGGAAGAGGATGGCGGGGGTGGTGGATTGGAGCGGGTTGGCGGGGTCGTAAAGGCCGAGGAGGAGGTCGGCTCCGGCGCCGGGGATGGGGCGCGAGGGGGCGGCGAGGCGGAGGATCTGGTCGACGAGCGCGGGGGCGGCGTCGGCGGGGGGGGTGGTGGTGAGGAGGAGCTTCGGCTCGGGGCGGATGAGGGGGAGGGTGTCGTCGAGGGCGAAGCGGTCGGGGTCGAGCCGGAGGGTGAGGCGGCCGGAGGCGGGCCAGCGTCCGCTGAGCGTGGTGAGCTGGCCGGGCTGGAGGGTGATCTCTTGCGCGGGGCCGTCGTCGATGCGCCAGCGGGCGGTTTGCGCGGTGGGGCTGAAGTTTTTGAGATACGCCTGCCAGGTGGTCTCGGTGGCGAGGGAGCCGGTGAAGCCGAGATTGGGGACTGGTTCGCCGACGGCTAGCCAGGTGGTGCGGGGATCGAGGAGGTCGGGGGTGGCGGGGGCGTGGTCGGTGAGGAGGATGACGGGGCCGGTGGGTCCGGCGAGGGTGCGGGCGAGGCGGAGGGATTCCGCGAGGTCGTGGCTGTGGCGGGCGGGGGTCCAGGCGCGGAGGGCGGCGTCGAGAGTGGTGGAAAGGTCGGTGCCGGAGGCGAGGCGGCGGGTGGTGGAGTCGAGAATGATCCACTGGGTGCGGGTGGCGTCGCGGGAGCGGTCGGCGAGTTGCGTGGCGAGGGCGTCGGCGGCGCGGTCGCGGAAGGCGCTCAGCGAAGCGCTGGAGTCGAGGACGGTGACGACGGTCTGGGCGCTGGTTTCGTCGAGCCAGCGGGGTTGCGCCCAGAGGAGGGTGAGGGCGAGGATGGCGAGGAGCTGCCACCAGAGGGCGGGGGATTGGCGGAGCCAGCGGAGGCGGCGGCCTCCCTCATGCGAGGGCGGGACGCGCTGGAGGAGGAAGAGCGTGCTGACGCGCACCTGCCGCGACCGGCGGCGCAGGAGGTGAATGGCGAGCACGACCGGCAGCCCGAGCAGGGCCCAGAGGGCGAGGGGATTGGCCAGAAAGAGTGCCGGCATGGGAACCGGAGTTTACAGGAGCGGGGGACGCGAAGGAAAGACTGCCCATACGGGATTGAAACAGAAGGACTCGAAGGCAGGGATCAAACAGAAGGAAGCGAAGGAAGCAAAGGGCTAGGCCGAACGGGGTGGCGGCTCGGCGGGAACCTCGATAGCCCGCTGAGGTGGCCCGGGGGAGGGAAAGACAGATTTTACAGAAGGACGCAAAGGACACAAAGGGGAAGGACTCAAAGGCAGGGATCAAACAGAAGGAAGCGAAGGAAGCAAATGGCTAGGCCGAAAGCGGGGTGGCGGCTCGCCGGGAACCTCGATAGTCCGCTGAGGTGGCGCGAGGGAGGGAAAGACAGATTTTACAGAAGGTCGCGAAGGACACAAAGGGGAAGGACTCGAAGGCAGGGATCAAACAGAAGGAAGCTAAGGAAGCAAAGAGGGAGACGAAGTCGGAGGTGGGAGGCTGGAAGTTTTCGGATTCGTGTGGCTGAGTGGCGCGGTGGAGTTCGGTCGCGCGGTGCGCAGGCGGGGGAGGAAGGCGGATTTTTACAGAAGGTCGCGAAGGGGGAGACCGCTAAGGCTGGAAGTCAATAGAAGGAAGCGAAGGGTTGGACCCCTTCCGAAACCCAAGTCGCCTATGTGTTTTCGTCATCTTTCTTGAAAGGGATTAATTCATCGACCGTTGGCAAAGGGCCGGGAGTTTCGTCAAAGCCATAGACTTCCAGGCCGGACAACATGTCTTCCTCAGTGAAAACAAACACACCGAAGTGACCGTTCGCCCCGCGCTGGAAGGCATGGTCGGAGATCACCGTAAGGCCTGGCTTGTAATGAGCAGGCTTGTCGCCAATCTGGAAATTAATGCTGGCACATCCGCAGCGGCAGCCCGATATCACGACAGCCTCTTCGAGTTGGGCGAGATAACGATCCGCACCCGGCTCGCCGTGTTCAAGCATCCACTTGACGAGCGTCCGCTCCTCAGATGTCAGACTACGGGGAAAGCTCATATCGGAAACCTGCTTTGGATTTATCTTTTGCACAAAAGGAAATCACCTGCTTCCAAAACGAGACGAAACCAAGATATCGTGCCTTCCTAAAGGACAACACAGCTCCCCAGTCGACCCCATGAAATCCCCCTCACAGGAAACCTTTGCCCAGGTCATGTTCTGGACGGGAATGGGCTGTTTTCCGCTCTCCATCATCCTGATCACCGTCGGCGCTCGCGCCAGAAAGGTGCGGCAGGCCGCAGCGCTCTTCTTTCTCGCTGCCCTCACCTTTACCCACTTCGTCTGGTACTTCAATGTGCTGGGCGGGGCGCTGGGCACCAAAGTCGGGCGATACGAACCGCCCAACTGGTTCTCGTTCCTCCCCTTCCCCCTTGTCGGCTTTATCGTCGTGATGGCGGTGTGGGTGGCCAATGACCGACGCCGGAAACAAGCCCTCCTGCCCCCGCCTTTGCCGCGACAGTAGACAACGCCAGTCCCGATAACCATTGGTGCTCGCTTCCCGCCTCGTCCCTTTGTTTCCTTCGCTTCCTTCTGTTCAAACCTGCCTTTTCGTCCTTTCCCGCAACATTTGACGCCCCCTTTAGTCGGGCAGTACTCCCCGGGTGAATGGAAACGGAGAGCGCGCCCTACCGCCGCAGCGGCGGCCCCGACAGTTCGCAGGCGTAGGCCTCGATGGCTTCGCGCGGGACGGTCACGCCGAATCCCGCGAGGGCGACATGCACGATGTCGACCAGCATGTCGACTCCATCCACGGTGAGCAGGCCCAAGGCATGCGCCTGGCGCAGGAAGGGCGTGGTGCGCGGCCCGGTAATGACATCGACGGCCATCGCCGCCTTGTTCAGCGTGCTCCAGTCGAGGTCGAGAGTCCCCTCGTCGGGAAAGGCTCCGACCGAGGTGGCGTTCAGCACGATGTCCGTGCCGTCGGGAATCTGGAGCGGCCCGTTCCAGGGCAGGACGTCCGCCGCGAAGCCCGCCGTGCCAAAGCGCCGTAGCGCCTCCGCCACCGGCTGGCCTTTGGACACATCCCGCGCCACGATGGTGATCGACGCCGCGCCCTGCCGGGCGATCTCCGCGCCGATGCCGCGCGCCGCTCCGCCCGCCCCGAGAATAAGGAAGCGCCTGCCCGCGATCTCCATCTGCTGCCGGATGGAATTGCAAATCGCGACACCGTCCGTGTTCCTGCCGACCGCCCTGCGCTCCGGCCCTTCGAAAGTGATGAAATTCACCGCCCCCACGCCCTGGCTCGACTCGAGGATTTCGTCGCAATGCGGGACGATGGCCATCTTGTAAGGCACCGTGATGGCAAATCCGGCAAACCCCATCTTGCGAGCCCCCTCCACGCAAACCCCGAGATCCTCCGCGCGCTCGACCCGGATCTTCAAAAACCGATAAGGCGCCCCCTCCTGCTCAAAGAACCGATTGAACAGCAAATCGATGGGATTCTCCTCCACCGGATTGCCCACCATCGGCAAAATCCGCACGAGAGGAAACAGCCCGCTACCATCCGTCTGGTCGAGTTTCATGATTCCGCCCGTCCTAGCGGAAGGGAGCGCGGTCTGCCAGAAAGGACTATGCGCCTTTCCGACAACTCAGATATGGGCAGGGATAATTATATCCGGGAAAGAATGCACTCTGCCAAAGTGCGAAAGTCATCTTCCGCGTCTTTGACGCTATAAGTATGAGCTCCGATGGCTCCGTCTGACGGTTTGAGTTTGAAAATCGGTTTGCGCGCCTCCATGGCCATGGGCATCAAACTGCGATAGTGCTTGAGCAGGCCGAGGCAATTCGGATCGGCCTCACAAGTTTCAAATGATTCTCCCGACTCACCCAGGACCTTCTCGCAAAACGTGGAGGGAATTCTCTTCGCCCACTTTTCGTAGGCGCTGACGGGCCGGTTATCACGGATGCCGAATTGAAGCACCACATATCCGAGAGGGCGCATAACGGCAGAAGGCAGAACGAGGTCATCCGCAGGATTTAGCTCCAAACGCGTCTGCCACTCACGCCTCCAATCCATCAAGGTGGGGCCAAGGTTGCGAAGACCCTGAATGGAGAATAAATCCGGGGCAACGGGAATCACCACGGCATCAGCAGAAATGAGCGCTGCCCGATTGATAGCTCCAAAATTTGGCCCGACATCGATCAGCGCTATGTCGGCACGAAAGCTCTCGCCCGATTCCCGAATGATTCTGTAAAAGGCGCTGGTCGTTCGAAAGGCTGGCTCCTGCCTGTCCAAACACTTGGCCCAAGCTTCCGAAAGATTTGACTCAAAGCTGGAAAGCGCCAGGTCTCCAGGAACAAGGCGGATATTGGGATCAACACTACGGAAAGGAGCAGGCCCAATATCTCCCAACCCTCGGACGATCGGCTTGAGAGCGGCCATGATACTCTGGTTATCCCTACCCTCTCCTCCCCATAAGTCCTCGAGTTCCCGCTCGACGAGGAACATCGAAGTCAAATTCGCCTGCGGGTCAAGGTCAGCCACCAGCACGCGCTTGCCCATATCCGCAAACATCCACGCCAGATGATAAAGCAGCGTGGTCTTGCCGACACCGCCTTTGTTGTTGAAGAAGGCTATGGTTTTCATCGGAGCGGATGCTTGGGAATTACGACAAGGAATTGGTTTCCTGGATAGTCAAATATGAGCTCTCCGCTACCGTTTTCCTTCATGGCCTTTCTGGCACGGGCGATGCCTCGCCCGAATCGGTTGACGTATCCCAAGACATGCATTGCCTCCGCGATGATAGGGTTGCGATAGGCATTTACCCGGGGAAAGTTTTCCGGAGCAGCATCACCGTAAAGACCCCCGGAATTCTGAATCTCAATGCGGTCGCTGAATTGATAGAACCGGATCGGACTCGTGGACTGGTAGTCACGATGAAGCACGGCATTCATCAACAACTCGCGCACTGCCTCTGGAGGATAATCAAATACAGCCTCTTCCCTAAGGTCCGATACAGCCACCGGGCGGGAGGTAAAGCGTCCTTTCAGAAAGCTATCCAGCTCCGCGAGTATGGTGATCAGATTGCCCGTAAAGGTTTTCTCCGCCAGCACATCATCCTCCAGGTCCGTCCCGTCATACTGGACAAACTGAATTTTCGCTCCCGGGAACAAGTCCAGGGGATCAAAGGCAAACACCAGCATGCCCGCGTTGGTCGGACATTCGCGTTTCAGGTTGTAAAACCGAAGAGCCGCGAGCTGCTCCGGTAGGTCACGATGATTTTCCGCAATAACCTCGGCTGCGACAGCCTGGGGACGATAGGTTTGCCGGAATGTTTCCAGGTCCAGTCTATCCAAATCCCCTTCGGGGCAAGGTGTGGCATCAAAGGTCGGAAAATTCGATGTTCGGCGCTCTATCAAGATCCTCTCTTCCGCCTCCGTCGCATGTCCCTTGCGCGGACCCACCCGGATGCAAATCCGCCCTTTGTAGCGAACGGGCGGCAGGGCATGAGGAAGAACCTCTACGACGATGACATCCCCCCCACCTTCGGGATGCGGGACGCTTTGCACATTCATCACGGGCAACGGCATGACCTGACCGTCATCGCGATAGGCAGTGAATTGCTTCAAAAGATCGTCTGTCGCTTGCAGCCGGAAAGACGCATCCTTCTCATCCACCCCTATCAGCAGATAACCGGGCAACTTACGCCCCGCCATATCGTTGGAAAAAGAGCAGATGGCCTCACGAAACTTGTCCGTGTCTGTCGTCGAGCGGGTTTTCTCGATACGATCAGCCTCCTCAGACTGTATCAGGGAGCGGAGGTCATCTGCTGTCATGGGAAAAGAATCACGAGTACGGGAAAATTGTCGAGCCCTGCCTTTTGTTCCTCCTGAAACGCCGATTATAGCACGCCGCCGCAACATTTGACGCCCTCTTTCCCGGGGCTATACTCCCCGGGTGAACGGAAACGGCAAACGCGTCCTTGTGGGGATGAGCGGGGGGGTCGACTCGAGTGTGACCGCCCATCTGCTCAAGCAGCAGGGATATGAAGTCATCGGCGTGACCATGAAGGTCTGGCCGCAGGACTGTATTTCGCGCGCCGAGGACAAGTGCTGCGGCCCCTCCGCCATCGCGGATGCCCGGGGCGTGGCTCATCGGCTCGGCGTCCCGCATTATGTGGTGGACGAGGCGGACCAGTTCGAAAAGCTCGTCATTGATTATTTCGCCAGCGAGTACCGCGCCGGGCGCACGCCGAACCCGTGCGTGATGTGCAATGAGAAGCTGAAATTTGGCAACCTCTGGGAGAAAGCCCGCGCGCTCGGGGCGGATTACATCGCCACGGGCCACTACGCCATCATCGAGCATCACGCGAATGAGGTGGTGCTGCGCAAGGGCCACGACGGGCGCAAGGACCAGTCGTACTTCCTCTTCAGCCTCAGCCAGCAGCAGCTCCGGCACGCGCTCACGCCGCTCGGCGGCATGACGAAGCCCGAGATCCGCGAGATCGCCCGCGAGCTGGGCCTGCGCGTCGCCGACAAGGAGGACAGCCAGGAGATTTGTTTCGTGCCGGGGAATGACTACAAGGCCTTCCTGCGGTCGCACCTCGGCGAGAAGGAATTCCATCGCGGCGGCATTTACGACGTGGATGGGAAGTTCCTCGGCGACCACGAGGGCATCGAGATGTTCACCATCGGCCAGCGCAAGGGGCTGCCCGGCGGTTCGCCGAAGCCGATCTACGTCGTCGACATCGACCCCGAGACCTCCCGCGTGATCGTGGGCGGCGAGGAGGATCTGGTGCGCGAGGAATTTGAGGTCAACCGCGTGACGTGGCATGTCGATCCCGCCACGCTGACCGGCGAGCTTTCCGTAAAGATCCGCTACGCGCACCCGGGAGCACCGGCGCGGGTGGAGCCTCTCACCTCCGACACGGCACGTGTGGTATTGACCACGCCGCAACGGGCCATCACGCCCGGGCAGGCGTCGGTCTTCTACGACGGCGACCGAGTGGTCGGCGGCGGGTGGATCGTGCGCAAGCCGTCGCTCGTTCCCGCCTGATTGGCGCTTTTTTCCGATGAAACTCGCCCTCACCACCTTTGCCACGCAGGAGGAGGCGGCGGCCGTGGTGCGCCAGCTCCTGGAGGAGCGCGTCATTGCCTGCGGCACCATCCTGCCCCCGGCAAGGTCGCTCTACGTGTGGCACGGCAAGGTGGAGGACTCGACCGAGAGCGTCGTGCTGCTCAAGACCGGCGCGAGCCGCCTCGACGACCTGCGCGAGCGCCTGCTCGCCCTGCATCCGTATGACACGCCGGAGTTCGTCGTGCTCGATCCCGAGACCGCGTCCCCGGCCTATCTCGCCTGGGTGCGCCAAAGCTGCGGGGAATGAACGAGACCTTCTGGCGGGACCGGGCGCGGCGCGAAGCCGGGCGGTTTAATTTCGCCTGGTGGCTCCAGCGGTTTCTCCCGCTCTTCGTCGCGTCGGCCATCATCTCCACCGTGCTCGTGCTCGCCCTGCGGGCCATGCACTCGGCCACCGCTCCCGCGCTCTGGCTGGCGGGCGTGCTCGTCGCCGCTTCCGCCGTGGCCGCCTGGGTGCGCGGGCGGAGCCAATACCTCACCGCCGCCGAGGCGCTGACCCGGCTCGACGCCGACCTGCGGCTGCACACGCGTCTGACCTCCGCCGCCGAGGGCGTGGGCGACTGGCCCGCGCCGCGCGATGATGCGCGGTTCCGCCTCGGGTGGGATTGGACGCGCCTCGCCTGGCCGCCCGTCGCCGCCGCCGCGCTCTGGATCGCCGCATGGGCGATTCCCGTTCCCGCCGCGCAGGCCGCTCCGAGCGCCAGCGTGACCGAGCCGCCCGCCTGGACCGCCGTGGAGGAAAAGCTCGAGGAGATCAAGGAAACGAAGCTCCTCGAGGAGCAGGCGCGCGAGGAATTTGCCCAATCGCTGGACGCCCTTCGCGACCAGCCGAAGGAGGACTGGTATTCCCACGAAAGCCTGGAGGCGGGCGACCATCTGGCCGAGCAGCTCGACACCTCGCTCGCCGCGCTGGGCAAGGATCTCTCCGCCGCGCTCGACGCCATGGAGACAGCGCGCGCGCTTTCCGAGCAGGAATTCGCCGCCCTTTCCCCCTCGCTCAACGAGGCACTCCGGCAATCCGCCACCGCACTGGAAAAAGGCCAGCTCAACGCCGAGCTGGCGAAGCAGCTCAAGGCCCTCGACGCCTCGAAGCTCCGCCAGCTTTCCTCCGCCGAATACAAGGCCCTCTGCGAGCGCATGGGCGAGGGGTGCAAGGTGTGCGATCGCATGGGCTACAAGCGCGGAGAAAAAGCCACTCGCGTGTCGGATACCGTCGTGCAAATCGGCCAGGGCGGCGTCTCACGCGGCCCCGGCGCGGCTCCGCTCACCATGGGCGACAAGCCGACCGACCTCGGCACGAAGACGACCGAGGGCATCTCAAACGACGACCTTTCCCGCGCCACACTCGGCGAGGTAACGAGCCTCGGCCTGTCCAAGCCCAAGCCGAACACCGAAGCACCTGCCACCACCGCGGGCGGCACGATTACGACGGGCAAGGGCGGCGAAACCGGCCTCCAGCAAACCGCCACTCCCGAGGAACAGGAAGCCTTAAGGAAATTCTTCGACTGAGCCGAAGCGGGATCTCGGAACGCGGAAGCCGGAAGTTTCGATGCGCCACGCCCGGCTCGGAAACGGCAGGCTGCCGATTTCCCAAGGGAGCAGGCGGGGCTGACGTCGCGTAGACAGCGGGTAAGGCGTGGTTCCGGGGGCAGGGAAGGGGGCTGTGCTCGGAAGTACCGCTAAGCGGAGAAAGGGAAAAGGCACGTGATTTTTCCCTGACGCGCCTCACAGAGAGCTGTCTTTTTTCAAAGCGGACCAGTCGAGCTCGGAGCAAAGGCGTGTCGCTCGCAGGATGGTTTCCCCGGCTTCCTCCATGCGCCGGCAAAAGGCGAGCAGGTTCAGCCATTGTGCGGGTGGCAGCCGAGGCGCGTTTTCCCGGCAGAGATCGGCGATGGCGGATTTTTTGGCGTTGAATGCCGTCTCGAACTGCGCCACCGAATCGGCGGGCGCCGTCCGGCCATCGATGAGCTTTTCGTTTGCGAGCATCTGCTCCCGGAAGTCATTCTCGAGAGAGACTGCCTTTACGTAGGCAGGCTCCTGCTTCATGCCGTCCGGCCAGTCTGCGCTTTGCCCGGCTGCGGCCGAGAGGATCATGGCACCGCGGTGCAGGCAGCGCAGGTATTCCCTCATCTGGTCAGCCTGCCCGTCGACGAGCACGGGCCGGCCTAACAACCCGAGCCTCGCGGAGACCTCGCCGGGAATGAGCGCCAGGCGGCCGCGCTCGGCCGGGGAGAGCTGGCTGGAGCCATCTCCCAGCACGCGGAGGGAGAGCCGGGAGAGCTCGCGCAGGCGGGAGAGGATTTCACGCTGGGGGAGGGAGGGCCAGATCAGCCTGCGAATGAGGGCCGAAAGCAGGATCGCCAGCATCATGCCCAGGCTGAGATCGGCGATGTCCTGAAACGAGACCGGTTTCTGGGCATTGAGGCCGAATATCCCGACGATCATCAGCATGCCCACCAGCATGGGGGTCGTCATTGGGTTGCGACCGTAAAAGATGTACCCCCAGAGAAACAGGAGGGAAAAGAGCACGATGTTCATCACTGCATAGGAGGCAAGGAACGGATGCACCCACAGGAGGATGATGCCGAGAACGAGCCAGGCGGCGATCGAGATGAGCGCGCCATGAAAGGCCCGCCAGTCCCCGCGCCCGGCGGGTGCGGTCGGGCCGCGAACGAGGAGTATCCAGGCGCTGATAGCGAGCAGGTCTCCACCGGGCGGGTGGAGCCAGTTTTCCAGGAATAGCGCGGCGGTCACCGCCAGCCCGCCTTTGATTCCCAGGCGAATCCAAAAGATGCTCGGCAAGGAGGGTCCGCGGAGCGTGGGCGAGGGGAGGCTGCCGATCTGGCCGGAGGCGATGAGTGCCAGCTTCTCGTGGATGACTGCGAAGGCCTGGGCGAGCTCAATCAATGCCTGAAAATGATGCCCCAGCGAGAAAATGTATTCGCGTTTTTCGGCGTCGAGGTCCCCCTGTTTCCTGGCGGTTTCCAAGCACTCGACGAGTTGTGACTGAGCGGTCTGGACCTGGAGAAGCGTCTCATCTGCCGGAGTGTTCGTTGCCAGGGCGCGGAGTCCGGTGACGAGGGTCCGGCCGAGGTCTTGCATCCGGCTCTGGAGTTCCGCGTGCGGGCGCTGGGATGGAGGGAGCGGCTTGGACAGGGCTGCCATGCCGAGTGCCATGAGGTTGAGTTGATCGGTTATTTCCTCAAAGACGGGGACCCACTGGTGGAAGCGGTGGCTTTCGTTGGCGCCAAAGCCGATCAGCGATCGCATCTTGCCCACCCGCAGCGGGAGTTTCCGGATGCGTTCGGCGGTGTCGGCTTCCCCGCCCTCAAAGAGCGAGTCCAGGCGGGGAATGAGCAGGCCCTCGATGTCGGTCAGGACGTCCTTGAGGGACTTTTCAAACTCCACCCAGGCATAGCGCGGCCATAGGACACTCTGGACGACGACGGCGACGAGGATGCCCAGCACGACCTCCTCCGCCCGCGAGAGGGCGTAGCGCCAGGACATCTCCGGATCGCCCAGCCCCGCCTGCATCACATCGATCATGGTCAGGCCGCAGAGAAAAAAACCATAAGCCCACAGACCCTGCCCAAACATGGCGACGCAAAAGGCGAGGATGCCCGCGACCACCGGCAAAAAGAGGAACGGCTGCTGCTGCCAACCCAGCAGCAGGTAACCGAGGATCGCTCCGATGATTGTCCCGAAAATCCGGAGCACGGATTTCTCCATGATTGTTCCCACGTATGGGGTGACCATGAGGACGAAGACTGTGAAAAGAGCCCAGGTCGGTTCATCCAGCCGCAGGAAGAGAGCGAGATAAGTGGCCAGCAGGCCGGCGATGCCGAGCTTCAGCCCGAAGCGGATGGCGGGATCGCGGAGGAACTCCCTCACGACGCCGGGGAGGCCCGCATTTCCTTCTCAACGCTCTGAGGCCCTGCCGTGGCGGCGAGGCAGTCCCGGGTGAACTGGACATTCCAGGAGTGCCGGGGATGGTGAGCGCTATCGTTCCGGGTCATTCGTTTACCTTGGATACCGTTCGTGATCAAAAAGCACGAACCGGAAAAGGGCGATGAATTTTTGGAGGATCAGGAGAGACGTTATTCCGCACGTTCCGACGATGCGATGAAAATCATCCTCCCTCGCCGGTTGGCCCAGGCACAACCGTGGCGCAGACCGTTCCGCTCACCCTTGCGAGGAAACCCTGCGGCGGAGGAAATAAAGCCCGAGCGCACCACCGACCAGCAGCGCCCAGGTCTGCGGTTCCGGAACGGCCTGCCATTGTCCGATCACGGTGCCGTTGGTCTCCGTGTTTACGCCGGTGATGATGTTGCCGTACGAGCCGATCGCCGGGAGAAAGGACGCGAAGCTGGACAGGTTGAGGTACGCCTCGCCGGTGAAGGCTCGCGCGGTCGTGTTGAAATTCTGCGGCGCAGTCAGCGAGCCGCCGTCGAGGAGATTCAGGTCCACGAGGGAGCCGCTGTAGTTGTCCGACTCGAAGTTCAGGTACGCGCCGCCACCCGTGGGCGTGAGCGTGCTGTCGCGCGTGTACATAACCGACATATTCACCGCGCTAGTG
This sequence comes from Terrimicrobium sacchariphilum, assembly GCF_001613545.1. Lineage (NCBI taxonomy): Bacteria > Pseudomonadati > Verrucomicrobiota > Terrimicrobiia > Terrimicrobiales > Terrimicrobiaceae > Terrimicrobium > Terrimicrobium sacchariphilum. The sequence goes on from NZ_BDCO01000002.1 coordinate 624,625, forward strand.
AAAAAATGGAGCAAATCGACGCCGACCATCTGCGGGAAGTCCGAATCGCTGGCCTGGGCGTTTGCGGTGGTTGCGGTGATTTTCACCGCCGAAGGATCAGTCACATCCACCAGCAACACCGTTGCAGCCGACGACGTCGCACAGAACGCCGCCATGGCAGCCAGGACACACACGAAAGCTTTCCAGACAGGGAACATAACGCGCCGGACTTTACGTGCCCTTTGTCTGAGATCAAGCCCCTGCGGCTGCTTTTCGCAACCAAATGCGCAATGGAGAAACATTTTACAGAAGGCAGCGAAGAAAGCAAAGGGGGTGCGGCGTCGCTCCGCATGGAGGGACGATATGGAAATTCGGGAGTGCGTCGTGGCAAGGGGGGAGGAAAGACGGGTTTGCAGCGGAGGAATTTTCGAGTTGCGCCACGCTGCCGACATGATCCTGTACATCGAAAACCTCGCCGATCAGCACGTCTTTCCCAGCGGGAGAAAACAGCCGTTCGCGGAACCCTCCGTCAGCCCCGAAAGGCCGCCAACCCTTTGTGTCCTTTGCGACCTTCTGTTTAAAAATGGTTTCCGTCCGGTTCAGGCCACGGTGCCGCGATACCCGTCGGGGTCGAGTTCCACGGAGGCGAAGCCTGCCTCGTGCAGGCCAGAGCGTATCGTCTCCTCCACGCGGAAGAGACTGGCGAGTTCGTCGGGAGCCACCTGGACGCGGGCGCCCGGCTTTTCCGCCGGCAGGTAGCGCACGCGGAAGACCCGGAACCCGTGCGCCTTCAGAAACGCCTCGCCCCGCTCGACCAGCTCGATCGCCGCGCGCGTCACCGGCGTGCCGTGCGGGATGCGCGACGACAGGCAGGGCTGGGCCGGGGCGTCCGCGGTTGGCAGGTCCCATTGGCGGGAGAGTTCGCGCACATCGGCCTTGGTCAATCCCGCCGCCTTCAGCGGGGCGATGACGGCAAACTCCGCCGCTGCCTGGGAACCGGGCCGCAGGTGGGCCGGGTCGTCGGCATTCTCGCCATAGGCCAGCGCCGCCGCTCCGCGCGAGTGGGCCAGCTCGTCCATGCGGAGAAACAGCTCGCTCTTGCAGAAATAGCACCGGTTCACCGGATTGCTCACATACCGCTCGTCCTCAAACTCCTGCGTCGTTACCACCTCGACACGCGCGCCGATGCGGTCCGCGACCTCCAGCGCCTCCGCCAGCGCCTGGCGCGGAAGGCTCGGGCTGTCGGCGATGATGCCCGTCACGGCCTCGCCCAGCGTGCGATGAGCCGCCGCGAGCAGGCACGTGCTGTCCACGCCCCCCGAGTACGCCACCAGCAGCGGCGTACGGGAGCGCAGGATCTCCTCCAGGCGGGCGAGCTTTTCCGTGAGCACGATTACAAACTCACCCGGGCAAAGAGCGAATCAAGCGGCATCTGGAGGCCGATGAAAAATTCGCCAAATTCCGCATACTGCGCGCTCACCTCGTCAAAGCGCATCTCGTACACGATCGCCTTGATGTCCGACGTGCTGCGGGAGAAGAGCGTGACGCCCCACTCCATGTCGTCCAGCCCCGTCGATCCCGTGATGAGCTGGAGCACGCGCCCGTGGTACGTGCGGCCCACGCGGGCGTGGCCGAGCATGAGCTTTTTGCGGGCTTCAAACTCGAGCGCATACCAGTTTTGCCCCGCCGTGCCGCGGCGTTTGGACATCGGGTAAAAGCAGACGACCGGCCAGTCGGGGAGGTTGGGTTCCAGGCGGTCCTTCATGTACTTCGCCATGCGGGCGCGGAAGGCGGCGAGGCGCTCCTCCTGCTGTGGGGTGCCGGGGGCGATGCCTTCGTCCTTTTCGAGGGAGATAAGAAATTCCTCCTCCGTCGTCGTGTACTCGCTGCGCTCCGTCATCGAGAGCCAGCTGAACTCCGGCACGAGGATGCCTGGGCCGAGCGCGAGACCGAGCTGCTTGGCAAACTGGTCGCCCACGTGGAGGTCCTTCGTCAGGAGCATGAAGCCGAGGTCCGCCTTGGGCGATACCATGCTGAAGGTTAGGAGCTGGGTATCCGGCGTGGCGCGGATATTCTGCACCAGCTGCGCGAGCGCGGTCTTGGCCGCGATTTTCTCCGAGTTATCCAGAATATCCCACGAGGCGTAGTCGATCCGGAAAAAAAGATGGATTACGTGCCGGCCCTCGGCGGGCAAGACAGGCTCTAGTGTCGGTACGGTCATCATTGACCTTTATGATGTGCCTCGGCAAAAAACGATTGCAATCCTTGGTGCGGAAATTAGTTTCCGCCATCGGATAGGAATCAACTTTTTATGGCAGATCTAGCGAACAAATACGCGCAGAACGTGGGAGGCAAATTCTACGTGGACGACCAGTGCATCGATTGCGACCTGTGTCGCGAAACCGCTCCGTCCAACTTCAAGCGCGACGACGACGGCGGGCACAGCTTCGTCTACAAACAGCCCGAGTCTCCTGAGGAGGAGACCCTCTGCAAGGAAGCCATGGAAGGCTGCCCGGTCGAGGCCATCGGCAACGACGGCGAATAAGCCGCCCGACATTCCAGATTTAACGAAGGAAGGCCTCCGCCGCAACGGAGGCCTTTTTTCTTCCCCCGGTCACCCCGCACCATGGCCCTGCGCATAGAGGAAATCCGTCGCCGCGTCCTCGAGGACTGGCGCGGCCTGCCCGAGCCGATCGAGAAACCCGATCGCTGCGTCGCCGTGCCCGATGCGCTGAAAAAGCTCCTCCCCAAGCTCGGCCTCTCCGAACGTCTCAACGAGCAGGAGATCCAGAGCGCGTGGAAGGACATCGTCGGGGAGTTCCTCGCCAGCCACTCCGTCCCCTCCGCCGTCCGCGAGGGCGTCCTCACCGTCCAGGTCCTCCAGCCCACCGTGCGCTACGAACTCGACCGCAGCTGGAAACCCCAGATCCTGCAAAAACTCCAGGCCCGCTTCGGCGCCAAGGCCATCCGCGAGGTTCGCTTTCGGAGTTAAGGGCAGGGGACGAACAGAAGGTAGCGAAGGCAGCAAAGGGATTGCTCAACCCGAAGATGGCGGGACCCCGCGACCTGGAGCGCATGCAGCGAGACCAGCCTAGGAAAACAGGTTTTTACAGAGCCAAGTCCGCGAGACAGGCGCAGCCAGCGTCGCAAAGAACGCAAATGGGGTGCCTCTCGTGTGTTTGCGTGACGGCGTTTTTTAAAAAAGGGACGACCGGGTGGAGACGTAGGGTCGGCATCCTGCCGACCTGTGAGTTTTGCTACACAGTCACGGCGTTTGTCGGCGTGCTGCCTGGCGAAAAAGTCCGGCGGGCGGGACGCCCACCCTACGACCGGATTTTCGAAACGAGTCAGTCGCCTTTCGTGACAAGGGCTCTACCTCTATTCCCGCCCTCAAGCTTTAGCATCAGACTCCTGCCTTCCCAGTGCTTCCTTCCACCCTCTGCAAAACCCCGTCTTTCCCTCCCCCACCACGGCACGCGCCAAAACCCACCACGCCCTGCCACCTCCAGGTCACGCCAGCCCCTTTGCTTCCTTCGCTACCTTCCGTTCGATCGGCCTTTGAGGCCTTCCCTTTGAGTTCTTTGTGACCTTCTGTAAAAACATGTCTTTTCCGCATCACTGAAAACTCGCCGTCTCCCGCCCTGCGGGCATAACCTCCCGCCAATCCGATGATCCGCAACGTCATCCTCGACTGGTCCGGCACCCTTGCCAACGATCTCGGCCCCGTACTGGAGGCCACCAACGCTATTTTCCACGACTTCGGTCGCGCCCCGCTCACGCTCGAGGAATTCCGCCACCACTTCCGGCTCCCTTTCTCCGGGTTCTACGCTGAACTGCTCCCCGAGGCTACCACCGAGGGCCTCGAGGTTCTCTATGAGCGCTTCTTTGCCAATCTCCAGGAGCGCGTCGAACTCCTCCCCGGCGCGCGGGAATTCCTCGAGTTCTGCGCCAGCACGGGACGCCGCACCTTCCTCCTCAGCACGATCAAGAAGCACCATTTCGAAACCCAGGCCGGCCGCCTCGGTGTCTACGCCTCCTTTGAACACGCCTACGTCGAGATCATGGACAAGCGGGAAAAAATCCGCGACATCCTCCACGACCACGGCCTGAACCCTGCCGAAACCATGTTCGTCGGCGACATGGTCCACGACATCGAGACCGCCCGCCACGGTGGAGTCCTCGATGTCGCCGTGCTCACCGGCTTTGACCCCCTGGAAAAACTCACGCCGGCCCGCCCCAGCGTCATCGTCCAGGACCTCGCCGCCCTCCAGCGCCTCCTCTCCTGATTCCCTCCGCCAGACTCGCCATCGCTCGTACCACCCTCCCAAGCCACAACCCACCGCCGTGAACGAAATCTTCATCAAAGCCCTCGCCGTCGACGTCCATATCGGAGTCCCCGACGAGGAACGCGCCCAGCCCCAGCGCATCCACCTCGATATCACCATCGTTCCGCGCGTCCCCTTCGACGCCCTCGACGACGACATCACCCGCACCGTCGACTACGACGCCGCCTCGCAAAGCATCGTCCGTCTCGCGCAGGCGCGTCCCCGCCGACTCATCGAGACCCTCGCCAGCGAGATCAGCCACATGCTCATCCGCGACTATCCCGCTACCGCTGCCACCGTGGAAATCCGCAAAGTCATCCTGCCCAACACCAAATACGTCGCCGTCCGCCACACCGCCCACGCCGGGACCTAGCGCCCGGAATAACGCGTGCTTTTTCACAGTACGCTCTCTGCACGAACCGCGGTGGCGGAGTTGAAAGAAGCGCGGCCTGTGTTCGTGCACTTATGATCTCCGGCCAGCATCCAACCTCAGAGTGCTCCCAGGAAGCGCGGTGACCGGGATCAGTACAATGCGAGAGAAGCGATGACCGCAGCGCAGCCATCCTCGCAAGACCACAGACACTACCTGATCGTCCGGACCTCAGTCCCTCGTCCGCGCCTCGCTTTCCGCGCGATACCTTTCACGAGCGCCGAGCCGTCCTAAAAAACAGATCGTAGCTCGCAGGCTTCGATCCAGGCGATGCCGCTCAACCAGCGCAGACCGGCATTTCCCGGCATCTGCGATGCATCGTTCCCGTAAAAGTGCCAGGATGAAACCGAGTCGCCGCTGTCGCCTCTGGAACCCGCACCGATCAAAGCCTTTCAGCGGAAAGACGGAGCCTACCTTCAAAAAATCTTAAAATTCCTGAAAACCGCCATTGACGTTTTAGGGGAGTGCGGTACTCTTTGCCTCCCAAGTTACGCGGGTGTAACTCAGTTGGTAGAGTGCAACCTTGCCAAGGTTGATGTCGCGAGTTCGAGTCTCGTCACCCGCTCCACCTTCCACAAACTCTTGTGGAAGAGCGCATTAAAAGATCTGCCGAGGCTCTTCAGGCGGATCTCGATGCTACCGAGAAAAAGGTCGGCGAGTTGGAAAAGGAAATCGGCCCTCTACGGCGGCTGGCGGAAGTGGCGGGCAAGTTTCTAGATGCCGTTATGGATAATTGGCCGAAGCTCGGCCCCGACTTGATAGCCATGCTCAAGGAGATCGGCGAGTTGATTGGGAATAAGGACGGGCAAGAGCTTGTTCAAAAACTGGAAAAAGGCGATGCCGCGCAGCTGTTTCAGACGGGATTTCTGGTACTGGAGGCATTTTTCCTGAGGGCAGCCGCCCGAGATTTGAAGATGTGCTGCGGTTCAACGAGCTCTTCCGCTACACTCACTTGCCATACTTCCCCAAGCAGGAAAAACCATGGGGGATACTACTAACATCTTAGGAAGCGCGCTCAGACGATGCGTCTATTCAGGGAACTCAATCCAGATTCGAGCGCTTCTGGGTGGAAGGGGCGGAAAGCGTCCTTCCCGGACGGAGATAATCTCTCCTGAAAGCCATTCCTTATAGGACTTATCGTTGCAGGCATTTTCAGATATCTGAATGCTTTTCGAGTCGTCGGAGAGGTTAAAGAGACCAATCATTGCCCGATCGCTCGTTGATCGGAGCACGGCCAGATCGGGATCACGAAAGCAATTAACCAAGCCTACCTTTTGCCGATGAGATGCAAATGCTTGTTGAAGGAGAAGCTGACGCTCAGGCGGCAGGTTGTTCCAGACTTCAGAAAGCACGCTCAACCCACCGGTAAACCAGACCGCTCTGACCCAGAATTCCGCTTCATTCAATGTCAGGCCAAAGTCCTTTTCTGAAATCCCCAGCCCGGTGGTTGGCAGCTCCGCCCTGATATGTTCAAACGCTGCGATCTCGTGAGAAACGGAGACGTCGCGAGCCAATAAACAATCCGGATCGTTCTGCCACCAGGCCTCGTGCATCCACTGCCGGTAAAACGTCGGATAGGCTGCTGCGCGAATACTGCAGTTCCCCTGGGGCCATTCCACCAGATTGATAGGGGCGTACCAGCGGCCGCCCACGTCGGGTCCGATGCGCATAGCGTCACAGAGCCCAATGGCGGGACCGAGGGGACTTCCGCAAGCCAAAACAAATTTCTCCTCTCCAGCGCAGCGTCGGATCACTTCCATACCCATCCTGAAGGCCTCTGCAGTCGTCTTGGTGGGATCAAATCTATTTCCTTCCAAAACGCCGTGCATCAGAAAATCGATTTTTACATAATCAAAACCCCAGTCGTAAAAAACGCGGTTAAAAGTCTCTTCCAGCCAGTTCAGGACTTCCGGATGTGTCAAGTCCAGCCCCTTCACCTCAGCCGGACCTCCGGCATCGAGAAGACCGCCTTGTCGATTCCTGGTCTGAATAAGCCAGTCGGGGTGCTCCGCAACGAGGGTGCTTGCCGGATCAGCACTAAAGGGCGCCAACCACAGCCCGGCTTGAAAGCCCAGAGCGTGAATTTCATCCGCCATGCGCTTCATTCCCATCGGAAACTTCCCGCCAGGCTGCCAGTCACCCCAGACTCTCTGCGCGTCAACTCCGGGGCGATTCCAGCCTTCATCAATTTGAATAACCTTGATCCGTTCACCCAGAGGAGATGCCCTTAGAACTCTCGCGTTTTCGAGAATATCGTCCTCGGTCTCGCTGCCATAATAGTGATACCAGCTACACCATCCCGACATGGTCTCTGAGGATACCCTTGCGCCGAGCCTCTGGCCTGTCACCTTTGCATACTCGCTGAACAAGGCGCTCATTCTTTGCCCTGCTCCGATCAAAAGAGGGGAAATTTCCAGTTCGGCGCCCGGCGCGAGAGCGATATCCTCCCGAGGGCACACCGGGGTTAGTCTACGTACGCTCGCATCTGCGGAAAATCGGTAGAAACTGTCGCTCAGATCTTCAAATCCGGCAAGCAGACCCTCTTCATCATTTAACCCTGAAAGTGCTACACACATGTGGGACTCAAAGATTCCTTGAAACTCGAAAATCCCAACCTTCTTCGTCATGGTTTCGCTTTGTGAGAATATTCGATCCCAACCTAAGCACAAAACCCCGGAAAACGGTTCGACGGAACGAATATTGACTGCCGTTTGGCTATCATTGCGAATGATCGTTCGGACCTTGAACCATTGATCGCACTCCTCCCATGTATGGGAAATGGCGATACTATCGATCTTATGGACCCACGCGTCTTGCGACTTCTCCGTCGCCGAAACCGCACCTATGGCAACAAAACCGTCCGCAAGCTCGACGCGCGAAACTAGATCGGACAAAAGGACGCGACCTCCCAATCGCAATTCCCCGCGTTCAGAGACAAACCAATTATTTGTAACGCTCATTTGATTCTATACAGCGGAATATCGTCTCAATCCGCGGTGGAGCCTCCGACCAATATCAAGTGGCTGATCTCCAATGTGTGTTCCAATGCCAGGCTCCTCCCGCCAAACTCCAGGACCCTCCAGGTCGTTGGATCGAGCCGGGTATTCTGATTTCCGATCGCAGCCGGACCAGGCTTGAACTCTGCAAAGGGAATGTAGGCAACATGCCATTCCCCATCTCCCGGGAAAATATCCGGAACCCAAAAAGGAATGCCTTCATTTGCACCGTTCACGCCAGTTTTCGCGATGATCGCTGGCGCCCGGCCGCCTGATGCCTTTGCCCTGATCAGGATGCCGTAGGCAGTCGAAGGATCGATCGGTTTCGGCAAGGTGAATCGGGGAAATGTCCATAAACCACGGTTACCGGGGTTGCTCTCGAAGATGCTCGTGATGCGCAGAACTCCATCCGGCAACATCGAAAAGCTCGTCTTTCCTTTGCTCTGATTGGTGCGCCAATTCGCGAGGTCCGCAATGGGAAGGGGAGATTTATTTCGGTGAATGGAGAGATGTTGCTCCAGGTTACCCTCCATGACGAAGGGAACCGCCAGCGGGGAAGGTTGAGAGCCAGCCGAGGATTTCGCGGTGACGATGATAAACTTCGTCTTGGCGATATCCAACGTGTTTGACGCATCCAACTTCCAGTCAACATCAACAAACCCCATGGCTGGAACCGCCACGCTCTCCTTCTTCAGCGGTGTTCCGCCCGGAAGAGTCAGCTCCGGAATGACGTCGAGCGGATCTTTGGAAAGATTGTGGATGCGGACCGTGATTGGAAGGGCTTTCGCAGTTTCCTGGGTCACCAGATAGCGACGGGTGGAAGCCCGGGACGGAGTATTCTGCGGCAAAAGTTGAAGAACAACGGGAGAAGCGCGCCGCTCATGCACCAGAGGGTTCTGGCCGATTTTGTAGAGCCGTGCCGCCTCCGTGTCGGGGTCCAATTTTTCGCGAATCTCTGCCTCATTGGCCCACAAAAAGCCGATGCCATCGGGCAGAGGAATCTTTCCGTTGACGGGTTGAAGCTCCCGGCCATCCGCTCCCGCAATTCTTTTTCCAGTAACCGGAAGTGAAACAAGCGCCTTGGAATCAATGACACCGGTATAGAGCACCACGACTCGCTCTCCACCAGATGGGTCTCCAAAGACGCGGGCGCGTTGGAGAGATTCTCCGACACCCTTCAAGTCACCCAGGTATTTCTTTCCCCCAAGGTTCGATACGGTATTTGCATAGACGGCCATGCTGCGCAAGGGGCTTGCTTCCCGTCCGAACATGCTGAAGTTCTTGAGCCCCTCCTCGTAATAGGTGAGGACGAAGGGGAAAGCTCGGGCGACTCCGCATGCCATCGATTCCACCCCCATGCCGGATATCTCCATGGCGCTGACGGCATCCTGATCCTGAGGAGGACGAGCCGGTCCATTCACCCATGGCTTACCGTATTCAGTGAGCCAGAGCGGCATATTCTCCTTGCCCGAGATCTTCAGCCATTCCCGATACAGACCGATCATTTTCTCCATGTTTGGAGTGGAGTCATAGGAGTGGAAACTCACGACGTCCGAGTCGTCCAACATCCCATTCTCTGCGCAAGTGGTGAAATAGGGACCCGGTGGCATAGTCGCAAAAACACCACCAACGAGAGGAACCTTTGAGTCAGCTTCCTTCAATGCATAGCTGAGAGCCTTGACCATCGGAACGTATTGATCGGCCGAGGCAACCGCCAGGTCAGGCTCATTATAGACTTCCAATCCGCCCCAAATATTCTCCCAGTGCCTGGCCACGCCGCTCCACTCGGAAGCCATAACCGCTAGATTCTGGGGAAAGATCTGGCCCTTCATCATGCCAAACTTCGCTTCGTCGCGCATGACGATATCGAGAACCCTCACATTGTGGTCGGAATAAACCCTCCGCAGTGATTCCATTTTTCGCTCCCCGCCCTCCCAATTGTACTGCCCGGGACCCTTTCCAAAAATCGCACTCGATCTCTCACGCGCGATCGAGAGGCCTGTGCGAGACATGATTTTCACCAGCCCGACCCGACGCGCTGGGTCGAGCTCCAGCGAAGTCATCGAGGCGTCGACCCCAAAGAATGGATCGACGGGGCCAGCGTGAGGGTCGATACTCACTATGCCAAAGCTTTCTGCGGCCAATGGAAATACCACCTCAAAGTAGCCCTGTTTGAAAACACGCTTCAGGCTTAGTATTCCGTCCTCCCCTAGATTCGCGACACCGGAGTCTATCTGGTTTCCAGAATAATCGTTGATCACATACGGAACTTCATGTGATGGTCCCGGGCTTCCGACCTTCCACTGGAGCGTCGTGTCCGCACCGGGGGTGACAAAGAACATGCTGTAATCAAGCGGCGTAAATGCCGTTGCCGAAAGGCTGGCCAGGCTGACCTTGAAATTACTCACGACCGGCACATTGGCGTCAACTGGTTCGTGAAAATGAAAGCCTGCAGCCGATATGCCGTTCAACTGCGCCTCTGGTGGCAATACCAAATTTTCGATCGCCGGATGGCCATTGATTCGAACGGTTGCCATTCGAGTGGTGGTATCCACATCGAATTCGATATGGTTTGGACTGTCGCTATGGATTAATCCTGGCGTGGGCGCGGCGACCAAATTCCTTCCGGCTGCGAAGAGATTGTATCGGCCATCGCTGGTTACGGTGACCATGACGGCGAGATTCCGCCAGAACAGCTCGCTAAGTTTTGCCCTTCCCAGAGCCAACCCCGTCCAACTCGTACCCCGCGCATCCACATCCGCTTCAACATGAATTTTCCCGGCTATCACCGGAAATGAAAGTTGAGACGCTCCCGGTCCGTTGGCGGAAACTCCATCCTTCACCATGACAATGCTTTTCGTCGCAGTCCATTTTCCTCCGCCTTCTTCGATGTCGGTTTTATCAAGCGGTTTACCCACCTCCCGCTGAGGTGTCGGCCGGAGACCGTCAGTGAAACTGGTGACCGGGACTGTCTGGGATTGAACGGCCACCGACAGACCGAACATAACGAAAAAGTTCCACATCAGAAACTTTGAGAGTCTCGAAGTTCCGCAATGTTGATCGCCGGGAAAGGAACTCTGAATATTTGTCTGCATGGGAAGGAGGGGAATTGGCGCCTTGGATCAAGATCATGGCGGGTTTGCGCGTTGTCGCTCCTGCCGTGAAGTAAACGGACGGTATTTCGCGTTTGGGATAACACAATTCCCATTTCATGTTATACGTAATCTTGATTGGCTGGCCTTCTTCCGGGGATCGATGGGAGCCGAAGAAGATCTCGTCCGCCGCCGGACTCCGATTGGGCCGTGCTCGTTTCTTGATTAAGCTCTCGCAGACCGTTCACGAATGTGGCTGATCGTGGAATTTCCCATTATCCACTCTCCGCCGGCCATCACGACCTTGGGCGCTTTGGGTATGCCCCTTTCGTTTTTGTGGATCTGTTCAACCACGATATCAACCGCCAGCTCCCCGACCCGCTCGTAATGTTGGGCTACGCCCGATAAACCGATGTTGCTGCCGTCGCTGTGCAGGCTGGCTACACCCACCTCCGTGGGGACGGAAAACCCCTCCTCCTCCACCCAATTCTTGACGGACGAATCGAGACAGAGGATGGCATCGGGTCGATGTTTGTGAAGCCACTTTGAAAACGTCCGTTTTTGCCAATCGCTTGTCATCAGGATTGGAACTCTCCCGCTGGCAGGCGCATAGAACTGTTCAGCCGAGAAACCGGCGACCCACCTTCTGTTTACCCGCTCATCGTCGCTGGCCTGAATGGCCAAGCCAATACGCTTGTATCCCAGCTCACTCAGAGATCGGCAGGCCGTGGAGACTGTCGCCAACTGGTCGTTGACGGCTCGGTGCAACACCGGAGCTTTCATGGAATACCCGATGGCCGCACACGCGAACCAATCCCAGGCCAGATTTATCTGCGGAGGTGGCTCGGGCAACGGGGCAATGATCAAGCCAGCCACTCCACGTCCGTGGAGGATTTTGTTCGCACGCTGGTCCGTCATTCCAGGCTCGGTCAGGCAGAAATGCTCAACGCCATAGCCGAGTGCATCGGCCCGCATTCGCGCCCCTTGGAAGGCATGGACGTTTAGGGATAGATCCTTCCAATGCGCGGGATCCGGATAGGCCGTTACAAAACAAATCGTCGCAAATCCCCCGTGGGGGCGCACGCCCCGTAGCTGAGCCATAAGGGTCGACACCATAGGATTTGGGCGATATCCCATTTCATCGGCAATTTTCTGAATGCGCCGTCTCGTAGACTCGGGCAGGCTCGGGTGGTTTCGCAGCGCTCGCGAAACTGTCATGGACGATACCCCGGCCTTTTCGGCCACAGCTCTCATCGAAATTTTGACCAGTTTCATGTTACGTATATCGTTACATGATTCCGGGCGTTGTCCAGTCCTGCCCGACCGGGAGCCCGTGTATGCCGCGTTGCCTTATCGTACGCCACCCGGAGCGATGTCCCAACCACTCTTCTGCCGCCTCAACGGCGCTATTCAATATTAAAGACCTGACGGCAATCTCGTACGACAGGGCTGTTATCATCATTTGACGACATGATTTCAGCCATGTATTTCCACCATCTCTTGCAGACATCTGTGTCTGCTATTGCTGCAAATTTCTCCTCCGACTCAATCTCCAGGCAGGCAAATATTTGAGACGTCTGCTCGTCTAGAAAGATGGAATAGTTGCTCACGCCGTGCTCCTTCAGAACACGAAGCAGCTCCGGCCAGACATGGGCATGACGTTGCGCATACTCGCTTTCTTTGCCCGGAAAGACGGACATGATAAACGCTTTGCGGATCTTCGGGGAAGACATGATCAGAATAGCAAACAGCCAAGGTTAATCGTCGAACCCACGCCGGCCACATCTTTTTGATGTTATCCGTAATCTTCGCGAACGGAACCTCGCGATTCGATTTTCCCGGCAATGTTAGGTGTAACTTTAAATAGATCTCGATTGAGTTGATTCGGTCCCGGAAACCTTAACAGCGCGTTCTTATGACCAATCCGACATTTCCGGCTTCGAGCCCCGGTGCTTCAGCGCATCACGAAGAGCAGCACTGCCACAGATGCACACTGGTGTGCGGCCATCGGATTAGTGCTATTGCCGTCATGGGCGAACCGAGGCGAGATTGATGCAAGACCTGATCAAACCCTTGTCGTCCGAGGTCGTCGCATCCGAAGCATTTGGAGACGCTCGATCACGCATTCCGCAAGATCGAAGAAACCATCTGCGCGCTGCCATCATCGGGGTATCGGGGTATGCCAGCATGCTGCTCGACTCCGTCATCCCGGCGCTGAAGGCGGTGCAAGGAAGCCTGGTAGCGGCAACTGCAATCGGAGCCGATGGCGAATCGCCGACTGCCAGGGCCCTTTCCAACGCTGGCTGCGCGATCTTTTCGGATTACCAACAGATGCTTTCCACGTTTCGCGGCCGGATCGATCTCTGCATCATTCCAACCAGCATTCACTGGCATGCGCGAATGAGTGTGGACGCCATGGGCGCGGGAGCCCACGTCCTCGTAGAAAAGCCGCTAGCCGGCTCCGTGGCGGATGCCTTGAAAGTCACGGAGGCCTCAAGCCGTACCGGCCGTTTTGCCGCAGTTGGCTTCCAGGACATGTACTCCACGACAACTTACGAGATTAAGAAATTTCTCTGCTCGAACCGCCTTGGCCGTGTCCGCTCCATTTTTGTCTCGGGAAGCTGGCCGCGGGAAAAGCCTTATTACGACCGCAATGACTGGGCCGGAAAGAGTTTCAAGGATGGCTGGGCCGTTCAGGACTCGCCTATCAACAATGCCTTCGCTCATTTCTTGAATCTCGCACTCTTCTTCTCGGGGTCGGGAATCGAAAAATTCGCCCGGATCGAGCACTACGGCGGAAAGTTGCTCCGATGCTACCCCATCGAGACATTTGATACCGCCAAGGTGAAATTGCAAACGACGGAGGGCGTTCAAATCGACTGCACTTTCACCCATTCCGACGAAGACTTGGTAGACCCTGTCCTGACCATCACGCTCGACCAAGGTTCCCTCGTCTGGGATTTCGAAAATATTGCTCGCGCCGCTCACAAAGATGGCACCGAGGTCGCCCGTTGGAAACTTGATACCTCCAGCGAAGCGAGATTGGCCATGATGACGAATGTCCTGCACTGTCTTGAATCGGGCGACGATCCGATGTTTCCGGCTCGGACCGCGTTGATTCACACGCGGGTGGTCGAGCGTATCATGTCCAGTCTCCCTATCGAGAACTTCAATTCGGAATCTCCCTCGTGGCGATTGCGAAGTGGGCTCCTTAGCTCGTTGCTTTACGCCTAGCGTGGCACATTCTCCGCAGAGTTGCTCGTGTCTTTCCATCGACCATCTCGAACGAAAAAGAACAATGCCACTCCGCCCTATGGTCACTCAGCTCCATGCGGTGTCGCCGCTGGCTGTCGAGGATCGCGCGTGGTTTTCAAGCGCGCTGGTCATACGACGTGGTGGCGAGCTTATCCCTGTAAACTAGACCACTGGCCAGTCGAAGCTTCGGTGATAATGCCAGCTTATTTTGAATCGAAAGTCCAAGGAAAGCCTGCATGGATGACCCCGCGTCTCCGGCCAGGGAGAAATTTCGATCCTACGTGTCAGCATACGACACGTTAGGTGTAACACACTTTTCACATTGTTCCGTTACAGACCTCCATTTTACTTTCGCACTCAACCCCCTCATTCTATGAAATATCTCCTTCCACTCGTTCCCTCCATCGCCGTCTTTGGCCTTCTCACTTTGGTTCCCGACAGCGGCCGGGCCGCCAGCAATACCTGGGATGGAGGAGGTGCGAATGGAAACTGGTCAACCCCTGGCAACTGGGTGGGCGATACCAATATCCCCGGTGTTGCCGACAACGGCGTCACGACGACGAACACTGACACCGCCACGTTCTTTCAGCCTCTGGGAACCTCGCCGATTGTCATCGACGCAGGTGGACGGAATCTTCAGAATATTACCTTCGATACGAACACCAATGTGGCTTTCGTGATAGGCACGGTCGGCGGAACCAATGCTCTTCTCCTCACGAACGGAGGAGCGATCACAAACAAGACCTCCACATCAACATCCAATGCGCAGACGATCAATGCGCCCATTGTGATTCAAGGCAACGGTGGCTCCTACACCTTTGATCAACAAGACGGAGGAACCGGCGCGGCAATCACTTTCAACGGGCCGATCTCTGGCGTGTCCACGTCGGGCAATACCACCACGCTCACTCTGACAGCATCCAACAATGGTGTGAGCATCATCAACGGGAAGGTCAGTGATGGAAGCGGCGGAGGAAAGCTGTCCATTTCCTCAACTGGAAATAGCGGCACTTGGCGGTTGACCGGCTCCAACGACTACACGGGCGGCACGACGATCTCGACGGGCAACATCCTGGTGGGCAACAACTCGGCTCTGGGCACGGGAACAGTGACATTTTCCGGGGCCAATGCGGGCACCCTTGGAGTGACCGGAGCCACCGCGATCACATTGGCCAACAATATCAACCTCCAGCACAGCGGGGGCAGCGGCTCTGGAAATATTTCCTCCGCCGCCAGCACCGCGGCACTGACTCTCAGTGGCACCATCACAAACGTGGGCGGGGGAAGTCGAGTCGTGACCCTCTCCAATACTAATGGAACGACCCTGTCAGGAAACATTCTCCTTTCAGATAACTCCAATGCAGGCACCCTAAACTTCCAACCGGCTGCAAACACGACCGCGACAATCTCCGGTGTAATCTCCAACGGAACGGCGGCATCCGGTGCCATCACCAAAAGCGCTACCGGCACATTGGTCCTTACCGGGAGCAATACCTATACCGGAGCGACCACGATCAGTGCGGGAACGCTGCTCATCAACGGTAACAACTCCTCCGCAACCGGCGCCGTCGCGGTGAATACCGGCGGCACGCTCGGCGGCAACGGCACCATCGGTGGCGCGGTAACCGTCGCCAACTCCACCACGGCCATTCTCGCGCCTGGTACGCTGTTGGATTCCACGGAAACTCTGACTCTGAACAACAAGGATCTCACGTTTTCCGGGGTGGATTCCCAATTGAAAATCGACATCACCGGGACGTCCGCCGGGAGTTTCGACCGCATCGTCGGCGTCAACTCGCTCACGGCAAACGGCGACATCACCTTCACCCTCTCCGGCACTTATGGGACGGCTTCTTGGGATGTCCTGGACTTCACTAGCAAGACGGGCAACTTCGACACGATCACGCTGGCCGGGAGCTATTCCGGGTCGCTGCTTCGCAGCGGAGACACATGGACCGGCACGGTCGGCGGACAGGCGTGGACCTTTGAGCAGACGACCGGAGTGCTTTCCGTCGTCCCCGAGCCGACAACTTGGGCATTGCTGGCCGCCTCGGCGACCTTCCTGGTGGTCACAGCCCGCCGACGCCGGGGCCTCCTCCGGTAAGGGCTTCCTCCTGGCGGATGACGCGCGGGCGTCGCGATCCTTTTCGTCGCCAGAGCATCAACCGCTGTTGCCAGTCCTGAGTCGATTGTCATTCACTGAGTACCAATGCATCCAAAAAGAATGGACGGCTGCCTGCCCGTATGCTGCGATCCCCCTTTTGGGGAGCCTCCCAAACACTGAGGCTCTTTGCCTGAAGAACTTCGATTCCCTCTCTTTGTTTTCAGAAGCATGAGACCAACTCCGATCCTCATCAGCGAGTTCTCACAAAATCGCTATCTCACTTATCCCCATGCCAATGGCTTCGCGGACCAGGGGAATTCACTCGTCCTTGGTGAGCTCTGGGAAGATACCGTGAATCTTTGGAAAATTGATATCGCCACAAGGGCTGAAACATTGATTTGCTCCTTCCCCAGGGAACCCGAACCCGAGAAGCTATTGTGGTTCGATATTTCACTCGAATCCAACAGGCTGGTCACCATCGCTCAGAATACCGTCTGGCTCTTCGACCTTAGTGACATTGAGCGTGGCGGCGTCGAGCTCTTCCACGCTTCCCCCAACCATATTATCCATCCCCTGCCCAGCCTCTCGAACGACGGGCGCCGGATTGTCATTGGGCACTACACCGAGGGAAGACACAGTGCGCTCCTTATCAGCATTGACGACCCCAATGTTAAAAAGCTTTTCGAGCACGAGTGGTGGGCAAATCACTTTCACTTTTGTCCGCACGATGAGAGCTGGATCGGATATAGCCATGAAGGAGACCCCGATGTCATCCGAGATCGCATCTGGGCTTGGCACGCGGATCTCGCCAGCTCGGGGAAACCGTTGTTTGATCAGACTGCCAGCGGTTCGGCTATAGGCCACGAGCGATGGTGTTTTCATGCCACGTCCGCCCTGGGAATCGCTTATGGCGTCTCCTCCACGGTCCCCGGCGGCCTCTTCGAATTTTTTCCCGACGGTCGACCGCCGCGTCTCGTCAGCGCGGGAGATCGCGACTGGCACGTCGGGGTGAGCCGCGATGGCCGATGGGCCGTGGTCGATACCACCGGCCCGTATGATGTCCCCGGCTACAGATGGACGGATGCGGCAGACATCAGTGACGTCCTTCTCGTCGACATGCAAACTGGCGACCGCACCTTTCTCGCCAGATCACACCAATACATGCGCCACCCGCGCCATCCGCATCCGACTTTCAATCTCGACGGCTCAGCAATCTACTATAACGAATCAAGCCCGGATGCATCCCGAAACCGTGTCTGGATGATTCCAAATCCAGCTTGGACGGAATCCGATCAAGTGCGGAAATAGCAGGGCGGTACCATGGGCGAAAGTGCCGATGGTAAGACTTCCTCCCAGAGAGTTGAAAGAAAGGGTCCGGAAAGAAGGTCCATGACGGTACCTGCGGTAAAGAGACCGGAACTGAGGCATTTTCCCAGCAGGCATCCAAAAAACGAGCCAAGGCTTTTATTTTTATGCTTCTTTTGATGAGTAAGCTAAAAAACGTTGTTACGTGAACCGGCCAGGGGCCTCAGACTCTACTTTCCTCCAGAGAGCCTAACGGGTGTGGCGTCGAGCTCACGGAATCTCGAGAGCTTTTTCACATACTCCTGCGGCGGGGACAGTGGAGAAGAAGGGGCGTTCCAAAAAGTGAAAACCCCTTTTAGGTCACTATTTTCATAGGCAACCGGCAGTAGAGAAACAGCATCAATCCAAAGAGTCTCATTGCTGTCATCGCTGGGACTTTTCCTCTCAAAGCGGAAAACGCGCCGTTCCTGGATGGTGTTTTCCTCCTTGAACGCATCGCCCGTTGCCCATGAGCCGAAAGCGGACAATGTCAGTGCTCTCCAGGCGGAGGAGGCTTCTTCACTCTGAATATTCATCACATTCAACCAGTCACCGACGGGGCTTCTTGTCACAAGCAGAGGACCATCAGCCCAATCCTCGGTTTGCTTTCCATCGAGCCAAGTGATCTTCGAATTCTGAATTCCATCAAAACGTTGCACTGCGACTTCGCTGGGCAAGGCATTCCCAGGGGAGGCAGCCGCTGTGGCTCCATTTTTCCAGATGAACTTCACCGTATAGGATGCCCGATCCAAAGCCGGATGCACGGAAGGCGCCTGACCGAAGGCTCGGATGCCAAACGCAAACACTAAGGATACCATCAGCGTGAATGTCCTATTCATAAACTGGTTCCAATTGACGTGAGATAACAGCGCCGGTAACGCGGTCGATCGCGATGTGCAGCCAGTAACGTTTCTCTCCCTCGACAATGAAATCAGAAGCGAGCGAAGTGGCCTGCGGTGAATACCTTCCCGCCTGTGCGACCACATCGATGAACAGATTCCAGGTCCTGACATCGCAAATGTCGGCGATACTGCGAATTGCAGCTTCACGGTGAGTCTTGTTTGCCGCATCGAGATAATTATTCGCGGGAACGACCGCCGACAACGCCGTGCCGAGAGAAGCCGCGATCTCTCCTCTGTGCAGGAGCGGCGTCTGCCGAAGCTGGGCAGACAAATTGGCCGCCAAATCCGGAACATAGCTGCCGAGCAAATCCGCTGATGCCGGCTCCGAGCCAACAAAATTCTCTCTCTTCAGACCTCCGGTGACAATTGCCCGCAGGACCTCCGCCGGAGCCGTATTCGGGTTGATCTTCCCTGCGACGATGGGGGCCTCATCGACCGAGAAGACGTCCAGCAGTCCCAGATCAGCACTCTGATCGGTGAAGAGATCCACGGTCTTGAACGGCAGATCCCGAAATGCGTATCCTAACTCTGCCACTGATCTGCACGGGCGGTTCAAGATAAGGGGGCGCTGGCTCCCGGTGTTGTTCCCAGCCGCCAGCGGGAAGCCGTTTGGAAAGCTCGCCGCTGACTCGCTTGCGAATCCCCCGTCGGCCATCCGCGCGATTCCATCGACATCCTTGTACTTGACTGTTCCGGCGTCGCTATTCTTGGCAAGCGACGCGGGATAATACCCCGCACTTGCTGTTGGCATGACAGGGCTTGGAGGCGATCCGTACAAGAAGCCCGACGCAACGTCAGGACCAGGGCCGACAAACTTGCTTCCGCTCACCGGCAGATAGGTCGGCCGGAAAGTTGAGTTGATCGGGAACAACGCCAGCCCAACTCCGAATCGGTCCGTCCTGCCATCAAAGGTGACATAAGAATCGTGAGCCGAATCATCACCCAGGTATCCCGCTGCATCAGGAGACACTTGCGTCTGCATCTTGGTCTTCACCTGTCGAATATTGGCGTATGTGCGCCAAACATTCCCGTCCAGCCATTGAAGAGTGAAGGAAACGGACCCTACGGGTTGAAAAAGAAAATAGATAGGGTTTGTCTTGGTCGTGCTATCGGGAAAATACGGCATCGCATCGACTGCAAACCCCACGGGTTTGGCCGTCCATGGCGCGGTGGGAAACTGCTGGCTCGGGATATTCTTGATATCGGTCGCGACAAGATCCACGTTGCCCTCATTCAATGGAACGGGCTGCGTCCGGAAATCAATCGAGGCGAGCGGCTGGATAATGGCGGCCTTTTGATCGACGGAGAAATCGGTATCCGGACCCGTGGCGGCCTTCTTGGGGGGCGTCGGTTGTGGAACCGGGCCGCTGTATGAGTAGCTCGCCGTCATGCGGGCCACCCCGGAGGCTTGCACGCGGATAACCGACGGTGTAGGCACGCTTTCCACATCCGCCTGGTGAGGGTTCCAAAGGGCAGGCTGGACCCAGCATCTTCCCAGGCTCTTGGTTCCATCGAAGGCTGGTGGCGTGACATCTCTAAGTATTGGCGCAAGCCTGGTCAAGTACGGGAGATTTTCGATTCCGTACGCGAAATTTGCGCTATCCGTCAAAGGCGCGAACATCGGGCAGAAAATCGTTGTCGGATAATTATCGGCGTCGAACTGATCGATAATATTCGCGCCAATCTTGAAGATTTGCGGGTCGTGCTCGACGCTCACGGCGCGTACATCGGAGTACATCCCGGGATCGGTGGAGTTGACCTTGACCCCACCCGGATCACGACCGAGGGATCCATCCAGGATTGCCGCTTTGAGCAGTTCAAAAAAATCCGGCTCACGATTTGCGGCTGCCACCTCTTGCAAGGTCATGATGCGCCCCGAGGAACCATGGTTATACGTCCAGGGCTCGTTCCCACCTGGTCCACTCAGACCAAAATACTTCTGGATGTCAGTAGCATTTGCGGATGCGTCCGCCAAAAGACCAAGCCGCTTGAGCGGAAACCGATTTTTCAGAAGCGGCTCTCCAGTCACCGCCAAACTCCCATCTGAGCGAACCCATCCTCCAGCCTTTACCCTGACGTTCGCAAGGGACCGATTGATCGACGAAGGAGTGTTTGCCTTATCCTTATACGCGTAGATCCCACCCGCCGGGGCATTTGTTGTCGGAGAATAATTTGGAGCGTTGAGCGATCTATGGATGGTGGTCAGATACGGAAGGGCGTTGGTCATTCCGTTCAGCTGCGCGTATCGTATGAGATCCTGACGATTGACAAATGCGTCGTCCCCGGCCTTCACAGCCACTCCTCCGTTCGTTCCCAGATAGTTCGTCACATAGGAGATTGCCGTGGGGAGACTGGCCTTGTTCCTCCACTTGACCATCTTGTCAATTTGAGCCGCACTGAGATTTCCACCTCCGTTGGGAATTTGCGTAAGATCGGCAAGGAAGGAGGACCCTTTCTGCGCGATGAACCTTCCGGTCAGATCCGAACCGCCCTTGGTAAAGCCCGCGATGGAGACATCGAGCAGCCCGCCCACATCATACACCGCATAGCTGTAACGGCCGATGACGTATTTCGGATTCGAAAGAGATCCATTCTTCGCTTCGGATACTGTGACAATCTGAGGGCCGGAACGAGTGACATTGATCCAGTCAGGCGCCGCCTGATTCGTCGGCCATCCATTGGCGAGGAGGGCTGGTTTACTCCAGCCTTGCAAGGTGATCCTCCGACCATTTCCCGCCGGGGCGCTGGACGCGGCCGCACTGGCGAGACTCGGCCCGTTGGTGAAGAAAGGCACTCCGGCTTTGCTGATCTTGTAGAGCGTGCCGACATTCGTGGTCGTTCCGGCCCGCTGGAGCACCATGTCGGTTCTCGCGATGGGTTCAAAGACGCAAGGAGCGCTGGTGTCGCCGGTCGTTCCGTCCGCCCCGTAACGGACAGACCCATTCTCGATCTCCGCCACAATCTGATCCTCAAGAGTCTGTGCTGCACCCAAGGCGATCTGGTCCGCCCGAATTCCTTGCGAGTAGCTCTGTGTGGCCGCCCGATCCATCCTCATGACCGTGACAAAGGCTATGAGGATCGAACTCACGACAACGATGAGGCAAAGAACCAGCACCAAAGCAAACGCCTTTGATTGAGAGGGAGCCTTCATCTTTGCGCGGTATTGGGAAGCGGCACGACCGTCTCGAACACTCGAATGCCGGTTCGAACATTCTGGGGAAGATTCGCTCCCTCCGGTCCGCTCAGAAAGGAGTCAATCGCGGCCTGCCAGTGGGCTCTGAGTCCCCGGCTCAAGCTCCCCGGTTCGTTCCAAGCGGAAGACGAGAGAAAGGCGTCTAGACGGCCTTGCGAAGCGAGCAATTTCTCGGTTCGCTCATCCAGTACGATCATGCAAATCCCCAAGGCGCGGGAGGACGACTGGGCACTATTGGTGTAGGAATTTTCGATAACTGGAGAATCTCCTTTCGGACCGGAGTTCAAAAAATAGATTCCAAACGCCACAACCCCGGTGACGAGTTCCGTGGACGAGCCCTTGCTATCGAGATCCGAAGCGCTTGGAATGGTAGTGGTTCCGAAAGCCATATTTCCCGAGTTCGAACCATCCCAATCAATGGGCAGAGTCTGTCTCAGCAAGGTTGCATTGGCGCCAATCCGGTATCGAACGATCGAGATGGATCGATCTCCCCGCCCTCCGCGGGCAACGTAGAGGCAGAAATTCTTCGGCACCGAGGAATCGACGGAAACGAAACCTCCGAGATCGGGCCGCAAGATTCCCGCTTGAACATCCCGCGTGATGATGTCGAAGGCGGCCCGGGATTTCCCAAGGTTATCCGCCAGTTGCCGACCCTCGGCCCAGCTCTTGCTCGTCCACGAGATCATCTGGAGAAAGAGGACCGCCATGACGCTGATAACGGCCATCGCGACGAGCAGCTCAACAAGGGTGAATGCCCCGACGCGGCTACGACTCCGTCTTTTCATGGGACAGCGATCTCCGTTGAAATCTCGTATCGCCCAATGGCATTTGTGAGATCGGCGCGAGGCGGCCAGTACAGCAAGCAGTAAACGCTCGCGGACCGCGCATGTTTCGTGACGACATACCCGAGGGCATACTCCGCCGCAGCCACGTTCGTCGCATAGCCATCGGCGCCCACGTAAACCGGAGTGATACTGGAAGACGATGGATCAAAGTTGCTTTTGCTCTCCTTGAGGTCAGGCAGAGAGAATCCGGACAGCAGGGGACTGTTTGTTCCGTCGATAGGAACCATTCTTCTCTGGTTAAGGAGAAGAGACGACAAGTTGGCCGCCTTTGTTGTCTCCAGGGATTCGCTGCCAGTGCGCAAGCCGAGGGCAAACAATCCCAGTATCCCAACCACGACGAAACCGACAATACCAATGGTGATCACCACCTCGACGAGGCTGAATCCTCGTTGCCCCCTGGGAGAAAGCAGAATCACAGACTTCTCGATGGATGCCTACTCCGAACGGTAGACATGGACAGAGCCCGTTAATCCAGCGATCTGGATCACTGAGGCCCATTTGGGATCGGGTCTGACATCCGGTCTGATCGCAAGCTCGATTCTCGTTGGTACATCAGAGTCCGTACTCGCGGAGCCATCCGGTGAAAACCAAAACCCAATCGGAAAAGTCGCTCCGCCGATCGGACCGAATGTTGATGCGCCTGTGTCGATCGGCTCCACTGATTGAGCGGGATCTGGACGAGATACGGCCGAAAGCGGAATCTGACCCTTCTTTTCCGTCACCATTCCATTTAGCTTGAGAGTGTGCGTCAGCTGCCTGCCCTCCGCGTCCCCCGACCCTACCACGAAAGACTTCGTGCCCCGAGCGGCAATGTCTGATCCGCTATTGGAGGCTACGGCCGTGACCCATAGGCTGGCCTCAGGCCCGCCGCTATCACGCGGCAGAAACGAAATGTAAACGTACGTGTTCTGGGCGGTCGCATACTGACGCGCCTGCTCCAGGAATGAAGCCAGCTTCAATGTGCTGCTGGACGCATTTCCACCGTCCGTGATACTATTGAGAGCCGGAACAGTTGCCGTCGCCAAAAGCCCGATGATCGCAATGACGAATAGAAGCTCAACGAGGGAGAAAGCTTCACGATGGCGACTGGGGAGTCTGGGGATGATGAGATTGTGGAACATCATTGCTCGATTTGAAGTAAACAGTGTGCTCGCAGACATTTCCACTCAATCTTTGTGTTAATCGTAACGTTATGGCATTTCCGCGGAGATGCAGCTTCCGCCACCTGCTGGCAGAACGCTGAGGCAAAGCGTTCAGTTTGTTGGTCAAAGTTATTGGGGTGCAGTCAAAACAATCTTGCAAATTTGAACGATCCCTCAAATTTTTGCCCTGATGCGCTCTTGCCACTGCCATCTATTAACTATTCTGGAGCAATAGCAGGTCTTTTCGGATATTGACCGACCCATCCCCCAGCTCGCTTGCCCCATAAGCCAACCTTTTGAGTTTTGTTTGAGCAATCCCTCAGGGGATACATTTCAGAAATCACATTGGATGCTAAGCGAAAGCCGTCCAGCAAGCGAGAGACGATCCGCAAGGAGTCACTGCTGGGACGGCTGGCACCGCTGGCGCAAGTGCTGGCGGAATCCATTTTGGAGACACACTTCCATCAAGCCTTTTCGCAGGAATGCGGGGTCCCATGACGGAGTTTGCTGCGGTCGGCGCGCCATTATAGAATTTTCACTTGTTGCGATATCGTCGTCCCCAGGCGTTTCCCATACTGTCGTGAGGGCTTGGAATCAACATATCGCCATAAATGCGACTGCATATTGGGCGCGGGAAATGAGATCGACACAGGCATGTTTCCCAGGTCCGGAGATGATTCTGCCGCCTCAAGGCGGCCAGGCGCTGCATCCGTCAGGGGGGAGAAACGAACAGAAATTTTCTGCGACCGTCGCAACATGCGACCGTTGGCACCACTGAAAAGGCGATAGCAGAATACGATGCCTGCGTTAGGAATAACATTGAGATTTCCTTGATTGCCAATCTCTGGGAATCCAAGATGGACGCTTGCTTTCCTTTCCCCCAATCGAGATGCCACGAATCCCCTTTCCTATCACAGGCTCAATAATGAAATGCTTCTTCGTTTCGGTTGCTGCCACCTTAATTTTTTCTGCCTCCCTATCCGCGGGGCAGACGCTTCCAGTTGAAAACTTCGATACTGAAAGCCCAGCATGGATCTCGCAGGCCGACGCGCCCGCGGGAGCGAAGCTGGAATTTGTCGAAGACGAAGGGCGATCCGCTATTCGCTTCAAGGGGACATTTTTTCCCGGGGATGGGGAGCCTCATGGTTTAAACGCAATTCAGTCCAAAGAGTTCCTGTCGGGCTTAACCGTGCCGGAGGGAAAAATCATCGTTGTCACAGTAGAGGCGAAGGCGAGTGAGGCAGGCCGCCGCCTCCGCCTCCTGATCAGGGATGCGCGGAGCCAGAACTTTGTCGTCTCTTCGCTGGACTTGGATACGAGTTGGTCAGAACTCCGGTACACCATCGATCCAAAAGAGATGAAAATGGCGTTGCCAGTTCAACTTTTTCGGTTGGCGTTTGAGACGGCTCGCCGCGACGAAATGGGGACCCCCGACGAATCCGTTTCCATCGACAAGATCACCGTTTCAGTTGAATGAAGACTGCCTAGACAGTGTGCGTCGGACTATTCGGAATCGGCCAGGATAGCTATTAGCCATCAGTTTGCGGGCTGGAGGAACGCATGAAGAGCGATCTGGCGGCCGTTGAGAACGCCCGGTCCGGCCGGGAGTCTAAGCGGTAAACCTTTGCCTCATCGATAACGCGCTGAAGGCGTTTGAACCCGGACACCCGTTTTGCCGCGAGGGTCTAGATCTTCCCGCACGTCACCACCTAAGCGATCACCTCGACGGTGCTACCCGTGGTGCACCGAGCCAGGGCGTCGGCAGTTAGCCTCAACCTTGCAGCCTTCCGCAAACGTCGATCACGTGAAATTCACCGTCCTGCGCGACCGCGCAGCCATGACCCGGGACTTTGCCAGTCCTGCTGCCCGGTATGTCCTGTTCCGGAAACAGCCAGTTTTTCCACCTCGCGGGGGTCGACGTGTATCAGTCGGTACATCGTGTTCAACGTATTGACTCAACGAAAAGCGAAACCCAGGAGCCCGGGTCAGTTTATTTCTGTCGGAGTGTATCCGAGATAGGTGGAGAACGCCTCTCTCACGGCGTCCGCGACGCGGCCAAAGGTCATGCTGACGTGGTGGCGGTAGCCGGCGCGGCCAATGAGATTCAGTTTTTTCTGCAGCTCCGGAATGCGTGCGACGCCCGCGCAGCCGAAGAATCCCTCGGCGATGGGATCCGCCGTCATCTCGCCCTCGCCAAGATAATAGTGGAATTTTCCGTCCTCGGTCTTGGCACTGGCATAGGTCATGGACGATGCCGCGATGCGCCCGACATTTGGACCCCATCCGCAGCCGGCGCCCAGAGCCTTGGCGAACATTGGATGATCCACCACCTCGCCCTTTGCGGTCATGAGATCCTGGGGAACGGGGCCGCAATGGAACAGGATGCATTTATCGGGATCCTCGCCGTAGTTGTTGTTCCAGTCCAGGCATGTGGCTGGCATTTCGGCGGCCAGGCGCAAGGCATACATGGTGATGGCATTGCACATGTCCACCTCGCACGCGGCGGGAATACCCCGGTTGTTTAGCTCGCTCATCAAAAGACACGGGGCGATTTTCAGTTCCTTCTCAAGCTCGATCCAACAGCGGAACGAGATCGCGTCCATCCGGTATTCCTCGATGATGTCGTCAATCACGATGGAGAGCTTGGACATCGTGTCCTGCGCAGGGGCGGGAACTTTGGAGCAATTGGCATAGCCGAGCAGAAAATCCTTGCGTGCTTTGAAGGCATCGCGCGAGGTGTCGAAATTCTTCACCCGAAGAAATACGTCGGAAAGATCGAGGGTCTCAGTCGTGATCCCGTAGCGTTGAAGCGTGAGTTCGTCGAAGCGCACGGTTTTGAACGCCGTCGTACGCGCGCCGATGGCGCCAACTGTCATGCGCTTCATTTTTCCGACGATGCGACAGATGCCTGCGAATTTTTCGAGCTGTTTTTTGAAAGTGTCGCTGGAGGGATGTGCGGTGTGGGGCGGGAACACCGTATAAGGCAGGCCATATTGGTAAAAGACATCCATGATGGAAAACTTGCCGCAAAATGCATCACGCCGTTCCTTGAAGCCCATCTTGTCGAGCTCGTCCGGATAGGCCTGGATGAGTATGGGCACGCCGCAATCCTGAAGCGCGGTGACGGCCCCGGTTTCATCGCCAAAGTTCGGCAGGCAGAGAATGATGCCATCGTATTTTCCCTTATTGGCTTCGAGAAACCTCGAATAGACGCGGCCTTCATCGGGGGTCTCCACCGCGCCGTAGCGGGTTGCGGATTCGTCCAGCAGGAGTGCCTTGTATCCGAGGGCTTCGACCTGCGCGGTGAGTTCCTGGCGGGCGCCAGCGACGAGTGTCTCGGGAAAGAATCCGCGGTTTCCGAAATAGAGAGCAAAGGTGAGCGATTGTTTTTTCATAAGAGGGTGGAGAGTTTATTCGCGAGAGCAGGGGAGGTTTCCCGGCGCGCCATTGAGGGTGCATCCTTCCGCCACGGCAGAGCGGTCCGTCCGCCCACTCGACCCGCCACGCACGACGCCAGGAGGGAGCCGAATTCCATGCGCAACTCAAGCGGCCAGTCTTCGAGCAAACCCACAATATAACCGGCGTGAAAGGCATCGCCGCATCCCGTGGTGTCTACCGCCTCAACAACAAAGGCTGGCTGATGCCGGAGGCCGCCGGAATCCCGGTCGAGCGCCCAGCTTCCGTGCCGCCCATCCGTCACAACCACCTGCCCGGGACACCAATCTTCCAGCGCGTGAAGAACCTCGCCCGGCTCCCGCAGACCGGACAGAGCTCGGGCTGCAGCAAGCGGAAGAATGGCATCGGTCCCTAGGCCGAGAAGTTTTTTCAACCGTTCCGGATCGCCTGACTCAAAGTCCATGATGCTCCGGCAGGCGCTTCCCGCGGCCGCCTTGAGCGCGGCCTCTGTCGCGTCCAGGTCATAGCTGTCCACCAGAAGCGCCCGCGCCTGCGCGATCTCGGCGTTCGGGATGTCCTCC
Source organism: Terrimicrobium sacchariphilum (assembly GCF_001613545.1). NCBI lineage: Bacteria > Pseudomonadati > Verrucomicrobiota > Terrimicrobiia > Terrimicrobiales > Terrimicrobiaceae > Terrimicrobium > Terrimicrobium sacchariphilum. The sequence continues at coordinate 652,209 of NZ_BDCO01000002.1, forward strand.
CTCCTGAGATACCCATAATGATCCATCTGAATGAACACCGTGCGGGCCGCCGTGCGGTGGTCGATCTCCACCAGGGCAATGGCGGGACGCGACTCCTCGTCACGCACCACCAACCCGGTGTCCACGCCGTTGGCGTGAAAATCCTCGAGACAGATCGAACTCAGCGTGTTCCTTCCCAAGCGCGCCACCATCCCTACGTGAAATCCGAAACGCGCCACGCCGCAACAGCCCGATCCGACTGGCGCGCCACCCTGTATGACCAGATCGTCCACAAATTGTTTGTCATCGTGCCGTACCGTTTCCGGCAGGCGCACCAGCACGTCCACGGCATTGAGACCGACCGCGATCAGATCATAGGGCATGGGATCAATACAAGGTTGACCTAACGTTAGGTCAAGCCCTATTTAAATATCTTCCCAAGGCAAATCACGACTCCTGTGCAAAGTTCTCCAACCCAAAAGCAAAAGTCCCGAGCTGGAACGCGGCGGCGTGATGGGTTGGAATTTCTTCCGCCCTCTCTCACTACACCTCCGCGTGAGACCTGCTCATCCCGCGCAGTGCTGCACGGGGTACTGTCCCTCGTCTCCCACATAGAGCGGAGCAACGGATACGCGCCGCGAACGCGGCGATTCGCCGCGCATGAGCTGGATCAACAATGCGGCGGCCTTTTCGGCGACCAGAGCCGGGCGCAGATCCACAAAGGGAAGCCGCGAGGACATGGCCTGGACAAGGGGCGTGCCGTCAAAGCCTACCACGGGTGCCGATCGGTTCTTTCCCTGCGCGGCAAGAAACCAGGCGAGCGCGCAGACATCGTTGAATCCGATCACGGCGGTTTCGCATTTCACGTCCGGGAGAAGGCGCATGGCGCCTTCAACCGCCGCCTGAAAATCCCAGCTTTCCCCATCGTAGTAGAGCAGGATTGGCTGGGGAATCCGGTGGCGGAGGCAGGCGTCCTGGAGAAGCTCGGGCCGCGGTCTGGGAAGCCCGGCGGTCCGAGCATAGGATGGCGAAAAAAAGGCGATCTGTCGGAACCCCTCGGCGACCAGGCGGCCGACAGCCAGGGCCAGTCCCTTTCCAAGGTCAATGGTGACGGCCGGCTCGCGCGGAGGCCCGTATCCGAGAAACACGCGGGGGCACCCGGCTCCGGCGGAAAACTTCGGCGCGCGCCCTCCGCGCATTTCCGACCAGATCAACAGCCCGTCGACCCCGCGTTCCGAGAGGGTCTGCGCGAGTCGGAGTTCGTCGTCGGCATTGTCCGCGCCATGACAGGTGAGCAGCAACTCGTAGCCGAGCGGATGCAGGCATTTTTCCAGTTCGAGGGAAAGCTGGGCAAAAAACGGATTCTGCAGATTTCCGGCCACCAGGCCCACCGTGTAGCTTTTGCGGGCGCGCAGGTTCCTGGCGGCGAGGTTGCGCACGTAGCCCAGGCGTTGCGCCGCCTCCTCGACCAGACGGCGTGTCTCCGGACTGAAACGGGAATTTCCCGATGCGGCGTTGAGAATACTGGAAGCGGTGGTGGGATGAACGTTCGCCGCTCTTGCCACGTCTTTCAAATTCGGCACAGCCCCGCTGTCTATTCTTTCTGGAGCGACAACTCAATAGACGAATCATGAAAATCATCCGAAATCGAACCGACGTCCTGAAGCGCATGAAATCGGCGGGCGCAACGGCCACCCCAGTCCTTTGTCCCAACGCGGAAACCCCGGAGGAAATGGAAGGCATCCTCATCGGAGCGCAGCGTTATGCCGAGAAACGCGACGCGCCCCGCGTCGTGGTGGGCATCGGTGTCACCGCCTCCTATCCCGATCACCCGCAACTCGGACGCCTGGCCGCCGAAGGGTCTCTGGAACAGGCCGCTGAGACATGGATGAACTGGCTGGAAGCCTATGCGGATCGGGACGGTCTCTCTGAGCGGGTGGAGGTCATACCGTTTCTTGACCATGGCTGGGTTCCGTTGGAGGCCGATCTCCGGCTGATGCGCTCACCCTGGTTTCAGGACGCCATGGGCATCATCCTGTTCGACGCCAGCCTCTACGACTTTGACCAAAACGCCGCCATGACCGCGAGCTACGTCGCCGAAGCTGGCGGCAAGGTGGTCATCGAGGCCTGCCCGGACAAAATTTACGAAAGGGTGGAAATCGAGCGAAAAAACATCCGGGAGTCGGAGATGTTGTCCGATGCTGCCCGCGTCCGGGAATTTGTCCGGCGAACGGGTGTAGACCTGATCGTGCCGAATCTCGGAACCGAGCACCGCACCCAGTCCACCGCACCTCTCGACTACCGCCGCGATATCGCCCGGGGCATCACTCGCGAAGTCGGACCGATCCAGGCTCTTCACGGAACCAGCAGCCTCGGCGACCGTATTCAAAGTGTCGGGCAGGATGGCGTTTGCAAGGTGAATTTCTACACCGCCATGACCCGTGACGCCAGTGCTCGGGTGAAGGCGGGGTGGGACGAAATCCCCGCAGATCAACCCTTGCCCATTTTCCGCGCCTGCGGCGGTGCCATTCACGTCGCGCGACGGAATGTCTTTGCCGAGAAGACACAATCCATGATGGAACTGCTGGTGGATGTCGGTTGATAATTTCCCCCTCTCCCCCCGACAAAAATCATAAAAGAATATCGCAAATTTAGCGTTCTACGAGACCAAGGAGTGCTTGCCAGCCGACAATATTACAATCCCGTTTGCTTTGTCTGAGAGCAACAATCTGCCGGAGAAACTTAAAAGGGCGGTACGGACATTCTTGCAGCCACCGGCAATGAGGCGACGTCCGCCGTATTGACCGCTGTCGCGATTGAAGGGAGCGACTCTGGCGAGAGAGACTCCTCATCGACCACTTCGTCAAACATCTCTGGAACCAGGAGCCCAAAATCCCGACTAATCCTGAGCAAATCCATCGGGTGAGGCGCAGAGAAACTATTTTTCCGAGGTGTCTTCGAAGTCTTTGCGCATTCTATCAGACAGACGGCAGTCGGGCGTTTCGCAGCACCAAGGAGCGTAATCGTGCCAAGGCCCTGAGAATCTGCCTGGGGTGGGATGATGCCGCGCGACAAGGAAAGGAGAAGCGTCTGACGGAAGCGCAGGTGCGACGCGTTCTCTCGGACATCATGGAGAACGCCACTGGTGAAAAGGTTCAGTTTTACTCGACTCGCTCATGGCTGGAGGAGTGGTTGAAGAACCGCGAGGGCTCGGCGTCAGCGACGACGATGCAGCGATACAAGCAATTGATCCGGGATTTTCTGGAACACTTGGGAGATCGGGCGGAACTGACGATTGCTGCCGTCACGCATGGTGATGTGGTGCGCTTCAGGGACAAACTCAAGGCTGGAGGTCGGGCCGAGTCGACGGTCAACAACCTCCGGGAGTCCAAAACCTGCGCGTCGAAAGCAAACTACGGATCCGGTCCGAAGCCTTTTCCCTCGGTCGCTCGCTCTCGATCCGCCAGCTTCCCTAAGCCATCCGAATTTTCGCTTTCCACTTCGCTTATGCTTTCGTAAGCAAAGTCGCCGTGATTTTAAGCAAAGTCGTCTACGCGGACGTGGAAAAGATACTCGTCCGCCGGTTTCAGCCGCCCAAGGATTCTGATTGATGAGGCTCTTTCCCGCTCTCTGCCTGCAAGTCGTGGTGGTGGCGCTTGCGTGCGCGGGGACGGCCTCGTACATGCGGTTACGTGGCGATACGGAACTTCTCTCCGGCGTTCAGGACGCATGTCTGCCGGTCGCGCAAGCAGTTCGCAACCGCCTCAGAGAGGAGGGCGTGGCGAATCGCATCCTCCTGGTGGATTACGAGCTGAATTCCTACGCCTGGCACCACGTCGCGGTGGTCTTTGCCTTGGAGGACGGCACCCTGGCTTCCTTTGAATCCTTGAATTCGCTGGCCGCCTTTAACAGGGGAAGCGTCGCGCTCGGGATATCGGATTGGAACGCCATGGACATCGCCGAGCGCCTGCCCCGGCAAGGCGGCGTGACGGTGAGGGACGCCAGATGGATTGACGGATTAACCTACGAGTCGACCCAATCGGCTTTCATGACGGGGGTGCGACGATGAAAAGGAACGCCGGAGCTTTCACCCTTGTTGAGGTTCTGCTGGTCGTCAGCGTGCTGGCGATTCTGAGCGGGGCGGCCTATCAGGGCGTGGTACAGGTGCGCAAGTCGGCGCGGGAAAACAAGCTGCAGCAGGACGTGGACACAATCAACCGGGCGATACCGATCTACCAAACCTTCGACGGGCAGCTCTCGCCAAACCTGAAGGAAGAAGCGGTGATCGCCCAGCTGAAGACGCGGCGGACGGACAGTTCGGCCGCAGTGGCCATCCTGCCCGGCGGTTCGGTCATCGACCAGCGGATCCACCCGGTGATGCAGACGGCCGCGGAAGCGGCCACGACCGACAAGCGGGCCGTTTGGACGGGAACGATTTTCGAGGTGCGCTCCGGCCCGGGGCCGGCCGGGGTGAAGGAATTCGAGATTCAGGACAATCTGGCCAAAGAGGCGCCGGTCGACGCGACCGAACGCAAGGAGCTGCTGGCCCAGGTGCATGACGTCAAGCAGGGGCCGGGATGGATCTGGGACTACCGCGACCTCACCCCCGAAGAGGCCGCTGCGCTCACCAACCCAAATACGAGCAATCCCACCAGCACCCCGACGCCGTCTCCCGCCCCGTCGGCCAGCCCGACTCCGGATCCGGCCAAGATCGCCATCCACCCGATGATCAGCGGTCCCACCGAGGTGACCTACGCCGCGGCCGGAGGACAAATGGCCAGCGGCGCCGCCACCGTATCGGTCTTCCTGACGGGCAGCGTGGTTGGAACCATCCCGGCCAACCAAGCAGGCAAGGTGACAGTCACCCTCAAGCTTGAGGGGGGAAGCGCCGGCGGCACGGATGCCGCCCCGGCCACCATGGGGATTAGCACCAGCGCCTTCGCCGGCATCACCACCGTCATTGGAACCGCAAGCCTCGACGCCGACCCGAATGCCTTTGTGATCAGCGGCAATCCCGACCGCCAGAGCGTCGCGATCAAGAAAGTCACCCTCGGTACACCGCTCATCACCGCCGTCCAGGGGATGAACACATCCTTCTTTGTCTCCCCTGGCGATCTGGCCAACCTGCCCGCCGGGTACATCCTGCGGTATTCGACCGACGGTAGCGACCTCGAGTCTCCCAGCGCCGGCCAGGCCTATACCAGCGCCGTGCCCCTGGCGGAGGACGCCATCACGACGATCAAAGCCCGCACCTTCGCCCCGGCCAGCCTGACCAACTGGTTCTTCGACTCGGCCCAGACCACGCAGGTCTACACTCCCGTCGTCAGCCCGTCCACCATCCCCAAAGGGGTTTTGGTGGGCAGCCTGTCGGCCCTGAACGGCACGTTCAACGGCAACATCATGCTGGCCTACAGCCCAACCCCGAGCAACATCCAGATCAACAGCGGCGGCAAGATCAACGGCAGCCTCTACCTGCCTGGCACACCGACCGTGAAAAGCAACGCCGTCTCGGGAGGCGACAAAACCTGGACACCCGCCCGCGACAGCCTCTTTGCCTCCGTCATCCTCGGGCAGAACACTTACGACAACAGTCCGTACCGCGTCGTCGACCTGGGCGGGCCGGCCGACCCGTCCAATTACACGGTCAACTTTGATCCGGCCCCCTCCGTCACCGGCAAGGTTTACCGGCAGATCGAACGCTACACGCTCACGGCCTTCGACCTCAGTCAATGGGGCACCAAGGCGTCCAATGCCCCGACCGCCTTCCCCGTCAGCGGGACGTACACCTACGCCGCCACCAGCAATGCCGACATCACGGTCAACAGCGGCACCCCCACCGTCAACTTGATCGGAGGCACCACCGCAAACCCGCAAGCCGGCCACTTCGGCAGTGTCTCGCTCAACAGCGGCACCCTCGTCCTCGGCAACGCCTCCGACCCGAATCAGGAGATGGTCTACTACTTCGACAGCCTGACTCTCAACGGCGGCACCATCCAAGTCGTCGGCAAGGTCACGATCAACCTCAAGGGCGGCTTCAACCTCGGCCGCACCATCGGCAACTCCGCCCACCCCGGATACTTGCAGCTCAACATCTGGAGCGGCAGCTTCAACGCCAACAGCGGGTCCGCCGTCTACGGCGCCGTCTACGCCCCCAGCAGCACCGTCACCTTCAACGGCGGTTCCACCCTCAACGGATCCATCACTGCCAACAAGCTCAACATGAACTCAAGCTCCGTCATCTACTCCCTCAAGCCCCCTACCGAACCCTAAAGCCAAATACGAGCCAACCGGATGTACCGAGGGGCCAGGGTGGCAGGATGGTCACTATTCGGCGGTCCAACAGCGCTTCCATCCAAACATCCAGATCTCTAGCGGGCTTTGCGCGTCCGGGATGCCTTTTGGTGCGGGCGAGAGGGCTTGGGAACGAGCAGCGTGGCGCCGGCTTTCCAATATCCGCCGATCAAAAGATCGTGAGACACTGTGGGAAGGCCGAAATTATTGTTATGCATGGCGGTGACCAACTGCTCGACGACTTGCGCTCCGATCTCGCGTTTTCTCGACCAGATACCCGCCCATTCCGCACAGTCGTCTTCCATCGCGAGATGCACGACTCCGATTTCCTCGGGGACTTTCCGACCGGCCGCTCGCAACCAGTTCACGAGTTCGCTATGGTGACCGACCACGACATCCGGACGTTCCCCGTCCAGCCATTCGCGAAATTTTCGGCCATCGCCTTTGATCTCGTCCACGTGCCGGTAGATTAGCGGGCTGACTCGCTCCGCCGTATCGACGTCGGCGTGGAAATACCACAGGCCTGAGATGTAGCCGTGGAAGCTTTTGCGCTCGGTGAGTTGCTGCATGAATACGCCGATCCGCCGATACCCGAAACGGCGCAGCATCTTCAGCGCGAGAAGCATGTTGTAGAAGTAATCGTGTGCCACGCGATGCAGCCTGGGGGCGAGGATGGCGCGCTCGAAAGTCACGCTGGCAAATCGGCTCCAGTTCAGACGGAGATGGGTCAGACTCTCCAGCGATGGACATACGATGACACCGGTGATGCCACGATGGTACAGGATGTTGGAAATTCGGCGCGAGTTCATCTCCGGTGTCTTCAGCCAAATCTCGTCCAGCTTGTAACCCAGCTCCGCGCAACGGTCCCGAGCGCCTTCATAGTAAGGGTACAGCCAGCGGAACCGGCGCCAGGCGTCTTCGTGCTTGCCGGTATTCAGCCATGCGATGGGGAGAGGCTCTTTGCTCTTGGCTTCGCGCACGCCTTCCATGAGGCGGGCCATTCGCGCGTCCGGGATGAAGTTGAGTTCTCGCGCGATGCGGTGAATCTCCTCCCGGGTTTCAGCCTTCACTCGCGGGGAGTTGCGCATGGCGCACGAGACTGTCATCCGCGAAACACCGGCGATCCGCGCAATGTCGCCCAAACTCGCTTTTTTCATCGACTCCTTACGATGGCTTTCCGGTCAGGAAATGGCAACAATCTTATGTAAGATTATTGGCTCATTGCTGAAGATTCGGGAATGAAGCAGCGTGTTCTCGTTTTCCAACCTCCATGAAACACCCTATCTCACTCATTGCTCTGACGGGCACCCGCATGTTTGTGCTGGCTTCCCTGATCACGGGCTTTGCCGTCACTTCACAAGCACTCATTGTGAATTTTGATTCCGCGAGTTCCATCACCGACAATTTCTCCGCTGGAGGGATCGTGGCCTCGGGAAGTCTTACCTATTCCTCCAGCGTCGGGCTCAACGGGGGCGGAGGAGCGGTGTTGCCGGGCGGAACTAATAACAATTTTATCTATTCGGCTAATCAATCGTTCAGCCCCGCATCGCTCCTGACGATCAGCACTTATCTCAAGATCGACGCAGCGCCAGGGGGCGCGACGAACGGGTTGTCGCTGGTGACAGGCATCAGTGGCACCGCCGCCCCGCAGTCCGCCCTGGGGTGGGGAGGTGCTTCCACCGACGGTGTCGTGGGTGTGCCGCGCTCCGCGACTGGCAGCGGGTCGACCTTTACCACGCCCCAGTATTCCCTGGCGGTCTCGCTGCGATATGACGCTACTGCGGCGAAATATAATCTCGTGTCGTTTAGCAATGGGTCCAATGCCGGGCTTGGAACCGGTGCGCAATTTTCGCTCACGGCGGGGAACTGGTATTATTGGAGCACGACGTATACGTTTAACTCGATCAATCTGTCGTATACGTTCTCCTCGCAGCTTTTCTCGGCTTCTGCGGACGGGACCGTGGGAACGGCGGTGAGCGGCATCTATACTCAAACGGTGATTAATTCCGGCCTCGCGGGATCATCTTCGATCTATGGAATCCTGGCGTCGCAGGCGGGTTCGGCGAAAGGTGTTGCATCGATCGACAGTTTTGCGGTGGTACCCGAGCCCGGTTCGATGGCTCTCCTTGGGCTGGGGATGCTTGGTTTGGTTGGCTATTGCCGCTTGCGCTCGCGGAAGTAAGCTTTGCGGGGATCTGTTTGCATGTCTGGCTCTCCTATCAGCGGTCTGGTGACCGCGGCTCTCATCCTTCTCCTGGGCGGCGCCGGTCGGCTGATTGCGCAGGTTGACAAACCGGTGCCCCCGGGCGGGGAGGCGATCTTCGCCAACGCCTCGCGAGAGGCGGCCATTTCATCCACGGCCACGGCGTATGGCTCTGTCACCCTTCCGACGCCGGAGTATCCCGCCTTTCGCTTTACGGTCGAGAAGATGCCCCGCAATCCCTGGGATATCCAGGCGCGGTGGATCAATCCCGCTCCCATCAAGAAGGGTGAGATATTGCTTCTCACGGCGAGGGCGAGGACCCTGGACATGAAAAGCGAAACCGGCGAGAGCCGGATCACGACGTCGGCAAATCGCGCGACGCCGCCGCATGACTCCTGGGGAGGGTATGAGTTTGCGGTCGGATCGGACTGGACCGTAATCGCGCACCCCTTTCAGGCAAAGAGCGACATCGATGCAAACGGGTTCCAGTTTGGAATCAACTTTGGGACCGGCCTGCAGACGGTGGAGCTTGCCGACGTGAGCATCCTGCGGTTTCCGGCAGGCACGCCGATGGACCAGATGCCGCGCCCGATCGTAACTTATGAGGGGCGTGAGCAGGACGCCGCCTGGCGAAAAGAGGCGCAGGAGCGGATCGAGAAGATCCGAAAGGGGGATCTGAGCGTCACCGTGCGGGATCTCTCGGGGAATCCCGTCCCGGGGGCGCAGGTGCATGTCGCGATGCGACGGCATGCCTTCCCCTTTGGCACCTCGGTACGGGCATTCCGTCTGCTGGACGACTCGCCGGAGCATGAGCAGTATCGGTCAATACTCACGAGGTATTTCAATCGGGCCACATTTGAAAATGAAATGAAGTGGCGCAAGACGGGTGAGCCGCAAAACAGCCCCGACAAGATCGAGAGGGCGGTCGACTGGCTGTTGTCGCAAGGGTTTTCGATTCGCGGGCACTGTCTGGTCTGGCCTGCCGCCAGGTTTCTTCCGGATGATGTCGTGCAGTTGCGCGACAAGCCGGAGGAGTTGCGGGCGCGGTTCCTCGATCATATCGCCAATACGGTGGAGGCCTATCGCGGGCGGGTCTCCCTCTGGGATGTGCTCAATGAGCCAGTGAATAACATGGAACCATGGGTGAAGGACACGCTCGGTCCGAATGCCATGACCGAGTGGTTTGAGGCTGCCCGCGCGGCAGCCCCTGAAGCGCGCCTTTACCTGAACGACTATGCCATGCTCTCGGGCGGAGCCCGCGACGCACGGCGGATCGATGAGCTGGAGAATATCCTGCGTACGCTCAGGAATAACGATGCTCCGGTCGATGGCATCGGCGAACAGGCGCATTTTGACGCGACGCTGGTCGCGCCGGAGAAGATGTTCAAGACGCTGGATCGGTTTGCCGCCTTTGGCCTGCCGATTGAGATCACGGAATTTGACATTGCGAGCAGCGATGCCCGGTTGCGCGCGGACTACACCCGCGATTTCCTGATCGCTGCGTTTTCCCACCCTTCGGTCGCTGGTATTACCATCTGGGGGTTTTGGGCGGGCAGCCATTGGAAGCCGGAAGCCGCTCTGTGGAATCGCGACTGGAGCATTCGCCCCAACGGTCAGGCCTTTATCGATCTGGTGCGCCAGCAATGGTGGACGGATATTACCGAGACGACCGATGCATCGGGAAATGTCCGGGTACGGGGATTCCTTGGAGAGTACGAGATCACGGTCAAGATCGGCGACCGGCAGCGCAAGGTGATCGCGCAACTGCCTGGCGCCGGCCTCGCTCTGCCCGTGCGGATCGATGTTTCCTCCGAAAAAGCCAATCCATGAACACCCTTACTCACATCGCGCGTGAAGCCGGCCGGACCGCGCCCGACTTTTTCGTCTACCAGCCGGAGTGCAGCGGCGACATCCGGCACTCCAGGGCCAGCAATGAGCACTTTCTGGTGAGCCGTCTCTCCGGGCAGACGTACCTGGCCGTCTGGACGCAGAGCAGTTTCGAGGGAAATCCCGACCAACACATCGTCATCTCCAAAAGCGTGGACGGCGGGGTGGTTTGGTCGGAACCCAGGACGCTGGCCGGGCCGGATTTGCCGGAGGGCTCCGGGATGGCTAGCTGGGCGTTTCCTTTGATCTCGCGCACGGGCCGCATCTATATCATCTACAGCAGGCATACCGGGGTGAACGATGTGTTCACGCATACGACCGGCTTGATGGCTGGCATCTTCAGTGATGACGAGGGGAAGACCTGGAGCCAGGAGTCCATCATTCCGATGCCCCGCTCGATTTGGGACAACCCCGACCCCGATGTGCCGGCGAACTGGATCGTCTGGCAAAAGCCAATACGACTGGCCGATGGGCGCTATTTCTCAGGATTCACCCGGTGGGTCAGCCCGTCGGTGCGTCCGCCCAAGCCCATAGACGAATGGTGGGCTGAGGCTTCGGTGGTTCAGTTCATCCGGTTTGAAAATGTCGATGAGGGACCCGATATCGATGGCCTGAAGATATCCTGGCTGGCCCGGGACAAGGACGCCCTGCAAACGCCGCTGGTGGGTCATCCCTCGGTGCCTTGCATCCAGGAACCCAGCATCGTCGTTTTGCCAGATCAGCGATTGTTCTGTGTCATGCGGACGACATTGGGCAGCCCGTACTATTCCGTGGGCAGTCCGGATGGCAGCGAGTGGACCAGGCCGGAGATACTGAGGCAGTACGATGACGGACCGGCATTGCCGCACCCGCTGAGCCCTTGCCCGATCTACGAGACCGGACTGGGAGACTACGTGCTGCTCTATCACAACCACGATGGGTACTTTCTCGACAAGACGCCTTCGGATACCTCGGAACATCGCCGGCCGGTCTGTCTCGCTCGCGGTGAGTTTCGCGCCCAGGCGCACCAGCCGGTCTGGTTTTCCTCTCCCTGGTTCTTCATGGATAATGGAGGAGTTTCCATCCTGCGTGGAGATCTCGCCCTTTATGCCAGCCTGACTACGGGGGAGGAGGGGCCCGTGCTCTGGTATCCGGACCGCAAGTTCTTCCTTTTGGGGAAGAAGATCGATCCCGCGCTCTTCGGAGCACTGGAAGTCATTTCCTAACATTTCAGCCATATCCCATATCATGAATCCATTTCGCCTCACTGTTCTTGGTCTCTGCCTCGTCGGCGCGTCCTCTGTCTGGGCCGAGGAACTCATCGTCGATTTTAGGAAAAGCGACGACATCGGCCTCCTCTTTCCGGGAAAGATAGTCGGCCCGGGTGTGTTGACTGTTTCCCCCGGCGGCCAGCCTGCAGCGATGCTGCCGACTGGCGACTCGGGGAATTTCCTCTACTCGCTCAAGAAACCGCTGGCCAACTCCGGAGCCGATGTCGAGGTGACGGTGGACTTTTGGACCACGACGCCAACAGCGTCCACTCCCGGTCTGGCCCTGGTGACGGGACTCTCTGCCGTGCCCGGCCCTCAGTCCGCGCTGGGCTACAAGGGGGCTGATACGGATGGCTCCATCGGCGTGCCGCGTTCTTCCACCGGCACCGGAGAGGCCTTTGAAGATGCCCAGGCCTCGGTGACAATCGCGCTGCGGTTCAGCCCGGATGGGAAATGGAGTCTGATGGCGTTCAATGACTCGTCCCGCCAGGGAACAGCCATTTCCGAGACATTCCCGCTGGAGGAGGGAAAACAATACCGATGGATAACGCGGTACGCTCCGGTTGCGAAACGACCGGGCTTTGAGTTCACCTCGCAGATCTTTGAGGTGACGGCGTCGGGCGGCAAGGGTACCCCGGTCGCTCCGGCCTACTCCCAGCAGGTCGCCAATGAGGCGCTCTTTGGCGCGTCCTCCTTCTTTGCGGTGATAGGCTCGCAGCAAGGCGGCGCCCGGGGAGTCGAAAAGATCGATCATTTCGGCGTCAAGTCGGTGAAATAAGTTCTCCTGGCTCATACGTCTTTCCCCCAAAACGATGAAAGCGCGACGACCGTACGGCTTTACGATGATCGAGGTGATCGTCACGACAGCGATCATCTGCATCCTTGCCGCCCTGCTGTTTCCCGTCGTGAAAAACACGATGGCGACGATGAATCGCTCGAGTTGCCTGGCCCAGATGGCAGCCTACGGCAAGGCGATCCAGCTGTACGCTGCGGATAACAATCAGTCGTTGCCGGGTCCGATCTACCGGGAAATGGCCGGCGTGTACGGCAGTTGGGCCCCCACTCGGATCTCGAGCTTCATTGCCCCCTATCTTTCTTTGCCTCAGACGACGACTCTCGCCTATTCCAAAAAACTGCAATGCCCGGCTTTCCTCCGTGTTTACAAAGCCGACCCTCAGGCATGGGGAGCGTATTCCTATGTGCTGAACAAACAGGTGTCTCTGAATGGTGCCGCCTTGAATCCCTGGGGGAACCCGTCCGGAAATACCTCATGGGGCCGCGTTGCCCCGGCGACGTTTCCTGAGCTGGCAGCATTGGACGACGGTCTTTCCAAGACCTGGATGATGCAGGATTTTGATGGCCCCGACGCCGCAGTCGCGTCACCGGTTCACAGGGACTTTCGCAATCGCATGTTCTTCGACCTTCACGCGGAGTCTGTGTCCTCGCGGTAAGGGCTTTTTTCTCATGGCTACCCCGTCTTCATTGTGTCGTTCGCATGTCAATCAGTCCGTTCTCCATGCCCTGGAGGTGTTCTCGCACTTCGGGATTTCGCTTCCGGGTTTTTCCCGGTGGACTCCGGAGCAGTGGCAGACTGTTGGTTCCGAGGCAGACGAGATTCGTGATTGTATGTTGGGCTGGGACGTGACGGATTTTGGGTCCGGGCGCTTTTGCGAGATCGGGCGCACCCTTTTTACCCTGCGGAATGGCCGCATGTCCGATGATCGCTACCCGAAGTCCTATGCGGAAAAGCTGATACTGGATCCGGAGGGCCAGCGTGCTCCGGCGCACTATCATCGTTCCAAGCGTGAGGATATCATCAATCGCGCCGGCGGGAACATTATCGTCGAGTTGACAGCCACGGAAGGCGATGGATCTCCATCCTCGCGGCGATTTCCTATCGTGGTGGATGGTGTGTTGCGGGAGCTCGGTCCCCGCGAGCGGGTGCGTCTGCGGCCAGGGGAGAGCCTGTGTATTCCGCCTCGTACGATACATCAGTTTTGGGGGGAGGAGGGAACGGGGTACCTGGTCGGCGGCGTGCGATATTCCGTCAGTGGCGAGGTCTCCAGTGTTTGTGACGATTGGAATGATAATGTCTTCCTCGATCCAGCCTCCCGTTTCCCGGTTCTGGTCGAGGATGAACCGCGACGATTTTGCCTCTGCAACGAATATCCCAGAGCTAGCTGAGCGGATATAAGGCAGCCTCCCAGGTTTCAATGGTCATCGCGGACGACGTGCCCGCATGGCTGTTATCACGGAGGCGTCCCGGATCGGAATGGAGCATTCTGGTGAACATTACTGTCAAGTAACCTTTGGATTTTCCATTGGTCATCCGCGTGTAGGATGAATCGTTACGATGTCGTTTGCCCGTGATGAAAGGAATCCCGTTTGCGCGTTGATGGTTGATACGATCGACGTGCATTCGTTTTCTCTCGTATTGCACGCCACGCCTCGCGGTTTCGCTTCTCGTTAGCTTTTATACTTCTCGCTCCTGCCATGACTGTTCTTCCGCCGCGCCATCAACGTCCTTCTAAACTTCCCGGGTTTCTTTTTGGAGTTCCCTATTATCCGGAGCAGTGGAGGCCGGAGGATCGAAAGAACGATGCCGCCATGATGGCGGCGGCCGGAGTGAATGTCGTACGCATGGCGGAGTTTGCCTGGGACCGGATGGAACCTCGCCCGGGCGCATTCGATTTCTCGATCTTCGACGAAACCATCGATGTGCTCGGCGCGGCGGGGATCGAGACCATCCTGTGCACGCCCACGGCGGCTCCGCCCCGGTGGATGACGTCCGCGAATCCCGACTGGTTCCGTGAGAATGCCTCCGGAGTTCGCATGACGCATGGCAGCCGCCAGCATGTCTGCACGAATCATCCCGAGTTTCGCGCGGCATCCGAACGCATCACGCGTGCGATGGCAGAGCATTATCGAGACAATCCGAGAGTCATCGGCTGGCAGACGGACAATGAGTTTTTCTGTCACATCAGTGAGTGCTTCTGCCCCGCCTGCGGGCGGGATTTTCAACGCTGGCTGCGGGAAAAGTACGGCAACATCCAGGCGCTGAATGAAGCCTGGGGTGCGGCATTCTGGGCGCAGACCTATGGTGATTTCTCTGAGATCGTGCCGCCGCGGCAGGATCGCCCCACCTACCCGAATCCCGGTGCGCAGCTCGATTGGTTTCGTTTCCTGGGAGATGCCATCCGCGATTTCCAGGGCGGACAGGTCAATATCCTTCGCTCTGTTCAGCCGCGCTGGTGGATCACGCACAATGGCACCTTTCAGCATGTGGATTATTGGAATCTCGCGGAGGACCTGGATTTTCTGGGAGTCGATGTCTATCCAGGCTTCACAGTGCAGAAGCCTGAGGATTACTGGTGGGCGGCGGTGAAAAACGAAGAGGCCCGCTCGGCGTCCGGGAGCTACATCATTCCGGAGCAACAGGCGGGAGCCGGTGGACAATGGCCCTATCTCCATCGTACGCCGGACCCGGGGCAAATGCGCCTGTGGGCCTGGCAGGCTGTGGCTCACGGCGCCGATGGCATCCTGCATTTCCGCTGGCGCACGTGCCGCTATGGCGCCGAGATGTATTGGAACGGCGTCTTGGATCACGACAATATCCCCCGCCGCCGCTACGACGAGTTTGCGCGGGAGGGCGGGGAGTTTGCCCGGCTCGGCGACAGTATCCTGGGCACCACTCTTTCCGTGAAGGTGGGGGTCTTGCTTGAGAACGACCAGGATGAAGCCCATCAAACCATGCCCATGGGCCTGCCGTCGCCGGATGAGCAGAGACGGGTAATCCTGCGCGAGCTGCTGCGCCGGAAACTGGAGGCCGGATATGTCAATGCACATGATTCCTTTGAAGGTCTCGGCATCATTATTCTGCCGGGATTTGTCCTGATGGACGAGGATCTGGCAGCCCGCCTTGGGGAGTTCGTGGAGCGCGGAGGGTTGCTGGTAGCCACGGCTCGCACGGCGACCCGTCACCGGAATAATCATGTTAGCGAATTCACGCCCCCCGGGTTTTTGCGTGATGTTTTCGGCGCGACCGTCGAGGAGTTTGGCAAGTTGGAACGCGGATCGATTGACCTGGAGATGGCTCCGGGCGTTGTCGCGCCGGTGGGCGACGGGTACGAGATTCTCTCTTTGCGGGGAGCCCGGGCCCTTGGCAACTGGCAGTGTTCCCGCTGGCCGGCACCTCACGCTGCATCCGGCCTGCCCGCCGTCTCGCATCATGTCCATGGCTCCGGAAGCGCGATTTACCTGGGTACGTATATTTCTGCGGACAATGCCGCCGCGCTGATCGGGCTGGTTCTTGATCATGCCAATATCCCGCCTCTCGCCGTGGCGTCGGATGGGGTGGAGATTACCTGCCGACACTCCGCAAGCCATCGGTTGTATTTTCTGCTTAACCACAGCGGCCAGCCTGCAAGTGTGAGCGCCCTCCCGGTCGGAACGGACCTCATCACGGGTCAGCCGTGCGACGGAGACTGCACCCTCTCACCGTTCGGCGTGGCACTCATCAAAGCTTGAGAAGCGGCGCCTGACAAATCTACCTGGCAGGGGGCAGTCTTGTTTTTACCGTGGAACCATCGACCCAGGAGGAGTCAATAAGCGTGGCTCTGGGAAAGGCCGGGATGCCGCTTTCATTATTGTGAATCATGCCGATGACCATCTCGACGGCGGCCTCGCCGACCACGTCGTTATGTTGATTCATTCCGGCCCAGTCGGGTGAACTGGAGCGCCACTCGAGCTGGATGAGCCCGATGTCGCGCGGTACGCGGAAGCGTCTTTTTTCCAGCCAGCGGCGGACATTGTTATAGAGCGTGAGAATGACGTCGGGATGCTCGCGCTCCCGCCATTCATGGAAACCCGCCTCGCTGCCGGGAGAATCGTCCGGCGGAAGGAAGGTCCGCACGCGACGGGCGCGTGGGAGGGCTCGCTGCGCCACCTGGACCCCCGCGGTGATGCGATGCTCCACGAGTTCATCGATGACGGGATCAATGACCAGGGCGGGACGCTGGTAGCCGAGTGCGAGCGCCTTGCGAAAGGCTGCGAGAGCGAGCATGTGGTGATCCGTGCAGGCAAAGGAGAGAGCTGGCTCATGCGTTCTCACTCCCGTCACCACGGTCGGGAAGCTCTGCCAGGTCGGGAGAAATCTGTCCGGCAGGCGGTTGTTCCCCATCAGGCCCACCACGATCACCCCCATGATGCCGCGTGCCCTGAGGACCTTGTTGAGGCGGATGCCGTCGAGAGAGGGTTCGTGCAGCCAGAACTCATCCAGGCGATAGCCCAGCGCAGCGGCGCGTCGTCGACATCCCTCGATATAGGTCGGGATGGTCGGATGCGTCCGAAAGGCATTCCGGTCCGCATGGGCGTTGACCACCGCAAGACATGAGCGGAAGCGCGGTGCTTTTCCCCTGCGCAACTCGGCCATGAGCCGCGCGACGGTCGCGTTCTTGTTGTAACCGAGCTCCCGGGCGATCCGGGCGATGCGATCGCGGGTCTCCTGCGGAATCTGCCGGTCATGCCTCAGCGCCAGCGAGACAGTGTTCTTGGAAACACCTGCCCGGCGGGCGATCTCGGCCATGGAGGGCGGCTTATCGGGCATGTCACATTACTGTAATGTAACGGGCCGCTTTTCCATCGAAAAGTTTCGGGGAACGCTTAACCCGATGAACTCCTCCCTCGGCATAGACTATGGAACGAATTCCGTGCGGGCGCTGATCGTCGACTGTGCCGACGGACGCGAACTGGGGAGTTGCATCGTGGATTACCCGAGCGGCCACCAGGGCGTGCTGCTCGATCCGCGCAATCACCATCTCGCCCGGCAGAACCCGGCGGATTACATCCTCGGCCTGGAAAAGGCGGTGCAGGGCGCGGTCCGGCAGGCGAAAGAAAAGGGATTCTCGCCGGATACGCTGGTCGGTATTGGCGTGGACACCACGGGATCGAGTCCGCTGCCAGTGGACGAAAAAAACGGTGCGCTCGGGATGGTGCCGCGCTGGAGTGAGCATCTCGCCGCGCAGTGCTGGTTGTGGAAGGATCATACGAGCCACGAGGAGGCGGCGGCGATCACGCGCCTGGCCGCGCTCCATCGTCCGCAGTACGTGGCCAAGTGCGGCAACACGTACTCCTCGGAGTGGTTTTGGGCCAAGATCTGGCGGTGCCTGAAGGTCGCGCCCGAGGTCTTTGAGGCTGCATACAGCTGGGTGGAGCTGGCCGACTGGGTGCCCGCCGTGCTGGCAGGGGTGCGGGATCCCCGCCAGATCAAACGCGGGGTGTGCATGGCCGGTCACAAGGCACTCTACAGCGAGGAATGGAGCGGCCTGCCGGACAAGGAATTCCTCGCGCTGCTCGATGCCCGCCTCGCGGATCTGCGAGATCGCCTTTACGAGAAAGCCTACGACGCCATGACGCCAGCCGGGCGCCTGTGTCCGGAATGGGCGGCCCGGCTTGGGCTGCCGGAGGGAATCCCCATCGCCATCGGCGAGATGGATGTTCATTACGGAGCCATCGGCAGCGGCGTCACGGAAGGCACGCTGGTCAAGGTCATCGGCACCTCGACCTGCGACTGCGGAGTGGTCTCGGCAGAGCGCGAGGTGGCCGACATCCCGGGCATCTGCGGCATCGTCAAAGGGGCAATCCTCCCGGGATACTACGGCGTCGAGGCCGGGCAATCGGCCGTGGGTGATATCTTCAAGTGGTGGGTCGAGGTCGTCTGCCAGGGCGACGCCCAGCTCCATCAACAGCTCAGCGAGGAGGCTGCAGCCTTGCGGCCGGGCCAGAGCGGCCTGATCGCGCTGGATTGGAACAATGGCAACCGCACGATCCTGGTGGATCCCATGCTGACCGGGCTGCTGCTCGGCCAGACCCTGTATACGACCAGAGCGGAGATTTACCGCGCCCTCATCGAGGCGACAGCCTACGGAGCCCGCGCGATCATCGAGCGCCTGAAAGAATACGGCGTGCCGGTCGAGCGAGTGGTATGCGCCGGAGGCATCGCGGAGAAAAATGCGCTGGCCATGCAGATTTACGCCGACGTCACGGGCTGCGCCATCCACCTGGCGGGATCCAGCCAGGCCTGCGCCCTGGGAGCTGCCGTGTCGGCTGCCGTGCAAGCCGGGGTCTACGAGGACTTCCCTGCCGCCCAGGCTGCCATGACCTCGCTGAAGGACACAGTGTACCAGCCCATCCCCGGGCAGCAGGCGACCTACAACAAGCTCTACGCCATTTATCGCAAACTCCACGACGCCTTTGGCGGCGTCGCCAAGGACGCGGATCTTTCCGGCGTCATGAAGCAGCTGATCGAAATCAAAAACCAACTCTCATGAAAAATCTCCCTGCACCCGAAATCTGGTTCATCACCGGCAGCCAGCATCTCTACGGAGAAGGCCCGCTCCGACAGGTCGCCGCCAATTCCCGGGAGATCGTGGCCGGCCTCAACGCCTCCAGCCGCATCCCGCTCAATGTCGTGTTCAAGCCCGTCTTGACTCGTCCCGAGGAGATCCGCGCCCTTTGCCTGGAAGCCAACAGCTCTCCCGCCTGCGCGGGCCTCATCGTGTGGTGCCACACCTTTTCGCCATCCAAGATGTGGATCAACGGTCTGCTGCAGCTGCGCAAGCCGGTGCTGCATCTCGCCACGCAGTTCAACCGCGACCTGCCCTGGAGCGAGATCGACATGGATTTCATGAATCTCAACCAGGCTGCTCATGGCGACCGGGAGCATGGATACATCCACACGCGCCTGCGCCTGCCGCGCAAGGTGGTCGTCGGCCACTGGAGCGACGAAGAGGTGCAGGATCGCGTGGCCGCCTGGATGCGAGTGACGCGTGCGTGGTGCGACTGGCAGGGCGGCAAGTTTGTCCGTTTCGGCGACAACATGCGCTACGTGGCCGTCACCGAGGGTGACAAGGTCGCGGCGGAAGCACGTTTTGGCTTTTCCGTGAATACGCACGGCATCGGCGACCTGGGCGCCGCGATGAACGAGGTCGAGGAGACTGCCATCACCGCACTCTGCGAGGAGTACGAGTCGCTGTACTCCGTCGCCGCCAGCCTGCGCAAGGGAGGTGAACGCCACGAGGCCCTGCGCTACAATGCCCGCCAGGAGCTGGGCATGAGGGCGTTTCTCGAAGCAGGCAGCTTCCTGGGATTCACCGATACCTTTGAGGATCTGCACGGGATGAAGCAGCTCCCGGGCCTCGCCGTCCAGCGCCTCATGGCGGAGGGCTATGGCTTCGCAGGCGAGGGCGACTGGAAGACCGCCGCGCTCGTGCGAGCGATGAAGGTCATGGCGGGCGACCTGCCCGGCGGCACCTCCTTCATGGAAGACTACACCTACGAGCTCAACCCGGCCGGGCAGCTCGTCCTCGGCTCCCACATGCTGGAGGTCTGCCCCTCCATCGCCCAGGGCAAGCCCTCCATTGAGATTCACCCGTTGGGAATCGGCGGCAAGGATGATCCGGCAAGACTGGTCTTCGACGCCCACGCCGGACCTGCGATCAATGTCGCGATGATGGATCTCGGCAACCGCTTCCGAATCCTCGTCAACGAGGTCGACGCCATCGCTCCGCCGCATCCGCTGCCGAAGCTCCCGGTCGCCCGGGCTGTCTGGAAATGCCGCCCGGACCTCAAGACCGCCGTCGCAAGCTGGATCTATGCCGGAGGCACGCACCACACGGGCTTCAGCTACTCCGTGACCGCCGAGCACATCGAGGATCTCGCCGAAATCGCGGGGGTGGAAGTCGCGATCATCGACGCAAAGACCGAACTGCGTGATTTCAAGCAGCAACTGCGCAACAACGAGATCTACTACCATATCGCCCCCGGCCTCGGCCGACTGTAGTCATGAGCGCATTCCGCGATATCAAAGACGAATGCTTTGAGGCAAATCTCCTGCTCCCCGAGTACAGGCTGATCGATCTCACGTTTGGCAATGTCAGCGTCGCCGACCGGGACAAGGGCGTCTTTGCCATCAAGCCCAGCGGGGTGGATTACCGCACCATGCGCGCCGAGGACATGGTGGTCTGCGACATCGCTGACGGGCGCGTGGTCGAGGGCGGTATGCGCTACTCCTCCGACACCCCGACCCATCGGCGACTGTTTCAAGCCTTTGAGGGGATTCGCTCCGTGGTTCATACCCATTCACGCAATGCCGTGGCCTTTGCCCAGGCAGGGAGAGAGATTCCCTGCCTCGGCACCACCCATGCCGACTACTTCCATGGCCCGGTGCCTGTCACGCGCTTCCTGAACGCTTCGGAAATCTCCGAGGCTTACGAGTGGGAGACGGGCAATGTGATCGTAGAGCGGTTCCGGGAAATCGATCCCCGGCACATCACCGCCGTACTGGTGCGAGGGCATGGCCCGTTTGCCTGGGGCCTGTCAGGAGCCAAGGCCGTCGAAAGCGCCTTCGCTCTCGAAATCGTCGCCGAGATGGCGATGAAGTCTCTGCAACTGGCAGCCCACGCCGAGCCCATTCCGCCGGAACTTCTCGACAAGCATTTTCTGCGAAAGCACGGCTCCTCCGCCTACTACGGGCAGCCCGACTCGTAAAAGGCGACTACCCGTCTGGCAACCCGCCTTCCGCGCCTGATCCATCTTCGGCTCCAGTCGCCCTCCATGCCACTGACGTCCAAGATGAACAGACCCAGACAACCGCCCCAAACATCAACACCGAGTCCTCGGATTAGCTCTCCACCTGGAGCAAATTCGCGAGTCCGATCACCACGCTTTCCGTGTGAGTTCGTTATTGACCAAGCGCATGATGTGGCGCGGATTGCCAGATCGCAGCTCCTCGGGAAGCAGGGTTTCCGGAACATTCTGCAGGCAGACAGGCCTCGCGAAACGCAGCATCGCAGCCGTGCCAACGGACGTGAATCGCGTGTCGCTCGTCGCCGGATAGGGGCCGCCGTGATGCATGGAGGGGCAGACTTCCACGCCGGTGGGAAATCCATTGAAAACAATGCGCCCTGATCTTTGGGTGGCTGAATGAAGCAGACTTTTGACCAGGACATCATCTCCCCCGGAGTAATGAATGGTAGCCGTCAGCTGGCCGCCAAGGTGCGCGGAAATCTCCAGCAGCTGAACGTCGCTTTTTGCCGCAACAAACAGGCAGAACGGACCGAAGACCTCGATCTCTCCGCAGGCGGGATCAGCGAGGAATTCATCTCCCGAAATCAGACCCGCAGCGGGAAGACTTTCGGTTTTACTCGAATCCGAAGCTCTGGTGGATTCCGCCAGAATGTGCACGCCGTTTCGACTGCATAGCGTGGCTTTTGCATTCTTGTACGACTCTAATATACCGGCGTTGAGCATGGTGGTGGCGGAACCTTGAGCCACAAGCCGACGGAATTCCTCCACCATGTTTTTCCAGGCCGGACCTTCGATGCCCAAGATCAGGCCGGGCTTTGTGCAGAACTGGCCTCCGCCGAGCGTGACAGAATCAAACAGACCTTTGGCAAAAGCGGAGCCTCTTTCCTCAAGGAGGCGAGGAAGGGCGAAAACCGGATTGAGGCTCGCCATTTCTGCGAAGACGGGAATCGGATCGGGTCTGGAAGCCGCCGCGTCACACAGAGCTCGTCCGGCCGTATGCGAGCCGGTGAATCCGACGGCTTTGATCGCGGGCTGCCGGACCAGCTCAAGTCCGATCGTCTGACCTCTGCCGTGCAGCATGGAGAAGACGCCCGAGGGCAATCCGCACTCCTGGATGGCCGCAAGGATCGCGGATGCGATCATTTCCGAGGTGCCTGGATGCCCGCTGTGGGCCTTTACGATCACCGGGTTTCCCGCAGCGAGGGCAGATGCCGTATCTCCACCGGCAACAGAAAAGGCGAGGGGAAAGTTGCTTGATCCAAAGACCACGACCGGACCGAGTGGAATCAGCATCCGCCGAAGGTCTGGTCGTGGAAGAGGTGTGCGATCGGGCAGTGCCGTGTCGATTCGGGCATCCACCCATGAACCCTCGCGAACGACTTCGGCAAAGAGCCGGAGTTGGCCGCAGGTCCGGGCTCTCTCGCCGGTCAGCCTCGGCAGGGGCAGCCCGGTTTCCTGGTTGGCTCGGAGCAGGAGATCTTCGCCAAGCGCCTCGATCTTTAGGGCGATCGATTCCAGGAAAGCGGCGCGCTGCTCCGGGCTTGTTTGCGCATAGTCCGGGAAGGCGTCGGCGGCGGCTTGTGCGGCCAGCCTGGTTTGTTCCATCGAGGCTTGATGAAATCCAGGTTCCAGCGGCTCCTGTGTGAGCGGGGAGATGACAAAGGTGTTCTGGCCGGAGCCTTGAAGCCAGGCGCCACCGATGAGGAGCTTGCCATGAAGGTTGATCATAATATTAGGCGACAGTGTTCGACAGAGTGCCGATGCCGGTGATTTCGATCTCTGTGCGGTCTCCGGGTTGCAGGGAGAAGTCATTGGGTGGGACGATTCCTGTTCCGGTCATGAGAAAGCATCCCGTTTTGAAAGAGGTTTCCCGAAACAGATAGCCCGCCAGTTCGTCGAAGCTCCGTTTGATTTGGGAGATGGCGGTTCCGGTATCGAGAATCATCTTTTCATCTCGAAAGACTCTCAGGAGGATCTCGGTGGCGGGATCAAGCGGCTTATCTGTCAAAACGATGCAGGGGCCGATAGAGCAACTGCCGTCATAGATTTTGGCCTGGGGAAGGTAGAGAGGATTTTCGCCCTCGATGTCGCGTGAGCTCATATCATTACCGACCGTGTATCCGATGATCCTGCCTTGGGAGTTAAGCGCGAGAGTCAGCTCCGGTTCCGGCACATTCCAGTGCGAATCCCGGCGGATTCGCACTGCTCCGTTCGGACCGACCACTCGATAGGCGGGCGCTTTGAAGAATAACTCCGGGCGATCGGCCGCATAGACACGATCATAGCAGTCGGCTCCACCGGTTCCCCGGCTTTCCTCCATGCGGGCGTTGCGGCTGCGCAAATAGGTGACGCCTGCGGCCCAGACTTCCTGGGATTCCAGTGGGGCGAGCGGCTGGAAGGAGGGTTTCCCACTGAGAGGCTTCGCGGCGGAGAGCAATTCCGCAGGAACATCTGCGGTAAAAATCGCGTCGATTGATCCATCGGGGAGGAGCGCCCATCCGGCCTCCGTTTCAAGATATAATGCGTCAATACTACGGTGGAGCTTTTTCATAATGGTGGACGGATTTTACGCGTGTTGGCCAATTGACTTATCCTGACTGATTTAGTGGATGGAGATTCGAGCGCATAACGGTCGAAGCTCAGCATCTGGTCGAGTCGTCTTGAATGGGCTAGGCGCGTGCACTTTGTGCCGGGGAGGATCCGTTGGATCGAGGAACACACACTTATCAAATCACAGGAGCTAGATTTTCCCACGGCGTGCCTCCAATTGCCCCCGGATCTCAGCCATCCGCGCGCGGGTGAGTGGATACCACCAGAGAAACATCAGAGTGATGGGCCATAGCACGAGTGGTAAGATCACAAAAATGAGCAGCATCCGCTGAAGCACTTCGGGTTGCTGGCCTTGGATTTTTGCGTCGAAGCCCGTTATCTGGAGCACCCCTCCTCCGAGGCCCAAGGCGAGTGTCGAAGCCACTTTGATAAACCAGGAAAAAAACGCATTTAGTGCACCTTCGCGCCTTCGGTTTGTCCGGGCTTCGTCATAATCCGCAACATCGGCCTTCATCGATGGCAGAAAGATCCAGATTGCGGAGACGGCCCCCACCTCGAAGACGGCTGGGATCAACTGAAGATACGGCATGTCCGGGCGCAGGCAGAGGAGATAAGAGAAGTGGCCGAGCAGCGAAAGCACGACCATCGCGATGACGATTGAGCGCTTGTCGAATTTCTCGGCCAGCCAGGTCCAGAGCGGGATGCAGGCAATGCCCGTCGCGACAAGCACTGTGGATTTCCAGCCGGTGACGATCGACGCCTTTGCGATATCGCCCTCGTTTACCAGATAGATATTCAGATACTGTCCCAGGCTGCTCACGGAAATCGTGCCAAGAAGGATGAAGAATGAACTCCCGATCAGGAGCCAGAGGGGTTTGTTGCGAAAAGATTCCTTCAAACTCGCCCAAAACGGATCACGCGTTTGCCGGACAACCTCCTTGTCATAAAATCGCTCCCGTCCAATGAGCGGCGGGAGCAAGCCAAAAACGAGAATCAGGCCGGCGACTATCCAGCAAAAGAACTGCATGCCTTGAACCAAATCCGGTTTTCCCGTGGCAGAATTAATGAACCAGCTCCCGGTCACAAAGGCCATCGACCAGCCACCGAGCAGGCCGGAGATTTTTCCAAACAAGGCGGTCCAGGCCATCAGCCGGGTTCGCTCGTCGTAATTTGGAGTCAACTCCATCTGCATCGCATAGAATGGCATGTTCCAGAAGGTGCAGGACGTTGAGAACAGCAAGCCGATGCCGCAAAGATAGGCTAGCATGACGTATTCGTTATGCCCTTCCGGGGGATGCCAAATCAGGAGGTAGAAGACGGCCATAAAAATGGCTCCGCCAACCATGAATGGCCGTCGTCTGCCCCAGCGGGTCCGCATATTGTCCGAGAGGTTTCCCACCAACGGATCTCCGAAAGCCTCCCAAACGCGCAGCACTACGAGAACTGCGCTAAGTGATAATGGACTGATCCCCAATCCGATGTTGAAAAACGGCATCCAAAACGCCGAAATAGTCAAATCTACCGCCAAAAAGGGGGTGCACGCACCGACCGCGAAGGCGAGTTTCTGGTTGAAAGGAATGCGGTCCGCCTCGGGAATTCCGGCGAGGCGCTGGCGACTGGTTGAGACACCGCGGGGCGAGGCGCCGACTTCTGTCACGAGGGCGGCGGCGGTGTGGGGAGACTTCACCAAACAAACCAACCAAAGCGAAAAGTCTGCGTCAAACGAAATCTTGCGTAAAATAATTGTGGCCTAGAAGTCGTAAGGCGCTGAGAGATCACGGATTTTTTTACGATAGTTTACGCCCTGGCGGGGCCGGTCGATTCGCGAACAACGAGCCGCGTGGGGAGGATCTCCTGCGGCGGGCGCCACTTTCCGGGATTGTCGATGGCGTCTTTGATGGCTTTCGATGCATGGTAGCCCGCGAGCTGGATTGGATGATTTACGGTGGTAAGCGCGGGATACCAGATTTCGGTTTCCGGATAGTTGTCAAATCCGACGATCGAGATGTCCGCCGGGATTTTTTTTCCGATCTTGTGAAGATGGGTCATGGCGCCAAACGCCATTTCGTCATCGACGGCGAGCACCGCTGTAATATCGGGGGCCTGCTCAAGCAGTTGTCTCATGGCGCGCAAGCCGTCGACACCCTTCACGTTTCGTTTGTCTGGAGCCGGCGATTCCGCCAGCCATGCTGGTGCTGGTTGGATGCCGGCTTCTTTGAGCGTGTTTTCGTAGCCCTTGAAGCGCTGGATTTGATTGAGGCTCGAGAGGTGATAGCGGAGAAAGCCGATTTTTCGATGTCCCAGCTCCAGCAGATGGCGGGTCGCTGCGCAGGAGCCTGAGTAGGAGTCATTATCGATAAATCCCGCGCCCTCAATGGCGATTTGTGCGTCCAGAAACATCACTGGAAGCTCCGAAGCGGCAAGCAGCCGATGCTCGTCAATGTAGTAATCCGAGAGCAAGACGATGACCCCGGCGCATTGCTGGTCACGGATTTGCTCCAGCGTGGTGGTGCGTGGATGAGTGCTCCTGGTAATGAGGTTCACCTCCATGTCTCCCTCTCGAGCGTAGGTGAAAATCCCCTTTAGCGCTTTCGCGATGTAGTTGCTAAAATCATCGACCGGGATCAGCACGGCAACTTTCGGCTGGCGCGATTGCGGGTAGGTGGTCGTGAACTGGTATTTCCTCAGGAGCTGATCGATTCGATCTCGCGTCGCCTCACTCACGCCAACGCGACGATTCATCACTCGCGAGACGGTGGCAACGGAAACCCCTCCCTCTTTTGCGATGCGTGTGATGCTAACTTCCTGTGGATGGCGGGCCATGTGGGCAAAAGAACATACTGAAAAATCAGAACAAGTTCACGACTTCGTCAAACGCAATTTTTTCGCAAATTTTCCTTTTGACGGAATCGCTCGAAATGGAGTAATTAATTTACGCAACTTAATCCACGTCCATCCAATGAACACAATGCTCCCCTCCGTGACTAAAGTTCTTGCCTTCACTTTGACCCTGGCCTTCGCGGCCGTGATTCCGGCTTCTGCGGGTTCGCTGATTACCAATGGCAACCTCGAAGCCTGGGGTGCTGTCAGTGGAACTCCGCCTCAGGGAAGTCCCACGGGATGGGCGGGAGGAGGTACCGTCATTCGCTCGGCGGGCCTTGTTCCCGGGTCAACCTATTCCGGTGTGATACAGGCCGGGAATTCGGGACTCTACACCACGGCCCTTCTCGAGAGCACCGCCCAGTTTGAGTTGAGTTTTGTATTGGCCGCGACTGACCCGGGGAGCGCCACCTCGCGCAGTTTCAATCTTCAATTGAGTCAAGCGTCGGGAATGTTTTTGAATTTCCGCACGGTTCGGGGTTCCTCTGGCGCGGGATTCCTGACATTGCAGGTCTATGATATTGCCGCATCGGGTTGGAGTAATCTCGTCCAAAATCTCGACGCATCAGTCTATACCGGAGGCTCGACGAATTCCTTCACCACGCTGAACCCTTATGCCTTTACCTTGGATGTCAACCTGACGGGAACCCCCTCGTGGTCCTTGTCGTATGGCGCGGTCGGCGGCTCGATTACCACTCTCTCCAATAAGACAATATTTTCGGCGAATCCCACGGTGGGTGGGGCGTTGACCCAGTTTGGCTTCGCTGGAGGGGCCTCTGCCAGCAACTATGGGGTTGATAACATTACCGCTATTTCCGTGCCTGAGCCCGGAACTGCGGTGCTGGCTCTGGTGGGCGGCTTCCTCCTGGTGGCGAAGCTCCGTCGAAAGATGTAGCCAGACATTCAGGAATTTCAAAGCGATGCTCCCCCCTCGGCGCCGTCTTCCATTTTCGAATCATCGGGCATTCACATTGGTGGAGCTCGTGGTGACTGTTGCAATCGTCGCCCTCCTGGCTGCATTGATTCTTCCGGCCTTTCGTGGCACTCAAACTCGAGCGAAACAGATAAAGAGTCTCGCTAATCTGCACGCCATCGGAGGAGGGCTCGGGCTCTACCTGACGGAAAACCAAAACACGTTTCCGGCATCATGTAACAGTGCTTATACTGGCGGATTTTGGACCGAATCCCTGGCGCCCTTTTTACCGCCTCCCATCACAGTGGCCAAGTTCGATACGGGAACCAAATTCCAAATCAGCCCGGTTTTTGTCGATCCGCTCCTGCCCAATAATCGGCACCATCCTCTCGGCGACTATGGGGCCAATTCGGACATCTTCTACGGACCGACGGGCTGGCCGGTAACCACGACGCCCGTGTCTGCCGCTGCACTCGGCGGGAGGTTGTCGAAAGTCGTTGCAGTGATGACGGCCGAGGATGCGACGAACGTCACTCCGCCATGTGGGTCTTGGTTTATCAATCGCAAGGGAATCGTAACAACCGCGCCGCAGAGCTGGACCGGATCCCGCCCGGGTACCCGAGGGATGGATTCTTATCTGTGCCTATTCGCTGACCTCCATACCGAAATCATACAAAAGGACGATTTTCAACAGCGTCGTGGGGATTTGCTGAGTCTCGTACCGTAAGTTTATGTCTTTCTCTCTGAGCTATTGGTCCCTCGTGCGGACAGCAAGAACCAGCATTCTTGCCCTGTTCCTCGGGCTTTGTTTTTCTTCTGCGAACGCGGATTTTTCCATCACGGACTCCTTGCGCGCTCTTCCCGATGGAACTTTCGTCTTTTCCTCGCCAGCGACCACCGAGACTTTTCGCGCAGGCTTGTTTCTGGATCAGAAGATGGGAAATGGAACTGTCCATACCAGCGACCAGACGGCTGACGGGACGACGAAGATCTCCGACGGTTTCCCAAAGTCCAGTGAAGGACAGACGGTTTTTGAAGGTACACTACAAACCGCCGAGAGCGGAGAGACTCTATTATTCCGCGAGACTTTTGTGAAAACAGGTGCGGAGTCCGCGACGCTAACAGTCAGCGTTCATGCCTCCAAACCAACTCGGCAAAAGGCGCTTTGCTTGAATTTTCTGTTCGGAAAGGAATTTCGGGGACGAACTTTTCTTTTCGATGGCGAGCCCGTGGTAGTCCCCGAAAAGGTGGATAATCCCTGTTTGTTCTTCACTCCGCACGGAAAGGGCGTCTCTCAAATAGTTATTCCTGGGGCCACGCAGATGTTGACGCTTGGCGGCGGCGCCTTCGATGTCCTCTTTTGTCAGTATCCCAATGGACAGGTATCCCTTCGCCTCTTTTTGGTGCCGGCCAATACAGAGGTAACCGACGGGGAATTGCGCGTTGAACTCTCAGCAGCTCCCTACATGACGACGCCTGTGGACATTCGCGCCGCCGCCAACAGGGCCTTTCACGACGAGACTGCCGATGACGAACGGGGCGGCTGGACTGATCAGGGTCCCAAGAACGATCTTCGTGTCTTGCCGGTGGGAAAACGGTCTTTCGGTAACGTCCCGTTCAACATCCTCGACGCATCGGAAAACTCGGGCCGCTCTTGTCTGGTCCTGGGATTGAACCGTCAAAACCTTCCGAAGAGCGCGGAGATCCCTCTGGATGGTCAAAAGTTCTCTTATCTGTATCTGCTCCACGCCTCGGCATGGACGCCTCGGGGGACCGGCATACTGTGCGGAACCGTGGCCGTCGATTACGATGATGGCTCCCGGCAGACATTCGATGTCCAGAGCGGACGGGATATTGGTGATTGGTGGGACCCGGTCAGCGGTCAGAATTCGGCAGTCGTCTGGAAGGACAAAAATGCGGGCGGACTTACCGTTGGGCTCTATCTAAGCCGCTTCCGTGTGAAGGAGCAGGGAATATCACGCATCACGTTAACCCCGGCCGGTGACAGCGTTTGGATGATTGCGGGCATGAGCGGTGTGAAAGAAGGCATCATTCCGGCCATGCCGAATGATACCGATGTGCCTGTGACGATCGTCATGCGCGAAGATGACGATTGGAAATCGTTTACCTTTGAGAAGGACATCGTCGCAGGGAGCGCGCTGGATTTCTCATTCCTGCAGGATGCTCCCGCTGGCAAGTACGGCCCCGTCATCATAAAGGGGGGGAGGTTTGTCTTTCGGGATCGCCCCGACCAGCCGGTGCGGTTCTTTGGAACCAACCTGAACAGCGAAATCGTTACCGGGCTGACTAATGAAGAGTGTGAAATCATTGCCACCCGTATCGCCGCCCTGGGGTACAACGCCATACGCCTGCACCATTTCGATGATACTCTGATCAAGGAGGGTGCCACGCAGCCCGAGTTCGACCCCAAACGACTCGATCGTATGGACTACCTGATATCCTGCCTGAAACGCAGAGGTATCTATCTCGTCACAGATCTCTATATCTCGCGGTTAAAGGGATTCCCTGAGAAATATTCGGATATCACCGAGGTAAAGTTTTCTGCCGCCTTTATTCCCGAGGTTCGCGACAACATCAAGGCTTACGCGAAAACTCTGCTTGAGCACGTAAATCCCTATACAGGCCTGGCTCTCAAGGACGAGCCAGCCCTGGCCACGTTGTCGATGATCAATGAGGATGCTCTGGCAACCCACTATACGATAGACTACCTCAATCGCTATCCCCGCCTGCGAAAAGCTTTTGACGAGAGTTTTGCCATCTGGTGTGCGGAGAAAAATGTCCCTGTTCCAGATACTCCCGCCAAGGATCCCGAGTTGCTCACCCGGTTTCTCACGGATCGTCAAACCGCTCTCTATGCCGATCTCAGTGCCTTCGTGCGATCACTCGGGGCCATGAAGCCGCTCACGGATATGAGCCATCGGGCGCTGTATGTAATGGCGATTCCCCGAAACACCTTCGATTTTGTGGAAAATCATGGTTACCATGATCATCCCGAATTTACCGGCACCGCTTTTGCCAGTGATACGATCAATCACAACAAAAGCGTGCTTGGCGACCTCAGCGAGCTGCTCCGATACGGCGTTCCTCGAATCTTCGGAAAACCGTTCATGCTTACGGAATGGAATTTTTGCTATCCGAATCGATATCGCAGCGAATCCGGGCCCGTAGTGGGCGCATATGCGGCGTTACAAGATTGGGACGGGATTTTTCGATTCGAATATTCCGGGATGAAGGTTACTGCCTTTGGTCAGACGCACACCTGGTCCTTCAATACCGTGTGCGACCCGCTCCAGCTTCTGTCCGAGCGGATCGCAGCGCTATTCTTTCTTAGACAAGACGTCAGACCGGCGAGCACGCGAATATCTTTCGCCGTCACCCCCGAAGTCTGGAAGTTGCCATTCACTCACGACTACCTCCGTTGGGAGACTCTTAAAAACGCATGGTTTCCCAGTAATTTCGCTGAGCTGGGAACATTCGCCCAGATTGGAAGTAACCTGGTTACCCCGGAGGTGACTTCGATTCCCGCGGAGGCGGCAGTGGCATTTGAGGATATCAAGCCCTTGAAGCCAGCGATACCGGTCGTGCCAGCTCAAGGCGATTTCCTCAGGGGCCTTGAGCAGGCTGGAATCATAGATGCCTCCGCGATTCGGCCTGACCAGGGGACATTCGCGAGCGAGGGTGGGCAGCTTTTTGCCGATGCGAAGCAACTTTCGTTCCGAGCCGTCACTGCTCTCAGCGAATGTCTCGTGCAAGCCGGTCCGGTCCAGCACGGAAATGCGCTCGGCGTAAAGGACAACACGACCTTCTCGACAGTGTTTGCCGGCAGTCTCGACGGACAGCCGCTGATGGATAGTCGCCGGGTGCTTGTTCTGCATCTGACGGACTTGAGCAACTCGGAGGAAAAACGTTCTGAAATTCGAGGCAAGCTTATCTTTGCGCGCGGATCGAGCAAATATCCGCTCCTCATCCGGCGCGGCACCGCCGAGATTTCGTTGAAAAACCGCAACTCCGGCACTCCGAAGATCTGGGCCATCGATGTCACGGGGCGGCGTCTGCAGGAAGTCGTCTTCCAGGTTCGCGATGGTGAGATCGTCTTCGTCGCCACAACGGCAATGAGTGGAATCACTCCGATGGCTTACGAAATCACCTGGCCGGCTCCTGCGGCATCGCAGGAAACCGCCCAGTCATCGCTCTAGATTTTCCAGTTATTATGAAAAAAACGCTAATACTTATGTTTGCGGCCGGTGTTTTCTTGTGCGGTCGTGCATCCGCTCAGCAGGTCCTGGGGAACGGTCGTTTCGAGAAATGGAGTGACCTCAGCGGCACGCCGCCTCACGGGCAGGCCCTCGGCTGGGGCGGGTCCACTCCCGTGCAAGCGCCAGCTCTGGCCGGGTCGGGATTCTCCGCCGTGCTGAAAGGGGAAACCATGATCTACCAGTTGCTGAACGCCGCCCCCGCGTTTCCCGCCGATTTTCAAATAAGTCAGACCATCGTGGTCATGGAGGGCGATGGGTGGCAGCAGCCACTATGGATCACCCTCCAGGAGACAGGGCCTGATGGTGAGGCGGCGGAGAGGCATGACTGGATCCAGCTTCGCGTGGCGGGATCGGGCGGGGTATTTTCGATCGAGGCCAACACCGGCGCTGCGGGAAGCGCGCGCTGGCAAAGGATCGCGCAAGAGGTTGTCGATGCGTCGGTATACGATCAGGAGAAGAACAAGTTTACGACGAAGAAGCCCTTTGTGATTACCATCAGCCGTGATCCTAGTAGCGATTCCTATACGGTTTCCTACAGAAAAATCGGAGAAGCTCCTGTGGAGATCCCGAATATCACGCATTTCGCACAGCCTTCGAACGGTTCCGGCAAACTCGCCTTTGTCTCTTACTCGGGTGTCGGCTCAGATACTCAATATTTGGCAGCCGTCGGTGGCGTCGAAATCGTCACAAAAAAGCCCTGATTTCCGCCATGTCTTCTCTTATCGATCCGAGTCAGCTGGATAAAGATGCGGCTCTCTCCACGGCGGAGTTTCTGGGCTCCGGGATCTTGACGACCGGTGCGAACTACTGGGCCTCGCACGCCGGGATATTCATGTGGCAGGACTGGCGGCCCGATATTGTCCGTGAAGATATGCGGTTGCTATCGGGCGCAGGCCTGCAAATCCTGCGCGTTTTCCCGCTCTGGTCGGATTTTCAACCCATTCACTCGCAGCGAGGTTACCATGGAAACCACATCGAGTTTCGCCTGGGCGAGGACCCCTTGCCCGATAACGTCGCGGTGGCCAGCGGTGTGAGTGAGGAGATGCTTGATCGATTCGGCGTGCTTGCCGACCTCGCCGAGGAGTTCGGGTTGCAACTGATCGTGGGCCTCATCACAGGGTGGATGAGCGGACGCTTTTTCGCGCCGCCCGCGCTTGAGTCGCGCAATGCAATCACCGATCCGCTTTCCATTCGGTGGCAGGTGCGCTTCGTCAGCGCACTGATCCGGCGATTTGAGACCCATCCGGCCATCCGGGCATGGGATCTTGGGAATGAATGCAATTGCATGGGACCAGCCGCACGTGACCAGGCTTGGTTATGGACGGCCACCCTGGCCAACGCCATTCGGGTGGCAGATCCAACTCGCCCGATCATCTCAGGCATGCACAGTCTCGATGCCGATCCAACCAAGACGTGGACCATCCGGGATCAGGCCGAACATACCGACATCCTCACGACCCATCCCTATCCTTTGTTCACTCCGCACTGTCACCGCGAGCCATTGGATACGATGAGGCCGCTGCTTCATGCCTCCGCCGAGACGTGCCTCTATGCCGATCTCTCCGGAAAGCCGACCTTTGTTGAAGAATTCGGGACTTTGAGCCCGATGGGTTTTGGCGAGGAGGCTAGCGCCGCGATGGTGAAGGTGCGGATGTTCGATCTTTGGGCTCACGACTGCCGTGCGGCACTTTGGTGGTGCGCGCATGATCAGCGGCATCTCACCCAGGCGCCCTACGATTGGCTGGCAGTCGAGCGCGAATTGGGGCTCTTCCGTGATGATGGTTCGCCGAAACCGGTTCTGGATGCTCTTTCCGAAGCGCACACGTCGATTAACAGCCTGCCGATTGACCGGCTTCCCCGTCGCCGTACAGAAGCGGTTTGTCTTCTCACACCGGGCCAGGATAATTGGGGAGTCGCATACAGCACGTTCGTACTTGCGAAACAGGCGGGCTTTGATTTGACGTTTCACTACGTTGATCGCGCATTGCCCGACGCCGGATTGTATCTGCTCCCCAGTATGAAAAGCTATTCCGCGCTCTCCCGCGGCAGGGAACGCGAACTTTGGGAAAAGGTGGCGGCAGGCGCGACGCTCTATGTCTCCTTTGATGCAGCAGGATTCCTTTCCGATTGGGTGGGAAATTCCGGGATAGAAGTCCTCAACTCCTCGGAGCGTGCTGGAGAAAGCCGTTTTCACCGTGCGAAAGATGACGTTCCGTTTAGCCTGGCTGCGGCGTGGCGCATACGAGTCAGGACGTCCCGCGCACAAGTACTGGCGTCGGAGAGCGACGGGAATCCCGTGTTCCTTGTTTCCGAATATGGAAAGGGACGCGTCTATTCCCTCATGCTTCCTCTCGAGGCCTCCGTCGCGGTCGCGCCGGAAGCTTTTTTACCGGAAACCCTGCAACCGTTCTGGGAACTCTACCGGGACTTCGCGGACCACGCGCTGGCGTCCCGGGTGATTCGGAAAAACTCTCCCTGGCTCGGCGTGACCGAGCATCCCGACGATGATGATGGAGTGATTGTGGTGTTTATCAACTACTCACCTTTGCCGATGGAAGACGAAGTTTCGGTCGCACCCGCCTATCGATGGGCGGAGACGTGGCTGGGATCCGAGCCCGTATCGTGCGGAAAAAATCGGTTGCGTCTGCAGATCCCGCCGCATTCCACGGTCGTAGCTCGAGTCTCCTTGCGTTGAAGACCCTGAAGACAACGCGGGGAGGCAAGGCTGTCGCTCCGGTGGTGGATATTTTCCCGCAAATAGCCGTCGGATACCATGATCAATCGCGTGTCGCCGAGGAAATGCGGCTGCTGCGGGATCTCGGATTTGAAAGAGTCTATTTTGTGCTCTGCAATCCGGGGTATCCGACGTTTTCAAATCCGCTCCTCTGTTTACATCCTCCGGATAGAGCGGGATTCGAGAACCATGCCTTTCGATCGCTGGTGGCACTGGGAGATCCCAATTTCGTTTACGTGCATGAATGCCATCGTCACGGAATGGAAGCCTTCGCCGTTCTCAAGCCCTATGAAGGCGGCGGCGGCTCCACGGTTCCCCATGGGGCGAGGCTGGACTTTGCCTCCATGCGGGAGGAAACCATCGGAGGCGAGCGCATCGGGTTCGACGCTCTTTTAAGCCGGCGTCCAGACCTGCGGGTGCAACGGAAACCGATTCCAGACTATGAGCGGCTCCTGGCTCAACCGGTGACGGCAATCTCGATTTGTTTCTGCCTGGATGAAATCCCTGGCATCCAGCCCGCCCGTGAAGGGCGCGAGTTGGCACCGGCTGGTTTCAAACTTTTCGTGAGCGATGACAACGGCCGCTATGTGCCATATGACGGTCCGTGCTCGATCAGCGACACGATGGAAAGGCGCTCAATCGCCGACGCGAATGGAACACCGCTGTTTTCGACACCACGCGACTGCCGCGTGGTCACGTTCTCGAACCTGAAGATTTCCGCCTCCGCTCGCTACTTCGCGATCCTGATCGACGCCGGGGAACGGTTGTTCACCATTCCACAGTCGATGATTGTCCTGCACGGCCCCGAAGGAGACATCCCATCCACGGCAACAGCGCAGGTCCGCGCAGGAGGCAATGGGATCGAAGCAAAGAAACCTCCTGAGGAGCGCACCTGGGGCATGGAGCAGATGCCTCGGATATTGAAGGACGCCGAGCAGGCTGCCACCGAATTCTCCACTTGGGGCTTTGAGTTTGACTGGCATGGGAGCGGGTTCTGGGGACCTGGCTGGCAGGACGCCTGTGTCTACGGCATCGCGCGCGGGAAAAATCTCTGGATGAAAGGCACTCCTTGCGAAGCCTATGCGGAGGTGCGGGAATATTGGAGTGACTGGGTGCAAAAATGTGTCGAGATGGGATACGACGGCGTGGACATTCGCCTGCAAAATCACTCGGGAATGGTCAGTGATTACGCCGACTATGGATACAATGAGCCTCTAGTTGAAGCCTACCAGAAGCTTCATGGTGTGGACATTCTCACCAGCCAGGCCGATCCTCTCGAGCTTATGGCCATTCGCGGTGATTTTTTCACCGAGTTCGTCGTGGAGGCGGCGGAGATCCTTCATGCCGCAGGGCGCCAACTCCAGGTGCACCTCCGGCATTGTCACGAAGCGCCGCGCCTGAGTTCCGATTTCAATGAACTGGGATTTTGGGCCATGCCAAAAGTGTGGCTGAGGGACTGGCGTCGGATTGTCGATCTGGCAGATGAAATCACCCTCAAGGACTACCATTTCAACGTCTACAACCATCAAGTCGCCGCTGGCATCAAAGAGTATGCCCGATCGAAGGGGAAAAGGGTATGGGTGCACTGCTACATTTCACAGGGGCGCGAGTTGAACGAGCCCTTTTTGCGCAAGGTTGAAGCGGACGCCAACGTGTCGGGAGTGCTGCTTTACGAAGTCGCCCATTCCGATAACAATGAAGTCAATTTCGGCTTGATCGAACAACATGGTCCCGTCGGCTATAACGTTCCGGCGGCGACTGAATTGAAACGGCTTCTTGAGCTTT
Source organism: Terrimicrobium sacchariphilum (assembly GCF_001613545.1). Taxonomy (NCBI): domain Bacteria; kingdom Pseudomonadati; phylum Verrucomicrobiota; class Terrimicrobiia; order Terrimicrobiales; family Terrimicrobiaceae; genus Terrimicrobium; species Terrimicrobium sacchariphilum. The sequence continues at coordinate 688,543 of NZ_BDCO01000002.1, forward strand.
TCGGATATCGCTGAACTCCCTATGGCACGTCCACGATTGGAGCGCTCTGAAGGCGCAGCTCTTCAATTCCCTGTCGACAAAGCGAAGCGCGAGACCGCAGCGGACATCTTCGGCCAGTCGCGGTGGATATGGCCAAATCGCCATCACTGGGATATCGCTAATAGCTACGCCCTTTTTCGGAAGTCATTTCAACTCGGGGCGCTCCCACTTCAAGCACCCCTTTTCATCACGGCGGATCAGTCCTACCGCCTGTTTGTGAATGGGCAATTCGTCGCTCGCGGGCCTGCTCGCGGCGTGCAAAGTCACTGGCCTTACGACGAGATCGACATCCGCAAGTACTTGAAGAAAGGGCGCAACGTCCTCGCGATCCGCGCCTACAACCCGGGAAGGAGCACCTATCAATATCTCTCAGCCGGATTTGCAGGGCTTCTCGTAGCCGCCTCGTGGGGGAAAAATCACATTGTCAGCGATGCGACCTGGAAGTCCATCCGCCAGACAAGCGCCCGTCGGGACACGATTCAGGCGAGCATGCAGCTCTTCAATCAGGAGCATGTGGATCTGCGCCTGGAAACAGGGGATTGGACCGCAGTTGATTTCGATGACAGTTCGTGGGAGGAGCCGACTTCGGATAGGGTTTGGAACGGTGGGCCTTGGTATTCCCTGGAGCCACGAGAGATGCCGATGTTGAGGGAGGAAGAGATTCCGCCAGGGAAACTGATCGGTTCAGGCCAGGGTCCATGCGCAGCTGGCTATCGCGACGTGCGGGATGTGGTGGCCTTGCGTTACCAGGAGGACCGAAGTCACTCGGCAACGTCTTCTCCGGCGGAGTTGATAAAGATATCGCCTGTCCCTGCCGGCGAATTCCGGAGTTATCTCATCGATCTCGGAAAGACGGTCGTGGGTAACTTCACTTTTGAGATTCATAACTGCCGGGGCGGGGAGATTATTGACACTCACTACTCCGAGACGATTGACCAGAATACGCTGACTCCGGATCTCGTGCTGTTGAATCACTGCCGGAACTCCATTGGGGACAGACTGGTCTGCCGCCCAGGTGACGCGGTACATGTGTTTTATCACCACTACGGATTTCGCTATCTCGCGATTACCGTCAGGGACAGCGCGGTCGATTTTCAAATCGCACTCCGCTTTCGTCGGGTCGGATATCCGCTTCAGCGAAATGGAAGTTTCCTGAGTTCAGACTCCGATTTGAATAGGATCTGGGAGACATGCGCCTGGACCCAGCAGTGTTGCTCTCTCGATGCCTATGTTGACACCCCATGGCGTGAGCAAGCTCAATGGTGGGGCGATGCGCGGGTCCAGGCATGGAACACTTTCCATCTCGACGGGGATACCCGGCTTTTTCGCCGGGGCATCCGCCAGATCGCCGAACAAACGACACCAGATGGTCTGACCTACGGCCATGCGCCCACCATGGCGCACGAGTGCGTGCTGCCGGACTTTACCTTGATCTGGATGCTCACGATCTGGGACTTTTACTGGCAGACCGGATCGACAGAGCCATTTCTTTCCCACGAAGCCCAGATACAGAGAGCGTTAGCTTACTTCCGCGGCCGGGTGGACGAGAGAACCGGCCTGATCACTTATGATGAACGTTATTGGCTGTTCCTCGACTGGACCGATATTTACCGGGAGGGATCTTCATCTGTCTACAATCTCTGGCTTCTCCTCGCTCTTGAAAAGATGGCGTTGCTCTATCGCAAGACTGGCCAGCGGCAGAAGGCGGCTGCTTTGGAGAGCTGGGCGGGGGAGCTGCGGCTGTCTCTGAGTCGCTTGATTAACGACAGGGGGTTTCTTTGCGATGGAATTGACCGCGACGGGGAATTGATCCGGAAAAGCGGCATTCACGCCCAAACGCTTGCCTTGATGGTCAAACTCAAGGGGATCAATCAGAAAAGCGTGATCTCCGATCTTCTTCTCCCGTTTATTCAGGGTAATTCGGCACCGGCATCAAAGCCTTCGGCGTATTGGATCACCTATTGTTTCTCGCTGCTGTCCGAGATGGGCTGCGGAGCCGAGATCGTCGAGTTCATCAGGAAGCACTGGCTGCCCATGGCCGACCACGGAACGACTTGGGAAGACTTCCAGCCGTGTCGTGGGGAACAAAGTTTCTCTCATGCCTGGTCAGCTCATCCTCTCTATCATCTGATGCAAACCGTGGGAGGTATCACCCAAAGCGCGCCGGCCTGGAGGGAGGTTATCTTTCGCCCACTATTTCATGACAAAAGCTGCCGTACGACCATCCCCACTCCTCACGGCAACATTCACTCCCATTGGCAAAAATGCGGAGATTTGGTTGAGGTGGAGCTGGTTCTTCCCGAAGGAATTTCTGCTCGCGTCGTCCTGCCGGGAGTAAAGAGGCAGATCAGCAAAGGAACCTCCCGCTGGCAAATTTCAGGCCGGAAACAAGCATCTCATGGCTGCAAATAGAGTCTCCACGATGAGTGTGATTTCCTGGGAGCTTGAAGGCTCATAAAGCACGTCGGGGCGATCCAATCATGTCTTGTCATTTTCAAACCCTCTTCCAGCGATATCCGGCTCTCGACTGCTGTCGGAAAGACATCCTGCAGGCATATGACCTTCTGTCCTCCTCGTTTAAGAAGGGGGGAAAGCTCATGCTTTGCGGCAATGGCGGCAGCGCGGCGGATTCGGACCACTGGGCCGGAGAGATGCTGAAAGGGTTCGGTCATCCCAGACCCCTGGCTGAGTCGGCCAGGCAAGGGATGCCGCCAGCGACGGCCGCGAACCTCCAGTGGGCATTTCCGGTGATTCCTCTCACTTCCTTTCCGGCCTTCTCCACTGCCTTTTGCAACGACGTGAACCCTGCTTATGTCTTCGCTCAACTGGTGTTGGCTCTCGGTCGGGAGGGCGATGTGCTGGCAGCTTTGAGCACCTCTGGAAATTCCGCCAACGTATGCCGTGCAGCTGAAGTTGCACGCGCACGAAAACTACCCGTCCTTGCGCTGACCGGCCAGACCGTCGGCCAGCTCCAGGAACTGGCCGACGTCTGCATCTGCGTGCCGGCAACGATTACTCCGCACGTCCAGGAGTTTCATCTGCCGATTTATCATTGCCTCTCGCTCATGCTGGAGGAGGACTTTGTGGGATTTTGGAAATAGCTCAACTGGAGGGGCAGATCCCCGCCAGGGCTTCAGCTCCGGGGTGTTTCAGAGAGAGCCTTGAAGACCCCATCAAACAACGCCACGTCGATGACCTTGTCTTGTGCCGTCCGGACGATGACCAACTGCCACTCCGGGACGATGATGCAGATATTGTTGTTGTTTCCCTGTGCGGCGAAGGTGTTGTCCGGTGCGCTGGGCCATAGCCTCCGGCCGGTCGAGTCCACGCCGTTGGTCCACCAGCTTAGCCCATAGCGTCCCGGGAGTTGGTGATACCAGTCGGCCGGGTCGTGCATGGGAGTGTGCGGCGAAACGCGCGCCACGCAGGCATGCTCGATGTACCGCTTGCTGATCAGTTCGCGACCATCCCATTTCCCGTTATTGGCAAAGAGCCAGCCCAGACGGGCGAGGTTTTCCGCTGTCATGTACATGCCGTTTTCCGGCATGCCTGCACCTCCATTGATGGGTAGTCCATCCCGGGTGTTGACGCTTTTCCATTCCCAGCCTGCGGGAGACATGCCGATGGGATCGGCGATGCGCCGCCGGAAGAGCTCGCTGAGCGGTTCGCCCGCAATCCGTGTCAGGATGTAGGCGAGGAGATCGAGCTCCTGGGAGTAATGCATCGCGGCGCCGACGGCGAAATTCGGAGGACCGGGATCGAGTGAAAGCGCCTCGAGGTGGATTCCACTGGTGAAGGTCGCCATGTGTCGCAGAGTGACCTCGGGGTAATCCCTCGCAAGGCTGGGAAGATAGCGAGCTGCCAGATCATCCGGGGAGCACCTGCCGTCGTCCCAGAGCAGGCCGAGACAGATGCTGTTTATGGACTTGGTGCAGGACCAGACATGCCCCTTGTGGCTGACGTTTTCTCCCGCCCACAGGAGATAGCCGCGGTGAACGATCATCGTCCCGGAGTTGCCTTCCGCGCCGACCACGCTCTGCAGGACTTCCAAAGCCTTCCGGACTATCTCTGGCGGAATGACGGGGGCGTCGGGCGTCGGGGTGATCCATCGTCCGGCGGGAAAGACAGGGTTGGATTGTCTGGCTGCAAGGTAGGACGGGAGAGGGCGCATGAGCGGAGGCAGAGCGGAAGCGGCGACGGTATCAGGCGAGTCCGGGAGGCGTGATGACATCATGGGGGACGGGCCGTTGGAATGATGTGGTTCTTTCAACTTCGGAAAATAACTTGCAATACATCAAACCATTGATAACAGGTAAAGGCAAGCTGGAACTCCGGTCTGGCTGACGGCGAATTTCACTTAATGAACCTCTCCTTCCAGTCCCCCCTCATCTCTCCAGCCAGCCGCCGAAGAGAGAAGCAGGCAATACTATCGTGCCTGATTGGTGCTGCGATCGGAGGCTTCGTGGACGGGAAGATGGCAGTCGGCAGATTGTCGATGTAGATGGCGGGCGAACCCAAAACGATGCTGCCGCCGGATGAGGCCGCGGCCCCGGACAAAGGGGCGAAGCTCTGGCGCGTAGGCACCCTGGTCTACACCACCGGGGGGCTCGTCGTCCTCTTTATCTGGCTGCTGGGCGGTGACTTTGCCTGGGCGATCAAGGATCGCTCGGCGAGTCAGATGGTGCTCCTGATGCTGAAGAAATTCGAGGCGTCGGACTTCCTTGCCGGGCTGCTGGTGGGTTCCCTGCCGCCTGCGATCGCGATCATCCTCGGGCCGATCATCAGCTACAAATCCGACCGCCATCGGGGGCGCTGGGGACGGCGCATTCCGTTCCTGCTCATCCCGACGCCGATCGCGGTCATCTCCATGGCGGGCCTTGCCTTCAGCCCGATGATCGGCACGCATCTCCATGAGATCCTGGGAGCGCGGTCCCCCGGGGCCAATACGCTCGTGCTGCTTTCCTTTGCCGTGTTCTGGATGCTCTTCGATTTTGCCAGCATCACGGCCAACTCGATTTTCGGAGCCCTGATCAACGACGTGGTGCCCGTCGCTGTACTCGGCCGCTTTTTCGGGGCGTTTCGCGCCCTGAGCCTGATCGCGGCCATCATTTTCAACTACTGGCTGCTGGGGAAGGTCGAGGCCTATCATGTCTGGATTTTCCTCGGGATCGGCATCCTGTTCGGGATCGGCTTTACCCTGATGTGCGTGAATGTGAAGGAGGGGGAGTATCCCCCCGTCCCGGAGGTGCCCGAGGGAGGCGCCACGGGATTTCTGGCAGCGTCCCTGGAGTTTCTGCGCGATTGTTTCGGGAAACCCTACTATCTGCTGGCCTTTGTCACCATCGCGGTCCCGGCCATCGCCTTTTTGCCCGCCAATCTGTTCAATATCTTCTTTGCCAAGAGTCTGAACATTCCCATGGATGACTTGGGCAAGTGGTCGGCGGTGATGTATTTTGTGTCCTTTGTGATGTCCTATCCCCTCGGCGTCTTGGCCGACCGCATCCACCCGCTGAAGCTCGCTCTCGCCACCCTCGTGATCTACGGGCTGGTTTCTCTCTGGGGCGGATTTTTTATCACCAATCAGACGACCTTTTTTGTCGCTTACCTGGCCTGTGGGATATTGGGCGGAGTGTGGGGGACCACCACGGCGTCGCTCGCGCAGCGGCTCTTTCCGCGAGACAAGTTTGCTCAGTTTCTCTCTGCGGCAGGTATCGTCACCTGCGTCAGCCAGATCCTGATCGGCCCGGCGCTCGGGGTGTTTCTCGATCTTTCCGGCCATGTCTACCGCCATACCTATCTGGTCGGCTTCGGCCTTACGGTGCTGTGCCTGCTGTGTGCGCTGAGGTTGTTCTCCATGTTCCAGGCGCTCGGTGGCCCGGCAAACTATCAACCTCCCCGCTGACCCCGTAGCGGCGAATTCCGCCTTACGATGCACGCTGAACGTGTCTTTCTCCCCCATGGCACCCACCTGGCCGATGCCAACGCCATCGCGTGGCACCCCGCTGAAAAGACCCCGGGGGGAATCGCTTTCGAGCCTCAACCCCGGAAAGCACTGCGTAAAAGGATGATATGCATCTGACTCCCAGTGCGGATCGTTACTTTTGAGAACATCAAACCTTTTCCCTTGACCTTCCTTTTCTCGACATCTAACCTTTGATCTCGACAGCGAGATTTCACCCCCACCGCTTATTACGATGACCACAAAATCACACTTCCCCCGCTTCGCTCGAGTGAACCAGTTGCACTCGGCGATCGTTGAGCGAATCTCAAAAGGCGTTCTTCTGGCCTGCCTGCCCCTCGGGCTAGTGGCGCAGGCCCAGGCCACTGAGATTCAGAAGGCTAATAATAGCAATGCTCTTAATCTCACTAGCTCGTGGGTTGGAGGAGTCGTTCCCGGTGCTTCGGATATCGCCTTGTTTGACAGTACAATGACGTCCACACGGTATACGGCCATCGGCGGAAATGTGAGCTTTGGCGGTATCAAGGTGACTAACCTTGGGTCGGAACAATACCTTAACGCCACTGCTGGAGCCGCGATGACGCTGGGTTCCTCCGGTATTGATATGAGCGCGGCTACGGCAAACCTGACGATAGGTGCCGTCATGGACCTGAGCGCAAGCCAGACGTGGACTGTCGCTTCAGGCCGGACTCTCTCTCTCGGCGGCGCGAGCGTAGGCGCAGGTACGATCACCCTGACCGGTTCGGGTACTTATTCCTTTACTGGGACTAGCACGGTTACTTCCGGCACTTTTGTCTCGGGCCCGCTGGGCTTGGGCACGGTCAATCTTGAGAATGGTATCCACCTTTCAGCCACTAACAGTCGGGTGATTGCCAACGCAGTAAATCTCAATGGCAATATCAGCGTGGATATGGCATCGACCAATCTATTGACCTTTAGTGGTGGAATGAATGTCGGGTCCGGCACCAGGACGATCACAATCAGTAACACCAATGGAAGCGCCACGTCCCCATCGCTCGCTTTTGGCGGTGGACTGGGATCAACGTATTCCCAAGTCACCGGAAGCGGCGTGTTGGTCTTCAAAAACGGAAATGCCTCAGAGACCCCGATGGTTTCGGTACGTCTCGGCAGCGGAAGTACCAACGACTATACGGTGATCAGTTCGGATATCACGATCGGCAGTGGGGTTTCGCTAATTACTACTTTGTCCAACACTCTAACCGCGAGCTCGGATGTGACAGTCGAAACGGGGGGAATATTGAACCTGAGCAACAATGGGGGATCGTCAGCGTCTCAAACCATTGGCTCGCTGTCTGGCGGGGGAATGGTTTTCAACGGAACGACCAATACTACAGGGACTCCGTTGGCCACGCTCACGATCGATGGCGGGACTAGCGTATCCCGCACCACGTTTTCCGGCGTGATCCAAAATGGCACCCTTGGCAACGTAGCGGTCGTAAAAACTGGCTCCAACACGCAGGTGTTTTCGGGAGCAAATACCTATCTCGGCGCTACTACGATCAACGGTGGCACTCTGTTGATTGACGGGACGCACATTCAGGCCCAGGCTCCCGCAGCTGGACTTAATATTGTGTCTTCTTATGTTGTCAACTCTGGAGGGACGCTGGGCGGCACGGGGCGTATTTCCATGTTTAACACGACGGCCAATAAAAATGCCGTGGCCGTCGCAACAGGCGGTACCCTGGCTCCGGGTGATGGCGGCACCGGTACGCTCACTCTGGACGGAGCGAATTTTTCCGGATCCGGTTCCCGCGTGCTGAATATGGCCTCCGGAGCCAAGTTCTCCTTTGACCTTGCGGGTGACGGGACGTCGGCGGATCAAGTGGCCTTCTGGAACTACGTGAACGGTGACTTGGGGCTCAACAGTAATGTGATTAATCTCAGCATCACCGGCCCGCTCGTCGAGGGCACCTATACCGTATCGCTCTTCAAGTTCTACAGCGACTCCGGGACGACGCTCACGACCAGCGGCATCACCAGCGGTCTGACCATCGGTACGCTCGACTCCTCTTTCCAGGGTACGCCCACGCTGACCTACAACTCGGCGGGTGGAACGATCGATCTCACGTACACTGTAGTGCCGGAGCCGTCCACCTGGGCGCTGGTTGCTCTGGGTCTTACCTCGATCCTCGTGCTGCGTCGTCGCAAGGCCTGCTAAGGCCGGCGACATCGCTGTCCGGGCTCTTTGGTCCCGACTTCACTCAATATGCAGGCTCTCCGATCCCGCCTCGGGCTCTCGGTGAGCCTGTTTGAGTTTTCGGACCCGCGTCTCCACGCTGGCTCACGATCCTGCATCGCAGAGAACCTGTTCCTGAATGCTTATGAAGATCCTCCCTCTCTTCGCCCTCCTGCTCGTCACCCTTGAAGCTTCTCCTGCGGCGACGATGCGGCGGGAGATCAGTCAATATGGGATCACGTGGACGTTTGACCGGGAGTATCCGGCGGGTCAGTTCGTCACCGGAGACTGGTGGGTGGTGGGGCCGGTGAAAGTGGTGGCTGTCCAGCCGCCACCCGGACCTGTGGAGGCTCATGGAGGGGAGTTCAAAAGCCGTTATGGCGCATCGGCGGTGGTGGATGATACGCGTATGCGCAATGGCTCCATGATCGTGTTGCGGCCAGACAAGGACCAGGGCTTTGATTCGCGGCTGAAAAACTATAACCCGGAGCTGTCGGTCAGTTTTCCGCTCGATCTCGGCGTGAATCGCTCGCTGATCTCCACGATCAGCAATGAGACGCTGCCCGTGCCGGTTCTCCATGAGGCGCTGATGTGGACGAGTGAAAAGCAGTCGGCGCTGGTGTTGAAATCCGCCGCAGTCCTGACCTGCCTGGCCGAGGAGCCGCCGAAGGACGCATTTCGTCCGCCTTATGCCGGCACGGAGAAACCGATCTTTGAGGCCAGCAAGCTCCGATGGGATCGTCTCCCCTCGCTCAAGCCTGTGGGCAATGTCCCGTCGTGGGAGCAGTTTGAAAGATACTTCGCCCGCCCGTGGCTCGATCATCAGGAGAGCTGGCTGTTGCAGCACACGGGGCCGAGTGAGAATCAGGTGAACTACGGACGAGAGTTTTCCCGACTCACCTCGATGGCGAGCCTCATGCTGATGCTTGACGTGCCGCGTGAGCGCAAGGAGAAGCTGCTCATCGGCTTGGTGCAGTTTGGCATCGACCTGCACGGCCTGGCGGAGACGGGGAGAAAGTGGTCCGCCGATGGCGGGCACTGGAATGGTCGCAAGTGGCCCATCCTTTTTGCCGGGCTCATGCTGGACGATCCACGGCTGGCCAAGCTTCCCGAGGGTGTTGTCTTCTCCGAGGATCAGCAGATGTATTACGGCACGGGCTGGTGCGGCCAGACGGCGCTCTACCAGATCGTCTATCACACCGGCGCGAAGCCGCCTCATGAAGAAAAAGCCCCGGAGACCTGGGACAAGGTCGACAAATTAGGCGAGGGCTATCGCATCACGGTCTCCAGCGGATTGCCGGGCACTGCGCTCGCTGTGCAGCTCATGGGGGCGAAGGCGCTTTGGAACCACGATGCGTTCTTTGATTACTACGACCGCTGGATGTCTGCCGACGATCCCTATGCGGCCAAGCGCAATGGCATTCCCCGGCCCAAGGAGGAGGGGCGTTCGCTGGACCCCTTTGTCAATGCGATGTGGACGGCCTACCGGGATAAGGTTCCTGTGCAAGGCGGAGGAAAGGATAACCTGCGCTGGGTCTGGCAGGATGGCGGGCGGCAGGGCGGTTTCGTTCCGAATCCGAAAGGTGAGAGTGCCGGTCGCTGAGGCGGAGGGCGTCCGATCCATCCGGAATCCGCCATCGTCCCGACCGATCCGGGGCTGATGCTCAGGCCAGCCCGGTTCGGTCAATACACCGGCGGAGAAGCCGGTGCTCATTCCCGGGACGGATCTGGCTGCCGGCGTAGTTGAGCAGGTTGCGCAGGAGCTGCCGGGAGAGCGGTGATGTTTCCAGGGTCTGGAGCAGGTTGAGGTGGGAGATAAAAAGCGTGCCCCGACCGATCGGAAGGCGATAAACGGCGGCTCCCCAGAAATACGTCGCCGGGCGAGTCCACATATTCATCGAGAATGCACCGATCTCCACCGTGCCACCTGCGGCGGTGACGTCATCTGCATTGTCCCAGCGGTCGCCGAGGATTTCCGAGTAGAGGCGGCCGGCCACGCAGGGTTCCCCCAGGCCGTCGAGAAGCGGGGAGCGCTTCAGGTAGGTGCTGGTGCGCATGACGGGCTGGACTCCGACGAACTGCGGCAGGAGCCAGCGGTAAAGCATCGGGGTGTCGGGGTTGAGAATCACGGCGGCCCCTCCGGTCTCGACGATGTTGCGGAGCTGGCCGAGCAACTCCCAATGGGAGTTTGCCGATGAGGCGATGGCGTTCCACTCCAGGAGCACGACTTTGCTCTTGTCGCGATGGTTGTTCCCAAACGGCTCGCACTGCACCTTGCAGGCGCGGAGCAGGTCCTCCGTGGCTGGACTGGCGAGGCGTCCCGAGATCTCGATCTCCGGGCGATCTGTTTCGTTGATCACGCCGATTTCCCGCGTCTGGCTGGAAATGGTCCGGTCGCCACAGCGCAGGGTGGCTTCCAGCCGATAGATGCCCGCCTCCTGCATGGGCTGGAGGATTTCCACCCGCGCCGTGCTTCCCGGAGGAAGGACCGTGCGATGCGATTGCGCTTTCCCGGATGGCCGGTGGAGAGTGATTTCCAGCTCTCCGCCTGGGACGGGTTTGTCGTCGCTTACGATCCGGACGGTTGCATTGAGTCCCTGCCCGGTGGCCAGCCAGGTCGGAGAAGCCTCGATCCCGATGGCGGGATCGGCGATGGCGGAGGAGAGTGCTTTGAGCAGCGGCTTGGGGCGGCGCCAGAAGTCCAGGACGCCAAAAAGCTCACCGCTGGCATCGGCCAGCTGGCATAGGCAGAAGCCCGCCACGTTGGGGTTGTTTCGGATGGCGATCGTGATGTCCGCCACCTCTCCGGCCCGGGCATGATTGACGGCGGTGATCCAGTTTTCAACGGAGCCAAACTCCTCTGCCAGTCCCGCCGCTTCAAAGCGCTGGCGGAGGGAAGCATAAAAATCGCGATGGAGACGCCAGTCCTCCAGGCCGGTTTCCTGCTCCTGCCGGGTGTAGGCATCGAGCACGCGCGGAAAATCCGGCGGCGTCTCAGCGGCGCCGTACTCGGCCAGGAAGAGCAACTGATCGCCGGAGTCGAGCCGGCCGTAATGTTCCACCGTGTCATTCGTCGGCGGCAGACTGCAGTAAACGTGGACATCCGTGAGCTTCTCGACGACATCGGACTGCGGCGAAAGGAAGCGGGATGAGTCCATGCGCGAGGTGTCATGGATCATGGTCTCGGCTCCCTGCACGGAGGCTCTCGCATAGCCGCCGGAGGTGTCTATGACGAGGCGGCTGGGATCGCTGGCGCGGGCGACATGGAGCATTCGCTCGGCGAGATCCCTCATCTCGCCCGGGGCATAGCCGAGGAGATGAAAGGATTCGTTGAACAGCCCCCACATCACGATGCAAGTCCGGGAGCGGTGCGCGGAGATCAACGCCCGGATTTCCCGGGCGATACGGCTTTCGGTCCGGGGGCCGTTGGCGATCCATCCGATGGGCGGCTCCATCATTACGAGGATGCCGAGGCGATCCGCGATATCGAGATACCACGGTTCCGCAGGCCCGAGATGGATGCGGAGAAAGTTGAGGCCCGCCCGCTTCAGGGTGATGAGTTCACGCGCGGCCAGCCGCCATGAGGCGGGTCCGGCGAGTCTTCGCGGGTAGGCGCGCTGCTGGAGGATGCCCTTGAGAACGATCGGCCGGCCATTCAGGTGAAACTGGCGGTCCCGGATGGTGAACTCACGAATGCCGAATCGCCGATGCACGATATGGGTCGAGTGCCGGGTGGAGATCGAGGCCCGGAGATCGTAAAGCACCGGGGTGTCGGGAGTCCACTCTGCCAGGCCGTCGATACGCAGGGAGAACTCTCCGGAATCCGCTGCGTCGCCAGAGAGCACTCGCTGGCCGATTTTCAAAGTGCGCCCGGATTTCGGTTCGATGACTTCAAAGAAGAGAGAGACATCCTCGGATTCCTCCCCCTTGCCAGCAGTCCATGAAATATCCAGGCGGCTGTTTTCAAAAGACGGGGTGACCGCAAGGTCGGTGAAATGCACGGGCGGCAGTATCTCCAGCCAGACCTTTCCCCACAGGCCGCCGTAATTGTAATACCAGCCTGCTTTTCCGACCGGAAGGTCGCTTTGGTTGAGGGGAGCGCCGCTCCGCAATCCATCCACCTCGTGGTTTTGCGGGGGATTGATCACCCGGACGACCAGGTGATTTTTTCTTCCGGGGAGGAGCACGTCGCTGACGTCGAAGGAAAAGGAATCGCTCATGCCCTCGTGCTCGCCGATCTTGCGACCGTTCAGCCAGCACTCGCACCAGTAGCTCACCGCTTCAAAGGTCAGCATGGAGACACTGTTCTCCGTCGCAGCCGGGGCGGTGAATTCCTTCCAGTACCATCCGGCTCCGTCATAGCCCGGCTCCCAGTATTCCCACGGCATCCCTGTGGTGACCCGGCGGGTTTCCGCAGGCGGGGCCTCCGTCCAGCCGCGCTGCCCTCCTTGATTTTCCGGATCAACCGCAAAATCCCAGAGCCCGCCAATCTCCCGTTTCAGGGCGTGAAGTTTTTCCGACGATTTCGGACTCGAGGAGAGAACTGAGGTCACTGGCGACATGGGAAGCCTGAATGTAATCACACGTGTGATGATTTTCAATGCATTTTTCCCGTAGAAGAGGGCGCTCATCTTGTGTTTGACCTATCCCCGCCGGACACCAGAACATGACCGCATGGTTTCGCTGAAACGCATTGCGGCTGAGTTGGATGTTTCCTACAGCCTCGTCTCCAAGGTGCTCAATGGCAGGCTCGGCACGACGGGGGTGAGCGCGGCCACGCGCGATGCGATCCAGAAGAAAGCGAAAGAGCTTAACTACGTACCCAACCGTCTGGCGGTGGCGCTGAAGGCGGGACGCCGGGGAGTGGTCGGGATTTTTTTCCACCACATGGGAATCCCGGGGAGTGATCTGAGCGATCGCTTGCTCAAGGGCCTAGTCGACGGACTCGAGCAGGGTTCATCCCGTATGTGGCTCCGGTACTTTACCACCGACTGCGAATTCCTCGATGCCTGTGACTCCCGGCTCAGGAATGAGGTGGACGGGCTGATCGTCGCCGGGGTGTATCACGCGGGGCTGACGGAGCGCCTGCGCGAGCTCGAGCGCCTGGGCGTTCCCGTGGTGACGATGTTTGACAACGAGCCTGCCCCCTCTGCGGACAATCCGGTCACGCGGGTGCAGGTTTCCTATTTCTCCCATGGCTATGTGCCGACCAGGCATCTGCTGGACCTGGGCTGCCGGCGGCTCGCCTGCCTGGATACGGACCAGAGCCGGACGAAGGGATTTTTGCAGGCTCACAAGGATGCCAAGGTGCGGGTCGACCGGTCCCTTGTCATTCCGTCGAAGAAATTCCTGAAAGAGGACGGGCGCAAAGCGGCCAAGGCCCTCCTTGCGGCGGGCCTGCCCGTGGATGGCATTGTGTGCCAGTCCGATGCGCAGGCCAATGGTGTGATCTGCGAGTTGATCCTGAAAGGCGTCAAGGTGCCCGAGCAGGTCAAGGTGACGGGGGTGGATAATTCCCCGCTCGCCGAGGAATGCATCGTGCCGATCACGTCGATGACATCGGAGGTTCGCAAGGCTGGCTTGAAGTCCGTGGAGCTCCTCTTTCAGCGTATCGAGGGCGTCAAAGTAAAGTCTGTCCTGATCGAGCCGAAGCTGGTGGCGAGAAACTCCACCGGGGAAACTCCCGCCAGGTCGCTGAATCGGGCTGAGTTGGAATAAGCGCTCCCGGGATGTGAATCCGCCGGGAAGCGGATGCTAGTCGACCGGGAAGGTGTCGAAGCGATACTCCGGGAGCCAGGATAGCTCGGCTTCCGTGCGGGCAACATCGGTGCGATCCTTCGCGCCCGGGCCGGCCACGAGGTAGTAGGACTCGCAGCCCGCCTGTCCGGCCTCGAAGGCGGCGAGGGCGGCTCGCCCGATGTCGCGCGGGTCGATGAACTGCCAGTTCACGCTCGGGCGACGCACGCCGTATTTGTCCTCGAGATTATCCCCGAGGCAGATGTAGGCGGGACGGAGGATGGTGATCTCAAGGCCGGCGCGGGAGTGGTAATACTGCGCGGACTGCTCCTGCAGGACCTTGGTGAGCCCGTAGATGGAGTCGGGTGCGAAGGGGGTGTCGCGTTCCAGGAACGTTCCTGCCGCGAGAGATTCCTGCACCACCGAGATGCTGGAGATGAGCACGACGCGCCTGACGCCGTGGCGCGCGGCGGCGTCGAGAAGCATTGCGGCGCCCTGCACATTGATGGCGAAGGGCAGTTCCGGGCTGTCATAGACCCCGGGTTGGCGCGGAGCCATGTGCCCGATCACGAGACCGGATACGCCCTCCATGGCGGCATCCACCGCCTTCGCATCCGTGACGGAACCCTGGATGGCGGTGGGATCGGTGTCGGGTACCCGCACGTCGAAGGGAACGGCCTCGTAGCGGGAACGCAGGACATTCACCAGGTGATGGCCGAGAAAGCCGCAGCCCCCCGTGACGAGGACGCGGGAGCCGGAGGAGAGGGAGGGCATGGACCCAAAATCTCACGCGAAAATCCGTGGAGTCAATTTTAAAATATCAAACATGTGATTAAACGGCGCGCGGCATCTCGATTGACCGGAAAAAACAAATTTATCCGGTGCGCAGATGACTTCGTTTGAGGGAAGAACGGCAAGCCGGACTCGAGTGCATCTTCGGCGCATGAGCCGGACTCCGTGACTCCCGGCAGAAGGGTGTTGTCGCCGGGAGCATGGAACCCATTTCATGCTAGCAATCCGCCATGGTTTGCGAGGGTGCAGCCGACCGAAAATCGAAAGATGGCAATTCCCCTGCGGAGGGCTTATTCTTGGACCGGAGAGCCGCGCAAATGAAGACAGTGGCAAGTGAGGCCCCGAGGGAACATTTTCTTGACAATGCTTACATGGTAAATACGTTCACCCTTAAATCACATGTTTGATATGGGGCTTCCGAGCCCCTTTCGTTTATGACGGTTTTCCCCCAGTTTCCATATCACGGACGCAAAAGCTGTCTCCACATGGTGATCGCCCGGCGGGCGTTTTCGCTCGTCGAGGTGGTGCTCGCCACGGGGCTGGTGATGTTTGCGCTCCTGGTGATTTTTTCGCTAATGCCAGCGGGTCTGGCCAGCCTTCAGGAGGCGAATCGCCAGATCGTGGAGACCGAGGTATTTGCCTCGCTCGGTGCTGAGCTAACGTCCACTCCGTTTGCCACGCTGGACTCGTATGTGACGAAGAGATTTCCCCTCTATTATGATCGCGAGGGTGCGGAGCTGACGAGCTCCAGCAACGCGGTGTTCACCGTGCGGTGCGATTTGAAAAACTCTGCCAACCCCGGGGCGGGCGATTTGCGCTGGGCCACGGTGTCGATCGGCTTTCATCGTGATCCCAGCGACACCACGGTCAAGGCAGACCGGCGGACTTTTCTGCTGGTCAACCGGGGATTCTAGAGATGAGACATCGGTGGTTCATGGCCCGAGCAGCGCGAGCGTTTACGTTCATTGAACTTTTGGTGGCGATCGCAGTGCTTATGATCGTCATGGTGGTCTTGTTGCAGATCACGGGAAAGGTGGGGGAAATCTGGCGATCGAGCAGCGGCAAGATATCAGCGTTCCAAAACGCCCGCGCGGCCTTCTCGACCCTGAATCTCCAGATCTCCCGAGCCACCCTCAACGCTTACAATGACTATGTGGACTCGTCCGGCCAGGGGAGGACGGAGGCCAATGCCGGGACATTCGTTCCCACGCGATTTGCCCGCGCCTCCGATCTCCATTTTCTCTCCGGGCCTGCGGCGCAGATCGTTCCGGGAGCCGATGCGGCCGGGAATCCCGGGGATGCGATATTTTTCCAGGCTCCGCTGGGAGAGACGGACGATACCCAGCTTGCCAGCCTGAATCGCGCGCTAAACTCGACGGGCTTCTACATCCAGTATGGCGAGGCGGATGCCTCGCTGCTTCCGAACTGGCTGAAATCGCTCTTTCCCTCAGACAAGCGGTTCCGGCTGGTGCAGTTTGTCCAGCCCACCCAGGAGCTCGGCATCTACACGGCGACAGCGGCTGGCTCGTATCCCGCCGCGCCCTCCAGCACATCAAGCTGGCTGTCGGCTTTCAAAACCCCGGTGACCGCGCAGCAGCCGCGAGCCCGCGTGCTGGCCGAGGACGTGGCGCTCCTGATCATCCGGCCCCGCCTGTCCCCCGGGGAAGAGGAGGCTGTCGCCGGATCGCTGGGCTCCACCTACAATAACACGACGCGCGGCTCGATCCTCTCGCCCAACTATCATTATGATTCCCGCGCCTGGCAGAGCGGGTATCCCTCCGGTCGGGTGCCGTCGACCGGGTCGACATTGACTCGTCCCCAGCTCATGCGCAATCAACTGCCGCCCATCGTCGATGTGGCGATGGTCTGCGTGGACCGGAGATCTGTTGCCCGGCTGGGCAACTCCTCGTCCACTCCCCCGGCGGAGTTGAAGGTGCCGTCCACCCTGTTCACCGACAGTTCCAGGCTCGACGCCGATCTCGCGGCCTATAGCCAGCAGCTGTCGAATGCCAACATCCGTCACCGGGTTTTCCGCAGCGCGGTCGAGATCCAGGGCGCCAAGTGGTCCAATAACTGATATGAAACATCTTCCAAGGCAACGTGCGTTTGCGCTCGTACTCGTCCTGATCGTCATCGTGCTGGCTGCGACCATGGCGGTGTTCTTCCTGGCGAGCGCGGGCCAGGAGCGCCGGGGAGTCGACCTGTACGGTCGGGGCAGCCAGGCGAGGCATCTTGCCGGGATGGCGGTGAGCCGGGTGATGGGGCAGATCGGCGCGGCGACAAAGGAAGGCAGCGCATCTGATCCGGTGGCCTGGGCATCGCAGCCGGGGATGGTCCGCACCTACGGAAAGAATGGAAATCCCAAGAGCATCTATAAACTCTATTCATGGGATACCGATCTGCTCAAGGCGGGGACGGGTTACAATCCCTTTACCAGCTCGGAGATGCCTCCGGCCGGGTGGAAGAACCAGCCCCAGATGTATACCGACCTGAACCAGGCGATCAATGGCGTGTATCCGATCGTCGACCCCGGGGCGCTCAATATGGTCGAGGGATTCAGTATCGACTCATCCAATGCAGCGGTGGCCGGGTCTGGATCGCAGGCGCCCATGCCGGTGAAGTGGCTGTACGTCCTCGAGGATGGCCAGATGGTGGCGGGCAGCGGCGCCTCGGGTTCCTCCGTGACGGTGACGGGTGCCTCGCCGACCAACCCCATCGTGGGGCGCGTGGCGTTCTGGACGGATGACGAGACGTCCAAGGTAAATGTCAATACAGCCAGCGAGGGAGAGTTTTGGGATACGCCGAAGTCGGCGACGCGGGACGAGATGCAGTTCGCGGCCAATCCTCCGGTGCGCTATGAGTTTCAGCGCACGCCGGGCCATCCTGCCATGACCTCGCTGAGCGCGGTTTTTCCCGAGTTGATGACGGGGAGCCGCTGGGGCAGCACCTCGACCTACCGGCAGGAGTTGCGACGTTTGTACACGCTGACCCCCAGGGTGTCGGGCGGGGTGATCGGCGGGAGTGGTGATGGCGGATCGGAGGGCGGCACGCTGCCGGTGGCATCCTATACCACTGATTACTCCCTCACGACGCTTCCGACGATTCCGTCCAAGATCACCCTGGATTCGGATCGCCTTTACGCGACGGTGGATGACTTCTGGTTCAGGCCCGATCGGAGCGCGCAGAGCGCCTTTACCAGCGCTTCATCGCCGGTCAGTGTTTCCTCCTTCGAGAAGCGCCAGTTTTTCCTGACGGCCAACAGCCGCGCTCCCGAGACCACGCTCTTCGAGACGCCGCGCGTGAGCCTCTGGCCCGTCACCTGGCCGTGGCCCTCCTCGTATTTTCGCCAGATGAAAAATCCCGCGACCTTCCGGGGCCGCAACTCGGGAGCCGCACCTTCCTCTGTCGATCCTGCGAGCCCGATCGACCAGAACCCGTGGATGACCGCGGAGGAGAGATTGCTGGCGTTCTGCGCCACGCTCAATGCGACGTCGAGTGCGCCCCTGCGCTATTATTTCCAACGGCAGAATCCCGACAGCCCGTCCCATGACTGGACAAACATCCAGCGCAATCAGCAGCTGGTGAATTACCTCCGGACGACATTCGACCGTGACATCCCGGGTTTTGGCGGAAATCTCGCCTCTCATTGGGGCTCCGGTGCGGCCGATGCCATCGCTCTGGGAACATTTGATTTCAGCCGCTCGATGATCAACCAGGTGACGATGGCGTCGACCGCCGCCAACACGGTGACGCCGGGAGCCAACGAGGTCGGCTATTCCTTCACGGGACTGGCGTCTCGCGATATCTGGATCAACGGAACTCGCAGACAAACCTACGCCGAGCCCAATGCCTACACGGTGGCTCCGCTCCATGCCACGGTGAACGGGTCGACCTACACCACCCAGGGCAGTTATCCCCGACTGACCGGCGTCTCCGTGCTCTTTTATGCCACGGCGAGGCGGTTGCCCGTGCCTCCCGCCCCGGCACCCCCGGCGCGGGCAACGGGCGGCAATCCGGAGAACGATTACTACAACCCCTTCAACTGGCAGTATCTTATCAATGCCGGTCCGACCTATGGTGGTTCCGGGGACTATCCTGTCGGCAGTCAGACGACGCAGATGCGAGCGGTGATGCTTTTCAACTTTGCGGGTCTGGCCAGCGGGGTCGTCCCTGCCGCGCCGTTTTTCTGGATCAAAGTCAAAGGGGAGTCATTCAAGGTCAATGGCAGCGCGATCAATCTGCCGTCTGCCACCGGCAGGCAGGTGCAGTGGTCGGCATGGTTGCCAAATGCGACCATGAACCCGCTTTTCTACCCCCTGTTTGACAAGGAGCGGAACACGCCGAAGGTCTTCGAGAATACGAGTTCCGCCGCGGGCTATTGGTCGCTGGTGAGTGACCCCATCACGGTCTCGCCCGACAGCCTGCAATTCACCTTCAGTGGCGAGCCGATCACCGTTGAGATTTACGCCCCGTTTTCCGACAACCTGGAGACGGATCCGACGGGCACGGCGTCCCAGCTCGTATCCTCCCAGGTGATTGATTTTGCGCAGTGGTCCCAGACGCTGCCCGTCCCGATCGCTCCGCGCTGGAATGTCCGGGACGAAGGCTCCTCGCCATCGACGCTCCGCCCGGATCCCCGGGTCACCAACTTCCAGACTCCCGAGGCGAGATCAATGAGCTGGGCGTTTACGGAGATCGCGCCAAACATTACGAATCCGACCCTGCCGATCTCGCCCGAGCAGATGCGCGATACCACCGTAGCGATGAACACCCGCACGATTCCCTATGCCTACATGGGCTCGACGGGTCTGGTGTCGCCCATTTTTGAAAACCGGGTGAAAGCTCTCTCCGGGCGAAACGCCGGGGTCTTCTTTGCCGAGAATACCTCCACGAGCCTCGACAATACGACCGTTGACGCTCCGCCCCTGGAGGGCGTGCCGCTGATTACGCCCTTTGACACGGTGATCAGCATGGTTGCCGATCCGGCCGGAGCGGGAAATGGAGATCCCAGGCTCGGCTCATCGGTGGCGTTCAAGCGCATTGACCAGGTGCTTTCCGGTTATCAACCGGACCTGGTTTTTCGAACCTCCCCCGCGGCTCCCAAGGGACCGGCCTATCCTCGTGCGACCGCCCGCGCCCAGTGGCATCAACTCGGGACGCCGGGTGCGGCGGGTCCCATGAGCACAGGCTATCGGCAGAACCAGCTCACATGGGCGGGCCCCTCCCCGGCACTCATGGCGCAAACCGGGCGCAACGGATTTCTTTCCGGGCAGTTGGGCAACCCGGGCGTGCCGCCGACGACCGAAGCCATCGTCGGAGGGATCTTTACCGCCACCGGACAGGTCAATCCCAGTTGGGACTGGACCATGATGCCGGGCAATCGCATGGATGGCGGCATGCTGGCCCGCCCGGACCAGGACTACCAGACTCTCTTCCTGGATTTCTCTGACAAAGCTTTTGTCGGCACTCCGTATTTCCTGCGCTACAGCGCCTACGGCTCCTCGGGATCGAATTACTTCTCGCCCAACAGGCAGGTGCCTTCGCCTGTCATCCTGGGTACGCTGCCGTCCTCGCTGACGACGGGATGGCAGACGCTGGCCTTTTCTCCCAATCCGGCGGCAGGCAGCAGCCACCCGGGCTTGACCAGCCCGCCGGATCATTTGCTTCTCGATCTGTTCTGGATGCCGGTCGCGGAGCCTTACCCCATCAGCGATCAGTTTTCCACGGCCGGCAAGGTGAACCTCAACTACCAGATCGCTCCGTTCAGCTACATCGTGCGCAAGACGGCGCTCCATGCGCTGCTAAAGTCCACCTGGCTGCCTGCTTTGCCAGAGTCGGCGGCCACGGACTACAAGAGCCACGCCAATATCCGCGGAGCGGTGACCAAGACGCGTTACCCGCTCAATATCAGCGAGACCTTGAAGGATTTCGACACGAGGTTTTCGTCGGGCGATGTCTTTCGCTCCGCCTCCCAGCTCTGTGAGATGTACCTGGTGCCGGAGGGGGAGACTCTCTCATCCACCAAGTCGTCCTTCTGGAATGGCAAGCGCTTCACCGCTGATAACCTTCGCGAGCAGCCGTACGACCACCTTTACTCCCGGGTCACGACGAAATCGAATACCTTCACCGTCCACTGGCGCGTGCAGTCCCTGCGGAAGTCGCCGGGGTCCGCCGCGACGGTGTGGGATGAATCCAAGGATCGCGTGGCGGCGGAACTGCGTGGGTCGACCCTTATCGAGCGCTACATCGATCCCAATGCGACGAACATCCCCGACTACGCCACCTCGACCTCGGCACAGCCCCTGGGCAACTTCTATCGCTGGCGCGTGGTTTCCGAGACCTTCTTCCAGCCCTGAAAACGCCCCATTTTCCTCTCTCGGCAGGAATTTTCCTTGCAAAATCACACGATTGATTATCTATTGCAATCAAGCACTTGGTGAGCGATGCTTTCTTCCCCCCACATGTCTTCTTCTCTTTCCAAATCGGCGGTTTTCCGTCGGCGAGCGGCAGGCTTCACATTGATCGAACTGCTGTCGGTGATGGCGATCATTTCGATCCTTGCGGTAACGACGCTGCCTGCGATCCGTGGCACGCTCGATGGCGTAACGATCAGCGGAGCAGCTGGGGTGGTCGAATCAGAGCTCTCCTATGCCCGGCAGGTCGCCATGAGTCGGAATCTCCCTGTCGAGGTTCGGTTTTATAAGCACGATGACGGCAATGGCCTGGCCTGGCGTGCCGTGGCCTCGGTGATACCATCCTCTGTCAGCGGTGCGACCGGGGACGAGTGGCTGAGCCGGGGCAAGGTGCTTCCGGGAAATGTCATTGCTGACGATGCCCAGGAATATTCCACCCTTATCTCGCTGGCTGGCTCGGCGTCGACGAACGCAGGTCCCTGGACGGCGACGGAGTCGGCCTCCGCGCCTGGCATCCTGCGCGGCAAGTCCTATGTGGGATTCCGGTTCCGCCCGGATGGCTCGATCAATCTGCCCAATGGCCAGCCATGGTGCCTGACGCTGCGCAGCTCCACCAGCCGCCAGTCCGGATCTGCCCCGGCTGACAACTACGTATCCATCGTCCTCGATTCTCTGACCGGGCGCACGATGTCCTACCAACCCTGAAGCGGGTGAGGGCTGGCCCTCGCAAATCTCATGAAGAAATCGCTAGTGATCTGCTGCGGAGCCATGCTCGCGCTTGGCAGCCCGATGAGCCGGGCGCAGGGAGGCGCGCCGGTCCAACAAGGCAGCGAACTCGTGCGGGGGGTGAACTGCGGGTTGCCGGCGGACGCGGTGCTGGAAAAGGCGACAGAGACGGTTTTCAAAGAGCCGGTTGTCATTACTGGAAAGCTACTGGGACCAGTCAAAACAACGCACAGCGAAGGCGTCGTGAAGTTTGTGAAGTGCCGTTTTGTCAATACGGGCTATGTGCCTCTCTCCGAAGGGGACAAGGCCTCGCCGGGGACGGCCTACTTTACTGTGCAGCGGGCAGGGAAGGGATCGGTCGAACTGGAGGATTGTGAAGTGCTGGGAGGCAAGAGCGTGGCGATCATGGGCGTCGACAAGATCACGCGGACCTATGTGGCCGGAGGCAACGACCTGTTCCGCCCCCCCGAGGGAGAATCGTTTTACACAGAGGTGCTGGGGGAGGGGCTCATCATGGACAGCCCTGCGTCGCATAGCGACATCCTGCAGGTCACCTTTGGCAAGGACCGCACGCCGGATAACCCGGCGGTCGCAACCATCCATCTGCTGCGCTGCAAGTTTGACGCCCGGGGCCGCGCGGGTGGGGATGGCAGGTCTCTGGATGCCGTGAACGGCGCCATTCAGCTTGGGAGTTTTGGGCCAAACACGGGAGTGACGGGTGAGATCACCGACTGCTATTTCGACGGGGGCGCGTTTTCGCTCGCCGGGGGAGATCACGGTGATGCCGGGAAGCCGATTGTCCTGCGGGGTAATAAATTCGGGCGGCTTTCCAAGTACGGCCCCATCAATCCCCGCTGGCGGGAAAATCAGGATATTGACGACTCCAATGTCTGGGCCGACACCGGCGAGCCGGTCAAGGGCAGGCAGTAGGTATTTTCGCACGCATCGATTTCATGAAAACCAAACGACACATTCTTTCTCTTTGTCTGGCGCTGCCGCTGGTGCTGCAGGCGGCCACGGCTGATCCCAAAAAAGCTGGAGAGCGATTCAAGGCCGGGGAGATTACCTGGCCGTCATCGCCGGGCGACGCCGAGATCTGCATGTGGAAGGATGACAAGATCGCGCCCGTGAGCGTGACCGTGGATGACAACTGGGCCTCCGAGGTGCCGTGGTGGCTGGAGCAAAGCGCGAAGTACGGGAACTTTCCCGTCACGTGGTTCATCATCTCGCATAAAGTCGGAGGCCGCAGCGATGGCGGCACCTGGGCTCTTTGGAGTGACGTGGTCGCCAAGGGTCACGATGTCCAGTCCCATACCCACACCCACCTCCAGACGGAAGATCCCGCCTGGCTGGGCATGGAGGGGGAATACTCGGAATCCAAAAAGATCATCGAGGCAAACATCCCCGGGCATCGCGTGCGGATGCTCGCCTATCCCGGGGGGAAAGGCATGGAGATGAACAGCGAGGAACTCGCGGCCAAGTATTATGCCGGGGCGCGGTGGGCCACTGGCACTCTGGTACCTGCGGGCGCCATCCCATTCATGGGCATACGCGCGGTCACGGAAAGCTCCTTCAACAACCCCGCGGCAAATTGGGCTGATCCCAAGCGCATCCTCGATCCCTCCGACAAGATGTATCGCACCTGGTGCGTGATGATCTACCACGGCGCCGGGGACAAGGTGGCGGATCGCCCCTTCTTCCACTGGCTGGCGGACAACCAGGATAAGCTTTGGCTCTCCCGGTTTTGCGATGCCTCCCTGTACGGGCAGGAGCGCGAAGCTGCAGCTGTGAAGGTGACGGAAAATGGACCGTCGAAGATCGAGTTTGAGCTTACGGATACCCTCGATAATGCGGTTTACGATCAGCCTCTGACGGTCAAGGTCCGCTTGCCGGACGGCTGGAAGGCCGTCGCGGCCACCCAGGGCGACCAGCCTGTGGAGGCGAAGTTTATCACCAAGGACGGCAGCCCGTACGCGCTGGTGGACGCCGTCCCCGACAAGGGCAAGGTCTCCCTGGTCTCCCGGTAAGGCAGTCTTTGGAGGTCTCGCTCATCGGCCTGAGAGAGGCTTCCTTTGCCGCAACCCGGAATTGGCCGCCTGGAAAGTGCATTGCCCAGTCCTTGGATTCCATGCGATCTCATAAATTCAGTTCTCCCGCAGGCCTTGTAGTAACACGTTTGATTTGACCTTTGAGGCCTTCCGGATGCACATTTGTCCCAACTCCATGGTTTCACTGAAACGCATCGCGGCGGAACTCGATGTTTCCTACAGCCTGGTTTCCAAGGTGCTGAACGGGCGGCTGGGAACGACGGGAGTAAGTGCCAAGACCCAGGACGCAATCCGGAAAAAGGCGCGCCAGTTGAACTACGTACCCAACCGGCTTGCCGTCGCGTTGAAGGCGGGGCGCAAGGGCGCGATCGGCGTCTTTTTTCATCACCTCGGCACGCCGGGCAGCGACCTGAGTGATCGCCTGCTCAAGGGGCTGGCGGAGGAACTCGACAAGATCGCCGTCCGCATGTGGCTGCGCTTCTTCTTTACCGATGAGGAATTTGCCGAGGCCTGCGACTCGCGGCTCAAGAGCGAAGTCGACGGTCTCATCGTTACAGGAGTGTATCACCCGGGGCTCTGGAAAAAACTGCGGGAGCTGGAGGAGAGCGGGTTGCCGGTGCTCACGCTGTTCAACGATGTGCCGGAGGGCTCGTCCGACGAGCGCGTGACGAGCGTGAGGGTCTGCTATGAGACGCATGGGTATCTCCCGACCCGGCATCTGCTGGAGCTCGGGCATCGCAGGCTGGCCTGCGTGGCTACGTTCGAAAGCCGCACCGCCGGGTTTGAGCGTGCTCATCGGGAGGCGGGCGTGCCGATCGATCGACGGATGATTATCCCGACGAAGGGATTTCTCATGGAGGATGGCCGCTTCGCCGTGGAGAGGCTCTGCAAACTCGGCCAGATGCCGGAGGGAATCGTCTGCCAGTCCGATGCCCAGGCCAATGGCGTGATCAACGAACTCATGATCCGGGGACTGAGGGTGCCTGATGATGTCAAGGTCACCGGCGTCGATAACTCGCCGCTGGCTGAAGACAGCATCGTCCCGATCACATCGATGACCTCTGAGATGCGCCGGGCTGGTCACAGGGCCGTAAAGCTCCTCATGCAAAAGATCGAGGGAAAGGCGGTCGAATCCGTCGTCTACCAGCCAAAGCTGGTGGGCCGCACCTCCACCGGCATGCCCGTACTCCGCGGAGTCGATCGCAGCCTGCTCGAATAAAATCGGCGCTTAATATCTCTCTCTCCATGGACTTGGAAAATCAGGTTGCAGTGAATCACACGATTGATTAAGGTAAGAAAATCACCCGCTTCCGGCGGGCTGGCCGCGGAGCCGAGACATCCCGCGCGCAACATCCCTCCCCCCTATGCAGACTTCCCGAACGAGCATCTTTCTGGCCGTGATCGCGGCAGGTGTGACCTGTGCCATGGCGCAATCGTTGACCTACACGCCGCAGATGAGCCCCGCGAACATCGCGCCGACCCCCGCCACGACCGCGGGGAGTGCCGCGAAAGTCTCCGGCGAGCCTCGCATGACCAAGGGGCATCCCTGCACGCTCTGGGACCAGCAGGATATCGATGATCTGAAAGGCCGGCTGGCCGACAGCAAGGAGATGCAGGACAGCCTCGCCAGGCTGAAGCGGGACCTGGACAAGTCTCTTGGCCAGGCCATCACGCCGGTCGCGCAGGGCGGCGAGCCGCCGACCAAGGAGGACTACCGCAGGCATCGGGACAGCTCCGCGACCATCTCCGACATGGGGATCGGCTATGTGATGACGGGGAATGAAGAGTATGGGGAGTACGCGAAGAAGCTCCTTCTCGAATATGCCCGGGGCTACAAGAACATGCCTCATCCCAAGGACTGGACGGAGAAGCGTTATCGCAGCGCCCAGGATGGACGTCTCACCGGGCAGTTCCTTGAGGATGGATTCTGGCTGGCTCGCGCTGCCTTCGGAGCGGACCTCATTTACAACCTGAAATCGTGGACGCCGGAGGAGCGCCAACAGGTGAAGGACTTTTTCGCCGATGTAGCCTCCCAGTTTTATCACCCTGTGATGACGGGAAACACCTACATCAACGCGACCCATAATCGCGCGGCGCTGTGCACATCGGCGGTGCTGATGGCAGGATACGCGACGGATAATGAGGATCTCGTCCATATCGCGCTCTATGGAGAGGGCGGCACGAAGGAAGCGCCGACCGGAGGCGTGCTCGGCACGCATTTCACCTCGAAGTGCATCCGCCCCGACGGGCTGTGGGTCGAGGGGGCTCCGGCCTATCAAGCGGGAATCGCCTCGTGCGGACTGCTCAACGATGCGGAGACGCTCTGGCATCACGGTATTGACCTCTACCGCTACGACAATGGTGCGTTGAAGCGGTTGCTCGATTCCGCCATCGTACTGGCATACCCCACGCCCAGGCTCGACATCCCGGCCCTGCACGACTCCGCTCCGTTTGAACTGCTCCCCGAGGCCGACTGGCAGAGCAATGAGGTGGGCATGCCGTACATGTACGGCTATCGGCGCTATCAGGATCCCGCCTACATCCCGATCGTGAAAAACGCCTCCAAGCAGCTTTCGATGACGATTCACGCCGGTCCTCCGTCGCTCTTTCCGGAGCTGGCAGATTCCTCGGCAGCGGTAAAGCGCAGCGCCGAGAGCGCCAACTATTTTGCGGTGGGTTATGGAGTGCTGCGAGTGCCGACACCCGAGAATTGGAACCAGGTGCTGATGGAGTACGGGGAAAGCGGGAGCCACGGCCATCCCTCGAAACTCGCCATCGACATCTTCGCGATGAACGAGGTGCTGTCACCTTTCCCCGGCGTGATCTTTCCGTACAACGACCCGATGGACCCGAAGTGGTACTGGACCACTCTGGCAAACTGTGCGCTCACGGTGGACGAGAAATCGCAAGTCTTCTCGGGCAATATCTACAAGCAGCCCAAGGGGACGCCGCTACCCGTGGCGGAGCAGATGGTCTTTGCCCCGGCGGAAACCATGGGAATGCAGCGGGCGTGGTCCGATACGCTCGCGGTGGACAAGATCTCTCAAGACCGGGCCCTTTTCATCACGCCGAACTACCTCGCCGATCTCTTCGCCGCAGCCGGTGACAAGGAGCACAAGTACGATCTGGCCTGGCATTTCCGGGGCAAGCTCGACGTGGGGCTCAAGATGTCGCCCTTTACTTTTCCGGAGCCGGTCAACGACGGATACAATGCCCTGGGAAACCCCACCCGTTCGGAGGTGACCGATCAGGCGTGGACGGCGAATATCACGACTCCGGGCGGCAAGGCGGCGCGGTTCTTTGCCGCGGGTGGCGCTCCCACCGAGGTGGTGGCGGCCGATGGGCACTTCCGGGTCAAGGGCAAGGATGAGTTTCCTCCGACCCTGCTGGAGCGGCGTTCCGGAGCGAAGGATGTCCTGTTCGGAAGTGTTATTGACTTTTCCTGCGGAGCTTCCGCCAGCGTCAAGGAGGTGAAGCAAAGCGGTGGTATCGCCGAGGGGTATGGCGCTCTGGAGATTCAGACCGCGACGGGGAATGACGTTTGCTTCGTTTCCTACCGTCCTGCCGGTGTTCTCAAGGCGGCTGGCATCGAGACGGATGCCGTGCAGGCCTACTCACGCATCGAGGCGGGAGCCGTTACCGCGCTTTACCTGGCCGGAGGAAAATCCCTCAAGAGCGGAGACGGTCAGATCTCCCGGAGCGAACCCGGCCTCGCCTACGTGGAGAAGGATGCGTCGGGACAGTTTATCGTGGGAAATCCTTCGCCGACAGATGCGGTCGTGACCGTCACCCTGCCTGCTCTGGCGGGACTCGTGGCGCATGAACTTCATCCCGATGGAACGACGGGAGCCTCGGTCGAAACGGGAAGCGGCAGCGGGGGCATCGAGCTCAAGCTCAAGGCCGGAGCCCGGGTGCGGTTCGCCAAAGGCTAGGTCGGCGACCAGACCCATCCGCAGATATGCGCCTCACCGGCAGGCTATCCGGACCTTGCCGGGGCGGACGATTCAGCGCGCTCTCCCCGGTTTTTCCTGCCAGGGCCAGCGACCGCTGACCTCCATCTCGAGAGAGAAACTCAGGAACGTCCGGATCACGACGATGAGGCCGAGCACGGCGAGATTTTGCAGCGTCGGGGCCACGGCCACGGTGCGGATGATGTCGCCGGCTACGAGGAGCTCCAGGCCCAGGAGGATGGCTCGTCCCAGCCGCTGCCGGTAGATCGTATAACGATCCGCTCCCTTTGGGCCGGGAGAGGGGAGGATCGCCTTCAGCGAAGCCACCAGGATTCCGACGACGATGACCAGGACGCCTGCCGCGTCGACAGCCATGCCGACTTGCTCGACGATCGATTGAAAATGCTCCATGCGGTTTCCTTAGCGAAAATCCGGGCGTCGGCACAGCTTCTCCTTCCCGGCAGGGAGCGCCATTTCGCGATGGCGGCCGTTTCCGGCCTGGAGAATTTCCGGTTGCTTCCAACCCGGGGTTGACAGGATTCCGCTTTTAATCAAACATTTGATATTGCTGTGATTGCCCAGATGCCGTGATAGAGGTATCTGAGGTTCTGGCGAAAAACTATCCCCTGGATGAAAGTCTCTCTTGCACTTCTTTGCGCGGCGGTCGTTTCGCTTCATGCGGAAACGGTGGCTGATTTGCAGCATTGGAATCTCACCGGCGGAGTGGAGATGGATTCCGCCCGCCCCGGTCCCTCCGGTGGGCCGTCGATGAAGATCCCGCCGCGCTCGACAGCATCCCTCAAGCTCCGGGACTCCGACGGGTCCGGCAAAGTCAGCTTCCTGGTTTATGACGATGGCACGATCGCGAGCCCGGGAAAGGCGCGCGCGGTGGGGCCGCGATGGGGCACGGGGGAGGCGAATGGCCGCATCTGCGTCGGGGCGATCATGTATGCCGGCTTCCTTCAGCCCGAGGGGTCGTATTGCCTGATCGATTGTCTGCCCTCCGATCGCATGGCGTGGCAGGCCATGAAGTTCCTCGGAGCGCGCGGGTCCGCTGGCTGGAAAAAATGGGAGTTCGACTTTGACCCGGCGAAAGGACTGACGGTCTCCATCGATGGGAAGGAAGTCCCGAAGCGATATTTCGATTGGAACTCGTCGCAGATCACCGGGTTCAACGCGCTCACGTTCTGGGGGGATGATTCTCCCGCGGGATCGGCCCAGACCATCTGGATCGCGGATATCAGCTATGATCTGGGGCCACCCATGACGGTGAAGCCGGGGGACGTTCCCCAGCCCAAGCCCCCTCTGCCGGTGGCCAAAGGCCCTGCGCCCGAGGAAGAGACGGAGAAATCCTCCGAGCCTCCTGTGATGGCGCGGATGGACGGTTATGCTCCGGCGACCACCCTGCTTGGAGATCTCAAGGGGCTGAAGGTCGCTCTTGCCGAGGGCTATGCCGCCCGCCATCCGCGGCTGCTGTTCTTTTCCGATGACCGGGAAGCCCTCCAGAAAAGAGCGCTCGAGCGCCCGGATCTCTGGAACGCCGTATTGGCCAACGCCGAGGGAGTGAGAGCAGAGCAGGGAACGCCCAACTCCGATCAGGTGCGCGGCGGGGCGAAATACTGGCGTGTCGAACGGATTGAATCAGCCGCCCTCGCCTGGTTTGTGACCGGTGATGCATCCTATGCCGAGGGAGCGATCCGCTGGATGGTGGCGCATTGCAAGGAGGATACGTGGGGCATTCACTACCGCCCCAACCTCGATCTCGAAGCCTCGTGGTATCTCTATCATATCGCGGTCGGCTACGACATCCTGCGCGACCAGATGAGCGAGGCGGACCGCGCCATCGTGCGCAATGGCCTGATCGAGCACGCCCGGTATGTCTACCTCGACCATGACCCGAACAAGACGGAAAAGGTCCCCTTTGATCAGAATCACACGTACATCCCGGCTGTCGCCTTGATGGCTACGGCGCTGGCCCTGATCGACGATGTGCCGGAGGCAAAATACTGGCTCACCCGCAGCTACGCGATCCTCCGCCGCTCCCGATACGTGCAGAGCGAGGATGGCTACTACTATGAGGGCTTTGGCTACTGGACCTACGCGCTGAACTGGCAGGCTCGCGGAGCGGAACTCCTGGCGCGTGCGACCGGGGAGAATCTCTTTCAGATTCCCGTCCTGCGGGACTCCTGGCTCTTCGGCCTGCACCTGAGTCTGCCCGGTACGCCGGGCGCATTCGGCATCGGGGACTCCGTAGGCTGGACCGAGGGCAAGCTGGGGCCGCGCAAGACCAACAACCACGCCATGCTCTGGGAGATCGCTGCCCAGGCGGGATCGCCCGAGAGCCGTACCGTGGGAGATCTCTACCAGCGCCGCACTCCGGAGCAGGATTATCCAGCCACCGCCTTTCTGTGGTTCAATCCCACGCCCGAGCCCAAGCCTCTCGACCAGATACCGCCCTACCATTACTTCCCCGACCACGATGTCGTGGCGTGGAGATCAGGGTGGGGGGATGATGCCACCAGCTACATTTTCCGCTGCGGCCCGCCGCTGGGGCACAAGGCGGCGGACAAGATGAAGCAGATGACCGACTGGGTGCTCAACTGCGGGCACGTCCATCCCGATATCGGCAGCTTCTGGATGTTTGCCAAGGGAGCCTATCTCGCCATCGATACCGGATACACGGCGGCAAAGTGGACCCGCGATCACAATACGCTCCTCGTCGATGGCAAGGGACAGGGACAGGACGGGACGTACTGGAACGAAAAAGGCATCCCCTACAAGGACTTCGATGAGGCGCGGATCATCAGTCAATACCTGGGCGCTGACTACGGCTTCGCCCGTGGCTCCTTCGGTTCCGCCTACCGGCGCAATGCGCCCGGCGTGGACCTGACTCGGAGCCTCGTCATGACCAAACGCTGGCTGCTTGTCGTCGACGACATGGCGGCCGACAAGGCCCGCTCGCTCACCTGGCTCTGCCATTCCATTGGGGAGTTCTCGAGGGACGGAGCCTCCTATCTCTCCCGGCAGGCGGGTGCCGCCCTCGCGGTGCTGCCCTTGTTCCCCGTGGATGCGGCTGCCGTTTCACAGCCGACCATCGTGGCGGCCGGTAATGCGCCCGGGCCGGGAAAACAGGAGCAGCGCGGCTATCAGCTCGCGATCAGCACCTCCGCACCGACGGACCGCACCCGATTTGTGAACCTGCTCGTTCCGCTCGGCCCGGATGAGCATCCCCCGGTGGCGAAGTTGCTGAAGAACGACGGTGATCTCCTGGAATGGGAGGTCCTCTGGAGCGACGGAAAGACGGAACACATCGCAGTCGATCTGGGATGGAAACAGGGAGCGACACCCGGCCCGGTCACCATCACGTCTCGCCAATGAGCGCTTCCCGCCGCCAGGGAGGGATCTTGTCTCACTCCCTGAAAACGACCATGATTTCTCAACCCCCAGCAACCAGTAACCCCGAAAGCGCGAGATGAAGACGAAGCGAACCCCACGGAAAATAGTTTCAGCCACAAGCCTCCTGCACACTGTATCCCGGATGCGAACACTGCGACTCGCATTGCTCGCGGGGATGCTGAGCCTGGGAGCAGGCCGCCTGGCCGCCCAGACTCCCATCGAGGGGGAGGACTTCGAAAACGTGAAAGCTCAGTTGGTCGACTGGAGTGCAACCTGGCAACCGGCGGGTGAACCGGCGGTCTATCGTCCGGCAGCCAAGTGGGACAGCCCCTTTACCATCGTGGCCGACTCGGCTGACGCCCATTCCGGAAACCAGGCGCTCAAATGGGAGTTCTCGGGGGAAATCCAGGGGATGGTGTTGCTGAATTTCCCGCCCTTGCAGGTCAATGCCACCGAGCTGGAACTGCGGTTTTTTGTCAAGACCCGGGGCATCGACAAGGCCGGGCGTCTGGCGGTGGACGAGGCGGACTCCTCCGGAAAGCGTCTGAAGAGCAACTGGGCCGCAGTGCTGGTGCAACCCTCCGATTCCTGGACGGAGGTCGTCTGGCGTGGGAAGGTGGGTGGAGACACCAGCCGGCTCCGGGTCTTTCTCGCCTATGACGGCATGCCCGCAGGAGCCACCGTCTGGATCGACGACATCACGGTCAAGCCGGTCCCGGGCAACTGACGTCCGACGTGTTCCCAGGGTGTCTGGGCCTGATCGGAAAGTGCGGACTTTTCCGGTCCAGCCTTTGGCGGACGGCGCACTCGAGCATGGCGTGCCTCGCGGCTAGCCGCGGGTATCCAGGGCGACAAAGCCCAGTCCCGGAATCGGGATGGAGCTCGGGCCAAAAAAGCGCGTCGCCCGGCGCGAAGGCCGTATCACATTCCCATGCGGATCAAACCCGCATCGCCTGGGTTGGCGATGGAGGTTCCTTTTGCGAAAGGCCGGTGGATGTTACAGCTTAGCCAGGAATGTCCTGCGCGCGTATCGGGTCGTCGCAGTCGCGTCGCCGGCTGCGATCAGATCGCGGAGTTCAGATTGGCGGGTTTCCGTCAGGAGGGCTTCCACGTTCTGAAGGAATGCCACGCTTTCCCGCACGGCGGCAGCACCGTCCTCCCGATAGGGATATTGATCCATCGAGTACCAGCCTGCATAGCCGGTCTCTCGCAACCAATGCAGCAGCTCGACGTATTCAACCCAATGTACCGATCCCACGATCATATCGTCGTCCCATGACCGATAGTTATCATTGAAGTGCATGTGGAAGAGCTTCTCTCCGTGATGCTGGAGCAGGACCGCGGATTCCGCCACGTTCTCCCCGGCCATGAAAGCGTGGCCGACGTCAATACATACTCCCACATTGGCGAGACCGGTTTCCTTCGCCATCAGCAGGGTATCGGCTGCCCGGGCCTGGAAGGAGAAGTTTCGGGGTTCCTTGGGCTTGTATTCCAAGGCGAAGCGAATCTCCGGGAATTCGGAGGCGATCAAGTGAATGTTTTCCGCGAGATAGGCGCGTTGGGAGCGGTAATCCGCCGTGAGCGGGTAGTCGTAACCGTCCTGCCCGAGCCAGAGATTAATCAAGGGGCAACCAATCTGCCTCGCGATGCGAGCCACCGACCGGCACTCCTCCAGCGCCGCGCGGCGGGTCTCGGCGGATTTGGCCGAGAGGCTCCCCAAACCCCATCGTCTTTGTGAAAACAGATCCGGGATGATCGAGACGCACGCCAGACCGGCGTCGTTGAGCCAGCCATCGATCTCACCGGCGTTGGCCTCGGTGATATCCCAGGTGCCGACGAGTTCTATCCCCTCGATGCCGGGTATCGCCGCAGCCTGATGGATCATTTCCAATTTGGGAACGACTTCCTTGTAGCCGCTGGGTAGAAAGCGATCACAGGTATTGCCGAGATTTCCCAGGATGACGGAATAACGATTTTTCATGAAAGTTGCCTCACTCCCTTGGGAGCTTCGATGGAAGAAAGAACCTTGCGACCATCCCTGTGCCAACTGATGCGGATCGGGCCGTCCGCTGTGGGCAGCGCACCATCAACCTTGCGCACCATGGAGGGCGGCTGAGGGTGAAAGCGGAACTCTTTCATTCCGACTCCCACCGGAACGATTCCCAGGAGGTACTTGCGGAAATACTTGAGGATGTAAGTGGAGAATGGATGGCATCGACTCCGGGTGGGGAATCGCTTGTTTTCATGTTCAGGAAAGTGTTCCCAAGCCGTCTTGTCCCCGGCCTCGATCATCTGGCTCCATTTCCGAAGGATCGTCGTAAAGATCGCCTCTGTCTCGCCATGGAGGTCGAGGAACTCGAGGACGTAAAACAGGCCCATGGGACTCCCGATGGGGAGTAAGTCGCCTTCCTCCTTTGTCAGACGCTGGAGCAGACGTTTTCTCCATGCCTGTGATCCGACCCCGTAATAAGCCAGAGCAGCATTACTGGCCGCGCTGCTAACCCTTGAGATCGAACCATCCTGATGGATGCTGTCGGCGTAGGCATCCCGCTGCGGGACCCAAAATCTGCGATGAATGGACTCCCTCAACCGACGTGCCGCATCGAGCCAGAGCCGAGCTTGTGCCGGGCTGCCAGCCAACGCCGCGCCTGCCTCCAGGGCCCCGACAAAGAGTGCCTGCTCGGCGGAGACAAAGGGACGCCCGATATCATCACGGTCCGGGTGCCAGTCAATAATATGCCAGGGTTCCTCATCCGCTGGCCAAAGCATCAAACCTCCCGGCTCGATCATCTGTAATGACTCATCCAGCCCTCGCGCAACCTGGGGAAAGACGGTCTCAAGAAATCCCTGGTCGCCCGTATGCTCGTAGAATTCCCGACAAAGCAGAATCCAGTGAAAACTGAATGCAGGGATGCGGTTATCCCATGCGCTCGGAGTATGCGAGCGGACCAGGCCCGGGTACTGTGGATCGCGGCCATATTGCTCGATCGTATTCCGCAGCAGCGGGATGTTTCGCATGGTGACGAGATCCGACATGGCGCCCAGGCGATTGTCGAAATTCCAGTTCACCGCCTCATATGTCGGACAATCGGTCAGCGTGTCGTCGGTCGATGAAATCAGTGTCTGCTCGCAGAGCGCGTAAATCGCATTGAGCATGCTGTTGTCGGACCGAAACGCCCCCTGGGGAAGGTTGCCGCAGTTGGCGGACAGCATCTCCACAGACGCGAGAGCGACGGAGTGCTCCCCTTGATGGTGAATGATCAGGTACCTGCCGCCATAGGCGAAAAAGCTCTCAAAGGATTGCCACCCATCGTGAAGCTCGTAGCGCAGCGAGTTGTTAACCGGACCGGGCCAGTTCAACGTCAAAGGAGCTCCTTGATCGATCGCCTCAACCAAGGAAAAGATCAGCGTGCTGCCTTTGTGTCCGAAGCACTTGAATGCGAGCCATCCGTTTTGCACGGCACCCAGGTCCACGATCAGGCGGATGGCGGTATTGCCGACAGCCGGAAGCAGTTTCCATCCGAGGTTGGTCCGCAGAAAGGAGTTGCTCTTCTTTTCCAATGTCTCTGCGTTGGCAACCAGATCATGAAAGTTCGCCCCCGGGGAGGTGTGCCGTGAATCCATCCTGGGAAGCGCCCCTGCGGCTATTCTCCTGGAAAGATCCTTCCCAAGACGCTTGCCGCATCTTTCGACTTCCTCCCGCGTCGTAGGGATCACCTGAAAGCCTCCGGCTCCAAACGGGTTCCGGACCGAGAGAGGTTTCGGAGCAAACGCTGCGAGGTGAGTTTCGGAAAAGTGATCATTCCCATGCACGCCCACGAGGCGGTTGGCGCCTTTCTTCAGGTTCAGCAATACCTTGGGGACGCCCGGCTCATCGCGAGTCCATCCAGAGGAAACTCCGATCAACCGGTCCTCAAGATACCACCTCGCTCCACCCGGAGCGGCCAGCCAGGCGATTGTCTGGTCTTCCTCCGAGATCAGGTCGGTCACAATGTACGCAGGAGTATCGAAGATATTGCAACGGCGCGCTTGATCCGGCGGCACCAGATAGGGCTTGGTGAGGAAACTGCAGATAAACTCCGGCAGCTTCACGACCTCGTGCGCCACGATCCTCTGCGGAACGAGAGGATACCGCGACGCCTGACGCACGGGGCGAGGAATCAGCCTGCACTCTTTGGAAACAACCTGGGCCGCCTCCCATCGGGAGCTCCCACGCTGTTGGGAGATGTCCTCGATGTTCGGCATGATCCAGCGTCGTACGGTTCGGCGTTTACGGCGGGCATCTCTCTGCACCAGAGTCTTTTCATCGCTCGCGATGTTTGCTTCGGGCAGTTGAACCTCAAATATCAGTCCCGCCTCGCCAAGGCTGTAGTTCATCGTGCCCGAGCCGAGGCTCAACACCAGAATCTCGAGCATGTTCTCTCCCGCCACCAACCACTGGCCGATATCGTAGGCGTCCACCATTCTCTCTCCCGGCGGAGATTTGGCCGGACCATGACCGAGGACGACGCCATTGAGCCAGACCTGATAATAGGCGTCGGCGGTGATCTTCAACGATGATGCACCGGGGATCTGGGCGCGAAGCCATTCCTTCGCCCCCAGTCGGAAAGCTCTTTTTGCCCGGAGATAATAATGATCGGAGAGACGGTCGCTGGTATCCCATATCCACCGCGCAGCTTTTGAGAACAGCTCCGGCGTCTCCTTGACGAGTGCTTCCTTCATCGAGCTATGGTTCCTCACCTTTTCGCAGCTTCCCCCGAGATGCAGGAAAGCAGGGCATCCGCGTAAAGCTTGTGCCCAAAATCATTGGGATGATTGACCCCGTTTCCCGTCAAGCTCCAGAATCCCTTGCGGTCCACCAGGAAGGTCCACGTCGTACGCACATCGCAGACGGCAACGCCTTTTCCCTTCAGCCGCTGCAAGGCTTTCGGATAAGTCTCCCGGATCTCGGGATTGCTCAGATTCCAGTCGGGGTTCGGAGTCATGCCATTGATGATGACAAATTCCGTTTCCGGAGAATCACGGCGGATCGTGCTGATGATGGAATGGATATTCTGGCTGAAATCCTCGGCCTTCAGGCTGGCGGAGCCGTCGTTCATGCCGAAGCCGATGATCACCAGGTCCGGCTTTTCCGCTGCCACGGAGGCCGCCTGCGCCACCCCATAGGGCGTCGACTCGCCACCCTTGGAGTGATTGGTCACACTCACGGTCGAGCCTGTTTTGTGCCCGAGCATGTCGGCGAGGCGGGTGAAATAGGGAGGTTCCCGGAAGGCATCCGACCCGGCGGAAATGCTATCACCGAGAATGGCGAGGGATACCGGCTTCCCCGCCTTGAGCTTCTCCTGCAGTTTTGGCAAAAGCGCGCTCTGATCTTCCGGCGGAGCCGGCGACCACGTCTCGTCTGTCTGGTAATCGAAACAAAGCTGCCTCTCGGGGAGGAACGCCCCGGGGGCATAGAGGAGATACTTTTTTCCATCCTTGTACCATCCGATGGCATTGCCGTTATTGGACTCGGGAAACAGCTCGGCCTCCTCCAGGCAAGGAAGACTCTCGGAACCGATGTACTCGACTCGATTTCCCGAAATCTGAAAATCCGAGACGGAATAGTCGCGGCTGCCATCGCCGGAATAAATCCGGAGCACTTTCTTTCCCGAGAGAGCCAGCATTCCGACCGGATGTCCTCCACCCGTGGGCCGGACAAAGGCCACGGGCTCTCCACGTCTCTGGCCTCCTTGCTTCCACACGGCCTCAACCACTTCGTCGGCGGCGTGTGCCACGCCTCCAACATTCACGCCCGCCGCCAAAATGACGGCGAATGACATAGATCTCAACATGCCTGGATTCATACTAGGGTTCCCAATAGGTCGGACGGTTGCTCAGGTTCTCGCCGCTGGCCTCGACATGGCCGTCTGCGAAAAGAAAATTCGAGAATACTCCATGAGCGTGATGGGCAAACTCTGGCATCCACGGCGTCTTTCCTGTTCCTGAAGCGGATATGCTGGCGATCGGCCATTCACAATAAACATGCACCTCGTAAAGCAGGATCTTTTTGGAGGGATTATTGACTTGGGCCATCTTCAGGCCACCAGTTTCTGGAGCTTTCAATAACTCGCTGTTACCGCGATAGCTGAAGGAACCCGGGGCTTCGGTGTGATTCGGGCAGTGCATGATGGTATGCGCCGCCAGGGAGGCCCGATCCGATCCCTGCTGCCAGTTCACGTAAGGAGCGACCTGGCTCCAGAACGAGGAGCTTACATTGCCGTCGACACCAATGTCATGAGTGGGCAGGCGGCCATCATTGTCAGCCGCATAGAGACCGAAACCGACTCCGGCCTGCTTGAGGTTATTCGCACAGGCAGCGGCCCGTGCATTGTCCCTGACCTTGAAAGCAACAGGAATGATCAGAATGGAAAGCGCGCCAATAATGCCGAGAGTCACGAGCAACTCGATCAGCGTAAAGGCCGATGACCTGGGGGAGGCACCCATAAGGTGGAAATATTAGTGATTTACTACGACGGAAATGAACGAGTCTGGAGAGGGGCCGCCTTGGGGATCTGTGCTCGTGAGCACCGCCCAATAGCCGCTGTCGCTCTGGATGTCCGTGCCCTCGGCGTGGCCGATGCGTAGATAGAACTCCTCCACTCCTGCTCCATCGATCTCCTTCTCACAGACAAATTTCGAAATGATTTTCGCGTCCGTCCTGGTGCCAAGGTTTTCGATCTCTTCGATCGGAGTCCAGGTTTGTCCATCCAGGCTAAAAGAAACGGCGACCTTGTCGTCACCTTCCCCGCTCTTCGCTCCGTCGAGGATGATCTGAGCCAGGCCCAGCGTGACCTTTTTGGCGCTGTACCCCGGCGGCAGAGCCACTTTCCAGATCACCCAGCTGTCGGTGGATCCGGCATCGGTCATGCACAGGCGATTGCCGTAGAGCAGGCTTACGCCCATGGCATCCCAGGCCAGGGTGTCGGGAGCGGTCGGTTCCGCGGAATAGATGGCGAGGGGCTTGGTGGCTGTACCCGACGACAACTCATCGCTGGAAAACTTGAGCTCCCGATCCAGGGTCAGGCCGCCGGCATATGCGCCGGGCAGCCCCAGGATGGCGGCCATGCAAACTGTCTGAAAATATCTGGGCATATCTTTATTTGGTTTCGAGGGGTTTCAAATCGATCGTGAGGAAAGCCACGCTGCATTTGGGAAGGAGGAGGGAATACTTATTGCCGCTCCCCGACAGGGATTTTTCCTCAACAGTCTGGAGACGGCTGCCTTTATCGACGTTTGCGGTCTTTTGGTAGATCGTCCAGGAGTTCGAGAGATTCTCACTGACCATCTGGGTCGAGACCTTGTCGGCCGCCATTCTCCCGCCGGGGCGGGATATCAGTTGGTCGAAATCCAGCTCCACCCGCAGGTCCTTCCCCAGATTTTCCGGGGGGCTCGTTTCCGGGATCTCAGCGGCATAGTTCCACAGCATGATCGTCAGCTTGTTCCTGTCGAGAGACGCGACGCCGTCGATCGCCTTGTTGGCGCTCGTCAAGGTGACACGTTCTCCAGACAACCGGGCTGCCATGTCCAGGATGTGAGCCGGGGTTTTGGGCCACGGCTGGCCGAAGACCTGAGGATTCACAAACAAGGAAGGCCAGCCCCACCCATTCGCCGCCAAGCCCGACGTGTTGGCGAGTTGCAGATCCGTAGTGACGAGGAAGATCGCTTCGTCGATCTCCTGCTCAGCCATCAGCTTGAGAAACGCAGCGCTCCATGCCGAGGCGATATTCGTGGCGTTCACATATCCGCAGGGGTCATTCTGCGTGTGATAGCTCGCCCCCCACTCCGTGATTTGAAACGGAATTCCCGGGAACGTCGCATCTCTCACGGACTTTGCCGCCTTCAGCATTTTGACAAAGGACGGGAAATTCATCGGATACTCGCCATTCAGGGACGATACGTTTCCATAGTAATGCACCCCAATGAAGTCGACGCGCAGCTTGTCCTTTGCCGCGTCTTTCAGGAACCGGTCCAGCCATTTGAAATCGCCGTACTTTTGAGTGAAAGCCCAGGCCAGAGCTGGGCC
Source organism: Terrimicrobium sacchariphilum (assembly GCF_001613545.1). Classification (NCBI taxonomy): domain Bacteria; kingdom Pseudomonadati; phylum Verrucomicrobiota; class Terrimicrobiia; order Terrimicrobiales; family Terrimicrobiaceae; genus Terrimicrobium; species Terrimicrobium sacchariphilum. The sequence continues at coordinate 727,864 of NZ_BDCO01000002.1, forward strand.
GCCGATCACGACGCGCAAACCTGGATACTCCTTTTCAAACTGCTCCGCCGCTTTCACGACGTTGGTATAGGTTTCGTAGTAGAGGCCGTAGAGCGCGGCGCTTCCCGCAGGCGTCTTCTCCGGAGTCAGTCGGCGTGCGAAGACGCCGCCGATGTCCGGTTCGTTGCCGATCTCGAAACGGGCGTTGAGGAAACCTTGATCCAGGAGGATGTACTTATAAAGCGCCCGCCAGTAAGCCCTCAGTTTTTGCCAGTCTCCGTTGAAATAAACGACCTGCCCCTCCTGCTGACCCAGGACAGAGACTCGCTCCTCGACATCCTTCGCTGTCGCCTGAAGTTCGCCAGGTACGCTTTGTCCGAAAATGATATGCGGTACGGCGCCCAGCTCCTTGCAGGTATTAAGATTCTGGTCGAGCCTCTCTGTTCCACCAGTGATGCGAAAGGTTCCATCCGGCTCAAAGATGCCGGTGACGCCATCCACATTGATACAGCGTATCGTCTTGACCCCAAATCGCTTGAGTTCCGCCGTCGTTTCAGCATTCGGATCGAACTCCCATCCGACGGCACCGGCAAGCTTCTTGAAGTGACTTAGCGAGTCATACTTTCCATTATACTCGCGGTCTTTCAAAATCGTGACCTGGACCGTTTTGCCCGCACCCTGAGGGGCTACCTCAGAGTGCGCAATGAAGCTCAGATTCATCATCGTCAAGAGAGCGCCCAGACAAAGGCTCCTGGCCATTTTCTTCATATCGCGCCGGAAAATGATCAACTCAAAGGCTCCGCTCGCACGAAGGACGCCGGAATCGACGACGCATGATGACTACGGAAAGGAGACTCAATCCCAGCAATACGGAAGTCCCGGGTTCCGGCACGGCCGTCACATCGACCACGATGTTGTCGAATCTCGCATGACCGTTCAGCCCGACCTGCTGGAGAACAAGCTGGTTGAAGGTATCATACTGCAGCCCGGGGCTGGTGCTGATGACGAGATCGCCGCCCTGATAGCCTCGCAAGGTCGTTCCATCCCAGGTCAGGGAAGCTCCCACCAGAGGCTGGCCTCCCGACTCTGAAGGCGCGTTGCCGCTCACCAGCAGCGATGTGTCCGCTCCCCCGGTGACGGTGAACAGTTCATATTTATATCCGGCAGCGGCCTGGCGAATGGTGTAGGCATATCCGTTTCCGCCATTGTCGAGCAGCTTGACTCCGAGCTGAAGAGTGAAGTCGTTCACACCCCATTCCCATCCGTAATCAAAATTGATCGTGAATGCGCTCACGATGGATGAGGAAAAGACAGTCTGGAGCTGGCTGTTTCCGCTGGTTGCCTCGGCCACATTGGAACCGTTAAAGTCTATGACGCTCCAGCTTCCTGAAACCACATTCCAGCCATCGAGGGTTCCGCTTGAGAAGTCGTCATTAACGACGACTGCGGCCTGTGCTGCGCCAGAGAAGGCAAGGACGGTTCCGCTTACGAAGCAGGCGATGGTTTTTACATAAGTACGCGTTTTCATATAGTTATTATTGGAGGGTATTTTGTTTGGAGGACTTTATGAAATCTGGCTTGTCTTTCGCCCGGACCAGCTCCCAGGCGGCTATCTCATGCGGCAGCATTTTCGTGAGTTCAAAATCCGCCCCGAAGCACCGCCCCGTAATGCGGGAGATGGGTGCATCCGACAGATTTTGCAGCCTGATGATCACAGTGCTTCCGCTTCCCTTTGTGACTCCCAGGAGCCGGATGCAGGGCTGATCGAGGTGGAACATGGAGTCCCTCGCCGGGAGCTCGGCTTCAGCGCGGGCCGCAAATGCCGGCACTGTAAGGGAAACAAGCGGGGTCTGCAGCTCGTCGGACCATCGTGCCAGTGAGTCCACGGTTGGCGTCAGCATGGCGCGAAAGACGTGCTCCCCGAGATCGGCGCACGGCTGCCATGGGCGCTCATGCCGGGCATAGTGGACATCGCTCGCGTACCGCGAAGTGCGTGCGATGGTGGCTCGGAGTTCGTCTTTCGTGGTATCAAAGCCGTAGAGAACATCGCTGGCGAAACCGATCCGGTTCTCGCCACTCCCGGCGCGCACCCACAGATTCCCGGAAACTTCCCCGCAAGCAGCACGAGCCACCTCGCCGCCCGGCACGGCATACTCTGCCCAGCCGTTGGCACCGGTCGCAGGCACGACCAGCTTCATGCGCACGCCGCGGTCGGCCAGGAGAGCCCGTCCGCTGATCTGAATGGCATCAGTCCTACCGTCGATCTGAATGGTGAGTTCGATCGTGGATCGGACATCCTTGCCCGCAAAACGAACCCACGTGGCAAACCGAAGAGGGCCGCTCTCCACCACCTCCGTCTCAACGATCGTCAGTCGCTCGATCTCTTTGGTGAGAAGCCAGGAGTCCTGCTCCTCATTCATCCCGCCCCATGCACCCCAGGTATCCTCGTAAAGACGGATCTGCATTCCCCCCGGCAGCCAGGCATTTCCCTCCCGCGTGAAATGGACGGCATCTTCACCGACGACGGCATCGCAGCGGAAACGAGGGGCTGCGGGACTCATCTCCGGCGCTTCCACGTTCGCACCCGGATCGATACCCATCTGCAGCAGTGTCCAGCCAAGGGGAGGGACGTCCACCGGCACCACGACCCGGCGTCTCCACGGGATATGGCGGAAGGAATCATGCTCCTCAGCGATGATCTGATGCGGCAGGGCCTTTCCTTGCGCGGCGTCGACGACGACGAGGGGAATTTCCTCGGTCCTGCCCTCGTAGGGCCAGAGCGGTCGATGGTCGAGGGAAACCTCCACCTCGACCTGAGAGCGGATCGCCCAGGGGTGGGGGTTCCATACGATCACTGGCTGCGGCTGGGCATGATCGGGGGGAACAGTCCATGCTCCGCTCCTGGTGTCGATGCGCCTCGCGAGTTGAAGAAGCGCGGATGTCTCCTCATCCTGCGCCTTCGTCGCGGCAAAACCAAGCTGAGCGAGTTGATCAGCATAGGCTCGTTCAATGCTGCTCCCCGGCAGGATGTCATGAAAGGCGTTGAAAAGCACAGCGTCCCAGGCATCCTTCAACCCCGTGAATCCGTCCGATGCCTCATCCGGGAGCCCGCAAAATGTCGAGGCGCGTTCGGCCCGCATGAGCTGCGCCTCGGTACGGCGGTAGGCGTATTTAAAACGAGCTACAGAAGCACTGCAGCCACGCAGGCAGAAGTTTAGCTCCCCTTCCACCGTCGGGATGGAATCTTCACCTCGCCTGTCCAGTTCCGCTCTTAACTCTCCAAAAAAGCTGTGCAGGCCGGAATGCCTTACCTCCACCTCGGGATGTTGACTGATCCACTCACGTATCTCCCGCAAGTGCCGCCGGGATGGGCCGCCCCCGTGATTGCCCAATCCGTAGAACAGCGCCGCCGTCTCGGCACCCTCCTCCTCCGCCCGCTCCAGGCAGGCATCGAGCCGCTCCCCAATGCCGGCTCGCTCGCTCGCATACCAGCCATCATGAGGACGGTAAGCCAGGATGCGCGCTCCACTGCGGGACCTCCACCAAAAGGCCTGTGAAGGAAGAGGGAATATCGCGGCTTGGGGCCGGGTGAATGCAAAGTTCTCCATGCCAGCGGCCTTCAATATCTCGGGAAGACCGGCGGAATGCCCGAAAGAGTCCGCCGCCCACGCCGTCCTCACCTCGACTCCAAAGGTCCGTCGAAAGTACTCCTTGCCGCGAATAAACTGACGAAGCATGGCCTCGGTGGAGGGGAGATTCGTATCGGGTTGAATCCAGTTGCCGCCGACAACATCCCACCGCCCCTCCTGAATCAGCCCGGCGATATCTGCGAAGAGATCCGGGGCATGCTGCTCGATGTAGCTGTAGATCGCAGCCTCCCCGCGAATAAAACGAAACTCCGGAAATTCCCTCAACAGCCCAACCATCGCCCGGCAGGTTGCGATTCCTTCATTCATTCCCTCGCGCCGATCCCACAGCCAGACGGGATCGAGATGCGCGTTGCCGATGAGGTGCAGCGTCAGCTTCACCGGAGACGCATCTTCGCAATCCGTCGTCGCGAGAGAATCGCACGATGAAGACACGTCGTTGACGGCCAGGGGGGAGGACAACATGGAGCGAATGCTGATCTATTTTGGTATTATTGTAAATACCAAAATCCAATTGAATGAAATTTCCTGCGGAACGCAAGGAATCGGCGGCCATCGTCTTCATCACACGCGATGCCAATGGATCACCATGGCATTCTTGCGATCTCTTCAGACTTCGGTTCCTCACGAAATCCCTCTTCTTGGTCTTTTTATCATGACAATGATGAGAAGCATTTATAGAGTTCCGACGATCCTGCGCTCATAGCCTCGCGTCCCACCACCTCATGCCCTTCAACGATCAAAGTCTGCTGCCCGCCTACGCACGGGTGTCCAAAGAGCTGCAGTCGCGGCTTTCCCGGATGGCCGTCGGGGCTCGAATGCCATCGGAGAGAGAACTTTGCATCGAGATGGGCGTCAGCCGAGTGACCTTGCGCAAGGCCATGGAACCATTTCACCGGGGTGGCTTCCTGGAAACCCGCCGGGGCGGCGGCACCTGGCTCGCCAAGGAGGTCACCGCTCCGCGCAACGACGCGGAGACTCCGGCGAGGCTCATCGGACTCGTCGTTCCGTCTGTAGCCATCAGCCTGCCAGCCCGCATTGTCCAAGGCGCGGAAGCCCTGGCCGCAGAGCGGGATTTTCACGTGGCACTGGCCCATGACCACGGCGACATGGACTACCAGATCAAGCAGCTCGCCCGCATGGTCGACGGCAATCTCGCAGGGATCGCGGTATTCCCCGATGTGGCAAATCTCGAGCGTCCGGTATTTCGGGACCTGATCAAGCGCATCAAGGCAAAGTCGATCCCTCTCGTCATGATCGATCGTTATCTGCCCGATATCGACACACCCAGCGTCCTTTCCGACAACGTCGCGGGGGCCTACGCGGCCACCGAGCACATGATTCTCAAGGGCCATCGCCGCCTGGCCCTCCTCTCCTTTGGCGAACGTTCCGGCGTGAGTGATTATGAGCGTCGCAAAGGATTCCTCAATGCCCTGCAGGATTATGGGATCAGGGCAAACCCCATTCATGAAGCCGCGCTAGGTGGAGTCAACCACGAGGAACTGGCCAGGAAGGTCGTCGGCGAATGGCTTGCAGCCGATGCCGCCCGAGGCGCGGTCCGCCCGCAGTTCGACGGGATATTCTGCATGCAGGATAACATGGCCTACGGAGCCTTCCTGGCGCTGCGAGAGGCGGGATTCTCCGTACCCAAGGACGTCGCCCTGGTGGGGTATGACAATCTTAACCGCGAGATTTTCCAGGCTGCCGGGCTGAATCTCACGAGCATCGATCAGCCGGCGGAAAAAATCGGTCGCCGGGCGGCAGCCCTCCTGATTGATCAGATCGAGGAACGCTCTGCAGCCCCCAAGCCCCGCCACATTTTGCTGCGACCGCAGTTGATCGTCCGGGACACCTGAGCGCCTTTCCACTGTCCTCATACGAGTACGCCCACACCAGCCCGAATCCGAAGTGCAACATTTCTTCGACCGCATCCAGGAAAAATCCCGAGACTTCTCGAAGCCGACGGTACGTATCGTCGCCTTTGGCGACAGCGTCACACAAGGCGTGATGGAACAACATGTCCTCGACAGCTCCAGTGTCTATCACCGGCAGGTGCAGATGAAGCTGGAGGATATTTACCCGACCGCCAGCTTTTCAACCTTCAACGCGGGAGTCTCCGGTGACAATGTGACGAATGCTCTCAAGCGCCTGGAGCGGGATGTCTTGAGCCAGAGGCCCGACCTTGTCCTGATTGCCTTTGGACTAAACGACTCCCTCAAGGGAGAACCGGGACTCGCCGAGTTTTCAGCAGGTTTGTCCGAGATGGTCCGCACCATTCGCAAGGAGACCGAGGCCGACATCATGCTATTGACTCCTCCTTTCATGGCCCGGAAGCCGAGCTTCCGCATCCATCCGGACCATCTCGGCATGGCGGATGCGATCATCACAATCCAGAGCACAGGCGTGCTGGAGCGGTATGCAGATGTCATTCGCGCCATCGCCCGCGAGCACAACATTCCGCTGGCAGATATTCACAAGGAATGGGCGCGGTTGGCGGCCAGCGGGCTGGACACCGACGTGTGGCTCATCAATGGACTCAACCATCCCGATCACCGGGGGCATCGACTTGCCGCCCATCTGGTGTTTCATCACCTGCTCGCCTGCCGCCCCTGAAGATCCGCACTATCCAGGCATGGGACGCTCGACGTGAGTCGCCTGGGCGAAGCTGGCCTCGATGGCAGTTTCATTTTACCTGGATAGGCGGCAATGCCATGTTGAAAATCCGCGTCGGCCCGGCGGCTTTTTGTTTTTCGGAGCGACTGCGCTGCTTGGGGCGACAAGAGGGCGATGTCAAGGAAGGTCATCCCAGGAAGAACCTCCGTGCTACCTCCAGCGGAAATCGGCTTTTTGCTTACTCAAAGGTCACGCCATGGGCGTGGCGGGTGACAAGATCGAGCTGATCCGCGTTTTGGACCCGGCGGCCGCCCAGCACGAAGTTCTGAAAGCGCACGTTTTCGATGGCATGGTCCGCGTCGTATCCCGCGATCACGCTGAGCGTGTAGCCGACGTTGGGCGCGATCTGCGTGACCGTGATGTTTCGCAGGAGGAGGTTGCGGGCGTGTCCTCGCTCGGCATCCCGGTTCCAGCGGGACCAGACCAGCCGGAAGTCTACGAGCTTGTCGTAGTGGTGCTCGACGCGGATGTTCTCCCACGTGATGTTTTCCACCAGGGCGCGGTCGCCGCTGTGAATGCCGAAGACCGAGCCGAAGTTGTGCACCGCGAGGACGTCGATGTCGTCAAACCGGACATTGCGTATGGACTCGGTACTCGTCTCGTAGCCGATCTCCATGGCGGACCCGCCGTGAATGTTGTAAAACGCACAGGAGGACACGACGACATCCTCCACGGGGTTGTTCCAGTTTTCGTGATTCTGCCCCGGGTTGTCCTTCAGGGCCTTGATGGCGATGTTGTCGTCGCCGTTGTGCAGCATGCAGCCCGAGATGCGGACTTCCCGGGAGCCGACGATGTCGATGCCGTCGGAGCTCACATCGTCGGCGATCTGCCGGACGCCGCGAACTCTTGCGTTTTCGCAATTGGCGAGCACGACCATCCAACTCGTCGGCCCCAGCATCAGCAGGTTCTCCACGGAGCAATCGCGGCAGTTTTCGAAGACGATCGACTTTAGCCGCCTGCCCTCGTGCCGGGGCCAGAAGCTGCCCTCGAAAATACCGTAGCCGCCAACGCGCACGCCCGAGCAGCCCTGCGCCCGTATCGCCCCGCTCACCACCGCTCCGGGCTCGATCCAGCAGATCTCTCCATCATTGAGGGTGATCATTCCCGCCTCATGGATGCGCCCGGCCTCAAACCTCTTCACATGGGCTCCGGCAGGTGCTTCCTGTGCCGGAGGGAGAGCGTAAAGATACAGCAGGGGAAGACCTGCGACCTCCACTTGCAGGAGTGTCGGGCCGGGGATCTCAAAACGCGCTTTCCGGTCCGTGATCTCGACGGTGATTCCGTGGCGGAGCGGACGCACCAGGACGCTCTTTACCGGCTGGGCAAAGGTGATCTCGATGGCGACGGAGCCATCGCATTCGAACGACGCATGGTGCGCCGCCGTGTGGTGCAGGACATCCAGCGATTCGCCGGAGGTCGTGATTTGAAAGACATCGGAACGAGGAAGTTCCTTGGGGTAGCGGTGAGGGAGCGGGGTCATACAGGGATTAGTTCTCGGGAAAGCGGTGAGAGGGACGTGAGGGTGAGCGTTTCCCCCGCGGGGATCTGGAGTTCCCGGGAGAAGTCAAAACAGAGAAACCCGTCCCTCAGGGTGCCGGGGTGCTCCTCGCTCCCGGCGGCCAGCACCTGGTTCTCTCCGCTCCAGGCCTCGGCCGGGTGCGCGCGCAGGCGCAGCGACCGCACCTTCAGCACGCCGGAGACAACCTCGATGGAGGCAGACCTCCCGGTCCGGCGGAACAGACCATACGACTCGCTCGTGGTGAAAAAGAGGCGGCAGTCGCCCGAGGCATCCGTGATCCTGGGGGCGATCGTCATCACGCCGTTGACCAGCGTGAAGCCCAGCGCGGCCGGAATGATGGCCCACGCCGACATGGGGCGGAAGTAGTGGCCGCCAAATTCCTGGTGATCCCAGTAGATGCCCCATCGGCGGTAGCGTTCGTCGATGTTGCGTACGATGTCGAGGCCCTCGGCGGTCATGCCTTCGTAGATGAGGAGTGAGGCAAACGCCAGTTCGACTCCGCTCCAGCATGTGTTTGCCTGGTCGACCCAGCAATCCTCCGGTACGTCGTGGAGAAAGGTGTCGCCGGGCCACTGGCAGTTGCGCAACCCCTGGTCGGGAGCGTAGTTGTGGCGCAGGATCGCCTGCAGCGACGACCGCACCCGCTCGGGTTTGAGAAAGCCGGGCAGATTGAGCAGCAGCGCCGCCCAGTGGCCGATGATCTGGTCGGTCATGCAGCCTGGGTCGGATTTGTCACCATCCACGTAAAGATCGTAGTACGTCCCGTTCCATGCGTGATCCTCGACCACCCGGGAGGCCTGCTGGAGGACGGAGCGATACCGTCGGGCGGATGCCTCGTCGCCGACGAGCGGGGCCGCAGTGGCGGCGGCGGCATAAGCAGCGAGCCACTGTGTCGCCACATAAGGGGCCACCCCGTACATGGGAAAATTATCGTACGAGCACATAATGCCCTCCATGTCCGGCAGCCCGTCGCCATTCTTGTCGCGTCGGGCGAGTCCATACTCCAGCGCCTTGACCACGGATGGCCATACCTCGGCGAGGAACTCCGCATCGTCGGCCCAGAGACCGGCGCGCAGCGCCATATAGGCGTGCTGTGCGGGCATGTCGAGCCGCAGGCCCGACGCCTCCAGCGGACTCTTCATCTGGAAGTTTTGCCGGATGGAATGAACCACCGAGCCATCGTCGTTCTGGAACCGCACGTGGGAGCGGATGACAGCGCGCTCCAGCTCGGGAAAGAGCAGCGCCGTGGCGATGCCGCCATACATCGCGACATCCATGGTCGACAGCCCCGCGTAGGCGCGGGTCGGCCCGAGCCCTTCCAGCAGCCCGAAATCGCCCCGGGAGGTGAACCAGCTGCTCGTGCGAAAGGTGTTGAGATGGGAGTTGATCTGGTCGAGCGCAAACCCCGGGAGCGTCGAGGCAAAGAAGGTGTCGTGAAAAAGGCGCGACTCGTCCCGCAGCCGCGTGATCTCCTCGGCGCAGTAGCCAGCGACTTCGGCGGCGGACCCAAAGAAGTTGCTGTAGTAGTGCCCCTCGATGAGTTCGCTCTCCGCGCCATCAGGCTGCGCTTCCGTGCCCGAGGCAGCCGCCTCCAGGTAGCCAGCGGGGCCGATGCCGGGACACCGCGCCGGGATGGCATGGCGGTTCGGGAAATCCCAGGTGGCGAGAAAGGTGTGGTCCGCTTTCTGCCCACGCTTCTCCAGGCGGAAGGCACGGCCGATGCTATTGAAGCAGTTATGGATGGCCCGCAGCTTTCCTGTCCTGGGATCGATCGCGTTGCGGGCGTCGGTATCGTCCAGATCGGGGAGGTCGGGCTGTCGCAGGAGGCGCTCGTAGTAGGGATGGGGATGCCCCCAGCCGCAGTAGTACCGCGACTCCGGGTGCAGGGAGGACAGCCCCATGCTGCCGAAGGATTCGCGGGTGCGATCCATGCCGTCGCATGACATCTCGCACGTTCTTCCCCAGGGTGCGTCGACGATCCGATTCCTCCACGTCTTGTCCGGCTCGTCGTAGCCGACCCAGTTTCTCATCGAGGAGAGCAGCAGCACGTCGACCGGCTTGCCGCAGGTGGAGCGGAGGGAAAAGTCAAAGAACGCGGCGGGCAGCGCCGAGTCCTTTGCATTGCGGGGAATGAAGGGAGACCATGCGCGCAGGGTCACCTCCAGGGGCATGTTCGCGGCGGAGTACTTCAGGTCCGCAAAGGGGAACGAGGCTTCGTAATGAATCGCATCCACTCCGCTCAGCCAGGGGAAGATGTATTGGAACTCATGCTCCTCCAGCCCTGCGACCCCATGGCTCTCCTCGATCTGCAGCAGGCACAGGCGCGGCGTTTCTCCCTCGACCTGGTATCGAATGACGAAGAATAGAGCCGATTGGGAATTCTCAAGAAAATAGGAGCCCTGGGCGATGGGGCGGTTATTAAAGATCCGCCAGTTGTAAAATTGCCCATCCTGCCGCAACTCGAACCATCCGCAGCCCAAGCCGCCCATCGCGATGCCGCTGCGGGGCTTTTGCGCGCGGGTCATTGTTACTGAATAGGCCATTTGGGTTGTTAACTATCCTTCGCCAACCAGGCAGAACCAGTGCGACGTCACGCATATTGATGCAGTGCGGAACTTTCTTTCCGGCAGGGAAAACAGAGCTTCCGCGCGGGAGGATGGGCGGCCGGGGCGGGCTGATCTTCAGGGCCGCCACGTTGTGACGTTGCCGTTCACGGCATCCATCACAAGGGTGACATAATTTGCCGGCGGCTTGGCCAGGTTGTCTCCGTCGCGTACGTCATGCAGCGTGAGAAACCAGGGGGTGCCGGGGAAGGGGGGGACATTGGCGCTCCCGTCGGGCCGGAACCGGAAAGACCACGCCTCGTACGAGGTGCCGACGCCGGAGACCGGCGGTTTCGTTTCGGAGCCCCAGGCCTTTTTCAGCGAGGGATCGGCGAGGGTGGAGAGGGTCGTGCCGGAGTCGATGAGGATCTGGGAGGGGAGTTTTTTGAGGCGGCTGACTGCGATGGCCTGGCCGTCCGTGTTATAAGTGAAAAGCTGAAATGCGCCGAGCCGCTCCTCGGTGCCCGGCGCGGAGGGGTCTTTGAAGCGGATGAGCCGTACCTCGACCTCCTGGTTCTGCGCGATGGCGGTTTGCCGGGCCAGCGAGAGCATGGAGGTGAGTTCGTTTTCAGCCGAGGAGAGAGCCGATGCTCGCTGGATGGAGCTGATCGCGGGGACGGCCAGGGTGGCCAGCAGGCCGATGAGCGCCATGACGACGAGCAACTCGATGAGGCTGAAGGCTCGGCTTCTCATGGGGTGAACCGTTTCACGTTGGCCACTCGCCAGCGGTAGAGTCCTTCCACGCTCTGGCTGCTTTGCGTTGCAAAATCCACAATCGCCGGGTCCTCGGGATCGATGTAGCGCTCGATCATCGCGGACCCCCGGTACTCGCCTGCGACGATGTCCTTGCCCTCGACCCATTGATCGACCGGCGTCGAGGGAATCTTCTTAAGGTTCTGCACGATGAAGTGCACGGTGAAGACATTCGACTTGGTCGTCACTCGCGGGTAGATCGTTGTGTAAGGCCGCTCGCGCACGTTGTCCCCGGTGAGCATGTGGTTTTCCCAGTAGGTCTTCATCGTGCCTGATGTCGCGGAGGAGTCCGTCGTATCGCCGGGCACGAGGTCGATCGAGCAGATTTCGCTCGCGGACCGGAAGATGTCACCCGCGGTGAAACGCTTGGAGAATCCCTTCAAGGTCTCGTCGGCGTTGATCTTGAAACGCTGGTCGGGATTGGTGGCTGCGTTCCAACTGCTTTTGCTGGTCGTCTTTGCGCCGCTCTTTCCGGTGATGGCGAGCATGCGCTCGGAGGCGAGCACGGCGCGCATACCGGTTTCCCTCGTGATGTAGGAGAAGGGCATGATCTGGTAGTTCATGTTAATCTTGCCCGCGGTGGAAAAGGGTTCGCTGATGGCGTAGGGCTCGACGATTGGCATCCAGAAGAGATCAAGCAGCAGATGATCGGCGGGGCTTTGCGCTCCGAAATGTTTCCCGGTGGGATCGGGCCGGAAGAGCAGGGTCTGCCACGATGCCCCTTTGGTGGTGCCCGTCGGCAGCGAGCCAAACATGCCCGGCGAAGGCAGCTGTTTGTTGGGTGAGGTGATGTTCTTGTCGGGGGGGTAGCCGTCCCAGTCGAAATACGGCACACCGCCGCCGGCGGAGGAATACGCCAGCCCCTCGTCGGCTTTGTTCAGGTACGCGCCATCGGGCGACCGGCCGAAGCCATTGTTCCAATCTCCCGGGGCATCGGAGGGGGAGCCTGTGGTCGAAGCGTAGACTCCGTTGATCTCGCCGCGGACGAAGGGATAGTAGCTCGGCTCGTTGTTCCAGACGTTCGGCGGGCTGTCGACGGCCCAGTTGATGTTTGGCACGAGGTTCCCCCCGCGGGTGGCGTCGGGCATCGGATTGCCGTTGCCGTCGCGCAGTCCATGGGCGCGTCGTGCCTCGCCATCGTAGTCTTTGTGCTTGGAGAACCAGCTCGCGGGGACATTGGCCATGTAGGAGAGGCGGCGGAAATCCCCGCCCACGTAATCGCCCGAGGACGTTTTGTCGACCAGTTGGACCGACCGCACGACATCGCCGTAGTCCGTGCTGGTAACGGTCTTGAGCGGGTCTGTCGGGTTGACATCCCGGTTGTCGATCAGGAGCACGCCGTTGTTTTGCGCCTTGCCGCCCGCTCCGTCGATGTCGGGAGCCGCCTGTTGATAGCCCAGGAGCGTGCCTTGGGCGTTGTAGTTTCCGCGCACGACGGGCCTGGGGATCGGCAGTTTCGCGACGTCGGGAAAGTTGAAGGTGTAGGTCTGGATGGTCTCGCCATCGGCAGAGCGCAAGGTCACATCAAAGGTTCCCCCCTTGAGGTTCCAGCGCGCCTTCACGGGATCGCCCCTGATCACAGGTGTGGCGGCCGAGACGAGTTCGAAGCGCCTCCGGGCATCGGACTCGCTGATGGCGTGATCCGCCAGCGCTGAGTACGAGTGGTTGCCGCCGAAGTTTCGCCGGTTGCCCTGTCCCATGGCGCGCTCGTTGGCATTGGCCCATTGCGTCACGGTGGATCCGTTCTTGAAGAAGTTGAACGGCTCGTTGGGCTGGCCGCTGACCAGCGATGCGGACTTGGCGGGATCGGCATCGGCCACGGGGAAGCAGGTGAACGTATTGGTGGCGGTGACGGTCAGCTGCAAGTTGGTAAAGCTCACCATGAAGCCCTGCATGGCGTTCATGAAGTTGAAATAAAGCGCCGCACGGAACTTGGTCTCGGTGTCCTTCGCCTGGCCGCTGGGCGGCGTCGTCGGGATGCCGACGCAGTAAAAGACGAGGAAGGCCTGGTCGATGACGGGGAATCTCCCCGCGCCCTTGGTGTCACTGATCTTGATGGGGACGACGAGGCCTGGCGAGCGGTAGGGCGAGGTGGAGGGGCTGTACCATGTGCCGCCGATCTTGTACGAGTCCGAGTAGGTGCCGCTGGTCGGCAGGTTGGGATCGTTGAGATTGCATGAGCGGATGTAGTCAAAGATTTCCGTGAGGATCTGGTCCCGCTCTCCCGAGCCGTATTTGCTGGCAAAGTTTCCGCCGAAGCCCGGGATGTTTCGCGACGTGATATCCTGGAGGTAGGAATAGAGGCGCTGGTTGCGGGGGATGCCCTGGTAGTCGTTGGACGTGCTCTTGGAGTCGTAACGCTGGAAGTAAAACGGATAGGAGTTTGATGATCCGGAGGCGCTGCCGAGGGTGGCGCACCGGGCGATGAGCCGGTCCTGGGCGGTGCGGTGATCGGAGTCGTCGGTCTTGTGAATCGGCCAGATGGCCACTCGCGGCAACCCAAAGAGATTGACCTCCGGCGCGCGATTGTTGGCCGTGAGAAAGAAGCGGGCCCGCTCCAGCACGTCGTTGGTGATCGAAGGGTCCGATCCGGCGAGATCCGGCGCGTAAAGCATCTCGTCCACGCTGCTGTAGAGGCGCTCGGTTTTCTGCGCCAGCGGAGCCACCGCGCCCGAGGTCATGGTCGTGATGACGGTGCCTCCCTCGGTGCCGCCGAAGCGGTAGCGCGGGGTGAGCTTGAGGTAACGCTTCAGCCGCGTGCTGATCTCGTCGGCTGCACTCGGGGCGATGCGCGTGGTGGCGGCGGACATTCCCGCTGGCTTGTAGTTGGTGTCGTAGGTGATGGGCACGTCGTTGATCGACGGGATCCAGGGCTTGAGCACCGTGCTGAGCGCGGTGTTTGAGGGGTGCCCCGGGTAGCGTTGAAACTCGTTCACGGTGGGGGAGAACATCGACAGCACGAAGTCCGGCGCTCCGGAGTAGTGTGGGAGGTCGTAATACGTCGCCTCCGATGCCGTGTTAATGTTTACCTTGGAGGACTCGTCATCGACCCAGTAGGCGATGCGGCCCACGATGGGATTGCTCTTGGAGGGCTGGACCGGTCCGGTGAAGGTGATCGTCCCGCTCGTGCTGTCGTCGGGATGAAGGAGCTGGCCGTTGGCCAGCACATACAGCCACCGCACCGGCATCGGAAGACGCTGGTCGTTTGGCGAACCGCCCGGGCCGACGATGCCATTGATCGTCCCGCTGGTGTAGTTGAACCCCTCGATGCTGGTGGCGGCCGCGCCTGTCTGGGCGCGAGGGTCCACGATGGGAAACTCCAGCGATTGATTCCCTCCGGATTCGGTGCGGATCACGGGGCTGTTGAGATCGACATAGACGCCTTTTTGCTTGTTCCAGTTGACCGGCGGCAGTTCATCCCCCGGCTTGAATGAGCTGCCGGGCACGGAATCCGAAGACGCCGAGTAAAGCCGGTAAAATGTGCCGGGCGAGCCTGTCGACGTGTAGGTGCGGATCATGCCCGGCTGCGACGCCCAGGATACCGCAGGAGAACCCGGGTCGCTCGGATCTGTCAGCCCCGATGTGGCCTCGCGGATGCGCGAGATGGCGATCTGCGGCACGGAGTCCGCCAACTGCCGGACGTTTACGGAATTGGCCTGGGCCGAGGACGAAAAGGTCTCGCCGGAGATACTGCTCAGGAATGAAACGGCCAGCGCGGTGACGATGAGCAGAAAGGCCAGCGCAATGATCAATGCCGCGCCCTTGCTTTGGCGGGGCCTGCGAGGAAATGTATGGGCCATATCAGTTCGACTGTTCGGTGCTCCAGCGTGCGGCTCGCACGACGACATTGGCGGTGAAGACGCGGAAATTGATGTTTTGTTTCGCGAGGTGATCCTGGAGATCCTGGAGGTCCTGCTCGACCTTGGCGGCGGCTCCGGAGCCGAAGGCGAACTTCCCGGCGAGCCCGAAGTCGGGAGGCGAGGTGCCTGTGGTCAGGCGGGCCGCGGAGTTTTCGTCGATGGCGATCATCGTCACCTGCACCACGGGGGGCAGCTGATTCTTCGGATTGATCGAGGCGTCGGTCCTGGCGTCGGTGGAGTCGTAGAGCAGCTCCGGCGCCAGACGGCTCTCCGTTTGGTCATCCTGGGACGACAACTTGGGGACAAAGACCAGGGCGATGATGTTGTCGGCCAGGATGTGGACCGGGCGCGTCGACCCGGCCAGGCTGGAGGTGAACCAGTTTCGTCCCGTGTACGACGGCTGGCCGGAGGTCTCCTTGTAGATGCTCAGGTCGTCCCGGGGTTGGATCAGCTCGTAGAGCCTGCTGCGGAACCGGGGCTGTGAGAAGGGCGGGCGCGCGGCGGTGTTGTCTCCAAACTCCACGAAGTAGCCGCAGGTATTGAGGAGGTTGTTGAGGCCTCCTCCATCCACGGTCGCATTCGGGTTTACCAACCCCGCCGGGGACTGGAAAAATATGCCGTGCGTGGACCATGTTTTTCCCGATGGCGCCGCGCCTGCGATCTTGTCCATCGGCCCCGAGAGGAAGCGTAGTTCCGACTGCCGGATGTAGCGCTGTGGGTTGGCCGGGTTGTCGTAATCCCAATAGGTGTTGAGCGTAGCTTCCGCGAGGCGGCGCGTGATGGTGTCAAATGCCTCCCGCGCGGCGCGGAATTGCTCGACCTTGGCCGACGTGCGGAGCCACACCTTGCGGGTCAGGTCGGTGATCGATGCCAGGATCACCACCAGCAGCGAGATCACCGCGACGGAGATGAGCACTTCCATCAGGCTGAAGCCTGTGGCTCTCCTCGCGTGATGCCTGCGGCAGCCGCTATCTCGTCCGCGCCACATAGAACGTGCGGCGAATGCAGGTCGCGGCTGATTTCTCGGGAGCCATAAACCCCCCGGTGGCGGGGTCCCGGCTCAGGGTGCCGGTGCCGGGTGTCTTCACGATGTCAACCACCACGGTGGCAAGGCTCGACGATGCATTGAGCTTTGCGCCCACCGCGACCTGAAATACCGGATTGTCCGCGCTCGTGCACTCGAGGCCCTGCTCGCTAAAGTAGCGGACGGGCAACTGGGTCGTTCCCGGGTGGGACGAGGTGAGCGTCGAAAAATCCGCCTGCCCCGCGTCGGCAGCTGCTCGCTGATAGATCTGCGACGTCACCGAGGTGTCCATCGCATGCTGGAAGCTGGAAAGGCCAACCGGCAGCAAACCCATGATCGGCAGCACTGCGACAGCCGTGACGGCCAGAGCAATCATGACCTCAACGAGACTGAACGCGTCGGGCGTTGGAATTCTTCTGGGGGGGCGATTCATTCTGGGGTGAATGTCACGTGCTCTCTTATCATAAACAAGGGGAGATGCACGCATATTGATGCGCTCTTTTCCTAGGCATATATGCGGGGCTCGCTGGCAGGCGGCCGACGCGGGAGAGGCTAAGTCAATATTCCCTTGCGTAAGGCGGCATGATGCTCGCGGGGCGACGGGGGGTTATTAATATATGTGTCCGGGCGAGGAATAACGCAAAGGGAGACGCTCGATGTTTGTTATTAGCTCTTGGGTGATGTCTAGCGGAATGGCGGTCGCTTTTCTTATGTCCCGGGATCGGCCGGTCTGATCGGGTCACGCCTGCCAGATTCATGCAGGGAGGTCAAAAAATGACGTCAATGCCACTGTCGCATTGTCTTGAACAGCTCCCTGCATCAATATGCGTGCACACCCGCTTGCGATCGACGGCAGGCGTTCGGATGATGTGGCGGTATGCTTATTTCCCTCAGCAGCTCTATCCTGCATGTGTTTCCCGCGAGGTGCATTCGCCCCGGCCTTGCGGCGGCCTGCCTCTTCGGTCTTGGAGCAGGCCATACCGCTGCGGCGGCTGATCTTTCCGCGGAGTATGAGTGGAAGCCCGTGCGGATCGGTGCGGGAGGATTTGTCACCGGGCTGGTCCTGCATCCGGAAGACCCCGCCATTCGGTATTGTCGCACGGATGTCGGCAACGCCTACCGGTGGGACGAGCAGGCCCAGGAGTGGTTTCCCATGGTGATCCGGACCGCCTCGGGTGGGCTGCCGGAGTCGGCCGCCGTCGCGCCGAGTCGCGGGGGCGTCACCGCCCTCGCCACCGATCCCAACGACAAAAAAGTGGTGCTCATGGCCCGACCATTCAAATTCAGCGGGGACCTGAAACTCGACGCAATCAAGGGAACCGTTTTTCGCAGTGACGACGGTGGGCGTTCCTTCGTCGGGAGCGACCTGAATGTGCCGATGAACTCCAACGGCAGCGGGCGCAACGTCGGCGAGCGGCTGGCTGTCGATCCGAACGACGGCAGGATCGTTTTCTTCGGCTCGCAAGGCGCGGGACTCTGGAAAAGCGTCAACGGCGGCCTGGCCTGGACGCAGGTGACGGGCGGCGGCGCGCCGGAGGCCAGTGCCGACATCCTCGGCGTTCGCTATGACAAGGTCGATACCCAGAAATCGATCATCTATGTCGTTCTCGCGGGCAAGGGGATTCTCCAGTCCCTCGACGGAGGGGTGAACTGGGAGGATATCACTGCGGGCAGGGACGGTGCCGACAAGATCGCGAATGTCACCGTCGACGCGCTGGGAAATCTCTACGTGCCCGTCGCGAAAAGACCGTCGGAGATGTGGAAGAAGACGCGGGCCGGGGAGTGGACATCGAGCCCGGTGAGCCTCGGCTCCTCGGGCAATTCCCTTTTGTCCGTGGCCGTGGACCCGGCCAACCCGGAGCGCCTCTTTGCCATCGGCAGCGGCGGCGCGCAGTCGAGATCCCTCGATGGCGGGAAGACCTGGGAGTTCCTGGGGAATACGTTTGTGTTTGCAAATTCCGTGGGCTGGATGCCGCAGCACGTCAATGGCTCGCCGCTCGGCTGGCGCTCCAACGGCGGCATCTATTTCGATGCCCGCGGAAATCTCTGGGCTCCGCAGGGCAACGAGGGCGTGCTCACCACGCGGCCCTCGGCTGACAACTCCGAGTCCAGGGAGCACCCGCTCCAGTGGACGATCTCGAGCAAGGGCATCGAGGAGTTTGTGGTCCAGGATGTCGTGATTCCGCCCGGCGGCGGGGATCGGGCGGTGGTGTCGACCGAGGACGCCACGGCGATCTTTGTCGATAATCCCGATGAGTTCACCGCCAGGAAGGCCACGTTGCAGGATCAGCTCATTTCGAACGGACTGGGGCTGGCTGTCTGCCCGAACGACGGCAAGTTCGTAGCGGTCGCCTCGGCGGACGTGAATCATACAAAATCGGGCAAGGATTACTCCGGATACTCGACCGATGGCGGACGCACGTGGACGCACTTTGCCTCCTGCCCGCCCGGGGCGAAGTCCGGCAATCTCGCGATCAGCCGTCGCGAGGGATGGGGCGAGGGGGAGGACCACATCGTGTGGTATCCTACCCAGAGCAAGCCGCCCTACTGGTCTCACGATGGCGGAAAGACGTGGACCATGGGCCAGGGGTTTCCCCTCAAGGAAAACGGCGCGATGGACAAGATCGCGGGCTACTGGGTCTTTGCCCTCAAGCAGCGCACGCTGGTGGCCGATCCCGCCATCGCTGACCGCTTTCTTTTGTACTTCCCGTGGAAGGGTTACTACCTCTCCGAGGATGGCGGAAAAAACTGGGCTCCCGTCCCCGATTCCAATCTGCCTGACGGCGGACATCACGCCCAGATCGCGGCCAATCCTCATGTGCGCGGCGAGTTCTGGTTTGCCGATGGCTGGGAGGGCGGGATGAAGCACGGGCTGTGGCTTTCCAGCGATGGTGGACTCACCTACAGCCGCGTGGAGGGTGTGGACAATGCCGTGACCCTCGCCGTGGGCAAGGGGCCGAACGTTCCCGGAGCGATCTATTTCTATGGCCGCCTCGCCAATGACCCGGCATGGGGTGTGTTCCGTAGCGAGGACAAGGGGCGCACCTGGGACCGCATCAGCTATTACCCCACCGGTTTGCTGGATGTCCCCTCCCGCATGGCGGCGAGCCAGGACACGGCGGGCCTGGTCTATATCGGCTTCAACGGCAACACCTGTGTCTATGGCAAGCCTCGAGGCGCGACCACCGGCAAGGGCGACTAGGCTGGCAACCTGGCGGCCCTGCGCCGTCCTCGCCACCTGTTTGATCCTGGCTGCGCCGCTCCTCGCGGAGGACAGCCCGGGGGCGCTGTATGAGGAGTCGCTACGCCCGCGATTTCACATCACCGGCCGGCAATGGGAGACGCCCCGGCTTAATCCCGCGCGGGGCGAGGAAGGGTGGCTGAATGATCCCAACGGGCTGGTCTATTACGATGGAGAGTATCATCTCTTTGCCCAGCGCTGGGCGAGGGCGTGGCTGCACTGGGTGAGCCGCGACCTTGTGCATTGGGAGGAGATAAGCCCTGCCTTCACTGAAGCCTATCGGTGGGATGGCGTGCAATCGGGCAGCGTTGTCATCGATGGGGAGAATGACTCAGGCCTGGGTCGGGGCGATGGCGTGGCGCCCATGCTTGCCTTTTACAGCAGCGGTCCGCGAGTGCAGCCCGACGGCACGCGGCATGCCACGCAATGCCTGGCTTTCAGCAACGACCGGGGCCGGACCTGGACCAAGTATGAGAAAAATCCCGTCCTGGCCGATGCTGAGCGCGACCCGAAGGTGTTTCGCTACGAACCGGAGAAAAAGTGGATCATGGTGCTCTACGCTCCGCCGGGAGGCTATGCTTGGTACTCATCGAGGAATCTGCTCGATTGGGAAAAGATGAGCTTCCTGCCGGGATTTTATGAGTGTCCCGATATGTTTGAACTCCCGGTCGATGGGGACCCCGGCCGCAAGAAATGGGTGGTGGTCAATGGCGATGGGTCCTGTTTCGTTGGTTCGTTTGACGGCACGAGATTTACGGCCGAGTCCGGGAAGCAGCGGGCGTGCTTCGGGCCGGACTTTTATGCCACGCAGACGTTTGGTGGCATGGATGACGGTCGTCGCGTGCAAATGGCCTGGCTGCGGCGTGGCTGGTATCCGGAGGAGTTTCTGTACCACCCGGAGATGCCGTTCAGCCAGCAGATGACTTTTCCATGCGAGCTCTCGCTCCGGACTCAGCACGGGACGATACAGGTATTTCGCACACCGATCCGCGAGGTCGCGCAGCTTCATCGCTCGGAGAGGACCTGGGAAGCGCGGGAGATGGCCGCCGGGCAGGAGGTGGTGCTGGCGGAGGGGCGGGCCTTTCATCTGAAGATGGAGCTGGAGATGGCCGCCCAGGCCGAGGGGGAGATACGCTTCCGCGGGCAGACGCTCCGCTTTGCGAATGGGAAGATCGGAGTGCGCGACAAGACCTTCACCTTTTTCGGCCCGGACCGGAAACCCCAGCCGCTGACTGCGCTGGAACTCCTTCTCGACACGACCTCGATGGAGGCCTTTGCCAATGAAGGCGAGGCCACCGTCGCCGCGGCTTTTGTTCCCGAGGGCGATACCCTCGCTCTTGCCTGCACCCGGGGCCGGCTGACCATCCGAAAGCTTATACTTTGGGAGATGGGTTCCATCTGGAAAAGGGCCTCCGCCCCGGCGCCGGCGGAGTGATTCCGAGCCAGATGGCACGGGCAAATACTTAGGCATCGCCCGCCGGGAATTTGGCAGCCAGGGCGCTTTCCCAAACTGGGTTCCGGTGGCCTCGCGCAATGCTATTGACTCCCGGGGAAAGTCGCTTAAGGCTGCTCGGATGGATTCCCCCAGCAGGACAGTCACGACCCGGGATGTTGCGGTCGCGGCGGGAGTGTCACAGTCCACGGTGTCCCGGGCTCTGCGCAACGATCCCCAGGTCAGCAAGGAGCAGCGCAAGCGCATCCAGGCCATCGCCAAGGAGATCGGCTATCGCCCAAATCCCTTCGTCGCGGCGTTTACCGCCCAGGTCATGCATTACCGGCGATCCCCGCGGCGTGCCGTCATCGCCTGCGTGACGTTTCATGAGAGCAGCAGCATGCCCAGCCACGTGAAGACATACCTGGAGGGGGCCAAGCAACGCGCGATCCAGCTTGGCTTCACACCCGAGGTTTTCCTTTTCGCCGATGGCGGCTACTCCGCCGCCCGCCTCGCCAAAGTCCTGCGCGCCCGCGCCATCTCCGGAGTGCTTTTCCTCAGCACGCCGTTTCTCTCCCACCTGGATATCACGGGCTTTTCCTTCGAGAATTTCGCCTGCGCGGCGGTCGATCCCACCCTGCATTTCCCGGCGATGAGCCGCGTGCAGCCCGACTATTTCCACAGTGTGCAACTGGCTCTTGAGGTGGCCGTTTCGCGCGGCTATCGCCGCATCGCCCTGACGACCACCAAGGAGGAAATCGACCACCTGGGAGACGAGTGGCTCGGTGGCTTCTCCGCCTGGAAGGAGCAGTTGTCCACGCGGCAGCCGGACTGCCGGGGCATGCTTTGCCTCGACGAGTGGGGCGAACGAAAATTTACGCGCTGGATCAAGGCCCACCGTCCCGACGCCCTGGTCAGCAACAACGGTGATTTCTTTGGCTGGGCCGAGGCTGCCGGTTTCCGCCCGCCGGATGTCGCCCACATCTCGCTCAGCGCCGATCCCAACAATACCCGGCTGGCCGGGATCAACCAGAACCACCATATGGTCGGGAGCTTCGCTGTGGACAGCATCATCGCGCAGATTCACCGCAACGAATACGGCATCCCTCTTTTCCCCATGCTCATGCTCGTGCCGGGCACCTGGCGCGAGGGAGTGACGATCCGCAAACCCTAGGCGGCATCTGCCCTCCCGGGCGGAAAGGCGGGTGCAGGGAAAACGTTGCCGGGCGCAATCACGCGGCGGAGGAGGAGTCGATATGGTCCTGGGTGGAACGGCTCGCGGAGCGCATCAATATGCGTGAGGCGGAGGTGGCGCGGGCGCGCGGGCGGGGCATATTCAGGACCCACTCCCCATGTTCCCGCGATCAACCATCGGTCTCGCTTTTGTCCTCCTTGCCGCGACGACGCGGCTGACTGCCGGGGAGCCTGCTCCGCCCGTCGTCCTCGCGAAGATTGATCCCACTTTCCGGGATGTCGAGTTTCTCGCTGCCGATCGCGCGGAGAAGATGGACGTCTATCTGCCTGCCGACGGCAAGGAACTGCGCCCCGCCGTGGTGGTGATCCATGGCGGAGGATGGTCCGGCGGCAAAAAGATCTGGGGCTATCCCGTGGAATTCGCCAAGCGCGCCGTCCCGGCCGGATACGCCGTCTTCTGTCCCGACTATCAGCTCAACGTGTTTGAGGAGGTCGAGGGCAAGAAGGTCTCCAAGCTCAAGGGGGCACCCCGGAACATCCAGGACTGCATGGACGCCGTCAGTTTCGTTCGCCTCAACGCGGCGAAATACGGAGTGGACCCCGACCGCATCGCCCTCGCGGGAGATTCCGCCGGCGGGCACCTCGCGATGCTGACCGCCTACGGGGCTGGATCGGATTCGCTCGGGCAGGGCCGCCGCTATTCCGAGATCAAACCGACCGTTCGTTGCATCGTTGATTTCTACGGCATCTCGGACCTCGAGACGTTTCCCTCCTGGGGAGCCTGGACCTTTGTCCGCAATGAAAAGGACCCGGAGGAGGTGAAGAAACCGCTCCTCCAGCTTTACAGCCCCGTCACCTATATCGGGGCAGGTTCGCCGCCCACGCTGATCGTGCATGGCAAAAATGACCCCGGGGTGACTTGGAAACAGTCGGAGGAGCTCGCCGGGCGGCTCACCGCGGCCTCCGTGCCCTTTGAGTTCATCACCCTGGAGCGCGCCACGAAGCACGCCTTCAATTTTGACTCCGACGAGGTGGACCTCACCCGCCGGACGCTCGACTTTCTCGACCGGTACCTGAAGGAGGGAGGGAAACCTTCCGCTCCCGGTCCGGCGGAGAAGGGCGGCAGCACGTCTGCTGGCGGAGGGAGCGCGCCGTGACTGCAAGGGAAATTTCCCGTCATCCGCAGCAGGTCGCTCCCCGCACGTGGCATTGCGGCACGCTTACTTACACGAAGGCGACGCTCGTTTCCCTCTTTGTCTTCCTCCTTGTCGGGAGCCTTTCGTTCAACCTGATGATGATGGTCATCCCGAGCATCCTGCCGCTCAAGCTGAAGGCGCTGGGCGCTTCGGATGTGCTCATCGGCCTGCTGCTCACCAGCATTTTCCCGATGTTCGGGATGTTCATCTCGCCCTATCTCAGCTTCAAGAGCGACTATCTGCGAACGCGCTGGGGCAGGCGCAAGCCGTTCTTCTTCGTCACGCTTCCGTTCGTCACTCTGAGCATCGTGCTGCTGGCGTTTTCGGAGGACATCGCGCGATACCTGCACGTGAGCGGCGTCCTGGCCGCACTCACCCCGGCGGGAGCCGCCGTGTTGCTGGTCAGCACCTGCATCGTGCTCTTCCAGTTCTCCGATGTCGTGATCGCGTCGGTCTATATCTACATCTTCAACGACACCGTGCCGGTCGCGCTCTCGGGTCGCTTTTTCGGGCTGATGCAGATGGTGACGGCATCGCTCGGGTTTCTCTACAACTACTTCATCTTCCAGTACGCGGAGAGCCACATGCGGGAGATTTTTCTTGGCGTTGCCGCAGTGTATTTTGTTGGCATCGGGCTGCTCTGCATCTTTGTACGCGAGGGAGAGTATCCGCCCGTCACCGGGGAGGATGAGCAGAAGACGCGCGGCTTTGCCGGTCTCAAGACGTTCTTCCGGGAGAGCTTTTCCCACAAGTTCTACTGGACGAAGTTTGCCTATGCCATCAGCCCGGCGCTGGCTGCAGCGATGTGGCCGTTCGAGATTTTCTTTTACCGGGAGATGGGGCTCACGCTCGACTATGTCGGCAAGACTGGAGCCATTGTCGCGCTGGCCGCCATGGTGGCGGCCTATTTCGCCTCCATCTTCATCGATCGCTGGCATCCCTTGAGAATCCTCGCCTACTCGGCGGTCTTCGCCGCGCTGCTCTCGCTGGGCAACTGGGTGTGGCTCTTTGTCACGCTGCCGCCCAAGGCGTTTTTCTGGCTCCAGATGCTCGGCGGCGCGCTCATCGGCGTCTTCCACGCCGCCCTGTGCAACGTGGCCACAGTGCCGCTCGACATGCGGCTGCTCCCCCGCTCGCGCTACGGTCAGTTTTGCTCCGCCCAGTCGATCGTAACGAATGTGATGAAGATGATCGCGGGCGTTCTGGTCGGCGGCTTTTTCTATATCCTCAAGACCCTCTTTTTCAACGGGTCGGATTTCGCCTACCGGCTGAACTTTCTCTGGACCGCCACGGCGAGCATCGCGATGGGGTGCGTCATCGTCAGCCTGTACCGCCAGTGGCTCGCGCTCGGGGGGGATAGGCAATTCAGCCCGCCTGCGCCGTGGTCCGAGGAGGGGCGTGAGGAGATGGACCGCCCGGGATTTGTAGGCACGCAGGTGCGCTGGCTCAAGTACGCCCTCGCCATGATCAGCGTGGTGATGGTGTGCGACGCCGTGCTCGTCGTGAGCGTCGCCGCCTGGCTGTGGGTCCATGGCTGGTCCGACGCCCTCCGGGTCTACCTGCTGGCGCTCATCCCGTTTTCCGCGCTCCTCATCTTCTGCTGGTTCCGGCTGCGCCGACGGATTCTCCTGAGTGTCGGGGACTCTCTGGCCGGGCGTACACCCCGCGATGGCATTCCGCACCATGGTGTGTTGTTTGTGAAGTCATGCGTCCTGCTGCTCGGCGTCCTGGTGAAGGTCGGGTTCGTCGTGGTGGCCATTCACAACGGCCTGCACACCGGCGTGATCGTCTTCGGCCTTAGCGCCCTCATCATCGACCTCGGCGTGATTGCGGCAGTCGCCATCCTCTGCCGCATCGAGCGAGGCTATGATCCACTGCTGGATTACGATGGCCGCAAAACGGCAGCGGAGTCGGCCGCCAACGTCATCGAGGAGCCGGTCGCGCAGCCTGTGTGAAACAATGAAAATCCTCCACGTCCTGTCATTTGCCTGTCTGCTTTCCCTCCGCGCGGCGTGGGCGTCGGACATCGTGTCCCTCCAGCCGCTCACCGACTCCATCCTCATGCTGGAGCTCAAGGACGGGCATGTGCAGTATCACCAGCGGGGCCAGCCGGTCTCCGCGGACAAGGTAATCACTGATCCCCTCGATGTCGCGCGGGCGGCGCAGCCCGGCAGCTATCGGATCACCAGCCCGGACGATCCCGCCTACAAGGATAGCGTGTCGCCGGCCGCCATCGGGCGAAAGAGCAAGGGCGTCGAGTTTGCCTGGATACGCAACGGCTGGGCCAACAACCGCGTAGTGAACACCGAGCCGGACCATGTGAAGGAACACTGGATCTATCTTCATCTGCCCACCCCGATGAAGCCCGGCATGACCTATGAAGTGGAAACCGGCGATCTGGCGAAGAACGCCAGGGTGTCGAAGCTGACCTACGATCCTGAAAAAGCCCGCTCGGAGGCGGTACATGTCAATACGCTCGGCTACGTGCCGGGCGCGCCGGAAAAATATGCCTATGTTTATCACTGGATGGGCGACCGGGGGGCGCTGACCGTGGCGGATGCGGAGAAGCGCGCCTTTCATCTCATCGACATTTCGACGGGCAAAAGCGTCTTTGACGGGACGCTGAAATACCGCAAGGGCCGCGACAACCCGGAGACCTATCAGGTCAACGACTCGCCGCCGTTCGGCAATTTCCTCAAGGCTGACGTGTGGGAGTGCGATTTCTCTACCGTCACCACGCCGGGGACCTACGTGGTCTCGGTCGACGGGGTGGGGTGTTCGTGGCCGTTCCGGATCGATGCGGATGTCTACCGGCAGGCGTTTCGCCCGGTCGCTCGCGCCCTCTATCACAACCGCTCCGGCATCGCACTCACCCGGCCCTACACCGAGTTTGAGCGTCCGGCTCCGCATCACCCGGGGCTGACCCCGGGCTTCGCGGGCAGGCTGTTTTACACGACGTCGCGATTCGCTGACTGGAGCGGAGAGAATGCCAAGCCCGCCGAGCTCAAGGCGGCCGCGAAGGGACCGCTCGACGCCTGGGGCTGGTATCAGGACGCCGGGGACTGGGATGGCTACTACTCGCACATGCGGGTGCCGCAGGAGCTGCTCATGGTTTATGAGATGGCCCCGGGCAAATTCACTGACGGCGAGCTGAACATCCCGGAAAGCGGCAACGGCGTACCCGACATCGTGGACGAGGCGGCCTGGCTGCCCCGGTACGGGCACCGCCTGCGGCAGGAGCTCATGGCCAAGGGCTATGGCACCGGCGGCCTGGGCTTGCGCGTGAGTGGAGATGGCTTTGGAAAAGATACGAAAACCCTCCCCGATGGCACCCAGGTGGGCCAGGGTTCCTGGGAGGATGTCAATCGAGAGTGGGCTGTGTCGGGAGAGGACCCGTGGTCGACCTACCGGTATGCCGGGGCGGCGGCCCAGCTCGCCTTTGCCCTCAAGCTGGCAAAGGCTCCGGACCCGGAGGGTGTGGATTGGGAAAAGGAGGCACGCGAGGCCTACGACTGGGCGGAGAAAAACACCCGTCCCGGCGATGAGGAGCCGCGCCGGCTATTTGATTCCTCCACCATCGTGCTGGCCGAGCCGCGCTCCTATGCGGCGGCGGCGCTCTTCCGCCTCACTGGGGAGAGGCGCTACGAGGAACGTTTCCTCGCCGACACCGCCGGCATCAAGTCGGGAGCGATCCTCTCCGGCGAGCGTGCCTACGGCCCCTGGGTCTATGCCCTCGGGGGCGGTCCCTCGCCCGCCGATCCCGCCACGCTCGAGCGCATCCGGGCGGCGATTTTCAAGACAGCCGACGAGAACATCCTGAATACCTCCTCGAAGCGGGCGCTGCGTTGGGGGGGCAACTTCGGCATGCCCATGCTCATCGGGCAGCAGACCACGCCGTGGGTACTCGACGGCGCTGTCGCCTATACGCTGGCCAGGGACTCGGACCCCGAAAAAGCCCGCCGTTATCTCGCCGGGCTCTACACGACGTGCGACTACTTCCTCGGAACGAACTCGCTGAACCAGACGTGGATCACCGGCGTCGGGCCGCGCTATCCCACCCAGATCTTTCACCTCGACGCGTGGTATAATGGCAAGGGGCGTTTCCAGGAGGGCCTCATACCCTACAGCCCGTGGCGCAAGGGCAAGGACCTCGGCCAGGGACCCTGGGATTCCGACTGGGCCAACAGCTCGGTTTATCCCGCGATCGACGAATGGCCGGGGAACGAGCGCTGGTTCAGCAACCGATGCTCGCCCATGGGCAGTGAATTCACCATACACCAGAACCTCGCCCCGGCCGCCGCCATCTACGGCTTTCTCTGCGAGGACAAAACCTCGGGAGGCGGGTCCCGATGAAGACACTTTCTCCCGGGAGAGGAGTTTCGCGACGAAAGTCCGCGATCTCTGCTGCCTGCCTCCTCTTCCCGGGAGGATGCCGGGCTTTTGCGGCGGTGCGACGAGCGTTGTGTCTCGGCTTGCTCGCTGCCTCGCCGCTCTGCGCTCGGGCGGAGGCGGGGCTGGATGCGGCCCCTTCGTCCGTCTGGTTTCCCATCGTGGCTCCCACCCGCATCTCGGCCAATATCACCGCGACAGAGGAGCCTGCGCTGGGCGGGCCGCCACGTGCCGCCCAGACCATCGTCAAGCATGGCGACGGCTACAGCCAGTTCTCCTGGAGCGGGTTGAATCTCGCGATACCCAAGGATCGCCTGCTCTGCGTGCCGGTTTATCTCGGGGACTTCGAGGGGCCGGGAGGCTTCGCGCTGTCGCTCACGATCCAGCTGAAGAACGAGTCCGGAGCAATCAGCTACAACTTTTCCGCCGGAGCCTTCCGGGCCAACCGGTGGAGCTATCTGCCTCTGTGGGACCCGGCCTCTCCGGCCAGCGCGGCATTCAGCAAGCCGGGGACTTCCGTCGTGGCGGCCGACACGGGCTTTGATTTCTCCAGGCCGGTGACGGAGATCACCATGGCGCCCAACAACCTGCCGGTTGGTGCAAAGCTCTCCATTGGCTCCCTCGAGACGGCGGCCAGGACGCGTCCAGTCCTCGTCGTCACGGATGACATCACGGACGACTCCACCTACACGCATATCGTTCCGATCATGGAGGCGGCCGGGTTTCGCGGGGGGCTGAGAATCGGGGGCTTCAAGGACGCGTCGTACTCTCCGGGCATCGTGGCCAAGCTTCGCGGCGCTTACGACAAGGGCTGGGATGTCTACAACGGCTCCTGGTCGCGCACCGGGCTGAACACCGCCACCACGAGCGGGTTCTTTGAGGAGGAGATCGTCGCCTGCAAAACGCGCGCCGCGGAGCAGGGATTTACCCGGGGCATGACGTGGTTCAGCAGCGCGGGGAATTCCCTCCCGAAGCAGGCGATCTGCCGGGAGATCGGCGCCAAGACCGGCATGACGATCTTTAAAAGCGGCGGGGGCGTCGGCAACGTCAATCTCCTCCCGCCCGGAGGGATCGAATTGCCCGCCATCGTCACCTCCGTGGGCATGGGCGGCTACCGGGAACTACAGGCCACCGGCAAGGCCGGGTCATCTACCCTCGTGGTCTCTCCCCATGCTGTCGGGCTGCGGGAGGGTTGCGCCGTCTCCGGGCCGGGCATTGCCCCTGGCACCACCATCGCCCGTGACGGCATCCGGGGCGCGACGGTCACTCTTTCCATCCCGCTGGTTGCCGATGTCTCCGGTCCCGTGACCTTCACGGACTCGTACGAGGCTCATCAAGCCCTGGCCGATGGCCTCGTTTTCACCGGAGGCGTGCTCGTTTATTTTCTGCATGATCTCCAGCCCGAGGGAAGGCCCCCGTCCCGCATCTCTTTTCCTGCGGAAGACTTTGCACGGGTCGTCGCGTACTGGAAGGCCCGGAAGGATGCCGGGCTATTGGAAGTCCTCACGCCATCCGAGCTGGACGCCCGTCTCCGGGGCTCGGCGCAATGACCGCACACCCCACCCGAGCGGGAAAAATGACTGCATCAATATGCGTGACGTTTCAGTTGGCGGGGGCAGGTCTGCGCAATAGGTAGATTTTCAGACTAAAGTTTATGAAACACTCCCCCTCGCCATCACGCTGGTACGGATATTCCCGGAATCGCCTCGGGCTCTTTTGCCTTGCGGCTCTGTCCCTTGTCGTGGGGCGGACCCAGGCTGCGACAGACCTCACCTGGGATACCGGATCCGGTGGAGGCATCCAGACTGCAAACGGAAACTGGGATCTCACCACGACAAACTGGACCAGCGACGGGGGCGCCTCGCGGGTGGCGTGGGTCAACGCCAATCTCGACAATGCCATTTTTACCACCATCGCGAGCGCTTATAATGTGACGCTAACAACCCCGATCGTTGCTAATAATATCTCGTTCTCCAGCAACGGAGCCGGCAAGGTCACGCTCCAATCCTCGCAGTTGACTTTTGGCGGTACGATCAACGTGGCAACGGGCAATGTCGTGGCCATCGGCAGCCAGCTCTCCGGCGCGGGGTCGATCGTCAGCGCGGGTACTCTCACCCTGAGCGGAGCAACGAATAACTTCACCGGCGGAGTGACACTCAACACCGGGTCCAACCTGATTCTCAGCGGTGCGGGACTCGGAAACGATGTGCTCGGAACTGGTCTGCTGACCCTGAACGGGGGTATGCTGAGCACCAACTTGTTTACCTCGGAGACCTCGCTGGTAAATAACATGCTCTTCGGAGGCGACTTTACGTTCAATCATACGACCGGAGGTCTTTCGGGCGCGGTTGATCTCGGCGGGGCCACCCGCACCATCTCGGGGGTCGGCACCAACAGTGCGACATTCTCCGGTGTCGTCACCAATGGAGGTATTATCATTTCCGGGGCGGCCGGTCTTGGCCTCAGCAATGTCGCCAATACCTTCTCGGGAGGTGTCACGATCGCTTCTGGTTCGAAGCTGTCCTACACGGGAACAAGTTACAGCGGAAGCGCCGGGGCGGTCACGGCGGGCTCCCTGGGCACGGGAACGCTCGTTTTTGAGAACGGCTCGACCTTCGTTAATACTGGTAGCAATTCCAAGCTGGGAAACAACATGGTGGCCAATGGAAATCTGTCGCTTAATACGAATCTCATGAGGTTCGAGGGAGCGTTTGATCTGGGCGGAGCCACCCGTACGATCACGATGCTAAGCACCACCGGCGTGACTTTCGCCGGCAAGATCTCCAATGGCGGCATCATTTTCGCCGGCACCTCCGGAGCAATTTCATTGACGAATACCGAAAGCGATTTCGCGGGAGGCGTCACCGTTGGCCCCAATACCAATCTGAGCATTACGGGCAACTCGGTCGGGACGCCCGGTGCCGTGACCAAAGGTCCGCTGGGAACCGGCGTACTGACGATCAATGGCGGCAAGATCAGCACGAACTACACCTCCAACATCTATAACAACACGACCGTGGGCGGGGACTTCACCATCGTTCCCGATGCCAGCTCCTACTTCTACGGCGACTGGGACCTGGGGGCCTCCGTTCGTACGGTGGACGTTCGCTCCGAGTTTACGAATAGAAGCCTACAACTCGGCAATGTCATCAAGGGCTCCGGCGGGCTCACCTTTACGACATCAACGAATTCGTCTTACGTCAGCAGCATCGTCATGAGCGGCTCGGCCTCCAATACCTACACCGGTGTGACGACGATGAACGGAGCGGCCTCCACGGCCTCCCTCACCCTGAACAAAAGCGGCGGGGCCACCGCGATCGCCGGGGATCTGACCATTACCAGCGGCACGGTGAAGTATTCCTCCAACAACAACCAGATCGCCGACACCAGCAAGGTGACCGTCAATGGAGCCAGTGCGATCCTCGACCTGGCCGCCAATCGCTCCGATACCGTGGGCACGGTCGTCCTCGACGGCGGCGGCAGCATCACGGGTACCGGTACCTCCACGCTGACCAGTACGGGATCGTTCGATTTCCGCAGTGGCTCGGTCACGGCCATCCTCGCCGGAAGCGGCATCACACTGACCAAGACCACCGCGGACTCTGTGACACTTTCCGGGGTAAATACCTATACCGGCGCCACCACGATCACCCAGGGAACCCTCGTGCTGGGAACCACGGGAAGCATCGCCAGCTCGACCATCGGGTTTGGCGTGACGGATTCCGCCAGCGGCCTGCTGACCGCGCAGAACACGCTCTTCGCCTTCAGCGGCACACTCACCCTGGATCTGACCTCGGTGACCCTGACCCAGGCCTCATGGACTTTGTTCAACGGCTCGGCCTTTGGCATTGGCGACCTCAATCTCGGGAACGTGACCTCGAATCTCGCCGCACTCACCTTCGTCAACGACGGTTCAGGCAACTGGAGCGGCACGGACGCGAGCAGCCGTACATGGACCTTCTCGGAGGATCTGGGTACCCTTTCCGTGGTGCCGGAGCCCGCCACCTGGGCGCTTCTCGGAGCGGGTGTGCTGATGCTGGTGATCGTCCGCCGTCGCCGCATCGTCTGAAGGCAGTCCCCTTGGCAATGGAGGCGTGGCGCTCGACGCCTCCGATGCCTTCTCATTCCCCCGGCGAGTTGTAAAGTCATGAGCCGGGGATGTCTTGCGGCCGGGCGTCACCCGTGATCCGCCGGAGCTTTTATGAGATCTTTCCTTCCTTGGTTTCGCGCTGGAGTTCGCAGCGCGGGTGTCGCGCTTTTGTTGACTCCGGCAGCTTCTTTGCTCCGGGCGGAGGTCGTTCCTGCGCAGATGTTTCAGGATCACGCCGTGCTGCAGAGATCGGAGCACACTCCGATCTGGGGTCGCGCGGAGCCGGGCGAGCGGGTGCATGTGAGGATTGCCGGTCTTGAGGGGGAAACCCGGGCCGATGACGAGGGACGCTGGAGGGTCGACCTGGATCTCTCCTCTGCCCCGGCGGGGCCTTTTAACCTCACCATCGCGGGTGCCAACCAGATCGTGCTGCGCGACATCCTCGTGGGTGAGGTGTGGCTTTGCTCCGGCCAGTCCAACATGGAGTGGACCGTCCGGGATTCCATCCCGGAGGAGGACGTGACAGGGAATCCCAGCTCCACCCTGCGGCTGTTCAACGCGCGATCGCCCGGAAGCACGAGCCCCCAGGCCGGCCTGCTTGGCCGCCCGGGTGCGCCGGGACCGCAGAATGCCTGGAGTGTTGACTCGTCCGGGAGCGCGGCGGGTTTTTCGGCGGTTGCGTACTTCTTCGGCAAAAAGCTCAATCGCGAGCTGGGCGTGCCGGTGGGATTGATCAACGCGTCGTGGGGAGGCACTCCCATCGAGGCCTGGCTGAGCGCCGGGGCGATGGAGAGCGACCCCGATCTGCGGGAGCCGAAGAACAACCTGCTCGCTGCTGTGGCAAGCTATCCCACGCGTCTCGACGCCTATCGCCGGGACTACCCCGCATGGGAGGAGAAGCACCAGCGGCGTGACGTGCCGGCGCAGGATGCCGCCGCCTTTGCCTCACCCGGATCGCCCGGAGACGGATGGACGCCCGTGGAATTTCCTGATCCCGCGCTGGCGAAGCTCCTGCCCGATGGCGGAGCGGTCTGGCTGCGGTCCACCGTCCGCATTCCCAAGGACCTCGAGGGGAAGCCCCTCACGATCGTGCCGGGTGTGATCGCGGGCTTTGACCAGGTTTACTGGAATGGCCGCAAGGTGGGCGAGACAACCGCCCGCTCGGAAGGGGTGGCCAATGACCGCGTCTACCGGATTCCGCCCGAGCTGGTCCAGGCCGGGGAAGCGACCGTGGCCATCCGTATCTTTGCGCCTGCGGGCGGCGCGGGGATCGATCTCAGCTCGCTCCCCCAGTGGAGGAGTC
Organism: Terrimicrobium sacchariphilum; assembly: GCF_001613545.1. Classification (NCBI taxonomy): domain Bacteria; kingdom Pseudomonadati; phylum Verrucomicrobiota; class Terrimicrobiia; order Terrimicrobiales; family Terrimicrobiaceae; genus Terrimicrobium; species Terrimicrobium sacchariphilum. The sequence continues at coordinate 760,767 of NZ_BDCO01000002.1, forward strand.
CGCTGCATTTGTTTGAGGGTGCCTGGGAGGCGCAGGTGGAGTATCGACTGCCTCCGCTGTCTCCGGCAGCGCGCGGGGAGCTCCCGGGCGCTCCGGTCAAGCCCGCCGAGATGCAGAATGTCGCCACCGCGCTGTTCAACGGCGTCATCCATCCGCTGATTCCCTACGGCATACGGGGAGCCATCTGGTACCAGGGGGAAACCAATGTCGGCCTCTCGCACCAGTATCGCTCCACCCTGGCGCTGCTCATCCGGGACTGGCGGAGCCATTGGGATCGCGGGACTTTTCCCTTCTACCTTTGCCAGCTCGCGGGGCAGGGGCCGAAGCAGGACCGGCCAGGGCCGTCGATGTGGGCCGAGATCCGCGAGTCGCAGTTGAAGTCCCTCGACCAACCCGAGACCGGCGTGGCCGTGACCATCGATCTCACGGAAAACAACGTGCATTTCCGCCGAAAGCGTCCCGCCGCAATCGCCCTCGCCCAGACCTACGGCAGAGGCGGTGCTTTCTCGGGTCCGATCTACGATTCCTTTCAAAAGGCGGGTCGGGAGATCCGGGTGAAGTTCCGCCATGCCGACGGCGGCCTCGTCGCGAGGGAGTTGCCCGATGTCTATGTTCCGGATACGGCCAATCCCGGGAAAACCCTGCCCCTGGTCCAGCCCACCCCTGGCAGCGAGTTGCAGGGATTTCTCATCTGCGGAGCGGACCGGAACTGGCAATGGGCCAGCGCACGGATCGATGGCGACGAAGTCGTCGTCTGGTCAACGAACGTGGCCGATCCTGTCGCCGTTCGCTATGCCTGGTCGGACAACCCGGTCTGCAATCTCTTCAATGGAGCCGGTTTCCCTGCATCGCCCTTCCGCACGGACGACTTTCCCGGCGTGAACGACAGCGCGCGCTACAACGGCAGGCCGTATTGACTCTCCTTAATGCGGGTCACCCGCATCGCAGAGTCCGCGGTGGAGATGAGCGGGATCGGTAGAGATCCCGATGCAGCCGCTGAATAATGAACGCCAGGGCGGTCTCGCCGCATCCTGGCGTTGGCTGTATCGGGAACTGCTCCGGGTCTGACCGGCTTTCCGGGGAGGGAGCGAGGACGGCGTGTTTTTACTGCTTCGCGGGTTCCCAGCCGAGGTCCTGCTTGATGGCGGCGACGAACTTGTCGGCCATCTTGCGGTGGGTCACGAGGTTGGGGTGGTAGTCGGCACCCACGCCGTCGGTGGCGATGTTTTGCGTGGGAAACTCCAGGTAATGGACCTTGGCGTCACCGGCATCGTTGCACTCCTTGACGATGCGCTGGATGTACAGCCGGGACTTGGTTCCAGCCTGGCCCCCGGCGGGATACCCGTCGTTGATCATCGGTCCCTGGGCGCAGTAGATCGTGGCATCTGGAGCCTCCTTGCGGAGCTGGGCGAGGAAGGCGTGATAGGCCGCGACCCAGGCTTCCTCCTCCGGCGCACCCTTGGAGAAATCGTTGGTGCAGAGGTTCACCAGGATGACGTCGGGTTTCTTTGCGTCTCCGGCCCAGACTGAGGCCGCGTCGCGGGGGAGCGTGCGACCGTAAACCTCGGGCAGCGTGAACTTTGGCCACATCGTCCGTCCCGACCACGCCTGGCAGGTGTAGTCGGCGCCGAAGGCGCGGGCCGCCATCGCTCCATAGGTGAGATACGCGTTCTGGGTCTCGGCGGAAAAGTGCTCCTTCTGGCTGGCGGCTTCATTTCCATATCCGGCGCTGATGGAGTCCCCGATCACCTGGATCTTGCGCTCGGGAGCGGGAGATTCCTTGGCGGCAGCGCCCTCCGGGAGCTGGAAGCCAGAGAAGGCCACGTTCCCCAGGTTGGCTTCCGTGATCTTGACCAGCGTGATCGTGTGCTCCCCGGCGGGCAGGCCCTCGGCCAGGGAGTAAAGCCTGACGGTCGGCACGACCTTGCCGACCTCCTGAGAGTTGCCAGTCAATACCTTGACCGGCTTGCCGTCCACCACGACGAGGACGCGGTTGCCACCGATGCCGAGATTGGCCACCGCCCCGGTGCCCTGAAAGCGCAGAGTGACCGCGCTGGCGGGCCAGGCGCACACCATGGCGGCATCCTCCTTTTTCTCAAACCGGCCGGAGTATCGGACAGCAGCGTGATCCGCGGGGATGGCGACCGGCAGCGGCGAGGCCTTCGATGGCTGCACCTTGGTGACGACCGTGGTGATGGATGAGCCGTCGTCCGAGGGAAGCGGTTCCTGGGCGGAAACAGTGGCGGCGACGAGGGAAAGACCGAGGGCGGGAAGGAGGAATGAGAGTTTCATGAGGGAATCACTGCAGGGAACGCCGGGAGAGGACTCCTGCGATCACTCCTCGCGTAACGCAAGCGGGGCCTTCCCGGCAAGATTTCCGTCACGCATATGGATGCGGAAGGACGAGTCAATCCACTCGCCGCCCGCCCTGCAGGTAGGCGGTGATGGAGCGCAGGACCTCGCGGATTCGCTCCAGCTCGGAGGGCTTGTTTCGCATGGCCCAGACGCGCGCCAGCTCGAGGTCAAAGCCCTGAAACTCCGCTGCGAGCTGCGCGGCATCCACTGGTGGCCGCCGGAGGTTCCCAGCGTGATGATGGCAGACGAGAGCGAGCTTTTCCATCAGCCGCAGGCCGTGAAGGCCGAGGCGTATCTCGGGGGTCAGCACAGGGTCGCCGGGCCGGGCCGAGTCCAGGAGCCGGTCGATCGCCAGCGTCAGCGCCTCGAGCCTCCGGAGGGCGGAGCGATGGGCGCGCGGCGTGAATTTCAGGAGGTCGCAGAAAAGCCCCGTGCGGGCATCGAACCAGTCGGCCGGCATGTTGGGCGAGCGCGGCTGCCAGTTGCGGGAGATCGCTGTCCACTCCGCCTTCGCGGTCGAGGCGGCCTGGCCGAGCAGGAGCGCGAGTTCTCCGCTGTCGTCGCCGAGAAGCAGTCGCGAGGCGCGGCGGTAGAAGGTACGATAGCCGAGCGAGGAGGAGCGTGCATTCCATGCGCTGGCCCCTGCGAGCGCGATTTCCGGAAAGGTCGGCCCCAGGCAGTTGATATGGCCGCAGTCGCCCCAGTCCGTCGTGATCGAGCCGAGCGCTCCGTGGGTGAGGCCCTGGCGCGCGAGCGTGACGATGTTGGCATGGGCTGTCCTGCGATCGGGTAGCCAGCGGTTCCAGCCGGACGCGCCGGAGCAGACGCAGAATGGACGCCGTGCTGCCTTGAGCTTTGCCGCCATCGTTTCGGCAGGCCGCCGCGAGTAGTCCCAGTGCAGCAGTACGGCATCGGAGGCGATTTCTCCCAGCAAGCCGGGGTGATCCCGCACGATGTCTCCCCAGAACATGGGCGTTCGTCCCGCCTCATGGACGACGCGGATGATTGCGTTCAGGAAATCCACATAGAGCCGGTCCTTGCCGAGCCTCTCTGCTGCTTCCCGGTTCTTTCCGGTTCCCAGGTCAAAGGTTTCATCACAGCAGATGTTGAAATAGCGGGAGCGGAAAAGAGGCGCGACCTCCCGGATGATCCCGGCGACGAGATCGAGGCTGCGCGGGTCGCGGCAGTCCAGCGTGTAGTGCGCCATCCGGTCCCACCACGTGAAGGGATCGCCCGAGACATCGCGCTCGAGTTCGTTCAGCTCCGGGAACTTTCGGTGAATCCACGTGTAGAAATGCCCGAAGGTGGAAAAGGACGGCACGAGGTCGATATGCAGCTCGGCGCACCGGGCATCGAGCTGGCGGATCTCCCGGGCGGTGAGAGGCGATGCGCCCTGCCACACCTCGTGGTGCTCGCGGAATGCATAGGTGTGCTCGATGTAGAGCTGGAGGTGGTTCAGGCGATGGGCCGCGCATCGCTCTGCCAGGGCGAGGAGAGTGTCGAGGGTCGGCACCTTGCCGCGGGTGACATCGTGGTAAAATCCCCGGATCGGGAAATCCGGCCAGTCCGAGAGTTCCACCGCGGGCAGGCGGTCTCCGTGGCGGGTGCGCAATTCCTCGAGGGCCTGCCGGGCGTAAAGGAACCCGGCTGCGTCCCGCGCCCGCAGCTCGATGCGATCCGGAGAGATGCCCACCTCGAAGGCCCCGGCCTCCGGGCGCGGATTCCTCGGCGGAGTCTGGATGACGGGGGAGTCGCCCCGGCTCCAGCCCGGGAGCAGGCGCAGTCTCCGGGGCGGTATCAGCAGCGCGGGGCCGCTGGCGGAGGAGTTTGCAGCGCGGGGTGTCATGGAGGGAGTGGGAAGATGTGGAGACCGGTGCGCTTCAGGCGGCAGGGGCGGCCCCGAAGACGGTATCCAGGTAGAGCTGCCGCACCTCTTCCTGCCGGATACCGGTGGTCACTTCGATCTTCGGCCCTGAGGGATGCACGATGGTCATCCCGGCGGTGAACTCGCCGCGTGTTTCGATCCGCACCGGCAGGGTCTCCGTCTGGTAGAGATCGCGGCGGAACGCCCATAGGATCGGGAAAAGGTCATACATCACGGGGCCGGGCTTCCAGTTTTGCACCGGGTGCCATGCGTCGATGGCGCGGCCGAGCGCCTGGTGCAGGGGCGACGCGGACTGGCGGAAACGGTCGCAATCTTCCGCCGTGAGAACGAAGCGCCGCGTGATGTCCCATGTCCCCATGGCGATCGGGATGCCGGAGGACAGCACGATATCGGCCGCCACGGGGTCAAACGCCATGTTGTGTTCGCGGCGGTTGAGGGCGGTTTCCCCGCCCATCAGCGCAAGGGAGCGGATTTTTTTCGCGATCCCGGGGCGGCGCTGCAGGGCGCTGGCGATATTGGTCAAGGGAGCGAGGGAGGCGATCATCAGCTCGCCCGGGTGAGCCTCGGCCATCCGGATGATCAGCCCCGCGGCATCGTGATCCTCGACCTCGTCGCGCGGGTCCCAGGGTTCCGCGAAGCACGCGTGATTTATCGAGACGGCGGGATCTTCCAGGCGGGCGGTTTCCGCCGGGCTCATGGACCGGGTCGGGTACTCAAGGCCGGCCGCCACCGGGATGTGCCCGAGGTTGAGCCAGCGAAGCAGCCGCTTGACCAGGCGAGCCCTCGCTGCCGAGGGATACGTGACCGTGGTGATGGCGCGGACCGCGATCTCATCACGCTGCAGAGCGAAGAGCACGGCCAGGAGATCGTCGATATCCTGGCCAGGGTCGGTGTCGATGAGGAGGCTTTGAGGGCTCACTGGGCCGGGGCGTCCGAGATCGTGACATTCCCGACTTCAAATGGCTGGTTTGGCTTGGGGGCAAACTGCACGAAGATGCCTTCGATATACTCGGCTTCGTCGGAGGGTTCCAGGCGCTTGAGGAAACTTTGCATGGGTACCCGCACGGTCTCCCACGTCGCGGTGTCGGCGTCGAGGGTTGCATGAGTCAGGCCGATGAGTTCCTCGCCCGCGATCTGGAGCGTTCTGCTCCCTCCCGCGGCCAGGCGGACCAGCATGCTGATCTGAAGCCTTGCGGCGGCGGTTGGCGCCGGGGTCCCCTCTGGAGGTTTCGGGGTGTTCAGCTCAATGCTGACGTTGGCGTTTTTCATTTCGCCGGTCAGCGCTATGGCATCGCCACCGCTGCTGCTGTTGGCACCGCCATAGCGGAGGGTTATCCCGGAATAATCCGCCGCGTCGGGTGCGACCGTGGTCGTGATCACCATTCCGCCCTCGGCATCCTCGACTCTGGCAGTGATGCCTCCAAATCCGCTGACGCGCCACCCTGGAAGGAAATCATTCTGGCGGGAAAAAATCTCGATGTTCTCTCCGAAGACCGCAGGCGCGCTGCATGCGATCGCGCCGACACAGAGGAATAATAAATTCCTGGCTATCATGCGGGTGACTCTGGTGCGCGACACTCGTGACGAGCAAACTCTATTCAACGCATTTTGATGCGGATCGCGGTGGCAAACGACGGGGCGGGGGGAGTCTGGAGGCATGGCGTTATGGGGGAGGACCCAGGTATTCTTTTGCATCAATATGCGAGATGCGGCGCTTGTACCGGGTGTGATGATTGGGAAAATCACCCGCATGTTCAACAGGCATTGTTCCCCCCTCCGTATTTTTGCGGGTTCTCTTTTCGCGTTCGTTGCCTTGGGAACCACCGGCTTCGCCGAGGATACCCTGGTCACTTTTGGATCGTCCTCCTCTCTCGCCGGCAAGGCCGTCCTCATGGGTCCGGGCGCTTCCAAGAGCGAAATGACGGAAACTGCGGAGGCTCTCGTCGTCAAGGAGCCCGATCCCTGGTCGATGAACATGCAGATCAAGGATGTCACTGGCGTCTCCCTGGAGAGTGTCGGGCAGGACGATTACTTTACCCTTACGATCAAAGGCCGCGCGCAGGGCGAGGGCCAGGTGGTGCGAGTCCAGTTTGTGGCTACAGGCTGGCAGACCTGGGCGATGTATGAGTTCGATATTTCCGGCATCTCGCAGGATGAGTTCACCACTGTGAAGGCCCTCACGCCGGTGAAGCAGCCGTTCAAGTCGCAGGGCACGCTGCCGTTTACCACCGTGGAGGCTCTTCAGCTTTTCACCTGGGGAAAGATGCCCGCCACCTGGGAGCTTGAGTTCAAGTCGATCGGGTTTGAGAAATCCAAGTAGCCGTCAGGCTTCCGGGGGGCGACTGGTCCCGGGAGGCTGGTCCGGAGCCTTTTCTTCCCTTATACAGAGAGATGCAGGAGCTTGTGCCGCAGGACTTCCGATGCGCCGGGATATTCGGCGACCATATGATTTTGCAGCGAGGAGGACCTCATCGCCTTTGGGGATGGGGACCGCCACACGGTCGCGTCGCCGTGTTTGTCGATGGCGAGCCAGCGGGAGAAGCCGCGAGTGATGCGCTAGGGAGGTGGATCGTCGAGATCCCAGAGATCGCCCCCGCCGGGGCGCACGACCTGGAGGTGCGCGGGAGCGGCTCGATTCATTTGCGCGATGTCTGGTCCGGCGATGTCTGGATTTGTGCCGGGCAGTCCAACATGGAGTTTCCCCTCTCGCGTGCTGTGCCCGGACCGGGAATCACCGAGGATGTGTCGCGGTTGCGGTGTTTTCTGGCCGAGAAGAGGGTCGCGTCGGGTCCTGGCGAGGACATCGCGGGCGCGTGGAGTGTCGGCGGCGGAGAGGAGTCGGCAGCGTGGTCGGCGATCGCCTACGCCTTTGGGGAACATCTGCTGCGGGAAACCGGTGTGCCGGTGGGGCTTATCCAGCTCGCCTGGGGCGGCTCGCCCATCGAAGCCTGGATGCCGATCGAGGCGATCGGCGAGATTCCGTCCCTGGAGGCCCACGCGGAGCGGTGCCGGAAGGCTGCCCTCGGGGAAACCCGGGACGCCATGGAAGCCTGGAACAGTCATCGCCAGGAAGCCTTCACCAGCACGGCTGGGCGCGATCGCGGCTGGGCGTCGCCGGAGTTTGACGACTCGATGTGGGCGGCCTGCCCGGTGCCGGGCGTCTTTGACGAAGTCACCGGGGATTTCGATGGCGCGGTGTGGTATCGGCGGAGCATTGAGATTCCCGAGGAGTGGGTGGGACGTGACCTCTGCCTGCGTCTCGGCGTCATCGACGATCTCGATCACACGTATTGGAATGGCGTGCTGGTCGGCACGACCGGCACGGATACTCCAGACTACTACAAGCACTCGCGGGTCTACACCGTTCCCGGCCAGCTCGTGCGTGCGGGCTCGACTACTCTCTGCGTCCGCGTTTTTGATGAATACCTGAGCGGGGGATTTCTGAGCCCCGAAGAGATGCTCTGCGTCGGCCCGGCGGATGATCCCGGGGCGGCCGTCCCGCTTGCCGGGACGTGGCGGATCGCCATCGAGCAGGGCATCGAGGAAAAGCCGCCCACCGTGGGAAATGCCCAGGAGACTCCCGCGGGCATCTTTCACGCGATGGTGGAGCCGCTTCTCCCGCTCCCGTTTTGCGGCGTGCTGTGGTACCAGGGCGAAAACAACCTCGGCAACGCAGCGCGGTACCGGCTCCTTTTCCCGGCGATGATTGAGTATTGGCGCTTCCGCGGAGGACGCGATTTTCCGTTTTTCTTCGTTCAGCTCGCCGCCTTCGGGGTGCCGCGTCGGAGCGCGGCGGGAAGTGCCTGGGCGGAATTGCGGGCGGCGCAGATGGCCGCGCTCGCCCTCCCGCATACCGCCGCCGTTTCGGCCATCGACCTCGGCGACGCCGCAGACATTCACCCGAAGAACAAGCTCCCTGTCGGCCGTCGCCTGGCGGACTGCGCCTTGCAAGGCATACACCGTCGCGCGGATCTCTGCGCGAGCGGACCCGAGGCGGAGGAGGTCGCGCTGGATTCCGGTCGCCTGGCTGTTCGCTTCCGGCACGCCGAGGGCTTGCATACGACGGACGGACGGACTCCGGCGGAATTCTACGCAGAGCTGGAGAGCGGCGAAATCGTTCCGCTGGATGGAGTGATCGCAGGCGACAGCGTGGTTTTTGCCGTGCCGGCCGGGAATCGCGTGCGCGGCCTGCGTTACGCCTGGGCCGATAATCCATCGGTGAATCTTGTCAACGCCGCCGGGCTGCCCGCCTGGCCCTTCCGGCGGGAGATCCCATGATCCAGTACCTCGCCCTCCTGCTCGCGCTGGCCCTCGGCGCCTTGCCGGGATTCGCGGCCGATGCCTGGTCGCCGACGAAATGGCAAAACACGCCCGCCTGGCAGTCGCGCTCGGGAGGCTGGCTCGCCGTCGTCTCGGAATCCCGCGCCCGCCTGATATACCTCGGCCCGGCAGAGGGAAGAGTCAATTTGCTCTACGCCCCGCCTGCTCCCGCGCCGCTCCGGCCTCGTGGGGGGCACATCGCCTGGCTGGGACCGCAGGCGGAGTGGTACGGTGGCAGGGAGGTCTGGCCGCCGCCGGGTGGGTGGGAGTCCGCCGGGAGCGCCTCGGTTTCCTCCTCAGGGGATACGCTCACCATGGTGCTCCCGCGCGTGGCGAATCTGCCCGTGCTTTCGCGGTCCTATTTCTGGAAAGACAGGGCCCTGCATTGCCAGGTGGCATGGTCGGGCGGGAAGGGGAGTTATCAGGTAATACAAATCGTACAACTGCCTCCCCAGGCCATGGTGACGGCCCGGCCGGGCGGAGCCTCCGGGGGTGGATTTATCCGTATCTCCGTGGATGGGAGGAATCGGCGCGAGTCACCGGCTGGCAGCCCGGAGATCGCCATGCGGGCGGATGGCGCGGTCCAGATTCGCTCGCGGGAGGGCCGCGCAAAGTTCGGCTTCCCGCCGCAGCCGCTCCGCGCCGTGATCGGAAGATATTCGCTCGTGATGGAGCGCGGGGAGACGCTGGGGCGCGTCCTGGACTCTCCGGATGCTGGTTTTGACACTCAGGTTTACGTGGGGGGCAAGGTCCACCCATTTGTCGAGATCGAGCAACTGAGCCCCCGGTTGAAGAACGCCGGGAAGGCGGAGAATGCCTTCACCGTGATCCTCAAGCCGGGTATGCGCGATTTTCTGCCCTGAGCGAGGTTTTCTCCTCCCCGGAAAAGTCCCATCAAAATTCCCATGCCATGAAGAGGTTGTTCCCCTGTCTTGCCGCCGTCGTCTTGCTGCCCGCCGCTCTCCCTGCCGCCGAGCTGAAGCTGGCAGGCATCTTTACGGACAACGCCATCCTTCAGCGCGACAAGCCGGTGTCCATCTGGGGCCGAGCCACCCCCGGAGACACTGTCACCGCCGATATAAACGGGCAGACCCGCTCGGCCGTGACGGGAGCGGACGGGCGCTGGCAGGTGATGCTCGAGCCGATGAGCGCCTCGGCGACGCCGGTGCCATTCCGGGTTTCCTCCGGCGCGTCGAGCGTCGCGCTCCAAAACGTGCTGGTGGGCGAGGTCTGGTTCGCCGCCGGCCAGTCCAACATGACCATGCCGGTGCGCGAAACCCGTGACGCTGCCGCCGAAATGGCTGCGGCGGGCAATCCCGCCATCCGCGAGTTTTGCGTGATCCAGCGCGCACCCTTCGCCCAGCCTCGCGAGACGACCGACCGCATGGGTTCGTGGGTTCCCGCGACTCCCGCATCCGTTGGCGCATTTTCCGCCACCGGCTACTATTTTGCGAGGGAGCTGGCGCGGGCGCTCGAGGTTCCCGTCGGCATCATCCATGCCTCCGCCGGCGGCATCGCGGCCGAGACGCTCACTCCGCCCGATGCGATCAAGGACATCCCGCCCCTGCGCCATCTGCTGGATGAGCGCGGCATCGGCTACGGGAAGGACGTGACCGAGGAGGAGTGGGACCGCCGCAAGAAGGCCAAGGCCGAGTACGTTCTCACCATGGAGTCACCGGATACTGACGACAGCACGTGGGAGCGGGTTTCCACCCTGACGACCAATCCTCGCGACCGCACAGCCACGTGGTTCCGCTATCACTTTGACGCCGCCGAGGCCTGGACCCGCCAGCCGTCGGTGCTGCGCATAACCAAGGTCGCCGGACTCGGAACCATCGCCATGAATGGGCGGCGGCTGTATCCCGTAAACAACAACGCTATCGACATGCTCGAGTACCGCATCGATCCCGGCGTGCTCCGGGTGGGAGCAAACACCCTCGCCTTTTGCGTGAGAGGATACTCTCTCAATGACCGGCCGGCGGAGGTTTGCAGCTTTGCAGACCCGGCGGATGCCGGACGGGAGCTGCCCGTCCCCGGCCCGGCCTTGCGCAAATCGGAGTCCGAGGGACCCACCCCGGCGGAGAATCTCGGCCTGCTCGGCAATCTCTTCAACGGGATGGTCGCCCCGCAGATTCCGTATCAGGTACGCGGCATCATCTGGTACCAGGGCGAGGCCAATGTCGGCCGGCCGGGCGAATACCGGCTCCTTTTCCCCGCGATCATCCGCGGCTGGAGGGAGCTGTGGCGCCAGCCGGATCTGCCCTTTCTTTTTGTCCAGCTCGCCGGGTTCATGAAGCAGTCGGCCCAGCCGACGCCGAACTCCGGCTGGGCCGAGCTTCGCGATGCCCAGGCTTCCGCGCTGGCGCTGCCGGGGACCGCCATGGCTGTCGCGCTGGACCTCGGCGACGCCCAGCAGATTCATCCAAAGAACAAGCAGGAGGTGGGCCGCCGCCTCTCCGTGGCGGCGCTTGCCGGTGTCTATGGCCGCAAGGATGTCGCAGCCAGCGGACCGGTTTTCGCCACCTGCTCGGTCGCGGATGGCAGGATGCGTATTTCCTTCTCCTCGGCTGACGACGGTCTGGTCTCCCGTGATGGCCGCCCGCTGACCGGCTTTGCCATTGCCGGAGCAGACGGGAGCTATGCCTGGGCCGAAGCCCGCATCGTGGATGGAAACACGGTGGAGGTATCCAGTCCGCAAGTACCTGATCCTGCCCGGGTGCTTTACGCCTGGGCCGACAACCCCGATGCCAATCTCGCGAGCAAGGCCGGACTCCCCGCGGTGCCTTTCCGGGCTTCCGTCAACGATGTATCACTCTCCAATACGGAGTCGCCCCGACCAGGCGCGGCGAAAACGCCTGGAGGGGCTGTATCGAAGGATTGAAAAGTTTCTCCCCTATGAGTCACGCCCATGCCTGGATGAGGAAACCTATCCATCTACGTCAAACGCGGCGAAGTGCACGTGGCCTTTGCCGGGGGGATTTTGTTGTTTAACGAGAAAAACGTCCGCCAGAAACTTCCCGTGATCGTCATCCTGCTCGTTGGGATTGTCATCACCATGCTCGGGTGAAGCGTTTTCGCGGAATTTCGCTTAATACATCGGTTTCTCCGCTCCGGCGCGGCGGTTTTCCGGAGTCGGCGGAGTCATGCGTTCAGGAGGTTTGGTCTTCCGTTTCCATCAGGAGAGCGAGGACGTTCCAACTGATGAAGCCCGAGTTGAAGTTCGGCTGGGCCGAGTCGGGGTGATAGCACTCGTGAAGGGTCCCGGTGGCTGCCAGGTCGTTTTCCAGCAAGGCGCGTGTCTTGCGGGCGAGGGTGGCGGCATCGGAATGATATCCGTAGTTTCGCAGCCCTTCGTAGATCATGTAATTGGCCACGATCCAGATCGGGCCGAGCCAGTTGCTGGGATTTGCGCTGTTCGTTCCGGGGCTGTACATGCGCTCGGTTTTTGAGAGGCTCCGGATACCCCAGTTTGCGGAGAAGGAGCGTTCGTCGCGCAAATGAGAGTTCACCAGGATCGCAGCCTGCTCAGGTGTCGCAACGCCGCTCCACAGGGGCAGGAAGCCGGTAAACATGCGAACTTTCAGCGGAAGCGAGCGCCAGCCCATGTCCATCCCCTTCTGAATGCCGGGAAGATAGTGATCGCGGTGATCCGCGCATTGCACATCGACCGTATAGAAGAAGCCGTCGAGATCGTCCCAGCATTCGCGAATGATCGCCGCAGCCAGATCCTGCGCACGCTGCGTCAGCGCGATGGCATCGGACGTGCGGCCGAGCTCCCTGGCGAGCTTTGCGGCAGCCAGGAGGTCTTTGTGGAAAAGGCAATTCAGAAGAAGATTCGCTGAGGAGAACTCCGGGCGCCCGTAGGTGGTCGGGTCGCAATCCACCCCGATGGCCACATCGGAACCCCATACAAAAAGGCCGCAGGGGGACTGATAGCGGGACTCCCAGCGCTGGTAGAAAAGGAGCAGACTGTCGAAATACGGGGCGACCCAGTCGTAGTCTCCCGTTGCCTCGGAGATATCGAGAGCGAACTGGGCAAAGACGGGCTTTGCCTGGTTGTTCTCTCGCTGGTCATCGTTGCGGCAGGAGAAGAAGTCGACATTGTCGGACTTTATCATGATCGAAACGGTGCCGTTGGGCGCCTGGCTTTCGAAGAAATTTCGCCAACTGCCCACGGCATGCGCCGCCCAGGTCGCGCGCGATTCGTGACTGAAGAAAGCCGGGCAGAGCAGGAGTCCCTTTGCGATCCAGAAGCTATCCCAATCCCAAAGCTCATCGTGAAAGATGCCCCCGGGGACGATAAAGGGGTGCTCCAGGATGCCCATGGGGTTTCGGAGCGTGGTGCCGATCTGCGAGGCGATGTAATCTTCGATCTTCATTTGGGAAAATTGAGCGCGGAGCAGGCTTCCGCCAGGGCCTGGGAAAAGGTCTGCGACATCCGACGAGTATCGTCTTGTCCGCCAGCCCAGAAGCCGTGGTCGTCATCCGGACCGTCAAAGACGTGTAGAGCGGCCCTCGCACCGGCCCGCTGCCAGGCCGCGACCGCGTCGCGCGAATGGGTGAGGGGGACCAGCCTGTCATTGACGCTGTGCACGCAGGTCAGGTCTGGCGGGATGTTCTCGTGCCGGAGCGCGGAGGCGGAATCCAAATGAGCCGGAGTGATGGATTCCGCACCAAAGAAGCGCTGGTGAAAGGAGGGGCTGAACAGAAAGGCATGGGAGGTCCCGCGTTTGGCGTCGACGGCCACAGGGCCGGCGAGGGAAAGAATGTGCGCCACCCGGGATCGGCCGATGGCACGGCCAGCCATCAGGGCCAGATGGCCGCCAGCCGAGGCTCCGGCAATACCGATGCGGGACGGTGCGGGGCAGATTTCTCCACGCTGGAGGAAATCCGCTGCGGTGAGGCAATCCTCGAGAGCCGCGGGCCACGGGGCGTGCTGGAGCAGGCGATAGTTAATGCCAAAGACCGCAGCGCCTCGCTCCTGGAGAAAGAGCGCCACGGGGTCCAGCGCCTCCTTGCTCATGGCGTCCCAGCCGCCGCCATGGATCAAGAGCCAGAGCGGAGATGTCTGGAGCGGGCCGGGAAAGTAGTCGCCGCGATGTCGCTGATGCGCATCTCCCGAGCGGTAGGCGATGTCGCGCAGGATGGTCATGTGACCACGGCGTGCTCCACCCCGAGGATGCGGGCGATTTCCACCAGCTCCGAGGCATGATGGCCGATGCCGAGTGCAAAATGGTGGGTGGGACCCTCGGCCACCCACCGCTTCAGGAACGTGCGCACATCGGGCTTGAAGACGCCGTGCGTATTGGTGTTGCCGGTGGGCGGAATGGGGCGGCGTATGGACTCGCCCTCCGCGATCACGAACTTGAATCCTCCCCGGGCGGTCTGGCCGATGCTGAGCATGGTGATCGGGCCTTCCTTGATCTGAAACTCCACGCCTGCGCCTGCGCCCGGCTTGCCGTGGTATTTTTTCAGACTGCGAATGACCGGCTTGCTTGCGGCGATATTGATATGATGCGGGCCGTCGTGTCCGACCAGCACGCTGTCGAGCTTGAAGTCGATGGGATGGAATTCGGCGAAGCTGCCGCCGATGTCCAGGCGATCCATGATCATCATGGCGATGCAGGTTTTCAGATCAAACTCCCCGCACATCGGGAAGCCTGCCCCGGTGAGCAGGGAGTTTCCCACGATGAAGTTCGTGACCAGCGTACGCAGCTCGGAACCGGGTTCGCCTTCGTAATAATACGCGAAGCCATCGAGCTGCTTGTCCGCGATCAGGGCCTCCAGCGCCACGGCGGCCTTCGCTGCGGTTTCCAGGTCGGCCTCGGTGAGCTTTTCTGTGAGAGGGTCGCTTACCGGGTCGGGCGTGTCGAAAAACTCAAGGATGCGCGATTTCCAGCCCTCGACCGCCTCAGGCGCGGCGGTGCGGTAGTGACGATGCACATCGCCCGGCTCGACCATCACGACATGAGGACCAAAGGCGGCGGTGATCGCGGTCGGGTCGGTGTGCATGTCGAGCATGGCCTCGAGGACATGGCCCATCAGGCCGATGCGAGCCGTGCGCAACGAGCGGAGCACCTTGGCGATGCCGCACCAGGAAGCCAGCTCCGCATCCACGACCGGGTCGCCGTCTTCGTGGCCCAGGATGACCGGGGGCGGTCGGCGACCGAAGCGGATGGCGACGCCGGTGAACTCCGGCACCGAGCAGAAGTCGTCATTGCAAAGCTGCATGAAGGTCGTGCCATTGGGATAATCCATCGCCGCCAGCGGCTGGATCGCCACGAGCACCATCGGCGCCTGGATTTCCCGGCAGAGGATTCCAAAGGTGGACGACGTGCCGTAGGTGGCCATGTCCACGAAGAGGACATCGATGTCGGCGGCTTTGATCCGCGAGACGGCATCGTAGGCCGCCTGGGCGTGGTCGAGCATGCCAAAGTCGGCCACCTCCAGGCCGCGCGCCTCGAGGCGGGATTTCACATGCAGCCGCTTGCGGGTCATCTCGTCGAGCAGGCCGGGGAATTGAGGCCAGTAGACGTGGTGGCCGATGGCGAGGAGGCCGGCGCGGGCGGAAAGTGGCTTGAGTCGATCGATTTTTTTAGGTGCGTCCATAGGGCAGGGAGAGTGAGTGTTTACCAGGAGATCAGGAGATCCCCGGTGACATGGTGCGCGACGATGCCGGGGCCGGATTTTTCCGAAGGCACTGGGGTGCCGAGGCCAAGGTAGGCGTCATTCAGGGTAAAGGCGGGCGAGGTGCCCACCTGGGGGAGGAAGGTCACCCGGGCATCCTTCAGGCCGGTGACAAGGAGGCGGCGGCTGATTCCGATTTCCCCCGAGTATTGCTCGCGGCACGAGACCTCTCCACTCTCCGGCTGGGTGACGAAGACGCGGCATTCCCTGTGCCAGGCTTTTGGCAGATGCATCTGGCCGGAGCCATCGCCGGTGAAGAGGACGTCGCAACCCACGGGGATGGGCACGCCCTCGGGAAATCTCCAGCCGAGCCGCACCGAGGTCGACGGCCAGTAGCCGGAGAAGAACCAGCCATTGTCCCGCCGCGCAGCGAGCAGCAGCGGGTCAATCAATTTTCCGGCAGGCTTCACGTAGGTAATCTCGTAGCCAAAGACTTGAAGCATCCAGCGCATGAGACGTTCGGCCGGGAACCACTCGGCGGGATCGTCGGCTTCCGGCAGGCGGGCCGTAATGGCTTTCACATCCGCGCAGAATGCTCCGCGCACCCAGGCCACGGTGCCTCCTGCGGGCAGGCGGCGGGCCAGGGCAAAGCTCCGGGTTTCGCCGTCCCTCTCCACGGTGGCGAGCACCTCGACATCGTCGCGCGCAGGCAGCGCCACGCCGACGCCTCCGCCGGAGGTGAGCTCGCGCACCAGCATTTTTCCCGGCACCTGTTCGCCCGCATCGGGGCGCAGCGTGGTGGTGAAATGGACTTCTCCTGCGATGGCGGGAGCGGGTCGCGCATCGAGCCACTTTGCGATGCGGGCGTCGAGGTGGTCCAGTGGACCGTACAGCAGGAGCCGGCCACCGGATTCCACATGCTGCACGAGAGTATCCGCCCAGGCGGAATCCTCGGGCGGGGCCGGGCTGACGAGGATGGTGCCGGCAAAGGGAGAGGTTCCTGACGAGACGAGGTTGCGCGTCGAGACGACGGTGTTGAGAGGGAATCCCGCGTTCACCGCGCCGCGAATGAACCAGTCGCCGAAAAAGACCTCGGAGATGCGGGTGGGGTTGCCCAGCGTCCAGTCATGGTACTCATCAAATGGATAAACCCAGGTGACGAGGCCCGGCTGGTCGGGGAAGTCCGCGAGCGCCCGCAGGAGATGCGGCGTGATTTCGCCCGGCACCTCGTCGGGCATCCTGCCATAGGAATCGTCGATGGTCAGCAGAGCCACGGAATCCGGCTGACGCGGCGTGCCGTCGGCCTCGAGACGGCTGCAAGCCAGCGGCAGATAGATATCGTGGGGTTCGCGACCGTAGCGGTCGAGCCATGGGCTGTTCAGCCACCAGGGATCATGGATGTAGTAGCGGAAGGGTACGGCGCTGCCCTCGGGCAATTCCGCGATGTGGGAGAGCCAGCCGACGATCTCCAGGCCATAGTCGCCATTCAGCGCCGCCCATGGGGAATTCACCGGAGCCGTCACCCCGTAACCCCCGCGAAAGATCTCCCGGACGGGTGCGGCGTCCGAGGCGAGGTCCATGCCCGTCGACAAATTGCTGCCCCGGGTTTCGATCGGGACCGAGGGACATTCGCGGCGGAAGTCCTCCCAGAATCGGAGGATCGAAGCATTCACGCCTTCGACATTGGCAAGGTCAAAGCGGTCACCGTCAAAGACCTCGCCCGTGACATTCCAGGAATCGAGCGAATAGCCGAAGCCATTGGAAAGCCATAGATAGTCAATACCCAGGTCGCGGAAGAAGTGGTCGCTTTGCCGGCCGAGGAAGGTTCCCAGGGTGGTGCCATCGGGAATGCCCTGTGGAAATCCGGCATACGACCCGGCATCGCCCCGGAGTGTGGCGGCGCAGTGCACCCACTGGCACGCGCCCATGATGTCGCCCTTGTTGATCTCGGGATGGCGTTCGTACTTGAAGGAAGACTCGGCAAACTCCGGACCCGGATCAAAGATCGTGCCGACCGTGACGGGGAGGCCGGTCACTTCCTGCCCGATGGTCTTCAAGCTCGCGACGAGATCGCGCAGGCGCGCATAGGTCCAGACCGACGCGTCCTCCCGGTAGAGCCAGCGGCTCGAGTGGAGCGTGCGGCGCCCGGGGTCCCAGGAATGGGCAGGGCTGTCATTCGCGATGCCGATCCATTTTGCCCATTGGATCTCGTCGTCCATTCGGCCCTTGTAATCCAGGATCTCGCTGCCCTCGGCGGTCCAGAGAAGGAAGGAGATTTTTTCCGCGGAGCGAATGAGCCGGTCCCACTGCCGGAGGATGCCGCGGATGACATCCGCCATGGCGGCGGGAGAGCTGTCGTGAAAAGGCTTGAGAGAGATCTCGAGGATGAGTCGTTTCATGATGATGGATGAAGTCTGGAATCCGCCGCCGATCCGCGCGCATGAAGAAGGGGGCTGGGGCAATCTGGTTTCATAAGCAGGCAATACATGCGGTCTTCCTCACTAAACAACGCCCCGCCGGGCCTCCAGCCGGGAGCGAATCTCGGCCATCCCTGCCCGATCGAGGGGATACCAATAGGTGAGCAGCAGGGCGAGAGCCCAGAGCACCGCGGGAAAGAGGATATAAATCCCGATCATGCGGGAGATGACTCCGTCCACCTGCTCCGCGTGCTTCACGGAAAACCCGGAAAGCTCGAGGAGCAGGCCGCTTGCGCCGGTCGCGCAACTGAGCGAGGCCTTGAAGAACCAGGAGAAGAAGGCGTTCAGCGAACCTTCCCGCCGCCGGCCGGTCTGCAGCTCGTCGTAATCCGCCGTGTCCGCCTTCATGGAGGGAATGAGGAGCCACACCGCCGAGATGGCGCTGGACTCGAAGACGCCGGGGATAAGGGTGAGATAGGGATTCGCGGGATCGAGGAAGAAGTATCCCATCACATGCCCGACAAGGGTGAAGCCGATCATGCAGAAGAGAACGTTCCTTTTATCGAATCTCACCGCGAGCCAGGACCAGGCAGGAATGAGCAGGATGCCTGTGACGACGATGACGCTGCCCTTCCAGCCGCTCACGACCGCCGCCGCGGCGAGATCGCCATGGAAAAGATAGTAGATGCCGACGTATTGACCCAGCCCGGTGACGGCGACCGATCCGAAAACCATGAGGAAGGTGATGCCGATCAAGGACCACAAGGGCTTGCAACTGGCGGACTCCCTGATGCTTTGCCAGAGCGGCTCCCGAGGCTTGAGCGAGTTCTCAGACTCAAAATGACGCTCCTTGACGAAGAAGGCCGGAAGCAGGCCGCAGACCAGAATGAGGCCCGCAATGATCCAGCAGGCGGTCTTCATGCCGATGACGATGTCTCCCTTGCCCGTCGCAGGGTTGATAAACCAGCTGCCGGTGAGAAAGGCGAGGAGCCAGCTGCCAAGGAGGGCGGAGACCTTGCCGAAGAAGGTCATCCAGCTGGCGAGGCGGGTGCGTTCATCGTAGTTGGGAGTCAGCTCCAGCTGGAGGGCGTAGTACGGCATGGCCCATAGCGAGAAGCAGGTGAAAAACACGATCCCCACGCCGATGAGATACAGGATCCTGGGAAACTCGCCGAGAGTAGCCGGCATGTTCCAGAACAGCGGATACACGCAGGCGGTCAGGATGGCTCCGGCGATGAGGAAGGGCTTGCGGCGACCCCAGCGGGTGCGGGCGTTGTCTGAGATGTTTCCCACAAAGGGATCGATGAAGGCATTCCAGATCAGGAGAATCATGAGCACGATCCCCAGCAGTGTCGGGCTGATCCCCAGGCCGATATTGAAATACGGCATCCAGAGCGCGCCGGTGAGGAAGCCTACGGCGACATTCTCCGTGCTTACGCCCACGCTGAAGGTTACCTTTTGCAGGAGCGGAATGCGCTCGAGCACGGCAGTCTGCGGGCAGGTGACCTGAGGATCAGGAGCGATGACCTGAGACATGTCAGGAATGTGGATTTCGGAGGTTCACGCGATCTGCCCGCACGGGTTTCATTGTTTTCCGAGGCTGGTGCGACAGGCATCGCGCAGCGCCTCCAGATACCGCATGCCGTGGCGCGTGTCGGGTTCCAGATAGCTTCCTTCCGTCCATTCGTTCCATGCGTTGATGGTGAGGGCGGGCAGACATCCTGGGCTGCGGCGCACGCGGTCGAGGGCGCGAGCCACCTGCTCGCCAAATCGCTCCGGGGTGTTGTCCCGGATCACAGACATGAAGGGGTAGCCAATGGGGCGGAAGACATCGGATGCCACGGTGCGTGGACTCGGGTCCCAGCCCATCGTCACATTGGAAAGATAGGGAAGAGTCAATTCCGATGTGATGCGATCCCAGTACGCATGGTATTGGGCGGCCACGTCCTCGTAGGGCGTGGCGGGGAACTTGCCGAGCGTCGCGTGATGGATCCAGACGTAGGAGGAAAAGCTGTCAAAGCCCAGTTCGGCGAGGACCTGGGCGGGTTCGGTCACCTGCTTCTCGCCCGGGAGGATGGTCTCGCCCCAGAGCACGGCATTGAGATGGAGATCGGGAAAGCCGGCGCGGCGCGCGAGGGTGCGAAATTCCTCCAGGGCCTGCCGGGCGGCCGCCAGACTGCCGAGGCCCTCCACGAACCGGCTGAGTTCATAGATGGAGAAGTAGGGGCGGCCATCGATTTTCCAGTAGTTTGGCTGCTGAAAGTAGCGTTCGATGACCTGCTCGCAGATCGCCCGGAAGCCTTTGGCGGAAACCTCGCCCCGGTAAAGCACTGGGGTGTCGCGGTGCATGTCGGCCATCGCCTTGGCGGGATGAATGTCCACCCAGGTGTGGTTGGCCCACATGAGGGCAAACTTCAGCCGGTCGCGATTCGGCGCCTGGAGAAAACCCTCGTCGAGCGCACGTCCCAGAAACGGCCCGTCCTCATAGTGATACCAGTCGAAAAGGAAGACATCGATGGCGTGGTCTGCGGCGGCGTCGATCTTTCGCCCCATCACGGCAGGGTCGGCCTCATCCTCGTATCCCCAGGCAGGCACCAGCGGCTGGGTGTGGCCCTCAAAGCGCGGGCGGGCGGTTTTCAAAAGCTCCCACTCCGTCCAGCCCGGGCCGTGCAGCGCCTCGTTGCGGGTGTCGGCGTGGTAGTTAGGAAAGTAATAGGCGGCGATCTCCACCGGAGTATGGCTTGCGGACTTATTCATAAGTTTCCCGGAGATGACGAATGGTGAGAGCTTTGCGGAATGCTGCCAGGGTGGGCTTGTTGCGCTTGGGGGTAAACTGAATGACCCGGGGCAAGCCGGGCAGAAGCGTGAAGGCGTTGTCGTCAAACTCGCCGGGGATGTCATCCGCATTCAGCGAGACCCAGAAGGCCGGGTGATTGGTCGACAGGGTTACGGCAAATCCGCCGGGGATGGCTTCGATCTTCCGGGTAATCTCGGCCTGGGGCAGATCGCATTTCTTGTAGGTCGCAAAGAAAAACGTATTGCGAACCACACGACCGCCGACAGTTCCCTCCACCTGGAGGAAGAGCTTCTCCGGTCGGTCCGGGATTTGAGAGGCCGTGATGGTGCGAAGCAAAGCGGCGGCCCCAGCCGGGATCGCTTCGCGCCAGGAGAACTTTTTCCGGACGGCACCTGAGAAGTCGCGAATGCTGATTTCCACCCGGCCGCTGGCGGGGTCGGGCAGGTCATTCGTTCCCCAGATCTCGACTGCTCCGTCTTTGCCAGGGTGGATCGAAACCAGGACGGGATCGAAGAACCGCCGGGCGGCGTGGTGCAGGAGCTTCCACTTTCCGCCGTACTCCAGCGAGGACCAGGAGCAAACCGGCCAGAGGTCGTTCAACTGCCAGTAGAGCGCGCCCATGCAGAGCGGTCGCAGCCGACGCCAGTGCTCCACTGCGATCTGGATCGCGATGGCCTGCTGGACCTGGCTGAGATAGACAAAGTTCTCAAATCCCTGGGGGATGCGAAAATACCGGGCAAAGTTTTCGGTGATACGGGTATTGCCTCCCGGATTGCGCTGGTGGTGCTCCATGACGGGAGCGGTAACATTCCACTGGTCCCGCGGAGCATAGGTCTTGACCACATCCAGGGAAGGAAAGGACTGGTAGCCAAACTCGGAGCAAAAGCGCGGGCGCACGTTCAGATACTCCTCGAAGGGCTTGCCCTCGTGCCAGACGCTCCAGAAATGCATGTCGCCCCGGCCGTCGGAGTGCCAGCAATCCGAGTAATCCCCCGGCCCGCCGCACGGGCTGCTGGGCCAATAGACCCGCCGGGGGTCGAGCTCGCGGACAATGCGGCCCACCACGCCTTCATTCAGCCGGTCGTAGTCGATCAGATAACGATCGCGGTTTTTCCTCGGTTCCTCGAACCACGACAACGCGCCGACGTTTTCGTTGTTCCCGCACCAAAGGGCGAGCGAGGCGTGATGCCGGAGGCGCTTGACCTGATGAACGATCTCCGGCTCCACCTCGGCGAGGAACTCCGGCGTGCCGGGATAGAGTGCACAGGAAAACATGAAGTCCTGCCACACGAGCAGGCCCTTTTCATCGCAGAGATCATAGAAACAGTCGGACTCATACTGCCCGCCGCCCCAGACGCGGATCATGTTCATGTGCACGGCGGCTGCGCTGGAGAGCAGATCGTCCATCACCTCGCGGGTGATGCGCTGCGGCAAGGCATCCGTGGGAATCCAGTTGGCACCCTTGCAGAAAATCGGCCGTCCATTGACTACGAAGGTGAGTGAGACGCCATCGGCATCCTCTGAATTCACCACCTCCACGGTGCGCAGGCCGATGCGCTTGCGAGTGGAATCTCCCGCCACGCTCACCTGGAGATCGTACAGGGGCTGATCGCCGTGACCATTTGGCCACCAGAGGCGGGGGCGACGGATCACGACTTTTTCCTGTAGAATATTGAGGCCGGGACGCAGCGTGACCGGGCGTGCGATTCGCTGGCCGTCCAGGGTGATTTCCAGCATGGTTTCGCCACCCTCGGGAGATGTCACCTCGCAGTGAATGGAAACCTCGACCAGTCCCTTGCGGTGGGTCTGCTCGGTCCAGACGTACTCGATGCGGCCCAGCGAGGTGGCGCCGAGATAGAGTGGGCCGCCGATGGCGGCGACCATGAGACACGGACCCCAGTCCCAGCCGGCATGGCACTGCGGTTTGCGAAGGAGGTTGCGGTGCGGCGACTGGACGGGGAACTGAGTGTAGGGGACGGGATATTTCAACGCCCTGGCCCGCTCCTCGGCCTCACGCTCCGCCGAGGCCAGCACGATACGGATGTGGTTTTCCCCGATCCGCAGGAAGGGTTTGACCTCCACGCGCTGCCGGACGAATGCGTTGCAAGTCGTGCTGACCTTGTGGCCGTTGACAAAGATGGCGGCCACCGTGTCGAGGCTCTCGGCATGGAGAAAGACCGACTTCTCGGCGAGGTAGTCCGCAGTCAGCGAAAACGTGCGCTCGTACGTCCAGTCCTCCCTCCCGACCCACTGCGCGGCCAGCTCTTCCTCGGCCCAGTAGGGATCGGAGATCTTTCCGGCTGCGATCAGCGCGCTATGTGTGTCGCCCGGTACTTCCGCAGGGCATGTCACGCCGGATGGAGAGGACGACAGCGTCCATGCGCCTTCGAGAGAGCAGATTTTCATTGAGAGTTTGGCGGGAGAGAGGGGACTATGGATAGCCGCTGTGGTTCAGGAAATCCCGGAGGATGCGGGCGGCGGGTTCATTCAGGCCGACCTCGCGGTATTGCTCGATCAAGCCGTAGTTGATCTCGTTCGTCTCGGAGTGCGCGACCTCGTAGATGAGGATGCCCGAGACGTTGGGATCGGCATCCACGGCGTTGAGGTACTCGTCATTGAGCTCGCGCCCTTGGGAGACATAGCAATGTGCCCAGACCCGCTTGCCCGCCTCGGTGGCGTACTCCTTGATTTCGCGGGCGAGGACGGGATCGTAGGCATTGAAGTGATAGTCTTTCAACGTCACCTCATCAGCCAGGTCGACGAGAGCTTTCCAGTCCTGGAACCAGATCTTGGGCATCGCCCAAAAGCCGAGTTCATTGATGTCCGCGCTGAGCCGAGGTCGTGCGTGGCAGTGGCGCAGGTGAATCTGCAGCTTCCGACCGGCACGGTGCAGTTCGCGGGCTGCTTCCTGGACAAAACCGACGAAGAACTCTCCGCGTAATGCCATGAGCTTCAGCGGATCATGAGGCTCGGTGAGAATGTCCACGCCATGCCTGGCCTTGTACGCCTGAACGAGCGGGGCATTGAACCCGTAGTTCACATAATCGCTCACCATGCCGGAGTGGTTCTGCAGCCGGATGTCCACGCCATCAAAACCCATCTCGATGCAGGTTTTCACCCAGTCGAGCCAGTAGGCCCGCACCTCGGGATAAGCCTCGCAGGGCGTGCCCTTCATCGTCGCGAGGTGGCCGCGAGCGATGCCGTAGGCACCTGCTGATTTCCAACCCGAGCCGCGAAAGCCCGAGCCGTACCACTCGAATTCAAAGCCCCATTCCCGCAGTTCCGCCTCCGCCGCAGCCGGATCATCGATGGGGCGGGCGATTTGCTCCATGCCCCATGTGCGCTCGGCGGCGGGCTTGAGGTTTTCCACCGTATTGCCGCCCCTTCGAATGTAGGAGGTCACGGTGGCGGGGAGTGGACCGTCCGGCCCCTCCAGAGTGATCATGGATTGAGGGAGAGTGTGGAGGCGGTTTGCCGAGTTTACCAGCACGGCGAAATAGCGGATGGAGGGCGGGATATTCAGACCCGAGAGCGTGAAGACACGGCATCGGGCCGGGCGTTCCTGCAAGGGAAACCCGTTGGAATCGCGAACGATCTCCTCGCGGATTTCCTCCGCGACAGTCAGCGGGCCCTCATAAGGTCGGTAGGTGCCGTTGTCTGCGCTGGTCAGCAGGCGGAGGTTACACGGTGACGTGTCGCACCCGATGAAGGGCCCCTCCAGATCGGCCACTGCCTCGAGGCAAAATCGGACTGTGATCGTATGGACGGGCTTTGTCGCCTGCGCAGCGGCGGCCGGATCGGGTTTGCGCTGTACGGCGAGGCCGGGATGCCGGCTGAGAAGGGCATCGAACCCGATGCGCTCGCCGCCGATCGTCTCGCAGCGAGGCATGTCGTAGACGACCTTTGCCCCGTGCGGCACGGTGGACCCTCCGCCGCCTTCGTACGGCTTGATGATGGCAAATGCCTCCATGCCGAGCTTGTGGCACTCATGCACATAGGCAAAGTTGGGGTCTCCCAGCGCGACGAGTGACTTGAAGGAATAGTTTTCAAACCCCGGCACGTCGGGCGGCTGAATGCTCAGGATGGGATTGGAAAACGTCGGGTAGCCGGGATTGCAAAGGACGAAGTACACCCGGTCAAACCCGAAGCTCTTCAGCAGCCGCAGCTCCTCGGCGACGCGCTCCTGGTCATGGAAACCGACGGCCAGTTGCGGAAAGATATCCACCACCGGCGCGATCGCCTTGCCCTTTTTGGTTGTCTTCATGGAGCGCGACTCAGGGAGTGGGCTTGAGGGTGCCAAAGAGCGACGGGTCCTTCTCACCGGCCCCGAGACCGGAACCCCACTCCAGGTATCCTGCGCGGCCCGAGCCGTCGTTGTTATTCACCAGCAGCGAGATCTTCAGCGGAGTGCCGGGATTGTAGGCCATCGGATTGAGCTCGGACCAGTCGAGATGAATGCGGTAGGTCGTCACATCTCCCTCATGCTTGATCTCACATTTGCCAAACTCCACCGTGTCACCCACGGCGGAACGCCGGGCCGGGAGATCGGCTTCCACGTTGGCATTGGAGATCTTGCGGAAGACGACACCGGCCGGGGTCAGGGCACAGACGACCTCGGTGTTCGATCCGAACATGCCATTGCCTTCGCAATCGATGCCGACCTGCACGCTGTCGCCGTTCCACCAGCCACTGGTTTCCTTCTGCTCGTGGGTTGCGTCCTTGACCGCGATGAGGATATCGACGCCGCTTTCCGTGGCACCGACGGCTGCGCGTGCGGAGATCCTGGGCTCCTTGTCCTGGTAGGGAACCCAGTTCCAGTCCTTCGTGATCCAGAGCGGATCGGAGGCAGGCAGCTCGGCAGGCAGGCCCGCCTTGGCATACGTCGCCGATGGGGACGCGGCAGATGACCGCTTCTGGCGATTTATGGGCTGCAAGCGGTCCGAAGGGGCGGCCTTGGCCAGGGCGGCGGCATCCGGGGAGGAGAGGTAATACAGGATGCCCGGCTTGAGTTCCGTCGCGGCATTGAGCGCGACCTCGCGGCCCTCCCAGTCGTGCAGTTTGGATGAGGGCGACTGAAACGCCTTCAGGTCCTTCGCGGAGAGTTCCCCCTGCTCAGTCCAGACCACGAGCATGTCGCCGTGATTGGTCTTGAGCAGGATGCCCGTGCCGTTGTCACCGAGGGAGATTTCCTTTTCGAAGGTGGCCTTTTTCCCGGTGAGGGTGAGAAAGACCGCCTTTACCACGGCAGCATGGCGCGGCTCGATGCGCGGGCTTTGACGGAAGAGGCCGGCGCTGTGAGTGAACCATTTGTTGGCTGCGGCAAAGCCGACGACCTCCTTTTCGACCTGGTTGGTCATTTCAAAGATGACGGTGCGGACCACACCCTGTTTGATCTGGTTCAGGAGATCCTTCATCATGCGTAGCGACAGCGCGCTTTCCGACGCGGGCGGACCGGAGAGAACGCCGCTGCCGATCAGGATCGCGTGCCACTCGGAGACGACCGGAGCCTTCTCCGGGGCATCATATCGACGCTCCACCTCGCGGAACTGTCCGACATCCGTGGAGATGGCGTGCAGGGAGAGCTTGTCATAGTAAGGAGCCACGCCGCCCTTGAGGATCTTGTCATAGAACGAAACGTAGGATACGCGCATGCCGAGGCCGCCATTCCATACCTCCGCCTCGGGCTGGAGGCGCTTGATGGTTTCGTATCCGGCACGCTGGAGGCGTACAAAGTTGGCTGGTGTGTCGTTCCAGAAGCAGCTGGAACCTGGCAGGTTCGGCTCGTTCCAGATCTCCCAGATGCGGATGTGATCCTTGTAGCGCTCGACTGTCTTTTCCACGAAGTTCGTGAAGTCGCTCATGTCTTTGGGCGCGTAGGCGGCGGATTCCCGGACGCAGATGTTGATCTTGTCCTCCTTCTCGGGGTAAGGCGAGGCCCAGGTGGGAGTGTAGCAAAACTGGCCGCCGATTTCGAAACCGGCATCGGCCAGCGCCTTGACGGAGCTGTCGAGCTTGTCCCACCGATACTCGTCCCTGGCGGGCTGGATGGCGTCGGCCAGGTTGGTAAAGTTTGCCCCCCACGGGATCGAGTGGATCATGGTGAACTCATAGCCGACGAGTTGAGCCAGCGGGATCTCCCGCTCGTTCAGATGGTACTGCCAGCCGAATTGACCGACCCGGGCTGCGCCGGGTTCCGGCCTGGCCACGACGGCCACGCTGTATTTCTTTCGCTCGAAGCGAGCCTCTTTTCCATTCGGCGCGCGGCGCGTGAAGCTGTCAGTAACCTGCGCCTTGGACCCATCGGCAAAGGTGACAAAGAACTCGATGTCGTAAAAACCCGGTTCGGCGTCCTTCCAGACCCAGCCGTTCGTTTGGAAGTCGTCCTTGGAGACCTCGACCTGGGCGACGGGAAGGCCGTCGACGCCATAGACATTGCCTTGCAGGCTCGCGAGATCCTTGGGCAGAAAGCCACCGGGTTTGAAGACGATCGGCTCGCCCGGCGTCCACCAGGCATATGGGGCCGAGGGTTTCAGGGGCAGGCGGATATCATCCCTGGCCGGGAGCGAGGGCGTCGCTATCCAGAGGGTCGCGGCACAGAGCAGGAGAGGGAAATACTTCATCGGGCGACAATCTGATGCTACTGAACCACCGAGACGGAGAAGCCGCCGATGCTGCGTGCTTCGGAAACCTGCGAGTACCCGGAAAAGCCGCCGTAGCGAGCGTCGAGCCGGATGTTCTTCTCCTTGATGTTGAAGGCATCCACTGCGAGGTCGTCGTTGATCGTGAGGTCGATCGTGCCCTCGTCCTGATGATAGGTCAGCTTGACGGTGTTCAGGTTATCCGGGTCGAACACATTGGCCCGGCCTCGCACAAGCGTCTTGGCCGTCTTGGAGGTGGCGTCGGCCGGATCGGGGTTGAACATCAGGGCGAAGTTTCCCGTGGAATAGATGATGACATACAATCCTCCAAAGGTGGGATTGCTTGCCTGCTCGGCATTGCCTAATCCCAAGGCCATCCAGCCGGGATTTTCAACCGCGGGAACGGGCTGGATCTTGGCCTCGAGCGTCACGGACTTGAAACCTTCCGGGAGCTCGATCCGCGCACCATATCCGGTCGCATCCTTTACCCGGAGACCGCCGGCGGGGGCGAAAACGACGTTGGGGCTGGCCTCCCAGATGGTACCGCTGGTGCCGACTGGCTGGCGGTTGAGCGGGGCGCCGGGCGACCTGCCCTCGAGTTCGAATTTGTCTTCGAGAGTGATTTCAGCCTGCACCGAGACAGCGCAGAGAGCCAGGAGAGAGAGGGTGAGCAGGGCGGACTTTTTCATGAGATATCGAGGGGTGGGAGCTAAGGGGGATTTCACTGGAATCTCTCGCCCCCCCGGGAACGGAGGCGCGAGGAGAAGCTGGCTGGAACAGGTATGGGATGATTTCCGAAGAGACTATGCTACTAGGCGCGGGTCTGCCGGGCGCGGCGGCGCAGCATGACAAAGGCCATTCCCAAGCCGAGGAGCGCAACGGTGGTCGGCTCCGGCACGGCGACGATCAGGTTGACGGCCCCATTGGTCGAAGTGTCGATCTGGTATTCATACCCGACAGGGGTGGTTCCGATGGTGAGGCCGTTGTTGGTGAACGTGCCGCCGCTGTAGGTGAAGAGCGTGTAGGTGCCGACACCGAACCCACCGAGGTTGGTGATGTTCAGTACACCATCGAGGGTGAAGTTGCCGACCACGGCCACCTCGTCATCGGCCAGGCTGCCCGGGGCCGCGAGATCGAAGCGCAGGGCGGTGGAGTCGTTAAGGATCAAGCCTGCGCCAAAGCTCAGCTTGCCGCCCAGATCGGCCCCTGCCGCGCTGATGTCGCCAGCCGCGAGGGTGGAGTTGTTGGCAAAGGTGGTGAGACGATTCACGTTGCCCACGCCGCCGAGGACGGCATTGGCATTGACGTTCACGCCACCCACGGCGGCACCGCTGGTGCTGGTGCTTGCGATGGTGCCATTGACCAGGAGGGTTCCCGCCGAGACGGTGGTGGTTCCAGCATAGGTCGACGTGCCGCCGGCAGCCAGTGCGACAATGCCGTTGCCGATCTTGGTGATGTTATCTCCCGCACCGAGCGATGAGGAGGTTCCCGACCGCTGGCGGATTGCGGTAATGTTCACCCGCCCGCCCGTTGCCGCGGTCACCGAGAGAGCCTGCACCTGCTTGACGTTCGTTTCGTTGGTCAGGATGTTTCCCGTGTAGTTCGAGATATGCGCGGAGTTTCCGCCGATGGTATACCCCGAGGTGCCGGAAGCTGGAGCAGCGAGTTGGATGTCCTGTCCGATGGTTACAGCGGCACCGGTAACCAGAGTCGGAGATGTCGCGGAGCCTCCGGTCACACCGAGTTGTACCACGCCAGACGAGTTGGAGCCAAATGCTCCAGCCGAGCCTTTGAGCGAGTCGGTATTCACCTGGACCGTTCCGTTCCACACGTAGACCGATGCCCAGGAGACGGTATTGGCGCCGTTGATGATCGTGAGGCCCTGGCCGTTAAACGCAGTCGTTCCCGCCGTGCCGGAGATCACGCCATTCAGAGTGAGGGTGCGGCCCACTCCCGGATTGAAGCGCGCTCCCTGGCCATTCATGTTGATGTTTCCGTTGATGGTAAGGTTGCCGGAAACGGGAGCGAATCCCACTCCGCCCAACAACGTGAGATTGGACGAGATGGTCTGGAGGGATGACGAGTTATTAGTGATCGCCGCCGTGTCGGCATTACCAGCTCCCTGGATCGAAATGGTATTGCCTGTGACATTGAATGCCCCCGCGCCGCTATTGAATGTTAGCGTGCGGATGGTGAACGCCGTGTCGACATTGGATGCAGTCCCCGTTGATCCCGCGAGCTGGATGTTGGTCGTGGTAGCGCTGGTCGGGGCGACATCGCCGACCCAGTTGGCGGCATCGGACCAGTTGTAAAGACCGCCGGAAGGAGTGCCTCCGCCATCCCACACGGATTGCGCCCGTACGAGAGCGGGTGAGGTGGAGAGTATGGCCAGGAGCGCCAGCTGTGTTCCCGACAGGTTGCGGAGTTTTCGTTTCATAGGTTTTTCAGTGGGTTGGAGGAGTTTCCTAACAGGTTAAAAATTGTCGTAGAGGCACTGGGGATCACCGAAGGGGTGATCGACGAGGTCCTTCTGCAGATCGAGGGTGGCGGCATGGCCGTCGTAGAAAAGGACGTTGATTTTTCCTCCCGCATGGCGCGGATACATGGCCCAGTCTCCCGAGGTCCAGTTGGACGGAGTTCCGGCATAGCCGAAGTTGGCCGAGGTCAGCTTATAGGTGGACTCGGTCCAGTTCTTTAGTGGCGCGGTGACGGAATCCGGTCGTCCGATATCACTGACAAAGATGGTCGAGGCGGGTTTTTTTACCGCGGTGATCTTAAAGCTGGCGGGATAGGATGCTTCGCTCGTCGGTGCATAGGCATGGAAGCCCGGGTACGGGAGCGACTCGCCGTTGATTCCATAATAATAGATGCTGGTGATCCCATAGGATGCGGGCGTCAAGCCGGTGTTCAGGGCATCTCCGTAGTCCTGGCGCTTGGAGGCGGTCTTGTCCGACGGGCAGGCAAAGACGCGGATCGCGGCCTTGTCCCCGCCGAGATAGGGAGCGAGATAGGCACGGAATCCCTTGGCATTGCCGATCGCCGGGGAAGAGTTGGAACAGCGCGGCACGAGTGTGCCGTCGTTGTCTGCGATATATCCTGCGGCCGCCACTCCGATCTGCCGGAGATTGCTCAGGCACTTGGCGCTGCGTGACATCTCCAGCATGCGGCTTCCCAAGGGGAAGATGAGGGCGCCGAGCGTGAGCAGGATGCCCATGACGACGACCATCTCCACGAGGCTGAAGGCGCGGCCTCGCAGGAGGGATTTGCCAAGCTCACTATTTTCGGGGGAAAACATTTAATGAGGGAAGGGGAAAACGTTAGGGATCGAAACAAACTCAGGCGCTTTGCCGGATGACGATTTCGCCGCGGAGCTGGCGTTCCTCGGGCGCGACGATCTGACCACGGATCACGCGGTCGAGCAGGTCAAAGGACTTGCAGCCCATTTCTTCATAGGGAATGCGATAAGTCGTGAGGGGGACTCCGTGCGACGCGGCGAGTACACTATAATCATCCACCCCGCTGACGAGCAAGTCATCCGGCACCCGCCAGCCGCGCTGCTGGGCGGCTGCGATGCAGCCCATGGCGAGGAAGTCGCCGGCGCAGACCACGGCGTCGATTTTTCCCGCGCGATCCAGGAAGGCGTTTGCCATCGCAGTGGGTTCCGCCAGCGGGTCTTGAAAGTCGGGATGCATGGCCGGGTCGAGATAGACGCCGCCCGCAGGTTCTCCGATGCCGGCCTCCTCCAAAGCCCAGCGATAGCCCTGGTAACGGTCGCGCATGAACGGCGCCCAGGCGAAGTTGGAAAAGAAGCCGATCTTCCTCGCGCCGCGCTGGATCATGTGCCGGGCCATGGTGTACCCGGCGTGAAAGCCATCGATCACCACGGTCGAGCAACCCAGGCCGGGGAGACTGATCTCCGCCAGTACGACGGGAAACCGCGACTCGACCAGGAGCTGGGAAAAATGCACCTGGTCCTGCGGCGTGGGGATGACCGGATAGATCACGGCGCCGCGCACATCAAACTCGGAGAGGCGCGACACAAACTCGGTCTCCTTTTGGTAATCCACCCCGGTGGTGAGCATCACCACGCGACGACCGGCCTCGCGCGCCGCATCCTGGAAGCCCCTGACCGCACGCCAGACGCCCTCGTGCTGTTCGCTGGGATAGATGAAGGCATAGGCATCGAGCTGGCTGGCGACGGAATCGGGCGATCCGTAGATCACCGTCGTCCCGGCCCGCGCCCGGCGCTCGACGAATCCCTCATGCACGAGGAGGGCCAGCGCCTTGCTCACGGTCCCCAGACTGCAATCAAACCGCTGGGCCAGCTCGCTCTCGTTCGGGAGCTTGGCTCCGGCCTTCCATGCCCCCGCGACAATCTCCTCCCGGAGTGCGGTGTAGATGGATTGAACTTTCTTCGGGGGACGGACCATGGCCGGATCATTCTCATTAAATGCATTTAAGTCAATAAAATGATTTTATTTTATAAAAATCACTCTATGTTGCCCGCATGCCTCAGACACTTCCTTCCAAATGCGATCTCATCTCTCGAATCCAGGGCTGCTGGTTGGGGAAATCCATCGGCGGGACGTTGGGGTTGCCGGCAGAGGGGAGGATGGAGAGGCTGAATTTTTCCTTTTACGACCCGGTTCCAACGATCGCGCCCCCGAATGATGATCTCGAGCTGCAGCTCGTGTGGCTGCATATGGTCGAGCAGGGTGGGGATACTCTTACGCGGGCGGATTTTGCCCGGGCGTGGCTCGAGAGCATTCACTACATGTGGGACGAGTATGGAGTTTGCCGGTGGAATCTGCGGCGGGGGGTGCCAGCGGAATCCACCGGAACCTTTGAGAATCACTTTCACGCGGGCATGGGGTCGCCCATCCGCTCGGAGATCTGGGCGTGCCTATTTCCAGGGGACCCGGAAAGCACGGCATACCATGCCGCTCTGGATGCCTCGCTCGATCATGGCCGCGAGGGGATCGCCGGCGAGGTCCTGGTGGCGGTCATGCAAAGCCTGGTCGCCGGGGGGGCGGGGCTCGACGAGGCGATCACCGCGAGCCTGGGATACCTGCCCGCAGGCACCGAGACGCTTTCCGCCGTGCAGTTTGTGCGCAGGGCGTTCGTCGAGAATGTCCCGGCCTGGGAGTGCTGGAAGGAGCTGCTCGTGCGCCACGGGAATGAGAATTTCACCCACGCTCCGCTCAACGTGGCGTTGACGATCTGGGCCCTCCTTTACGGAGAGGAGGATTTTGAGGCCAGTGTGCTGCTTGCTGCCAACGGGGGATACGATACGGACTGCACGGCAGCCTCCGTGGGGGCCACGCTCGGTCTGCTCAATGGCGTGGAGAGCATCCCGGCGCGCTGGAGCGAGCCAATCGGGGACGGCGTGTTTGTCGGGCCGGGCATTCTTGGTATCGACGTTCCGCCCACCCTGGACGAGCTCAGCCGGCGTACCGAGCGCTTGATCGGGAAGCTGAAACCCCGGCGGTGGAATCGCTCCGAGTGGGACCGCAGCCTTCCCGCCGTGCATCTCCGCGATCTGCCTGGAACCATCGAGTTGCACCCGGCGGGGTCGGCTCAGTCCATCCCATGGGCAAACGGCGAGCTCCCGGTGGAGATCAAAAAGGCCGGCGGTGGGACATGGACGTGGGAGTGCCTGACCGACGAGTCCCGCCATATCATTTGTCTCGCCCGGGAAGGCGCGAGACTCTTCATCGATGGCGAGTTGGCGATCGAGTGTCCGCCACATCTACCGTACGTGCCGGCCACGCATCGGAGCTCGGATCTTTCTCGCGTCGCGGTCACGGTCGGCTCCGGCGTGCATGCGATCCGGTTGGAGCTGAACTCCTCATCCGCAGAACAGGAGGCCTCCGTGATCCTGGCCTATCCCAACCTGCACATCGCGCCATGGACGGCGCAGGAACTGCCTCATCCTGCCCTGCTCCCGGCTCAGTGAACTCTCCCGGCCGCCCGGCACGGGCGGACAATTCGCCAGCGATTCCCTTTCGCCGCTGTCCGACGAGAGGTGCGGGCCGTGCGTCCTGATGCCTCTCGATCGGCGAGGGTTTTCCTGCTCCGTACCGCGCTAAATGCGGTGTAGCGCGTATCTGTATTTGACAATCACATCCGGATGTGATTTTGTGAGGAAACACTGCCGATGGACACCAAATCCACGGCTTTCCACGAAACACCGCCATGTTGCCCCCAAGCATCGCCAAGCGCCCCGAGCGGGCCTCCTGCAAAACGTCACCCGCCTTTTCCCTGGTCGAGGTGGTCACGGCTCTCGGGATCGTGAGTTTCGGCCTTGTGTCGATGATGGGGCTGCTGGTGGCGGGGATCGGGACGTTCCGCGAGGCGGTGAATGCGACCACGGAGGCGCAGATCGCGCAGCAGCTGGCGAACAAGATGTCGCTGGCGGATTATTCCGCGATCGTGACGAACTCGGAAAAGGTCTATCACTTCACGCAGGAAGGTCTGCCGGTGCAGAATGCCGGGGAGGCGATATATTCCGCGAAAGTGAGTGCGCCGACGAAGCTCCTGGTCCCCGGGGCGACCTCCTCCGGCGTGAGCAATACGTCCACCGTGGTGATCTCCATCTGGAGCAAAACATCGCCGGAAAGCACCAATGCGATTCCCCTGCAAATCGCCAATAACGGCTCCTAGGCTATCGGGTGGCGGGCGAGCCGGGCGGGCGGCGGGTTTCACCCTGGTGGAGCTGCTGGTGGCGTCGGCGGTCTTCATGCTCATCCTCGTGCTGGTGCTCTCGATTACGAGCCAGACCAGCCAGGTGTGGAAGCGTTCGGCGGCGAAGATTGAGGCCTTCCAGGGCGCGCGGGCGGCCTATGAGACGATCACCTCGCGGCTGCGGCAGGCCACGTTGAATACCTACCTGGACTATTATGACAACAGCAGTCCTGCGCAGCCTCGTACGCCGGCAAATGCCGATACGTTCCAACCCTCTGTCTACGGACGCAACTCCGACCTGCACTTCGTCGTCGACCGGACGTCGAGCCTGCTTGCCGGCAGCGCGGATACGCATCCCGGCCAGGCAGTGTTTTTCCTCGCACCGCTCGCCTTTACCCTTACCACGGCCAATTCCGGCAAGGTGGCCAGTCTCGTGAACGCCTGCGGATTCTACACGGAGTTCAACTCCGACAAGCCGTACTTCCCCCCATTCCTGAGTGGTTCGGGAGCAGTCAACGAACGCTATCGCTACCGGCTGATGGAGTTTCTTCAGCCCGCCGAGGACCTCGAGATTTACAAGCTGCCGTCGGACGGATCGGCGACGCAGTACGACCAGTGGTTCACGAAATTCCTGCCCCCGACGGTGGCGATCGCCGACGCCCCGGTGCGCGTCCTGGCTGAGAATATCATCGCCTTCATCGTCCTGCCGGAGTTGTCGCCGCACGATGCAGACGCGGCGACGGACCCGATCGCGCCGCATTTTCAATACGACTCGCGGGCCGGGGACATCACCTCCCGGACGAAGCACCAGCTGCCGCCGCTGCTGAGGGTGGTCATGGTGGCCATCGACGAGCCATCCGCCGCCCGGTTGAATCCTCCCGGCCGCACGACTCCGCCTGCGGCCCTGAGCGTCCTGGGGACACTCTTTCAGGATGCGGCCAGCCTGGATGACGACCTGGGCAAGCTTTCCGCCGTGCTGATCGACAACAATATCAACTACCGGATCTTTGACACCGAGGTCGGACTGAGAGGGGCAAAATGGAGCGGACAGTGAAATATCTTTCCCCAAGGCGGTCGCATACCACGCGCGGGGCGGCTCTTCTCATCGTCCTCGGCTGCCTCGTGCTGCTCTCGATCCTGATCGTGGCCTTTTTTTCCAGCGTGACCACGGAGCGAAAGTCGGCGCAATCCTACTCGGCCAGCTCCGCCGTGAAGCTGCTCGCGGAATCCACGGTGAACGTGGTGATGGGGCAGATCAAGGAGGCGACCCGGGGTGTTGACTCCTCCGGGCGTCCGCTTGCATGGGCTTCGCAGCCAGGAATGATCCGCACGTACAACTCCGGTGGGCAGGCGGAGGCCTATTACAAGCTGTACTCCTGGAGCGAGATGATCGGCTCGGGAGCGTTCAACCCCTTTGCCAGCGGGCAGTCGCCCCCGGCAGACTGGATGTCCCAGCCTGCACGCTACACGGATCTTAACAGCCCGGTGGGCGGGGTTTATCCGATCCTCGATCCGGCGGCCGCTGGCAAGGTGCAGGGATTCTCCATCGCGAGCACGGCACCCGCCTCCGGTACCGATGCAGCGCCGATGCCGGTGCAGTGGCTCTATGTCCTGAAGGACGGCACCATGGCGGTCGGTACCGGCACGGGATCGACTGTCACCGTGGCGGGGGCATCAAAGGACAATCCCATCGTGTCCCGCATCGCCTTCTGGACCGATGACGATACGGCAAAGATCAACATCAACACCGCGGCGGGAGACGTCTGGGCCGAGGGAGCCAACCCGCCGTCGGCGGGGAATCCCGGTTCCTTTTGGGACATCCCGAGGACAGGGACCGTGTTTGACCGCATCTGCCTGGCGAAAAACCAGCCGGCGCAAAATGAATTTCAGCGGTATCCCGGCCACCCGGCCACGACGTACCTGAGCGCAGTCTTTCCCTCGCTCACAGCGGAGAACATCGCCGACATCGCGACGCGGATAAAGTACGGCGGGTCCCGGGGCGGGACGACCGTGGCGACGGCCTCGATCCCGCTCGATGCCGACCGGCTTTACGCCTCGGTGGACGAACTGCTTTACACGAAGGACCGCACGGCGAGTGCGGTATTGACACCCGACGATGTGGAAAAAGCCCGGTTCTTTCTGAGCGCCCACAGCCGCGCTCCGGAGGTGAACTTGTTCAACCAGCCCCGCATCGTCACGTGGCCGCTCAATGCGGGCACGGCCGCGACGGACCGGACGGCATTTGACCGGCTGATCGCGCATTGCGGCACGCTCAACGGGCGACCGTATTACTTCCAGCGCAAGGACTCGACCTCCTCGACGGTTGATCTGCCGTCGACCGCCGCCGCGACCGGCCTGGGCCGCAATCGCGCCCTCATCAGCTATCTGCGTAATCTCACGAGCAGCCCGATTCCCGGATTCAGCTCCGGAGGGGGGCAGACCTTTCTCGCCAAGTACCCCAAGGATCGCGATCAGATCCTCACCGAGATCTTTGACTACATCCGGGCGCTCAACGCGCAGGACCGGTCCAATGCTTCGATCGTCTCGTTCACTCCCTCCGCGCCGGGCAGCGCCACTCTGGGCAAGGGGCAGATCGTGCCTATCGTCGACAACTCCCACGCTGACGCAAACTCCAATCCGCTTCGTGGGTTTGGACGGTTCCCGACCGTGCGCGAGGCCGGGTTGATCTTCATCGGTGTCGGGCAGACCGCAGGAACGGCCAAGAGCCTTCCGCCCTCGGCCACGCAGGGCATGGGGGTTCCCATCGCGGATGGAAGGACTCGGGTGCAGGCGGTGTTTTACCTCAATCTCTTCGATCCCAGCATGGGCTTTGGGGCGTACTCGCCGAATTTCCAGATCCGCGTGAGCGGACTCCAATCCTTCACCTGGACGGATGCGAGTGGAGCGGTGGTGACGATGGGCTTCCCGGCCAGCACGACAGTCGCGGTGAAGCGCGCGTACAACTCGGGCATCTATGGCGGCTATATCGGGGCGGCCTCTTTCATTGGCGTGACACCGGCCCTGGTCAGCACGTACGTCGATCTGCCGACGACGAGCAGCAGCACGGTGACGAGTTTCGGATTTGGCGGCGGCACGGTGAAGGTCGAGATCCTCAATGCTGCGACCGCCGGAAGCGATGTGCTGCAAACCCTCTCGGTGCCATTTCCCTCGGCCACCTTCCCTGTCCCTGCGCTGGCGCCCTTGCTGAAGGACACGAATGTGTGGATCGACTACCGGGATACACGGGCGGGTTCCTTTGCGGCGCCGCCTGCGGTCGGAGCGCGATTCTCCGGCGCGGCCAACCCGGCGGCCAATACCGCAGGCTCGGCCAGCGCGAAGATGTTTATCTGCGGGCGGGATGTGGTGCGCAGCGTGCAGGCGGTCACCGATCCGCGACTGATCGCGGCGATGAGCGACGTGCCCGCGGGTTACTTCCAGCCGCCGACGGATTATTTCTCACCCTCCGTGCGCAGCGTGCATGGCGTGGCGGAGGCCGCAAACGGGGCGACGCTTTATCCCGCCACCGGGGGGCTTTCGGCGAAGTTTGTCCGGGGAGCGAGCTATGGAAATCCCGCCGCGCCGGCGGTGAGCACGGCAGACCTGACCTACTCCGCGCCGTCGGGTTCGGACCCCTTGCAGCCCACGGCGGCAGCCTCCGGGTCGGTGCTGGGATATCCCGCGCCGGTTGCCTTTGGGGTGAATGGCGCAGGCAATGCGGAACCAATGGATGGCGTCTACGCCGGAACCAACAAGACGGGCAACCCGCCCGCCGGCTTTGCCCTCGGGGATTGGGACAATGGGTTCTCCATCGTTCCCGATGGCGCGTATATCAACAAGGCCGACGAGGGGACGACCGTCGGGCTTTCCGATGGCTCCCAGACGCCGTACTTCACCGCACTGACGAACTATGCCAATGCGGGCTCGACCTTTTTCTCGCCCAACCGGCAGATGCCCTCCGCGGTGATGTTTGGCTCACTGCCGACCGGGGTCTTTGAGGATCGCCCGTGGCAGACGCTGCTCTTCCGGCCCGATCCGGATGGAAACAAGAACCATCGCGGAGCGCAAAGTCCGCCGGATCACCTGCTGCTCGATCTCTTCAACATGCCGGTCGTCGAGCCCTACGCAATCAGCGACCCGTTTTCCACCGCCGGGAAGATCAACATGAATTCGCAGATCGTCCCCTTCACCTATATCACGCGAGATACGGGCGTAAGGGCGGTGCTGCGGCCCGAGCAGCTCCTGGTGCTTGGCTCGGCCGACGCGACCAACTACAAGCAGCAGTCGAGCACGGTCGCGACGAAGCGGAGCTTCCTCGACCTGGATGAAACGATGAAGGGCTTCCAGCAGCGCTTTGCCTCGGGGGAGATCTTTCGCTCCGCGACGGAGATTTGCGATCTCTGGCTGGTGCCGCGCGGGCAGACCTATGCCGGGATGCAGGCGTTTTGGAATGCCAACCAGCTCGTCGGGGACAACTCCCGCGAGCGGCCCTACGCGGACATCTATCCCCGCCTGACCACGAAATCGAACACCTACACCGTACACTATCGTGTGCAGACCCTGGGCAAGTCGCGCTCGACCGCCGCCAATCAATGGGTCGAGGGCAAGGATATGGTCACCGGTGAGTATCGAGGCTCGTCCACCATCGAGCGGTATCTCGACACGAGCGACACGACCATCCCCGATTACGCCACGGCATCCAACCCGCAGCCGATCGACCATTTCTATAAATTCCGGGTGCTGGAGACCAGGCAGTTCGCGCCATGAAACACAGGATTCCCTGCCGACTCCCATCACGCCGGGCCTTCAGTCTGGTGGAACTGCTCGTGGTCATCTGCATCATCATCGTGCTGGCGGTATTGACAGTTCCAGCCTTTTCCAACATCTCACGCGGGTCGAATCTCACCACGGGCGGCACGCGTCTGGTCGACCAGCTCGAGCTGGCCCGACAGGCCGCCATGACGCGAAACTGCCCGGTCGAGTTTCGCATCTATCAACTTCCCAAGGCGGGCGATCCGCCGAACGGGAGCCCGGCGGTTTATCGAGCCTTCCAGGTCTTCTCTCTCGATGCCGATGGCACGCAGACGAATGCGCTCACCCGCGTCACCATGCTGCCCGACAATGTTTACATCGTGCCGGGCGTGGCGGTTTCCTCGCTCCTCGACACCCAACAAGGCACCTCGCCCAGCCTGGTCACGGCACCGGCCAAGCCGCTCGGCGATTATCCGGCAGGCTCCTACCGGTACGTGGCCTTTCGCTTCAAGCCCAACGGCGGCACCGATCTCAACGCCGCCCCGGCCAAGTCGTGGCATCTCAGCCTGGCCCTCACGGGCGATGCCATGGGCAGCCTCGGAGTGCCTGATAATTTCTTCACCGTCCAGCTCAACGCCCTCACGGGCCGCACCCGGTTGTTCCGTCCTTAACGGCGAGCGAATCCCATGGTCATGACCCTCCTTGAAAACCAAAAAGACATTGCAATATCACATCCGGATGTGATTTATTGGAACTGAAACCTGGAGCACCCTTTTATGCCATCGAAGAAGATCACATTTATTGGGGGAGGTAGTTACCAGTGGGTGCCCGTGCTGTTCCGGGATATCGCCGTGAACCCCTTCCTGAAAGACGCAACGTTTGTCCTCCACGACATCGATCTGGAGCGCAACGACGAGCTGGCGCATGCCTGCCGGGCCATCGCTCGCAAGACCGGTACAAACATCCGCGTGGAGACGGAGAGCAACCTGAATCGCGCTCTCACCGGAGCCGCGGCGGTCGTGTTGTGCATTTCCACGGGAGGGCTGGATGCGATGGAGATCGACCTGGAAATTCCCAAGCGGCATGGAATTTATCAATCCGTCGGGGACTCCACGGGACCGGGAGGGATTTTCCGCACGCTGCGCAACATCCCGATCGTGGTCGATCTCGTGCGGCGGATGGAGGATTACTGCCCGAGTGCGTGGCTGCTCAACCTGACCAATCCGATGAACCAGATCGTGCGTGCCGTGCAGCAGACGAGCCGCATCCGGGTGGTGGGGCTTTGTCACGAGTACAAGAGCTTCATGACCACGCTGGAGAAGGTGCTCGGCCTGAAGGACTGGCATGACTCGGTGTCGGCGAAGATATCGGGCATCAATCATTTTGCCTGGATCACCGACCTGCGCATCGATGGGCAGGATGGGCTGGAGATGCTGCGTGCCCGGCTGGAGAATGGCGAGGCGACGGA
The DNA here is from genome assembly GCF_001613545.1 of Terrimicrobium sacchariphilum. NCBI lineage: Bacteria > Pseudomonadati > Verrucomicrobiota > Terrimicrobiia > Terrimicrobiales > Terrimicrobiaceae > Terrimicrobium > Terrimicrobium sacchariphilum. The sequence continues at coordinate 800,707 of NZ_BDCO01000002.1, forward strand.
GGTCGCGGGGGCGGGCAATGACGTCAATCCCAGCCACAGCCTGAGCGGCAACCAGATCAAGTTTGCCCTCTTTGAGCGCTACGGCGCGGTGCCTTATCCGGGCGACCGGCATCTGGCGGAGTTCTTTCCGTATTTCCTCTCGGAGAAAACGGGCTATGGCCAGGCCTTTGGGGTAAAGCTGACGGAAATCTCCGACCGGCGCGGGTGGATCACGTGGTACAAGGAACGCATCGCCGAGTGGTCGAATGATGATCCGGATTCCGTACCGCTGGAGCCATCCGAGGAGTCGCTCGCTCCGATCCTCGCGGCCTTGATCGGGGGAGGCCCGGCGACGATTCAGCCCGCGACGCTGCCAAACGAAGGCCAGGTCGCAAACCTTCCGCTGGGCACCTCGGTGGAGACGCTGGCGACCTTTCATGGAGACAGCGTGTTTCCCCACGCGGGGGGTGAACTGCCGCTCGCGATCACGGCGATCCTCGAGAAGCACTCGCACATCCAGGACCTGACCGTCGAGGCGGCGCTGGAGGGTGATCGGGAAAAGGCGCTGCAGGCCATGCTGGCCGACCCGCTGAACAACTCCAACGACTACCGCGATATCATTGCGATGTTTGACGAGATGATGGAGGCTCATGCTCCGCTCCTGCCGCAGTTTTATCCGGGCGAGGCGCGGTCCCTCCCATCGGCAGAGAAGCTTGAAATTGCTCCCGGTCTGGTTGCCGTCTAGGCTGCGGCTCCTACTTTAACGCCCGCCTTTCTCCGAACCCCCGCCAAACCCGACGGGGGCCGGAGTGCCCCTGCTTTACCCATGAAACGTTCTCGCCCGGAGCCAGCCTGGCTCGATCACGCCGTCTTTTACGAAGTCTATCCCCAGAGCTTTTACGACTCGAATGGCGATGGCATCGGTGACATCCGCGGCATCATTGAAAAACTCGACCACATCGCGTCCCTCGGCTGCAACGCCATATGGCTGAATCCCTGCTTTGAGTCCCCCTTTGGCGATGCGGGTTATGATGTGAGCGATTTCTACAAGGTCGCGCCGCGTTATGGGACCAATGAGGATCTGTATGAGCTCTTCCGGCTGGCGCATGAAAAAGGGATGCGTGTGGTGCTGGACCTCGTGGCGGGCCACACCTCGATCGAGCATCCGTGGTTCAAAGCCTCCGCCGAGGAGCGGCCCAACCGCCACACGAACTGGTACATCTGGACCTCGAGCGTGTGGGAGTGGGCGCCGTATCCGCTCCAGCAGATCAACGGCTACTCGACGCGGGACGGCAACTACGTCACGAACTTCTTCCATTTCCAGCCTGCGCTGAATTATGGCTTTGCCCACCCCGATCCGGACAAGCCCTGGCAACTGCCGGTGGATCATCCCGACGTGCAGGCGGTGCATGCGGAACTGCGGGCGATCATGGAGTTCTGGCTCGACCGTGGGGCCGACGGGTTCCGTGTCGACATGGCCTCGTCGCTGATCCGCAATGATGAGAGCAAGGAGGCGATCGTCGCCTTCTGGCAGGAGATTCGCGGGTGGTTTGACCGGAGGTTTCCGGAGGCTGTGCTGATCGCCGAGTGGTCGATGCCGGAGATCGCGATCCGGGCGGGATTTCACATCGATTTCATGATCCACTTTGGCACCGCGGCCTACACAGAGTTGTTTCGCTCCGAGACGACGAATGACATGCGGCCGCAGGTCGAGCGCAGCGGACACAGCTATTTTCACTCCGAGGGGCAGGGCGACATCCGGCGCTTCCTGGAGCCCTTTCTCCAGCATTACGAGGCGACGAGGGAGATCGGCTACATCTCGATCCCGACGGGGAATCACGACATCTCCCGGCTGCGCGCCCGCCGCACGGACGCGGAACTGAAAGTGATCTACGCCTTTCTCCTCACCCTGCCGGGCATCCCCTTCATCTATCAGGGCGATGAGATCGGGCAATACAACGTCGACGGCCTGCCGAGCAAGGAGGGCGGGTACGTGCGCACGGGAGCGAGGACGCCGATGCAGTGGGACGACTCGGCCAATGCGGGGTTCTCCACCGCTCCCGCCGAATGGCTTTATCTGCCGGTCGACCCGAATCCCTCACGGCCCACGATCTCCGCGCAGGAGAGCGATCCCGATTCGCTGCTGCAGGCGGTGCGAAGCCTTGCGCGATTGCGGGGCGAGCATCCGGCGCTTCAGGGCGCGGGTGATTTTGAGCCGGTGCAGACCGGGGCGGGAGGTTATCCATTCGTGTACCGGCGGTCGCGTGATGGCAAAAGCGTGCTGGTCGCGCTCAATCCCTCCGGTCGTGCGGTCGAGGCGGCGGTGAACAACGTCACCCCCCGCCGGCTGCTGGCCGGGGCCGGAGCGCGGGTCGAAGAGCGCGCCGGAGCCGTGACGCTGGTGATGGATGCGGTGAGCTTCGCCATCTGGGAGGAGGCATAACATGGCCGCCAACCTGATCATTCGGGACCTCTCCGAGTCCCCGGCGCCTTGGGCGCTCGACCTTCATCTGCCTGAGGGAGACGGACCTTTCCCCGTCCTCATCTGGATTCACGGCGGCGGCTGGCACAGCGGAACCAAGGACATCGATTTTGCCGAGCCCTATCTCCGCGCGGGATTTGCGCTGGCCAGCATCGGCTACCGGCTCACCAGCGGCGGAAGCTGTTTCCCTGCGCCCATCGAGGATTGTGTGGCCGCGACGGCGTGGTTTCAGCGCAATGCCTCGCGTTGGAATATTGACTGTAGCCGCCCGGGCATTTTCGGGCACTCCGCGGGAGGGCATCTGGCGAGCCTCGTCGCGCTGGCTTCCGCGGGTGCGACGCCATTTGCGCGGCCTGACCTGCGTCCTTTTGCCCGGGCGCTGATCTGGTCGGGGCCGCTGAACCTCGCCCGCGAGGCGGGAGGGTGGCCGCGCTCGACGTTTGCGTGGAATCCCGACGATGCCTACTGCCGGACGTTCTTCCCCGGCGGCGCGTACGACGAGGAGTTTGCCACCTGGGCGAGTGCGTCGTCCTATCTCTCCCCGGGCATGCCGCCCACGCTCGTGATCCACGGGCAGGACGACCAGTTGGTTCCCTGGGAGCAGGCTCGTGATTTCGCCGGGAACCTGCGCGCCCTCGGTGTCGACGCCGCGTTTGAACTGATCCCTGGCGCCGGGCACGACATCCTCTGCGAGGAAAGGCACCGCCAGGCGGTGGAGTTCTTCGCGCCGTTGCGGGCAGCGCTGCCGCCCGCTGGCTGAGCCTTACCGGGAGATCCCTCCGCTTTCCTGTGACGACGCTAGACTGGTGCATCCTGATCGCGCCGCTGACGCTGGTTTTTGCCATGGCGATTTACTCGCGCCGCTACCTGCGGAGCGTGGCGGACTTTATGTCCGCCGGGCGTGTGGCAGGCCCGTACCTGCTGGCGGTGGCGAGGGGCGAGATGCAGGCGGGCGCGGTGGTGTTTGTCGCATCGTTCGAACTCATCGCACGATCCGGCTTCACCCTGAACTGGTGGGGGCTGATCGGCATCCCGGTGAGCCTCCTTGTCGCGCTTTCAGGATTCGTCGTCTACCGCTTCCGCCAGACCCGGGCGCTCACGCTCTCACAGTTCTTTGAGCAACGCTACAGCCGCAGGCTGCGGGTCTTTACCGGCATGCTCGGGTTCGTCGCGGGCATCGTGAATTTCGGCATCATTCCCGCCGTGGGTGCGCGGGCCATGGTGTATTTCCTTGGCCTTCCCGCGACGATCCAGGTGGCGGGCTGGTCCTTTGACACCTACATCGCGCTGATGGCGATCTTCCTCGGAGGCGCCTTGTTCATGGTGCTGTGCGGCGGGCTGATTTCCATGATGGTGACGGATTGTCTCGAGGGCATTCTCTCGCAGGTCTTCTACCTCGTCATCATCGCCGCCCTGCTGATGCTTTTCCGCTGGAGCGAGATCAACGAAGTGCTTGCCGCCCAGCCACCGGGGCAATCGCTGCTCAATCCCTTTGACTCCTCGGGAATCAAGGATTTCAACCTCTGGTATATCCTCATGGGATTGTTCGTCACGGTCTATGGCACGATGGCCTGGCAGAATGCCCAGGGGTACAACTCCGCTGCGATCTCGCCTCACGCCTCGGTGATGGGCGGCATCCTCGGGCGCTGGCGGGAGGCGGGGAAGGCCGCCGTCGTCACGCTGCTCGCGGTCTGCGCCATGACCTTTCTCAAGCATCCCGACTTCGCCGCGCAGGCCCAGCCCGTGCTGGACGAGGTGGCGCGTATCGGCAACCCCCAGATCGAGCAGCAGATGCTTATTCCCTGCGCGCTGTCGCACTTCCTGCCGGCGGGAATCCTCGGCCTGCTCTGTGCGATCCTGCTCATGGGCATCATCGGCGGCGACTCGAGTCATATCCATTCCTGGGGCGGTATCTTCATCCAGGATGTCGTCATGCCGCTGCGCAGGGAACCGCTCTCGCCGGAGCGCCATATCCTGTGGCTGCGGCTCTCGATGGTGGGCGTGGCGGGGTTTGCTTTTCTCTTTGGCATCTTCTTCCGGCAAACCGAGTATATCTTTCTGTGGTGGGCGGTGACCATGGCCATCTACGTCGGCGGTGCGGGCGCGGTCATCATCGGTGGGCTGTACTGGAAAAAAGGCACGACCGCCGGGGCGTGGGCGGCGCTGCTTATCGGCTCGTCGCTCTCGGTTGGCGGCATCCTCGCGCGGCAGGTCTGGGGTGATGCCTTCCCGATCAATGTCCAGCAGGCTTCCTTCTTCGCCACGTTGCTCGCGCTGGTTGCCTACGTGGTCGTTTCGATGCTCACCTGCCGCGAGGATTTCAACATGGACCGCCTGCTGCATCGCGGCGCGTACGCCGAGAATGATCCCGCGCTGAAACCCCTCGCCCCCATGCCCTCGGCGTGGAGCCGCATGGTCGGGGTGACGTCGGACTTTTCCCGCTCGGACAAGTGGATCGCGGGTTCCTACCTGGGGTGGAGCCTGCTCTGGTTCGTCGTTTTCCTCACCGGGTGCGCGTGGAATCTCCTCGCGCCCTGGCCGGTGGAGGTGTGGTCAGCCTACTGGCACGTGGTGGGAATCGGCGTGCCGGTCTTCATGGCGCTGGTCATGGCGGTGTGGTTCACCTGGGGTGGCCTGCGCGACATGGGCCGACTGTTTCGCAAGCTCTCCGCCGAGCGCGTCGATCCGGCGGATGACGGATCCGTACCGGGCGGGCATTGACGGAAGCGCGCCCGCTTTATTTCTTGCCCAGGTCCTTCTGGCGGATTGCTTCCAACTGATCCAGCGAGAGCACCCCGGAGGAATCATTCTCCGAGGTAAAGAGGCGGAAGTTATCCATCCAGCCCTTGAATGGGCGCTCGAAATTGCCCGAGTTGAGCAGCATGAGCGGGGCTTTGACATCGGCGAGAACCCCGGCAGGGACGTTCTTGCTGCCCGCCTCGGTGACGGCCTCGGTCGGGCTGCCAATGTAGTAGACGACCGTCTGCGTGCCGCCATCATAGGATACCGCAAAGAAAATCCAGGAGCCGGCGGCGGCATAGGCGTCCTTCTCGGACGGGACGGAGTTGCTGTTGATGATGGTGGCCAGCGTGCCATCGCTCGCGTCGCCAAAGACGAAAAACCCGCCTGCAGGCGACACCATCTCGACCAGGCGCGCTCCATCGGCCACCGGGCGGTCGCCCTCCGCCTTGATCCAGCCTGTGACGGTGAAGGAATGGGCGGACAGCTGGGCGGTTTTCACCGAAGCCAGCCCGCCCACGCCATCCTTGCCCATGGCCGTGGCCGTGGAGTTATCCAGCGCCAGGTCCGTCGGCGCTCCCGTGAGACCCGATCCGGCGGGCCCATGCAGATCCGCCTCCTGGCGATCCGCGGAGCGGAAAACGAGACTGGCAGGATCGGACCCTTTGTTGGCCTCGACCTTGCCGGGCGTGTTGAAGTCGAAAAAGAAGAGCGGCTGCGGGGCTTCCGCGCAGAGGGTGAGGGGAAGGGCCAGGGAAATCGCTGCAGGGAGGAGGGTTTTCATAAAATCACATCCGGATTTGATTTACTCCATACGACGTTGTCCGGAGAGGGTCAAATGAAATTGGGCCGGGGCTAGCGGTGGCCGGGGCGCCCGGTGGATTTGCGGATTCTGAGGATGGGGTCGATGGTGACGATCTCCTTGGTGGCAGGGGCGGCGATCGTCTTGAGCAGGATCTCGACGGCGCGGCGCATGCTCACGCGGGGGCTTTGGTTGATCGAGGTGATGGAGGGGACGACGTACTGGCCCACGTCGAGATCGTCGAAGCCGGTGAGCGAGAAGTCGCCCGGGATCTGGAACTTGCAGTCCACGAGATGCCGTGCCGCGCCGATGCCCACCAGGTCGTTCACCGCCATCAGAGCCGTCGGTGGCTTCTTCGAGGAAAGCACGATCTCCGCGAGCTGGATGCCGTCGGCGTAGGATTCGAGGCCGGGCGCGGGGAGTTCAAAAGAGCGCAGGCATTTCGCCGGGTCGAGGCCGTGATCCTCGAGGGCGCTCACGAGGCCGTTCCAGCGCCAGGGGTTGGAGGCAGAGAAGCCCAGCGCGCCAAAGGTGCGATGGCCGAGCGTGTACAGGTGATCGACCAGGAGGTGCATGGCCTGCTTGCGGTCAAAGTACACCGACGGGCCGATCTCCGGCTCGACCGGATCGACGTGCACGGCAGGCAGACCGCCGAGCCACCGGTCGATTTCGTCGCGCTGCGAATACGACTGGATCAGGATCACGCCGTCGACCCGCATGCGGCGGAAGTCGCTCAGGATGGTCTTTTCGGCCTCCGGGTTTTGCGTGCTGATCGCGAGGACGCCCCGGTAGCTCTTCTCATGCAGGAACTCGTCGAGCGAGGCGATCTTGTCCACCACGAGAGGGCTGCGCGGATGCCCGAAGCAGATGCCGATGAGTCCGGTCGACTTGCCGTTCAGCCCACGCGCCAGTGGATTGGGCTGGAAGCCCAGCTCCTGCATCGCCGCCAGCACGCGCTCCCGCGTGGCCTGCTTGACCTCGGGGTGTCCGTTGATGGCTCGCGACACGGTCCACTCGGAGAGACCGAGGTACTTGGCGAGATCGAGAGTCGATCGGACCTTTCGATTCTCATCCGTTTTTGGTTTGGCGCTCTTTTTCGACATAACTGCCTCTCCCAGAGCTAGCGCCGAGTGACCGGAATCGCAAGGAGCAAAGTCGCTCGCCGGGAATCTCTCCCATGGCATGTTGACAATCACATCCGGATGTGATTTATTGCCGCGCATGCTGCCTCTCGCTCCGTGTGCGGAGGTGGTCTTTCCCAATCCTCCCGCCCGCCATGAAATCACCCCTCATCCTGGTTTTCCTTGCAACAACCTGTGCGGCGTTTGCCCAGGCCGAAAGTGGCCGGGTGCTGGTCGTCGACAAGCGTGGGGGAGGGCAATACACGTCCATTCGAGCCGCGGGGAAGGCTGCCCAGCCCGGCGATACGATCAAGGTCGCGCCCGGCAGCGGACCCTACCGCGAGGTGCTCATGATCACGGCCTCGGGTCTCCCGGGACAGCCGATCACCGTGGACGGCTCCGGCGAGACGGTGACGGGATTTGATCCGCTCACGGGATTTGAGAAAGTGGGCGAGAGCTACGTGTGCGACCTGAAGCCCTGGTTCGCGAAGGTTCCGGCCGCGCAGGGTTTCGTCAAAAAGGATGGCGCCTGGGTGAGCAACAACCCAAAGGTGACGCTGCCGGTGCTGCCCGTGGTATTGACCTACCAGGGCGAGCGCGTGGTGCAGGATGCGCAAACCGCGCAACTCACCAAATATGCGACGTACTCCCCTGGCGAGGGGACGCTCACCCTGCTGCCCGGCGTGAGTCCTGAGGGCTGGGAGATTTCGCTTCGTCAGCCTGTCATTCAGATCACCAATGCGTCCTATCAGACGTACCGGAATATCAAGGCCTCCGGCAGCCTGAACGATGGCTTCAATCTCCACGGCAGCGGACACGACCTCCTCTTTGAAAACATCGAGGGCTTTAATAATCTGGATGAGGGCTTTTCCTCGCACGACCAGATCGTCTGCGAGATTCGTGGGGCAAAGTTCTGGGGTAATGACAATGGCATCGCCAATGGCGGCGGCTCGACCACCACGGCCAGCGACCTCCAGAGCTTCTCCAATCTCGGCTGGGGCATCGCTTTTGCGCAGGGCGGTCCGACCGTGCTGCACAACGTGCAGGCCTGGAACAACGGAGTCGCCCAACTGATCTTCACCCCCGGCACGGAGGTCAGCGGCGACAATGTGAAAGTGTACAATCCGCCGTGGACGACCAAGCCGTGGCTGAACTACCAGGAAAGCTCCGGGCGCTCCGCCAGCGAGGCGTTCCGCAATGAAGCCGGGAATTCCGTGCCGGACGGTCTTGTCGAAGTGCTGCCGGAAGAGCAGGCTCCCGCCAACGCGTTTGTGCTGCCCCGCAGCGGTGAATCCAGCAAATGAGCAACCTTTCTCCGTATTCCCACCTGATGCGCCATCCCATCCGTCATCTCCGCCTTTTCACTGCCTCGGCCGCCCTGCTGGTTTCCTGTCTCGGGGTATCCGCGCAGACGCCTCCGCCCGCGGCGCAACCGGGAGAAACGCCTGCCCCGCCGCTCCTCTCGCCCGATCATCCCGAGAATCTCCAGGCGGCGATCCGCTATGCCATCAAGTACAAGGCAAGCGAACTCGTGATCCCGCCCGGCGTTTACCGCCTCCCGCCCCTGCCGACCGGCGGCGGCCCGGATGCCTGGCACATCGTGGTCGAGAATGCCAGCGACCTCGCCATCAAGGCCGAGGGCGTCACGCTGGTCTTCACCGACCGCTTCCGCTCCGGCATCACCTTCCAGAAATGCACCAATGTCTCCTTCAGCGGAGCGACACTGCGGAAGGAGGCCGTGACCTTTACCCAGGGCCGGGTCGAGGCCTTCTCGGCGGATGGCAGCCAGATCGACGTACGCATCGCGGCGGGCTATCCCACTGACCTGCTGGACCCGAAGGCCTTTGAACACGCCTGGCTTTTGTTCTTTGACCCGGCGACGCGCATCTGGAAAACCGAGCTTCGCGCCGCGACGACCAAGGACGCGCAGGAGATCGAGCCGGGGCTTTTCCGGATCAAGACGGAGAACATCGCGTCCTCCCCCGTGAAGATCAACATCGGCGACCTCGTGGCCATGCGCGGAGCGGTCTACACCGACCTGCGCGCCTTCGAATGCGGAGGCATGAAGTTCACCGACATCGCCGTGCGCGGCGGGTCGGGCTTCTGCTTCCAGGACTCCGGCGGAGAGGGGAACAATCTCTACGAGCGCTGCTCGATCAGCTACCGCGACATGCCCGAGGGGGCCAAGGACGCCCCGCTGCTCGCAGCCAATGCCGACGGCCTGCACAGCGCCGACGCCCGCATCGGCCCCAAGGTGATCGACTGCCGCTTCGAGGGATTGAACGACGATGCCATCGCCATTCACGGCACCTATGCGATGGTGCTGGAGGCTAATGAAAATCGCATCATTGCCTATCGCGTGCCGATGACCCGCTCGAAGATGATCGGCCGCCCGGGTGACAAGCTGCACTTCTACGATGAAAACCTAGCCCTCGCTGGCGAAGCGATCATCACCGGGGTGAAAGCGTTGACGGATTACCAGAATACCTACGATCCCGGAAATCGTTACTCGGCCTTCCGGCCGCGCAAGAATGCCGGGTATATCGAGCTAACCCTCGATCGCCCGATTCCCGCCAAACGGCAGTGGCTTCTGGCCAACCAGAACGACTGCGGCGGCGACTTCATCGTGCGCAACGCCCAGATCCGCGATACCTCGGCGCGCGGAGTTTACGCCCAGGCGCCCGGCGGGTTGATCGAGGGCTGCACGATTCAAAACACAGGCCGCGCGGCGGTGGAGTTCAATACGGAGACGGGCATCTGGAGCCAGGCGGATTACTCCAGCAATGTCATCGTGCGCAACAACACCTTCCGTAGCGTCTCGACGAATCGCCGCCCGGGGCTGCTGCGGCATGCCGGGGCGGTGACCATCCTGGCCTTCAATGGCCGCACTTACATCCCGCGCCCGGGAGGGCATCGCAACATCACGATCGAGAACAACCGCTTCGAGGACATCGACGGCCTGAACATCCTCGTCTGTTCCGCGCAGGACATCACCATCCGGGGCAACCAGTTCATCAATCCCATGCGCAATGAAAAGACCTTTGGCGCGGAGAAGGGTGTCGATCCCACGGCGCTCATCTGGATCAATGAAAGCAGCGACGTGAAGATCGCCGACAACGTCGTGACCAATCCCGGGCCGTTTTTGAAAAAGCTGGTCGGCCTCTCGGCCACCGGGTCGGGTTCCGGTGTGGAGACGGGAGTTGTTATTGCCGGAGACCCGGCCAAGGCTCCATAGTCCTCCCTCCTCCCGCATGATGTTTCTCCCCAGGCATCCATCCCCCTTGCTTTCGTCGTCCCGCCCGGCTCGTGGTGGCGGCGGCCGATCGGGGTTTACCTTGATGGAACTGCTGGCCGCCATCGGCATCGTGGCCGTGCTTGCAGCCATGACGCTCTCAGGTCTGCGGGTGGTGCGCTCGGCGGGAGACAGCGCGAAATGCGTGGGCAGCCTGCGCGCCGTGGGGCAGGGGATCGTCGCCTATGTGAATGACAACACCTTCAGCCTCCCGGCCTATCCGTACAAGCCTGCGGCCGGTCAGCTGCCGGGGCCGCTGAATAGCGGGCAGATCCCGGTAAGCAGCCGGAAATACCAGGGGATGCTGGCCTATATGATCTATCCTTATCTCGGCCTGCCCGAGCCGACCGCGCAGGATCGCGTCGTCCCGATGCTGCAATGCCCCGCCTGGAAGAGGGAAACGAAAAATCCCATCGGTGTTAGCTATTATCTTCCTAATGACGTCGTCGTCGACGGCGCGCATGTAAAGCCCTTTGGCTACCCGGCGCCCAGCTATGCCGAGCCGATGCGCATGCTGGCCCTGCCTGGCTCGCCCTCGTCGATCCTCGTCCTGCAGGATGTCGATCGCAAGTTGCCGGGAATTTCCGGGGCGGATTGGGCGGCAGCCCTCCCGGCCTCGCCCGTGCACCGGGGCAAGCGCAACCTGCTCTATCTCGACGGCCACGTGGCCTCCCAGTAAGCCTGGTCCTCGGGATTCCACTTGACTCATATGACCTTTAGCGCAATAAATCACATCCGGATTAGAAAACTCACCCCATCGTCCCTCCACCTCAAGAACCACGCGAAATGAAAACATCCATCATTCACGGAACCAGGCAGGCAACCATCCTGCGCCGCTCGTTGCGGATGGCCCTGACCGTCTCGGCGGCAGCCTCCACCCTGGGTTTGCTCGACAGCCTCCACGCGGCAAACGTGGAGAAGGCTAACAATACGACCAACCTGAATCTCGCGGGTTCCTATGTTTCCGGGGGGCCTCCGGGGGCTGGAGATATTATTTCGATCACCAGCACGATGGGCGGAAATAAAAGTGTATTTCTCGGCGCAGACATGTCGGTGGCCGGAATCAGCTTTGACGCGACAGCGACCGGGACCCTGTCCATCAAGGTGGGCAACACGCTGACGATCGGAGCGTCGGGCATTTCGCTGGCCTCGGTGCCTGCGGGCGGCTCGAACTTTGATTCATCGGCCTCCATCATCCTGGCAGCGGATCAGACCTGGGCTGGTGGTGTTCGCTCGATCACCATCGGGGGCAGCGCGACGATCGATGAAAACGGCAAGGCTCTTTCCATTACGGGAACGAACCTTTTCAATTTCAACTCCTCCTCCGCCCAGACGCTTAATGCGAATATTTCCGTGAACTCCATGGCAGTTGGGGGTGGCACGGCAGGCCTGACGCTGACTAACACGAACAACTCCTTCGGAGCGCTCTCCATCACGGGCGGCAGCGTTGTCACCGGGTCCACGCTTTCCTCGGGAGGCGGTAACAGCACCTTGGGCAAAGGCACGATCACTATCGGCGGCAATGCGAGCAATGGCACATTGCGTTACTCCGGGGCTACGGCAACCGCAAATCAGGTTCTTCAGCATGATGCGAGGGCATCGGTATCCACGTTTGAGGTTTCCAACGCCGGTACGACCCTGACTAATGCGGGCAACCTCACGACGTCCAGTAGCAACAATACCGTAGTGGGGAACGGCTGGGAGCTTGGCGGAGCGGGCAACCTCAAGCTTACGGGAGTGATTTCGGATTCCACCGCGACGACGCGCACCGGCACGACGGTGAAGAAAATCGGGTCGGGTACGCTCGTCCTTGGGGGGGTGAGTACCTTCACTGGTGGCACCACCGTAAGCGAAGGCGTCCTTTTGGTGAACACGGCCCAGACGGCTGGCAACTCCGGCACGGGTACGGGCAGCGTCTCCGTCGCGGCGGGTACGCTCGGCGGCACGGGCATCATTCGTCCCGGCACGGGCAACAGCATCTCGGTGGCATCTGGAGCGATCCTGGCTCCCGGCGACAGCACGGCGGTGAGCTCCATCGGTACGCTCGTGCTGGATGGCGGCGGCACCGCGGCTCCCCTCCTGACGATGAACTCGGGAGCGCAGTTCAGCTTCGACCTCGGGACGGCCTCGACCAGTGACCGCCTGAATGTGTGGAACTACTCGTCGGGAGACTTTGTTCTCTCGGCCAATGCGGTGAACCTCACGCTCGACGCCTCGATCCAGTCGGGCTCCTACACGTTCACACTCTTCAACTTCTACACAAACAACGGCGCAGCGCTCTCGGCGGATACCTTTTCCGGCCTCGCTCTCGGTACGCTTTCGTCGAACATCTCGAGTGCGACCTTCGACTACAGCATGGCCGGCCAGATCAAGCTGAACGTGACGGCTGTTCCCGAGCCAGCCTCGATCGCTCTGCTCGGCACAGGCCTGCTCCTCGTGATGACGATGCGTCGTCGCCGTCAGGCCTGATCACATCCGGGAAAATCGTCACCGCCCTGTTCGCTCTCATTGCCAGCGAACAGGGCGGATTTGTTTCCGCGAATGGCACGAATTGCTCAATAGCTTTGCGGTCGGGGCAACAATCTGGCTAAAGATGCCGCATCTTCTCCCACTGATGACTGCTGAGGCCAAGGTCCCTGTGCGCGTGATACTCGATACCGACATGGGCTCGGATTGCGATGACGCCGGAGCCATGGCCGTGCTGCATGCGCTGGCGGACCAGGGCGAGGTGGAGATCCTCGCCTGCATCTACAGCTCGGAGAAAAACCAGTTCGGTCCCGGCTGCATAGCGGCGATCAATCAGTATTACGGGCGAGGGGAGATTCCCATCGGAGCCGCCAAGGGCGACGAGGTGGGCGATCCTCGGAATGATTTCCTGGAGGCGATCGCAAGTGATGCTCAGCGATATGGTCATCGCGTCCGGACGTGCGACGACGTGCCGGATCAGGTGGCGGTGTATCGCCGGGCGCTGGCTTCTGCGCCGGATCGTTCGGTAACGGTGATTTCCATCGGACACACCAAGGGGCTTCTCGCCCTGCTGCATTCCGGGCCGTGTGACTTTTCGCCGGCAAATGGCCATGGGCTGGTTGCCCTCAAAGTGAAGGAGTGGGTGGTGATGGGAGGGGCGTTTCCCGTGGAGGAGCGTCCCGGGTGGAACTTCGGAGCCAACGGCTCGGCGAGGTATTCCCGAGCGCTGGTCGCGGAGTGGCCGGGGGCGGTTGTTTTCTCCGGCTACGAGGTGGGGAGCGACATCATCACGGGGCCCTGCCTCCAGGGGACGCCGGACGACAACCCGGTGAAAACCGCCTATCGACTGTGGGACAATGCGCTGGAAAATGGCCGCGCGAGCTGGGACCAGACCGCCGTGCTCTATGCCGTGCGCGGGACGGGGGAGGATTGGGAGCTTTGCCGGGGCCGATGCGAGGTCGAGGACGACGGGCGCACGACATGGCAGGTCGATGAATGCGGCCCGCACGCTTACCTCGTGAAACGCCGCCCGGCGGAAAGCCTGACTCTCACGATCGGCGATCTCATGGCCAGGCCGCCGGAGCGCCGGGGAGTTTCGTCGCGCTGAGGGCTGTCGAGGGAAGGCCGTGCCCCGGGGTCAACTCCGCCGCTGGCTGGCCGCCGCGAGCAGATCCGCCTTTGTCTGTTTGCCGAGAGACTTCTGTCGAAACTCGCGCGGCGACATGCCGAACTCTGTCTTGAAGGCGCGTGAGAAGGCGCTCGCGCTGCCAAAGCCCGTGCTCTCGCCGACCTGCTCGAGGGTCATCTCGGGAGATCGCATCAGCCATTTGGCCCGTTCAAACTGGACATGGGTAAAGGCGATCTGAGGCGAGGTGCCGCGCACCTTGTGAAAGAGCCTGCGCAGATGGGTGGGAGACAGGTGAATGGCGCGCGCGACCTCCGCGATATTGGGTGCTTTTGCCATGTTTGCCTCATACCAGGCCATGGCCTCCTTGACCTTGGACTCTCCATAGTTTGGAGGGGCGCCCCACTCCGTCTTGGGGATGTGTTTCAGGAAGAAGATGGTGAGCTCGGCGGCGACGATCTTGTAGATGAGCGGCTCCCAGAAGCCCGCGCGCTTGCTCACCTCGAGCGGCGTGGTGCCGAGGCGTTTCCTCGCCTCGTCGCACCGGTCGTAAAGCGCCTGGATGATCGGGATCTCCGAGGTCTGAAAGGCAACCTTCCGGCAGCCATTCGTCCCGACGATGGAGCGGATGGGATACTCCGCCTCATCAAAATGGAAAATGATATTGCGGGTCAGGTCGCCAGGTTTCCCAGCCCAGCCGTGGACGCAGTCCGGACCCGTGAGGATGAGCATGGGCGCCTTCAGGCGTTCGTTCTTTTTGATCCCGTTTTGCAAAAGGACGACGCTGAACTCCCCTTCCAGAAAAAACTGAAACTCCCACCGGCCTCGCGGATAGGGTTGGACGGGGTGGTCTCCGTATTGGCGCTCCCCCTGGTTGCGGTAGAATAGGAACACGCCCCTGAAGGTAGGAGATTGGGCGAAAGTATCAAGTATTTGAGCGTTTCCCCTATGGCGGAATCCGGGCTTCGATGGAAAGCTTTGGTTTGAAATGGAACGAAAATCTCCTCCCGCTTTCGTACACCCGGATGGCTCCCCTGCCCGTTTTGCCCTGGTAGGGACGGGAGGACGCTCGTGGATGTTTACCCAAGCGCTTTCCTCGACCTATCGCGACCGCTGCGCTCTCGTGGCGTTTTGCGACACGAACCAAACGCGGATGGATTTCTACAATCGCGAGATCGCAGAGAAATTTGACGCGGAGCCTGTGGCCACTTATCCGGCCTCGGACTTTGACCGGATGGTACGCGAGCAGCAGCCCGACGTGGTCATCGTGTCCTCCATCGACCGCACGCATCACGAGTACATCGTACGGGCCATGGATCTCGGCTGCGATGTGATCACGGAAAAGCCGCTCACCGTGGATGTGGAAAAGTGCGAGGCGATCCTCGATGCCGTGACCCGCACGGGACGGCGGCTGATTGTAACCTTCAACTATCGGTATGCCCCGCTCCGCACCAAGGTGAAGGAGCTCATCATGGAGGGAGCGATCGGAGAGGTGAAGTCCGTGCACTTCGAATGGCTCCTCGATACGAACCACGGAGCGGACTATTTCCGCCGGTGGCACCGCGATAAGAAGAACTCCGGCGGGTTGATGGTACACAAGGCAACCCATCACTTTGATCTCGTGAACTGGTGGCTCGACTCGTCGCCCGAGACGGTCTTTGCCTTTGGCAATCTCGGCTTTTATGGGCGGGAGAACGCTCTCAAGCGGGGCGTCACGGAATTCTACGAGCGCGGGACGGAAGACTCCGCCGCGGCAGCCAATGATCCCTTTGCCCTCGATCTGCGCAAATCGGAAAACCTGAGCCATCTCTATCTCGACGCGGAGCATGAAGATGGCTATCGGCGGGACCAGAGTGTCTTCTCCGACGGGATCACCATCGAGGACACGATGAATGTCCTGGTGCGTTACAAGTCCGGCGCGCAGATGAGCTACAGCCTCTACACGTATGCCCCATGGGAGGGCTATCGCATCGCCTTCAACGGCACGAAGGGACGCATCGAGGTCAATCATCAGGAGGCCTCCTACATCAATGCCGGCACGGGCGCTCTCACCGAGGGCATGTCGAGTTCCGAGCAGATCGTGCTGTTTCCGATGTTTGAGAAGCCTGTCGTGGTGGAGATACCCCCGAGCGAGGGCGGTCATGGCGGCGGCGATCCGATCATGCTCGACGAGATTTTCGGCGGGAAGCCATTCCCGGACCCGTTTCATCGGGCGGCCAATCACATCGACGGAGCACGCTCGATCCTTACGGGGATCGCGGCAAATGAGTCCTTCCGCACCGGCCTGCCGGTGAAGGTGGATTCCCTTCTCCGACTCGATGAGTGGACCTCTCCCGCAGTCGATCATCTCCCCGAGGTGGCGGCGGCACCGGCAGGCGATCCCGCTGTGCTGGCAGGGTAATTCCCTGCCTCGCCAGTGCGCCAGTCTGGTTGCAATTGCTGATTATTCTATGAAAAGTACCCTTCCCCCTATGATTGCGTCCCGTTCCCCTGGTCTCGTTCGCGTGGGTTTTGGCCTCATTGCTTTTGCCGTGCTCCTGGGTTCATCCCTGGCGGGTGAAACCGTGCTCGATGTCCTCGGCGGAAAGAAATGGGCGTTCTATCCCGGCTATGAGTTTCCTGGCGCAAAAGGAACCTGCAGGCTGGAAACTGTGGATGGCCGCGATGCGCTCGTGATCGAGTATGATTTCACCGGCGGAGGCGCCTACGTGCTGGCCGGGACTCCGGTCGACATCGCGCAGGGGCCTGCGGAGCTGCGCTTTGACGTCAAGGCCGACCGGGAGATAAAAGTGATCGTACGGATCGAGGATTCCGCCAAGCAAACCCACCAGTACAATCTGCTCTCCAAGGCGGCAGGCGAATGGGAGACCCTCACGGTCGACCTGGCCAAGCCGGCCAACAAAAGCTTCGGCGGCCCGGCTGACGGAGTGATCCACTACCCCATCACAAAATTCTCAGTCGCGGTCGGAAAAGGGAAAACAACTCTCGAACCGGGAACCGCCGCCATTTCGAATGTCCGCACAGCCGAGTAAATCCGCGATGAAATCCGTACCTGTCCTGATCCTTGTCGGCGCGTTCAGCCTGAGCGCATATGCCCAGACGCCGGCTCCCACACCCTTTGCCGCCCAGCCGGTGGCGGTGCGTCCCATCAAGCCCGCCAAGACGACCGTGACTCCGGTCGACGCGTTCAGCGCGGCGAACGCGGCCTCGTGGACCACGGAACCGGTGGTGACCGGAGGCAGCGCGCCATTTTCCATCGAGAGTGCGGACGGGGGTTTTCTGCGTCTCAAGACGGACGGGATGGACCCGGGGAAGATGACGGTCCGGGTGTTCCTGCCCGGTGAAGCGGCGGCCAATGGGTCGGTATGGGCCAAGGCTCGGGCGAACTACGTGACCTTCCTCTGTCGTAGCAACAAGCCGGCGCGAATGACCTTTCATCCGTTGCAGCGCGGCAAATCCGCCGGGACCAACCAGGCGGCTTTCACGGCCGAGCCGGGCGACTGGAAGCGTGTGATCCTGCCAGTGGCGGACATGGGGCTGAAGGACCTCTCGAAAGTGGCGGGAATCGGTTTCCGCGTTGCCAGTGCGCCGGCGGGTACGGAGGTCGAGATCAAGGACCTGGCGGTCGGCAATGCGCCGTACTACGACGACCTGTGGAAGACGCAGAAGCTCGCCATCAGCCTCGAGGGCGACTGGCGCTTTGCCACCGATCCCGGTGACAAGGGAATGACCGAGAGCTGGTTCGCACCCGGTTTTGACGATTCCCAGTGGAAGGTCCTGAAGTCCGGTCTGGACTGGCAGGCGCAGGGCATCGAGCACTACGGGTACGGCTGGTATCGCCAGCAGATCTTCGTGCCCAAGGAGTTCGAGGGTGTTCCGCTGAAGATCACGCTTTGCGACATCAAGGCTGACGACGACGCGTGGTTCAACGGTCAGCGCATTGGCGGGTTCAACGGCGAGTACAAGTACAACAACTGGAATACGCGGACCTACATCGTGCCGCCCGCCCTCATCCGCTACGGGGAGAACAACCAGATCACCATCCGCATCTGGGGAGGCAACATCACCTTCATCGGAAAGAAGAGCGGACTCATCAAAGGCCCGCTCGTGGCGGAGCTCGATCCCTACACGGTGAAATTTCGCAAGCCCGGCGGCGAGGCTGTCGCGCCCGATTTGTTTGACCTGAGCGATGCCCAGCAGGGCCAGCCCTTTGAGATCATCTTTTCCTTCCCCGGGGAACTCGCCCAGGCGGCGGGAGCGCAGGTGCAGTTCAAGCTGGTGAACTCCAGCGGCACCGCGCTCGCCTCCGGTCAGGCTCCGCTGGTCACGGGAGACAAGGGAATCGCCACCGCCACGGTGCCGGTCGACCTGGAAACCTCACGCAAGGTCTACCTGAGCGGGCGGCTCTGGGCGCAGCTCATCATCAACGACGCGCAGGGCATGCCGCTTTACGCCGGTCGTCGCGAGATGGATCGGCTTTCCTTCCTGAAGCGCGACACGACGCCGCTGCCTGCGCTGCCCGAGACGCTGGAGGACACTCCGTACGGGAAGCTGAAGCTGATCGATGAGATCGATGCCTCCAAGCCGATCTTTGAGGACGCGCATCCCTACCTGCAAAGCGGCTTTATCAAGGCGCAGGAGCGCATGCCGGCCGGTTCGGATGTCGACGTAAAGGTGACGGAGATCCTCGGCAAAAAGGCCCGCGAGAGCGCGTACGGCTGGTTTGCCTATCGCGTGGGACGCGGGAAGCTCAACCCCCGGTCGACCTACCTGCTCCGCATCGAGTACCCGGAAGACAAGCCCCGCTTTTCTCCCATCGAGGTGCAGGTCGGGCAGAACTTCATGGATGTGGGATGGAAGAGCGGTGTCGGCAAACCGGATGATGTTTATGACAACTGGCCGATCAGCCAGAAGTGGAACTGGTACGACGTGATCGTGCCTCTCGACGACGAGACCACGGGCACGGGCGGTACCGGCACGGCCCCGGCGGAGAACGGATTCTGGGTCTATTTCATGAACAAGATCGGTCCCGAGGGCTTTTACAGCATGTGGGAAGGCGGCCCGGCGGTCGCGAAGATCAAGCTCTACGAGATCAATCCCGAGAAGGATGCCCCGGTGATTCATCGTCCCGAGGGGCTGCCCAATCGCGTGCTCTCGCTGGACTGGGAGCGCCAGCCGGATGGCAATCCGGAGGACTTCGTGAAGTACGCCAAGCTCATGGGCTACTCGGCGATCTCGCCGATCATGCTCAAGTGGACCTTCATGAACTACAGCGATCCGCTGAATGGCTACACCTCCATCGTCATCGACGAGCACAACTACTGGGCCAACAAGCCGTACGATCCGACGACCGGCGAACCGGCCTCGTCGCCCATTCCTGGCCGCAAGACCCAGCACGAACTCTTCCTTGAGGCGACGAAGAAGTGGGGTATCGACTACATCCCGCGCTTCGAGTGGGGCGGCTCGATGGATCTGCCCGAGGATGCCAAGGCCATCGGGGTGGATGGCAAGCTGGCCAAGCCCAACCGCTTTGCCCAATGGTCGGCCAACCTGCTGAACCAGGCGTCGTGGGACGATCTGCAGAAGCTGATGGATCATCTCATCAAGCCGTACGTGAAGGACAATCCGCAGCTCACCGGCGTGTTGTGGCGCATCCGCTGCGACCGCGTACAAATCTCCTATGGCGAAGCCGACCTGGAGCTTTTCTCCAAGGAAACGGGCATCGCGCTACCGGCTGGCGGGCAGGCGCAACGCGCCGCCTGGGCGGCGGGCGAGATGCGGGCGAAGTATGACGAATGGTGGCATGGCAAGCGGGCGGACTTTCACAAGAAGCTCGCTGCTCTCCTGCAGAGCTACCGTCCCGGCATGGAGTTGTACTACTACAACTGGGACCCCGATAAATTTGGCATCATCCTGCCCGACATCACGGCCTGGGCCTTCAAGGCCAAGGTCGCGAAATCCGGTCCCACGGGCGGGAAAGCCGCCTACGAGGCCGAGCGCGAGGAGCGGAGCAAGCTGACCGCCGCCGACTACATCGAGACGATGCGGACGGGGAACTTTGGCGATGCCTCCAAGGGCATCAATCGCGCGGACTACGGCATCCGGCCGGAACTCTACCGCGACACGCCCGGCATCCAGATCTTTGCCCCGGCGAATTATCTCTGCTATGCCGACAAGCCGGAATACCTGAATTACTTCCAGACCGCCGACGGCCTGGCGGTGAGCAACGTCGTCTCCTATGACGAGGTGAACGCCCGCATGATCAACCCGAAGTATGAGGGCAATATGATCACCCCGGGCGGCCCGGAATTCAGCATGGCACTGGAGCTTCTCGCCTACTTCCATGGCGACGCGCGCACGCTGAACTACACAGTCTATACGTACGGTCGTGGCTTTGCCGACGCGCATCGGCGGTTTGCCCAGGCGTTCCTCGCCCTGCCGGCGGTCAAGGGAACGGTGATCGACCAGGGAGATGCAGACGTGAAGGCGCGGCTGTATCCGACCGACAAGGGAACCTACCTCGGCGTCGCTTACAAGGGGTACGAAGGCAAAAAGCTGACGATCAAGGTTCCCGGCAAGGCTGGAGCCAAGCTGAAGGACCTCGTCACTGACAAGTATATGTCCACGACCGACTCCGGCGGCGATCTGCAGTTTGTCATCGACTCGCAGCCGATGGAACTGAACGCTTATCGGATCGAGTAGGTGACTGCCAGCCCGGCAGCCCTGCGGGAAACGTCGGATTTTTCGCAGGGGTGGAGAACGATCGAGCCTGGAGAAAAGTGGGCGAAAATATCAAGAACCGGGATGCGGATCGCATGGACGGCATTCCCGGTTTTGATGGATGATTAATCCCATAACAGCTCTGGCATCGCGAATGAGCGGAGACAGGGGTGTTGTTTCCCGTCCCCAATGAGCCTCTCCTTTTCCTGCCGTCGATCTCTGTTTCAAAAAGTGAAAACCTCCCGTTTGCTGGCGTCGCTGCTTTGCGTCGTCGCTCCCTCGCTCGCTCTGGCCGATGTGCAACTGCCGCCGGTCTTCTCCGACCACATGGTGCTCCAGGCCGGGCGGCCTGTGCCGGTATGGGGCAAGGCTTCGCCGGGTGAAAAGGTCTCCGTGCGGGCTGGTGCGCAGGTGAAGGAAGCCCAGGCTGCGGCAGATGGAAAATGGTCGGTCACGCTCGACCCGCTGAAGTCCGGTGAGGAATTGACTCTTACCGTCCAGGGCGGATCGGGAGCGCCTGTCACCATCAGCGATGTGCTGGCAGGCGAGGTGTGGCTGTGTTCCGGGCAATCCAACATGGCCCTGCCGGTGGCGAAGGCGAAAGACGCGGCGACGGAGATCGCGGCGGCCAACTGGCCGAAGATCCGGATGTTTCAAAACAAGAAGTGGATCATTTGCAGCCCGCAAACGGCGGGGACCTTCTCGGCGGTGGCGTACTATTTTGGCCGGGACATTCATCAAAAGACCGGCGCTCCGGTGGGCTTGCTCAACATGTCCTCGGGTGGCACGCCGATCGAGCTGTGGACCAGCCCGGAGGCGCAGAAGGCCGTACCCGGTCTCCAGCCGCTGTTTGCCAAGGGAGATGTCGCCGAGGCAGCGGGCGAGGATGCCAAGCAGGCGGAAAGCGATCGCCAGCAGGCGGTCGAGGTGGAGGGCAAACAGGCAGTCGCCGCACAGAAGAAAGCGCCGGGTTATTTGTTTGCCGACCGCATCCTGCCGCTCGTGCCCTTCGCGATCCAGGGCGTGCTCTGGTACCAGGGCGAGGCCAATTCCTACACCGAACACGCCAACCTCTATGGTCTCCAGCTCGCCACGATGATCAAGGACTGGCGTGCGCGCTGGGGCTACGACTTTGCCTTCCTCACGGTGCAACTGCCCGAGCTCGGACCCGCGCAGACCGAGCCGATGCAGACCCACGGGCGCGTGCTCGTCCGGGAGGGGGAACTCAAGTCCCTTGAGCTTCCCAATACGGGCCTGGCGGTGCTGCTCGGGACGGGCGAGGAGAAGTCCAACCACCCGCTCAACAAGCAGGAGGCCGGACGGCGTCTCGCAAACTGGGCGCTCGCCTCGGTGTACGGCCAGAAGGATGTCGCGATGTCCGGACCGCTGCCCGCCGGCAGCACGGTGCAAGGCGACCGCGTCGTCATCAGCTTTACCCACACCGATGGGGGACTGGTCGTGCAGGGCGGCGGGCCGCTCAAGGGCTTTGCCATTTCCGGAACTGATGGAAAGTGGGTCTGGGGTGATGCGGTGATCGAGGGCGACAAGGTGGCGGTCTCCAGTGCGGAGGTGAAGCAGCCTGTCGCGGTGCGCTATGCCTGGGCGATCAATCCCGTCACCGCCAACCTGGCCAACGGCGCGGGTTTGCCCGCCACGCCATTCCGGACCGACGATCAGGCGATTTCGAACCGGGCCGGGCAATAGGCAGCCGTTTGCCACCCCGTGAAAATCTCACATTGCTCCGAGCGGTCGAGCGCATGCGATGCCTCGACCGGAGCCGAGGTGACTCAATGGACGCAGGGACCGGGCAAGAATCACCATCTTTATTTCACGACGCATAGCGTCACGGCGGACGATCGCTGGCTGGTCTTCCTGTCGGAGCGGTCCGGGCATCCGAATCTTTACGCGATCGACCGGCGCGATGGGGCGATCCGCAGACTGAGCAACAACGCCGCCGGGACACTGCGGAGCTATGTCTATCCGCTGGGCGGACTGACAGGACTCAGCAAGGTCTCGCCCTGCCTCGACCCTTTTCGCAATCGCCTGTTTTACATCCGGGATGATCGGGTTTTTCAGGTGGATCTCGATGACCCGGAGCCGACGGAACATTCGCTCGCGACACTGCCTGCCGGCTGGTATGGCGGATTTACCCATATCTCGGCGGATGGAAAGACGCTCTGCGTGCCGGTGACGGACCCGCGCGCTTTCGCCGAGGAACGAACGCAATGGGAACAGCTCGATCACGTGCCGACGCGCATGGCGGCGGGTGGGCTGAGGACGCGGCTTTACTTCATCGACAGGGATACCGGCGCGCAGCGCATCGCGGCGGAGGTGCCATTTTGGGTGACGCATGTGCAGTTTGACCCGGCAGGCTCGCTCCGGATGATTTTCAACCTTGAGGGCAGCGGAGATGGAGCGCCTTTGCCGGACCGCATCTGGTGCCTGGAGGCGGAGGGTTCGTTCCGGCCACTCGCCCCGGAGGCCAAGGGCGAATGGCGGTCGCACGAAAACTGGGCCTCCGACGGCCGGAGCGTCGTTTATCACGGTTCGCGCGATGGAAGGGCGTTTGTGGCCGCGCGCACCTGGGAGGGGGAGTTGCTGCATGAGACGGCGATCGACGGAGTGGATTTCTGGCATGCCACGGGATTGCCCGATGGGCGGCGGCTGGCGGTGGATCGACGGGATGGAATGATCTCCCTGATCGATCCGCAACCCGGAGGCGCGCCACCCCGGGTGGTCGATCTTTGCCGGCACGACACCACCATCGAGGACCAGGACACGCACGCGCACCCGATCACCGCTCTGCATGGCCGCAGTCTCGTCTTCAGTTCCGATCGCAGCGGCGACTGCCAGGTCTATGAAGTCGCCATCCCGGGAGCCGATGCCGCCCCGGACTCAGAATCTCCACGCCAAGCACCAACCGTTTAGGTACAGAAAATGAAAAGCTCACAAATTCAGCAGATCAAGGTCGTCTCCAACACTCACTGGGACCGCGAGTTTCGGCGGACTTTTGAAAAGACGCGGCGACGGCTGCTCACGATGATGGATGTCACGCTCGACATCCTGGAAAAGGACCCGGACTACGCCTCGTTCACGATGGATGGCCACTCCATCATGATCGACGATTACCTGGAAATGCGCCCGGAACGCCGTGCGCTGGTGGAGAAGTTGGTGAAGGAGCGCAGGCTCATCCTCGGCCCCTACTACACGCTGGCCGAGGAGTTCAGCATCGGACAGGAGTCGCTCGTCCGCAATCTGCTCTGGGGCCGCCGGACGGTGGAGAAATACGGTGGCAAGGTCGGCACGGTGGCCTACACGCCGTCCTCGTGGGGACAGACCGGCCAGCTCCCGCAGATCCTCGCGGAGTTTGGGCAGAAATACATGATGTTTTACCGCGGCATCTCGCATCATGAGGCCGATGCCGAGTGGATCTGGGAGGCGCCCGATGGCACGCAGCTCACCGCGAGCCGCTTCGCCGTGTATGCGCGGTACAACTGGTATTACCAGGTCCACCGTGCGGTGACGGCGGACGCGGTCTTTGACAAGGCTTACGAGTGGGATGCCCACGAGGAGGTGCCGGTCCGGATCGCCGACGGCCAGGCCGGGGAGGACCTCGCCTTTGATCTCCAGGAGCCGGAGCTGCGGTACGACCGGTCGCGCCTTGAGCAGGCGGTACGCGACATGATCGAGCGCGAGGGGTCGCACTTTACCACGCCGGTGTTTCTCGCCATGCACGGGCACGACATCTCGGTCGCCCATCCGCTGGAGTCGCAGATCATCAAGGATGCGCAGGAGATTTTCCGGGGCGAGTACACGATCGAGCATACGGATCTGGAGGGATTCTGGGCGGCGGCGGAGGAGCATCTCGACCGCAGCAAGCTCGCGGTGCTGAAGGGCGAGAAACGCTCGTATCTCAAGCAGGGCATGTGGACGTTTCTCTTCCCGGGAACCGTCAGCGCCCGCACGTATCTCAAGCAGAAGGATTTCTCCGCGACCGCGCGCCTCGTTCGTTATGCCGAGCCGCTGGCTGCACTCGCGGCCACGCTCGGGGCGGAGTATCCGAAGAACTACCTGGATCGTGGCTGGAGCATCCTGCTCTCGAACCACACCCACGATGCCAACGGCGGTTGCGCGCCGGATGCGGTCTGCGAGGAAATCGCCGGGCGGTATGCCAAGGCCTCGGATATCGGCGACATCGTTTCCGAGGATGCGATGTGCCACATCGCGCGGAATATCTCGCCGGAGGGACGTCCCGCCAACGCTCTCCAGCTCATCGTTTTCAACTCGCTGCCCTTCACTCGCGACGCCATTGTGCCGGTCGACCTGGAGATTCCCTCGACCTACAAGGCGAGGGCGGCGCGTCTCACCGCTCCATCGGACCCCGAGGTGGCGCGGCAGCCGATCAGCAGCGAGAAATCCAGCGTCTTTGTCGACAGCATCTGGGAGGTGCCGCGCATCCTCAACTCCAGCCGCATCAAGTTCCATGCGAAGCTCACGGCTCTCCCTGCGCTCGGCTATCGCGTGTACGACATCATTCCCGAAACCGTCGACCTGCGGACCCGCGGGTCCATCGTGGTCAATGACACGACCCTGGAGAATGAACACCTGCGCGTCTCGGTGAACGCGAATGGAACGGTCGACCTGCTTTGCAAGCAGACCGGCAAGGTTTACGAGGGCGTGAACTACCTCACGAGCCAGGGTGAATGCGGCAACGCCTGGAAGCATGTCGCGCCGACCTTTGACCGCACATACAGCAGCGTCGGCGCGAATGCCGTCATTTGCGTGAAGGAAGCGGGTCCGCTCGTGGGAACGATCGAGGCGGTCTACGACTTCGCGGTTCCGGCCGATTATGGCGATGGAACGGGCCGCAGCGAGACGCTGGTGAAAATCCCCGTGCGTGTCGAATATCGACTGAACCACGGGTCGCCCCGCCTCGATGTCACGGTGCGGCTCGACAATGTGGCAAAGGACCACTGGCTGAGGGTGAATTTCCCGACGCATCTCGATGCCAAGGTCAGCACGGCGGACACGCACTTTGATGTGATCTCGCGGCCCGTGGAATTGCCGGACTCCACCGGTTGGGTCGAGGAGGCCTTTGGCACGCATCCGCTGCAGACCTTTGCCTGCCTGGAAAATGGCGGAGAGACCTTTGCGGTTCTCCCGCAGGGGCTATTTGAGTTTGAGGCCCGCGAGGATGATGCTTCGACCCTGTCGCTGACGCTTCTCCGCGCCTGCCGCATCAAGCTGGCCGTCAGCGAGGAAAAGCTGACCGAGCTGCCCGACGAGGGCATCCAGTGCCCGGGCAGGCAGGTCTTCCGTTACGCGCTGGTCGCGGCCGGCGGTGACTGGAAGTCCAATGTCCTGCTGCAGCAGGCCGATGATGCGGCGCATCCCGTGCGGGCCATCATGACGGGCCGGGGCAAGGGTTCGCTCCCGGGCGAGCAGTCGCTGTTTTGTATCTCCAATTCCGCAGTGCATGTGAGCGCGGTGAAGCAGGCCGAGGATGGCGAGGGACTCATTATTCGTCTCTTCAATCCCACCGATAAGCCGCAGGAGGTTCCCGTGATATTTGGGAAGACGATCTCGGAGGCGCAACGGTGCGGGATGGACGAAAGCGTGCTGGAGCCGCTATCTGTCGATGGGGCGAAGGTGGCAATCACCGTCGCACCGCGGAAAATCTACACCCTTTGCGTACGATGATGGTCGATCATATCCCCGGCATAGGCCCGGTCACCGACGAGATCCAGCGGGAGTTCTTATCGCTGGAGGTCGGCGGCGATGGCATGTTTCGCGTAGGGAAGGAGGGAGTGAAGGCGATCTTCACTCCGCTCGACCGGGTTTCCGAGCTCATCGTCCATGCCGACAAGACGCTGGTGTATATCCGGTCGAAGATGGGCTATCCCGCGCTGTACCCGCTGCACGAGGCGAGGTACGAGGGGCCGGCCGAGGCTGTCCTGATGGACCTCGACGGCACCAGCGTGCATAGCGAGCATTTCTGGATCTGGGTGATCGAGCAGACGACGGCGCGCCTGCTGGGGAACGCGGGATTTCAGCTCGAGGCGGAAGACGAACCGCATGTCTCCGGGCATTCCGTCAGCGAGCATCTCAGCTATTGCATCGACAAATACTGTCCCGACAAAACCGTGGAGGAAGCCCGGCGGCATTACTTTGACATCGTTCATCATGAGATGAGCGAGATCATGGCGGGGCGCGGGCGGCCGAATGCCTTCGAACCCGCCCCGGGGCTGGATGAGTTTCTGTACAAGCTGAAGGAGAACGGCGTAAAGATCGGTCTCGTCACGTCGGGGCTTTATGAAAAGGCCTGGCCGGAGGTGCTGTCGGCCTTTCGCACGCTCAAGATGGGCGATCCGCTGGAGTTTTACGACGCCATCATCAGCGCCGGGCATGCCATTCGCAAAGGCCAGTGCGGCACGATGGGAGAACTCGCGCCCAAACCGCATCCGTGGCTCTATGCCGAGACGGCGCGGGTCGGGCTAGGGATTGATCCCTCCCGCCGCCATCGCGTGATCGGCATGGAAGATTCCGGGGCCGGGGTTGTTTCGATCCGGCTCGCGGGGTTCTCCGCGATCGGCGTTGAGGGCGGGAATATCGACCGCAGCGGGTCAAATCCCTTCCTCGCTGGCAAGGTGTCGCGCCTGGTCGATGCCCTGCCGATGATCCTGGATAAATAGACTTTATTGCCGGACGGCTTGCGGCGGCGCTCCCTGGCTGCCGTCGCGGGCTATCCCCGGCCGGGTGAGGGCGTCCCTCTCGGGGGCCGCCATGGTATTGACGAGTCTTGCCTGTCGGTTTCTGGCGGACAGGGTGGGAGGTTGAGAAATGGTTGGTATTGTCAAGTAGAGGAGCGATTCCTCCATGGACGGAAACCAGCATTTTCGATTGGCTTGGTTCGGTTTTACAACATCCCTCCCATGTCTTTTGGTCTCAAGCTCCTCCCACGATTTGCCCTGCTTCTGGCCTCGGCCTCGCTGCTGAATGCTCAGAGCTTTCCTAATGTCCCGTCCGTCTATGTGCACTACTCGGCGGACAACATGGCCAATGTCACCACTGCTCCGCTGAGCCAGACGTTTACTTCCGCGAATGTCGATCTCGCCAACCAGCTGCTGACGGGGCTGCCCGACCTGGGATTTCCCTCGGTGTCAAAGAGCTTTGCGACGCCGGTCTATTTCTCCACCACTGGCACGCTGCCTGCCCCCCTCCAGCCAAATACACCCTACTACGTGGTGGGCACCGCGGCTGGCGGATACAAGGTCTACCCTCTCGCGACCGATGCGGATGCTCCCTATCAACCCGGGTCATTGCTGGGTGAAAAAGTACATATCGCGCAAAATGCCTATCTCGGCGTGCGCAATGTCGTGTTCACCAATGGCGGCACGGGGACGCATACGCTTTCGACGAAGAAGCTCCTCTTTCAGTTGAATGATCTCACGGCGAACGGATTTAACTCCGCCGGCCCGAACGCCACCAACAAGCACGCCATGCTGGAGTTGGACACGGATGCCAGCGGGCACTGGTATTTCAAGACCCTTGGCGCGATCTCCAGGGAAAACTGGGTGGGGTCCTACAATGGATACGGCCCGACGCTGTTCCAGAACGGAGACAAGTACGCGGCCCGGCAGCGCATCGGTAACAAGCGCGTGGTTTATCAGATCTTTGTCTGCCGGGTGCGCTCGTTCAAGGAGCGGCAGGTCTTCAAGGTGCTCGATAACCCGACTCATATCAACACGACGAACAACCAGATCAGCTATGGCTGGGATTCGCGAATGGTCGGCAAGGTGGCCACGGGCGACCTGATGAGGGTCAAGGCGAGCAGCGGCTCGACCCTGCCCGCGCCTCTCGTCGAGGGAACGGACTACTACGCAAACAAGGTGGACACCAAGTTCATGACGCTTCACCTCACGGCGGCGGATGCCGCGAGCGGAGCCAATGCCATCGATCTGACCACGACCGGCGACGGATCGTTCCTCTTCTACGCTCCGCAGCGTGTCGGCGATGCGCGGCGCTGGAGCTTCTTTGCCGAGGTACTCGAGCCGGGCAGCGGGGGAGGGAATACGCTCTCCGCGCGCCTTCAGGAGCCGATGCCATCCGGGGCCAGCATCCTGAAGAACGCCACGGCATTCCTGTCGGGAGGCAACAACGGCAATATCACGGGCTTCTCCAGTGTGGAGAATCTGACGCCGGTGGTCTTCTGGGTTCCTCCGGGAGCGACCCTGCCGGCGCCTCTGGTGGCGGGAACACGCTACTGGATCTCGAAAGCCACGCCGACCGCCTCCAGTGCGCGACTGCATACCAGCCTCGCCAGCGCCCAGGCCGGGGTGGGTAAATCCCTAGCCGCCTCGGGCTGCATCACCTACACTGCGGCGGGTACAGGGGAGAGCCTCGTCAGTTACGACGACGACGCGACCTATATCGGCTACGGCACGCTGCAAAGCGCCATCGAGCCGCCGCCGCTGCGGGTGACCTTTGGCGACTTGAAGGTGCTGGTCTTCAAGATCGACTTCAACGATCCCGATCCCAGCGTCACCAATGCGGTGGCCACCCTCGGGGTCAATGAAGCTGTCACCTCGACGCGCGCGCTTACGCTGGTAAAAGGAAATACGCCGCCTGCCGTGCAGGACTCGTCCAAGGCGTGGACGCTGTTTAACTCCGCCCAGGGCCATGTGCCGATCGACCTGGATTGTTATGAAATCGTCTTTGGCAGCACGGACTCGACCGATCCCACGGCGGACATCCAGTCCATCGTGGATTACCTCAGGGTGAAGTATAATATCGGAAGCGGAGTCCAGGCTCCGGCCACTCCGGGGGGAGTGACAGCGACGGCGGGTGATCGCCGGGTCTCGCTCTCCTGGTCGCCCGTCTCCGGTGCCGCGAGTTATCGGGTCAAGGTCGGGTCCTCGCCGAGCGGGCCGTTCAGCCTGCTGGGTGAGGTGGATGGCTCGGCGCAGAATTTCCTGCACGAGAATCTCACGAATGGCACCACGTACTATTACCGGGTGTCCGCCGTGAACGCTGGCGGAGAGAGCGTGGATTCCTCGACCGTGCAGGCGGTGCCAGTGAATCCTCCGGCCTTGACGGGGGCGGTCTCCCGCCGGGTGCATGGGGCGGCCGGGACGTTCGATATCCCGATCTCGATTTCTCCGACTGGATCGGTCCCGGTGGAATGCCGCATTGGCTCCGCGCTGACGCTGGTGGCCTCTTTTGACAAGGATATCGTCACTTGCGACGCCGTCGTGACCGCGGGGAATGCCTCGCTCGCGGAGGACTCCGTCGTCTCCGGCAAGGACGTGACGGTTCATCTCTCCGATGTGTCGGATGTGCAAACCGTACAGGTCGCTCTGGAAAATGTCACCGCAAGCGACGGGAGTGTGCTCCCCTCCGGCGTCCTGAAGGTCAAGATCCTGAGCGGCGATGTGAATGCAAACTCCGCGGTGAATGCGCTGGACGGCGCCCTGATAGCGAGCGCTTACGGAAAGCCCCTGGCAACGAATAATTTCCGGTACGATGTCGATGCCAGCGGCTCGATCAACTCCCAGGATAACGTGTTAACCGGAAAGCGCTCGGGCAACTCCCAACCCTAGAGGCTGATGATTTTCAAAGTCTTCGCCGCCATCGCCGCGCTGGGCGTGATGCTCGCCGCCGACGCCCGGGCGCAAACCCTCATTCTCGAGCCGAGCGCCACCGAGTTGGGGCCTGGTGACACATTCACACTGAAGGTGTCGCTCAATACGGGCAGCCTGCCGATCGCGGGATTCTCCGTCTATTTCAACATGGCGGGCACCGACGCGTCGGGGAGCTTCATTGTCCAGTCGGAGACGCTTTCCCCGGACTGGATTTTCCTCGGCGGGGGACCCACCCTGCCGGAGGCGATTCCGGATACGGGTCTCAGCCAGGACTACGGATACACGGCCACTCCCACGCTGGAGGATCTCCCGGCGAGTACCGATCTCTGGCTCTTCACTCTTCAGCTTCAGCTCGGCCTCGCGCTGGCCCCGGGCAATTATACGATCCGCACCACGACTGATAGTGGCTTTTACTATGACCTCCAGAGTGAAGGGGTGCAGGTCTATTTGCCATCCAGCGCCATCGCGGTTACAGTCGTTCCCGAACCCTCCACGCTCTTCCTGGCTTTGACTTCAGCCGGGATCATCGTTTTCCTCCGCAGGAAAGTCGGCTCTGATGTGAAATTTGGTCGAAAATGTTAATTATCTGATTGGTTCTGCCATGGACTTTACCCCCTCCCATGGGTTCTCTTTAACAAGTCATCCACACCAACCCTCCCTCCCATCGTTTCCTATGGATCGCAACACTCTCCCACTCACGAAAATGCTCGCAATGGACAAACGACTCCTTCGGATTGCCATGGCATCCTGCCTGGTGATGGCATCGGCGGCTCTGACGCAAGCAGCAAACTGGGTGGGTGCCGGCCCCAGTCCCAGCCCCAGTCCTACCCCGCCCGTCTACTGGTCAGCAGTTTACGATGGCTCGACTACTACGACCGGGTGGGATTCTGCTGCGCCGAACTCAAATGGAGCCAGTGCGAATTTTACGTCAGTAGGAGCGGAACGCGCAACGACACTGGATGCTGCATATACGGTGGGGTCGTTGACTCTCTCAGGAACTTCCTCTGGTGCTCGGCGTATTAATTTCACTGGTTCGGAAGGCACAAATACTCTCACTTTTAACTCAGGGGATACGGGGCCAGCGACCATCACCAATAACGCATCCGGCAATTCTATTTTTATATACATGGATGCGCGCGTTAATTTGGATGACGATCTCGTGGTTACAAACAATAACGCTGTTTATACGACAAATCCTGGGATTAGGTTTAATAGAGTACTTACCGGAAATGGTAATTTGACGTTTGTTAACGTTAATAATTCCCTGGCGGGTGGGCAAATTAGTCTTACCTATGCTGGTAGCAGTACATTTACGGGCAATGTGCTTGTGAAGAAGGGTGCGGTTGTTTTTGGCTCTACGGCGAATGCTTTTGGTGCCACGAGTAATATCATTACCCTGGGCAGTGCGGGAGAGGGTTCTGCGTCGCTGGTTGGAACGGCCTCTGGTAGTGCATCAACACTGGCCAACAATATTGTCGTTGCATCCGGAACCGGGGGCACTTTGTTGCTTGGAAACTCAGGATCAAATTCAGCGGTTAATGCGACGTTTACCGGAACCATCACATTGAATGGTGATGTGTCTCTCATAAGTAACAAGCCCAGCGGCGGCGATGTCCGCTACACAAATGTGATTTCTGGAGTAGGATCTGTCACCACTGTCGGGAGTGGTGAAACTCAATTCGGCAACGGAGTCACCGATATTACCAATACCTACAGGGGCAATACCACGCTTGCGGATAGCAGTTCGCTCGTTCTCTCCGACAACACTCAAATGACGTTTTACATCGGGAATAGCGGGGTGAACAACAAGATCACGGCAACTGGCTTTCAAAACGTGCTGACGCTCGATGGAGACTTTGTCTTCGATCTGACCGGAGCTGCCGCCAATGGCACCTGGCAGATTGTGGACGTGAATTTGTTGAACGAGACATTTAGTTCCTCCTTCAGAGTGTTGTCCACCTCCTCGGTAAACCCTTGGGCGGAGAATAACAACGTTTGGACTTATGTGAACGGGGGCGTGACCTACTCCTTCAGCGAAGCCACCGGGGTGCTTACGGCTGTGCCGGAGCCTACGACGGCACTGCTGCTGGGCGGAGGCCTGATGGTTCTCCTGCTTCGCCGCCGCCGTCGCAGCTAAACCCTGCGCCAAGGATTGTAATGGCAGCCGTTGTTCCGGGAGGGGGCGACGGCTGCCTGCTTTTTGGGGCATGGCATGATGCGTTTCCTGACAGGCTCCAGAACCGGCTCTCCCCGGGAGCGCTGGCGGGCCTGATCGGTTCTGACCCTTCCGTATTGCAGCGTTGTTCCAGCCGATCGAGGACAGTATGAGTCTAGGAGTTCCCCATTCCTGCTATATGCCAAAATCCGTATTTCATTTCAGGCAGACGCGAAGCCTCGCGCTGGCCGGCCTATTGCTTGCCACAGGCCCCGTGCGGGCGGAGGAACCGCCCAGAGCGACGGCGGAATATGTCGCCATCGATCCCAAGGTCGATGGCGTGCTGGAGGATGCGGTATGGGGCAAGGCATCGGTGATCAATGCACCTGCCGGGGAAACCCGTTTCCTCTGGAATGAAAAGGGCGTTTATGTCGCCTTCCGGGGCGTGGAGAAAACTCCCGTGATGGGCCATGCGAAGGAGGGCGAGTCGCTGCACGAGGAGGATGCCTTTGAACTCTTCCTGGATCAGCGCGGAGATCATCGCCAGTTTTACGAAGTCCAGATCGACCCGGCGGGCCGGGTGTTTGTGAAGACGCACATCCTGACGGCGGAACCTCGCCTGACCGAGGAGGGAAGGCTCACGCCGGAATTCGGAGCCTCCGAGTTATGGCGCTACGTGATTCCTCCGCCAGAGGGATTTCTCTCCGCCAGCAGGCTGAATCGGGAAACGGGTGAGTGGACGGTGGAGATGTTCCTCCCCGCCAGTTTCGTCAATCGCCGCGACGACGGGGCGCCTTTGACGCCGCGGACATTGAGGATTCACCTCGTGCGCAACAACTGGGATCTCGCCAAGGGCGAGGAAGGCCGCCAGCTCGTATCCATTTCCTGGGCACCGGTGCTCGAGAAACACGCGCACATCTCACCGACCAGAATGGGCTACCTGGAACTGAAGAAGCCCAGCGAGGCAAAATAGGATGTCGTCAGTGCAGGAGTAGCCGACCTCGCACGGCGCACGAGCGGTCGATGGCTGTCGTCACGCTCGGACTCCAGCCGCGGAGCGGTCTGGAAAAATCTGGAGTCGCTGCCCGGCGGCGGCGCTGACCTGTCGGCGGAGGTATACGGCTGCATCGCGCCCACCTCTCCTTGGCGACTCCGGGGCAGGACTTGATCACTGGCTATATCTTTTCCAGACCGTACTGGAGGCTCCAGCAGAGTGCCTGCTCCTTGCCCGGTGTCATCTGGTGCTCGTCCAGCAGGCGGAAAGAAACTCTGGAGATCACTAGGGAAACGGCAGGGAGGACCGCCAGCCGGTCTCACCGTACCTGGAAAGCAGTGCCGGGGTGTCCTCAGGTCCTACGGGGGTGACGGGCGATACTTCAGGGCGTCCATTGCCTGCTTGTGGCGGTTGCGGGCGGTGGAGAAGGCGGGCGGCGGCTCGAGAGGGCCGGCGGGCGGCGGGTTAAAGGTATAGGTGCGGGTCGTCGTGCCATCCGAGAACCAGAGGGGCATCTGGCTGTCCAGGGAGAGATAGGCGGAAAGCGTGGTGCCGTCTTTCTCCGTTTCAAAATGGAAGGCCTGTTTGCCCTGGAAGCTTCCTATGCCCCGGTAGGTGGCCTTGGAAATCCAGTTCAGCTCCGGGAAATCCGAGCGCCGCCGATCATAATAATCCGGCGAGGGTGTGTCCTCGGTAGGAGGTATGATCAGAAACACGGTGCCGGCGGTATTGGAAGTGAACAAGGTCCCGTCGAAGTCCCAGCGCTCCATCTTCTTGCCGGTCGCAAGGTCGATCTGCTCGCGGTAGACGTCGTTGACCTTGGTGATCACGATGGAGCGCGGCACCTCGCCGAGCGGGCGGGGCTGGATGGCCGGGTCGGCGGGCTTTTCCTCACCGGCATACTTGAAGGCAACGCTCCAGGAGGCCCGGGCCGGGGCGCGGGGCAGGAGCGGTTGACGGGGTTCCGGAGGAGTGGGTGATTGACCGGATGCGGCGGACAGGATGGCGAGCAGCCCGATCATCGCCAGCAGGGGTTTTGCCAGGGTTGTCTTTGTCATTCGGAAACCGCCTCCCATTGTTCTGCGACGATCTTGCCGGTATGGCGGTCAATGGCAAGGTGAACCCAGAAGCGCGTCTCACCTTCGACGACAAACTGGCTGAGAGAAGTGGCGTGATCGGGATAGCGGCCGACCTGGGCGACGAGGTCGACCAGCAGGTTCCAGGTGCGGGTGTTGCCAGCATCGGCCAGGGCGCGGATCACGCTTTCCGCACGGCGTGGGATCGAGGCGTCGGCAGTGGCGGAGAAAATGCCCCCGGAGGTCAACTCCCCGGCAAATCCCCGGAAGGTTGTCTCGGGATTGAGGATCGGATTTTGATAACCGGTCAGGTTGGGCGGAGAGGCATAGGCGGTGTCTGTGACATATTTACCGATCAACTCGCCCCGGTTGCGCAGCGGTCCCTTGAGACGGATGCTGGTGGATACGGTCGAGGTATCCGCCGTCCAGTCGGACAGCTTTTTGGCTGCGGCGGCAGCCTCGGTGGAGGTCAATACACCGCCCTCCGCCTTGGACGCGCCGCTGATGATGGCTTCCAGCACCTTGGGTTGGCGGGTATTGAGGTTGACGCGCCCGGCGACGGCGACGTCGTCCGGCGCGTTCTCCAGCTCGTTCAGGCAGAAGACATCCATCAAGGCCGTGTCGGGACTTTCCGGTGTAAAGACATCGAGGTTTTTCCAGGCGATGTCGCGGAACACATAGCCCAGCTCGGCGACCGAACGGAACGGGCGGTTGAGGATGACCGGGCGGCTGTTGGGATTATTTACATAGAGGGGGAGACCGTCGGAGCCGGAGAAGTTCCAGCCCGAACCCCGGCGCATCACGCCATCGGGGTCGGTATAGTAAAACTTCGCCCCGGGTGGGGCGGTCGTCGAGGTGCCGCTGTTGGGATTGCCATTCGGCGAACGGGCGAGGTTGACCATAAGATCACCGGGATTCCAGATGCTGGGATTCACCCATCCCGGCGCGGCCGGGCCGTTCGGCGTGCCCTGCCCCAGGTAGGTGGCGGCGGAGGATGGCTTCCAGGTGATGCCCTGGGGGAGGTAATACCTGGCGTGCTTGACATTGCCGCTGATCTTGTCGACGCCGTTGTCGCCCAGGAAGGAGAGTCCGCTGGGAACATCGGTGGGGTTTACGGACGGCCAGGTGGCGAGATGAAAGAGCCCCCAACGGTTGGTACGGGGATCGGCGCGGAGGCAGGTGCGGAAGGTGCGGATATTTGGATAAACGTCCGTATTGTCCACCGTGCTGGAGTTTGAGGAGGAGTTGAAGACGTTGGGGATGACGTCGTAGGTATACCACGTGCCACCCTTCTTGTACTGGAGGGTGAGCTTGAGATCGGCATTGATCTGGCCATAGCTCAGCCATTCCTGGGTATTGAGATTGCTGATGCAGGGGCCGGTCCATGCCTTGCCACAGAAGAAGCCGATCACGGTATCTGATCCGCCATCGGCGGCCACGAGGTTGGGATCGGAAACGGTCACGCTGCCCGCCGGGTAGCCTGGGATGTTGGAGGCATTGCTTCCGGCAGGAAAGTTGGGAGCCCTGAGGCGGAAAGGCTCGCGGAAGGCCGCGTCGCCAGCACCCGTGTTGAAGGTCAGGATGCTGACATCCGGGTCGATCATGGCATAGGGAAAGCGATAGAGCGAACCTACCAGGGTCATGCCATTGGCCGTGGCATACGCGGAGCTGGCCGGGAAGGTATAGCGCAGATCGGACTTTGTCGTTCCTGTCCACCAGTCCCTGGCGACCTGGGCATAGCATTGGGTGGCGGAATCTCCCACGCCGTAGGCATTATTATCAGTGGCTCCGGCGTAGATGCGAAACTCGGTGGGTACGTCGGGCGGGTTGGTGCGGGTGTCGGGAGCGTGGGGGTTCCAGATGATCGGCTGGATCATCGCGGCGCTTTCATAGGGGAAGACGACGCCCGTTGCGCCATGCGCGTCCGGTGGCAATTTGGTGGGATCGATGTCGGAGGCGCCCAGGTGCCTGAGTCGATACCACATCTGCTGCCAGCCTGCGAGGTACGGCAGGTTTTCCACCCCGTAAAAGTCGCGGTTCGCAAAGTTGATACGGGTCGGATAGCTATCCTCGTCGTATTGGTCGATGATGTTGGCGGCGATACGGGCGATCTGACTTTGAGTTTCCCCATCGTACATGCGCTGGTTAATGCCCGTGCCGATGCCGTTCTGACCGTGTGGAGTAGCGGGACTGTCGAGTCCGCCAAATTGCTTGCCGAGGGAGTCGACATGGATGGCGGCCTTGAGAACCTCGAAGAAGTCTGGCTCGCGGCCCGCCGGGATCTCCGACAGGCGATAGATCTTGGTGGGATCGCCATGATCGTACACCCAGCCGTTTGCTGCGTTGTCCCAGGTCAGGCCAAAGTAGTCCTTGATCTTTGCGGCGTCTGCCGCCGAGGGGTTGGGCTTCAGCAGAGCGAGGCGGCTCAGGGGGAAACGCCGCTTGAGCACAGGTTTCCCATCGGCATCGCGCACGGAGAGAAGGGCGGGATTGATGGCATCCTGCGTCGAGCCATCCGAGCTGTAGGCGTCGTTTCCGTTTCCGATGCCAGGGGTGCCGCCGGTATCTCCGATGAGCGGGCTGAGGATATTCTTTGGCCGGTTGGGATCGGGGCGGAAGGAGGGTTGCTCCAGGTCGCGGGAGAACGTGCCCATGTAGCGGAGGGCGTTTTGCAGAGAGGCCCTTTCGCCGTCATTGCCGGCCGCGCCCTGGGTGAGGAACTGAATGAGCTGCTGGCGGCTGACGAACATGCGGTCGCTCTTCCCGCCGGGGAGCGTGGTGTTGGCCGTGCGGAGGAAGCCGGCCGTGTTTGTGCGCATGGTCTCGAAGTAATTTGTCTGCCCCGCGGTGCTGAAGGAATAGCCGGGGAAGGTGCCGGAGGCTCCGGCGGTGACGTAGTTGCGCCAGCCGACGAGTGCCGTGATGGCGTTGGTGGTCATGCCGGGGATGACGGAGAGGTCGGCGGTGGCGAGGCCGCCTTTGCCGGCGATGAGATTGGTGGGCGAGCCGGGAGGGAACCCGGCGGCATTCATGTCGAGCAGGCCGCCCTCGTCGTAGATGGCGTAGGCAAAACGCCCGACGACGGTGCTGGAGTTGGTCGCGCTCCAGCGCAGGTCGGTGTTCCAGGTGGTGGGATTTGACCCGTCTCGCGCGACGAAGATCCAGTCCGGAGCGGTGAAGGCGGCGACCGGGGTGAAATTGGTGGCGCTGTTGGTGTCGGCCTTGGCGAGGAGCAGGGCGGCGTTCCAGCGATCCACGCTCATGTAGCGTCCGTTTTGCGAGGCGTTGGTGGTGGAGAGCGCGGCGGCGCGGTTGGCGGCGGGGTAGGTTCCGCTGTTGTAGCTCGATCCGGAGAAAAAGCTGCTGCCCGAGCGGCTGACCTTCAGGAGGTTTTCCAGGCCCGTGTTGGTGGTGAAGCCCGAGATGGCGGGAACCATCGTGCCGGCGTTCACCGGATAGTAGGCAGCATATTTTGCGGGATCGGTGGAGACGTTGGTTGACCCGGCCATGATCTCCTGTCTCAGGTCGCCGATGATGGTATTGACCGCGCCCCTGGCGAAGACCTCGGCGGCGGCCTGATTGACGCTCGCCTGGGAGATCTGGCGCTGGAGGGAGGAATAGGAAAAATACGCCAGCACGAGGACGGTGAGCAGGACGATGAAGGCGAGGATGATGACCAGCGAAGCGCCGGACTCGGGCCGTGAGGGAGCGGGGCGGAGCGAGCCGCTGCCGCGGGAAAGGGATTCGCCGGGGCTGCGGGCTGCGGGATGCATGGCTGGGCGCGGGGTGGCGGAGGGGGTGATCACGGGGAAGTCAGCGGAAAGCTCCTCTGGTAGATCCGCACGCGGGAGGCGGCGGCGGTGGGGATGCCGGCGTCCTGGGCAAACTTGTCAACATTGTCCACCGCGCTCTGCCACGTCTCCGCGGGCAGCTTGCCATTGG
Source organism: Terrimicrobium sacchariphilum (assembly GCF_001613545.1). Lineage (NCBI taxonomy): Bacteria > Pseudomonadati > Verrucomicrobiota > Terrimicrobiia > Terrimicrobiales > Terrimicrobiaceae > Terrimicrobium > Terrimicrobium sacchariphilum. The sequence goes on from NZ_BDCO01000002.1 coordinate 839,242, forward strand.
AGAGGTCGGGCTCGGGAAGGGCCGAGGCGAGCTTGCTGGAGTCGGTCGCGATCTTGCGGGAGTCCTCATCCAGGATGGCGAGAGTGAGGATGAGCGAGGTGGCATCTCCCAGAGGTCCGGTCATGGCCGTGGCGACGGGGGTTTTCGTAAATGTGCCGTTGGTGGTCTGGAAGCAGTAGTAGATGCGGAAGACGCCGTCGGCCAGCAGGTGGTAGTTATCGTCCGTGCCGTTGCCATAGGCAGGGCTGGAGCCGACGGTGGACCCCCAGGCTCCGGCGATCGTGCTGGCCGGGAGAGGGGTGGCGTTGGTGGTGAGAGGCTGGGTGCTGAAGGTGAGGAAGGGTTGGTTTTCCCAGTTCAACCCCTTGCCGAGGCGCTCGAGCTGAGCCTTGTCGTTGACGCGATAACCGACGAGCGAGAGCTTGTTGAACTGCCGCGTGTCTGTGGTGGACTGAAAGCCCGGGGCCTCGCTGTAGAAGAAGATCGCGTTATTGCTCGAGGAGGTGAGGACATCGAGATCGAGGCGACGCGGCATGCGGGCGAGGTCCATGCCAAACTGCCCAAACACCTCCCTCGCCTGTGAATCGGCGCTGAGATGCTTGCGGCTGCTGGAGATCACCGTATTCCCGCTTTGCACGATGCTCGCGACCATGGCGACGAGGATGATGAGCACCGCGGTGGCCACGAGGATCTCGATCAACGTGAAGCCGCCGGAGCGTCGGTCATTTCGCCGGAGCTGCATAGTTCGTAAAGGGGATGGGGCCAAGAGTTGCATCCAGGCTGACAGGAGAAGACGTTGCGGGAAACCTAATCGCGAAGCAAGGAGGTGATGACCTCCACCGACCCGGAGGCCTTTTGCGGCCAGGTCCCCGGCACGGGGTCGGCTTTCGCCGGCCAGGTGACGAGCAGTCGGGTGAGCCTCGGAGTGGCAAAAGTCGCCGAGGCACCCTGAATGCCGACACTCATCCGATAATAGGAGTCGGCTGTCGGCGCGGTACCGATGCCTCCGGTGGGCTTGCCTGCCTTGGTAAAGTAAATCGTCTGGGGAGACGTCGTGGAGAGCGAGATATTGTAGGCCTTGGATGTCGTCTGGTCGGCCGGGATGGAGTTCAGATCGGAGAATACGGTCGAGAGAATGCCCCAGGCGGCAGTCTTGCCGACGGTGGTCTGTTCGCTGGTGATGCCCGTCTGCAGGAGGCCGAGGATCGCCAGCAGACAGAATGCGGCGACTCCGAGTGCGATGGAAATCTCCACCAGGGAGAAGCCTGCAGGAGGGCGCTGGGCGGGGGGGCGCTTCACGGACGATAGACTTTTGCGACGCCGGTCACGCCGTCAAGCACAACGACCGCGCTGTTCGGCGAGGAACCCTGCGCTCCGGCAAGTCCAATCTCCATCCACTGCGACACCGATGCGGCGCGAGCCTGGATGCTGGCCATTCCCCGGGGGTCGAACTGCACGATCTTTGAAAACGTAACGCCGGAAACCTCAAAGGTATCCTGCGCGGTGAAGGCATCGTTAGCCACCTGATAGGCACTCTGCACCACGGGGCGCGAGAGGCTGCCGGAGTTAGGGATATTATCCTCGAGGCGGACGTTGGGCATCTTGCGCAGCCGGGTGAGGGAGACGAGATTCTTGCTATCAAAATTGCGCGAGCCGCTCTTGGAGCCCATCGCGCTGATGAGGATCTGACCTTCGCCAGGCTTCGTGGCGTCCATCTGGGCGCGTTCGGCAAAGCCGACATAGACGAAGGTGTTATTGGCCATCGCATAGGCGCGGGCCTGCTCCAGCGTGCTCGCGATATCATAGGCGGCAGCGGAGATGTCGCCTGTACTTTTCAGAACATTGAAGGCCGGCACCGAAAGGGCCATCATCACGGAGATAATCGCCATCACGGTCAACAGCTCGATCAAGCTGAAGGCGCTGCCGGTCATCGACTTGAGGTTTTGATGGAGGCTCATTGGGGGAGCGAATGATTTACAATGAATATACTTCCGGTCCGTTTTGCCGCTATAGAGGAAACGCCCCAAAACTTTACATTTTCAGCCAATAGTGGCTCCTGAGCCTAGGGCTTCGGAGCTTCGAAACCGGGGAGGATTTCCGGGAGGTGCCTAAAGATGCGGAATGCGGCGATGTCCAGGGTTTGCTGGCTAGTTTCATCCCGGCCCAGGTTGAGCGTGACCTTGTCGGTTTCCTTGCTGCTGGCGTCCTCGAGCAGCTCAAAGCCGTCGATGACGGCTGCTACCGTGGTCTGGGGGTCGAGCTGGCCGGCTCCGGAGGTGAGACAGAGGGCAACCGAGAGCGACCCATCGGCCTGGGTTTTGAAGACGAGCGCGGCATGATAAATGGAGTCATTATCGAGGCGGATCTCCGAGCGCTTTTCGATTGCGGCGCGCTTCCCGGCCTTGTCGTTGTTCACGGCGAGAGACCTGTTGGCAGTAAAGAGCTTGAGGGTGAGCACGCCGTCGCCGGGATTGGTGGTTATCGTGATGCCGAGGTTGGCGACCTTGGTATTGAGCTGGAATCTCGGAGCGCCGCTGCTCGAGGTGGCGCGGATGAGGAAATCCATGCCGCCCGAGATTTTCACGAGGCCATTTTCCCGTGTGGCGAGGGACTGGAGAGAGGCCTCCTTGTCGGGGAGGATGCCTAGGCCGACCTGCTTGACCTCCGAGGTGCCATTGAGAGTCGCGCGGAAGAACCGGCTCGGTCCCAGGGCCGGCTCGGAAAGGATCTGGACTCTCGCATCGGCCGACTCGGCCGAGGCTGTGCCGGAGAACTGCGGCAAGGCGCGGCCTCCCACGCCGGAGGCGATGGTAGCCTTGCTGGAAGCGAAAGCCGAGCTCAGTTTGGACAGCCCCTCGGGTTGCGAGCGGAGCAGGGAGGCTGGATCATCCATGACCAGATCCAGCTCTGCGCCAGCCAGGGCCGGTCTGAGCAATACGGCGGCAGAGAATGCAAAAACAAAGGCCTGCCTGCAAATCAACGAACGCTTCTGGTGGAGGAATGGAGCCATGGTAAAGGAAGGGGTCAGGGGGGAGGGTCTCCAGCATGGGAAATCACTCCAGGATATACCATAGGAAATTCGCCCGCGGTTTCGACAAATTCAACCGAAGAGGGCGATGAACGGAGGGTTTCGCCCCAGGGGGAGCCGGACGGGGAGCACGCTGTGAAACAGGATCGAGGCCGGGGGCACCCGACGATCGGTCCTATGAGCAGGGAACCGGATGGTGAAAGCGGGAGAGCATGCGACGCGGAGGTGATTAGCGGAGCGCGCAGGAGTGTTGCCGGGGAAGGAATGGCCGCCCTCAGTCGGGGCATCCTGGCGCCGGCCTCTTGTGGGACAGCTCCCGACCGTCCATCTTAAGTACCTTGGGCGTGGCACGCATCCCCGCACCTATCCCTAATGGCGCAAGGCAGCCTGAAAAACGTCTGCAAGATCGATCCCGGTGAGAAAGGCGGAGAGGTCGAGCCGGTGACGGATTTCAAACTGGAGATCGATGATCGCGAGTTCCGCGGCCAGCCCGGCGGGCTCGTTGCAGCGGCGGGGGACAGGTGCCTCGTGATGGTTTCCCATGACGGGCGGCGGAGAGCTAACGGCCCATTTTGTCTCGGCGGAAGCTGGAGGGAGGTGGTAATACAGCGCCGGTTTCCCTCGCCCCCGGGCGCGACCGTCACCTCCGGCTCGCGGCCGGGGTGTCGGCGGACCGGGGGAGGGTGTAGGGACTGGAGTAGCCCCGGGTGCAGCGCGCGGGATGCCGGGAGCGGAGATGCAGGCCGGTCCAGGGCGGGGACGAGAGCACGGCGACGGGCGTCGCGTCATCGGGCGGAGGCTCCTTTGGGGCGAGGCCGAGGGCGCGCAGGAGGCGTGCGGCGGCCTGGCTAATCATCGTGGTGGGTGGTGTCCTTGGGGTGGGTGGAGTTGAGGAGGGAGCGGATCTCGCGGTCGAAGTCGCCCTTGAGCCGGAGGAGGATTTCCTCAGCCTCGTAGTATTCCTCGTCGGTGAGGTCGATCTCGTCTCCCTCGATGTAAAGGTAGTCGCCGGTGTGCTCGAGCTCGAGGCCGCCGCGGCGGGTGGTCCAGCGCTTTTCCTCGATGTCGCTGGTGACGGTGGCGATGAGGTCATGGCGCGAGTCGCGGGTGATCTCAACGGGGAACTCGTATTCGATACCGGCCTCCTCACGGAGGATGAACAGGGTGGCAATCATGGCTGCGGGTCTTTCGGGATGGTGGTTTCGTTGGTCGGGATTTGGTCGCTTTGCGGGTTGCTGCTGGTATCCGGCTGGCTGACCAGAGCGGCAGGCCGGGATGGCGGTTGCAGGGACAGGTCAATAAGATGGCGGACCTGTGCGCTGCGGGAGCGGTGGGATGCCCGGGCGGCCTGGCTAAAGGCCTCATAGGTTGCCTCGTCGACATGCGTGCCGATGAAGCGCAGGGGCGGGCGCGTTTTTTGCGGTGGTTCAGTTTTCAATTTTCGGATGTGTGTGGTGTCGCCGGCCGCGGGTGCAGATGAGCCCCGGGTGTGCGGGCGAGCGGGTTGATTCTTTTGAGACGGGAGGCGGCTCGGTGGGCGGCGTGTTATTCGGTGCTGGCTGTGTCGCCGCTGTCTCGCTGTCCTGCGTTGTTCAGGATTGGGACTCGGCTGGCAGCAGCTCGGTGGGAGTCGCTGGCGCGGTGTTGGGTGTATTGACCTTGCCGCCTTTTTTCCGTCGCGGAGGCGGGGACTCATTCAGAGGGACGTTGCCCGGGGACTCGCATTTCCCTGGCAGGGAGGCATCGCCGACCTTGGCCGCGAGGCGGGCGGTCTCGCGGGAGATCCAGCGGCGGTAGCAACGGCCCATGCAGGCGGCGAAGGTGGTCGGGCTTTTCTGTACACGCTGGCCTTGGGAGCGCAGCCAGGTGTGGATGGCCTCCCAGCTCCAGCCCTTGCGACGCAGGACATCGACCGCGGGGATGTAGGGTTCCATCGGCGTGTAGTGACGGGCGGATTTATTCGCGGTCTCGGCAGCGCGGGCGAGGTCATGGGCGTTCATCGGGCGGTGGTGGTTTTCGGGTTGCGGCTGATCTGTTTCTCCAAAGTGTATACACCTTTGGACAAAAAAAGCTCGAAGACGTCGGCGAGGCTGCGGCGGGAGGCGGCAGCGATGCGGTCGAGCTGGTGGTGGAGGGAGGGCGCGATGTGGGCGCGCACCTCGGCGCTAGGCCTTGCGGGTGGGGTGGCGTTTTTCATAGTGGTGGACTTGTTCCTCGAGGATTTTTTCGATGAGCGCGGAAAGCGGGATGTCGAGTTCATTGGCCACCAGCATGAGCCGGGCCTTGAGGTCCTTGTGTATCCAGCCCGAGATGGCTCGTTTGTCCTGGTCGCGTTGGTTGGCCATGGCAATATGGTTCGGAAGTGTATACACCATTAGTCTCAGGCGTCAACCGGCTTTTGAGGATTTTTGCGGATTGATCGATGAAGCCGGAGCCATCGGAGAGCTCGTGGAGGAGGAAGCGGGCGAGGCAGGCGGGGTCGACGCCATGGCGCGCCGCGGCCTCGCGGAGTTCGGCGGGCAGTTCGGGAATTTCCATGCCGTGAGAATGCCGGGCAGGGAAAGGAATGACAACGGAGGGGGTGCGATTTGGGTGCAAGGCAGGGGGATGAGTTATTCACAGGGATTTTGCGTGTGGGTACTTATTTCTGTGTCGAAGGCGCTCCGGTTCCCGAGGCGTGAAGGGAAGAGTGGCTGATGAAATGGAGGCTGGCGGGGTGTTTCAGAGGGCGCGGCCGGGGCGCGGGAACGAGATGGCGGGCTGCAAAAATGACGCTAAGCGAGATTTTTGCTTAGCGGGGAAGTCTTAGTTGGTGGCGGCAGCTCCTGGGAAGATCCCGGCTGAGGCACGGGTGGCTGCGTGTGCGCCGGGCAGGTACTGGCCCATTCATCGGAGAAGGGCGCCGGGAGCATGTGCTGGAGCGCGGCGCGGGACGGCAGGGAGTCCTTCCGGAGGGACTGGCGCTGATGGAGCGCGAGGTTGGCAGATGCGGAATTGACACCTTCCGCCAGGCTGTACGTATGGCTACGATGCTATTACGTAATGGTACGTATTCGGTTGAAAATAAGTCGTTTATGTCGATGTTTTCGCCTTGATGGGAGAGGGGGAGGTGTAGGAGGTTGGGCTTGCCCGAGGGGAGCTTTGGCTCCTGCTACTACGCGGGATGGATCGATGCTGTTGGGGGGATGGAGGTCCCTGGGACGAGTGCCGGATCGGTGGTGCAAACTGCCTGGATGGGCGCGAACCTGGAGCCTCTGATCCGCTGGCGGGGTGAACATCGGTGCGTTCCGCGAGTGGCCATCGGGCACCAAAGTTTAGTTGAGAAACGCCAAATCCGGCGCGGTGGGTGAGGTGCCTTCCGCGCCGGATTATTGGTTTTTGGGGGAATGATACGCATGGCGAAGGCGGTCTGCGTGGGTGAGTGAGATTTTTTTCCCGACGAGTGCATTTTCCGGGTTGGTGCGGGGGATCGGGATCGTGTATTTTCATGATGTTATGGAAAGCCAGAATGTGACATTTCGCGTGCCGGTCTCGATCGGAGAGTGCCTGCCGAAGAGACTGCAGGAGTTGGGGATGACGCGGAGCGAGTACCTGCTTTCCCTCATTCGCTATGACCTGTCGATCGCGAAGCCACACCATACGACGGGGGATTTTCACCGGCTGACCTTTGATGAGCGCGACCGCATCGACCGCGAGATCGCCAAGGCGTACCTGAGCGGCGAGTCGCTGGGCGGGTCGTGGTTTGAGAATCGCGTGAAGGAGGCGGCGAAGGAACTCTCGCTCCCCCAGGAGCCCGCGCCGTCCAAGGTGGGGGAAAAGCTGCGCAAGCGGCTGCGCTCGGGGAAGTAACCGAAGACCATTTTCACAGAAGATCGCAAAGGACGCAAAGGGGGGTGCCGACCGCACGGGCTGCGGGGCGATGCGATTTTCGCGCGCGCCTCGCGATCACGGATTTAAAGACAGGATCGAACAAAGAGGCAGCGAAGGGAGCGAAGATGAAGCCGACTTCCGGCACTGGTTTGGTGGATGGTTGTCCATTTCCCACGAAATGGACCTCTTGCCGATGCTGGCTGAAAGCAATGGGGCTGGAGCAGATGAAATCAGTCTGTAGTCAAAGCTCGGCGGTGGCGAGGGCTGTCCTGCGCTTCAGCGGCTTGGGAGGCTGGAATCCTTACCGCCTCCCGGTCTTCCGGTGGCCGCGTTTTATTCCACCAGCGTGAGGAGTCTGGGATTTCACGGCTCAGAAGGATTGGACGGGGTCGGTCAGGGTGGAGGGTTTTACGGCGAAGGTGTAGTCGCCCTTGGGCCGCCGGGGATAGACGTTGGCGGCAGATGGCGCGGCTCGTCGGTCTGGGGCGTTGGTGGGTATTTGGAAGCCGAAGGCGCGGCATCGGAGGGGTGGCCGCCAGTGTCTTCGAGGTGCAGCATCCTGTGTCTCGCCGAGCCTGGCTCTGGCAGAGGTCTTCTGCCTTCCCTTTGTTTTCTTCGCTTCCTCTTTGTTCGATTCTGTCTTGAGAAACTGTGATCGCGAGGCGGGCGGGAGGTTGGCGGCGAGGGGTGGCTGCGCGGGCAGGCCGATCCTTTGCGTTCTTTGCGACCTTTTGTAAAAACCTGTCTTGGATTTTGTGTGCGGTAGCGGTGGTGCCGCTGGTTTTGCATTTCTTGTAAATCTTAGTATTAGGAAATTGTTAGCTGTAAGGAGAAACAATCTTGCGTATTTCTCCTTGAGGGTATAAGGAAAGAGGTGTTGCCGGGGTTGCTGGTGCGCGGGGTGCGTGCCGGGGCTGGCCCGGCGGAATTCCCAAGGAAGACCCTTCTTATGCGAGTGAATGATCCTCTGTCGAACGCGCTGCTCTGCGAGTGCGTGAACTATTTCTCAAGTCCCAAGGTGCCGAAGGCACCAAAGGAAAACACGGCGCTGTCGAAGATGCCGGACCCGCCGAAGCTCGACACCACGCCGCCGCCTGCGCCGGAGCCGATCCCGCCCGCGCCGACGACGTCGAAGCTCGAGGTGCAGCAGGCGGAGGACGATCAGCGCGAGCAGGCAGCGCGGCGCAAGGGCGTGCGGGCCACGCTGATCGCGGGCGAGACGGGCGGGTTTACCCCGGCCACGGATGGCAAGAAAACCCTGCTCGGATAAGTCGATACAAATTTCCATGAATGAAAAAATGACGGATGCCAGGCCGATCCTGGCGCGATGGGAGGGGATGAAGGCGAAGCGCTCGACGTGGGACGCATACTGGCAGCGCATCGCGGACTACGTGATGCCGCGCAAGGCGAACATCACGCGGCAGAACGCGACGCCGGGCGACTCGGTGGCGGACAACCTCTTTGACACGACGGCGGTGTATGCAAACCAGACGCTGGCCAATGGCATGCTGGCCTACATGACTCCGGCGGACGGCCAGTGGTTCAGCTTTTCCCCGCCGCCGGAGAAGGAGGGCGACGACGAGGTGGCGCAGTGGCTGCAGAGGTGCACGGAGATCACACAGCGGAACCTGGCGAACTCCAACTTCTACTCGGAAATCCACGAGCTGTACTTCGACGACGGCGCGTTTGGCACCGGGACGCTCATCGCGCTGCCGGGGCGGAATTTCCCGCTGAACTTCCAGTGTCTCCCGGCGGGGTCGTATTGCCTCGCGGAGAACGAGGAGCGGCTGGTGGATACGTGCTTCCGCGAGTTTCGGCTCACGGCGGAGCAGGCGGCGGAGAAATTCGGCGAGGAGCGGCTGAGCGAAAAGATGCGCACGGACCTGGCGAAGATCCGCGCGACGGGCAGCGGGAGCGAGAGGGAATACACGTTCCTTCACGCCGTCTATCCGCGCGGGGCGCAGGAGCGCGAGAGCGGGAAGCTCGACGGGCGCAACAAGCCGTATGCCTCGGTGTACCTGGAGCCGGAGTGCCGCCATGTCATCAGCGAGGGGGGCTTTGACGAAAAGCCGTTTTTTGCCACGCGGCATGCGCGCTGGGGTTCGGAGGTGTGGGGCATCTCGCCGAGTTGGATGGCGCTGCCGGAGGCGCGTCAGCTCAATCACCTCGTGAAACACATGGACGCGCTGGCGGAGGTGAAGGCGTGGCCGCGCATCCTCGCGCCCGGCGACATGGAGGGCGAGATGGATCTCGACGCGGGCGGGGTGACGTTCTTTGACCCGTCGAGCCCGAACTCCGTGCCGCGCGAATGGGCGACGGCGGGGGATTACAACATCGGGCTGGAGCGGGAGAAGCGGAAGCAGGAGGCGATCGAGCGTGCGTACCATGTGCCGCTCTTCAACATGTTCTCGCAGATCGAGCGCCAGATGACGGCGCGCGAGGTGGCGGAGCGGAGCGCGGAGAAGCTCAACCAGTTCACTCCGGCCTTCACCCGCAAGACGACGGAGCTGCTCACGCCGCTGCTGCGGTGTGTCTTCAACCTGCAACTGCGGGGCGGGATGCTGCCGCCGCCGCCGGAGGGAATGATCGCGCGGGACGCGACGGGCGAGGCCTTCCTGGCGCAGCCGGAGATCGCGTATAATTCCCGCGTGGCCCTGGCCATCCGGGCGCAGGCGAATATTGCCTTCTCCCGGTCCATGGAGCTAAGCGCGGCGCTGGCGCAGGCGCGGCCCGATGTGCTGGACCATTACGATGTGGACCGCATCGCCCGCGACGGGGCGCGCAATGACGGGCTGCCGGCGGACTGGCTGCTGCCGATGGACAAGGTGGAGGAGATCCGCGCCGGTCGCGCGCAGGCCCAGGCCCAGGCGCAGCAGCAGCAGGCGCTCATGGCGGCGGCGGACGCAGCGGGCAAGGCGGGCAGCGTGAAACCCGACAGCGTGGTGGCGCAGATGCTCGCGGGAGGTGCGCAATGACGGAGGAGGCAAAATCGCGCAAAGTCGAGCGGGCCCGCGAGAGGCAGCGGCTGGTGAATGCCGCACGGCGGGTGCTGGAGAGCGAGGATGGCCAGGTACTGATGGAGCACCTGGCGACGACCTTCCGCGTGAACGAACGGGTCTTCACCCCCGTGCGCTCGGGCGCGGATGTCTATGCCTACGACCCGATCACGGCGGCGCTGGCCGATGGGGCGAGGGCGGTGGTGCTGCACCTGCAGGGGCTCGCCACCGCTCCCGCCCAGGGGGATGCGAATATCGAGGAACCCGCCCTCACCGTCAAAAAATGAAGCGCACTTCCGTAAAGAAAGAGAAACCGACCCGTGTAGGATCAGGCAATATTCCGCCCGAGCCCGCGCAGGACCCGCGCTTCGGCGATCTCACGCCGGAGTGGATCGCGTGGTACCGCGCCACGCGCACGCCGGAGGAATTCGCCGCCCGCTACGCGCATCGCGGCATCAAGTAAACCCCGACAACCCTTACGCAAACCTAGAAACCCGACTTACTGAAAAACCATGGAGACATTGACTGATACCCTGACGACCGAAACCGCCACGACGAACGCTGCAACCCAAACCACCGCGTCCGCGACGCAAGCGCCCGCCGCGAGCCCGCAGGAGGCGGCGGGATTTGTCCGCGAGGATGGGACGTTCGCGCCCGGCTGGACGGCGCGGCTGCCGGAGGAGCTGGGCGAGTACCGCGACAGCCTGGGGAAATTCAAGACCGTGGGCGACCTGGCCAAGAGCTACCGCCAGCTCGAGGCGTGGCGCAGCGGCAAGGGGACCTTCGTGCCGGGCAAGGACGCGACGCCGGAGGAGGTGGCGAGTTACCGCAAGGCGATGGGCGTGCCCGATGCGCCGGAGGGCTACCGCATCCGGCCGGAGGCGCTCCCCGAGGGCATGGAGTGGAACGACGACCGGGCGCGCGGCGTGCTGGAGATCGCGCACCGGCACAACATCCCCGAGGCCGCGCTGCGCGAGCTGGCGGGCTGGCAGCTCCAGCAGGAGCAGGCGCTCGTGCGCGTGGCGACGGAATCCGCCCGCCGCGATCTCCAGGAGGGCCAGCGCGTGCTGAAGGAAAAATGGGGCGACCAGTACGACGCGAATATCAAGCTCGCCATCCAGGCCGCCACGGTGGCCGGGGTCGATCCGCGCTCGGTGCCGGGCTTTGCCGACCCGCAGACGGTGATGGCCTTTGTGAACCTGGCGAAGCGCATCAGCGATGACCAGTTCGTCGCCAGCGGACGCAGCAGCGCGCTCGGCAAGGGAGGCGCGGCGGAGGCTCGCGAGATCCAGACGAACCCCGACCATTCCCTCTACAAACGCTACCACGGCGGCGACACCGACACGGTCGAGTACGTGCGCTCCCTCCTGCGCCAGGGATAAGGCGATACAATAGGAGGCAATATGATGTCGCGGGTGAAATTGAGCGAAATCCCCAATGCGGTGCAGCGCGGCGGGGAGGGTGGAGCGGGGAGTCTGCTGCAGGTCGGGCCGGAGGCGGATCAACGCGAGCCGTTTGACGGCGTGGCCCGGGTCGCGCGCGGGCTGGCGGAGGCGGGAAAGATCCCGATGAAGGCGGCGGCGGCGCTGGAGCATTGGCAGCGCACGGAGCGCGAGGTGCGGGATTTTGCCGGGCTGAATGAGATCACGCTGCGGGCGCAGCAGGCGGATGCGGCGTTGGACGAGCACATGAGCGCGCAGCCGGAGAGCCAGTGGGAGACGGGCTGGCGGGAACTGTCGCGCTCGACGAGGGACTTTGCCTCGCGGGTGGTGCTGGGGCCGACGGCGCGCGAGCAGGCGGATCGGCTGCTGGACCGGCAGGAGATGCTGGCCCGGCAGCGCATGGTCGACCGGAGCCGCCGGGAGCTGATCGCGGGCGCACGGGAGTCTGCCGTTGCGCGGTATGAGCAGCTCAATGATGAGGACCGGTACGAGGAGGCGGCGCTGCTGATGGCAAGGGCGCGCGGGCATGGGCTCTTCACCAGCGAGGAGGAGGACCGGCTGCACGAGCAGGCCATCGTGCGGCTGAATCATCGGAACGTGCAGCGCTTCATCGAGGCAGACCCCTGGGAGGCGCGGCGGGTGCTGGAGGACGAGGAGCGCGTGAGCGGGGAGCCGGACGCCGCCGAGCGGCTGGCCTTCCGAGCGCTCACGGCGGACGACCGGGCAAACTACCGGGAAAAGGCGCGGCAGGTAATCGCCGAGCGGCAGCGCTCGATGAACGACGAACTGGATGCCGGGATCGCGAGCGGCCAGATGCGTGATGCGGCGGAGGTGCGCGCTCGAGCGGCCTCGGCACGGCTGCCCGATGGCGTGGTGCATTCTCTGGTGCGCAGCCTGCGCGATGTGCCGGTGGATACGGCGGAGCAGCGGGCGAACTACCTGAAATTCCGCTCGGATTTCTTCTCGGTGCTGAGGGGTTACGACGAGGCGGAGGATGCGGATGGGAGCCGGATGCGCACGATCCGCGACGGCATCCGGCGTTTTCTTCCGATGGGAGAGCGGGCGGGGGCGCTGGAGGAGTTGCGCCGCGCCGGGCAGCGCACGATCACCCCGGCCGACCTGGCGCAGCGCGACATCTGCGAGAAGATCGACCGGCTGGCCGTGCTGGGGTTCTTTCATCCCGGTTCCCTGGCGGATGAGGAGGCCGACCCGGCGGACGGGGCGATGCGCGCCTATGCCTACGCGGGGCAGTTAAAAGGCGCCTTCAGCGCGTATGCCCGGGAGCATCCGCAGGCGGAGGCAAGGCAATACAAGAAGTGGCTGGCCGACCGGGTCGAGGACGCGGTGGTGCGGCGGGCGGTGGAGTACTGGAAAATCGCCAACGGTGGCGGAACAGAAGGAGTGATCGAGCGATGAAGACGGAGGAAGCGACAGTGGAAGGAAGAGAACGGTCAGGAGGAATACCTGTTTCGCTGCAGGGCAACCCAACGGCCAATGAGGCCTGGTGGCTTGGCGAACACGTGTCCGATATTGTTGACATGGCTACCATTGAGGACCGAGTGAAGAAGGTCTTGGGCATGCCTGCCGCGGGGAATGGCAAGGCGCTGACAACAACAACGAGAGATGTGGAGGCGGATGCGCCCGATTATATCCGTGTTGGAAGTCAGAATGCTCCTCAAGAGCAGCCGGTCGCCGAGATGCTGTTGACTCGCAAGGCAAACATCAGGGAGGAAGAGCGAATACATCAGGAGCCCACCGGGGCGGCTCCTCTGTTGGATGACCCGCAAGAGGCGGACCAAAAGATGTTGTCTCGGTATGCTCTACTCAAACTTGAAACGCTGCGGGGAGGTGATCTGTCTGTTGATGAACCTCCGTCATTCATCCGGGATCGCGAGGAGCCCCGCCTTGGTGGTTTGTCGCGATATCGGTTCAGGCAGGTTGAGGTTCGTCGCGGCAGGCCAATCACATTGGAAGGAAAAGCGGGGTTGCTGGAGACAGAGTTGTCGCCGGATGGAATGACGATACCGGAACGCGAACAGCGAATGATGGCTGTTATCGAAGAGGCTGCCAAGACGCCCCGATTCACTGATCCCAATGGTGTTTATGTAACTGGATTGGAAATGAACGGAGCATTTTTGCATTTGCAGCGAATGAATCTACGCCACAAAGCGCGTTTGCAGGCTTGGGCTGATTCGATGGTGACTCCGCAAAACCTCATTCCAAAGATCATCCAGGAGTTGGGCAAGACGGATCAGATCATCAACGAAACGATGGATAATGCCATTTTTCGTCGGAGTCAGCAGGCGAAGAATATTGACTTTGCTGCTGCTGATTACCGCTACCGGCCTGAAAACCGTATGGCGGCGGAGCGCTGGCTCGCGGTGCAGCCTGGAGCGGGCGAGTATTTCTTTGACAAGGCGTCGCGCTTTGTTGGCGGGGTCGGCGGGACGTTTACCGACGCGGCAGGAGGTCTGGGGCTGGCACTCGACGCCGTGGGGATGAATGCGAGTGGCGAGTACTTCAAGGGCATCGCTGAGGGAGGAGCCTACCTCGGGCGTAGCACGACAGACCGTCGGCAGGATGAATACTTCTCATCCTCCCTCGCCAGCGGGCTGGGGCAGGCCACAGCTCTGATGGTGGTAAGCGGCGCGGTGGGTGGCGCGGCTCGCGCGGTCGGTGCTGGCGGAAGGATCGTTACCGCACTTGAGACCTCGACGATCGGGATGACCGGCGCTGCGGTGAGTGGTTGGAATACCTATCAGGAGGCGCTACGGCACGGGGCGGATGAGGAAACGGCTCGGATCGCTGCCGGCATGGCTGCCTTGGTCGGTGCGAGTGAGATCGTGCCTGTATGGGGGATTGCGAACCGGTTCCGGTTTGGTGCGACCGCGCCGTTCATGAAAGTGCTGGGCCGGGCCTTCTTTGAAGCTGTGGAGAGCGGGACGCAGAGCTTTGGGCAGCAATATTTCAATGACCTGATCGCCCAAAGTCTCTACGACAAATATCGGGATGTCTTTGACCAGGCAGAAAAGGCGAGCGGCGGAGCCTTGGCGAAAGGCGCGATCCTTTCCCTGCTGAGTTCTGCGGCGGCCAGAGGGCGGACGCTGTACATGCGTCCTCGTCTCGCGCCGAAACTGGCGGAGGCTCAGGCAGTCGCAGAGCCGATGGGAGTGGAGGCGAGCAAGGGGATTGAGAATTATTCGTTGTCGAACCTGGAGACCCGTGACTGGTATGAGGGCGGAAACGGATATCCCGGAAAGAACCCGTTTATTCACAGCGCGCTTGAAATGTACCGGGCAGCTGGAAAATCTTGGCAGGAAGAGGCCATGGTCAGCTCGGCTGTCAGAAATGTCTTCCGAACCAAAGGGAGAGATCTGATGAAGGATCGAGCCAGAGCGGAGGAACTTATGCAATCGGAACAAAATCTGACCTGGGAAGATCTTTACGAGAAGTACAACGGAAACTACGATTTGATGATTGCGGCGAGCTTAAGATCTCGCAAAGGTGTGAGAAAAGGAATCATGCAGGAAGAGGTGGTGAAACAATGAGCAAGTTTTCAGAATTTCGAGAGTATGTTTTGAGTCTTCCGCCAGACTCCCGGGTGGCGGCGCCGACGCATTCATTGAGAGTATGCACATTTCCGGAGTTTTCTCCCGAGGCGTATATCAGGCTCAATAACTTTCCTGACGACCCTCTACTTACGATCATGTATGACGGGCAAGCGGAGGACTTTTATGACCTAAATGTTCGTATGCGTATAGATGACACTCTTGAGATGCCGCGCAAGAAAGGGCTTTTTGGCTTGGGCGGTTTTGGGGCTGGGTACGAAAAATTGAGTACATTGACTCGTATTGCCTCGGATAATTGGCGCTGGAATTCCACCGATTCTGAAGTCGTAGTGGCAGCCGAAGTCCGCGGGAAGATAGCCTACCTGTGCGGCGGCGAGTATCTGGAAGGAGATATTTATTCGATGTGCTATGATGGAGATGCGATTGAGCTGTCCAGCTACCCGTCTGGAGACATCATGGGAAACCTATTTGGGTCTCTGTTTTAGTTCTGGGAAGTCGGGTAGCTAACTAAAGGAAGGGGCCGGGCCGGTATGGCTGCCTTGGTCGGTGCGACCCCTTCTACCCTCCGATACAGTCAGGTCTGTGTCAGGGATGACTCAGGTGTGCTGTATTTCCGAAAATACGGGAACACGACTCATATGGTGGTTACCAGTGCGGAAGGAGTCTTTTTGAAACAAGCGATTTATGATTCGGGACTTGTAACGCAATATCCACAGGATTTGAGGGGAAAGGAATTTCCTAAAGCGATCGTCGATAACATTCGCTAAAAGAAAGAGCCCCTCCAGAGTTACCCGGAGGGGCTCGACTGAATCAATGACTCAGCCCCCGGTCGCACCGCCGACTTTCGTCGGGCGAGCCGCGATTGACTCCAGCGACCGCAGACAGTGACTTCAACGGGAATTTCGCCCCTCCCTCACTCGCACGAATATTAGATCATAAGGCAGGCGTTTTGTCAAAGCGTCCTGGCCTTGAGCGACAGCAAGACGACCCGGCCGCTTGCAGGAACGGCGGATATCATACCGCTGCGGACAAAATGGCGGGGAAGGGGGCGGGCCTGTAATTTACATGTTGCGAAGCGTGCAAGCGGTGATCGGATGCTTCAGAGAAGAGCCGCGATTTGGAGATTCGCTGCGCAAACGCGAACCATGGGAGTATTGCCTAGAATGCGTTCTCCGAGGTCGAACATGTAAATTATAGGCCCGACCCCTCCTACGCATGCACCCGACCCCTCCTACGCATGCGCCTGAAGGACGAAGGAGCTTACTCCTTTTTCAAATCCTTTTTCGCGTCGCGGATAAAGTCGTTGAACTGGTCTGCCGTGCCGTAGCCGGTACGGGCTTTGACCAGCGTACCGTCCGGCTTCGCGATCACTACAAATGGCAGGGTATTTCCATCGAGGCTGTTCCGATACCTTCCCTTGAAATTGGAGCTTTGGGCGGGGTCGTCGCAATTGAGATTGGCAATCAGGAAGCTGGTCTTGGTGAGGCGCAGCTGGTGCTGGTCGATGTAGCCATGCAGGGCGTTGCAATTGCCGCAGGTCGGCCGTCCATAGATGATGAAGAGCGCCTTGTTCTCGGTCGTGGCCTGCTTGATGGCGGCATCGAGATCTGTGATCTGGTCATCGGTCTTGGCGAAGCCGAGCGTGGCTGAGAAGAGCAGAACCAGGAAGAGAGCGCTTAGTTTTTTCATGGGTGGAAGTGAAGCAGCCTTTGCTAACAGGTGCCTCCGCCTTGGGCAACTCAATTTGACTAAGCCGACTGAAAAACAGGGGGTCGGTGTGGAATGGCATTAAAGATAACGAAGGTGAATGCGGCAACCATAGCAAGGCGGGTGCCAGCTATATTTGGTAATGGTGCCGGAGGCAGCTTCTTGGAGATGCAGTGGCCGCGTTCTTGCAGGCTTGCCTCGGATTCGCTGGAACATGCCAGCACACGGGCCCTCCCTCATCCAGTGTTCGTCCCCGGCAACCTGGGGTTCCCGGGGCGGAGTATTTCACCGGGGGAACGCCCCGCGAAGCTGGTTAGGCATGCGACTGCTTTCGGCTCTGTCGATTCGGCGGGCAGTTTCTCACGGCGGCGGTGAATGGGCAATGTGGCAGCGTGGGGATGTGGTTGAACTGATTTTCCTTCATGGACTGTCTGTCGGTTTTTTCGTGGATGATACGGGCTCGAGGGTGGGTTTCCCGGGGGGGCCTGAGATTGTTAGGAATGGAGCCAGGGTCGGGCGGTGATATTGATCTGGCTCGATTGGTCAAGGGTGGCTGCGCCGGGGTGGCGAAGCGGATTTTTCGCTCCCGGAATTGGGAGGATTGTTCGGTGCGGCCTGAAATAACAAATCCATTGACAATGAAAAGTATATCGATATGAAAAGGAGGAATGAAAACGCCCCCATATATTCCGTTGGCTTTGGTAGCGATGGCGGTGGCCTTTGGTGGATGGACGGCCGAGGCTGCGGTGATCGCGCAGTATGATTTTGAAAACTCGGCCAATCGTGCCCTGCCTTCGACGACGGGGGCCAATAGCACGGTGAGCCAGTTTGGGGTGAATGGCGGCACGCTGGGGACGACGGTGGGCTTCTCGGGGACGGGCAATGTCTATATGCGCAGCACGGCGCTGACGACGACGGAGAGCGGGGCGGTGACGGCGGGGGATTACCTGACGTTTACGGTAACGCCAAATACGGGGTATGAGTTTGACCTGACGTCGCTGACGCTGCTCTTTGGCGGGTCGACGAGCACGGGGCCATTCACGGTGAATGGCTATCTGCGCAGCAGCCTGGATAATTTTGCGACAGACCTGAGCCTGACGGGAGAGACCTATACGCCATCGGGCTCGGAGATCACGTATACGACGGCGACGGCGGATCTGTCGTCACTGGCCAATATCGTGCATGCGACGGGGATCACCTTCCGACTCTATGTGACGAGCAGCATAGGCAGCAATGATGTGTATAACGACACGGCCAATGGGGCGATCTTTCGGGCGGACAATGTGACGCTGAATGGAAGCATCGTGGCGGTGCCGGAACCGGCGAACTTGCATCTGGCATGGGTGGGAGTGGGCGCGGGATTGCTGGTGCTGCGATTTCGCCGCCGCTGCCGGAGTGCCGCCTAGAGCGGGCAGAATCAACCGGAAGGCGATGCCGACGACGGCGCGGATCGTCCCGAGGCGTTGTTTGCCCAGGGGCGGGGAGTCGCACAATGCGGCGCTGGGATTTGTCGTGATGCTCGAGCCGCGATGAGGCGGCATCCGCCATGCGGAGGTTTTTCATAAGAAATGATTCATTTTGACATTAAAAATAAATCGATATAAAAAGCGGTTGAAAATGAAAATGCACTTTTTCTCCCCCATTTTCGTCGTGGCACTCTGCGCGATGAGTCTTGCCGGATCGGCGGGCGCGGCGACAGTCCTCGTCAATAACACGACGCTGAACGGCAGTTTTGAAACCGGCACATCGAGCACACCGGCGACGTGGGTATCGTATGGAGCGAACTCCACGATCGGGAGGGGGAATGCCTCTGCGGCGATCAGTGGAACGACGCATGAGGGGAATTACTCCCTGGTGGTGGGTATGAACGGAGATGGGGTGACCACGACAAATGGAGCGCTCAATACGGGCTACACCATCCAGAGCGGGGATAGCTTCAACCTGAGCTTTTGGTACAATGGGGCCTTTCAGTGGGATGATGGGGACCAGATCAACTTCCGTCTCTTTTACACGAGTGACAATACGATGACGGGGGCCGCGACGGCGATCTATGCGAGTACGGTGTCGCCGAAAGCGGGTACATCGAGCGCGAACTGGCAGCAGTTTTCCCTGACGAACATCGGGACGACGGGCGGATCGATCGGCAAGACGCTGTTTGTGCTCTTCACTCCTGGGGCCGGGGTGTCGACGAATGAGTTTGCGCGGGTCGACGAGGTGGCGCTGAGCGTGGTGCCGGAGCCTGCGACCTGGGCGCTGATCGGCCTGGGGCTGGGCGGCTGGCTGGTCTGCCGTGCGCGCCGGAGGTTGGTTCGGTAACGGGCGAAAGAGTGTTTTCCCCGGCGTCGCGCACAGGAGGCGAGCCGGGCATCCTCCACGGGGCGGGTCAGTATTCTCTGACCGGCCCCTTTTCTTTTATCATGGCGCGGAGGGTGGCGTGGCGGAGGGAGAATATCCCGCAGGCCATGGCGAGGAGGGGGATGGCGGGAACGGCGAGGGCGAGGTAAAGGACGAGCGCGTGATGGGAGAAGGGATTGACGCGGGCGAGGAAGCAGCCGAGGAGGACGAAGGTGGTGAGGACCATGAGGGCCAGGGCCAGCAGACCGAAAACGATGGAGGCGCGGTGGCTGCGGGCGGCTTTGCTCCTGAGTCGATCTGCGCCGGAGGGGCGGGAACTCTCAAGGGGCTGGTCGAGGCGATGCATGGCGGAAAATCTATGACAGGGCGAGAAGGTGGTAGCGCGATTATATCGCTATAAATTCTGCGGCCTATCATGAGTTTATACCTTCGGGTGGTCAATCATGCATCTGGTTGCCTAGGAGGGAGAGCGCGCTCATGGCAGCGAATTACGGGTGAGTCCCCCATTTGTTCGGTGGTGGAGGTTTGGTGGCGGGATGGTCTGGGGGAATGACCGTGAAGCTGTACGGGAATGAGCCAGGATGGCGGTGAGGCTCCAAGGGAATCGTGTGCGAGCGGAGAGAGGTGGTGGTGTCTGGGCGGAGGCTGCGGGTTTGTCCGGGGAAACAAATGGAGGTCAGGCGTCAAAAAACTCTCGAAGGGCTGGCTTCTTAACCTTTGGCAATGAGCGGAAGATGCGGGCGGAGTTCGCCATATGAATCTGTTGGCTTGCATTAGCCGGTCAGCGATACGTTGATTCGATGCGGTTGCAGGCTTGTGCAGGGGCGTCGCCAGCGAATTGGTTCCGGGCGGTGAACGGCGGCGGGACCCCGGGCGGATGGCCTAGCGATGCCGTGGCGGGAATGTTGAAAAATCAACATTCGTCTTGTCTTCGTCTTGGGTGTTGAATATTCAGCAGGCATGTCCTCTGATACGCCTCCCCTGAGCAAGCGTGAGCGCCAGGTCATCGATGTGCTGCACCGGCTGGGCCGCGCGACGGCGCGAGATATTGAACGGGAGCTGCCGGATGCGCCGACCTACTCGGCGGTGCGCTCGATCCTCCGCATCCTGACGAACAAGGGTCTTCTGGCGAAGGAGCGCGATGAGCAGGGGCGGGACTGGTACGCGCACCGGACGCCGATGGCGAAGCTGCGGAAGTCTGCGGTGCGGGCGTTTGTGGAGAATTTCTTCGGGAATTCGGCGGCGAAGGCGGCGTGTGCGCTGCTGGGGCAGAAGAATGTGAGGCTCTCGCCGGAGGAGGCGGAGAAGCTGATGTCGCTGATCAAGGAGGCGCGGAAGCCATGAATGACTGGATGGCTCAACTCCTGACGTTTCAACTCTATGCGCCGCATGTCGGGCTCCTGCTGGTGTGGGCGATGAAGAGCAGCGGGATGGTGCTTTTTGCCTGGGGTGTGGTGACGGTGCTGCGGCGGCGCTCGGCGGCGGCACGGTGCTGGATGTGGCGGCTGTGCCTGGCGGGAATCCTGGGGCTAGTGGTGTTTGAGTTTGGCCCGGCTTTTCTCAAGCGGGTGAGGCCGAAGGTGGCGGTCGAGCCGAGCGCGGTTAACTCGCCGTCCTTTCAGGCGGCGGTGAGCGTGATTCACTTACTGCGTAGTGACGAGGAGATCCAAAGGCTCACGACGCCGCGTGAGATCGGGCCAGGGGATGGAGCGGCGCAGGCCCGGCCCCCGTGGCAGGGACCGAGCGGCGAACCTGTGCGGTTCGCCATGAGCGATTTGCTTGCTCCGTGGTGGAGCGTGGTGGAAAGGGCGCTGCCGTGGTTCTGGGCAGGCGGTGCGGTGCTGATCCTGGTGATTCAGATTGCGCGGACGGTCCTTGGGCGGGCAGGGCTGCGGAAAAGCTCGCGACCGGCGGGCGGGCGGATGCTGGAGATCGGTGAACGCTGCGCACGGGACATGGAGTTGCGCGGATTGCCGGGAGTTTCGCTCTCGGCGACGGTGCGGTCTCCTCTGCTGGTTGGGGGTATTCGCCCGGCGATCTATTTGCCGGAGGCGGCTCGCGAGTGGGCGGAGGCTAAGCTGGTCTCGGTCTTCCTGCACGAGATGGCTCATGCCAAGCGGGGGGATTTCTCGTGGCTGCAAGCGGGTCGGCTGGCGGGGGCGCTTTTCTGGTGGAATCCGCTGGTCTGGTGGGCGGCGCGGCAGATGAATGCGGAGTCGGAAGAGGCGGCGGATGATGCGGTGGTGCTGCGGCAGGAGGGCGGGGAGGCGTATGCTCGGGCGCTGGTCGAGATCGCCTCGGCTGATCCCGTGGCGGATACCTCGCTGGGCGTCTCGATGCTCGGGTACAAATCGCTGGAGAAGCGCATCCAGGCATTGCTGAAGGAAAACCCGTGGAGGGGCCGCGTGGGCAAGGTGGCGGGCTGGGCGCTGCTGGCCGCCATGCTGGGGCTTGTGGCGGTGGGCGGTCTTTATGTGGGGCTGCCGACGGCGAGGGCGAAAGCGGAGATGCCGCCCTCCGAAAGGCTCTCGGAGGCTCAGGGCAAGATGCTGGAGCGCATCATCGCAAATACGAAGAAGCGCCTCACGGCGCAGCGATTCACCCATGTCAAAGTGGAGTCGATGATCACGAAGGAAACCGGGGGGGTAGTCAAAACGAGCCCTCTCCCGAGCAAGATGGAGGCATGGAATGATACGTGGACAAACCAGTACCGGGCGGAATACCGGCCACAGGTGAGCCCATGGACCGATGGAGCGGCGCCTTTCTATGTGCGAGACCACACCCAGAT
The DNA here is from genome assembly GCF_001613545.1 of Terrimicrobium sacchariphilum. Classification (NCBI taxonomy): domain Bacteria; kingdom Pseudomonadati; phylum Verrucomicrobiota; class Terrimicrobiia; order Terrimicrobiales; family Terrimicrobiaceae; genus Terrimicrobium; species Terrimicrobium sacchariphilum. The sequence goes on from NZ_BDCO01000002.1 coordinate 860,997, forward strand.
CTGTAATGGCAGAGAGAGGTATGCTTACGACAGCAACGATGATATGAGCGGGTTGCAAGCTAAGGGGGCTGAGCCTCTGTATGCGCCCTACCTCAATATCTCTGACTCCACACGGATGATAGACATTTTGGGAAACCTTCTTCTCGTGAAAGTCTTCAAAAGCAGCAATGTGACCTACATCCTCTCGGAAACCACCTGGCAGGGGGAAGCTGCGGTGAAGATTGAGGAGAAGATATCGGCGGATTCCACCTCGACGCAAACCACCAGCTTCATTGTCCTGCCGGGGAAAGAGGATTTCCTGGTTGCCTCGGAATTAGGAAACTCGCGACGACCGGCTCCCATTTCGCAAGGGACAGTCGAAGCGGTGGGTCGGGCGGCAGACGAGTCGTACTACCCGAAGAAGTTCCGCAGTGTTTTTCAAAATGACCAGTCGAAGACGACCACGGACTACACGGTAACCAGCTTTGAGGATCTCAGCGAGCTACCGCATGGAATTCTCGGTTTCCCGAAGAATCCTGATGATCCGTATGTGGCGAAAAACGACAGGCCGCTTCAACGCGAGGCGCTGGCTTTGGAGTGTGTGCATGAGAAAACGGGCCGGCCTGTGCCTGGAGTCGAGGTGAAGGTGCTGATTAATCACACGAAAGAAGTTTCCCTCCAGACCGATGCAGCGGGGCGGGTGAGCATTCCGTTGCCGAAAGGCGAGATCACCTACTTCTCCGCCGAGGCCTCGCACGCGGGCTTCGCTCCTCGCCTGGTGCGGTGGCGCAAGTACGGTGATCCGCTGCAACTGCCGGAGGCCTACCAGCTCAAGCTCTTCCCGGCCTCTCCCATCGCGGGCCGGGTGGTGGATGCCGAGGGAAAGCCGATCGCGGGCGCGGAGGTGGAGATGTATCTGAGCGGCGGCGCTGACCGATACAGTGTATTTTGCGACCGCTTCGCGCTCTGTGGCGTGACGACAAAAACGGATGCGGAAGGCAGGTGGTCGTTCGCGGAATTTCCAGAAGTGCTCGACGGACTCTGTTGCCGGATCAGCTGTGCCGGATATCAGGCGACGACGGATATGGGGATCGCGGATTTTCGCATGACCAGCGGGCAGACGTATTCCGCGTTACGCGATGGCACTTCGGTGATCGTGCTGAAGCGAGGGGCAGAGCTTCGGGGGGTGATAACGGATCAGGCGGGTCGACCGGTGCCGCATTGCCATATTTCCATGGGCAAGGATCGCTACGGCTCAAATCTCCCGGAGACTGAGTCGGATGAGGACGGGAGGTACGTCCTCCCAGGGCTCGAGGCGGGTAAGAAGCTGGTGACCTTTGAGGCTCCGGGCTGCATGCCGGTGCTGCAGGAGATCACGCTGCCGCACGATCAGCCGCTCGATGTGGTGCTGGCACCGGGCCTGACGCTCCGCGCGCGGGTGACGATGCCGGACGGTAAGCCCAGTGCTGGGCTCAAAGTCAACGCGGATCGCTGGAAGGACACCCGCACGCTGACTTTCAGCACGCAGACCGACGCGGACGGGTACTTCACCTGGAATGGCGCGCCGGAGGAGGAAGTGACATTTTCCTTCGGGGCCTGCCAGTCGCGGGAGTTTCTCTGCGACCTTCCGCTGAAAGCGGGCGACGAGGTGCGGCAGGTGGTGATGAAGCCCGCGCTGCGCTTCAGCGGCCAGGCGGTGGACGCAAAGACGGGGCAGTCCATACGCGATGTGCGGGTGGTGCCGGGATGCGTCGTGGGGGCTGTGAGGAATATCCATTGGGAGAAAGAGAAGGCGCAGACTTTTCCGGACGGAGCGTTTGACTGGAAGACGGACTACATTGGGCTGGACTATGTCTTTCAGGTGGCGGCCGAGGGTTACAAGACGTTCCAGACCGAACCGATGGGGTCGAAGCAAAATGACGTGACGCAGACTGTGCGGCTGGAGGCGGTGCAGTAGAAGCGCTTGAGGAAGCGCCTTGGGTCGTCTCGGCGCGTTGTCTGAGGACTCAGGGTCTTTTCCAAAACTGCCACCAGCGCTTGTCGTGCTGGCGGGTTCCCTGGCCGTGAATGCAGGTGTATTCGCCATCGGCGGAGGGTGCCCATACTCCGCCGTTGCCGACGCTGACGTCAAAGAAGCCAAGTCGGTGCTTCTGCGCAAGGCGGAAGGTGATCTCGCGGGCCTCGGTGGCCTCGGACCAGGCGAAGGCGGCGTAGATGACGGAGCGGCCAATACTGTAATCCGTCGCCCGGGAGGTGTCGTCCTCGGTGGCATATGGCCCGTTCAGCATGGGATAGTGGGGGATCATGTCGAGGAACCAGGCGCGCAATCCCGGGGTGGAGACGTTCGGGTCGTCGTAGCGATGTCCCTCAGCCCACTCTGTTTGCTGGCGGTACCAGCTCAGGAATCCGGCGCGGGTTGCGGGTGGGGCCTGGGGGTCGAAAACCATGAGGTCGTAGCTCATAGGGAGAGATGCCAGATGGCTGAGATGAGCGACAGTGGCGCGCTGAGACGATGTTGAAGATGATCTGCGGCTCGACTGGAACCGGTGCCGGGGGGATTACGAGCGACGGCGGAGGATGGCGGCGAGGCCAGCGAGACCGAGGAGGGCGAGGCTGGAAGGCTCGGGGACGGTGGCAATGTAGCTGGTAGTGGTGGAGCCGGTGGAGACGCCGAGGACGCTTTCGGCGTAGACGGTGTTGCCGCTGGTGATGGCGTTGCCGGGGTACTCGATGGAAAGCCAGTCGGCGGTGAGGTCAAAGCCACCGTCCTCGCTGCGAGTGACGTGGGCGAAAAAGCCGAGCTGGTTCTGCGGGCTGGCGAGGGTGGCGTGGTCGCCGGTGAGGTTGTAGCCATCGTCGGTGGCGACGATGCCGTCGAAGTGGGAGATGAGCGAGGCGAGGGGCTCGTTTTGGTACTGGAAGGAGGTGAAGTGGGTGTAGGCGTCGTTGCCGGTCTTGGAGGGGTCGTAGTCGACGAGGTACCCGGCATCGAGGACGTGGTTGGCGAGGTTGCTGTAGCCTCCGGCGACGGTGTAGGTGCCGTTGGAGTTTTTCCAGATGCCGTAGGCGGTGATGCTGTCGAAGGCGATGCCCTGGACGACGGGGAGGAAGTTGCGGAAGGTGGAGGAGTTGAGGTCGTAGACAAAGGCGCGGCCGCGATCGAGCTGCACGTCGTAATTGCCCACGACGAGGCTGCCCATGGTGCTGTGGGCGATGGTGTAGAGGACGGGTGCGCCGGCGACCTCCTCGGGCACGTCAAACTGGCTCCAGGTGGAGACGCCGCCGATGCGGGTGTACATGAGGCCGTGGTCGTAGGAGCCGCCGGTGGAGTATTTGTAGCTGCCGACGGCGCGGATGCCATTCTCGCCGAGCGAGGTGTCGTAATAGCCGGTGTTTGGCCCGTAGAGGGTGGAGGTGGTGATGGTCTGCCCGTTGATGGTGGGAGTGAGCGGGGTCCAGGTGCCGTTCTGGCTATAGATGGAGCCTTCGTAGATGATGGCCTGGGTGTTGCCGCCGCTATTGGGGATGCTGAGCGAGCCGGTGATGACGGCGTAGCCCGGGACGTCGCTGGCTCCGCGGATGCCGGTGATGACGGTGTCGCCGGGGCCGGAGTAGTTGAATGGAGCGTAGTCGATGGCGCGGGCCGTGGCGGAGAGGAGGAACAGAGACGACGCGACCGCGAAAGTGTGGAGGGCGATCTTCATAAGTGCCTTGTTACTCCGTCAATACGGGGAGTCAATGCTGGAGAGCGGGGCACGGAGTCACGGCGGAGTCAGCTCGATGAGGCAGAGGCCGTAGGGTGGTATGGAGGTCTTGATCTGCAGGCGGTCGGTGTCTTGCTCCGGCATCGTTTCTTCCCGGAGAGCCACGGCGAGATGGTGAAGCGAGGCTCGATAGGTGGCGGCAGGGAATCTCGCCGGGTCGAGGCTGCCGATCGAGACGGTCGCGGGCAGGGTCTCGTGGTTGTTGTAGAGCAGGATGTAGCGGGTGGGGCCGTTTTCGAAGCCGCAGCTCCAGGTGTCTTTCTGGTCGCTCGCAAGGGTGAAGGGGAGGCGAATGCCGATGTCCTTCATGAGGAGCTTGATAAACTCGATCGTCTCGGGATTGGTGAAGGTGTGATTCCATCCCGTGCCGCCGGGGCCTCTTTTGTCGTTCCCGGGGACGATGCGATCGGGCAGGCTGAACGGGAAGGCGGTGACGGTGCCCTGGCCGTAAGGCCATTGAAGGATCGCTGGTTTGCCGTAGGTGGTCTCGGCCAGGATGCTGGCCCCCTCAGGCAGTTTTGCCTCGGGCAGCCAGGCGCCCGTGTTTGTGAGGTCCGGGAGTCCGGCGAGCCATCCGCCCGGGGAGCGGACCTGGGTGAGGGCGGAGACACGAGCATTGGTAAAAGATGGGGCGATCCTCTCCAGGAGGACGTCGCGCCGGGTGTCGTCGGGAGCAGTCCAGACACGGCGCGGAGTGGTGCCGGTGAGCTGGGGGAAGAGGATGAGCCTGCCGCCGCTGGCGACATAGCGGGAGAGGTCGTCGATGGCGGCAGCGGGGAAGATCACCGAGCCGAGCTCGACGACGGCGCGGGTCGACTGGAGGACGGAGGGATTGTGGCCGTCGTAGAAATCGGGGAGAGCGCCGATCTTCAGACAGGCGTCGTAGAAGGAGCCGACTGGTATCCAGACGGAGCCGACGGAGAATGTGTTGGAGCCAGCGAGCAAGCCAGACTCAAACATGCCGGCGAGGACGAAATCGGAGCGCATGGGGGTGGCGTTTACGAGCTTGTCGCCGAGTTTTTGCTGGTTGCCAAAAGCCACCCAGGCGTCTGGGTTGGGCCAGTTGTATTGACGATAGGTATAGTGAACGAGGCCGCCGACGGCGCTGAGGAAGAAGGAGCGGTTGACGTCGAGCATCTCGACATTGACAAAGCCCGGCTCTCCGAAGCAGGTCACGCCATGGGTGCGCCAGAGGGAGGCCCAACCGAGAAATTGCGGGTTTTCCTGCGAGTGATTGGACTGCCAGATCTGGTACTTCCTGGCGAAGGAGACGAAGGGTTCCGCCGTGAGATGGCCCGCGGTCGTGAGGAGGATCGCCTTGTCGCCGAGGATCTCGCGGGCAGAGGCTGCGATGGGCTCATAGAATGCGGTGGTCTCCCTGAGCATGAAGTCGCAAAACGTGGTCCATCCCAGGTTGGCCCCGCGCTCGGGCAGCGGGATGTCAGCAAAGGTTGCGTAGTGCCGGTGCCATGCGGCGTTGAGGCGCTCGATCGAGCCGTAGCGGGTGGCGAGATCCTTGCGGTAGGCACGCAGCGCCCATGGCGAGGCATCCTCGTAGCGGTTGGCATGGATGCGCCAGAGATACTCGCCATTGATATTGAGCACCCAGAGGCCGGCGGCGGGATGCCGGCCGTAGCGGGTCATGAGGAGCCGCCACAGGCGGGGCGCGTGCTGGCGCACGGTGGGGCTGAAGAGAGATGCCATCTGGATCGGCTCATTGCGGCCGTCGACAAACTGCTCGTGCAGGACGTCGTTCTCGAGCCAGGCAGGGAGGTTGCCGGCCAGGGGTGGATTGAGATTCACGCGGAGCTTCAACCCGTACCTCGCGGCGGCGGCGAACCACCGATCCGCCATGTCAAAGTCGAAGACACCGGGCAGGGGTTCCAGCGATCCCCAGGGGAGAAAGATCTCGGCTATCGCGCCGCTGTCGCGGACAGCCTGGAGGTAGTAGTCGACATCGGGGATGTCGTGGATGCTGTCGAGGCCGTTGACATCCGCGCCCCGCAGCCAGGCGCGGGGCATGCGGGCGGCTGCGTCGATGCCGAGCGGAGCAGAGTAGCGTGAGGCATCGGCGAGCTGGGGATCTGTCTCGCCCTTTTCCCAGCGGGGATCGATCACCCCCACGGTGGTCGTCTCGCGCCGGATGACGGCTCCCGAGGCCTTCTCCCGGAGCTCCACCTCCACGCGGTAGGCGCCTGGAGCAAGCGAACCCAGGTCGATGAGAGAGGACTCGCTGGAAATATCGGTCCGCAGCACCTTCATGGCGCGATCCCCGTAACGTTTGCCGACGGTGACCTGTGCGGAAAAGTCCTCGGCAGAGAAGCCGGTGGGAAGGGACTTCCATGCGAGTTTAAGCGGGAGGATCACGTTCTGACCTTGTGGAAAAGTTCGTTCGCCAGGGGTTCCCATATCCACCTCCAGGCCCGCTGCGAGGTTCTTGCCGTAGAGAGTCCCATAGATCTCCACCTCCCCGAGGATGTAGTGCTCTGCGTCCTTTTGCGCCGCCTGGCCCAGGAGCCTGATGCGGACGGAGTGGGCTGGCACCGGGGCAAATCGGAGGACCTGGGACGGCGGGCCGGGAGGTTGAGCGGAGGCGTTGGTCGCCACCTCGCGCCACGAGCCTTGATCCCAGAGGTCCACGGCAAAAATGAGGGGTGAGCGTCCGAATACGCCCACGCCATCGATCTCGGCGGGCAGCGAGCGATGAAAATCGAAAATGATCGGCTCCTCGCGAAACACCCCGGCGGGAGCCGGAAAGCGGGTGCCCGAGCGCCAGCCATCCTTGCGCCAGACGAAGCTCCGGTTGCCATTGACCAGATGATCTCCCGTCATGGTCTCGAGCCAGCTGGAGACGGTCACCTCGGCGGCGGGTGCGATATTGCGAGCCGGGGCATCCGCGCACTGGAGCGAGCTCGTGCAAAGAGTGATGGCGCAAAGGACCAGGGATCGAGCAGGGGAGATCAACATATGCTGACGGCCATCATGGACGAGCGGGAAAGCCCGACTCCAGCGCTCAATGGGAAAGGGCGGGATTTGTGTTTCACAGGAGAAACGAAAGTCGGATACGCACAGGGAAAGGGGCGGTGGACGGAGGATGTTTCACCTGTGAAACCGACTCTCGCCGGGAGGGTGGATGACGTTTGACGGGATGGAAGGGCCGACGATAAGTAGCCGATTATTAACACCCCATCCATGATAACAAAGTCCCTCCTCACACTGGCCGCGGCAAGTTTGTTTCTCCTGCCTGCCGCGGACGCGGCTGTCGTAGTGACCGTCGCTAATAACGGCACCAACTACCTCGACCGAAACCTCCTCTCCAATACAACGTTTGGGTCGCTGTCGTCGACAAATCTGACGGGAGGAGAGACCTCGGTGGATACCAACAACTCTCAAGGCTACATCCCGTTTTCCCTTAGCGTTTCCGACATCGCGGCGATTTCCACGGCGACGCAGGTCACGCTAAACATCAAGTTGATCGGGCTGACCAATGTCGGGTCGCTTGTGCTTAATCTGTATGGCCTGTCGAACCGCGGTACGGATGCGAACGCCAGGACGAATGACTACTCGAGCGGGACGCTGCTCGTCAGCTCATTTGCGAACGCCAGCTCGACGGTGAATCAATATCTCTCGCTGGATGTGACCTCCTATGTGAAAAGCCAGATCGTGTCGAATGAAGTGGTGGCCTTCAAGTTTGCGGTGGGCAATGGCACGCTGCCCAACGCGGATGGCGTCATCAACGCATTCGTCTTCAGCTCGGCCGATGCGGGGGCATCGGCGGCACCCTATCTGAGCGTGACGCCCGTGCCTGAGCCCGGGACGGTGGCGCTTTGCGCGCTGGCCGGGATTTCCCTCGCGATCTTCCGCCGGAGAAAGTAAGCTAATCATCCCCCTCTCCCCGTTGTGAACCTGTTAACTAAAAGAGCGCGTCCGTACCTGCTCGTTTGCTGTTTGTCCGCCCTGCCGGGCCTGTCGCCTGCCGAGGATATTGCCCACTGGAAACTGGAGGAGGGTTCCGGCCAGGTCGTGCGAAATCTCGCCGGAGATGACGAGGCGGTGCTGGGCTTCGACGCCACGGAGGAGCCCCAGGACCCGCAATGGACGGCGCAGGGGTGGCAGGGCAGGCCGGCACTTTATTTTGACGGAACCTCCCTGGTCTCGGCTCCGCCGCTCAAGGCCAAGGCGATCGAGGACCTGACCGTGGAATGCCGGGCGTACCTGGAAAAGAGCAAGATCGGCACGCTCGTCCGCATGAACGGGATGTTTTGCCTGGATGTCTTCCCGGGCAAGGACGGGCTGCTGCTTCGCTTCGTGGTGTGGCCTCGTGAGACGCCTGACAAACCCGTCTCGGCAGAGGCGCCCATCGCGGTGCTGCCGGTGAAGGAATGGGCGCGTATCGCGGGGGTGTATGAGCAGGCATCCGGGAAAGTGACGCTGTACGTCGAGGGCAAGGAGGTGGCGCGCAATGAGGCCGGGGCGGGAGGAGTCTTTACCGATCCCCGGATGGCAGTGACGATCGGAGCCTCCAGCGGCGGAGCGGCGGAGGGGTCTCTCGCAAGGGGCTGGGTCGGCATGATCTCCGAGGTGCGGCTGAGCGGCACGGCACTGGCCCCCTCCGGGTTTTTCCCCGAGCAATGAAGGCGCAAAGGTTCCTCCCCAGCGGCTTTACCCTGGCCGAGATCCTGATCGTGCTCGGCGTGGTCGCAGCGCTGGCCGCGCTCACCATCCCGGCCCTGAACCGCGCCGTGAGCGGAGCGCAGAAGGCGCAATCGGTGAACAATCTGCGGCAGATCGGCGGTGCGATCATCGCCTATGCGACGGATAACAACGGTTCGCTGCCTGCGGTAAACTCCGCCACGTCGACGGAGCGTTGGGCGCGCACCTTGATCGCCCAGATCAGCGGAATCCCCTACGGCACGCCGGAGAGCTATGCGAGCAGCCGGAGGCTGGGCAAGATGTTTCGTTCGCCGCTCGACAAGGTGGTGCGATCGGATCGGAACGACCTGGTTTGCAGCTATGGGCTGAACTTTGCCGTCCAGAATAATAATACATCGGGAACGGTGACGCCCGTGAAGATGATAGCCATCCAGCAGCCCGCCAACACGATACTCGCGGGCGAGCTTCGCACGGTGGACAACACGGTGAACAACGCCCTGGGCCATAGCCTGTCGCGACTGAACGGCACCGGGGATTTCTATCCGGACGGCAACCTCTACGTGATGGCCGATGGAAGCGTGCGGATGATCCGGAAGGCGGAAACCCAGGGGCCGCCCAATCTCTGGAATTTCTCAAAATAAAAGGCGGTCCTCGCGGCCCGGCGTGACGGGTGAGGGAGCCGCGTGGACCGTGCCGAAAGACGTGCTTTGTTTCAGGAAAAGGGGTGATTTCGGATGCTGAAAATGCAAGATTTCAGCATGGACCCCAAGGAGGGCAATGCGACCCCGTCTCTCAAGCTGGGATTTACTGTCCTGAAGTGCCTGATCGAAGCAAGCTCATCCCTGGGGGTGAGCCAGGTCGCGACCCAGACGGGACTGCCCAAGGCGACTGCTTTTCGGATACTGCGGGCCTTTCACCAGCTCGGTTATGTCGAGCAGCAGCCTGCCTCGAGGAAGTATTTTCTCAGCCCGCAAATCTTTGGCTTCTTTCATTATCTGACGAGCCATTTTCACCCGACGGAGAAGGCGTCGCTATTCATTCGCGAGACGGCGCGGGAGCTGCGGTGCAGTATTTATCTCTCGATGCTGGCGGGGCGGCATTCCTACGTGGTTTGTGCGTCGGGGCCATTTGGCGACACGACGATCCTGGGGAGCAGCGGGCCGGCCTATGCGACATCGTGCGGAAAGGTGCTCATCGCGCAACTGCCCGAGAGTGCCTGGGCGGACTTTGCACCGCAGGAGGGCGATGTGGCGGTGACGAGCCGGACGAATCTCGATCCCGTGCGCTACCTGGAGGAGATCCGGCAGGCTGCGCAAAGCGGCGTGGCCTGGAACGAGCGCGAGACCAGCGCATATTTCTCGGTGGCGGCTCCGGTGAAGGAGTTGTGCCGTCAAAGTCGGATGGCGGTGGCCCTGCTGTTTCCCTATGCGGACTGGGTGATCCAGGATCGTGAAACTCTCAGGCAGCAGGTGCTGAAGATTGCCAGGGAACTGTCTACCCGGCTGAACCCGGGCGCGGCCTGAGGGAGCGCCGAAATTAATCAGCGCCTCCCCGAGGCCACTGTTTCACTGGTAAAATCGAAGTGGCCGATCCGGGTCGTGGCGGAGTGGAATTCCGATGGGGAAAGCTATGGTGAAGGCATGGAATTTCGCACGAGTTGTGTGGTCGTCGGCGGCGGCCCTGCCGGTTATGGAGCGGCTCTGGCCGCGGCGCGAAGCGGCGCAAAGGTGACACTCATTGAGCGGCATGGATACCTCGGGGGTATGGGTGGAGCCGCCGGGCTCTCGGCCTTTATCAACTATCATCTCGATGGCATCCATGACCTCTCGGAGAGCATCTATCAGGAACTGATCGCGAGGCTGAAGGAGGACGGAGGGTGGTACTCCGCGGATGAGCCGCATGTCGATTTCTTTGACATCGAATCGCTGAAATCCACGGCGGAGCGGTCGCTGGAGGAGGCGGGAGTGAGGGTACTGTATCACTGCATGTTTGATACGATCGAGGTCGATGGCGACGGCTATGCGCTGCGATTTGTGGCGAAGGGCGGAGAAGTGATCGTCCGCGCGACGCATGTCATCGACACCACGGGCGATGCGGATGTCTGTGCCAAGCTGGGCGTGGAGGTGGCTTACGGAAAGGCGGGGTGCCCGGGAGACATGCAGCCGATGACGATGGTGGTCCAGCTGGGCGGGTTTGATCCGGAGGCGTACGGGGAGGCTGGCGGCAGGCTGCACGACGGACGCTTCGCCTGCGAGGGATGTACGCGAGCCCCGGAGATCGCGCGTGCTCGCGCGGCTGGCGACTGGACGATCCCTCGCGAAGATATCGCGATGTGGTGGACCTCGCCGCGAGATCCTGCGCATGTCACCGTGAATGGCACGCGCATCCAGGGATTTTCCGGCTGCGATCCCGAGCAACTGAGCCGGGCCGAGAAGGAGGGGCGACGGCAGGCACGGGAACTGGCCGCGTTTTTCAAGCGCTATGTCCCGGGATTTGCCCGCTCCTATCTCCTGGCGACAGGGCCGCAGATCGGGGTGAGAGAAACCCGCCGGATCGTGGGGCTAAAGACACTGACCACCGAGGATGTCGTCGGGAGCGTGCGACCGGCGGACTCGGTCACCTTTTGCTCCTACCCCATAGACATCCACTCCTCCGAGGGGAGCGGCACGGAGATGGCGCACGACCAGCGTATTCACTACGGGATACCCTTCGGCTGTCTGGTCCCCCGGGGCTACACCAACATCCTGGCGGCCGGGCGGTGCATCAGCGCCTCCCATGCGGCGGCGGGGAGCTTTCGGGTCATGTCCACCTGCATGTCCCTCGGTCAGGCGGCTGGGGCTGCGGCAGGCCTGTCCATCGGCTCCCGCACCCCGGTGGAGCATCTCCGCGGGGAGGATGTGCGGGCGGTGATGAACGAGGGAGCCGCGCTGCAATGCGCCTGAATGCGCTGCCGGGCCTCTGTATCACCTCATCCCTCCGGCGGTGGAACCTCTATTCATGAGGTGCGGCGCTGGATGGGGCGGATGGTTGCATGATCCAATCGCGGCGAAACAAAACGGCGGGCCGGAGGATCAAAAACGCGCCGACGTACACGGGGAAAAGGGAGGGAAAACCAAATGGGAACCGCGCGAGATCTTGGTCTGGAACAGCTAACAGGTTCGAAGGAATCGCACCATGAAGGCGACGAGCCAGCCGAGGGTGAGGACGAGAATCGGGATGGTGAGGAGGAAGGCGTACTGGTTGTCGAGGCGCGGTGGGGTTGCGAGATTTGCAGCGACGATCTGGTGGGTGAAGGCGGTCTGCCAGAGGAGGAAAGCGGCGGCGTACCAGAGCGTGATGGTGAGCACGTAGTCGCAGGCTTTGCGAAAGTACGCGGGTTCGCGCCAGCGGTCGCTGGGAAGGTTGAGATACCGTGTCGGGAGGAACCGCATCAGGTAAATGATGGAAACGAAAATGGCCGGAATGCCGAGGCCGACGCTGAGCATGGAGGTGGTGAAGGCTGTCTTGTCCATCCATCCGTTGACGGTGCCGGTGACGTCGAAATGCGAGGCGATGCGGTCGGGGAGCTGGTGGTGGTCGTGGAGCGAGACGACGACGAAGAATAGCGCGCAGGCTGCGACGGCGAAAATGGCGGCGGGTTTCATAATGGACGAGCGGCTGGAAAATCCGCTACGCATTTTCTAAGCGAGCGAATGCTTGAGGCTGAGACTCGCAAGCGTCCTGCATGCTAAGTCTCGCGCCGGAACAAGTCGAGAGGGATAATTTAAGCCCCGTGCGCCTGGGTCGGAACGCCCTCAGCTAAGGACAGATACCTGAGCATGGGTCTCGATCTCGATGGAGATGGTGCCGCGGAGGGTGACGGAGGCTCCGGCGAGGGCGGCAGACTGGCAGGCGCGGCGGAGATCCTCGCGGAGCTGGGTGAGCTCGCGGAGGCGGCGGGCGGAGTTTTTCAGGTCGCGGCCGGTGCGTTCCTCATAGCTAAGTTTTTCCAGGCTGTGGAAGTCGATCTTGCTATTCACGAGGGCGAGGAGGATGTGCTCGGCCTCGGCAGGAGTGAAGGTGCCATCGAGGAGCTTGTGGTGTTGGGCGGAGGTTTTCATGGCCGGGGACGGGTGGGTGGGTGTCATGGAATGGGTGTGTCGTGGTGCGATCAGAGGATCAGGAAACGCGCTCCCACCGGCCGCCGGGCAGGTGACGATGGAGGGCGGCTCCGTCGTCCTCGAGGGCGAAGAGGAGGAGCCAGCCGTGGTCGACGAGCTGGCGGACGTGGGCGTGGCGGGCGAGCACGGTGTCGATGGCGTGGCGCGGGGCCTCCAGCACGACGTGGAGCCGCAGGGGTTCGTGCATCCAGCGGGAGCCGTCGGAGACGGACTGCAGGGGCAGGCCGGTCTGGAGGTCGCCGCCATTGCCGAGGCAGACGCCGAGGGTGCCGACGACGTTGTGGATGGTCTTGTTGCCGCTGCCGAAGGCGGAGTTGTTCACGGTGGAGGCGTAATACTGGAGGTTGATCCAGTTGGCCACGATCATGGGCGCGCACATGATGAGCTCGAGGACGGAGCCGTCGGTATCGGTGCGGTGGTCGTAGCTGTGGAGGAAGACGCGGCCGCCGAGGTGGGCGTGCCGGGTGCGGTGACGCGGCGCGGCGATGAAGGCGGCATTGCCCGCGAGTCCCCACTCGGGCCGGACCTGGGACCAGTCATTACCCTGAAGCGCGACCTTTTCCCGCAGGGCGGGGTCGGTGCTTTCCAGGCCGAGGTGGGCGGCGCGTTCCGTGCGGGCGCGGGTGCCGGCGAGGGCGAGCCAGCCCTGGAGTTCGGCGAGGTCGCACTGGTGGGTGGCGGGGACGTGGTCGATGTCAAAGACCCGCACCTCGTCGGTGGTGGTGTCGTGCAGCGCACCGAGGAACCAGGTGTCGGCGGGAATGGACAGTCCGTCCTCGGCGAGCGCGGCGCGGATGCGCGGGTCATTGAGGATGGCGGCGGCGAGGCGGGCATTGGTATCCCCGGCGTGGCCGCCGCAGGCCCCGCAGTCGAGCCCGGCGGCGTAGGGGTTGTTGGTCGTGGTGCTGCCGTGGCCGCAGAGGAGGACGAGCCGGGCAAAGTCGCGGGTGAGGCCCATGTTGCGCAGGGCTCCCCGGGCGAGGGCGACGCGCTCGGGCAGCGGGATGCCGCCGTCGCCGTGGCTGGCGGGATCGGGCGACGGGCAGCAGCCGTGGTGGTGGGAGTGAGTGTGCGCGGCGGGGGCGAAGGTGTTGCGGAAGAGCTTCGCGCCAAAGGCCAGCCCGGCGGTCTCGACGAAGGAGAAGCAGGTGATGGCGGAGGTCTTGAAGGAATTCCACGAGTGCGTGATTCGCCGGGCGAGCCGCTGCTGCCGCGCGATCTGCTGCTCTTTTTGCGGAGTGACCCCGGGGAGAGTCTCGTGCACGCGGTATTTCGGCGTGAGGAGGACGGGGCATTGCGCGACGGGCTTCCGCTGGCCGAAGGGAACGACCTCGACGGGCAGGCCGAAGAACCCGGCGAAGCCGAGCGTGTGGATGGCGGGGGAGGCGGACTCCAGCGCGCGCCGGAAGACCTCGGATCGCACGTCGATGCAAAAGACGGCCTGCACGGCGGGCCGGGCCGGGGTTGCGGCGACGGCGGCGGGCGTCTGAAGCGTGGCGGTGAGCCGTGTGAGCCAGGCGTGCTCCTCGGCGAGTTGAAAGAGGTAGCTCTGGAGCATGGCGGCGGGGGAGGCTTCGCCGGGGGCGGGCCAGAATTCCCGCAGCGCCGGGCTGTCGTACCGGGCGAGGAGGGCGGCATCCCAGGCGAGCCGGATGGCGAGGAGGTCGCGCAGGGAATCATCCACATGATCGTGCATGGACTGCTCCCTCACCCGATACTGGACGTAACCCGCCCAGCCGCGAATGGTGAGGAGCTGCTTGTGGAGGTAGTCGGCGGGGTCGGCCTCGAGCCGGAGCAGCGGGATGAGCCGGGCGATGGCCTCGCCGCCGTCGGCGGGAAGCGAGCGCACCCAGCCCCGGAAGCCCGCGAGGCCGTGGATCTCGGGGTCGGCGTCGAGAAGGGCGTGTTCGCGCCAGGCCTGGAAGAGCGGGAGATGCCGCCAGGGCATGCGCCAGGCGGACTGGCCCGCATCGTAATAGGCGGCGCTGAAGTGGCTGATCGACTCGACGATGTACGCGGCCCAGGCAGAGCCGTGCTGCCGGTCGACGGCCTCGGCCACGGTGGGCAGGGTGTCGGGCGCGGCGGCTGGTTCCGCAAGGGCGGCGCGGAGCGTGGCGGGCGTCCACTCCGCGATGAGCGCGGCCTGCGCGGGGGGAAGGGTTTTTCCCGCCTGGGCGAGGGCGGCGGAGAGGTCGGGAGCGGTCAATTCTCCAGCGGCGAACTTTTGCGCATAGTACGAGGCGGGCATCTGCATGCCGCCGGGGAGGAGGCGGGACATGAGCTGGCAGGCATCGGTAAAGGGCCGGTCGGCGAGGCCGAGGAAGGGATTTACCGCGACGAAATGCTGGAGCGGCCAGAGCGGGGCAATGCGCGAGCAGGCGGCGCGGGCAGCGTCGAGGAGGAGGGCGGCTTCGCCCGGGCTGGCGTGGGTTTCGGATGAGGCAATAGTATTCATCGGGTGCGGCGGACTTAGAGGGTGGTTTTCGGGCTGAGGCTGGCAAGGAACCGGTGGGCGTAGCTGCCGAGGTAGAAACCCCGGGAGGCGTGGACGTAGAGGGCCTGCCCGAGCCGCGCGCCGGACCAGGCGGGGAGCTGGGACTGGAGGACGAGCAGGGCGAGGAAGAGGAGCGCGATGAGCGCCATCACGCCCAGCTCCCACGCGGCGCGGGGCGGCGCGTAGTGCGGCAGCGCGGGGGCGAGGAGCCATTCAAAGACGGCGTGCAGGGTGAAGTAGCTGAGAGCGGCGAGCGAGGAGAGGCCGAGGCCCGCGCCGACGAGGCCCCACCGGTGCGAGGAGGACCAGAGGTTCCACAGGAGATAGGCGACGGCCATGGTGAAGACGCTGCCGAGGAGGAGCGCTCCGTGGTTGACCGTGAGGCCGAAGAGGCTGCCGATGCCCCAGGTGATGCTAATGGCCGTGAGCAGGATCGCGGCGAGGATGCCGGGGTGCGCGGCGGGGCGGCCCGAGGGCGTCCAGGCGGACTTGCTCATCTGCACGATGCTGCCGGAGGAGAGGAAGGCGTAGGCCTTGTAGAGCGAGTGGGCGACGATGTGGAGGATGGCGAGGGCGAAGGCGCCGAGGCCACATTGCAGCATCATGAAGCCCATCTGCGCGATGGTCGAGTAGGCGAGCGAGCGCTTCACGCTGGTTTGGGTGAGCATGACGGCGGAGGCAAAGATGGCGGTGAAGGCGCCGACGACGGCGAGGACATTGAGCGCGGCGGGCGAGAGGACGATGAGCGGGCTGAGCCGCACGACGAGAAAGCCGCCGGCATTGATGATCCCGGCGTGCATGAGCGCGGAGACAGGCGTGGGGGTTTCCATCGTCTCGGGCAGCCAGGAGTGGAAGGGGAATTGCGCCGACTTCAGGATCGCGCCGAGGACGAGGAGGATGCTGACTGCTCCGCAGAGGCCGGGATGGACGCCGCCTGCGCCGGGGGATTCCGCCAGGGCAAAGAGCTGGTGGAAATCCCAGGTGCCGTGGCAGTGCCAGGTGAGAATGAGCGCGCCGACGATGCAGGCCTCGCCGAGGCGGCTGATGAGGAACTTCTTCCGCGCCGCGCCGCGAGCCGCAGGCCGGTCGCCGAAGAAGGTGAGGAGCTGATGCAGGCCGAGGCTGGTGGCGATCCACGCGAGAGTGAAGGCGAGGAGGTTGCCGCTGAGCACGAGGACGAGCACGCAGCCGGAGGTGACGGCGAGCCATTTGCAAAAGTACCCCTGCCGCGCATCGCCGCCGAGGTAGTTCACCGAGTAGCGCGTGACCACGGCGGAGAGGAAGGAGACGAGCAGCGCCATGGTGAGCGAGAGCGGGTCGAGGAGGATATTCACGGACGCCGCGCCGAACCCGATGGGCCGGGCGGCGGGCTGTGGGATGAGCGTATGGAACAGCGCGGCCAGTGCGATGAGGACGAAGGCGCAGAGAGCCAGGGCCGCGACGGCGCGGGCGAAGGATTTCCCGGCCTGGTTGGCGAGGCGCGACGGGACGAGCACGAGAGCCAGCAGCGCGAGCGGCCCGGCCATGGCAAGCAGGGTGGTGAGGCTGGTGGCTGCGGAGGCAGCGGACGGCGTGAGATCCATGCTGTTATTTAGCCGGATCGCGAAAATTCTATCCAATATATGTTCTATTCATTATCGTTCACTTAAATAGAACGATCATCGACATGGCGTTTTTGAATTATCACCACCTGCGGTACTTCCGCGCGATCGCGACGGAGGGGACTTTGACGAGCGCGGCGGAGCGTCTCAATATTTCGCAATCGGCGCTCAGCATCCAGCTGCGCCAGCTGGAGGAGAGTCTCGGGCAGGCGCTCTTTACGCGGGAGAACAAGTCGCTCGTGCTGACGGAAGCCGGGCGCATCGCGCTGGAGTACGCGGAGTCGATCTTTCGTGCGGGTGAGGAGCTGGTGGCGGTGCTGAATCATGAGACAGGCGGGCAGCGGCGCGTGGTGCGGATCGGCGCTGTGGCGACGCTGTCGCGGAATTTCCAGACGAACCTGCTGCGGCCCCTGGTGGGGCGCGAGGACATCGAGCTCGTGCTGCGCTCGGGCAATCTGCGGGACCTCCTCGCGCAGCTCCGCGCGCACACGCTGGACGCGGTCTTGTCGAATCTCCCGGTGCGTCGCGATGCGGAGACGCCGTGGCACAGCCATCTCATCGATGAGCAGCCGGTGAGCCTGATCGGGCTGCCGACGCGCAAGCGGACGAAGTTTCGTTTCCCCGAGGACCTGAGGCAGACGCCCGTGATCCTGCCGAGTCTGGATAGCAATATCCGCCCCGCCTTTGACCTGATGATGGAGCAGTACGGCATCCGCCCGATCATCGCGGCGGAGGTGGACGACATGGCCATGCTGCGCCTGCTCGCGCGCGAGGGCGCGGGGCTGGCGCTGGTGCCGCCGGTGGTGGTTAATGAGGAACTGCGCACGGGCCTGCTGGTCGAGCGCTGCCAGGTGCCGCAGATCCGCGAGAGCTTTTACGCGATCACACCGTCGCGGCGCTTCCCCAATCCCGTGCTGGCTGAGATTCTAAAGGGTCACGGGCTGGGGTAGGATGTCGCTTTCCTGTCGATGCAGGCTGGCTTGGCTTGGCGAAGATGGCGAGGGCGATGCTGAGAAAAATCCGCTAAGGCTTAGCGGTCGGGCGCTTCATTTTTCCGGCGTATACGACAAATGTAGTGACAGACGTACTACATTTGTCGTATGGCGTGAGGCATGAAGGAAATCCCGAAGATCTCGGATGCGGAGTGGGACGTGATGAATGTCCTGTGGGAGGAGCCAGGGTTGACGGCGGCGCAGGTGGGCGAGCGACTGAGCGGGCGAGGGTGGAAGCTGAACACGGTGCGGACCTTTTTGACGCGGCTGGAGAAGAAGGGGGCGGTGCGTGCGACGGAGGTGCCGGAGGCGCGGGTGTTTTCGGCGGTGCTGAGTCGCGAGGAGTGTATTCATGCGGAGGGGCGGACGTTTGCGCAGAGGTTCTTTCAAGGGGCGACGGGGGCGCTGCTGGTGCATTTCGCAGGGAATACGAAGCTGAGTGACCGGGAGTTGAAGGAACTGGAGGAGATCCTGGAGCGGAAGCGGAAGGAGGGTGGACGTGGCCGCCGCTGACATCCTGGTCGCGCTGTTGCAGGCCTCCTGGCAGGCCTCCGTGGGCATTGTACTGCTGCTGGCGGTGCGGGCGCTGGCGGGGAGATTTGTTTCGGGCTGGTGGCTGTATGTGCTGTGGCTGCTGGTGATGGTGCGGCTGCTGGTGCCGGGAAGCATCCTGCCGGTATCACCTGCTCCGCTGCCGCGGCCTGCCGCGCTGGTGCAGGTGCGGGAACAGATGCAGGCGGAGCCGGTGGAGTTGACCCCGGTGGTGGCGGTGGCCGAGACGGTGACGCAGCGCGGGGGGCAGGAAATCCATGTGAGGACGGAGGTCCGAAAGGCGCGGCCATTGAGCTGGCAGCAGGTGCTGGTGATCGTGTGGGCGTCGGGCGCGGGGCTGCTGGCGATGTATTTCCTCGGCGCGGCGGTGTGGCTCGATCGGCGGATTCGGCGCGGAGAGCGGCCGACCCCTCAGGCGGTCGCGCAATGGTGGGCGGAGTGCCGCGGGCACATCCCGGCGGGGCGGCTGAGGCTGGTGACGAGCGACGCGGTGAAGGCTCCGCTGCTCTTTGGCCTCCTCCGGCCGAGGCTGGTGCTGCCGTGCGGGCAGCTGGACGGTCTTTCCCGCGCGGACTGGGAGCATATCTTTCTGCATGAGCTGATGCATCTCCGCCAACGGGACAACTGGACGAACCTGCTGCCTCTGGCCGCGCTGTGCGTGCATTGGTTCAACCCGCTGGTGTGGCTGAGCCAGAGAGCGATCCGTGCCGACCGCGAGCTGGCCATCGACGAGCGGGTGCTGGGTTTCCTCGGGGAGGAGCGGGGGGAGGATTACGCCCGCACGCTGCTGCGGGTGCTCACGTCGGGCGGGGATTCGCGGCTGCTGCCGGGGGCGATCGGCATCGTGGAAAGCGGGGCGGGGATGAAGCGGAGGTTCCGCCGGATCGTGGAACTGCGCGCGCCGCGTCTCGCCGTGATGGCGCTGGGCGGAGCGGCGCTGTGTGCGCTGGCGCTGGTCGCCTTTGGCCAGGAGGGGAAGCCTGAGGCAAAGGGGAAGCCGGATGAGCAGATCTCGCTCGCCTCGATGCAGGACATCAAGGCGCAAATCCTCGCGGCGGCCCGCGCGGGTGATGCGGTGAAAATCGTGAAGATCCAGGAGGTCGCGGGCGACCGGCAGATGCCCTTCCGGAAGGAGGATGCGAGCGATCTGCTGGAGCAGCTCATGGCGGAAGGGGACGTGCCGACGTTTACCATCCTGCTGGAGACGCTGCGCAAGAGCCATGCGGGGATCGAGTGGCAGCCGGGCGCGGAGGCTCTCACCGGGCTGGTGAAGCGCGACCGGCGGGATTTTCTCGAGGCGCTCTTCAGCCACCGGGTGAAGCTCGATCTGTTCACCCCGGAGGTGATGCAGGCGGCGGGCGCGTCGCAGCCGTGGCTGGAAAAGCGTGTGGCCGAGGTGCGCCAGCAGCGGACGAATGTTGACCTGCTCGTGCAGGCGAGCAAGACCGGCGACATCGCGGAGATGACGCGGCTGCTCGATGCGGGGGTGGACGTGGATGGCGTGGCGTCGGATGATTTCACGCCGCTGACCCGCGCGGCGGTATCGGGTCAGGCGGCGGCGGTGAAGCTGCTGCTGGCGCGCGGCGCTCAGGTGGACAAGCCGCGCCTGCCCGGGTGGGACTACACGGCGATGTGCCTGGCGAAGACGGTGGAGGTGGCGCAACTGCTGAAGGACGCGGGTGCGAATGTGAATGCGACGCTCTTTGGCCGACCCGAGCCGATCGTGACGTATCCTGCGCGGTGGGCGTCGGTCGATGTGGTGCGGTGGTTCCTCGACAACGGCGTGGATGCGAAGACGGCGCACTACGACGATCCCAGCCTGCTCTTCAGCGCAGGCCGCCCAGAGACGGCGGAACTGCTGATCGAACGAGGAGTGCCGGTGAATGCCAGGGAAGAGTCGGGCGAGGCTGCGCTGACCTGGATCCTGCGCTTCGTAAAGAATCCCGCCCAGATCGCAAAGGTGCTGCTGCGGCACGGGGCTGATCCCAACGCGCGATCGCGCGGAGGAGTGGTGCCGCTGATGGTCGCGCCGGATGGGGAAACCGTGGATGCGCTGATCGCCGCCGGAGCGGATATCCTGGCCAAGGATGATCGCGGGGGCAGCGTCTTGCAGTACTTTGGCGGCGAGAAGGCTGATCCCAGCAGGGAAGAGGCCCTGCGCAGGCACGGGCTGGTGCTCACCGATGAGGCGGAGGGCCTCGCCCTGATGGGGCGGGCGATTCTTGGAAACGATGTGGATCAGGTAAAACGCCTGCTGGCGCAGGGGGTGAATCCAGACCGGGAGGTAATCGGATATCAGCAATATCTTGAGTCCTCCAAAATGGAACTGGCGACGAGCTTTGGACGCTTTGAGATCGTGAATGTCATGCGTGCGGCGGGTGGAAAGGATGTCGGCTTGCTCAGCCAGGCGGCTGCGGAGGGCGATATCGCAAAGATAAAGGAGCTGCTGGCCGCAGGGGCGAAAGTTGACGAGACGACGAGCATGGGTGCGACGCCACTTTCCTTTGCCGTGAGGCGCGGTCAGCTTGAGTCTGTGCGTGTGCTGCTCGATGCGGGGGCTGATCCGGCGCACTTTGGCCGGATGGGGTTCACTCCGATGTCGTACGCCGAGTTCATGGTGACTCAATGGGAAAACCAGGGCAGCAATACCGTCCAGCAGACGAATTTGTCCCCGGAGGATGAGAAGGCATTCTGGTCGCAGGCTGTGGCCCTGATGGAGCCGCGCTACCCAAAGGCGGAGCCGGTCGATGCGAGTGGCGATACGGCGCTGACCATGGCCTCGACCTGCGGCAACTTTTTGCCCGTGCATCCGCTACTCCGCCGGGGGGCGAATATCAACCATCAGCGGCCCGATGGAATGACACCGCTGATGATCGCCATCGTGACGAAGCCAAAGAATGCCAGGCGGGATATGGTTACGAGTTATGACCCAAAGACCGGGGAGAAAAAGCAAAGCTCCATCGCGGCGAACTATGTCGGATCGCTCCTCGAAGTGGGAGCGGATGTGACGCTGCGCAACCGCGAGGGCAAGACCGCCCTCGACCTCGCCCGGGAGCGCAATGATGACGAGATCGTCGCGCTGCTCACCGCGCCGCGTGACCCGGCCCCAACCAAAAATCCATGAAGACCGTACCGATCGCCCTCCTGGCACTCTTAGCATTCACCCTGAAGGCAAAGGCTATCACCGCCGATGATCTGGCGTTTTACCTCGGCATATCGAGTTGGAAGACCAGCGTCTTTCTCGAAGCCGGGACCTATGTGCCGGAAATCTACGAGATCCGGGACGGCAAGGTCGACCGGAAGATCCTCGACGGGATGAAGGAATGGGCGGTCAAGGGAGCGCCCGGCCTGACGATCATGCTCGGCCCCGAGGGCCAGGGCTACCGGGTGGTGCTGGCGTATCAGGGGGGCACGACCGTGGGCGGGTCGAGCACCTTCGAGGGGCGGTTTGGCAGCGCGGTCTCGCCAACTCTGCCCGAGAAGATCCGGGAGGGAGAGTACGTCCTCATCGGCGAGCCGAAGGGCCGGATCATGAGAGTGAGTGATGATATATCGGACTACAAAAGAGGATTCCTGCTGCGCATCCGGCTGGTGAAGGAATGAGGCAGCCATGGGACCGGGCTGCCTAAGGCTCTCGCTGGCCGGGAATCCGGCAGGAATGGCGAGGGATCTTTAAGGGAAGCCACCAGACACTTAGACTTCGCCGGGGGCGGCAAGGGCATCCTGGTGCGCCGTCTCCCCGGGGCAGTACGGTCCCGCGAAGCCTCGCCGTAACCCGGCGGCTTCTTTGAAAATCCCGTTCCTGCGGCGCTGTTTATCGCCGCAAGTCGCCCTGCCCGGGCGCTTGCCGACCAGGCACGGGGGCGTGGCATGGCGCAAGAACGCGGGGCTGGTCTTGCAACCTGATTGACGGGTGGGAACGAAAAGTTTAGCTAAGTCGACATGCGGTCGATTCCCATCTTTTACATCGCCTTTCTGATCGGCGTCGCGGCGATCGGCGTCATGGTCGGGACGTCGGTTTTCTCCACGGATGCCTCCCATGGAAATGCGGCAACCTCCGAAATGGTCTCATTGACGATGATGGTGGCGGTGCTCCTCACGGGCGCGGTATCGGCGTTATTCTGGGTCGGTGCGCTGGTGCATCTGCTGTGCAATCGTTCACTGGAGGGCACGGAGCGCATCGCGTGGCTCCTGGTGGTGATCCTGCTCAACGCGCTGGGCGCGGTGCTGTATTTCTTCCTCGCCCCGCTGCCGCCATCGAGCCGGGCGCTCTCGGCGGCGTGAGGGGAGAGCGGAGCTTCACCAGATTTAGGATGCCGCGTTTTTCTCTCGGCGGTCGACTGGCCAGCCTGATGTGTGGAGATATTGCCGTCATGGCCGGTGGAAAATGGTGCCGAGTGTATCTGCTGGCGGGAATTTTCCTGATGGCCGAATGCGTTGCGGGCCAAACCTCGGGAGATTCGCGGCTGGACATCGTCCATGTTGGCGATGGGGTGCAGCGAACGCTGGATGCCTTGGGGGGCATTTATCGGTATCAACCCTTCGAAACAGACCGAACGCCCGCCACGGCGGAAAACGTGGTGGAAGGAGCAGTGTATTTCTTCAAAAGGAAAGTCGGATCGCTGGAGGCGTCCGGCGTGGTGACCTTCGGTGGTGGCAAGGTCACGGCTTTTGCCATCGCGGCCGTATCGCCGGAACTGAACTCCGGACATGTGGGCCGCCTTTTGCGCGAGC
The DNA here is from genome assembly GCF_001613545.1 of Terrimicrobium sacchariphilum. Taxonomy (NCBI): domain Bacteria; kingdom Pseudomonadati; phylum Verrucomicrobiota; class Terrimicrobiia; order Terrimicrobiales; family Terrimicrobiaceae; genus Terrimicrobium; species Terrimicrobium sacchariphilum. Next base: position 883,926 of record NZ_BDCO01000002.1, read on the forward strand.
TGCATCTTGCCCTCGGCATGCCCGACCGGTTTGGCGTCGTGCAGTGCACCAATCTTAAGGGACCCCGCGATGCCCCGGCTGCGTTCTGGACCAAAGGGGATGTCACTCACGCGGTCGGGTGGATCGCGGAGGCGAACGGGCCGGGCTGGATTGAGTTCAAGTCCATAAAGAAAGGCACGACCGAGGATGAGGCTCCTCTTTTCCCGGTCAACCCGACATCGCCGACGGAACGCGATGCGATCACGGAACGCGGGATGCGTGAGTATCAGGGAGCAGTTCGCTGAGGGAGAATGGAATGATGGGGCCGGTCAGCAAATCTTGACAGCGGGGCGACTGCGCTGCTGAATCGTCGGATGGCACGGCAGTTGCGTATCGAGTACAAGGGGGCGGTTTATCATGTGGTGGCGCGGGGGCGCGATGGGGCGGCGATTTTTCATGATGACACGGACCGGGAGGCGTTTCTGCGCACGGTGGGCGAGGCCTGCGCGCGCGGGGGCTGGCGGGTTTATGCGTATGTGCTGATGGCGAATCATTACCACCTCGTGGTGGAGACGCCGGAGGGGAATCTCTCGACGGGCATGAAGTGGCTGCAAAATGCGTTCACGCGGCGGCTGAACGGGCGTCACGCGGGATGGGGCGAGGTGTTTGGCGACCGCTATCGCGCGATCGTGGTGGAGGCGACGGGCGGAGGTTATCTGGAGTCGCTGGTGGATTTTGTGCATCTGAATCCGGTGCGCTCGGGCGTGGTGAAATCGCGCAAGGATGGCGCACTGGCGGGGTATGCCTGGAGCAGCCTCGCGGCGGGGTATGCGGTGGCGGCGTCGGATCGCCCGGCGTGGCTGGCGGTGGAGGCGGGTTTGCAACGATACGGCCTCGCGGACCGGGCGGCGGACCGGAGGAAATTCGTCGCGCGTACGCAGGCGCTGGCGCGGGAGACGGGCGGCGAGGTGACGGGGCCAAACGACGGCGCGCAGAATACTTTGCATCGCGGCTGGTACTGGGGCAGCCCGGCCTTCCGCGAAAAGCTGCTCAAGCGGCTGGAGAGACCCTCGGCCCGGCTGAAGCCGCGTGCGGCGCAGTCCATACGACCGCGCGACCGGCGCAAGGCGCAGGAATGGCTCGACCTGGCGCGGAAGCACTTTGGCGTGACGGGAGACTTTGCCAAGGCTCCGCGAGCCGCGCGTGTCGCCGCCGCCTGGGCGCTGCATTCCCGCACGAACGAATCGCAAGCCTGGATCGCCGACACGCTCGGCCTGCGCTCCGCTGCGAACGTGAGCCAGCAGGTCCGTAGCGTCGACCAAGGCACCCACGCCGCCCTGGCCGGCGAAAAGCGCTGGCGCTCATGGGAGCGGCTGGTGCGGGCGGGGGCGTAGGTGGTAATGTCTCGGGCAGGTCTCCCAATGAAAATCTCCCTGTGTGTTGCCGTGGCCTTAGGCGCTTTCTGCCTGACGGCTGTGGCTGAGGAATCCGAGACGGCGGTTGGGATCGCGTTGCACCTGATGGCGGATCATTCGAGGAGCTGTCTGGGGATTGAATCCATCCCCCGGTGGGACGAGGAGATTCATGGCAGCGCGGCGATGGCCGAGGCGAGGCAGGGTTGGGCAGCCTTGGGAAAGGTGATGGAGCGGCGGACCGGGTATGTCCTCGAGGACAGGGGGAGTGAGGTGCTGATCCTGCCCAAGGCGGCGCCGGAGGTTCACACTGGGCCGGTGGTGGAGCGTCGCGTCACGCTCGCGTCCTCGCCGGAGAAATGGCGCACCCTCGGCGAAGCCCTGGATGCGATAAAGTTCGACCCGCAGGCGGGTGAAATGAGCCTGTTTCTTGTCGAAACATCCAAGACCTACCTGGCCAGCCATGCCATGAGGCTGAGCCCCGGCATGATGGCGAGCCTCGGGGTGACTCCGGAGCGGATCACGGAGCAAAACGCGGTGCGGCTGGCCGATGTGCTCTTCCTCATCGCCCGAATGGCAGGCGCGACCTGCTGGACCTTTCAGTCCTCGGAGGGGGCTATCATCAACGGCCAAATCCATTACCCCAGAAAACTGGTCGATGGGAGTATTTCGTTCTCGGGTCCGCCTGATCAGGGTGAGGCGGCAGTTTCATCGAAAGATGCTGATTAGTAATTTTTCATTTTGCCATGACGAATCATGTACCATGTACGCAGAGGGATGGGGAGGGGACTGAGCTGTGAAGTCGAAGCATTACGGGCATGCAGCCGTGATTGTGTGTTGCCTGCTCCTTCTTCTCTCCGGTTTTTCGGTACGGGCGGGAGGAAGTATTGCCTGGGAGGATGTGCAGGGACGCCTGAAGGATGCACCGGGGCTGCTGCGGGTGATCGACGAGGCTTTTGAGGTGAATCGCGTGGGCGAGGCGCTGCGGCTCGGGCCGCGCAGCGTGGATGTGATGGAGGGTCGCGCGGAAGTGGGCAAGCGGGTGCCGCCGTATACGTTTTACTGCAAAGTGCGGGGGCACTCGGGCGATTACAACCTGGTGCTCATGCTCGACGAGCAGGGGGAGGGGTGGCAATTCACAGTGCGCGAGCGAGGGCCGCGGGATTGAGGGTGGGTGGTTATTTAGAGAAGCGATGGGCGCTGGAGTGTCTGGAAGCCCGAAATCCCAAAGCCGCCAAGCGCCTGAATGAGGCGTTAGCCATATCGCCCGGCGGAGCGGAGAGGAGTGAAGAGGTCCTGCTTACCCTGCAAAGGCTGGCCTTTTTCCCTACATTAAAAGAAGAGGAATCGATACAACCGTCCATGCTGTCCGCGTAGTTTACTCGGCGGGCTTGGTGTCGGGATCTGCGGCTTTTTGACGGCGGACGGGCCAGAGGGCCATGCGGTCGAGGATGCGGTCGCGGACGATGAGGGTGTGAAAGAGGACCGCGCCGACGTGGGCGAGGATGGTGGCAAAGAGCAGGTAGGCGAGGACGGTGTGGGCGGCGCGCAGGATGGCAAAGAGCATCGGGTGCGCGGGCAGGATGGGCGGGAGGTGGACAGCGCCGAACATCACGATCGGGTAATGCCCGGCCGAGAGCATGCCCCACCCGATGAGCGGCAGGGCGATCATGAGGGCGTAGAGGAGTTTTTCCGAGGAGGAGGCAATACGGCGCTCCAGCGGGGACATGGTGGGAGGGAACGGAGGGAGCTTGGTGAGCTTGCGATTGATGAGGCGGATGATGGCGAGGATGAGGATCGCGATGCCAAGCGGACGGTGGATGGCGACGAGCCAGCGGTAGTCGGCGAGCGAGGAGACCATGGCCACGCCGATGAAGAGCATGGCGAGGATCATCACGGCCATGAGCCAGTGGAGGAGGCGCGACTGGATGGCGAACTGGGTGCGTGGCTTCGTGTCCATGGTTATTTCCCGGTTTCGGCGGTGGTGACCGCGCTGGGTTCCTTGCGCTCGCCTTCGCGGCGGGTGAACGAGACGGAATACGTGGCCGAGCGCGCGCTGAGCAGCGGATCGTCGGAAACGGCAATACCATCGGGCAGGATGGTGGGGTCGAAGTTCATGTCCCGCGCGGGGCTGACGGCCTCGCTCTCGATCTGCTCGACGACGAGCGTGCCCGCGTCGATCTTTGGCCGGTCGTCGGGCCAGGTGATGGTGGCGTCGTTGGTGGGATCGCCGGGCTGGCCGAGGGTAAGGATGAGCCGCCACTTTTGCGGGGCGGCGCGGACGGCGGCGATGAGCCCGTCGAAGAGGTAGTTCTTATCCAGCGTGGCGGGGGCGGTCGCCGGGCTGGGCTGGAAGGGCTGCTCGGGGACCATGGTCCAGCGGACGGGGGTGGGTTTGCCGTCCTTGCCGAGGAAGGTAAAGGCGTTGAGGCCATAGTAGGGGGTATCGGCGAAGCCGGAGGAAATGGGGCGCTGCTGGATGAGCGGCAGGGCGCGGGCCGTGGCGGGATGGGCGGCGACAAAGGCCTGGATCTTTGCGGGGTCGGGTTTGCCGGTGGCGGGATCGGGCGCGAAGGCCACGAGCTGCTCGGCGAACTGCTGGACGTTTTGCACGGGGAAGACGGGGAGGTTGATCATGGCGGTGCGCCATTCCTCGCCGTTCGGGAGTTGAAACTGGACCGCGAGGGCGCGCACGGTGGCCGGGGCATCGGCCACGTAGGGCAGGCCGCCGCCGAACGAAAACCGGCCGAGCACGGGGATGCGCCCGGGCAGGAATACGCCGGACCGGGAGAGGGCGGCGGCATTGCCATTGCTTTCAAAATAGCCGCGAAAGCAGACGCCCTTGGCATGGTTGCGGCGGAAGCCGGGGAAGACGCCGTCGACTTTCTCAAAGGTGTCGATGACCGTTTTTTGCGTGAGGGTGTGCGGGTTGAGCCATCCGGCCCGCCAGGCAAAGAGAGTGACGGCGCCGCCGAGGATGAGGCCGATGACGGCGAGCCGCAGCAGCAGGGCGGGGCGAGTCAGGGTGGGGTCGATGGTGAGGAAAGGTTTCATATCGCAGTTGTTTTCGATAGCCCTTTGGCCGTGGGATCGGACTCGCTTATTGGCTCCTCCTGGAGCGCTGGTCTGTGGATGCGGGATAGATGATTAGTGCGCATTTTCGGATTTGTCGATCTTTGCCTGAGCCCTCCGGAGGGGCGGATGCCCGAGACGATGAGCGTGCCGACGGCGGTGCAGGAACGCTTGTTCATCTGTGCAAGCCGTGTGCTGGATTTCCCGGGAATAAAAAAAGCCCGGCGGATTGCTCGGCCGGGCTCTTTTGTTAAGGATTAGGAAATCCTAGGAATCGGCGGCGGATTTGCCGTTCTGGATGCTCTTGATGGCGGCATCGATCTGCTTGATGGCCTCGACGCGCCAGCCGCCTTTGTTGTGCTCGGCTTCCTTGAGCTGGGCCTTGGCCTGCTCGAGGTAGTTGATGGCGGCGTCCATGTGCGGCTGGTCGGCATGGGCGGGGGCGGTGAAGACGACGAGGAGGGCGGCGAGCGCGAGAGCGCTGCGGGTGAGGGTGGTTTTCATTGTGTGGAGTGAATGGGTGGAATACTGCGCCAGTCTCCGCACCGCGGGACCGGCCAGACCTTTCGGGAATGCCGATTCCACGGGACGTTGACCAACTTGGCTCCTCACTACTCCTGTGGTGCGTTGGCGTCAATGCGATCGTGGGGCGGGGAGGATTATTCCGAGGGGGGGCGAAATCAAAGAATTACCGGCCAGGTCGCGGGAGCCTGGCTCAGGGAAAGTTTGCTTCGGTGAAGGGTTGGGCTAAAGTGGCGTTCCGGAATTGTGCTTATGATGCAATCGGATGTCCCTCAGCTCCCCCCGCGAGGACAGGTCGGGTATTTGCCGGGCGTGCCCGGGTGGCTTGATGTGGGGTCGGACATTGCGATATTCCTGGCGTATCTGGTGATCGCCGGGGGTATCGTGTGTTTCCTGTGGAGGCAGCGAAAGCTAAGCAAGCCGAGCCTGTGGTGGTTGATTGTGGCGTTCCTCGCTCTCAGCGGGTTGACGCATCTGGCGGAGGCCTCGCTGGCGTGGTACCCGTGGCAGGACTACGCGACGGCGATCGAGGCGGGCGCGGCGCTGGTATCGATCCTAACGGTCGTCGCGCTTTACCGGCATCGGTTGTTTCTCAGGAAGATTCCCTCGCTGGAGCGGGTCGAGGAGGAGCGGACGAAGGAACTGGCGGATAGCGAGCTAAGGCATCGACTCTTGATTGAGAGCGTGAAGGATTACGCGCTGATCATGATGGATGCGGAGGGAAATATCACGAGCTGGAACTCCGGGGCGGAGCGGATCAAGGGGTATGCGGCCGCGGAGATCCTGGGGAGGAACTATACGATATTCTATCCCCGGGAGGATGTGGAGCGCGGGGTGCCGCAGCACGAGCTGCAACGGGCGGCGAGGCTGGGCCGGGTGGAAAATGAGGGATGGAGGGTGAGAAAGGACGGGTCGCTCTTTTATGCGAGCGCGATCCTGACGGCGGTGCGCGATGAGGAGGGAAGATTGCAGGGATTCTCCAAGGTGACCCGGGACATCACGGAGAAGAGGGCGGCAGAGCAGAGGCTCCGCGAGCAGCGGGCATTCATGAGCCGCATCCTGGAAAACCTGGCGGACGGGGTGGTGGCGTGCAATGCCGCAGGCGAGCTGACATTCTTTAACCGGGCGGCGAGGGAGTGGCATGGCATCGATGCGCAGAGTATGCCGGCGGGCGAACTGCCGCGTGCCTATGGACTCTACCAGGGAGACGGGGTGACGCCGATGCGTGAGGAGGATGTGCCGCTGCTGCGGGCGTTGCGCGGGGAGAGAGTGCGGGAGGTGGAGATGACGATCAAGACGGAGGGCCAGCCGGAGCGGCACCTGGTGGCCAATGCGGATGCGATCCGGGATGGCGAGGACGGCACGCTGATCGGGGCGGTGGCGGTGATGCATGATTTTACGAGGCAGAGGCAGGCTATCCTGGCCGAGCGGCTGACCGCCGAGCGGCTGCTGCTGGCGACGACTCTGGGCCGCATCGGGGTGTGGGACTGGCTGATCGATTCGCCGCAGGTGGCGATCAATGACGAGATCGCGGAGATTTATGGACTGACCGGAGAGCGGATGATCGCGGTGGAGGAGTTTGCCACCAGCATTCACCCGGAGGATCGCGAGGCGGCGCAGGAAAGGCTGCGGGGGATGTTGAATCGGGAGATCGAGGAGGTGGATCACGGGTGCCGTATCATCCGGCGCACGGATGGCGAGGTGCGGTTCATCCATACCATCGCCAAGGCGATCGCAGATGGTACGGGCCGGGTGAGCCGAGTGATCGGGATGACATTTGACGTGACGAAGGAGCGGGAGCGGGAGCGTGAACTATCGCAAGCGCTGGAGACCCAGCGGGACCTCACGCGGGCGGCTCAGGCCGGGGAGCGGGTGAAGAGCGAGTTTCTGGCCGTGATGAGCCACGAGATCCGCACGCCGATGAATGGCATCCTCGGGTTTGCCGAGATGCTGAAGCGATCCGCGCAACTCTCGGGCGACGAGCGGGTGGCGGTGGAGTCGATCAACTCGAGCGGGCGGTCGCTCCAGCGCATCCTCAATGACGTGCTGGACGTGAGCAGCCTGGGGGCGGGTCAGCTCAATATCGTCTATGGGGACTATTCACCGAGGGAACTGCTCGGGCAGATCGAGACGCTCTTCCGGCCGCAGGCGGAAAAGGCGGGGCTGAAGTTTGCGGTGCAGGTCGCGGATGATGTGCCGGAGCTGGTGAGCGGCGACGAGGTGCGGGTACGGCAGATCTTGCTCAACCTGATCGGCAATGCGCTGAAGTTCACGGCCCGCGGGGGGATCTCGGTCAGCCTGCGGCGGGCGACGGAGGCGGAGATGGAGGTCGTGGTGCGGGATAGCGGCGAGGGCGTTCCGAAGGACCAGAGCGAGCGGATATTTGATGCCTTTCAGCAGTCGGACTCCTCCCTGGCGAGGCGGCATGGCGGCACGGGCCTGGGGCTGTCGATCTCGCGAAGCCTGGCGAGACTGATGGGCGGTGAGATCCTGATGCAGAGCGAGGTGGGTCGGGGATCGAGCTTCTCGCTGCGGCTGCCGCTGCTGGAGTCAGCGAACCCGGCGGGGCCGGAGCCATCGACGCCGAGCCTGGACAGCGGCTTTGCGGCGATCTATCCGCAGAGCATCCTGATCGTCGAGGATGATGCCATCAATCTGCGCCTGATCAAGATGGTGCTCAAGAGGCTGGGCTATGAGGTAGAAACCGCGGGGGACGGGCTGGAGGCCGTGGACTTTTACGAGAGGCGCCGGCCGGATTGCATCCTGATGGACATCCAGATGCCGCGGATGGACGGCATCGAGGCGACGAGGAGGATCCGAAAGCACGAGGCGGAGCAAGGCGTGGCCCCGGCCTTCATCGTCGCGGTAACAGCCAATACCGTGGCGCAGGACCATGATGAGGCGATGCAGGCAGGGGTCTCCGGGTATATGTACAAGCCAATCAATCTCGAGGACCTGGCGGTGCATTTGCGCCAGAGTTTTGAGGAGCGACGGCGGAGAGAGGCAGACTGAGCCGCAGCCTCGTCATGGTCGCGCCGGATCGGTGGGTTCGTTTCCCGGGTGCCCGGGGTCGGTCGGGTCTTTGCTTTCCTTGATGGTCGTCGATGCAACCAGGAAGAGTATCCCCATGACGATAACGACGGCGCCGCACGCGAGGCCAAAGCGGATCGAGGAGTCTGCGTGGTCAAACAGGACGGTCTCGGCCGGGGAGTCGGGATTGTACCGGAGGCGGATGGTGTCGCCTGGGACGAGCTTGGCGAGGTATGTGGCCTGTCCCTTTGAAAGGACGGGGCGGTTCTTTGGCTCCGAGAGGTATTCCACTCCGTCGACTTTCAGGGAGACTCTGGGTTGCTGAGACCTCATCGAATCTTCGCTGCCAAGGGACACGGATATCACGCGAGTAGAGACGACCCGCGCCTCGGCTCCTGGCCAGTGTGCGTGGCGGTCGAGTTCGAGTTTTTGCAGGAGGTGCATCCCACCTATGGCCATACCGAGGAGGATTCCGAAAACGCCTCCGGCGGCAATCATGGCACGCTGGTTCATCAGTGATGGTCGCCCTGCTGATCTGCGGCGATCCAGGTCTGGGCGGTATAGGGATTGCGGATGCTCATGCCGGGGAGCATACCGGGGGCGTGTACCGGGGTGCCGTCTTTGCTGAAGTCGACCGCTGCGGTGGCGTCGGATATTAGCAGATAAATCAGGAGCACGGAATCGGGGTCGCTGGTGTTCGGGATCAGGCCGAAGAAGGCGAACTGATTCGGAGCGAGGAGTGAGCGGCCCATGAGGTGGGCACCCTTGTAGGACGCCTGGCAGGTGGCGTCGTAGACCGAACGGTCCGGAGAGGGGGTTATCTCGGCGTCGAGGCTCAGGTCGCCCTTGGTGAGGCTCTCTCTCTGGCCCGGCGGAACGCTGACGGCAGCCGAGGCGGCGAGTGCGGCTTTCTTCTCTTTGACGAGGGATTGGAGGGCCTCGACGCTCGCGGCGGGCTGCCCGGTGGGATTATGGGCGAGGATAAAGGCCAGCGCCTCCGCGCGGGGGAGGGTGTAGCAATAGGCTCTGAGCGGGATGGCGGTCTGGGCGTGGGCCGGGCTCAAGATCACAAGGAAGAAGGCGAGGAAGCCGGGGATCTTCATGATGCGCGAGAAGCTTAGCTTAGTGCGTGGGACCAAGGCAAGGGAAGGGATGTTCCGAGAGGAGGGCTGAAGGAAAGGAATATGCGCCGATGTGCGCTCTCGCGGGGGGGCGGCTATCAGAATCGCGTGCGCCGGGCGAGACGGGCGGGCGTGGCCGGGGAGCTTCAGCCGGGCGGGGCGCGGGTAATCCATCATGAAGATGGCGACGCGGTCATTGGTGGCGAGGTTGCCGGTGGAGAGGAACTGTTGGTTGCTCTGGGAATCCGGTACCCCCGGGAAAGTTCGTGTTACGTGATCGCTTGGAACCCGGCACGCCTTCGATGGCCGGGAGTCGACAGGAGGTCGGGTTTGGGGCATAGAGGAGGTTTATTTATGGCGCGTGGATTGGTTCCCAGAGAGGTGACGGTGGCGGAGGCTCGCGGGTTTGTGGTGCGGGCGGGAGGACTGGCGGCTCCGTGGGCGTCGGTGGGGGAGGCAATACGACATCTCGGGTATGTGCAGATGGACCCGATCGACGTGTGCGGCAAGATGCATGACCTGATCCTGCGCAATCGCGTGGCGCGGTATCGGCGCGACGGGTTGCTGGAGACGCTATATGCGGCGGGGGAGCGGGAGTTTTTTGAGCATTACATCCCGGGGCGCGGCGTGCTGGTGGCGCTGCCGGTGACGGAGTACCGGTATCTGGCGCGCGCGATGCGGGCGCGGCGGTCGCGCGAGGGATACGGGGGGATGCTGGATGCGGACCAGCGGAGGATGGCGCGGGTGATCCTGCGGCGCATCCGGGATGAAGGACCGCTGGGGACGGGGGCTTTTGCGAATGACGCGCGGTCGGAGACGGGCTGGGGGACGATGGGGACGCTGGCACGGACGACGCTGGACAAGCTCTTCCTCCATGGGCGGCTGATGGTGGCCCGGCGGGAGAATTTTCGCCGGGTCTTTGACCTGACGGAGCGGGTGCTGCCGCGCGAGATCCTGGCGGCGCGGGCGGCCTCGCCGCGCGAGGAGGCGCTGTGGCTCGTGCTGGAGCGGCTGCGGCAGCGGAGGCTGGCTCACCTGAGCCCGGCGCAGCGCGGTCTGGTGGGAAAGCTGATACAGCCTGTGCGTGTCGGGGATCGGATTCTCTACTGCCTGCGGGAGGATGCGGGTTTGCTCGACGGGGCGCTGCCGGAGCCGGGGCCTGTGCTATTAGCTCCGCTGGACCCGGTGGTTTACGACCGGGCGGTGGCGCGGTCGGTATGGAGCTTTGATTATACGTGGGAGGTGTACACGCCGGCGGCGAAGCGGGTGCGCGGGTACTATGCGCTGCCGCTGCTGGCCGGCGGCGAGATCATCGGCCATGTGGACCCGCGCGCGGATCGCGCGGCGGGCGAACTGGTCGCCTCGACGAACGTGGCGGATCGCGCCTTGGTCCTCGCCGCGTTGCGCCCGCTGGCGGCGTTTCTCGGGCTGGCGAAGGTGCGGGTGGCGTAGGGCGGAGTGAGGTCACCCCGGCAGCCCATGCCCGGCAGGTGGGCCGCTCTGGAGCGTCCGCCGGTCAGTGGCGGCATCTTGATCTTTACGCTTCGGTGGCGACGGGAGCGGAGTGTATTACCTGCTCGCTCCGGGGTCGGTGATCTGGAGGGAGGAGAGGAATTTCTCGCGATAGCCTGATGCGACTGCCTCCTGGTCGGAAGGATACTCCAGCGTGAGGGCGATGATGCTCCCCGGCACCTTGACGTAGCGGACATAGGCTCCGCCCGATGCGCCCTTGACGGTAAAGGAAACGGACGGGAAGCCGGAAAACGGCGAGGTGTCGACATCCGATACGGTGTAGCCGGACTTTGGAAAGTTTTGCGGGAAGCTGGCCAGATCGGGCGGCGTTTTCCCCTCGGGATCGAACATCTTTGTCGCGGAAAACTTGATCCCTTCGGAGCTTTTCGCCCCCACCGCGTGGACCACAGTTCCGTCGGCTATCGGATCTCTGGCTTTGACGGTGAAGTCATTGAACGGAAGCGGGATGAGGACTGAGAAACCTCCCTGCGTGGAGGCGGCGAGATTCCAGCCCGAGGGGTCGGCGGTTGTCGCCTGGGTGCGATGCATCTCGACCACGGGCTCCGCCCCGGCGGCGGGCGACGGCTGTGCGACGCGGATCACCAGATAGACCAGCGCGATGAAGAGCAGGATCGCGCCGAGCAGGCGGAAGGTCTTCCGCTTTTTCTGGAACTCCTCGCCCCGCGTCTTCGTGAACCATTGCGGGAAGAAGATCAGCGCAGCGCCCGCAAGGCCTGGAATCAACACGTCGACGTAGCTCATAGGGAATCCGGTTTTGTGACCCGTCAGGTAGCACCTTGGCTCATGGGTGGCAAGAGGCTCCGGATGCAGCGGCGTGGTGCGCGGCGGGCAGCCCCCTTGCGACGCGGCTGGGAGCGGCTTTGCTTTGTGCGCCATTTTCCTTGAGGTTGATGGGTGAAAGCGTGTTTGCTTAGCTGTCTGCGAGCGAATCCCGATGGCATCCTGCTTTGACAAACTTTTTGACGCGAGAGGGAATGGGCGGTGCGGGGTTTTGCTGGCTGCCGTCGAGGCTAAGTGGAAGGTTGGCGCTCCGGGAGGGAAGGTAGCATGAGGTTGCGCACCCGGTTTGCCGTGATTCGGAAAAGGCTTCGTTCCGGAGCGTTTCTTTGGGGATTTTTCATCGGCGCCTCGGCTGGCCTGCCCGCGGTGCTGTATTCGCAGGCGAGTGGCACCAGTGCCTGGGTGCTGGCCTTGTATTGCCTCGTTCCAGGGGTGATCGTGGGCGCGGTCTTTTTGATGGTGGGGACGAAGGCCCGGTCCTGGCTGGAGCGGTTTATCTCGAGGTTTCCGTGGTGACGCGACGATTTTCCTCATCTGTCGGCCTGCTTGGCTCAGCGGCGTGGCGATGCTCGCGGGAGGGCTGCGATGGAGCGAGCCGGGATGCAAGGTCTTGCGCCATGGGCCTCGTTTTTCTATGACTGCTCCGGGTATGGAAAAGCTTTACTTTCTTCTCTGCGGGATCGGCTGCGCGGTCTTTGGCGCGTGCCTGCTGTGGAGGCGGCTGGATCTTTTCCTTAACGGCGAACGTACGCCGGGCAGGGTCGTCGGCTGGGAGCCCCGGGGGCGCAGGGTGTACTTTCACCCGGTGGTCGCGTTTACCGCCGTGGACGGGGCGCAATACCAGATCACCAGCTACGCGGGGTATTCCACGAAACCGGAGATCGATAGCTTTCCGGTGATTTACCTGAGCCGCCGCCCGGCGAAGGCGCTCGTCTATTCGGCGCTGCACTTTTGGGCCGCGCCGCTGGTCCTGCTGGCGATATCGGCGGGGCCGCTGTTTCTTTTCTTCCGGTAATGACCATGGCTTGAGACCGGCCCGCCTGGAATCTCGAGGACGCGCCCCGCGCTCAGGGTTCCGCTGTCGGCGGCGAGTCGTTTTGACTTTTGCCCGCAAACCTTATTCTCTCCTTGGCATACTTTGGTTTAGCGATGCGCCCCGCCCTGAAAGCTTACATTCTCCCCTGGCTATGCTTTGCGGCGTTGTACGGTTCGCAAGTCGTTGTCGCCGTGCTGGCGGTGGCGGGGTGTGTGGTGTCGCGAGGGTTTGCGTATTGGCTCGGAAGTCCGTGGGGGGTGTTCAGCGTGACGGCGATCGGGGGATTGGCTGCGCTGGGGGTGGTGTATTTGTTTCTGCGGCGGCCTTCGGCGGGGGAATATCTTCGCCAGCTGGGCCTGCGGTTTCCGCCGCGTGATGTCTCAATCCCGCTCGTCCTCCTCGGTCTCGCGCTGGGCTTCGCGGCGAGCTATCTGGGTTCCAGATTTCCAGCGGAGGCGGCGGCGAATTCTTCCTTCCTGAAGACGTTTGCCAATGGCTCCCGCGAGGGGGCGTATTTGTACGCCGTGATGCTGGTGGCGGGACCATTCCTGGAGGAGCTGGTGATGCGGGGCTTTCTCTACCAGGTATTTCGCAAGGGCTACGGGGTGCCGGTGAGCGTGGGGGCGCTCGTTTTCATCGGGACTCTCACGCATTGGAAAGTCGCGACGGCATCGGTGTGGTATTTCCTGATGCTCGCCCTCCTCCAGGTCACGATCTGCCTGGCCTTTGAAAAGACGAAAAACCTCTGGAACTGCATCGCGATCCACGTCGCCTACAACGCCGTGATGGCGTATTTCTTTTTGAAAGCGATGTATCCATAGGGTCCCTGGAGTCGGTACGCGCTGTGTTTTGAAATACGAGGGAGGTCGCCAAGGTGGGAATGATTTCCTGCTCGTAGCGGATCGAATGATGGACTATCAGGTGAAGTGCTCCTGCCATCGCCATGAAATCCGCCTCCGACGCTTTTCAGCAGCTTGTTGAGGATCAACTCGACGTGATGGCGAATCTCCGGTTCCGCCGGATGTTTGGCGGATTCGGTCTTTATGCGGGCGAGATCTTCTTTGGAATCATCCACGGCGGGAAACTGTATTTTCACACTAACCCTCACACCCGGAAGCGCTACGAGGAGGCGGGCACCACGTTCTTTGTGACACCCGGCAGCAGGAAGGCGGCGCTGAAGAAATACTACGAAGTCCCGCTGGCCATCGTGGAGCAGAAGAGGGAGTTCGTACGATGGGCGAGAGAGGCTGTGGCCTCCGTGGAGTGAAGGCCGGGCACTTTTTGCCCGGTATGTATCGGCCGACCTGTTTCCTGGCTATGCGTCGCGGTGCAGGAGGATTTGCAGCATGCGCGTGGGGTTGGAAAGGAAATCGCGCGTGACCTGAAAGTGCTCGGTGTCCTCGTAGGCGATGCGCGAGATGCCGTCGGCGCTGCATTGATAGATGCGGGTATCGGGATAGGCCATGAGGATCGGGGAATGCGTGGCGATGAGGAACTGGGAACCCTCGCCGACGAGGTCGTGAATGCGCGAGAGGACGGCAAGCTGGCGCTGCGGCGAGAGGGCGGACTCGGGTTCGTCGAGGATGTAGACTCCGCGCCCCCGGAAGCGGTGCATGACGAGGTTGAGGAAGGACTCGCCGTGGGACTGTTCATGGAGCGAACGGCCGCCGTAGGCATCTGCGAGCGGGGCGGAGTCGCCCGGCCCGGCGTCGAGTTTCTCGATCTCGGTGGCGACATTGTAAAAGCTCTCGGCGCGGAGAAAGAAGCCGTCGCGCGGGCGCTCGCTGCCCCGCGTGATGCGCAGGTGCTCGTGCAGCGGCGAGTGCGAGCTGCGGGTGGAGAAGCGGAAGTTTCTGCTGCCGCCCTCCGCATTGAAGCCGAGCGACACCGCGACGGCCTCCAGCAGGGTGGACTTGCCGGAGCCATTTTCGCCGACGAAGAAGGTGACCTTTGGGTGCAGGTCGATGTGGTCCAGCGAGCGGATGGCCGGGAGGGAAAACGGATACCGGTCGAAGGTCTCGACCGTCTCGCGCTTGAGCGTTACCCGCCGGATGAACTGCGTGGAAATCATGATGGCTTGCGAGAGGAGTGTAAGGGAAATCCCGCAGGGTGTCGCGCGTGGTTTCCGGAATCAGTCCCCTTGGAAAGGGAGACGGGTTTCTGCCTGATTCGGGCGCTTGGCGGGAGGTTTAGCTGAGGAACATGAGGAAGGGGAAAGCGGCCAGCGAGACGGCGATGAGAATCACACAACCTCTGAGCCAGAGGCATATGGTGCGAAGGTCGGGACTGCGAGACAGGGGGGTGTCTGTGAAGATCAGCCGAAGCAAGATCATCGAGCTGGCAATCGAATATCCGGAGAGCTTCGCCCTGGCTCCGGGTCCCAGGTGCGGGTCCAGCTCCTCGCTGGTCTTTGCTTTCAGCCAGCGAACGAGCAGCGTCTGCAGGACCATCCCGATGGCCCAGGCGGCAATATAAAGATCCAGCAAGACGAGTTGCCATGTTTCCACGGCGAGTATCCTAAACCAGAGCCCTGCGCGGGGCGGAGTCATTTCGTGTCTTTCGCCGCGGCCCGATCTGCCCGCGTGGCGCAGGGACAGAGGCAGAGTATCGCTACGTAGGGTGAATGAGGGCAGTGTGCCGTTCTCGCGTCGAGTGAGCATGCTGGGGGCTGGCCTGCTTGAGGTGGGGAATCCGGAGGAGATTTTTCCAGGGAGGCTGAGAGTTGCTAAATTTTTTCCGCGCGAGCGGAGGGCTTGGGATCTATCCTTAATGTTTGCTTTGACAACAGGTTGCGCAGGCGGGGGCTATTCGATGTTCGGGGCGGTCTCCCGGCGTTGTATAAGACTTTCTTGCCTGAGTGGCGGAGTCTAAGTAAGCACTCGCGCAGGATGAGCGCTACGCTAAGTGATATGCGGAGTGGGGCCGGGCATGGAGATCCGGCAGGGGCGCTGTCGCTCCAGGGTTGTCGGAGAAACGGCGGGCGAACCTTCCGGGGGCCGGAACCCACGCAGGCGCTTACGCAGGGGGAAACTATCACATCGTGATCTGGGCTATGAAAGGGCACATTGGCATCCTGGTCGCGGTCATCTTTCTCAGCGCATCGGCGCGGGCGCAGCAGTTCACATGGACGGGAGCGGCGGGGGACGGGCTCGTCTCGAATCCCGGCAACTGGCAGGGCGGGACGGCACCCACGGGGAATGCCTCTGGGGAGGAGTCTCTGGATCTCTCGGGCGCTTCATCGACTGTCGTGAGCGACATCACGGGGGCCACCTTTTCGGGCCTCAACCTCAGGGATGGCGTGACGCTGACGGGAGACTCGCTGCGGCTGGGGTGGATCGGCGTTTCATACGGCTTCACGGGTAGCGCCACGATAGCGCTCGATATCCGCACCTGGGACGAGCGCGGCGCACCGTACTTTTCGGGATTCGAGGTGCACCTTGGGAGTCCGGGATTTGATCTCGCCATGAAGGGTACGCTGGAGGCGGGCGTGCCCGTGGCCATCCAGAGTTTAGGCGCGAGGTTCCTCCTCGCTGGCGAGAATGGCAAAATCGTAGCGGCGCCGGGGACTTCCCCCAGCCTGAGTGTGAGCGGAGGGACGTTGTCGCTCGACAACCGGGAGGCTGTGGTCACCGCGAGGGTCGCATCAACGATCCCGGTGACGCTAGACAATGGCACGATCGAACTGCTCGGCAACGCGGACGCGGACGTCGTCGAAACGCTGGGTCAGGTAAAGGTGCGGCAGTTGTCCACTCTCAAGGCGGTTGCGGAGAGTGAGAGGCAGGCGGTCCTCTCCGTGGCATCTCTCGATGTCGGGGCGAGTGGTAACATCCTTTTCGACGCCTCCGGCGGCGGCAGTTTTCAGGTGGGGAATGTCGCTCCCTCGGCTTTCCTCGGCGGGCAGTATCTGTTTTCCAGCCAATCTGGGCGGTACGAATACGCCGGGTACGACGCGGCGGCCGGCGTGGTGTCGGCGACGACCTCCACGGACCTCTCGACGGCCACGGCGCAGGACCATGTGCGGCTCGATGCGTATACCGAACTCGCGGGCAACCGGGAGGTGCGGTCTCTGGCGGTTAACGCGGGGCTGGGCGGTACCGGCACGGTCGCGCTTACCGACCTGCTGGTCGAGCCGGGAGCCATGGGCGTGAGCGTGAATCTGGACTTTGGCTCGCGCGATGGAACGGTGACCGCAGCGTCGCAGCCGTACTCGGTCTCGCTCACCGGGGACATCGCCGGCAGCGGTTCGCTGGTTTTTCGCGGCAACATGAACGTCTGGGCGGCTGCGAGCTATGCGGGAGCGGTGTCCGTGCAGGGAGACATGTCGATCGGCGGGAGCATGGCCCATGCCTCGGGGTGGACACTGGGGAGCGATGAGGGGATGGGGGGTCTCTATTTCATGGGGCCATCCGGGGCGGCGGAGATGCCGGATCGGATTTCCGACACGGCACCGATCACGGTCTACCAGGGCCGGGTCTCGCTCGTCCGGGAGTTTGGGAACCCCGCAGGCTTCACGGAGCGCATGGGGACGGTGACGCTCGCGGCGGGAGCGGGACGGTCGTTGTGGCTCGAATCGTCCAATTACGACCCCGTCTCCGACTCTGAAACGCCGGAACGCGGAACCCTCGCGGTCGCCGGACTCATCATCGACGCCGCCTGCCGGAACAGCGTGATCGAGATCATTGCGAGCGGGAAGGGGTCTTCGCTGGAAATCAGCGGCGGGGAAATCGAGGTGGGCAATGAAAACCTGCTCATGGCAACAGTGACCTCCGGGGCGAGGCTGTCCACCCCGGGAATCCATGTCACCGGAAACGCCTCCGCAACCGTGTCCTTCTCTGGCGACGCGGAGCTGGCGGGCGACCTGCGGGTGGGAGCCGCCTATCTGACTCTCCGGAACAACATGTCGACCGACGACGGGCGGCTGACGATCCTCGGCGACCTGGAGCTGGGCGCGGAGAGCTGGACGAATATTTTCTGCTCCAACCGGTCGCTGATCACGGTCGAGGGCGACCTTACTCTCGACGGAGGGCTGTATATGGGTACCACCGACGGAACGCCCATCACCGAGGGAAGCTATCTCCTGCTCCGCTACACCGGTCGGCTCACGGACCATGGATGGGAGACGGACCCCGATGAGTGGGGCTGGATGGGCTTCTCGGCCAGCGTGCACACGGACGAAACGACCAAGGAGGTCTATCTCGACGTCGTCGCGGTGCCCGAGCCGTCTGCACTCCTGCTCTCGGCGCTGGGGGGCATCGTCCTCGTTGGCGCTGCGGCGCGGAGAGGCAGGCTGCGCCGCCGCTCAGCCGACAGCTAGAGCAGCGCTCGGTTGAGCCTTGAGCCATGGCTCAAGATCAATGGTGTTCCCCTTTGGAGGATTTGAAGCTGAATGTGCCGGATTGTGTCTCTCTGCTTAGATGCCTCGAGAGACTTGGCAAAGAGTGAAGGAAAGCGCATGCTGCCCATTGGTTCCCCAGCTCATCCCCTTTATGAAAATCTTCACCTGCCTTGCCATCGCGGCGGCGTTCACGGCTTCGGCCATCGCGGCTCCCAAGACCATCCTCGTGGATGCTCAACTCGTGGAGTTGGCGACGAATAAAGACTCGCTCCCGAAAGACCTCTCGAAAATCACAGAGCGGAAGGGGGTCGACGTCTTGACCTTTCCCAGACAAAAGACGCCCTCCGGCAGGGTCGCGAAGTTCTCCGCCACTCGCGAGGTCACCGTTCCGCGCAAGGGCGCATTTGAGGTCGGGGTCGTGTTGACGGTGCGCCCCGCTTTGGCAGACGATGGCCGGATTCGCTATTCAGTTGATGCCGACGCCACCACGTTTGAGGGCTTCTTCACGCCCTCATCCTCCCAGGCTCCGATCTTCAAGACGGTTCGGGCCGTGGGCATCGAGGGTGAGGCGGAAATCGGAAAACCGGTGGTGCTGGTTCTCTCCAAGTGGCAGGACGAACAAACGATCGTGGAATCAGGCAAGCCGAACCGCACCGCTCTCATTCACCGCCGCGTGATTGCCATCCTCACGTTTTCGCAGGCGGGCATCTCCGCGAAACATCCCTAATGAATGACCTCGCTATGCTTTTTCAGCTCGATGCCAGACAGAAAATGAAACGCCTTCTCTCAATCCTCGCGCTTTGCCTGGGTGCCAGCACGCTATCAGCACAGCAGCAGCAGTATCACCGCCCGCCGGGGATGCCTGAAAATCAGCTCGTCGCCTTTGACGACTACCAGCCGCAGCCGGACACGGCGACTTTGCGCGAATTACTTGGGATCAAGTCGTTCCAGTGGATGGTTCAGATCCCTGATTCGGCACGATTCCTTACAGTGGATATCTCCTGGATCGATACGCGGTCCCAGAGCGCCAGCGAGGTGGCGAGTCTTGCATTTGACGTATTGCCTGCAGATCCCACCAAGCGGGATTCCCGCCCGAAGTTTTTTCCGCTGCGCATGACGATGATGCCGGATGACAGCAAATCCGACGACCCCTGGCGAACATCGCGGAACTTTGTGGTCCTGCTGGAGGCGCCGGACCTGAACACTACGATCAGGCAGAGCTACTCAAATCCATTTCGCCGATCTACCGGGGCCCTGTCGACCCACAACGCAACACAGATCGCGACGCCGCTGCCAAAGCAGCCCGGCATGTGGGATGGGTTCGGGACCGCATTTGATGTCATGGCCGGCGGGGATCGTGGGGACCATGTCCTTCGCGTTTCGTTCTCGACCTCACCGCTCGTGGGCCAGTGATAGATGCCCGATGAGCGCATGCGCCTCAACCCTGCTCGCAGTGACGCTGGATGCTGGCTAAGCTCGTTTTCCATGAACTCTCTCCCAAAAATCCTCGCCCTTGTGGCCATGCCCGCCTGCTGGGCCGTAGCGGGGGGCGAGGAGCAATCGCCCGCGATCCGCTTCCTGATGGACGCCCCCGGTCCCGGCTATTACGAGATAAGGTCGCAGGCTGCCAAGGCGGAGCAATCCGGCCCTGCCTGCACCCCGCAGCCCGTGCTCTCGTATCAGCCGGGAGACATTCGCGCCGCGAGGCTCGTGCCGACGGAGGACGGGACGAGCCAGATCGAGCTGACCTTTCAGCCGCGGGCCGTCGCGCAAATTAAAGAGTACATCGAGTTCAACAAGGCGAAGCCAATACGCGTGGAGATCGGCGACTACACCCTGCCGATCGACATCGGGAAGACCCTGCCATGGACCGGCGCGGTATGGCTGGAGGCGAGGCCGACGGAGAAGGCCAGCACCATCCTCGGCACGCTGAAGCAGGCGAATGCACGCACCCCATAGGGGTCTTTTTGGAAATGCAAATCAGAAGCCAATGGTCAAAGAGGAGACTCGGATCTGGTGTTGGCCTGGACGTCTTTTTGATTGATGATCTCTGAGCCGAGTTCTTTGCCCCGGCTTTTCACGATCTTATGTATTCAGTAACAAGATGCCGGTTTGTTCCTGTGGTCGTCGCTGTCTGTGCAGCGGCTTTACTGATGCCTGCAAGCCTTTGTGCAAACGAGGCGATTGCCGGCCAGGCGGAGAATCCGAGGTTCAACGATCCCCGTAACCTTATGGATTCAAGCCAGCGGCAGGAAATTGTCGCTACTGCACAGAGTATTACGGACCGCACGCTTCCCGTCCTATGGATCGATGTGATTTCCAAGACCGAGGTCGATGTGTTGACTGGAGTGATCCGAGGTCCGCTCGATGGCGGTGGCCGAATCTTCAAGCTGCGTAGGGAGAACGGCAAGTGGATCTACATCAAGGAAGAGATGTATCGGTCCTGGGTATCAGAAAACAATCTGGAGCCGGACGGGAGAGGTCGGCGAATCGTCCAGAGTAACTCTATCGCAGTATCGGCAATGCGCAGTTCGACTTCCGTTAGCCCCAAAATCGTATGACCACCCGCATAACTGTCTTGTTGTTAACCGGATTTGTAATGTCAGCTTTTGCGACTCCGCCGTACGACCCCTACAGCCCTCAATCGCCACAGATTTTGGAATTCCAGAAGGGCAAACGGACAACCATCAAGGCAATCCAGGTCGGAACTGACACGCTCACTGGCGAGCGGGCTTTGTACATCGACTATCTTCCGTCCAGTCCCAGCAAGAATATGTGGAACCAGATTACGGAAATGTATGATGTTGCTCAACATTTTCACCCGCTTGCGTCGACGGAAAAGGTCTCCAAGATCTGGATTCGTCCCATGCTCAATTCGGATGAGATATTCAGTTCCGAAAACACCGCTTATCCTTACACGGTCAAAGACGGAGTAGCGTCGTCCGACTGGAAGGTGGAGTTTCAACCTTGGTTCCGCTCGGATAAAACAAAGGACTAAATACGCGCTTGAGAATGGCGGCGGAAATGCGGGCCAGGAGAAAACGATCAAAGGATAAGACTCGGGTCTGGCGTTGGCTTGGAGTGCTTTTTGCTGATCCCACATTTTTCTGATGAAAACAGATGCCGAGGCGATTTTTGAAGTCGAACAGGCTTTCGCGTCTTGCCAGAGGCCTCAGAGATTTACGGACTACTGGCTCTGCGATGAATGCGCCGAGCACAATGAAACTCTGGCCAGACATACGCCTCAGACCATTACTTTAAAGGAGTTGGGGAATGTGGGCTGGGACCCAATTTGCTTCGCCACACCGGAAGCGTTTCAATATTACCTGCCAGCGTTATCACGTCTGGCCATCGCTGAGATCGAGGGAAACTATCTTATGCAGTTCCTCTTTCATGTGAATGATGACAGAAGATATCAGTGTCTTTCTGCGTCTCAGCGTCGATGCCTGTTTCGGTTTTTAAGCCATATCAGTGAAGCTTATCCTGAATACACAAAGGCACACTTCATTGAGGATGATCTCGCTGCGGCGCTATTAAAATACAAAGGCAGTGAATAAGGCGTGGGAGTTCACCTTCCGGACTCGATGCGTCAACTTTTCGTGCCCTGCGGTCCATTTCCCCGGCCTCTCTTTCCCATTGTCGGGAGCAGGCAAAACGGTGTGCGCTGTCGGCTCTGTGCTCTCGCCATGATCAATCATATCCCGGAACGCAGCGCCCTGGTGGTTTTGGGCGAGCAGGAGGCTTGTGACTTGCGTGTGGATCAGGGAATCCCCTCCGACCTGGAGAAGCGCCCGGAGATCAAGGACTACTTTGCGTCGCTCGATAGGGACAAGGGGGGCTGAACCGTGGGGAGGCGGTCGAAGATGGTTCCCAGAGCCGCGCTTTTTCCCCGGCGGGAAGGGGAAGAGCTTCGGAGATGGGACGGATGATCTTGACGAGGTGCAATGAGACACTGGGAATTGGTGTTTCAATACACAAGATGGCATCTATAACTGAAGAGCGCTTGGGTGAGGAGATGGCGGCGCGGGGGGAATTTCGCCCCAAGTTTAGGCAACTGGGCCATGACGACTGAGACGAAGCCCGTTTCGCCGCTGGCAGCGGCCCTGAGTTGCGTGAAATCTTTGACCGGCACTATGCCGCTCTTTCCGAGGCTGGACTGGCGCGGCATTTCGCGGGATCGATCCGCCAGTCGGGGCTGGGTTTCCTGGAGGCGTTTCTTGGGGAGCTCGCCAGCCTTTGACATCCCGCGTGGCGCTCTTTCTCCAGGAAGATCAACGCTCTGTTGAAGGGTGCCGGTGGCTGTGAAAGGAAATGCTTCCTGCCCCCCCACTTTTTCACCCATGGTGAGCGTCTGCGCAGCAAATCCACAAATCGCGGCTTTTTTGTCAGTGAAGCTCCCGATCACAGGTTGCACGCTTGACGATATGTGCGTTATCGGCCTGACCCATTATCATTAATTTGATTTCCCATAGGATTTATTACTCAAGGCGGCTGAGCGAGTCGAGAATGCTACGCGAGACATCTTCTGATAATCCGAGGGCAAGGAGCTCACCGTAGATTTTTCGTATCTCGGCAATTCGGTGATCACCTCTGCGCAGTGCTCCGAGCAGCAGATTGAGATATCTGCCGGTTGCGTCGGTATACTGGGCTTTATATTCGGCGGGAAAATCCGTCTCTAGATCAACCATCACTAAAGTAAATTTCGGAGAACGACCGAGGAGCTCTACAGCTTCTGGAAAATATTGGCGGAGATACAACGGCCATAGGACCATATTGTCGACCTCGTCCGAATTCAGGACGGCGGGGATGCGATCAATCCGATCATGCCAGTAGTGTTTCAGCCAGCGGTTCCAAAGCTCAGCGGACGCCTCAGGAGTCATGGCTTCCAAGATTTGACGAAGGGTCTCTGCGAGCTTTCGGCGGAGGGGTGGGTTAAATGTAGAGACATAATGTGAAAGCCACCCTCCATCGGTCCATGGTTGCGCGACCCCATACACCGCGATTCCGGCAATATGTTGCACAAACGACTCCCTTTCCTCAAACTCATCCAGATGCGCCAGCGTCTGATGATAAAAAGGTAGTATCTGATCGAGAAAACTGGATATCCATCTCCCCCAGCCAAGGAACCCCTGCCAACTCTGGCAGGCCGTATCATGGTCCTTGGACCAATCCAAGAGCGGAATGAAAAACTCACTATTAAAATCGCGATCCAGAGAAGCGAAGTAATGGAGTTGGCTCACGAGAAACACACGCGCAAGTTTTCCGTCGTCAGACGGCGAGTCGATCACTTGTCGGAACAGGGCTTTGACTTGGACAGGCAACCCGATCCAGCCCTCGGACGAATGTTTTTTCAGATCCGCAAGATATTGAAGCCAGAACTCCGCGATTTTTCCTCCGGGATGATTGATGGCGAGGCCGAGCCAATCTTTGGAAACCTTCTCCAGAGATGGCTCTTTGGTTTCCAGTACAGCGAAGACTTTTAGCGAAAGGGCAAAAGCTTTCTCGAATAGTTCGTGGGGCATTGCATGTTCCTCGCGCCTCGAGCCCGCAGATAGAACCTCAGTGATCCCATCCGCGCAGGGCTGCCAGGTGGGAAGCATTTCAAATGCCTCGATGAGTTTTTCCCATTGGTTCGAATCCAACTTGGCCTCACGCCAGCCATTGAAAAGCTGATTCCAGATGGGAGGCTCCTGAATGTTCGCCGTCGCCAGATACTTTAGGGCATCGAGTCCCCACTGGAAATCACGAATGACGGCGCTTCTGATTGCATAGACTTTGCCATCAAGGTCAAAATCCGATGGGTCGGTTCGGGGTTGTGCCATGATGGCATCAATCCATTCCGAAGGAGGACGCGAAAGCAGGTCCTCCACATCGATCCCGCTACCAGCGGTGTGCCACTCAATTTCGTCGAAGTCATCTTCCAGAGGACCTCTTGGTACAAGTTGCGGATACTTATCTCGAACTGCGGAATCAATTGCGCTGGCTATCTCGCATTTGGGATTTGCTTTAGCAAGCCAGCTTATCAGATCGAAAAGTTCAAAATGTTCGTCCGATTTGTTTTTTGTACCTAGCAACTCCTTATGGAGGCGATTTAGCAGGTCACTTCGAACAGCGCGGGCTGCCAATGGATAGGCGGCTCTTAAAAGGTTTCGTATTTCGGTCCCAGCAAGAATGAGAAACTGAACGCTTTTCTTTCCCAACCACAGAATTTTATCGTCGCTGCTCTGTACCGTGAAATCCGCCATCCCCTGGGTCGCAATGCGATTGAGAAGCGGACAGTCGGATTTTCCCCATTTATCAATGAGCCTTTGGGCGTTCGGGTGATCATTTTTGATGGAGAAATCAATGAGATCGCGGGCGGCATCGATAAGGACGTCAAGCAGGTGTGTTCCCCCGAACGAACGGCTGTGACGGATATCTTCTCGCCCCCTTCCGAGCGGGTCGTAGAGCGATTCCGTTCTCCCGCCGATACGAAGCAATGAACTGGCTTTTTCGAAGCTCGCGGTAACGATCGGTTCAATCCTTTCGGAAAGTTGCGCGAGATGAGGCGCGAAAAAACCTGTCCACGATTGCTCAAGCCAGGTTGAGTCTTCTTCTGCAATACTGACAGTGTAATCCACGGTTGTTTTCTCCTCCCCAGAATCCAGAAGTGAGCCAAAAGCGCCAAAATCAAATGATTCCTTCACGATCAGGGAAGGGCGCCAACATTTTTCTAGGAGCATTATCGCGATATCTTGATCGTCGGGCCACTGGCAGGAAATAAGGAGCAATTCCCACTTGTCCTGCTGCAGGATCGTTGAGGCTTGGTCGATAAGGATCGCAACCCATCGAGCAAAAACCGGTCTAAAATCTGGATTCTTTCCGTAGTGCAACGCATTCGCGATTCGGCGGCAGACCGCAGGATTCACATATGGCCCAAGGCTCTGAAATACGGAAAAAGTCTCTTCGTGATGAGAGGGAATGCAATGATCGACAAACCACTCTGCGATCTGCTCTCCGACCTCGTTCAATGGCTCGGGCGAGAAAAGGGGTTTCAGGATGCCAAGGTTTCGAGCCCATTCCAGATATTCGGGCCTTTGGGTATACTTTCGAAAGAATTTGACGGTCTCGACTTTTCGGACGGCGTCCCGAAGATAGTGGTCATCCTTGGTTCCAAAAACCGGTGGCGCTGTCTCGACCAGGGAACGAATCTTTTCTGATTTTTCATAGAGACCACGATGGGTCTCGGCCGCCCATTCCTGTACGCCCTCGGTGAGCGCGACGTGGGAGTTTCCGTCCTGGAGGTCATAGTAGAGCGGTTGGATGCCGAACGGTTCCCATTGGCGGTCTCTTTTTTCAGTAAGAATAAACCTTCGTGGACCGAGATTAGCCGGAAGTCCCTTGGCGATGTATTTCATCACCACGTCGTCATGGCTATAGCCGATGAAAAGCACGGTGTAGGTGAGAAACATCTGATAGAGGAAGCGACTGGCCCAAGCTTCTGTGAGGTACGCACGACCGAAATCGGCATCAGTCAGGACGATTTTGTCCGGGCGCTCCGAGCAGGCTCCATGGAGATACACAAGCCCTTCAAAGTCATTCCCCAATGGGAGGGCCGGGGCTATGTAGGTGGGAGCTGTGATGCCGAGATCAGCGGCGGCCGTTGTGAAGTGCTTGTCAAAATTTGTGGTGACAAGTCGAACCGGAACTTTATGGGGGAACACCTTTAGGAGGGCCTCATGAAGGGGAGTTGGCCTCGAGCCCTCACGCAGCAATATTTCTTTGGCTCTCTCATGAACGCGTACACCCTTCCCTCGATCGTGAAGAGATCCGAGATACTCATCAGGCGGCTCGTTCTGCCGACGCGGTCTACATCCCTTGCCGATTTCGTCGGCGAGTTTATTGAAATCGGGGAGATTGGCAGGTGGCGGCATGGAGATTCCCGCGCCCGCAAATATGACGAGTTTACCGTCGTTTTGGGCTTCGATTATTTCCGGCGGAAACTCAATGGCTCCATTAATCATGAGAGGGAAAGGTCTTTTGTATCAGAGGCGTCTCGCGCTCGTCGATAAAGGACTCTTTTGATTCTGACGCCTACATTCCTCTCTCGTTCCTTGGCGAAAATCTAAGCGACAGTCGGTAAATGGGGCAGTCAGCCTGCATTCGTTTGAGGGAAAGAATTAAGCTAAAAAATCTAGATCGACCGAAAGGAGCGACGGGATTCTTGGAAAGGAGAGGGGCGGAGACTTGCTGGTCGTCCGCCCGAGTGGAGAACTGCTTTTCTGCTGCTCGCTCGTCCTTGCGTTGGGCTGAGCCGAGAGCGGGCTGTCGGCTTGGGGGATGCTGATCTCCTGAGTGAAATAGCTTTTGGAAAACGGATTCCTTGCAGGAAATGACTCCTTTGGGAAACGGGGCTGCTGCTAGCGGAGGATCGCGCCGCCCTGGTTGGGTGGGGCGGCGCGATTTTTTGGATGGAGCGCTGGGCCCCTGGGAAAGGGGCGGGATGGCGGGAATGGGGTTGATTTTTGGGTGGGGCGGGTTTTTATCTGGGGATGTCGACCGCGAGGTGTGCACGGAGGATTTCTTTTTTAAGGATATGGGGCGTTTAGCTATCTGCGAAACACGGCGGCGACGATTCGTTGTGCGCATTTTTTGAGGGGGTGATGCATCGTGCCTGGGAGGAGTTTTCATCGGTTTGTCTACCAGTTGTCTGACCCGGCGGAGTTTGGGTGTGCGGTGGCGGGGGCGACGTTGCAGGTGAATTATCTGGCGCGGCAGGTGTCGGCGGCGTCGATCGAGCGGTTTGCCTGCGAGGAGTGGGCGGTGGATTATTATGATGCGGGGGTGAAGGCGCGGATGTACGGGCCGCTGCTGCCTGGGCGGGTGGCGGTGTGTTTGATGATGCGCGACGGGGTGTCGCGTCAATATGGGCTGGACCTGGGGGAGGGGTGCCTGTTGTGCAATCCGCCGGGGGTGCCGATCGATGGGTTTATCGCGCCGGGGTTCCGAGCGGTGGCGACGAGTGTGCCGCTGGGGGTGTGGGAGGAGTGCCGGAGGGTGTCGGGTTGCGCGGTGGAGGAATTGACGGGGTTTCAGGTGATCCCGCTGCCGCCGGGGGTGTATGCGGAGCTGCGGCGGCTGCACGCGGAGGCGTGGCGGTGCCTGCGGGGGGATGATGCGGGGTGCCTGTCGCCGGAGGTGGCGGGCATGCGGCTGTCGCGGGCGCTGGCGACGGCGGCGTGGGAGCATGTGGCGGGCCAGCGGCAGGTGGCGTGGTCGCCGAGGAATCGCTTCCGGCTGGCGCGACGGGCGGAGGCTCTGATGCGGGAGCGGCTGGGGGAGCCGCTGTGCGTGCCGAATGTGTGCCTGACGCTGGGGGTGAGCCGGAGGGAGCTGGAGTATGCGTTTCAGACGGCGTTTGGGGAATCGCCGCGGGCGTTCCTGGAAAGTCTGCGGATGAGTGCGGCGCGAGGGGCGCTGTACCGGGCGGGCGAGGCGCGGTCGGTGACGGAGGTGGCGCTGGAGTGCGGGTTCAGCCACCTGGGGAGGTTTTCGACGCGCTACCGGGCGTTGTTTGGGGAAAGGCCGTCGGAGACGGGGCGAAGTCGGAAGTAGGAATGCCTTTTTACAGAAGGTCGCAAAGGACACAAAGGGGGAGGCCGCAAAGGCAGGGTTGAACAGAAGGAAGCGAAGGTAGCTAAGGGATGGGCGTAAACCGGAGATGACGGGGCGCTGGGGATGTCGGTGGCGCGGGGCGATTGCGGGGAGAAGGCATTTTTTACAGAAGGTCGCAAAGGACACAAAGGGGGAGGCCGCAAAGGCAGGGTTGAACAGAAGGAAGCGAAGGTAGCTAAGGGATGGGCGTAAACCGGGGACAGCGGGGCGCTGGGGATGCCGGTGGCGCGGGGCGATTGCGGGGAGAAGGCAGGTTTACGGAACGTCGCGAGGGTCACAAAGGGGTGGCGGTAAAGGCAGGAGTGAATAGAAGAAGCTAAGGGAAGGCGGCAAAGGCAGGGGACCGAGCAGAGGGTAGCGCGGGGAGCTGGAGCAAGGGAGGCGGTGTTATCTTTCCCGGGTTTGTCTAAGTGCTCGCCTAAGGAGGGGGGCTGGAGGATGATGCGAGCCGCTATGAGAAATCGAGTGCTCGTGAGTCTGGCGGCGGTTTGCCTGGGATGGGGGGCCGGGCTGGGCGGAGCGCGGGGGGACGATCTGGCGCGGGATGTGGAGCGGGCGGAGGTGATTTTCACGGCTTCGTACGATCGGGACAGGGACCCGCAACTGCGGGTGGAGCAGGTGCTTTTTTGCGTGGAGCCTCCTCTCGGGCAGATCGCTCTCACTCAGGGAATGGATACGCTGCTGTACCGGCTCCGGCAGTACTTTCCCGAGTCTTCCGGCGGGATGCAGCGGTATGTGGTGTTTGCGCGAATGCCGAAAGGGGATGCTTCCTGGCGGGTGCCTTTTGCGATGGTGCGGGAGTACGGTTTGGATGACGGGCGGTTTTGTGTTTCGCGCAATGAGCATACCGTCGCGGAGCTTTTGCGCTTCATCGAGAAACGGAAGAAGGCGGACGGGGTGTGATGGCGGAGGAGGGAGACGCTGGTTTTCAGACAAGGGCAAAGGCGGACGTGGGAAGTTTTTTGAGGAGGGGGCTGAACGTGGGGGGAGGCTTTTTTTACGGAGGGTCGCGGAGGAGACGCTGGGAGGTCGGATGGAGGTGGAGAGGGCAGGGTTCAACAGTTTGACGATCTCCGGGGTTTGCATGGGCGGGGGAATGGGTGGATGATGGGGACACTCCCCCTGAAATTTTTACCTTCCCCTCGTGTCTGCCATGCGCTGCCGCATTTCTTTCTCCACGTCTCACCGGGCCTTTACGCTTCTGGAGCTGCTTGCCGCTGTGGCGATCATCGGGGCGCTGGCGGCGATCCTGCTGCCTTCGCTGGGAGTGGTGCGCAATGCGGCGGATGGCGGGCGGTGTGTCTCAAACCTGCGGAACATCGCGCTGGCTTTCAAGTCGTACGCGCAGGACAACGACGGCTACCTGCCCGCGCCGCGCTATGCGAATCCCGGCACGCCGACGAGCAATCCCAATCCCCTGGGATCGACGTGGCAGCTGGAGCTGGCGCCGTACACGACGGGGCCGCTGAAGGCTAATAATATCTACCGGCTGAAGGAGGTGCCGATCGGCCGCAATGCCCAGATCTGCCCGACGTACCTGAAGATGTTTCCCTCGCAGACGGCGATGCGCGACAGCGGGCTGAACGCGGCGGGGTACGGGATGAATATCAACCTGAACGTGAGCGGGCAGGACATCAACTTTGGCGGGCGGATTTACAACCGCTTCAAGGAGATCAGCATCATGCGCCCGGCGACCTCGATCATCGTGGGGGACAGCGCGGACTACCATATCGACTGTCGCACGGGGACATGGCAATACGCCGCGCCGACCTCGACGAAACCCGACGGGTGCAACTCGGGCGCGCCGCTGCGGCACAAGGGGAAGGCAAACTACCTCTTTGCCGACGGCCACGTGGAGACGCTCACGCCGGACCAGGCGCTGCCGCTGCTACAGTTCAATCCCTGAGATTTTTGCAGAAGGTCGCAAAGGGAGGCATCCCGCTGAAATGAGTGGGAAAAGGAGGGAAAGAATTGCGAACGTGGAGGAATGAAACCCTTTTCAAAAATCCTCAAGGTAAAGTTGCTCCAATTGGGAGACTATGTGGCGATCCCTCGATTCGATGGACGTTACGTGCATGCGCGAATCTACAAAGGTGCCGTCGGCATCTTTTCCGGTCGGCACGATGAGCCTCAAGCATTGGAGCGACTCTTGGGAAAAACGCCGAGAAAGTTTTACTATTACTGTTCCCTGCCAGGCGGTCGGTACCAGAAGGATTGGGTCTTTATTGGGCGCGTTCCGTTTGAGGACGCTGAAGCGATGTGGCCTCCGGCCATGTCGACGACGGATGGAATCTACAAAACAAAGCCCCAGGTCTATTGGAAGGGCGGTTTTATGGACGTTACGGAGGAGGAGTTGAAAGGAAAACAACCATGGATTGTCCATGGATTCACTGCCCTTCAGGAGGTCGTTTCTGGAACCTATAAAGATCCCTGGAAAAAACTGCGCCGACGACCCGCCGACTCTCCTGCGTAACGATGCCGCCGGCAACCGCTCCGCCGCATCCGTTCTGGAATATCAGATAAGGCTCCCGGAGCCAGACGGGAAAGCTCGCGCTGGTGAAACAATGGAACCCGCCGCGGTGAGGAATATCCTGCATCACCACCCCGTCCTACTCGCCAGCTGAAATATCGACTCTAGAGCAGATTAAATCCATCTGTAGCCACAGTTCGGCGGCGGCGCGGGCCGTCCTGGCGCGTTGGTCGCCTGGGCAGTATGTATCCATACAGCCTCGTCGCAACCGCCACACCATGTCGACGCGCGGCGCTCACCGATCAGCGACTACATCTTTATTTAAACCGCTCTAAAGACACTCCGCTAAAATGAATGGGTAAAGAGGGATGGATCGGGGAGGCTTTTTGGGATGGAAAGCACGCAATTATTCGAGACGGCGCTGGGGTTGAGCGGAGGGTGGAAGGCGGTGAGGAGCGAGTTTTCCGTGGTTCAATTTTCCGACAGCCGGGGAAGGGCGATCCGCTGCGAGCTGATCCGCTGCAACCGGGAGAATGAGCCGCAGGAAGACGCTTTTTACCAGAAGGCCGCAAGGGTTTGGCCGTGGGGCTTCGTTGCCGGCTCGCCTTTTTCGCGTGGCGCGGCGGTATTTTTCATTGCGTCGTGTCCTCTTCGCAGAACGCCATGTCTTCGCAGGGTTGGCTCCGGCTGTTATCGCGGACTCGGCTCTGTTCCTGTAAGGTCTTGAAGCGGTGCGGGGTGCGGTGGGTGCGACGCGGGGTGGCATGGTTTCTGCGCAGTCGGAAAACTGAACTACGGGAGACTTGCGGTCTTTGCCCGTTTCCCCGGGCAGGGGATGGCGAATGAGATTCGTTCTCGGGGCAGAGTGGGGTTTTTCGGGGGTGGGGTGACTTAGAGATTGCATTAGGAATGCTAATGTGTGTAAGTGGGATTGTCTTAGTAGGAGTTCATCCCCCTTTTGTTCTATGAAGACCAGTGACCTGGCGCCTGTCTGGGCTGTCTGTCGCCACCTCGGAGCGGCGACGGGGGTGGATGTTGCCTATGCGGGCGATGAGGGGCGCGGGTGGCGGCTGCGGTCTTGCGGCGGGCCGGGAGCGCGTGTGATGGCCCGGTGGGTGATCGAAGCGCAGGACGATTTTTCTTTGGCGAAGAGTACGACGACGAGGAGGTCACCATGAGCGAGACAATGAATGAGTACGAGATGACCCGCGCGCAACTGGCTGATTTGGTGGAGGAGACGCAGGGCTGTCTCTCGACTGAGGAGCTGGCGACGGTGCGCGGGTATCTGGAGCACGGGGAGTGCGGGCTGGCGTTTGAGCATCTGTGCGATGCGCTGCGAGGAGGGACGCGGGAAATCTCGCCGCGGCAGTACGCCCGGCTGGAGCGGCTGGGTATTCGCATGGAGATCGACAGCATGGAGTGGCTGGGGCTGCCGCATGGCCGCCGCTGGCACGTGCGGGAGTTTCGGCAGAGGCCGACGGTTCTTTAGTGGGGGAACGTGGCGCGGCGGAGCGATACCGCCGCGCCTCGAGATTTCCTCCCCCGGAGCCGAGCCTGCGGGCTGGTTCCCCGGCGCGGTGCATTTCGGCGGGCGCTGGTTTTTTCTATGAGCGAAACGAATCTTCCGGCGGTGGTGAGGGTGCTGTGTCGGTCGCTTGGGCGAGATGTTGCAGCCTCATCGTGGCATAGCGCCCCGGCGTTCGCCGATTGCTGGAGATATTGTGATTTTTAAGCCGCTCCCGAGCAGGGAGGCGGGTTGCGCGGGAGTTTGGGCGGGGCGAGCAGGCTTCCCGGCGGCAGGGGAGCTGAGGCGCGAGGTCGTGAATCGGCGCGGGGGGAGATTCCCCCGGCGGACGGTCTGGTCAATGCGCTGGTCTTCAGACGTCCACCACGGTGAAACGCCCTTATTTTGCACCCACCGGTCAGTTGATCGCTTAGTTAGCGTTCCTATTGCCGTCCGGCCGGATCGGGGAGGTGCGATGCCCGTACTTTCAGAGTTTTGATCTCAAATGGCCGGAAGGAGATTTCCACGCTGTTTCCGGTGACGGGCAGCTCGGCAATATCGTCTTCGAGCAGGTTGGTGATCCATACGCTCTGCGGAGTGGAGGAAAAGGAGAGTGCGCCAAAGCCTGCGGTGCCTTCGGCTTCATAGAGACGGACGATGTAGTCGGCGGGTGTGGATGCCGGTTTGATGCTCTCGACGACGACATGGGGAATGTCGATCTGGAAGAGGGAGTTGCGGGCGGGTCCGCTGCCGGAGGTGGGAGCGATGTTGAATTCGTAGGCCGGACGAATGACGCTTTCGGTCGAGAAGCCGCCGGCGTGCGGGAGCAGGGCGTAGCGGAAGCGATGTTTTCCGGAGTCGCCTCGCGGATCGGGATGGCATCCTCCCTTGAGCAGGGAGAGCCGCATCTCGGCGCCCCGGACAGAGATCCCGTATTTGCAGTCGTTGAGGAGCGCCACGCCGTAGCGGGACTCGGAGAGATCCGTCCACTTGTGCTGGCAGACCTCAAACATGGCGCGCTCCTGGGTGGTGTTGCGCGTGGTCGGTCGGACGACATGGCCGAACTGAGTCTCCTGCCGTGCCGAAGCGACGTTGAGATTCAGGCCAAAGGCCGCCTTGAGCAGGCAATGGCGCTCGCGCCACTCGACGAGGGTGTCGAACTCCACCAGCTTGCTGTGGGCATGAAAGATCATATCCTGATGGAGGCTGGAGTGCTGGCCGATCTGGTATGTGGTGCGGATGCGGAACTGCAATGGCCCGTCACAAACGACCTCGCGGTGGAGGACGCGAGTCTCCAGTCGCAATTTCAACGACTGGTCGTCGTCGATGTCCCAGTTATCCCACATGACGGGGACGTCTTCTCCTGAAAGAAGGGCATTCAGGGGCAGCGAGCCTCTTCGGAGTTCCCGGCGGCATTCCTTATCCCAGAGGGAATCGATATACCCGTGCGCGTCGAATGTTGCCTGCAACAGAGGCGTATCGAGGCTTTGTTCGGTGAAGACAAAGGGTGAGGGGTGTACGGCGGGCGAGCCATCGACGAGTTCCAGACTCGCGGATCCCAAGGCGGGAAGAACGATGCCGCGGACGGATGTTTCGACTCGTCCTTCCAGGTCGTTTGTTTGCTGGACGAGAATGCCCTCGCCATGAGGCTGCGCGCCGGCAGGCAGGTCGTGCAGGAGGAGCGTCCCGCTTCTCGGCCAGTTTAGACTGTTCCAAAGTGTGAGATGACCGGAGCGGGGCTGCCCGGCGATCTGCTCCAGGGCGGCGGAGGCTTTCGCGTGAAGCTGGGAGAGCTCCGCCATGGCCCGGTCGTGGACCTCGGGGATGGAGGTGCCCGGAAGGATGTCGTGAAATTGGTTGATGAGGAGAGTGTCCCAGAGGGCGTCGATTGCCGCCGGGTCGGCCTTTCCGGGGAGGGCGACCGAGAGAAACTCGAGCTCGCGAAGGAGGAGTTCCGCCTTGCGGTTGCCGCGCTTGAGGGCGTGCATCTGGGTCAGCGTGCCGCGGTGTCCCTCGAAGTAGAGTTCGCCACTGTAGGATGGGAGCTTTCGCGACGAGGCCGCGAGCTCCTGCATGAACTGGCTGACGGTGGTGTGGAGGCCGCGCGGGCAGCCCTCCGTGTCCCGGCATCTGGCGGCCATTTCGATCATCTCAAAAGTGGGTCCGCCTCCGCCGTCACCGTACCCGTAGGAAATCAGCCTCCGGTCGTTGACCTCCTTGTGAAGGATGTAGTTTTCCGTGTGGCGAAAATCGTTGCGGTTTCCGCCATGGAGCTTCTCGATCAAGGTTGCTGGATCGGGGGCGCACTGGGTCTCGTTGAAGTGGACGAGCACTTCGCTGCCGTCGATCCCCTGCCAGAGAAAGGTATCGTAGGGAAACGTGTTTGTATCGTTCCAGCTTAGCTTGGTGGTGAGGAAGTAGCGCAGGCCAAAGCCTGCCATGATCTGCGGGAGGGCGGCGCTATAGCCGAAGGTATCGGGCAGCCAGAAGGTGTCGGGGCGGTAGGCGAAGTGCTCCAGCGTATAGCGTATGCCCCGGAGGAACTGGCGGATCATTGACTCACCCGAGACGAGATTGCAGTCGCATTCGATCCACATCCCGCCGAGAGGTTCCCAGCGGCCTTCGGCGATGCGAGCCTTCATCGCGGAGAAGATGGGCGGGTAGTGCACCCTCATCATCTCGGTGTGAAATGGCGCGCTTTGGGCGAAGAGGTATTCGGGATATTGCTCCATGAGGCTGAGCGCGTTGGAGAAGGTGCGCGCACATTTCCGGATGGTCTCGTCGATCGTCCATGTCCAGGCGGTGTCGATGTGAGAGTGGCCGATCAGTCCGGCGGTCGGAGCCGAGGCGGTATTGGGGACGTCGAGCAGCTGGCGGAGGATGGCGCGAGTGGTGACGAGGCGCGATGTCCAGAGAGGCTCTTCCACATCATCGGGGTGCTGGTAGACCTCGGCGAAGACCTCCTCCAGGCCGGCGCAAAGGCGGGCTCGGCGAAAGCTGTCGTGAGCCAGCATTTCCACGAGGTCGTTCACGGCCTTGAGGTCAAAGACAAACTCCCTGACGTCTTCACGGCGGGTCATGGCGCAGACCCCGGCAAACGTGCGGGGAAACCTCTGGCGATAGTGTCCCTGGGTGCCGGGGGTGTCGAATGGCTGGGTGCCGACGAGGAAATGCCCTGCGTAGCTCTCCAGGGCGATCTGATGTCTCGCGCCAGCGCGGCCTGCCGCGGTCAGGAGCAGCGTATGGTGATTGCCGCGCGAGGCCGCCTCGGTGCGATGGGTGAAGATGCCGCGAGGAGTCCCGTCGAGCCAGAAGAGCGATTCGTGGCCATCGGTCGAGGCGCGTAGATAGATCGCATGGCCGTCCCATTCGTCCGGGATGATCCATTCGCCGACAAACCACGCGCTGCCTCCCGGTTCGCCCCAGGAGGTGCCTGGCTCGGAGACCAGCCATGTCTCCCAGCCCGTCGGGACGGCGCGCCAGTGCTCCCGGGTTTCCTTCATGCGCACGGGTATGTCCGCGATCTTGCGAAAGATCAGGTCGGCATAGGTCTCGGCGAGCCTGCGCGCCTTGATCAGGATGGAATTGGCGACGAGCATGGTGACGGTTGAGAGGTGGTGGCGGCGGGTGGCCGTGTCAGCGTGGATGGGGCGGAAGGACTATCGTTTCGCTCTCCGCCGAATTTTCTCCAATCGGGAAACCTCCGCAACATCGGCGGCCGCGTCGCGCCGCAAAATATCGCGCTCCACGAAAAGACGGGTTGATGACAGTCGCCTCCGCAGCCCAGCCGGAAGTGGTGGGATCACGCTCCCGGAGAGGCGGGCAGCCGGTCCCTGGAGGGCGGCTGCCCGGCGGCGCCGCCTAATGCCGGTGGCGCCGGCGAAGAAAGAGAATCCCGCAACCGGCGATCACCAGGGCGATGGCGGTGGGTTCCGGTACGGCGGTGACCTGGATGCCGTTGAGGATGCTTTGGAACCCGGCGCCGCTCGTCGTGGTATTGAGGAAGGTCAGGTTTCCCAGCGTATCGGTCTGCACGCGGAGGGTGGTGGAGAATTTCGCATTCTCGTTGGCGTTGGCTCCATTGAAGGCATAGCCGGCGGTCCAGCTGATGCTGCCGCTTTGCGAGCCTGTGCCGGTGGTGTTCTGAAGCGAAATCGCGCCGGAGTTGTTATTATCGTAAGCGTAAAAGGTGACGAGGTACTCGGTGCTCGCATTGAGTCCCGATAGCCCGATGGTCATCTTCGGGAGGCCGGTGGTCGTGTCCTTGGAGATGATGAAATCCCGGTAAAGGGCCTGGTAGGTGAACGAGCCATTGTCCGCCGTGGTTGTCGACCGGTCACGCGAGAGCAGCGTGCCTGTCGCGGAAAGGCTGGTGCCGGCCGCGATGGTGAGGCCCACCGTGCCGCTGGAGAGTGACGTGCTAAGCCCGGAGAACGAGGTGGTAAAGGGACCGGTGAAATTTGCGTCGTTGATGGCGATGCCATTGTATCCCGCCTCTGTCGGCGAGGCTGATCCTCCCGATGGCTTGCTATTGAAATCCATGCTTAGCAAAAGCTGCGCCTCGAGGTTGGAGGCGAAGAGGAAGCCGAGCGACAGGGTTACGGTGGCGAGTAAGGCGCGGAAGCGAGGGGTTCCAGGGGTCTTTTTCATAACAGGTGGTTTGTTTGCTGGCACATCAGGTCGCAGATTCGATCAGGAAAGGCAAGGTTTATTTTAAACCTATAAAGCTTGCCATTTTGAAGGCGATTCTGTTTTATTTGCTCCCGGCAGAGGAGATGATTGCCTCTTGATTCTGAGAAAGAGGGGGCGACGAGGGTGAAGAATGCCTTTGACTTTCGAATGAGTTATAATAAATCATTTCCTCATCTCCCCAATGAACCCATTTTCTTATTCATGCTCCTGTGGCAGTCGCTCTTCCCGGCGTTTCACGCGGGGGTGGACGCTTGTCGAGGTGCTGGTGGCCGTATTTATCGTGGGCATCCTGGCCGGGCTGGTGGTGCCGACAGCGACGAAGGCCCTGGCGCGGGCGAACATGGCGAAGTGCCAGTCCAACCTGAGGCAGATCGGCGTGGCGCTTAATCTCTACAAGGCGGACAATGCGCGGCTGCCCCAGTCATGGGATGGGAGTGCCTTCTGGTTCAATCGGCTGGTATCCGCCGGGTATCTGGGGGATCGCAAGGTGCTCACATGCCCGGCGCAGAAAGCGGCTGATCCGTACACGGCCATGAATCTGAATGTGAAGGGAGGATACGGGATGACGTACCTGACCTTCTGGTATCCGGCGGTCAGCAATACCGATCGGGATGGGTATTTCCTGGCGTCGCGGCTCAAAAAGCTCTCCGAGTGGCCCATCGTGATCGATGCGGACTATCCGCAGGTGGGTGGTCTGGAGAATCCGCAGGCGGATTCCGACAGACAGCAGCGCTTCACGGCGAGGCATGCCGGGATGGCAAATCTGCTGATGATGGACGGCCATGTCGAGCAGGCGAGGTATGGAGACAAGCGCTGGTCGCAGGCGAATCTAAACGATGGAACCAAGTACTAAACGGAGACGGATGAACGCCAGGAAAAGCGGCGGCCTGCTGGCTGCGGGTCTGATGTGGTTGACTGTGCCTGGGGCGCTCGCTGCCGGGATGGAGTTGCAGATGTATCCCGAGACGACCTCCGGGACGGCCTTTCCGAATGAACAGATCGTCTTCCGTGCGGAGGTGAAGAACCCGAGCGCCGTCGAAAAGACGGGCAAACTCACGGTGACGCGGATTTCGCAGGGGGAGCCGGACAGGGTGGAGGAGCGGGAGATTCGCCTCGCCCCGGGGACGGTATCCACCTGTGAGATCCCGCTGCAGGCGGATCGTCCGCGTTACGAGGTTCTGCGAGCGGAGGTGAAGGTGGACGGAGCGGTGGCAGCCAGTGCGGAGAGCGGCTTTCTGGTCGTGGACCGGCCGGCCAATTACGATCGCGATGACAGCACGAGTTTCTTTGGGTCGATGTTCGTCAAGGATGATGAAGCGGCGCGCCGGCTGGGAATCAAGAGCATACGAGGCGGGGCGGATTGGGCGCGCATCGAGCCGCAGCCCGGCCAGTATGAGTGGACGCGGCTGGACGCACAGATCGACGAGGCGCGGGAGCACAAGCTCAGTATCGTCCTTGTCCTCCGGCCCGAGACCAGGCCGAAGCATGCGGCGTGGAAGAATCTGGAAGAGCTTTCCCGACCGGAGCACATCCAGGAGTTTGAGCATTACGTGGA
The DNA here is from genome assembly GCF_001613545.1 of Terrimicrobium sacchariphilum. Lineage (NCBI taxonomy): Bacteria > Pseudomonadati > Verrucomicrobiota > Terrimicrobiia > Terrimicrobiales > Terrimicrobiaceae > Terrimicrobium > Terrimicrobium sacchariphilum. Next base: position 921,621 of record NZ_BDCO01000002.1, read on the forward strand.
GGTCGTCCTCCAGCGATACAAGGACCGGATCGCGGCCGTGGAGGTGATCAACGAGCCGGATCTCGATTGCGCGCATGGGTTGAGCGAGGGCGGTGCGTCCACGACGGTCTATGCCCGACTGCTCAAGGCCGCGTACGGAAAGATCCGGGAGATCGCCCCAGACCTCCCGATCCTCGGCCTCGGGGTGAGCGGAGTGGATTTCCCGAATCTGGCATTTTCCCGACAGGTGCTGAAAGATCAGCCGGGGTTCCTCGATATCATCAGCGGGCATCCGTATTCCTATGCGCGCTATGTGGGGGGAAGCTTCCGCCCGCAGTCGCCTCTCGATCTCGACACCAAGGCGCGCATCCAGGCCATGGCCGATCTCATGAAAGATCACGGGCTGACGCCGCGCCTGTGGATCACGGAGTTTGGGTGGGCGCTGGATCGGCGGGAGCCGGCGGGTTCCCCGGCGGCATTTCTCCATGCGGCCTACAGCGCGCAGGCGATCACGCTGGCCAGGGCGGTCCCGGCGCTCGAGCGGCTGTATTGGTTTGCGATGATGTTCCCCGGGCTGGAGAACGGCACATCGTACGGGATGTACCGGGGGGATGCGGCGAAGGACAAGACCTTCTTCCCGCTGCCTGCGGCGGCGGCGTTTGCGACGTGTGCGCGATGGCTGGACCATGCCCGGTCGGTCGGCGAGTTTTCCGTCGCGGAGATCCTGCATGTCGAGAGATTTGCCCGGGAAGACGCCGCGGTCTTTGTCCTCTGGATGAGGGATGCCGAGAATGCCGGGGGTTCCGCGCGGATGATGTTTCCCAAGGACGGGCCGGCGGCAAAAGCGGTCACGGCCATGGGCGTGCCGGTGACTCTCTCGGCGGACGCTTCCGTCGCTGTCACCTCCATGCCGATTTTCCTCGAGGTGCCGCTGGACCAGGGCGACGCGATGGAGTCGGCGCTCAAGGCCTCCCAGGTGCAGGCGGCAAAGCCGGTGGTGATCCAGACGGTCCTCCTGACCGGGGCCACGACGGCGCGCGTGAATATCGTAAACAACCGCGGCCGGGATATCTCGGTGAAGATCTTTGAAACCGGCGACGCCGATCATGCGCAATCGCGCCGTCTCAAGCCGGGCCTCAACAGCGTCTCCTTCGCCGTGCCGCCGCGCAAGGAGAAGGCGGGTTTCCTTCCCGTGACCGTTCTCGACGAGATGACTGGCGAGACTCTGGAAGGGCGGAGCTCCTATCATCTCGAGAAGGTCGCGCCGCTGCGCGGAGTGACTTTGGCCACGATGGAAAATGCCCTGGCCGCCGCTCCGAAGATCGTCCTCGACCAGAGAGACCAGGTATTGCCTGCTGACCCGGGCGTGGACTGGAAGGGGGCCTCCGATCTTTCCGCCACGGTGCAGACGGGATGGAGCCCGGAAGGATGGGCGGTCCTCGTCAAGGTGAGGGATGACATACATGCCGGACCCTCCGGGTCGGAGAGTCCCTGGGCCTCGGATTCGCTCCAGATCGTCTTTGATGCAGACCAGCGCGGGGAGAACGGACTCGGCGAAGGCTGCCGGGAGTTTACGCTGGCATTGTCTCCTGGCGGCACGGTGGTGGTGGAAAGCTATCCATCGGGCAAGGTGCTTGATGACCTGCCAGCCAAGGTCACGCGGGATGGAGGGCAGACAACGTACAAACTGCTGGTCCCCTGGAGCAAGCTGGGCCGGAACACACCGCCCGAGGGCGAAATCATGCGCATGAATCTGATCGTCAACGATAACGACGGGAAGAAGCGAAAATGCTGGATCGGGATCACGCCCGGCATCGGCGAGAGCAAGACGCCCGGCATCTACCGCCAGTGGCTGATCGGCCGATGACTGTGAAATGCAGAAAACACCCTTACCTCAACCCCATCGATTTATGAAAAGACTATTCCCCTCCCGCCATTCCCTGGCTGCGACTGTATTGGCCCTCACCTCGGCGACGGCGCTGGCCGGCTACCAGGAAGATTTCTCCACCGTGGACGAAGGCACGCTGCTGAAGGATGTGCCGGGATGGGCGGTGCACTATCCGGCTGATGCCACCGGCGAGGGAGCCGTCTGCATGCTCAACGCGGGCTACAACGGGCGAGGAGTGAGATTTTCCTCAAAGGAGTCCTTCAAGATCACCCTTCCTCCCGAGAAGATCGTGAGCATCCTGGAAGGCCATCCCTCCGTGAAGTTCAAGATCCGGCTCATTGACGATGCCTATGCGGCGGCCCAGGTCGTCGTCGGGCAATCCGATGGCGTCAACGGTTTCTCCGTGCGTTTCCAGGGCGGCAACAGCCAGGACTCCCGCGACAACACCGTGCGCATATCCACGGAGGGGACCAACTGGGGCAACGGGGAGTCGAAGACATTGACGGAGGCAAACTGGAAGCCCGAGGTCTGGTACGAGGTCATCATCTCCGACATCGTCCCGGGCGCTTCCCTGCGCGGCACGGAAACCAAGGCGAAGCTCTCGATCCGCGAAGCCGATAATCCCGGGGAATTTCTCGTCAAGGACCAGGAGATCGGCGCCGTGGGAACGAGCGGGAAGTTTGAGTTCATCGATGCGATCGCCATTGGGAACTCCGGGGTGCGCCGGGCGTTTGACATCGACGACATCACGGTGAGCGGAGAAAAGTAAATGAGCAGTCCGGAACCCATCGCGCCCGGAGTGTGGCGGTATCGCTTTGGCACGCCCGAGGAGGCCTCGCCAGTGGCGCTGCGCCAGGCCGACCCGGCCCTGGATCGCATGGCCGGGCTTTTGCCCGTGGACGAGTGTCCTTTTGCCGGCGCGGACTTCTCCTTCCGGACGGAGAGGCGGGGATGCGTACTGACTGCTCCCTTTGATGCGGAGGAAGGAGTCTTTGGGTTCGGGCTGCAATTGCAAAGCCATCTGCAATCGGGAAAGAAGAAGCATCTCCGGGTGAACTCCGATCCCGTGGCGGATACGGGAGACTCCCACGCGCCCGTGCCATTTTATGTGTCGACCCGGGGCTATGGAGTGCTGGTGGATACGGCCCGCTATGCCTCGGTGTATGTGGGGACGCATCTGTCGGCGGAAGCGCTGAAGGAGCGGGCGGAGCAGCGCCTGGGGCAGCAGCAGCCGGGTCTTTCCACCGAGGAAATCTATCGCCGCCACGCCTTTGGCCGCGAGGTGGTCTTTGACATCCCGGCGGCGGCTGGCGTGGATGTCTATGTTTTTGCCGGTCCCACGATGAGGGATGCGATCCGGCGCTATGTCCTGTTTTCCGGCGGCGGGTGCCTGCCTCCCTTGTGGGGGTTGAAGAACTGGTACCGCCCCTTTGCCAAGGACGGCGAGGCGGAGGTGGGAGCGCTCCTCGAGGAGTTCGCAAAGGACGGGCTGCCTTTTCATGTCCTGGGTCTCGAGCCCGGCTGGCAGACGCGGTCGTATCCGAACTCCCTGGTGTGGAGCGAACGATTTCCCGATCCGGAGGCGTTTGCCGGGAAGCTCCGCTCCAGGCACTGGCGTCTGAATCTGTGGGAGCATGCCTTTCTCGATCCGGCGTCGCCGATTGCGGAGGAGATCGCGTCGCATAGCGCGGATACTCTCGGCATGGACGGGCTGGTCCCGGATTTCTTCGACCCCGAGGCGGAGCGGTTATTCGCCGGGGAGCACAGGCGGCTGGTGAAGGGAGGCGTGGCCGGGTTCAAGCTCGACGAGTGCGACAATAGCGACTTCATCAGCTACTCCTGGTCGTTTCCCGAGCATGCGAGATTCCCGTCGGGGCTGGACGGCGAGCAGATGCACTGCCTCTACGGGCTGGCCTATCAGGCCACGGTCGACCGGGTGTTTCGCGAGGAGGGGCAGCGCCACTACAGCCTGGTCCGCTCGTCGGGAGCGCTGGCGGCCCCGTTTCCATTTGCCCTCTACAGTGACCTGTACGCGCATGACGAGTTCCTGCGCGGGATGATCAACTCGGGGTTCAGCGGACATCTCTTCGCTCCCGAGGTGAGGCATGCCGCGTCGGTGGAAGACCTCGTGCGTCGCCTGCAAACGGCGGTGCTTTCCCCGGTGTCGCAGGTGAACTGCTGGTACATGCCCCATGCCCCGTGGTTTCAGATCGATCGCCAGCTGAATCAGGCGGGCGTGAAGATGGAGGGAGCCGGGGAGGTGGTGAAGCTGGTGAAGCAGGCGCTCGAGCTGCGGATGCGACTGCTGCCGGTCCTCTACACGGCCTTTGCCCATTACCACCGGGAAGGCGTGCCGCCGTTCCGCGCGCTGGTCGTCGACACGCCGGAGGACCGGAGGACATGGAGCTGCGACCAGCAATATCTCATCGGCCAATCCCTGCTCGCCGCTCCTCTCAAAGCCGGGGAACGGGTGAAGGAGGTCTATCTGCCGCAAGGGGCCTGGCGCGATTTTTTCACGGGGAAACGGCTGGAAGGCGGGCGCACTCACACCCTTTCCGATCTCAGCCTGGCGGACATCCCACTCTTTGTGCGGGAGGGAACTGTATTGCCTCTGGCCGAGAGCGCGGAGGGCTGGTCCGGCGGAGGCCCGCTGACCGTGCGCCTGCATGTCTACGGAGAGGAGAAGGCCGAAGGTGAACTTTACGCCGATGACGGCGAGACCTTTGCCTTTGAGCGAGGAGACTGCTCGTGGACACGCCTGACGTGGACCGCCGCGGGCGGCCTGAAGGCCGATGGCTGCCCGTCAGGAGAAATGTTCCTCCTCGACCTGGCTAACCCGGTGCTGCATGCGGGCGCCGCCCCTGCGTCCGATCTTCCATGATTCCCATGATGCCCAATCATTCCATCCCGACCGAAAGCTTCTTCATTGCCAACGAGCGTGTCATGGCGCTGATCGCCGGAGGCCAGCTCACGACCGATCATGTCTTTGGCCTGACGGATTTCTTTTCCCCGACGAAGGCGTCGCCGACGCTGACGCAGGGCACCCGCCTGCGCCTGGAGGTCGATGGCAGCATCGCGGAGTGCCTGGATGACGGCGACGACAGCCGGCTGCTCCAGCGAGGGTTCGTCGGTGACGCGCCTGCGGTGACGCTGCAATGGAGAGCGGGCGGGCTGGAGGTGACGGAGGTGTATTTCATCCCGCCCGATCTCGACGGGGTGGTGCAGCGCGTGCGCCTGAAGAACACGACGGAGCGGCAGGTCTCAGCCAGGGCGACGGCCATTGTCTACCCGCAGTTTAGCTCCACGGAATATAACAAGAAGGGCGTGTGCCGCCGGGCCTTTTTTGACCGGGAGTCCGAGGCGATCCTGCTGGAGGATCATCATGGGAACGTGCTCGCCTTTGGGGCCAGCGAAGCGCCCTCCGAGTATCAGGTCGGGGAGGTGTGCGGGCACACCGATGTCTACTATGATCTGGAGGATGGGCTGCTCTCCTGCCATGGCGAGGTGGCAGGTGTCGCGCCCATCGCGGCGATCGCGCTGGCTCCAGCCGCGCTCGCACCGGGCGCGGAGGCCGGGTTTGATCTTTATCTGACGCGGGAAAACTCGACGGATGAGGCGCGATCGGCGATCCGGCGTTTCCGGATGGAGCGCGGCAGCTTGTGGAGAGGCACGGAGGCCTACTGGCAACAGGGACCCGAGGGCGGGTCGCTCGCCGGGCCGTCGCTGGAGGAGTTTGGCCCCAGGCTGGCGGAGGTGGAGCGGCGGGCGGTGATGGTGTTGCGTTCGGCGATGCTTCCTTCCGGTCCGCCGCTGGGAGGGATGAGCTTTTACCGCGATGCGACGCAGACCCGCAATGGCAGCTACATCCTGCTGACCCTGGATCTGCTGGGTTTCCATGAAGAGGCCCGGCGCGGGTACGAGTACTACACGTCGTTCAAGATCGGCGATGACCGGTTTGCCTCGGCCGATGAGAATGACCAGCTCGGCACCATCCTCCATGTCTTTGACCGGCATCTCGAGATCACCGGCGATCTGGAGTTTTGCGCCAGGCACAAGGAGTCGCTCTTCAACTTTGCGCGCCGCCTGGTGGGGCTGGTCGATCCTGGAACGGGGCTGATTTATTCCGAGCGCGCGATCCATGAGTTTGTCGCGGTGAGCCGGGGATACGAAACGTATGTCAACGTCATGGCCTGCCGGGGACTGCTCGGCGCCGCGCGGCTCGCCGCCTGCCTCGACGCACCGGACGAAAGCGCGCGCTTCCAGGAGGCCGCGGAGAAGCTGCGGCAGGATATCATGACGCGGCTGGTGCATCCGGAGCTCGGGATCTTCGTCAAGCGGATCTACCAGGGGCGGCCCGTTCCGTTGCCTACGATCTCCATGCTCACGCCTGCGCTTTTCGGCATCGTCCCGGCTGATCATCCGGTCGTCAGCCGCACGCTGGATTATCTACGCGAGCACATCTGGGACGCGTCGATGGGCGGGCTGTACCGGTATCCGCTCTCGCTGCAGCCGTGGCCGGAGATCCCGTACGGCGGTCCCTGGGTGACCTATACATGCTGGCTCGCACGGGTTCACCTGCTGCGCGGAGAAACGGAGCAGGCCGCCCAATGCATCAGGTGGGTGCTGGAGAATCTCTCGGATGATTCCCTGCTCATCCCCGAGCATTTTAGTGTGAATCATACTGGCCAGAGGGGATTTCACCGGATTTACATTCACCCGAGCGCGCCCGAGATCTGGGCTACAGCTGAGTTTCTACGGCTGACCATGGAATATCGCGCAGTCCGGCAGGCGCCCGAAGTCTCAATTTCCTAGCTATTCCCACGATGAAAAAGAAACCCGCCATCCGTCCCACGCTCCAGATGATCGCCGATGAACTCGGGGTCACGACGATGACCGTATCGAAATCGCTGCGCGGGATCGGGCGCATCAGCGAGGAGACGCGGCGGCTGGTGCGGAGCAAGGCGGAGGAGATCGGGTACTTCTCGTCGCGCGAGCGGCTGTTTGCGCCGTTTGTGCGGTCGTCGACGGGGTCGGAGAACCGGCTGCGGCTGCTCTGCCCGACGGTCGGCACGCTGGATCGCGGCGAGTCCATCCCGTACCGCAACGACATGGTGATGGGGCTGGAGCGGGCGCTGGAAAAGATGGACGGCCAGGTGGTGAGCCGGTCGTTTCCCAGCCTGGAGGAGATGGTCGAGCTGCTGGAAGCCGAGCGATTTCACGGCGTGGCGTTGAGCGAGCCCTTTCCCTCGCGCTGGGTCGCGGCGCTGCGCCAGCATGTGCCGGTGGCCTACACGATCGGGCATGATTTTCAGCACGACGTGGATTCCGTCTACTTCAACGAAGCCCGGGCGGCGGCCCTCGTCGTGCAGCAGCTGAAGGAGGCCGGGCACCAGCATATCGGCTGGCTCGGCACGATGGACCGGCATGCGCCGTTTCTGATGCCCGACGAGGAGTTTGACGAGGAGGACGCGGCGGATGCGCTTTCGCATACGGGCCATGGCACGCGGTTTGCCTCATGGCTGTACCTGGCGCGGCAGAATGCGGGGCTCACGCCCTGGCCGGTGGCGCTGGTCGAGCGCGACTGGCGGTCGGCCTCGCTGGCCGATGTGGTGAAACAAGGGTGCCGCATCCTGTTTGAAGCCCGCCCGATGCCGAGCGCGATCGTGTGCGTGAGCAATGCCGTGGCGCGCGAGGTGATCCGGCAGCTGGAGGAATCGGGGTTTCGCATCCCGCGCGACATCAGCGTGATCTCGTACGGCGTCGAGGAGTACGGGCAGACGGACAGCGGCGTGTCGCTGACCGGTGTGAACATGCCGATGGACATGGTCGGCTCGCTGCTGCCCGAGGTGATCCAGCGCCGCCTGGCCTACCCCGAGGGGCTGGCCATCAGCATCCAGCTCGACGCGCGCTGGAGCGCGGGCGGCACGCTGCGCGTCTTTTGATTTTATGAATACACTGGCTCCATCCCGTCCCTCGTCCCGCCACGCCGTGCTCGCGCGGCATCCGGAAAACCCGATCATTGCGCCCGCCGACATGCCGGTGCCGTGCTCGTCGGTCTTCAACTGCGGGGCGACCTGGTACGAGGACGGGGTGCTGCTCCTGCTGCGCGTGGAGGACATGGCGCGGGACAATCTCTTTTACGTGGCCCGCAGCCGCGACGGGGTGAACTTTGACATCTCGCCCGAGCCTATTGACTATCCCCTGCGCGACACGGAGGACCGGTGGATGGACAACCGCTTTGACATGCGCATCACGCGGCTGGAGGAGCAGTATTATGTCACCCACGCGAGCTGGCTGGGCGGCTTCGGGAGCTGCATCGGGATCGCGCGCACGGCGGATTTTCAAAAGTTCGAGCCGGTGGGCGAGCTCTCCGTGCCGTCGAACCGCAACGCGGCGCTCTTCCCCGAGAAAATCGGCGGGCGGTACGCGCGGCTGGAGCGCCCGCAGGATGTGGATGGCAGCGGGCGCATCTGGATCAGCTACTCGCCGGACCTGATGTACTGGGGGCAGAGCCGCCCGGTCGTGCTGCCCGCCACGCCCTGGAGCCGGTGCAAGACGGGGGCCGGGGCGATCCCGATCAAGACCGATCGCGGCTGGCTGTGCGTGTACCACGCAACGGCGAAGAACTGCGCGACGGAAAACTACTACCTCGGCGTGGCCCTGCTCGACCTGCGCGACCCGAGCCATGTCATCGCGGCCCCGCGTCAGTTCATCCTCCAGGCCGAGACGCCTTATGAATGCATGGGACAGGTGCCCAACGTGGTCTTTACCAATGGCGCGGTGCCGATGCCCGATGGCACGCTGAATATCTACTACGGCGGAGCCGACACCCGCGTGTGCCTCGCCCAGGTGGCGCTCGACGAACTGGTGGACTTTTGCATCTCGGCCGCCTGAGCGCCGTGCGCAGCGGCATGGACATGGCGGAAAGGGCGAGTGGTATTACCCGATCCCTGCGACCGCTGCGGCTGCTGCCGCTGGGCGACTCGATCGCGCAGGGGTCGCCGGATCACCCGGGCGGGTATCGCGGGACATTGCAGCGGCTGCTGCGCGAGGGCGGGTTCCCGGCGGTGGAGTTCGTCGGTTCCCGCACGGAAAACTCGGAGGGTCTCGCGCAGCCGTGGCATGAGGGGCACCCGGGCTTTCGGCTGGAGGAGTTGCGGCGCGGGTTTACGAAGTGCGGCACCACCGCGCAGCCCATCGGCGAGACGCTGGCGCGGCATCGGCCCGATGTCGTCGTGCTCACGGCGGGGACGAATAACATGTACCTCGACGAACCGGCGGCGGTGTGGGCGGAAATGGCGGCGCTGCTGCGCGCGATCCTTCCCGTGCCGGTGATCGTGGGCACGCTGCTGCCCATCGGGGCGGGGCCGAAGCCGTGGGGCATCGTGATTCCGCCCGACATCGAGGAGCGAATCGCGGCCTATAATGCGCTGCTGCGCCGCGAGGCTCCGCTGCTCGGCGCGATCACGGTGGTGGATTTGTCGCACTGCGTCACCTCGCGCGACGACCTGCTGCCCGACCGGGTGCATCCCGTGGCGGCGGCGCAGGATCGCATCGCGGCGGCGCTGGCCGGGGCGCTCGGGGCGAGCTTTGTGGGCGGGAAGTGATGGACGGCAGGTGAACCGGGGTGCGGTAGCGCCGGGAATTTCACTAGTTTGAATACGGAAAGGTTGGCCCTCATCGGACCGGGTGATAGGAATGCGGGCTTCGTATTTCCCCGATATGTTGAAGATGATTGCATTGGCCTGCGTGGCGGGCATGGTGACGGCTGATATGGCGAAGGCGCAGGAGGCCGCGGCGGGCGGCGGATTGGAGGAAAGGCTGGCGCGGTTGCGCGGGCTGAAGGTGGCAAACGGGGTGGTGACCTCGGTGGAGCACTTTGACTCGCCCACGCTGGAGATTCCCGACAAGCCGGCCATCACGAACCTGCCGCCGCGCGCGGTGATGAAGGTGGAGCTGCGCCCGGCGGAGGGCTCTCACATCCTCGTGGAAATCTGGCTGCCCGATGAGCCGAAGTGGAACGGTCGCCTGCTCGGCATCGGCAATGGCGGCGCGGCCGGGCACATCAACCCGCAGCAGCTCGCGTGGCCGACCCAGGGCGGATATGCCGCCGCGACGACCGACATGGGCACCGCGCCGAATCCCGACTCAGGCGTGGGCAATCGCGAGGTATGGCGGGACTTTGGCTACCGCGCGACGCACCTGATGACCGTGGTGGCAAAGGACGCCGTGCGGGCGTATTACGGGCGCGGGCCGGAGTACTCGTACTTCAATGGCGGCTCGACCGGCGGCCAGCAGGCCATGCAGGAGGCGCAGCGCTATCCGGAGGATTACGACGGCATCGTGGCCAACATCCCGGCCCACTGTCGCGCCCCGCTGCACGCGTATTTCCTGTGGAACGACCAGATTTTTGCCAAGTGTCCCTTTACCAAGGAGCAGGAGGCGGCGGTGATCGCGGCGGCGAATGAATACCTGGCCGCGCGCGAGGTGCCGGTGGCGGCGGGCAAGTTTGTCTCCGATCCGCGCTGGGATGCAAAGGACCAGGAGGCCGTCATCGCGCTGGCGCTGAAGAAGGACGCAACGCTCACGCCCGCCCACGCCGAGGCGCTGAGGAAGCTCTTCGCCGGACCGGTGCAGGAGGGCACGGGCGCGCGGATCTTTGGCGGGCTGCCGCCGGGGAGCACCTTTGAGGGTTCGCACGGGAACCTGTATTTGTTCAAGTGGGTCTTTGGCGCAAAGAAGCCGCTCGGCGAGATTAACTTCGGCGCGGACATCGACACGTACTCCGCCGCGCTCGGCCCGTGGCTGAACGCGGAGAATGACGACCTGAGCGCCTTCGCGAAACGCGGCGGCAAGATGATCATGATGGCGGGATCAGTCGATTCCGTCGTGCCCTGCTGGGCGTCGATCGACTACTACGAGCGCGTGGCCACCCGCGAGGGCGGGCTGGAAAAGGCGCAGGAGTTTCTCAAGTTTTACCTCATCCCGGGCATGGCCCATGGTGGCGGCCCCGGCATGAACAAGCCACCCGACATGCTCGCCGCCGTGCGCGCGTGGCGCGAAAAAGGCGTCGCCCCCGGCGAACTCATCGGCTCCCGGTCGGTGGATGGCAAGAAGGAGTGGGAAATGCCCGTCTACCCGTACCCGAAGAAAACCGCCTGGGACGCGGCCACCTCGACCTACAAGGCGGTGGACGGCCCGCGCGGCGGCGTGGAGCCGGTGGCGGAGAAATTCCGCCCGGCGGCGACCGAGTAGGGCGCGGCGGTTTGCGCCGTCGCTCAAGATCGGCTGCAGTTTTTCCGGGAACGCCCTAGAATTTCCAGTTCAGGCCGGTGCTGATCATGTGGCTGAGGTAGTCCTGGCGGCCGAAGTCGGCGTTGTAATAGACGAAGGCGCCGAGGTTGCGGCCAAAGGCGGCGCTGAGCCCGGCCCCGGCAAAGACGCTGTCGCGGGCGGGCACGGTGGTGGAGTAGTCAAAGGACGGACCGGCTCCGCCGTCGAGGCTCGCGCCGATGGTGGTGGAGTTTTGCAGGTACTCATGCTGCCAGAACATGCGCACCTCGGGGATGAGGGTGAGGCCGGAGGCGATGTTCCAGGTATAGGCAATACGGCCGCCGAGGTTGGTGCGGAGGCTGCTGGCATTCTGCTGTTCCACCCGCAGGTCGAGGCTGTCCGCGCCGGTCTCGGTGAAGGGCGCGATGCCGGAGTAGGTGTATTGCGCGCTGACGAGCGGGCCGAAGGTGAAGCCGCCCGCGCGCCAGTCGTGGCCGAGATCGAGGTAGGCGGAAAGCTGGCCGCCATCGGGGGTGGCGCGGGCGGTGCGGTCGATGGTGCTGAACTGGATGGAGCGCTTGGCGACGTAGCCATTGTACCCGCCGCTGACGATGGCGTCGCTGTAAAATCCGCCGCTCTGGAAGGAGGCGTACCCGCCGAAGAGGGCGGAGTTTACCGAGGCCATGCTGCCGTTGGCATACTTTGCATAGGCGCCCTGATAGCCGCCGAAGAGGCCGGTGGTGAGATTTTCGCTCCAGGCATAATCGGCCCCGACGAAGAAGCCGCCATTCTGGAAGCGGTAGCCGGGGAGATCGTTGACGGTGGCGACCTTGGAAAAGATGCCGTTGCCGAGCGCCCAGACGCCCCAGCGGTTGTCGGGAGCGGGGGCGAGGAGGTCCTTGCCATCGCGGGCGTCGAGGACGTTTTTTCCATTGCGGTCATTCTTCAGCGGAGCCTCCAGGCCCATGGCTTGGAAGCCCCGTGCGCCGAGGCGCACGGCCCCGAGGCGTTGCGCGATCATCTGGGTCTGCGCGACGGCCTGCTCGATGGTGGTGCCGGTGAGGGTCTGGTAATACGCGGGCGAGATGGCGTCGAAGGCGGCTGGGTATTGACTGGCACTCTGGAGGTCGAGGGCGGTGCTGACGGTGTCGCGGTCGCCCGTCGCGCCGATGTAGGAATCGAGGGCGCGGGCGACATTGCGCTGGTTTTGCGTCTCCGCGACGAGCGTGTAGCTGGCCGGGGCGACGAGGAGGATGCCTGTGCCGCCCTCGGCGAGGAAGCGCCCGCGATAGAGCGCCGGGTCGGGCATGGTAATGGTGTCAAACCCGCCGCTGATGCCGCCCGCCTGGAGGAAGGCGTACTGCTGACCGTACTGGAGCCCGCTGAAGCCGCCGAAGGTCTGCACATCGAGCGTGCCCGCGAGCGACGCCTGGCCGCCGACGAGTAGCCGGTCATACACGGTCAGGCTGGCGATTTCGATCTGGAGCGTGCCGGATGGGGTTTGCGTATAGTCGCCCGTGATGGTGAGCGTGCCGGGTGAATTGCCGGGCGCGACGCCGCCCTGGTTGAGCACATTGCCGAGGATGGAGCCGACGCCCTGGAGCCATGCGCCGGGCTGCACGATCACATCGGGCGCGGCGAGGACACCATTGACGGAAAGGACGCCCTGGGCGATGGAGGCGGGGCCGCCGGAGATGAGGGTGGCGAGGAGGTTCAGCAGGCCGGGGCCGAGTTTCGTAAAGCCGCCGGGCACGGCCACCAGATCGCCCGCGAGCGTGGCCTCGCCTCCTGTGACGGTGAGGTTTCCGCTGGTGACGCCGAGCGTGTTGTGGACCGTGAGCTGCGAGCCGGGGGCGAAGGTGAGCGAATTGACGGTGTTGCTGTCGGCGGCGGTCGCTGTCTGGACTGCTCCGCTGACGAGGAAGTCGGCGTTCGTCGGCGTGAAGGGGCCGCCGTTGTTTTGCAGGATGGGGCCGGTCGCCGCCCCCGAGAGGGTGAGCCGGAGCGTCGTGCCATCAAGCGAGAAAACCGCATTGAGTCCCGTCGCGCCGCCTGCGAGGGAGAAGAGCCCGAGCATGGAGGCGTCGAGATTGGACGCGCTCAGGAGGTCGTAGGTGACATTGGCGGCGAGGCCGGAAAGGGTGAAGACGCCGCCATTCGCGCCGAGCGTGAGGGTGTTGGCGATGTTGAGGAAATCCGCCCCGGCGGCGAGGGAGATGCGGCCGTCATTCCAGGTGAGCGACTGGATGTTGAGCGTGCCGGAGGGTGCGAGCGTGCCGCCGGAAAGGGTGACGCTGCCCATGCCGAGGGCGTAGGCGTTGGTGGTGCGGAGCGTGCCGCTCTCGACCTGGACAGTACCGGAGAACATCCCGATGCTGTTGCTGGTGATCGTGGTGGAACCCGTGCCGCTTTGCGAGACGACGCCGGTGCCGGAGAGGCGCGTGTTAAAGATGTAGTCCGCCGAGGTGTGCTGAAATCGCAGTGTGGCCCCGGAGGCGAGGTTTACCTGCGGGGCGTTCACCGCGCCTGCCGTGCTGTTGTCGCCGATATTGAGCTCGCTGCCGGAGCCTACATAGATGCCCTGGAGCGGATTGGTGACATTCAACTCGCCGCCGTCGCGCACGACGACGCGCGACGTGCCGTTGAAGCCGATGAACATGGCCGCCGTGGTCACCCGCGAGCCGGAGTCGGATATGGTGAGCGTGCCTTGGGACCCTGGGTCGCCGCCGAGAATGATCGCGCCCGCCTGGATGGCTGCTCCGCTGGCGACGGTGAGATCGGCCACGCCGCGCTGGCCGACGAAGAGGTTGCCGGAGATGGTCCACTGCGTGCCGGAGCCGGAGATGCTGGCCGTGGCGCTGCCGGTGGCCTGCGCGGCGAGGATGGCATCGCCCCCGGTTGTGATCGTGCTGCCAGCCGTGGCCTGAAAATACGCCCGCCCGGCGTCCCCGAGGGTCAGGCTTGTCGTCGTCTCCAGCGAGCCGCCGAACACCCAGGTGCTGCCGCGGGAGCCCGCGTTCTGGCCGAGGAGATAACTGCCGGAGGTGAGCGAACTCCCACCCCACACGGTGACGAAGGCGCTCGTCGCGCTCTCGCCGACCACGAGCGACCCGGTATTTTCCCAGCTGCCGCCATTCAGGACGACGCTGGCATTTGCCCCCGCCCCGGCCCCGACGACCGCCGAGCCGCTCGTCACCGAGCTGCCGGAGGTAGCCTGGAGCAGGGCGTCGCCCAGGCCGCCCACCACGAGCTCGCCCGCGACATCCCAGCGGCTGCCGGGATCGGTCAATAGCACGGAGCCGGTGGACCCATCCTCCGCGGCGATGACGGCATCCTGGCTCTGCACGAGTGCGCCCTGGTAGAGGGAGAGGGTGCCGTTGCCGGCCTGGCCGACTACGAGGCGGTCGCCTGTGATCCACTTGCTCCCGGCTCCGATGACCTGGACGAGGGATGACGCCGTGCCTGCGCCGTAGCCGATGTATGCACTGCCCCCGGCGGCCACCTTGGCGACAGAGCCCGAGGAGACGACGAGAGTGCCTGCGCCGTCCCGGCCCACGAAGAGGTCGCCGTGGTTGATCCAGGAGGTGGCGTAGCCAATGGCGGAGTTTGATAGAGTGATCTGGCCGCTGGACCCCGTGCCGTCTCCGATCACGGTGGTGACGGTGTTCAGCGCAGCGCCATTCTGCACCGAGAGCCTGCCGGTGCCCGCCGCGCCGACGGTGAGGGTGTCCTGCACGGTCCACTCGGCGGCGCTCCCGTTGAGATAGGCGGTGTTGCTCACACCGGCGGCGGTCGCGCCGATGGTGACATCGGCATTGGTGGAGGAGGCGAAGAGCATGGCGGTCGCGGTGGCTCCCGCGATGGCGTCGACGGTGAAATTTCCCCCGCCCGTGTGCGCCGCGCCGGAGGTGGAAAGGCTGCCCTGCTGCACGAGAGTGTCGCCCGTGTAGGAGGACCCGCCGGTGAGATACAGGGACCCGGAGCCGGATTTCGTCACGCCTCCGGAGCCGGTGACGGGGGCATTGACCAGCAACATGCTCGTGTCGTTGATCTGCATGGTCATGGTGGCATCCGCAGTCGCCAGCGTCGCGCCGCCCGAGGGATAGAGGACAAAGTAGTCCGAGCCGTTGGTGGTGATGTCATTCGCCGAGACAGTCCCCGACAGGATCAACGTGGCGGGGTACGGAGGAGTGACGGAGCTGGCGGTGAAGTACGCGCTCGCGCCGTCGTGCCATGCCTGGGCCGGGCCCATGCCGCCGATATCATCCGCCCACGCCGCCGTCCCCGTGCTCCACGTCGTGGAGGGGCCTGTCCAATAAAGCGTTTCCCCGCGAAGGAGAGAGGAGCATAATGCCGAATATGCCAGGACCTGAAAAACACCGCGCCGCCACGTTTTCATGGGCGCGTTTTCCCCGCTCCGCCGCCCGGCGTCGAATGGCGTTTTCAGGTAGAACTACGTGGATTTCTGGCGTGCGACAGGTCGATGAACTGCCATCCTGACCGGCCATGAGGGACGAGTCACCCGCCCGCCGCGCTCCGCTCCGCCTCGTCGTCATCGAGGACCAGGCGCTCTTTCGCCAGCTCACGGTTGAGGTGGTGCGATCGGACTCGCGCTTCACCGTGGTGGGCGAGGCCGCCGATGGACGCGACGGCTGGGAGCTGTGCCAGCGCACGCGGCCCGACCTCGTCATCCTCGACCTGAACATCCCCGAACCCGACGGCCTCGCGCTCTGCGGGCGGCTGCGGGAGGAGCTCTCCGCTACTCGCGTGCTCGCCGTCACGTCGTACACCGATGCCCTCACCCTCACGCGGTTGCAGGACCTCGGCGTGGCCGGGTACGTGGAAAAGGACCAGCCGCTCGAGACCCTGCGCCAGGCGCTGGACGCCCTCGCCGGGGGAGGGACGTTTTACACCCGCATCGTGGCCGAGACCCGGCGGCGGCAGCAGGGCGACCCGCACTCCTTTGCCAAGGTGCTCAGCAGCCGGGAGCAGGAAATACTCGCCCTCGTCGCGAGCGGGCTGCGCAGCCGCGAGATCGCGGACCGGCTCGGGCTGAGCGTGCGCACGGTCGAGGGGCATCGCGCCGCGATCATGCAAAAGCTCGGGGTGAAAAACCTCGCCGGGCTCCTCCGCTTTGCCCAGGCCCTGGGCGTGAAGCCTCACTGAGCCAGCGGCAGGCGGAAGGAAACGCGCGTGCCGCGCCCCGGTGCGCTCTCGACCCGCAGCCGGGCGCCCTGCACGGCGCAGAACTCCCGCACCAGCACGAGCCCCAGGCCGCGCGGGGAATCCGCCTCGCCATCGAAGTGTTGGCGTATCTCCTCCTCCGTCAGCCCCAGCCCGTCGTTGTTCACCGCCACGACGAGATCATCCCCGTCGGCCCGCGCCTCGACGGTCACGCGACCCTGCTCCGGGCAGGCGGGGAGGGCGTTGGAGAGGAGATTGCGCACGATGGTGCGGGTCATCTCGGGATCGGCGGAGACGGGGGTGCTTTCCGCCGGGAGGAGGAGGGAGAGCGTGATGCCGCGCAGGTTGGCGCGGAGGCGGAAGAGATTCACCACCGGGCCGAGCAGGGCGTCGACGGGCAGGGTTTCCGGGCGGTACGCCACCTGGCCCGTGCGCAGGCGCGCCCAGCTCAGGAGATTCTCCAGCGCCTCGATCTGGCCCTTGGCCGACTGGTGCATCTCGCCCGCGTAATCCGCCAGGCGGTCCGGCGTGATGCGGGCGGCGGATTCCATGAGGTACTCGGAGAGCCGCACGAGGCCGTAGAGCGGGGCGCGCAGGTCGTGCCCGATGATGGAAAGGAGGCGGTCCTTGCCGTCATTCGCGGTGCGCAGTTCGGCGGTGCGCCCGGCGACGGTTTCCTCCAGCCCCTCGACCGCCCGCCGACGATCGGCCAGCGCACCCGCCACCAGCAGGCCCGTCGCCGAGGCCACGATGAGCAGGGTCTGGTAAAACAGCATCGCCTCGCGCAGCACCGGAGCCTCTGGGAAGGAGCCGGAAAAGAAGAACCGCTCAAAGCTCGCCACCCCAAAGACCAGCGAGCTCATGCCCACCCCGAAGATGCCGAACCGCAGCGCAGCCCAGATGAAAAAGGGGAAGACGAGGAACGGCAGCACCGAGAGCGACGCGGCCTGCCGCACCGCCGGCACCAGCACGTAGGCCGTGGCGAGCAGCCCCGCCCAGAGCAGCACGGCCTCGCCGTAGCGTGCCGGGCGCACGGAGCGCAGCGCGCCCCGGTGTTCCACCCCCGCCAGCATCACGGGCGCGACGATCAGGATGCCTGCCGCCACGCTCAGCCAGATCGAGAGCAGGTCGCCGCCAAAGTGGTCCCACGTCGTCCACCCAAAAGCCACGCGGAAATACATGCCCAGGGCGACGCGCAGAAACATGCAGCCTCCCAGCGGGATCAGGAAAAACCCCAGCACCGCGCCGAGGCTGTCCAGCCCCGCGCGATATCCTCCCACCCGCCGCATGAGCCACGCGCTCGCGCCTCCCCACAGCGCCACCTCCCAGGTCGCGACCCACAGGGATTGCCACCACGGCGAGCCCACCGCCAGCGACACCAGGAACTCGCCAGCCATCAGCGGAGGGATCGCGCGCGGCCCCCACAGCAGCACGCTCCCGAGCACGAACCCCGCGAACGGCCAGATCACATCCGTCAGCGCGCCCGAGGGAATGGAAAGCGTCGCGGGCACCCAGGCCAGCAGAAACGCCGCCGCCGCCAGGGCGAGATTCCAAAGAGCGCGGCGCAACGTCATGCCCCGTATTAGCTATAACCTACCCGCCCGTTGTCAATCGACCCGCCGCAAGCGACCGGTTGCCCCCGCGGAAAAGTGCCGTCTCGTGGCGCGGGCAGGCCATCCGGCAGCGCCTCACCGGAGGAGAACCCTCCCGGCGAGCTCATCGCGAGCGCATGGCTGGGGGCAGGGAGGAGTGGGAAATGCCCGTCTACCCCTACCCGAAGAAAACCGCCTGGGACGCGGCCACATCGAGCTACCATGCGGTGGACGGCCCGCGCGGCGGCGTGGAGCCGGTCGCGGAGAAGTTCCGCCCGGCGGCGACGGAATAGGGCGCGGCGACCTCCCGGCAGCCGGGTGGCGGGAGGTTTGTCGTGAGTCTGCCCGGAGCAGCGGGCGTGACTGCTGAGAGCCTGTCTGAAAAGGATGATGGGTGAATGGCAGGGATAATGGGCGGACGCCACAGCGCGGCGACCTGGTGTATCAGCGGCGATCCGTGAGGGAGCCGGAACGCAGCCGAACGCCGGTTTCCCGCCGCAAGCCGTGGATCGGTAATTTTAGACAGGTCCTAAGCTAAATGGCTCTCTTGACAGGCCCCGTGGCGAGAGGTGTAGGCTTTGCATCCTCTCGTTATGAAAGCCCTCCTCGCTTTGCTTAGTCTACTCGCACCGCTCACTCTCCTTGCGAAGGAGGAGATTCAGGTCAAAGGGGCGGAGTGGGACAGCCTCGCGATCCCGCTGAAGATCATGCCGATCTATGTGGAGATCGAGAATGCCACGCCGGTGCGAAGCGTGGAGATCGAGATGGAGGTCTATGTGAAAGGCGAGCTGAAGCGCACCATTGCCCCCGGGAAACTGGGCAAGGAACGCGACCTCCCAACGGCCTTGGTGAAGGCTGCGATTTATTTCCGACCCGCAGAGGGCGGCAAGGTCGACGGGACGGTGGTCATGACGTGGCATGGCATGCGCATGGTGGCTCCCTTTACCTCGACGGAAGAGGAGATGCCGGTGGGCGGCGGACAGGCCTCCGGGGCGTTTTCCACGAAGCTGGCGGTCCCGGGTCGCTCGCCGATCTTCAAGGCGATGTTCGGCGGGAGGGGCGGCTTCGTCGGGGCCGATGACCCGCAGGAGGTGATCCGGCTCAACCCGCAGAGTACCGTCATCATCGGCTACCTGAAGACGGAGTAGGCAGGTCGCTCCTTTCCCGCAGTCGAGTTGCTGGCGATGTTTTCCCCGTTCTTCCCACCCTCGTTCTGGATGCAGGCGCTGTGGGGGCCGGTGTTTCTGGTCGTGTGGTGGCTGGGACGCCGCAGGCCGGGCGCGTGGCCTGTGAATCTCGCGCTGCTGCTCGTCGCCGCAGCTCCCAGCGCAATCGCTGGCGGATGGTTCCTTTGGTTCTGCGTGACGATGGGCCGCGCCGGATACACCGGCCTCGTAGACCCGCACAGGATCGAACATCTTCACGAGCACTCGATCCTCGGGGCGTTTTTTGTCTCGGGCCTGATAGCCTTTCTCTTCGTGTTTCGTGGCATCGCTCTCCTGGCGGAAAGGCTGCTGCTGAGACGCAAGGGGGCCGCCGACACTGCGGGGAACAAGAGGAGCTCTCGTGGCGCATAATCGCGATATGCGACATAAAATGAGGCAAATGGCGGTTTATGTGCCACGGAACGGGTGGTTTTGGCACATAAACCCGTCGGACGATTTTCAGCAACGGCGGGGCCAGCCTCGAAAGATTCCACGGAGTTTCCGAGGGAATTCTGATCAATACATTTCGCCGGGCGAGCCGCCGAGAGTCCAGAGGTAGGCGAATGCCGCGCTGAGCAGCCCCTCGGCGTAGCTGCGCTCCGGCCCGAGCTTTTTCCAGCCCGGCGCGGTGGCGGCGAATTTTGCGGCGACGAAGGGGTTGATGCGGGTGACCTTACGGTATTGACCGTCCCGGACGCCCTCGAGCGTCCAGGTGGAGCCGTCGAGGCCGGGTTCCCGCCAGTCGGCGGCGGGGGCTTTCCAGAATTCGCTCCCGTCGATGAGGGTGCGGAAGGAGGCGACCGCCTGCGGGCTGGCCTTGATGGTGCTGTCCTCGGCGAGGCGCGTGTAGCTCACGGTGCCTTCCTTTTCGTTGACCTTCCGGTCGGTGCGGCGGATGCGCAGCGTGCCGTCGTCGCCGCAGGAAAGCTCGATGACGACGACGGGGTCGAACGACCGCTCGACCGTGAGGCGGTAGTATTGCGCGGCGGGCTTTTGCCGCGCAGCCTCGGCGAGGTCGTCGAGCTGGAGGAGACTTTGCCAGGATGGCTCCCCGGCCTGCGTTTGTCCCGGGAAGCCGAGGGAGATAATGAGCAGGGCAAGCAACGTGGCGCGAATCATGGCTCGGAGGGGATGCGCGGAATACTACCCGCCCGTGGTATTGCGGCAATGCGATTTGCGGCAGGACGGCGGTTCTCCTCTGTGCATCACTTGGGCAGGAGGGAGTCGCCGAGGTCGCTGTCCTTGGGGTTGACGGCGTTGCCGTGGGCGTCGACGAGGGAGGCGAGCTGGAGGCCGTCGTTTTCCAGGCGGAAGCAGGCGGTGATAAAGCCGCCCCGGTCGAAGGACATCTGGATTTCCGAGGGTTTGGCGGGTTCCCGTCCGTCGGTGGCCAGGGCGGAGCGGAAGAAGCAGTTCATCCCCGTGCAAAAGACCCCTGCGAGGGCGAGCGTGCCGTCCTCGCGAAAGGCATAGTACGACGCGCTGCTGGCGGCTGGTACGGAATACAGCGGGCGCACGAGGAGGACGAGGAAATACATCTTGCCATCGGCGGCGATGACATCGCAGGCCAGCCCGAGGTTGACATTGTCGAGGCCGACAGCGACGCCGGGGGCAACGGCGCATTGCAGGGTTTTCCAGGCGAGGTCGGGCTGGGACGGCTTGCTGAGCAGGGCGGCGAGGTCTTTGCGCCAGTCGCCCTTGGGGGAGGAGGTAATATCAGACCGGATGGCGGCGAGGAGTTCACGGGCAGATCGCGGGTCGGTATCGTGCCATGGGTGGTCGAGCGTGATGGTGCCCGTGGCGGGATCAAATGCCCACGTCATGGAGATCTGGTAGCAGAGCATGTTGAGAAACTCCTGGATGGAAATTCCCTGCACCACGCCATTCCTGCTCACCTCTCCGAGTCCGCCATAGATATTGAGCTTGGCCATGAAATCGGCCACATCCTTGGGGCTTTGCACGGTGAAGCCCGTTTTGTTCTCGATCTCGGTGATGACATTGGCAAATGAGCGGATGGCGTAAACACTATCCACCTCCCGATCGAGCGGATCAGCCGCGCGGAGCGGGATGCTGGCGAGGAGGAGCAGGGAAAACAGGGCGAGCAAGTGGACGAGGCGGCGGGGCATGGCGGGATTATTGCGGTTCCTTCACCTCATTGCCGCTTTCGTCAAAGTGGCGGACGGTGCTTTGCTGGCTGGCGAAGTGGGAGGTTTCGGTGATCGTGCGCAGTTTGCCGGTGGTGGGCCAGTAGGTGTAGAGGGTTTCGGCGGCGGGGCGTTGGGGGAGGGTGAGCCAGGTGCGAAGCGGCGGACGGAGGAGGCGATTGGCGAGGCTCATCGTCCAGAGGTCCGACATGTGACGGGTGTAAAGCTCACAATCCATTTGGGGATCGTCCTGCGATGTCCACGAGGTCCTGCGCGAAAGGCGGTCGGCACTGTCGTATTCGTAACACCAGCGCACCACGCCGATCTCGCTGGAAAAAAGCACCTGCCTCGGGCCGATGGCCACGACGTACTCGACCACCTCGGGAGTAACACGATAGACGCCTGTCATCGACGGCAAGCCGGAGAACTCTGTCTGCCCGTGATCGACGATAAAGTACTCGCGGTCGGAGATGGTGACGACCTCGACATATCCGGTGACGGGCATGGGGCCGTCGATAAGCATGAGCTGGTCGATGTAGGCCGCGAAGTCGGGGCGGGTGGTCTTGTAGTCCGGGTCCGGGGCGATCTTGTTCAGGCGTCCGATGGGCGCGTGGTAATAGGTCCTCGTGGCGTCGGGATTCTTGAGCTGCGGGTAGGTGGAAAGCAAGGTCGGCGGTGGACTGGGAATGCCATCCGAGAGATCGACCAGCGAGAAAAGAACGAGGAGCGGGAGGAGCAGGAAATGCATGGCGGCAGGCTATTTCGATTCGT
Source organism: Terrimicrobium sacchariphilum (assembly GCF_001613545.1). NCBI lineage: Bacteria > Pseudomonadati > Verrucomicrobiota > Terrimicrobiia > Terrimicrobiales > Terrimicrobiaceae > Terrimicrobium > Terrimicrobium sacchariphilum. The sequence goes on from NZ_BDCO01000002.1 coordinate 943,657, forward strand.
TCGCTTTCGCCTGAGGGCGGATGCCGAGGGCGTAGCGCTCGTCCTTGCAGACCTCCAGCAGGGTGCCGGTGTAGACGACCTCCTTCTTCACCACGGGCGAGGCGGCGTCGGCCTGGAACGAGACGGCGTAGTGATCGCCTGCGGCGTCGCTGCCGATGAAATCGAGCTCGGCGGTGGGAAACGGCGGATCGTAGCTCATGTACTGGCCGAAGAAAATCGGCCATGACTTTTTGGAGAAAAAGCTCGGCGTGGGCCGGGCGAACGCTTCCTGGCCGTTCGAGAGATGCTTGAGGAAAAACTCGGTGACGGGATGCACGGGGAATTGTCCGGGGAACTTCAGCGGGACTTTATCGGTGTCGGGCATCCAGAAGTCCGGCAGGCCCGCTGCGAGGAGGGCGCAGAGGAGCAGGAAGGTCTTCATCGTGTGTGCGGCATGAGTTGGTTAACCCCGAGCGATGGAGCGGGAATTCTGGCGCGCGGGGCGGGGGGTGTAAAAGGGATTCCCCGGCATGCGACGGATTCGGAGTTGCGCCTCCCACCGGGGACGCCTGGGCCGGGGCGGCGAGGGCGTAACCGTGCGCGGCCAGCGAGGCTTTCACCGCGCGGGGCTGGAAGGTCCAAAAGACGACCCAGGGCGGGCACAGCGGGGTCGGCGTGGAGGAAACGCAGGCCGGACGAAGAGAGGCTGCGAAATGCCTCCACCGCGACGCCCTCGCGGCTGAATACGTAATGAATTCCCGGCCCGCGCAGGGTTAACTCGTGCGGCCCGATCTCCACGTGGCAAAGGGCCAGGTGAAGTTGACCGCGAGGAGAGGCCGCGCCCGTGGCGGAGGCCGCCGTGGAATTTCTCGATGCGCTTTGGCGCCGCACCGGGCGGTTTTACTGCTTCAGCTCTTCATCGCACGTCTTCCAGAATGCGTGCCTCTCCTCCTCGGAGCCGAACGTCTTGAACAATACGACCACCGCGAGATCGGCGGCTTTGATCGAGGCCTCGATGCTTTCGCCATGCGGCGGTTTCTTGAGCGAATAGGCCGCGCCCATCACGGACATGCCGTGAAGCTGCGGCGGGTTCGGGCCGCGAAACGCATCGGAGTACCACGTATTGAGGGCCGCCAGCTCGGGCATCTCGCTGAAAGATGGCTCGAACCCCGTGGCGCCCACCTTGGCCTGGAAGAGATAACCCACCTTCCCATCGCGCGGACCCCAGAGAAACTCGATCTGCGCAGTGGCCGGGGCATAGCCCGCCTGGGTATTGCCGAGAGCGATGGGCGTCTGGCCAAAGTTCAGGGAGAGCGGCGTGTCGCCGATGCGCTTCCAAAATTTGCCATCCTTGTAGACGAGCACCGTGGCAAATCCCGACACCGCCGGGGGCGCGATCGGCACGGACGACCCGACGCTTTGAATCCCGAGGAAGCTGCGCAACGCGGTGTCCCGCACGGCGGCATTTACCTGCGCCCGCAGGGGTACGGCGGCGAAACACACAAGCGAGGCGGCAACGAGGAGGGATTTCATAAGGCTAAGATTCTGTCAGAATAAGCTACAGCAGGTCGAGCATCCTCATGCCGGGAAACAGGCGAAGCATGTTCACGACGATGGTCTGCAAGGTCGACAGCGCGAGCACGATCAGGAGCACCTTGAACCAACGCGGCCCACGCCGGAAGGCAAACGCAAAACAGCCCAGCGCCCCCGCCAGCGCGCTCGTGAACCTGATAAGCAGCATCTCATAACGCGGCGCACTGACCGAAGCCAGCAGCGCGCCGATGAAAAGGAGGAGGAAGCCGACAGCGGCGGGGCCGCTCGCCGGGGGGAGCATGTGTTAAACCCGCGCCGGTCGCCTCGCGAAGCGACGCGCGAAGACCGCCGCTGCCGCGAGCGCCAACATCGCGATGGTGGCGGGTTCGGGCACCGCGCTGGCCTGAATGCTCAGCATCGGGGTGCTGGAGTCGATCTCCGCCCATCCGTAGTGTTCCATCTTGTAACCAGGAGAGAGCGACCATGGCCCCTCGTAGGCAGTGCTGGTGGTGGCCCACCAATAGAAGGTCGAAGAGGGAACAGTGACGTCCGCGACCACCCAGTAGGAGGAGTTGGCCGCGAGCTGGATCGACGAAGACGTGTAGACGTGAGGGCCGGGTAACCTCGGAGCGTCCTCGCCCGAGAGAGTCCCCACCAGGCTGCCGGGAATCCCCGCCCCATCATCGTAAATCGAAAGGCGGAATCCGCCCGTGGTGGAGCCGAATCCCATAAGGATCGTGACGGAATCCAGCCGAAACGCAGACTCCGAGCTATCGGTGGTAAAGCGGGTGGCAATCGTTATGCCCTGAGCCATGGAAATCTGCAGGGACGTGTCCTCATTCGTGTTGCTCACCATCGCGGCGGAAAAGCCATTGGCGATGGGGGAAAACACAGCAAATGCTCCCGCCAGAATGCACAAAGCGGCTCTCACGCGACGCGGAGGGTGACCTGGCAAGCCAGCCGGGGCTCCCACGTAGTCTCTTCCCAAGCGTTTCTTGAGTGGATTCATCGCGCGAAAGCTATTGGTCAGTTCGTAAGGTTTCAATCCCTAAGAACTGCTCGGAAAATCGCCAGCCTGCGGTGGGAAAATGGTGGCGATGATGCGCCGGGCGGGGTGCTTTTGTCCAGGGGAGTGGCATTTCCATTCCCTTTGACAAGGGCTTCGCGTCGGGGGCCTCGTCCATGTGCCGGAGTCGAGGGCGGGTGCCGTTTTCTTTCGCCTGTGAGGGTGGTCAAGGAGGCCGCCGATGTGTTACGATGCGGCTCGCCATGATCACGAGGTCTGCTGTTATCGGACTGATAGCGTTGCTTTTTACGCTATTAACGATTCCCGCGCAGTTGGGGGTGTTTGCGCACCATGAGACGGGCTGGTATGTGTCCATCGGCTTTGCCGTTGCTGCGGGCGTGCTCTGGAATGTGGCGCTGGGCTGCCTCTCGGTGGAGCGGGGTTACTCCTTCTGGTGGGGGCTGCTGCTGCTCTTCCCGCCGTTCCTCCTGGTGTACCCCTTGCTGTTTCCCAAGCGAATGCCTTGCGGCGACTATCGGCGAGCCTCGGGAATCCCGACCGCTTACCGGGACTGAGGAAGGCAATCGTTATTCGCTAAGGGAGATAAGCGGCTGTCGGAGAGCCTTCCTCCCTGTGGCGTCGAGTTTACTCGTCGCTCGCATCGCCCTCTGGCGTGGCGAGTAGGGTGCCGGTGTCGTAGTAGTGTTTCCGCTGTTCGGGAGACATGCGCGCGATGGCGACGCTTTCGCGGTATTCGCGGGCCTCGGCGGAGAGGGTGAAGGTTGCCTCGAGCGCTTCGGACACTACGAGATCTCGGATGCGCTCGAGCGGGATGCGGAAGAACTCTTTGCGGAAATTTACCTTGTTGATGCGGAAGTCCTCAAAGGAGGTGTGGAGCATTCTCTCAAGCGCTGGGGCGTCGTCGCTGCGGATCATCGCATGGACGTCGAACTCGAACGGAACGGAGGCATCGCCTAGCTCCTTCACGCGGTCGAGAGGTTCGAGGCGTCGTGTCATGCCGATCTTGAAGACATCTTCGCCGAACGAGCCGACGTTGGAGATGATGTAGACATTGCCGGAGCGGGTTTGCTGCGCCATGGAGAGGGCGCGCAGGTTTTTCTCCTCGGCTGCGACGAGGCGCTGGTTCAACTCCGCCAGCTCGGCCTCGAGTTTGGCGCGTTCCTGTTCGCTGGCGGCGGCGACTTCCGAGCGGGCCTTTTCCATGGCGCGGCGAATGGCTTCTTCTTCCCGTGCGGCCTCCTGGATGGCGCGCTCGTATTCGCGGCGGGCCTTTTCCTCCTCGCGGATTTGCTCCTGGATGCGGCGCTGCTCCTCGCGCTCCTGCCTTTTGAGCTCCAGCACAACGACGGCCCAGCGAAGCTCGGCCAGCCGGGCGTTGGTGTAGGAGGGGAAAATCCGGGCATTGCGGAAGGCCTGCCCGTTCAGGTTGACGAGACTGGCGGCGTCGCGGATTTCCTGCTCGAGGGTGCCGTAGTTATCATGCTTGCTCCGGGAGAGAATCGCGTCGACCCGGCCATTAAAGGCATCGATCACAAACCGGATGGCGGTCTCGCGGCGGTTCGGGTCCGCGTAGTCGCAGGCAGCAGCCTCCCCTGCGAGCACCATGCGTCTTGATTGCTCGCGGGCGGCCCTCAGAGCCTCCCCGGCGGCGGTATGTCCGAAGTCCGCAGCGAGGTCGTCCAGCAGGCTGTGGGTCGGGACGACATAGCGGTCGCCGTAGCCCTCGATAGTATTGTGAATCGCGGTGACGGCAGAGTCGAGGAGCTGCTTGTCGCGCAGGGACTGGTAGGCCTCGCCGCCGATCTGCTCGGCACGCCTCTCGGCTTCCGCCACGATCACCCCGGCGTCGCGGGTGGCCTGGGTCAGGAGGGCATCGGCTTGTGCTTGTATTTCCCGGGCGCGAGCCTGGGCGGCGGCCCGCTCCTGGATGCCTCCCTCTCTGGCGCGTTGCAGCAGGGCCTCAGCCTCCTGGCGGAGCGCATCGGCCTCGGAGAGTGCGGCGGAGAGTTGTGCCGCGGTGTCGGCCTCGGCGTCGCGGAGTGTCGCGTACCCACGCAGGGATTCCAACTCGGCAAAAGCTTGGGCGGCCTCCAGTCTCGCAGCCTCGATGGCCTGGCGGGTCTCGCTTTCATAATGCTGGCGGACGCGTTCGGCTTCGCCGTCCAACTCGGCGACCTTTTGCTCGTACGCGGCCATGGCCTGGGCGGTGGCATTTTCATAGGCGATGCGAATGGCATCCACCTCGATGCGCGACCGGGTGTCGTGGGCATCGCTCTCGGCCTTCAGCTCGACGAGGCGTTTCTTCAACCGACTGTTGAGGAAGGCGAAGACCCCGATGGTGAGGGTAAGCGCGAGGAAGAGGAGGGTGAGAAAGATGGTCATGCCGGGGAGACGTTTGGTTCAGAAATACGGATCTTGGATGAGGCGGTCTTTATCAGTTCCCTCTGCTCCTGGGCGCGGGCTACGAGGAGCAACAGGCCGGATCGCGCCGAAATGGAGCCGAGGGAAAAATCTTCAGGAGTGAACGGCTGGATACGGGTGAAAGCACCGGAGCGACGTGAGGCGGTCGCGTCGCCTCTTGCTTCAAAAAGGGAGATGGAATCGGAGGGATCGAGATGGTCGAACTGCAAGGTGTTGAAGGTCGGCTGGTCAAACCGTACGGAGAGGACGGGGATCTCAGCCATGTTGCCGCTGGCCGGATCGGTATCATTCACCACGGTTGTGACGAGCACGTGCTCCACCGGCAGCAGCGCGAATATCTCGCGCGCGACCCGCAGGGCGGAACCGCAGACGTAGTCCTGATAGATTTCATGGAAACGGCCCTGCGGCATCTTTCTGGTCGACAGTTTGGCCGAGGCGTTCAGCGACTTTATCTCGCTGGGTATGATGTTGAGACCGTTGACGGTCAGTGTGCACTCCACAAAGGTCGGAGTGTGAATGACAAAGCGCATGGCTGAGCCGAGCTGGGCGATCTCCGCAAATGGCGCGAAGTCATTGATCGCCTGCGAGTATGCGCCGACATTCTGCTGGAGGATGCTCTGGGCGAGGGTGTGCCAGTAGTGCCATTGCGCGTGCTCGTCGAGGTAGTTTTTTTGAGCGGTCTCCAGGGAGGCAAAATCCGCCTCGGCTCCGGCGGCGGCCTGGTCTGAACTTCCGAGCGCTGCGGGTTTCTTGAAAATAGCCTCCAGTTCATGCCGAGCCAGCTTTGAGGGAGGAGCGGGCGGGAGGATGCAAAAGAGGCCCATCCAGTCGATGGGGTCGCGGCATTCCTTGTGAATGGAGAGCAGGACGTCGAGGTCGTTTTCGTAAGCCTGTACCTCCAGACGGGCCTGCTCCTGCTCGGTGAGCTTGATCAGGGCTTTCCTCTGCCGCTCGATCTCGCGCCGGGCTTTGACGGCCTCGCGCTCCTGACGTCGCGCGGCTTGCTCGACCATTCTTTGTGCTGTTTGCCAGCTTGCCATGAGAAAGGTGAAGTTTCCAAAATGGGGGCTATGCTTGTCTAGTGCAATAAGCATGCGTTTTTTGGCTTTTGGCAAAAGATCAAGTGGCCGGGCACGGACGAAGATGCGCGGGCAGCCTCTCCCTTACCCAAAAAATCCAGAGTGGACACTGAGGGTGTATACACTTTAAGGTGTGGGGATATGGCTTGGATCGAATCACATCAGGAGATGGCGCGGCATCCGAAGACGCGGCGGGTGGCGTTGCGGCTGGGGATTTCGAAGGCGGCGGTGATCGGGCATTTGCATCTGCTGTGGTGGTGGACGTTGGATTTCGCGCCGGATGGGGATTTGTCGGGGTTCGATGCGGAGGAGCTGGCGGCCGTGGCGGAGTGGGAGGGGGATGCGGAGCAGTTCTTGCAGGCCTTGCTGGATACCGGGTGGCTGGATGAGGGGCGGCGGGTGCATAACTGGGGGGATTACGCGGGGCGGCTGGTGAACCTGCGCGATGGCATTCGCGAGCGGCAGCGGCGTTTTCGGGAGAAGAAGCGCGATGTTCCCCCGTCGCGCGGCGACGAGGTCGCGGGTGTGGCGCCATCGCAGGGCGCGAATATCGCGGCGATGTCTCAGGCGGGTCATCGTGATGTCACGGAGATGTCGCAGGCATGTAACGGGGGTGTAACGGTTACGTCACCGTTACGTAACGCCGATGTAACGGTTATGTCACCGTTACGTAACGCGACACAGAACAGTACAGAACAGAACCAGACCGAACAGAACCGGACCCAACCCAACCGCGAGAGAGTTGTGCGTGGGCGCGCTGGCGGGCCTGCGGAGCGGAGCGCCGGGGTGCCCTCGCTCTCTCGCTCTCGCGAAGTGGTTTCGGAAGGGAAACAATCTGCGCCTGTCGGCGGGGAACGCCAGGGCAGGGGCGGCGATGTCTTGCCTCGGGATGGGAAGCCTGCACCCTCTGGCGGGGAAGCTCGGCCGGGAGCGGATTCCGGTTTCGCGGAAAGCGCTGCCTCGGTCGAGGGCGGGAGGTTTTCGACGGAGGCGGAGAGGTCGCCGGGCGGAGCAGGTAATGCCTTACCTCCTGACTCGGAGGCTGGACGGGAAAGGCGGGGGCCGGAGCGCGTCGACGAGCGAGGTGCGCCTCGCGGTGAGGAACCGCCTTTGCGCGAAAGTCACGCGCTTCTGCGGGATGGCGGGGAGTCTCGATGTGACGAAGGGCCACTCGGGGCGGATGTGGTATCGTCGCAGCCGGACGTGGATTCGTTACCGGAGGGTTCGTTCGCTGTCGGCGGGCTTTCGCTGGAGGAAGAATCGCAGCGCGTCGAGGGAGAGGCCTCGCGTGACGGTGCGCAGGCGCCGCGTGAAAACGGGCGAGCATTGCGCGGAGTCGGTTCTGTGCCACTGGCTGGGGAGCCGCTGAGTGCGGCTCGGAACCTGCCGTCTTTCGCTTCGGATGGGGCGGACGCTGACGGACGATTTTCAACAGAAGGGGCGGGCATGTTGTCTGCTGGAGTGGATGCTTCGTTTGATCCCGAGAGACTTTCGGCGGAAATGCGAGAGTCGGTGCTCGTTGGCGCTGCGTCGCTGGAGGGCGGTGGAGAGGATGCTGGCGGAGAAAGTGTCGCGCGGGGACCGCTGGACTACGGACTGCCTCGCGTGGCCAACGGTGGGAATGCGCCGCCGATGGGGGAGGAGGCGCGGGAGGCGTTGCGGCAGGATGTGGCGTTCCGGGAAGCGTGGCGGGGGTGGCGGCTGCATCTGGCGGATCTGGGGCGGCCGCTGATGTCGCGCGGCCAGGAGCGGGCGCTCTTGCGGGAGTGCGCGCGGCGGGGTCCCGAGCGGGCGGTGGAGGTGATCTCCTACAGCATCACGAAGGGGGCGAAGAATCTCATCTGGGACGACGCGCCGCGGGCGAGGCGGGCGCAGCAGCCGGCGGCGGCGAAGGGGCGGGTGCCGAATCCCGAGGGCTGGCCGGAGTGGCTGGCCGAGGAGTACCCGGACCGCGCGGGCATTGACTACGCCGACGCGCCGGAGTCCGTGCAAGGGGAGTTTCGCCGGGCTTTGCAGAAGACAGGTTGAACAGAAGGGAGCGAAGAAAGCGAAGGAGGACGGAAAGGCATTTTTACAGAAGGTCGCAAAGGACACAAAGAAGAAGGCAGAAGGAATAAACAGAAGGGAGCGGAGGAAACGAAGGGGAAAAGACAGAAGGCTTTTTACAGGAGGTCGCAAAGGATGAGGCAGGGTTGAACAGAAGGTCGCGAAAAGGAGCAAGTGCTGCTGGTTTTCCGTGGTTCAGTTTTCAGACTTTGCGCGACGAGCGGAGCGGCGTGATTGTTCTGGCGGGGGTTTTTGTGTATTCATAAGGCACTGAAAACGAGTTAAATACGGTGTTCGTATAATGTTTTCCATATAAATTAAATTTATATTGTTTTCCATATATTTTAAGTTTATATGGTTTTTAATATATTTTGTGAAATGGGAGACCTGGCTAGAAACACCAAACAGATAGGGGCGGTCATTCGGCGAGCGCGTAAGAAGTTGGGAATTACTCAAAAGGAGTTGGGTGAGAAAGTCGGGATCTGGCAGGTGACCGTATCGCTGATAGAAAATGGAGAATCTGGAGCGCGTATTGATACCTTGCTATCGATCCTGGCAGCGCTGGATCTTGAGTTTCAAATTGTGCCTCGGTCTCGCGACCTGCATGCAGATATCGAAAGGAACTTTTAAGTGGCACGCAAACACACTCATTTGCCGCTGCGAGTGTTGCTCAATAATGCTGAGCTTGGGTTTCTCGTAAAGAAACCTGGCGGCGCCATCGAGTTTCGTTACACGGAAGGTTGGTTGCGGCGGAAAGATGCGATTCCCATCTCGCTATCGATGCCATTGCAAGAAGAGCCCTTTCGGGGAGACGCGGTTTCTGCGGTCTTTGAAAATCTGCTGCCGGATTCCGAGCCGCTCCGGCGGAGGGTCGCGGAGCGTGTGGGTGCGCGGGGCACGGATGCCTGCAGCCTGCTGTCGAAAATCGGGCGGGATTGCGTGGGAGCGCTGCAATTTGTTTCCGAGGAGGTGGCAGTCGATACGGATACGACGCGCATCGAGGGCGAGCCGGTGACGGCCCGGGAGATCGAGGCGATGCTGCAGAATCTCGCGGAGGCTCCGCTAGGGATGGATCGGGACCGGGACTTTCGCATTTCCGTGGCAGGGGCGCAGGAAAAGACGGCGCTGCTCTTTCATGAGGGCCGGTGGTGGAGGCCGCGGGGGACCACACCGACGACGCACATCCTGAAAAAGGCGATGGGAAAGCTGCGAAATGGCATCGACCTTTCGCGGAGCATTGAAAACGAGTTTTACTGCCTGCGGGTGCTGGCGGCCTACGGGCTGCCGGTGAATGAGGCGAAGATGCAGACCTTTGGGAAGACGCGGGCGCTGGTGGTGACGCGGTTTGACCGGCGCTGGACGTCGGACGGGCGTCTGCTCCGGCTGCCGCAGGAGGATATGTGCCAGGCGCTCTCCGTCCCTCCGACGCTCAAGTACCAGAGCGAAGGCGGGCCGGGCATGGTGGACATCCTCAAGCTCCTGAAGGCGAGCAATACGCCGGAGCAGGACATACGGCTCTTTCTCAAGGCGCAGGTGCTTTTCTGGCTGCTGGGGGCGACGGATGGACATGCGAAGAACTTCAGCATTTTCCTCGGAGCCGGTGGGCAGTTTCAGCTCACGCCTTTCTACGACGTGCTCTCGGCGCAGCCTGCGCGCGACGCCGGGCAGATTTTGAAAAAGGAGATGAAGCTCGCGATGGCGGTCGGTCGTCAACACTATGCGATGGGCTACATCGAGGGGCGGCATTTTGTGCAGACGGCGGAAAAGGCGGGCGTGCCCGCTTCGCTGGCTCGCGATGTGCTGGACGACGTGGCCGCGAGAGCGGGGCAGGCGGGTGAAGCGGTGGCGGGCGATCTGCCGCGAGGGTTCCCTGGCGACATTCACGAGTCCGTGCAGCGCGGCATACGGGACCGGCTCGGGAAGATTTAGGAGAGACGGCGAGTTTTCAGACGGGGCGCGATGATTTCGCGGATGCGGCCTTTAAGCATTTCATTGGCGTATCTCCGATCGGGCCCTTTCCCAGTACAAAACCGCAGACCGATAGTCTTCTTCGCACATCTTGATGAACTCGTAATCAGCCACCGCACTCAGCCACTCCGAAATGACCGATCTCTGTTCTTTTGTGAATGACTGAAAGGTCCGGTCTGCCAGCTTCTGACGAAATCTTCGCTCTTCCGGATTCGCTTCATCCAATTTCAGGCCATCCAGGAAATAAATCACGAAGTCGTCGTCACGGGAGCCTCCCGACTGAGACACAGTGAGAATATCAACGAGCAAGGCAGGAAGAATCTTCTTCACCGAGGCGTCATCCAGACGGGAAATAGCATGTCGTAATTCTCCGCAGTCTTCTTCGTCGATATGCTTCTCTCGACCAGGAAAGGCCAGGTCGATTCGTTTTTCCAACGTGGCGATGTCACTCATGGCGCTGCGGCATTTGCTGGTATTGTCTGACAGAGCGGGGGCCGAAAGTGATGAAAAAGGAGCCAGTATGCGTGTGTGTTTTCATTTCAACGAACTACTCAAGTCGCCTGTTTTCCTCGCCATACGTTTCTCCTGCCATCTGTTATTTCCTCGGTCAACTCATCCATGAGAGATCTGGCGCGCTGAATCCTGTTTTCTCGCCCGGGGTGGGGACGTGGGCGGCCCTTCCTTTGCGCAAAGTCTGAAAACGGAACCACGGAAACCTCGCCGTCCCCCGCTCCCTTTGCCGTGGGAGGGCGGTGGGATTTCTCGACTTCCGGGCGGGGATGGCTTAGAAATCGCGCTCTGTTTATATGAAAGCCTTATTCCCCTGGGCGCTGGTGGCGGCGCTGGCTGTTTCTGCTGTCCCGGTCGCGCGGGCGGCTGATGAAAAGACGACCGATGCGGCGGCGACCGAGACGACGGACGATCTGGTGTCGCAGCTCGACGCGGCCGTGAGAGCTGCGGTGAAGGAGCAGCAAAAGGACGCGGGCACGGGTGCCGCGGCGGATCGTTCGCGCGAGATGCAATACTACGTCACGCAGGCCGCTGCGACGGTGCGGCGGGCGTTGAGCTCGGGCGGCGGGGTGAGCAATTTGCAGGATGCGCTCAACCAGGTGCAGGCGGTGGCGCCCTCGGAGAATGTGCAAAAGCTCTGCGCGAAAATCCTCGCCACGGCGCAGGCGCAGGCGGAGGCGCGGGACAAGGCCGTGATCGACCAGACGACGGCGCAGGTCGACGCGGCGATGAAGACGACCTTTGCGGCAAAGACGCCGAAGGATCTCGACGATGCCATCATCCAGCTGAGCAACCTGAGCCTCGGGCGGAACTACAACTCCTCCGAGGCCGTGCAGCGCAAGGTCGAGCAGGCCCGCGCGGCGGTGACATTCATGTGCCGGTGGCAGGATTACCTCGCAAACAAGAACAACGAGAACATCGACGCCGCGCGCACGGTATTGCAAAAGCTCGCGCAGGATACCTCGTCGTACCCCTTTGTGCCGCGCTCGGAGATCCTCCAGCGGATCGATGAGCTGGGCGTGGACAAGTCGCGCGTCGGCGATCCCCTCCCGAGCCTGCAGGGCAAAAAGCTCGCCGATCTCGACGCGCTCTACCGCCAGACGGCGGAGCTGAAGGACAAGAACATGTCCAACCCGCAGATCGAGGGGCGGCTGCGCGCGCTGCGCCAGGTCATCGACGCCAAGCAGCAGGCGGAGGCCGGGCTGTATGGGCAGGCCTTCTCGTATTGCACGAATCGCTACGCGGGGCAGGAGGGGCAGGATGTGCTGCCGCTCACGCTCGAGCTGCTGATGACATTCCTGCCAAAATACCTCGAGATCGAGGCGGCGTACCCGGCCAAGGCGGACGACACCCCGGTGGTCTATCTCCAGCGGGTGAATGACGCATCGCGTGCCAAGGGGGACTGGAAGACGACGGCCCGTGTGCTCGAGGCCTACCGGCAGGTGGCCTTTGCCAACGGCCAGACGCCAAACTGGATCACCGGCGATTCCCAGGCCATCACGGCCTTCATCCAGGGGCAGAACTACGAGTCGGCGGGCATGTACCGCGAGGCCATCCAGGCCTACAAGCGGGTGATCTCGCAGACGGGCGACAACATTCCGATCGAGCAGACGAAGGCCCGCCTGGAGGCGATCCGCAAGGAGCACCCCCAGGATGCCGAGGCGGCGGAAAAGGCTCCGGAGGTGAGGCCATACCCGGTCTCCGTGCCGTACCCGGTGGGTCGCTAACGAGGGAGGCGAGTGCGCTCTTCCCGCATGTTTCGGAGTGTCTTCCCTGGCGCGGCCTGGCTGCTCGTGGCGGCATCGGCCTGGGCTGCCGATGGCGCGGCGCCCGACAACGCCCGCGCCATGCTGCTGGCCGGCGTCGGGCGGGCCTGCCTCGCGGCAAAGACCCCCGCCGATCTCGAGACGCTGGCGGTGAAGCTCGACCGGCTGCCCGCCTCGGGGGACCCGGCCTCGATGGAGCGCCAGCGCGGCGCGGTCCTCCTCGTCTCAAAATGGCGCGACTATCTCACGGCGGTCCGCGCGGAGGATAACGACGCGGCGGTGAAGGCGCTGGACGGCCTCATCGAGAGCACGGAGTGGGTTTCGCTCATGCCGCGCTCGCCCGTGCTCGAGCGTTACGCCGAGGCGACGAAAGTGCGCTGGGTGAATTATTCGCTGAAGTCGCTCGAGGACGTCGATACGGCCATCCGGAGGCTGAGGGATTTTGATGCAAAGTACGGCCTGTGGAGGGACGGCCGCGCGGCGTTAAAGGAATTTGAGAGGTTGCAGGAAATACGGCGGCAGGTCGGCCAGGTGCCCGCCGCGACGGTGGAGGCGGCGTGCCGTCCGCGGGCGGACGAGGACCCGGAGGTGTCGACGTACAAGATGCTGCTCCTGCCGCTCGTCGTCGCGAGCTACCTCGATCTGCCGGAGGATTTTCGCCTCCCGCCGCAGAAGGGCGAGATGACCTTTGACTACCTGCAACGCATCCTCGAGCTGGCGGAGAAGAAGGGCGAGCTGGTGGTGTATTGGCGCGTCCTGGCCTATCGCGCTGGGCTGCTGGGGGACTGTCCGGCCTGGACGACATCGCGGCTCACGGCGCTGGACAAGACGCTCTCGGGATTGAAGAAGGAGGGCGAGTCGCAGACGGGCGCGGCCCTGGGCGATTACCTCGAGGCGCTGACAAAGGCGGGCATCCCGCCGCAGGTGATCGTGTGCGGGGAGCATGCCCGGCAGATCATCGAGACCAACCCGGAGGTCGTGCAGCAGCTCGCGGCCACGCGGCAGCAGGAGATGGTGCGGGCGAGGCTGGGCATGGGCAACCGCCCGGGAATGCCCCAGGACATGCCGGGCTTTCCCGGCGCGCCTGCTGCGACCCCGGGCATCGGAACCCCGAGGTATCCCGGCGAGCGGGACTATGATCTCTGGAGGAGGTATTAGGGAAAGACCGCGCGTTGTCAGGCGGGCGGGCGAAGGGCTGGGCGGGCCGATTTTGTGGACGCTTCCTGCACCGGGAGGCGGTGAAAGGTTTGGCCAGATGGCTGCGAGGGAGACGCCGGGGGCAGCGCGTGGAATGCCGATGGTCAATGGGTGACGCCTCTGCCGTTCTTGGCTGATCCCGACATGGGAATGACCGGCCATGGCTTCCTCCATGGCGTCGCAGATTCACGCGGCGATCTTGTCCGGAGCATTCATCGGCGCTGTTCATTCGCTCCAGAGCGCTCCAATGGGGTCGACAGCGATTACCCCGAGGGCGGCGAGAGGGGCCGCCGATGGCGTGGGAGCAGGAGATACATGCAATGCTCCTGCTCCACGGGGCGCTTATGTCTGGCAGCCGGCGGGGCGGCCTGTTCCTCGATTCACCTCGCAGGGTGAATGTCGAAATCTGCCTAGGGCATCATGGAATCATCCTCTCGACGGGGAGGGTAGTCTCCTCCTTCGACGCAGATAATGAATCCCAGGGTCAGATAGGGGGGGAGCATCTTGAAGGTCGAGGTCACATCCACCGCCGCCTTCGCATTGGGTATTCCTTCTTTGCTTACGGTAACGGTGCCGCTTTTGATTCCTCCGCCCGTACCTCCGGAGACACCGGCGAGCGTGGCCGGGGGATTGGCGGTCGGCTTGGCGCCGTAGACCTTGGGATTTCCACTTCCCGAGGCTACCGCCAGATAATTGCCGCCCGGGCTTGCCGAGGAGTTGGCCGCATTGTTAACCACGACTTGAACCGGGTCCGAAGGGGCGTTTTCCCAGGTAAACTCCGCCTTGTGGGTATGTTCGGGGAGCGGGACGTCGAAGGTGACATGATTAACGACGCTCTGCGTCTCTTGACTGACCCTTGTGCCCATTAAATAGCGCGTGCCGCTCGAACCTGTCCCGGACCCGATCGGAAAGACCCCGCGCAGATCGGGCAGGGCAAAGTCCTTTCGGCCATCGCCTCCATACGTGTTTTCGATGATGCTGAAAAGCGCCTGATGTTCCTGAACTTTCAACAGTCTTCCGTCGCAGGGGAGCCAGTTTTCAGGGACAAATCGCACTGGCCATATTTTGATCTCACCGAGATAAGGCATATCTTTAGGTCTTTCTGCTGGTTGTTTGTTATTAACGAAAACCCTGCGGGGGCTTCTAGGAAATGCAATAAGCCATGTCAACCGGGAATCCGCTAATACAGCAGGCGACTCCATGAATCCGGAGGAAAACTCCATGAATCCGGCGCGGTGCGATGTCTAAGTCTCCGCCTTGCGGCGCTGGAGCATCCGGGAAGTCGCGGCGGCCTTAGGTTGGAGTGCTGCTCGATAGAGTGATGCGGGCGGGTGTCGGTAAAACCAATCGCCGGATGCGCCCGCGCATGCCTGGTGAAGATCGCAAAGTGGCGAATATTCTGAATCTGGGAATCCTGAGGAAAATATAAGCAAAGAATTCCTGAAACTTCTTGTTTTCGAAAAAAATCATGCTTAGCGTGCGCGGCATGAATCGTCTCTGCATGATCGGACTTGCGGTGCTCGTGATGTCCGTCGCGTCGGCCCGCTCAGCCGTGCTTTTCACCATCAACGCAGTTTCCGATGTCGCGCAGCTGGGCTACACGTCCGGGCAGTCGCTGACGTTTCAGTTCCTGGTCAGCGAGGATTATTCCAGCGCGGAATCTTACTTCAGCAGTACGGCGAATAATTGGGTGGACGAGGTTGCTTCCGCTCATTCGCTTTTCACATCCATCACGAGCCCCGGCCTCGCGGGGACCTACGTGGCGACTCTGGACCCTTATGCCTGGGTGGCAAATGATGATACCGGGTTCCTGAATCTCTACGTCGATACCGAGGTGCCGAGTGCTTCGATCGGCGTCACGACTCCCGATGATACGGCGATCAAGAAGATCGATATCGGAATTGACCAGGCCGCGTCCTGGACGTTTCCCAATGCGGCAGTCACTCCCGGCACGTACTTTGCCCTTTTTCAGGGCAGCCTCAATATCGGTGCCAATACCTACTTCTCCATGTACTCGGTCGGGGGCGACTCCTATGATTTCCGGGTGACGTCTGCCAGCGTCGGAGTGGTTCCCGAGCCGTCGGCCTGGGCGCTGTTCGGCTTCGGTGTGCTCGGTTTGATGGGGTGGCGTTCCCTCCGCCGCAGGTCCCTCATATCGAGGTAGGAACTCGACTCGCCGCCAGCGCGGAGAGAGACCCCTGGGCTTCCGGCGCTGACTTCCTTGCGGCCCAGTCTTTGCCGCGTCCATGCAGTCGCGCGCGCGAGGGCAACGGTGGGGCGGGAGCGGAGTGATGCGGTGCGGATCATTGCGACCTCCTGTAAAGATGCCTTCAGCCTTTCCGTGTCCGTTCCTCCGGCGTGGGGGGGAGTTCACGGCGGGCCGTCCTTTGCGCGAAGTCTGAAAGCGGAACCGCGGAAAACTCCCCTTTGTTCGTGAGATGCGGCTTGACGCGGGCGGGGGGATGGAGGCTTGTGGGCGGGGTGCGGGAGTGGTCCGTGCAGGCCTGGAGTATTCCCGTGGAATCCTTATCACCAGATTTCCTTAACCTTCCATGACTCCCGAGCTTTTGTTGCAACTGCTGCTGGCTATTAGCGTCATCCTGGGGCTGGCGCGGATCGTAGGGGCGCTCTTTGTGCGGTGCGGGCAGCCGGCGGTGGTGGGGGAAATGGTGGCGGGTATCCTGCTCGGGCCGTCCTTCCTTGGCTGGGTGGCCCCGCAGGTGGCGGCGGGGGTGATTCCCGCGGCGGTGAAGCCGTTTCTCTATGTGCTGGCCGAGATCGGACTGATCTACTTCATGTTCCTCGTCGGGCTGGATGTGAATCTCAAGGTGCTGCGCGGGAAGATGTCGCGGGCGCTGGGGATTTCGCTCTCGGGCGTGGTCGTGCCGTTTTTGCTTAGCTTTGCGTTGTGCCTGGTGGTGATGCCGTTCAATGCCGAGCGCGGGGTGAGCTATGTTTCGCTGGCGGTCTTCATCGGAGCGGCGCTGTCGGTCACGGCGTTTCCCGTGCTGGCGCGGATGCTGTCGGACCTCGGGATCGCGCGGACGCGGCTGGGGAGCATGGCGATCGCGTGTGCGTCGGTGGATGACATTTGCGCGTGGTCGCTGCTGGCGGTGGCGATCGCGGTGGTGAAGCTGCATAATATTGACTCCGCCATCCCGACCTTTGTGGGCATCGTGCTCTTTGCGGCGGCGATGCTAACGATCGGGCGCTGGCTGGCGGGGTGGCTGATGCGGAGATTCGCAGGCTCGTCGGGCAGCGTGACGCCGGGGGTCTTCACGGCGGTGTTTGTGACCGTGCTGCTCTCGGCTTATGCGACGCAGCGCATCGGCATCGACGTGATCTTTGGCGGGTTCCTGGTGGGCGTGATCGTGCCGCGCGACAACGAGGCGGTGACGGCGAGCCTGCGCGAGAAGACGCACGACTTTGTCTCGCTCTTCCTGCTCCCGATTTTCTTCGCCTACAGCGGGCTGAATACGAATATCGGCCTGCTCGGGAGTTGGCAGGCGGCGGGTGTGTGCGTGCTGGTGATCCTGGTGGCGACGCTGGGCAAGTACGGCGGCGTCCTCGTGGCGGCGCGGACTCTGGGCGGCATGCCGCCGCGCGAGGCCTCGGCGCTGGGCTGGCTGATGAATACGCGCGGCCTCACGGAGCTGGTGATCCTCAACGTGGGCCTGCAACTCGGCGTGATCTCCCCGGCGGTCTTCACGATGTTTGTCCTCATGGCGCTGGCCACGACCTTCTTCAGCCCGATCATCCTCGAGCGCGTCTACCCGACCCGGCTGATCCGGGCGGAGGACTAAGACAGATTTTTACAGAAGGTCGCAAAGGACACAAAGGGGAAGGCCGCCAAGGCAGGGTTGAACAGAAGGAAGCAAAGGAAGCAAAGGAAGCTAAGGAAGCTAAGGAAGCTAAGGAAGCTAAGGAAGCTAAGGAAGCTAAGGAAGCTAAGGAAGCTAAGGAAGCTAAGGAAGCTAAGGAAGCTAAGGAAGCTAAGGAAGCTAAGGGCTGGCTGGCGCGAGATGAAAGCGTAGAGCGGTGGATGGCTTGGCGGAGGGCTGCCGTGATTTCGTGATCCTGACGCTATAGCGGGAACTGGGTGATCTTTCACTGTGCCCGAGTCCGTGAGAGAGGCGAAGCGTCCGAACCTAAGGTCACGATGAGGACGAGCAGTGGGGCATTTATCAGAAAAGAGCGCTGCCAGATTGCGAGGGTCGGCGGGATTTACTCCGCGACGCGCGTATGCCAGGCGTGGATGAGGCTGGTTTGGAGGAAGGGGATGGGGGGCTCGAATCCGGCGCGGGTGAGGAGGGTGGCGATTTCGGCGGCGGGGAGGATCGCTACGTGGGTCTGGTAGGCGGTGCGGAGGTTGGCGATTTGCTCGGGGGTCTGGTCGGCCAGGAGCATGAGGCGCATCCAGTCGTCGATGAGAGCCTCGCCCACTGCGCCGCCGGGGCCGGTGGAGAGGTCGGAGACGATGAGGGTGCCGCCGGGACGGAGGTGCGCGGCGATGGTGCGGAAGTAGTCAATTCGCTCCGCCGGGTCGGTGAGGAATTGCGAGACGAGGATGGAGGTGGCGGCGTGGTATTCCCGCGCGGCGGGCAGGGTGGCGAGGTAGCCGTGGTGGTAGGTGCAGCGGTCTGCGAAGGCGGCGGTGCGGGTGCGGCAGACGTCGAGCATGGGGCCGGAGGGGTCGACGGCGGTAAAGGTCCAGCCCGGGAAGCGCGCGGCGAGGGGCAGGATCTCGGCCCCGGTGCCCGCGCCGACGCAGAGAATGCGGGCATCGGCGGGGAGGTCGGAGAGCGTGGCGGCGATGAGGAGGTGCGCGGCGTCGCGCATCGCGGCGAGCTTGGCAAAGCGCTGGTCGTATTGCTCGGCCTGGGCTTGGGTGGAGAACGGTGCGGGGTTTTTTCCGGCCATGGGGGACTCTTGCACTGGCGCGGGCGGGAGACAAGCGGGCGCGATGGGGTGTTTCCGGTGCCGCAGTTTTCCCATCGTGCGGGAGGTCGCGGGGGCAGAGTAAGTAAACGCCTGGACGCCCGGTTGCGTGGGGTGTGTCCGAACGGTGAGGAATGATGCGAGGCTCCTGTCACCCGGTGGTAAGTGAATACCTAGGCGTCAGGTTGCGGTAATGATTAGTGGGCCGGGCAGGTGATCCAGAGACCAGAGCGGAGGGAGCAGTCTGCTGGGACCTTTGGCTTCGCGTTCGCGTGGCTCCTGAACGCGAGGAACACATGGTCGGCGTAGTCTCGGAAAAGGTAAGTGTTTGCCTAGACATTTGGTTGCGCGGGGTGAGGTAGGGGTTTTCTGGAGGGCAAGGGACGGACGATAGGGAATTTTTGCCGTGGTGTAAGTGAACGCCTAGGCGCTCGGTTGCGTGGAGGCTGGTGCGGGTGGGTTGGCTGCGGCGCGGCAGGGTCGGGGTTTGGAAGTGAAGGGGGCGGTTCTGCCAAGGGATCGTTCGGGCGGCTTTGCCCCCTGGGGATGGGCGTGGCGGGATAACGGAACGGCCAGCGCTGGGAGGTGCGCTGTGTGGGAGGAGGTAAGTGTTTGCCTAGGCGTTTGGTTGCGTGATGGAAGGGAGGGCCTTCCCAGGGTGCGGGGAGCGAGGGCGGAAGGGATTTTTGTTGGGGTGTAAGTGAACGCCTAGGCGCTTGGTTGCGTGGAAGCTGGTGCGGGTGGGTTGGCTGCGACGCGGCAGAGTCGGGGGTTGGGAAGGGAAAGGTGCGGTTCTGCCAAGGGATCATTCGGAGCGGCTTTGCTCCCTGGGATGGCGGGATAGCGGAACGGCCAGCGTTGGGAGGTGCGCTGTGTTGGAGGAGGTAAGTGTTTGCCTAGGCGTTTGGTTGCGTGATGGGAGGGAGGGGCTTTCCCTGGGGGCGGAGAGCGCGGACGATAGGGTTTTCGTTGCGGTGTAAGTGAACGCCTAGTCGCTTGGTTGCGTGGAAGATGGTGCGGATGGGTTGGCTGCGGCGCGGCAGAGTCGGGGATTGGGAAGGGAAAGGTGCGGTTTTGCCAAGGGATCGTTCGGGGCGGCTTTGCTCCCTGGGATGGGCGTGGCGGGATAGCGGAACGGCCAGCGCTGGGAGGTGCGCTGTGTTGGAGGAGGTAAGTGTTTGCCTAGGCGTTTGGTTGCGTGATTGGAGGGAGGGGCTTTCCCAGGTGCGGAGAGCGCGGACGATAGGGTTTTCGTTGCGGTGTAAGTGAACGCCTAGTCGCTTGGTTGCGTGGAAGCTGGTGCGGATGGGTTGGCTGCGACGAGGGAGAGTTGGGGTTTGGAAGTGAAGGGGGCGGTTCTGCCGAGGGATCATTCGGAGCGGCTTCGCTCCCTGGGATGGGCGTGGCGGGATAACGGAACGGCTAGCGCTGGGAGGTGCGCTGTGTTGGAGGAGGTAAGTGTTTGCCTAGGCGTTTGGTTGCGTGATGGAAGGGAGGGCCTTCCCAGGGTGCGGGGAGCGAGGGCGGAAGGGATTTTTGTTGGGGTGTAAGTGAACGCCTAGGCGCTTGGTTGCGTGGAAGCTGGTGCGGATGGGTTGGCGGCGTGCGGGGGGCTTTCGAAGAGTGAGGGGAGCGGGGCGACAGGCGGATTCCCGATGCGGTGTAAGTGAATACCTAGGCGTCAGGTTGCGTGAGAGGGCGCGGCTTCGCAGGGTGGCGATAGCGGCGATGGGCGCAGAGGGGAGGTATCTCGCCCTGCAAGGACGGCGGTAAGTAAACGCCTGGGCGTCGGGTTGTGAGGAGGTGTTCCCGAGGGGGGAGTGGCCGCAGGGGCGAGAACTGACTTCGCGGCTAGTAAATACTTAGGCGACAGGTTGTGCTGGAGGAAGAAAGGGGGTTCGGCGGGGACGGGGCGAGCTTCAGCGGGACCGCTCGGCGGGGTGTCGGGAGCGTCGCGGGTGGCGCTTGGGTGGCGCGGGGTTTGTGTCGCGACCGGCGGGGGAGGGAGGATTTCCGAGGGGGGAGCTTTCTTTGTCGGCTCGATGGTAGCCGGGGGGTGGCGTTCCGTTTGAGCGTGCCTTGCCGTCTGGTGCCGGGGGGGGAGTCAATGCATTGCGGGACCGGGATTACGGCGGAGCGCGATTAGCATGGGCGCCGGGCGGGTGTCACCCGGCGCTGGCGGAGTGTGGGACAGGGTTCCGCACCTCGCCCGCGTGGAGCGGAGGACTAGGCGTCCTGGCGGCGCGAGCGGCGGCGGATGTGCAGGACGAGGAAGGCGGCGACGCCGAGGCCGATGAGGACCCAGGTGGAGGGCTCGGGCACGGCGGTGGCCTGGAGGAGGTAGGCGCCGTAGCCGAGGTTGTTTGTCTGGGCCGCGCCGAGGAGCAGACCGCTCTGGCTGAGGGCAAAGGCGGTGCCGAGGTTCTGCCAGTTGAGCGAGGCGAGGTTCACGTCGACGCTTTCATCGAGGATGAAGGTGCCGATGCCGATGAGGTAGGCAAAGGAGCGCTGCCCGAGGTCGGTGTCGCCGTTGAAGAGGTTGAACGTGCCGAGAGCGGAGCCGTCGTCGAGCAGGCGCACGATGGAGGAGACGCCGTAGCCGTCGCTGGCGCGCACGCTCATGTCAAAGCCGACGGTCTCGTTGGTCGAGGAGTTGTAGAGCCAGGCGGTCTGGCCGTACTGGTCGGACTCGCCATTGTAGCGGTACGACGTGCCGGTGATGAAGCCGTTGTCGTTGTACTGGCCGATGTAGGAATACTGGTAGCCGGTGTCGCTGGTGTAGGTATTGCCTCCAGCCTGGTCGTAAAGGCCGATGCGGGTGGATGTGCCGGTCGGGCTGGCGGCCCAGGTGGCGGTGCCGCTGTCGGAGCTGCCACCGTGAAAGATGAGGGCGGTGCCAAAGGCGGTGCCGTTGTTGAGCACGCCGGAGACGTCGCTGTACTGCTGGCCGGAGCTGGAGGTGAAGGTATTGCCTCCGCCCTGATCATAGAGGCCCACACGGGTGAGGGCGGTGGGGTTGCTGGTGTGGCCGACCCAGGCGTCGCGGGAGATCTGGTTCGTGCCGGAGTAGCGGGCGGACATGCCGGCCATGTAGCCGCTCGTCGAGATACGGGCCAGGCCGCTGAGCTGCGCGCCGTTGTCGGCCGTGTAGGCTCCGTCGGTGAAGCCGACGCGGGTGGTGACGCCGTCGGGATTGGTGAACCACGCGGCGGAGCCGAGCTGGGTGCTGCCGCCGTTGTAGATGTTGGACGAGCCGGAGGCGTAGCCGGTGGCATTCATCGAACCGAGGAAGCTGAACTGGTAGCCGGTGTCGCTGGTGAAGGTATTGCCTCCGCCCTGGTCGTAGAATCCGACGCGGGTGTTGAGGCCCGTGTTGACATTGGCGATCCAGGCGGCATAGCCGAGCTGGGTGCTGGTGCCATTGTACCGGTAGGTGTAGCCGCCGACGACGCCTGCGGCGCTCCAGAGGTTGGTCTGGCTCTGCTGGCTGCCGGTGCTGGAGGTGAACTCATTGCCGCCGCCCTGGTCGTAGAGGCCGGTGCGGAGGGTCTCGCCGGTGGCGTGGTTGACGGCCCAGGTGGCGTAGCCGTAGCTGGTCCAGGTGCTCGCCGAGTTGTTGAACCGCTGGGTGATGCCGGTGACGGGGCCGACGCCGGTGCTGTTGCCGCTGTCGTAGAAGGAATACTGGTAGTCGTTGGAGGTGTGAAACTCGGAACCCTGGTAGAGGCCGATGCGGGTGGTCGCGCCGGTGGCGGCATTGGCGATCCAGAGGGCCTGGCCGTAGCCGTCGAAGGTGGACCCCTTGTAGCGCAGCGACGTGCCGGCGATGTAGCCGTCGGCGGTGACCTGGCTCACCTCGCTGCGCTGGATGCCGCTGCCATTGGTGAATTCGTTGCCTCCGCCCTGGTCGTAAAATCCGATGCGGGTGGTGGTGCCGGTGGAGTCGGCCACCCAGGCGGCGAGACCGGTGTTGGTCGCGCCGTTGTAGCGGATGGAGGTGCCTGCGGCGTAGCCGGTGGAGGTGATGCCGACGACCTCGCTGGTCTGCTGGTTGGTGCTGCTGGTGAATTCCGCACCCTGGTAAAGGCCGACGCGGGTGGTTTCACCCGTGAGGCCATTGGCGATCCAGGCGGCCTTGCCGTTGTTGTTGGAGTTGTCGTCGTACCGGTAGGAGGTGCCGGCGACGTAGCCGTTGGCGGAGAGGCCCTTGATCTCGGAGACCTGGAGATTTGAGTAGGTGGAAAACTCCCGCGTGCTGTAGAGTCCGATGCGGCGCGATACGCCGTCGGCCGTGGCGGCCCAGGCGGCGTTGCCGTTGTTGGACCCGTAGTTGAAGCGATCGGACGTGCCGGTATAGACAAATCCGTCGATGTAGTGGCTCACGTAGGTCGTGCTGCCGCCCCAGGGGTTGTTGTACTCCTGGGTGCCGTAAAAGCCGAGGCGCGCGAGGTAGTGAAAGGCCGCGTCGGCATGGGCGGGAGCAGGTAATGCCGAGAGAGCGGCGGCCGCCGCGCCTGCAAGCAGGAGGCGGGAGCGGGTGCCGGGGGTCCGGCGACGGAGGGTTTCAGTGCGCGATGACGGCGTGAATGGCAGCAGGCTTTTCATAGGTGACGTGAGCGGGCGGCTGTCGGGTTTGGCAGGACAGTCCGGTGGCGGAAGGAGCAGGAAATACGCCAGATCCTGATCGCCTCCGCGGCGGTGTCTTTCGGCAGCCGAGGCTTCGGGGTTTACCATCGTGAGACCGAATCGCAACAGAAAAAGGCCCGAAAATCCTCATTCTTTTCATGCAATTGGTTGGGTTCGTATTTTTACGACGATATATTACCATGTCCCTGGTTGCAGGGCGTTGCGGAGGCTCGGATTTCCAGCCGCCGGGGCGACGTTGTGCAACCAGCGAAGGCGGTATTGACTCGATATGCCGCGATATTTTCCGGTGCGGGCCGGAGCCTGCCGGATTTTTCCTGAGGCCGCGCGGGTGTTGCCTGATCCCGGAGGAACGAACTCGTACGAGAACGGAGACACCCGGGCGGAGAAGGGTGTCGTGGGAATTTTTTCCCTCCTCCCCCGATGAACCGGGGTTGATTCCGGTGGCTCCCGGCACGGGCCCCGGGGGCGCGGGGTTTTCCCTGGCGTCTGGCGAAATGACGTTGCGCGGCACTCCGACCCCGACCTGGCCGCCCTGCGGGGAGAGAGGAACTCCTGGCGGCGGCTTGCGCAAGAGAGGGGGCGATCCCCTCGCGACCCGCGGATGAGAGAGGCGGGGCGCGGGCGGCGAAGGAGCGGGTGGCCCGGTGCGTATCTTTCGCGGGCAGGGAAGTAAGTATTTGCCTGGGCGCTTGGTTGCGTGGGCGGCGGTCGGGCCGTCTGGAGGGACGCCGGGCACGCGGCCTCCCTCGGTAAGTGAACACCTAGTCAGTCGGTTGTGTGGCGAATCGCGGGCGGCGGGTGGTATTCCGAAAAGGCGCGGTCTTCCATCGATGAGGGAAGCGGTGGAGGGTCGCGATGCCTGGGGGGAGGGCGCGGTGTAAGTAAACGCCTGGGCAGTGGGTTGCAGCCCGTGGCGCGGCATGGTTTCAGGCCTTGGGGCGAGGTGCGTCGCCGGAGTAAGTGAATGCCTAGTCAACAGGTGGCGTAAATCTTCGGGACGGTGGGCGAGGCGGCGGGCCTCGGACGGAAGGCAAGGGGGCGGCTTAGGGTGGCGGGCGACGAGGGATGAGAGCCGGCCGGGGTAAGTGAATACCTGGACGTCTGGTTGTCTGAAGGGACTATCCGGCGGGCGGGGAGCCGGGGGCGTGGGAGTAAGTGAATACTTGGGCGACAGGTTGGCGAAAGGGGCTTTGCCCGGCGGGAATCTCGCGGGACGGGCGGTGAGTGGTGCGCGGGGATGGCGGGTAAGTGTTTGCCTAGGCGTCTGGTTGCTCAGGCCGTCATGGTGGCTCGTCGCTGGGGCGGGCCGCAGACCCTCCGCTTCGGACAGGCTGGGGGTAAGTGAATACCTGGACGTCTGGTTGCCTGGAGGGACTATCCGGCGGGCGGGAGCCGGAGGCGCGGGAGTAAGTGAATACTTGGGCGACAGGTTGCCGAAAGGAGCCTTGCCCGGCGGGAATCTCGCGGGACGGTCGGGGTGGTGAGTGGTGCGCGGGGATGGCGGGTAAGTGTTTGCCTAGGCGTCTGGTTGCTCAGGCCGTCATGATGGCTCGTCGCAGGGGCGGGCCGCAGACCCTCTGCTTCGGACAGGCCGGGGTAAGTGAATACCTAGTCAATAGGTCGCGTGCAGGAGCTGAGGAACGTCTTTCGCGCTCAGAGCCAGGGGCGATTTTTTTGCCCGGGGGCAGTGACTGAGTTTTCACGCGCCCTCGCGGCTGCGGTGAGGCGGGGGCGTGGTGGAGCCAGGACCTATGGCGGAGGGAGGGCGTATGCCGCCCGGGGGCCTTTTGGGAAACCCCGCCCGCTAGAGGATGGGGAGGGAGCCGAGGCGCTTCGGGCGCATGGGCCTGGTGGGGAGATTGTAGCCCATGGCGGTGAGCTTCTCGGAGATGGTGGCGGTGATCATGCGGGCGGACCGCTTGGCGTCAAAGGACAGTCCGGTGGAGGAGGCCGTGAGCACGAGCGTGGGGCCGCCGGTGTACGGGCCGCTGGGGATCGCGCCGGGGGCTGCGCCGGAGCCGCCGACGGTGATGATGCCGCCGATGATGACGGGCTGGCCGCCGGGGCCGATCTGCCAGATGCGCGTGATGGTTTCCATCTTCGTGCCGCCAAACCCGAGGCCGACGAGGCCGCGGAGGGCGCGGCTGCCCTGGTTCATGCGGACAAATTCCCCGGTGATGACCCAGGTGCCGGGTGCGGGCTGGGGCGGCGGCGGGCCAGCCTGGGAGGGGGCGACGTTTTTATTCAGGCGCTCGGCGAGGGCGGCGGCGAAATCCTGCGCGAACTGCTGGCGAAACTCGTAGAGATCCAGCCCCTGCCGGTCGACGCGCATGCCGTCATCGCGAATGGTAAAGGGGGCGACATAGATGCGGCTGGGCAGGCGCGGAGGCTCCATGACCCAGTTGGACTCCTTCACGCTCACGGAGGCGCACCCGGCTCCGAGGAGCAGGGCGAGGCCGAGCGCGGCAGCGGCGAGGGAGGTCTTCAGGAAGCGGGCGGTGGTCACGGGTACAAAAATGCGGCCTGCTAATAGGGGCGAGCCGGGCGGGTTTTGCCAGCGTTATTTTTCCAGTGGAGGAGAAGTGGGGGGCGGGGAGTGGGCTTCGCCCCCGCTCGGCGGGGAGAGCGGAGGGAGATTTTTCGGTCGAGGGACAGGCTGGCGAGGGCTACCAGGAGCAGGGAGGAGAGGGGGGTAAGTGTTTGCCTGCGCGTCGGGTTGCGCAACGCGGCGGCGGGAGATTTCCGAGGGAAGGGCGTGCGGGAGAGGGCGCAATTTTTCGGCGGGTAAGTGAATGCCTAGGCGCTCGGTTGCGCGAAACGGCAGGTTCATCGCTGGCACCATGCGGCGATGGCTCGAGCGTGGCTCGCCCCGTCGTCGGGTTTGCGGGCCAGGCTTGTCAGGAAGTAGCGGGAGACTGCGGGGTGCGGCGGGGCTTATTGTCGGTTAAGTTTTTCCTTGAGTTCCGCTTCGCTCAGGACGCGCTGGTCTCCCGGGGGGGCGAGGAAAAAGTAGAGGATGACGCCGAGGAAATTCAGGGTGCAGAGCACGATGGTCCACACGATCTTGTCGGTGTCGGAGTAATCGGTCCTGCGCAGGTGTGAGACCAGGGCGATGATCCAGATCAGGAAGCCGGCGGCGGAGGCGATGCAGAGCAGGGCGGGTAGGGACATGCGGTTTGGGGAGCGACGGGTGATTGCTTATTCCGAAGGTAGGGAATGAGGCTTGGAAAAGCCAGTTCAGCCTGAGGCGGGCCGCTGGCAATGCCAGAAGGAGACGAAATCGCTACTCCGGGCAGGCAGCGGCTAATCTTCGGACGGAATGGCGGAGAAATTTTCCGCGTGTCCGGCTGGATGGTGAATTTTTTTCAGCCGCGACCGGAACACTGGAGGACGCGTAGTTGGCGCGATTGGAGACAAGCGGAACTCCATGAATCCGGCGGATGGTGGGAGTTGCGGAAATAGGGAATGCACGCGAAATTTCGCCCGGGTTGGGGCGGTGCTGCGACCGGTTGCTGGCGGGGTGCGTATTGACTTGCCATGACAAGCGCAAGGGGGCTAGTCGTCTCGAAATTATTGAGAACAAGGAGGCGCACGAGCAATGAGCATCCGGGTGATGGTGATCGATGACGTGGAGGTCGAGCGGCGGTTGCTGCGCGGCTGGATCGGCGCACACCGGGACCTGGAGCTGGTGGGCGAGGCGTCGAGCGTCGACATGGCGCGGGAGGAGATCGGGCGGCTGCGGCCGGATGTGATCTTCCTCGACGTGCAGATCGGCGAGTCGGATGGCTTCCGGCTGTTGCGCGGGCTGAGCTGGCGGCCCACGGTGGTGTTTGTGAGCGCATGGCCGCACTACGCGATCGATGCGTTTGCGGTGGAGGCGGCGGATTACTTGTTGAAGCCGGTGACGGCGGCGCGCTTTGCGACGACGGTGCAGCGGCTGGTGCGGCTGCAGGAGGGTGGCGGGGCGGGTCCCCTGGACTCGGGCGACCAGATTTGCCTGAACTCGACGACGTCGTCGCAGGTGGTGCCCGTGGGGGCGATGCGCGTGCTGGTGGCGGACGGGGATTTCACCCGCGTGCTGGTGGCGGGAAAGCCCGAGGTGCTGGTGTGCCGGAGGCTGGGGGCCTTTGAGGAGACGCTGCCGATGCCGCCCTTTGCGCGGCTGGACAGGTCGCTCATCGTGAATGTGCCGTACATCGACCGCCTGGAGCGGC
This sequence comes from Terrimicrobium sacchariphilum, assembly GCF_001613545.1. Classification (NCBI taxonomy): domain Bacteria; kingdom Pseudomonadati; phylum Verrucomicrobiota; class Terrimicrobiia; order Terrimicrobiales; family Terrimicrobiaceae; genus Terrimicrobium; species Terrimicrobium sacchariphilum. Next base: position 970,982 of record NZ_BDCO01000002.1, read on the forward strand.
TGGGTCGCAACGACGCCCGGCTGTGGATGCAGGGCCTGCGCGTGCCGCTCGAGATCGGGCGCACCGCGATGGAGCGTCTGCGCAGCCTCATGCCCTGAGGGGCGGTGGCGAAGTCGGAAGTGGGAACGCGGAAGTCGGAAGTGCCGCGTCGGGTGTGCCAATGGGGAGGCTTTGCGCCATTTCGGGTGTCCGGCAGGCGGGAGGCTGGGGGCACGGTGCCGGGTCGGCAGGTCGTTTTGCGATAGGCGCGGTTGTTATCCCGTGACGTTCTGGATGGTCCGAGAAAGGGCACCCCATCGGCTGCGATGGAACGAGACGGACAATCCCGCGCCGAATGTCTCACCCTGCGAAAAACCTTCCGATTTGCGCGATCCCGCTTCTCACCGAGCGCATACGCTTCTGCGTCGGAGCGTCCTCCCCCGCACGGTCTGAAAGCTGAACCCTGGAAAACCTCCCGGCTCCTGGCTGCGGGGGGCATGGCCGAACTTCCGACTTCCGCGATCCCGCTTCCGCCTTCGTCAGCCTGCGGCGGCGGTGTTGCCCTGGGGAACGGGGAGGCGGACGGTGAAGGTGGTGCCGGTGCGGCCGTCGCTCTCGACCGAGATGTCGCCGCCGAGGCGGCGGGCGAGGTCGGAGGAGATGGAGAGCCCGAGGCCGGTGCCGCCGTAGCGGTGGGCGATGGTTTGATCGGCCTGGGTGTAGGGGGTGAAGATGCGCTCGATCTGTGCAGGGGTGAGGCCGGGGCCGGAGTCGACGACTTCAAGAATGAGCTGGCGATCGCCGCTGGCGGCGGCAGGTTCCAGGGAGGCGTGGAGCCGGACAAAGCCCTCGTCGGTGAATTTCAGGGCGTTGGTGATGAGGTTGGAGAGGATCTGGCGGAGCCGCAGGGGATCGAGCGCGAGGGTGTCGGGGACGGCGGGGTCGATCTCGAGGCCGAGGTCGAGGGACTTCAGCGTGGCGGAGGCGCGGAAGTGGGTGATGATCTCGCCGAGGAAGTCGCGCACTGCGACAGGGCGGAGCTGGATGGCGATCTCCGCGCCGGACTCGATCTCGGAGTGGTGGAGGATCTCGTCGACGGTCTGTAGCAGCGTGTGGGCGGAGGTCTGCGCGATGGCGGCCACCTCCTCGCGCGTGGCGGGGTCCTTTTCCTGCCGCCAGAGGTGGAGCGAGCTGATGATGCCCGAGAGGGGCGAGCGCACCTCGTGGGCGAGCACGGCGAGGAAGCGCGTCTTGGCCTCGCTGGCGCGGGTGGCGTCGGCTTCCGCCTGCCGCCGCGTGCCGACCTCGCGGTGGAGGACGCGGTTCATGCGCGTGGCGACGAGCGCCCAGCCGCCGCCGGCGAGGGCGAGCGCGCCGACGATGCCGATGGGCCAGGCGTAGCGCCGCCAGTCGATGCGCGGGTCGCGTTCGTAGACAAACCCGTCGAGCCGCTGATGGTGCGGCATCATGCCGAGGTCTGCATACGTCTCGGCGATGGACTGCCAGCGGCCGGGGTTCACATAGCCGATCTCGATCAGCTCGGGGTGGAGGAGCCTGGCCGTCTCGGCCGCTTCAAAGAGGAGATGATCGCGGCTCTTGCCTCGCGGGTAGTTGGCCAGGATGTAGTTGACGATTTCCTCCTGGTGTTTCATGGCGTAGACCCAGCCGCGCACGGAGGCGTCGAGAAAGGCGCGCACACGCTCGGGATGGTCGCGCAGCTCGGACTCGGAGGTGAAGAGATTGTCTCCGTAAAAATCAATCCCCGCCGTGCGCGGGCTGAAGGTGAGGTACGGCACGCCCTCGGCCTTGAGCTTGTAGGGTTCGTCCGTCGAGTAGGCCGACATGGCGACGGCGTGGCCATTGAGCAGGTCGTGCTCGTCAAAGCTGTGGGGGAGGATCTTCAGCCGCGCGGGGTCCACGCCTTCATTGCGGAAAAAGGCGAGCAACTCCGCCGCGCCGTTTTCCATCATGATGGGCTTGTCCGCCAGCGACTGCACATCCTCGATGCCCGATCTGGCGGGCGTGAGCAGGACAAAGGGCGAGTGCTGGTAGATGACGGCGAGGACGACCACAGGCTTCCCCTGCGACCGCGCCAGCACCAGGTCAGAAGTGCCCACGCCGTACTGCGCCCGGCCCGAGAGGACCTCCTCCACGGTGTCGGTCTCCGGACCCGCCTCGCGCAGTTCCACATCAAAACCCGCCTCGCGGTAATACCCCTGCGTGACCGCGGCATAGTAGCCGGCAAATTGAAACTGATGCCGCCACTTCAGCTGCAGCACCACATGGTCGAGGGCATGGACGGACGGGCTGGCTGCCACCGCAGCCAGGATCGTCAACACCCCTATCCGCATGTGCCTTGGAATCATCCGCCGTCTCTCGTCCTCCAACGAAGCGGGGCTATCAGGGCGGAACACTAAGGGGCAAGAAAAATGGGGGACTAATGGAAATGCAATGTTGCAGCGCCTGGGCCGGGGGCCCGCGAGAGAGGAAATACCAAAGAGCGACTGCCAGCCGGGCGGCCGGGCTGGCCGGAGGCCCTGCCGTCCCCCACGGGGCGCGGAGGGAGCTTATCCCCCGCGGCCACTCCTCAGCATGTCGGGCGAACCACTGGCACCCTGGCCCCGGGAAGGTATTTGAGGCGGGCGGCTGCAATCTCTTACGCAAAGTGATCGAAGGCCGATTGCCCCGCCGGCCTTGCTCAAGCCGTGATCATGACGGCCTCGCTTTTTTCATCTCCTGAGCATTGGCCTCGGGTTTTCCCATCTGCCGGGCAGGCTTCGGATTCCGCACGGAAGCGGTCCATTTCTCCTTAAGCTAAACCGATGCGACCTCATGCTGAGGCGTGCGCGTCCCGCGTCTTTGCCAGCCCGGCGCGGCACTCTTTGACTTATGCCTGACCCGCATCGTTTTAAGATAACGGGAGCTTTCCGAGTGAGAGTCTGCTTCGTCAGCGGCGCTGCCCGGTCCGGTGCAGGTCCGGGAATTTTTCTCCCCGAGGGCATGCATTGCCTGTTACCTGCTGGGGGTGCGGGCTTTGCGTAAAATGACCGCCTAAGCATGCGCCGGGGAAGCGCTTGACGGCTCTTTGGTTTATGTTATGCGGGGGGCGGGGCTTATTAATGGGATGGGATCATGAACCTTCACACTCTGAAAAGCAAAGAGGTCCGGCTGGTTTCGGGATTCCTATATGATCTGTATAGTCCCTTGGAGAACAAGACCTTTGCAGATCACATAGTGGATATCTGCTCTCATCACCTTCGGGACTATGCAAGCGGGGTCGCATATGATGAAACGAGCGCCATCGATGGTTCCTACAGGATTTGCAGCGACAGCATAGACAGGTTGAGGGCCTATTATGAGCCGGTGAGGGATCATATATCCGAGCATCCGGGGTGGAGATATGTGATGAATGGCGGCAAAGAGAGGATACTCAATATCCATGATTTCGTCTCGGAAAGAGAGTTTCGCGGGACCGGCCTGTATCAGGAGGCCTTCCGGCACATCGGATCGGAGTATCAGTTTGCGGCTGCGATCATTACGAATACCCATGTCGGCGGCCTGACGCTGCACAGGGACAGGCCGATACAGGAATCCCTCCGGTCCCTCCTGACGATCTTTGCGCCCCATATCGAGCGGGCTTGCGAGCTGGCTGCCGCCGCCGCCAAGACTGAAGCGCAGCCCGACCCCGGGCAGCTGACCAGGCACGGGCTGACGATGAGAGAGGCCGAGGTGCTCGTATGGGTCATTCAGGGAAAGAGGGATGCCGAGATCGCGCTCATCCTGGATATTTCGTCGAGAACCGTCAGCAAGCACATGGAGAGAATCCTCTCCAAGCTGAATGTTGAGACGCGTGGAGCTGCCGTTGCAGAAATCATCCGGATGAATCGTCAGGCCTGAGGATTCCATGAAGGGCTCGTGCCCTTGATGTCCGGCGGGAGGAGTCAAAAAAATCGTCTCTCTCGGATGGTGAGCGTCCCAGGCTGGACGGCACCCTTTTGTACGCATTTCTCCGTATTTACCTGCCTTGCAGAAAGAGGGCAGAGTCCGAGGCCATGAAAGTCTCCGGCATACAGCATAAGTCGCCCCTCGTGACAGAGCTGTCTGCTTTCCCTGCTCCCCACCGTGTGGGGAGTCGCAAGCCGTACGCTCAACTCGATTGCAAACCATGAAAAAGACACTTCTCACCAATCGTCTCTCGGCGGCCGTGGCGATCCTGCTCCTTGCCGGTCCCTCGATGGCTTTCGCCGACTCGTATTTCAACTGGACCGGGGCGGGTGCCAACGACGACTTCAGCACGGCGGAGAACTGGGTTTGGAACCAGGCGCCCAGCGGCGACCCGCAGGCGTACGAGCGGCTTTTCTTTGCCGGATCATCGGGTTCGGTGAACAACGATCTCCTGGGGGCGGCCTACCAGGAGCTGTTCTTTGAGGATGGCGACTACGGGTACTTTGGCAATGCCGCCGATGTCGCGCAATTGACTCTTTCCCTTAGGAACTCCGACTCCTCCAGCCTGTGGGTGGGAGCGGACATCCGGGGGGCGGATATCTTCTTTGATTACGATGATTTTCGCGTGGACCAAAGCGCTTCCGCCAATCTGCATTTCGGAGTGGGAGGCGAGATTCACCTCACGGGCGAGGCGGCGAATCGTTTCAGCACCTACGGGTATGGGGCTTTTCAAAGCCGCGTGGTGCTCGCGGGACCCAATGGGCGGATCGTGGCGGACGGCCCGGCGGAGGCCTGGATCGGAGGGGCGACGCTCGGCCTGAACGGCGGGGATCAGCCCGGTGTATCCGGGCGCATCGGCTCCAATGTCCACGTGTATCTCGACCACGGATCGCAGTTGAAACTGAACGCCTTCGGGGGCGAGGCGGATACCTTCACCGAGACGATCTCGCAACTCACCGTCGTCGGGTCGGCCATCATCAACGTGGATGGACCGAGCGGCGCGCACGATACGATCCTTTCGATACCGCCGGATATTTCGCCGGGCGGCCTCGCGCTTTACAATGCCTCCAACGGGGAGCTGGGTGCGGCGGTCGGGCCTGCGCCGCGCATCATGTTGCAGGGGCAGGGCGACTCCGCCTTTCTGGGCGCCCAGCAGTTCTATCTCAACGGAAACGTGAACTGGGGCGGCGGCTTTGCTCCCTATGAGTTCGCCGCGTATGACACCACCCGCGGCGTGATCTCGGCGACGACCTTGAGCAACCCCGCAGACCTCAGCACGGCGACCTCCTCCGATGTCGTGCAGATCGATACGGCCAACCCGGCCGCGCTGGCCGACGACCCCGAGGCGACCAGGGATTACAAGCTCACCGGCAACGCGACGGTCAAGGCGCTGGCCTTCAACGGGGATCTCCTCTACAGCAAGCTGGAGGGAGAGCCGGGTCCGGTCGCGACCCTCTCACTGGAACACCTCCTCCTGACCCACGATACCGCCGCCGTGGTGGTCAATCTGGACTTCGGCGCAGCCGCTGGATCGATCACGACCGAAAACTGGTTTCTCAACGGATACCCGGAGGTCGACGTGGTGGCCGACATCGCGGGAACGAACAGCCTCACTGTCCGCGGCTATGGCGAGCTCAACTATCGGGCGGCTGCCAGCTTCAGCGGGGAGCTGGTCGTGGCGGGCGGATACCTCAATCTCGCCGACGCGGGGAGTTTCGCCAATGTCGATACGGTGCGGCTCGGTGTGCCGGGCCAGATATTGAGTTCCCTGGAACTCTACGGCGTGGACAACACGGGGCCGTCGCCGGTGACGGTGGATCGGTTGAAGGACGACGTCCAGATCGTCGTCCAGGGAAACTCCGAGCTGAGTCTCGAATCCGATGCCGCCGGCGTCACGGCGACGACGGAAGTGGTCGGGTCCATCGTCGTGAGCGGTCCGAGATCGTCCTTTTCACTCGTGGTGCAGGCGGGGGATTTGGATACCCACTCCGCCGCGTCCGCCGCCAGCTGGGAGGTGGGTTCGCTCTCATTTGATGGCTCCGCGTCGGAGGCCAGCGTCGCCCTGGCCGCCTTCGGCGAAGGAAATACCATAAGGATCAATGGCGGCCCGATCCTGCTGGAAAATGGCAATGTGCTCACGATCACCCAGATGGATGGCGGACGCGTGATCACGCAGGGGATCGGCATTGCGGAGGGTTCCACCTCGAGCCTGTACCTGCACGGAGGGATCGAGGGCGACCTGGATTTGCAGGGCGGCCATTTCGGTGTCGGTGAGGGAGGGGGCTCCATTCTGGGAAATCTCACCTTGGGAGAAGGAGCGCATACCACCCTGTGGCTCCCGGCGCTGGCCGATGAGGATTCGCCGAGTCCGTTCTCCAGCCTGGAAACACCCCTGCTCTTCATCGACGGCAACCTCGTGCTCGGCGGAGCGATTTATCTCGGCCAGAGCGGGGGGTTCCAGACAGGAAGCTGGCTTGCCTTCCAGTACACCGGCGACTTCACCGCCCTCGCCTGGACGATCAACGGGATGGATGGAGAGTATACGCTGACTGTAGACGAAGCCACCCACAGCGTCTACGTGAACGCCGTCCCCGAACCGTCGACCTATCTGCTGGTTGCACTCGGCGGTGCGGCGCTGGCGTTTGGATTTTCCAGGCGGCGAATGGCTGCGGCCAGCAGCGGGCAACAGGGGCTGGTCGCATAGACGAAAGCGCTCCAGAAGGCCCTGCGCCCGCGCTTGGGAGATTGGCATTCGACGGCTGGCCTCTGGCTTTTCTTATAAAAAGCAGAGCCTGAAGCTGAGGGCCCTTTCTTGAAAACGACATTCAACCCTTCCGGTCATTTCCCTTTAGTTGCGGTCGGTCGTTCGCTTTTCGGCTGAGGTCCATCGGTCTCCGGAAAGCAGATATTTTCCGCAGGAAAACTTGATCCTGGACAACTCGCTCGCGGGTTCAGGTGCGCCATTGTCGGGAGCGCCGATCCCCACAATCATCTGAGGTACCACGACCTCGACAATCAGCTTCATTCCCCCATTTGATTTCACAAGAGATCGGTATGGGGCGATAAGCTGGTCCATGTCGATCGATGAAGTCATCTCCTGGTCCGGCGGCAGGGTGACGGCATCTTTGCCTCTGATGGCTTTGCTTAACGAAGCGCGCAACTCGTCAGAGTCGTCTCCGGTATGAACCTGGACCGGGAGTGTTTTTAAAGTATGGAGTTGGATCTGCCCCGACGCCAGTCGCTGCATGCTCCACACCTCGGAGTGGACGGATTCCGCGGTGACCGGACGCAGGATGAGAGGCGAGCGGCCGATATTCCTGACTGTAATCTTCAGGGCGTTTCCCACGATCTCCGAGTGAAGGTCCAGCGGGAGGCGCGCAGGATCATCACTCCTGGCGGAGTCATTTCCCCTGGCGGAGCTTGAGAAAATGAAGGTGAAGGCAACTATACCCAGGCAGAAGAAAGCCGCTGCCGCTGTTCGATTCATTCCGTTCAGGTACAGCATATTCTTAGGGGATGGCGAGCTTATGCTCGTGTCCATAAGCAAGTGTCGGATTTTTCGATGAGATAGGGCGGGTTCCTCTCTCCTGATGTTCCGGCGAGCGCATTTGGGCAGCATTGCGTTGGGCGGTGGGGTTACGATTTCTAACGAAATGGTTGAGTGGCAGGTTCGGGTTTTCTAGAATTCGGGGGGAAAGCTTGGATTTGCGTATGCGCTTTTTTATTTTCGTTGCGGTGGCGGTTTCCCTCTTGGTCCCAAATGTCCGAGCCGGAAACGCATCAAAAAACAACTCCGGGTGGAAAAGCGGAGCGGTATCCGGGGATGGAGCGTGGTCATGGGTGCTGGAGGTGCCGCAGACGACTTTGGATTCCGCTCCCAGATGGAAACCCGCAGATGGCAAGTGTCCCCTTTCCCCGGAGGCAGCCTACAAGAAAGCCGTCGCGGCCTTTCAAAAGCTGGACCTGGGCGCGGCCACTTTCCTGAGACTGACACTGCGCGTCGATACCCAAGGGCCTTTTGATATTCCGGTCTACGAAATCACCTTTCAGTCCTCGAAGGGCTGCCATGTCGACTTCCTCATTTTCCTCGACGGTTCCGTAGTGTCCCCAAAGTTCGAGAAACGACCTGATCTCCTTTGATAAGATACGGAGAAGATTTGGGGCGATGCGCTGGCTCCTTGCGGGCCGGAACTTAGGACGGCAGGGAAGGCGGAGCCCTGCGGGGTGGGGGCTGCGGTTTTGTTTGGGCTTAATGCTCCTGCCGAGGCTTTGCTAGCATACATCAGAGGAAAGATCCGGGTGTTTTCAGCGATCTTCCCTCAGCACGCTCCCCGCCATCATTTTAGCCCCCGCAGCGTCCTCTTGGGTGAGGGAGGCCATTCATTCCGGGTGATTTCCGGCGCGGAACATGCTACGTACGTGTACGAAACACGACTCATGCGCCGCCGCCTCCTCCTCATTGCCTGCCTCATCGGCCTCCTGAGCGTTTCTGCCGCCCGGGCCGACATCCTCGTCACCATCGACATCACCAACCCGGCGGCGGTCGTCTTCACCGCCACCAGCGCAGCGCCTCAATCGAGCGGCCCGAATGTCCCCGGCACCGGCGGGATCGACTTCCTCCATTTCTTCGCCGTCGAGATCAGCGGCTTTGCCTCGGGGCTGGTCTCCCAGTCCACTTTTGCCACCTACCTCGACAGCAGCTACCCGTACCAGGACTGGAATACCGACGAATACTCCCGCTCCAATGTGGATCTCCAGTTCTACAGCCAGAAGACCTCCAGCCAGCACTTCAGTACCTCCGACCCCGCCTTTGTCGGCACGGGCACGGTGGACTTCTCCGCCTACGCCGCCTATCTCCCCACCGCTGGAGCGACCGGCCAGATCACGGACGGCGCCTCCGGCAACGCCTCCGGCGACTCGCGGCCGCTCACCGTCCTCGGCTCCTACCAGGTCGTGCCCGAACCCGCGACGTGGGCGCTTCTCGCCCTCGGCCTCGCCGCTTTGCTGCCCGGCCTGCGCAAGCTCAGGAAGCCGGCGGTCGCCCGGGAGCTCCGCTAGGAGCGTCCTTCGCAAGAAAAGGTCATGCACGCAGACTCCTGCCTGCCCGGTCGAGACTATGGCGGGTAGCATTTATTTGTGCGTAGTCGGTGTCTTTGTTCTCGGCCTCGGCTTCCGGGAGCTGTGGATCAACTTCGCCCTCTTCACCCAGGGGGTGAGAGTGATGGGGACGATCATCTGGTTTGAGACCGCCCCGACGAGACGGCGGCTCTATTGCCCGATTATTGAATACACGGACGCAAGCGGCGGGAGGAGGACCTTGCTGGGGAGAGCGAGGAGCGAAAAGGATGAGACGCTGGTAGTGTCCTAATTTGAATCCATAAATAAAATGCCCTATGGGGAGCGATTCCCATAGGGCGAGAAAAGGATGGGATTCGAACCCACGGCAGCATTTTCATACTGCATCCGATTATCAATCGGACCCCTTAAACCGCTCGGGCACCTTTCTATTATAGAGTCTACCACGAACGACATTGCTCGCAAGCGAGATTTCGCCGCAATCGCCGCATCAACCGCAGTTGATGGAGAATCAACCGGCAGGATCTGCAAGACGCACGTTGCCTTGAATTTACCTCGATCCTAAAAACCCCACGCGTAACACTTCTTTGTGATGGGGGTCAGGCGTCATAAATCAAAAAGCTGCTGAGCGCCCCGGGGTGGTTTTTGCCGGACTGCCGCTTTCCGGCGGAGACCTGTGGCTAGGCGGCGTAGAGGCGGCAGACGCTGTCGCGATGGGTCTGCATGTCGGCGGCGTCTCCGGCATTGGGCGAGCGGGCCATGGCGTCCTCAAAGATCGCCTCGGCATGGCGCAGGAGCGTCTGGCGGTCCTCCGGTCGCGTCACGCGCGGGGCGATCTCGCCGATCACCTGGAGCATGGCGATGGCCACGGCGGGGTTGGAGGCTCCGTATTGACGGATACCATTGAGCGCCGCATCGGCCAGACCCTGAAAGGAGGAGACCTTGGCGATCACGCGCACGACGCCCTTTTCATCGGCGCGGTGGGGCGCTGGCATTTCACGCTGCGCGGCAAAGCCCAGCGCGTCGCCGAGCCAGTGGACGCAGGAGATGGCGGTGAACGGGTCGTTGATGCCGGGGGAAAGGGCGCGAAGAGCGATCTCCACGAGCTGGTTGATGCAGTACTCGGCATCCTGGCGGGGCGTGCGGGATGAGGCGATGAGATGCGCGTCGACGACGGTGGCCTGCGCCTCGTCGTCCACCCTCTGCGGCGGCCAGACCTCCGCGAGCCGCGCGCCCTCGGGTACAAAGTCTCCCGGCCGCCGCAGCAGATGCACGACCAGCGCCTTTTCCGAGGCAAAGGCGAGCAGGGTATCGCCCTCGATGGCCTGGATGTACCCGCCCCGGGGCGCGAGGACGGGGGTTCTTTCCTCCGGCTCCGCCTTCCCCGCTTCCCTGGCGGCGGGGGCGCTTTTCGACTCGCCGATTTGCTCGGGAAACAGCGAGTGCAGCGATTCCCTGAGCTCGGCGGCGACATTGGCCACCAGGGTCTCCGCTCCGATCGACCGGGCGATATGGTGGATGTACAGGATCAACATCGCGAGGCTCGCCGTCGTGAGCGCGATCGCCACCGTGACCGAGAGGTAGGGGACAAAGGGCGCCTGCTCGGCCACGCTCTTCACCTCGCGCAGGACCAGCAGGCAATACAGGTAGGTGGCGACAAAGGTGCCCATGACCACCTGGTTGATGGAATCGCGGAGAAAATTGCGCAAAAGCCTCGGGCCGAATTGCGACGAGGCCAGCGTGAGCGCCACGATCGTGATCGAGAAGACCACGCCGGCCACCGTGATCATGGAGCTCGCGATGGTGGAGAGGATGCTCCTCGCACCGTCCGGGCCGCCCGCCCAGAGCCACCCGATCTCCCGCGCTCCAGTGAGCCCGAGCCGGGCATCGACCTTGAGCGCGCCGATCGACAGGGCGACCGCGCCGACACTCATCAGGGTGGGAACGAACCAGTAGCTCGCCCGCAGGGCATCCCAAATGCTGATCAGTCGCGATTTCATCATCAGAGAATCGCATCCTCCGCCGCCCACGGTCGCCCGTGAGATTGATGGGAGACGAGGCTGCACCTCAGCACTAGCGGGTCTCCGGCCAGCCCAAAGCGGTCAAGTCATCTGTGCAAGAACATGCTCACTGACCCGCAGACATGGAAATTAGAGGTGTGACCCCATGCGCTCCCATCCGTAGCGTCTTTCCGAGTGTGGTCCTCAGTGCTGCCTGTCGGCCCGCTTCACCGTCACATCGAGGAAGAGCTTTCCCGCGACCTCATTCCAGTAAATCTCTTCCGTCGCTTTCAGGGGGTAATGGAGAAGGAGAGCGCCGTAAGCGGGGACAGAAATCACAGGCGCTGCCCTCGCTGAGGTAATGCTGTGTCTCACCCCGTCGCGATACATTCCTGTCGAATGCACGTAGATGTGGGACACCCGCAAGACCGCGTAGCTGGCGAGATAGAGAGCGAGCAGAATCCAGACGAGCCTTATCCACCGCCGTCCTCGTGGTTGAGGCTCAGAAAGATGGGAGTCAGGCGACATGAATCACAAAGCTCCGGGGTGTATGTGGCCTCCGATCTCGGATTGCCGGGGTGCGCCTCGCCCCGCTGCCGGTTTCCCATCCATCACCGGGCGACAGGTGTTTGCTCGACGATGATTTGGTAAAGCGTCTCGTCCTTGCTGTTTTCATTGTGCGCGGTGAGGGAAAACCTTGGTCCGATCATTGTCGTTTCGACTTTGGCGGGAACGGTGGAGTTAAAATACAGATAGCCCCCATGGGTGGAGCTCCCTCCGCTAAGCCAATAAAAGATCCGCCTGGGTGAGGGGGCGCCCTTTTGTTGGATCAGGTAGAGCACCACATTGGCAGCACGATCCGGCAGTTGGGATTCCCCGCGACTCCCGAATCCCTGGGTCTTGATGTTTACCCAGCTCTTGCTGCCAAATTTGATCACATACTTTTCCGCGGAAAATCTCTCCGGCTCGAGTTTCCCGCCCTGAATGCCCTCCACGAATTCCCGCGCCTTGGAGTCCAGCTCGGTGAGATCGACGGGCGTCTTTGTAAATTCCCCGGAATACAAGCAACCTGAGCCAAAGGTCGCCAAGGCAAAGAACAGCAGGATGGCTCTTTTCATGGAATAGAGATGTCGAAAAGGTCTCCGGCACTCAAGCGTGTTCGGGTGTTGCGGTCGGGCGATGTCGTGCATCTTGCTTTGCGAGGTGATGAGGACTTGGCTCCCGGCTGGCTCACGCGCTCCAGGCGGAGCGCAGGGTATAGGCGACTTGAGCAAAGAGCAGAAAGAGGAGGAAGCAGGTCCAGAGCGGCAGACGCAACGCCAGGATGACGACGCCGCCGACGAGAGCCAGCAGCAGGAGCAGGTTGGCAAAGGGCGTCACGGCCGCCATGCCCACGGTGGCGACGAGGCCGTACGGGTTGGCATCATGCCAGCCCGGCGATAACGAATGCCCGTAGACCATCGCTCCGACAAGCGATCCCAGATAAGCCGCGCCCAGCATCAGGAGGATGCGGGCGCCGCAGGCCTGGAAGAACCCCGGGGTGCTCGGGAATCTCGGGAACGGGATTTCCATGGGTGGGTGAAAGCGAGGGGTCAGGAGACAAAAATCACGGAATGCCGGGATGTCCCGGGTTCATTTTGGAGCGGCTGCGGCTGTCTCCGCCGCCTGATGGTGGATTTTCGTCGCGGTCGCGGGGTCGAAGCGCAGGTCGTTCTCGGGGAAGGGACGGAAATCGCTGGCGACTTCGCTCCATGTCCAGCTCGCGGCTTGCAGCCGTCTCTTCTCGTCGGGTATGGCCGTCGTGGTCAGGCATACCGCCGACTTTGGCGTGGGGATCGGGCCGGCGGTTTGCCACTCGGTCACTTTGCCGCTCCAGATGAGCTCTCCTGCCGGGTTGAGAAACCGGACCTCGGACGGCATGAGCTGCGTGGCCGAATCCCCGCGAACCGGGCGAAAGGTGACCTCGGCGCTCCCCGCTGTCTTGCGGAAGGTGATCGTGAATCCGCCGTCGGGGGTCTTTTGCAGGGACTGTAGGTCGGCCTGCTGCTTTGCGGTCTGCCATGCGGCAGGATCGGAAAGGGATGCGAGATCGGCCACGAGGGGACGCTCGCGCGTGAGCCCGTCGTCGCGTGTGAAGGAAAATATCCAGCCTACGGGATCGTAGGTGGGAATGAAGGATTTCCCGGGATTCTGCCTGGGGTCGAGAATGCTCGCGTCGGCGTTGACCTGATACACGTTCTCCTGGGGAGTGGAGAGCCAGATCGTGGTATCGACCGCATTGCCTGCGGGATCGAGCTTTCTGACATCGGCGCGGACAGAGTCTCCCGCCCGCTGGAAGTGTATCTGGCTGCTCTGCGTGTGGTCCGCCCTCCCGAGTAGCTCGAGGTGGGCGACGGTGGTCAGGATACCGCTGGAGGAGATGGAAGGAATGCCGGCGAGCTGTTTCGGCAGTTCGTCCAGCCGTTGAAGCAGAGCCGCCGCCTCTGGTGTGGGCGACGCCTGGGCCTTTGCCACGCCTGGTGGATGCAGCAGGAGTGCCCCGAGGGCTGCCGCCGTCCTGAGGACGCGGGGCCAGCGAGGGTGGGCGTGCATGCGCCTGGGATTTAAGCCATTTTTGCAATGGCTTGAAAGGTATTCTTCATCCGGCAGGGACCGGGGAGAGGGCGACCGGGTTTGATTGCCGGGAAAAGGGCGCCGCCCTGTCGCGCCACTACGTAGTGGACCTTATTTCCCGCTTTCGGCGGGTGCGCCGACCCGCTCTGTATCGGCCTCGGTGAGTTTCCTGTTGTTGGGAAATCCCGGGTTGAGGATGTTCCTTCACCTTGTCCATGAGGGAATGCATGAAGAGTCTGTTTGCGAATGTCCTCGGGTTTGCCCGCAGGAGCACGCCCGACTCTGCCCGGCTCCGCGTGGTGACGGCGGCTCAGATCCCCGGCGCGGAACCTGCCGAGGTGGAGATCACCGAGGTGCGGTGCGGGAATGAAACCGTATCCTGGAGGGCGATGTATCGGTCGAGGTACTACCATTGCCACTCGGATGGAGAGTGCGCTGCTGCTATGGTGACGCGGGTGGGGTAGGCGCGGCGGATGAAAACTGCCTCGGAAGCCTTCGCTCTGTCGCGGCGCGCGATGGTGTTTCTCCTGGTGGCGGGTTGCAGTGTTTACCTTGGCTTTCTGGCCTCGGTCCAGTTTCAGCTGGTGTCAGGCTCCGGTTCGTCGCCGTATCCGCTGGATGTCTCGATCTCGGTGATGCTGTGGGCGGCGTTTCTGGTGATGACGGACATCACGCTGCGGTGGTTTCGGTTTCTTCGCTCCGGCAGGTTCCCCCGGGCATCGCGGCTCTGGCGCCGGGTCCTGACCTGTCTCCTTGCCGTCTCGGGCTTTGCCGTGCTCGTGTGCCTGTTTTTATCCAACCCATAGCTATCCCTATGCATCTCCCTGCCCGCCCTCGCCACATCACCCCGATCCGCACACTGCTGCTCACCCTCCTGCTGGTGGGGCTGGCTTGCGGGACCAGCGTCTTTGCCGAGGAGAAGAAGGCCGCCGCGCCTGCCGAGGCGGCCCGGGCCGAGGCGAATGGCAATGGGATGAAGCTGAAAATTTACTGCGATCTCTTCTCGGAGAATCCGCTGAATATCTCGGTCGCGGCGGACGTGGCGGACTTTTCCGTGGAGCTGCCGACGGACAATGAAAAGGAGTTTCAGTGGGTCACGACAAAATCGGCGTGGGAGGGATCGACTCTGAAGGTGATTATCACCGTCGAGCGCCAGAAATATTATCAGATCACGAAAGACTCCTGGGAATCCCGGAACATCGGCGTTCGGGAGTTACCGGTCTCCCTCAAGCCCGGCGAGACCGTGGTGCCGGTGGAGATCAACGGCAAGGCGCTGCGTATTTCCCTCGTCTCCGACGGGAGGCAGAAGGATCACTAACGCCGCGGCCCGGAAGCCTCGAGACGGGTTTTCCGCCACCTCACTCTGCTCGTCACGGGCATGGCTCTCTGTCTCCGGCGCGGCCCTTTCGGATGCCAGGCAGGGGCGCGGTCAATACAGGGCGGCGCGTGAGATTGCACGACTGACCCCGCCGCCGGGGTCTCATCGTTATTCCGCCCGGCGGTCTTTTCTCTCATTGCCGCCACGGCTCCAGGCTGCGATGGCTTAAGCCATGAAAATGGAATTCCTGGTTTGGGTGTTTGCGCCGATTGGCTTTTCCATTGCCGCGCTGATTGTGTCTGTAAAGTGTGCCATCCAGGGAAGGGCCTGGGCGCAATGGATTTCGCTCGCTGTCGTTGCCAGTCTCAATATTTACGCAGTTTCCACGCTCGTTCACATGATGACAACGCCTTCATGGCCGTCGCCGATCCCGCACGGCCTTATCGGTGTTTCTCTGCTGGTCGCGGTCGCCCAGTATCTTGCATTTCGGCGCACGAAAAAGCGCGGGCCGGGAGGCGGTGGCCGGGTTTGACTGGTTCGGGCGAAACGGCCGCCTGCGGCCATGGCTGGCGGGTTCCCCGGTCAAAACTCGATCAGCCGATTCTTTTGTAGAGGCCGGTGGGTAGCAGGCGGAGGAGCCAGCCGATGAGTCTCCAGCGTCCCAGGACGTAGACGAGTTCCTGCCGGGTGCGGCTGGCGGAGAGGATGGCCCGGGCCGCCTGGTCGGCGGTCGCCACCCAGAAGGGCTTCTCCGCCTTCATCATCGCGGTATCGACAAATCCCGCGCGGATTTCGGTGACGGTGATCGGCAATCCCAGGCGGGTGAACCGGCAGCGCAGCCCCTCCAGCAGGGAGGACTGATAGGCCTTGGAGGCGTTGTAGGACAGGGATTGGCTGCCGCCCCGGATGGCTGCCACCGAGGTGACGGCCACGAGACGACCGGCCCCGCGATGTTCCAGGTGCCGGGCCGCCTGATACGCGGCGAGGGTGAAGCCTGCGCAGTTCAACGCGATGGTTGCGCTCGCTGTTTCGTAGCTGGGGGTGGACTCGATGTCGCCCGTGCCGGAGACGAGGAAGATGGTTTCGATCCCCGGGTATTGGGCGAAGGCTTTTTCGAATGCGCCCTGCGCCTGCTGCTCATCGGTGAGGTCCAGGGCAAAGGCGGGGAAGCCTGCGAGGGACGCGGGGTTTCTGCTCAGTGCGACGCACTCCAGCCCGCTGGCGCGATGGGCCTCCGCCAGCGCGCGTCCGATGCCGGTGGAGGAGCCGATGATTGCCGAGGTCACGCCCATGGCTCAGGCTGGCGTAAATCGGGCCGCATGTCATCGATATAGCATGGACTGCACCCGGCGGCGGTCGCCTCAGCCGCCTCTTTCTTGGCCCCGGCTGGCCTGCCCCTTCTCAGCCAAATTTTTAAATAATTTCATGACGGGTTGGCGCGGCGGGATGGATTGCGATTGTGAGTCGCGGCAGCTTTCCGCAGAGAGTAGCGCATGCAGCGTCCCCCTATGAAACATCTCTTTGCTCTCCTCGTCGTCCTGGCCTGCGTGGTCCGGCCCGTGGCTGCCGCCCCGCTGGGTGAAACCCGCGTCGCCAACTGGAAGGACGACAGAACCGGGGTCTTTCTGCTCATGTTTGACGACGGCTGGCCGAGCCAGTGGCAGGTGGCCATTCCCGAGCTGGCGCAGCGCGGCCTCATCGCGACCTTTTACATCTGCCCCGGCAAGGGGGAGTACAAGGTCTACGCGCAGAAGTGGGAGGGCGACTACGCCGACTCCGGCATGGTGTATGGGAACCACACCATGACACACCGGGGCGTGTCGGATCTGGAAAACGCCCGCGAGGAGATCTTTGACTGCTCAAAGACCATTCGCATGGCCCAGCCGGGCCTGGAAAACCGTCTCGTCTCCTTTGCGCAGCCCGGCGGCGTGGGGGGAAACTGGCACATCACCGATGAGGAGCTGGCGCAGCTCCTCAAGGAGGATCGCCTGATCAACCGGCCGCCCTTCCAGGGGCATGGCGCGATGTATCACGTGAAAACCTTGCCGGACATGACCGCCATGGTCGACAAGGCCATCGCCAACAAGGGCATGGAATATCTCATCATCCATGGCGTGGAGCGTCTCAATGCCACCTATCAGGACATGTGGGCGATGAGCCAGGATGAGCTTTTCTTTCCGCTCCTCGATTACCTGAAGCAAAAGTCGGATTCCGGTGAACTCTGGGTCACGGATCACATCTCCCAGCACAAGTATGAGACCGAGCGGGGTACGGCGCGGGTGGAGGTGGTATCTGCCACGCCCGAGGCGATCCGGCTCAAGCTCACCTCCGCCGCTGATCCGGAGCTCTACGATCTGCCTCTCACCCTGCTGACCCAGGTGCCGGCCGATTGGAAAAGCGCCGCCATCCGCCAGGGAGAGACCCGCGCCACCGTGACCGTGAAAGACGGGCTGGCCAAGTACGATGCCCGCCCCGGCGCCACCGAGATCGAGCTCACCAAGGCGCCGTAGGTCAGGAAAACTTGCAGCCCCAGCGCGGCGACGGTCGCTCCCGCTCGCTGGCGGAGTGCTCGTGGTCGCTGGGGGTAGGCGCGGGCTTGCCTTTTACTTCCGATTTTCCGATGCTTAGGATTCATGCAATCCCCCGCATTCTGTCGGCCCTTCCCGGCGTTCTCCGGTGAGCGGCTCTAATGTTCGGCAAATCGCTCCATAGAAAATCGGCTTATGAAAATTGCCTGTCTCGTCGTGGTTCTCTCCGCGGTCGCATCCTTTGCCTTCGGAGGCGACCGGGTTCCGGAGCCGACAGCGCCCGATGGCTCCGTTGCCGGGCTGTACTCCATTATCCCGAGGAAATTCCGCGAAGGCGGGGCTGTGTATGCCTTTGATGAAAGCTACCTGCTGGAAAGGTTGCGTCATTCGCTGGATAGCTATGAGGCGGATAAAAATGGTGCCGAGTATCAAGAAGATACTAAAATAAGAATCGCCTATTGTATTATTTCGGCAGGGATTTTTGCGCAAAAAAGCGCCGAGTTGCAGGAGCTCTTCGATCGGACGCGGCGACTCCTGGGCGACCAGAAGGTGCCGAACGGGGTAATGTCTCCGCTTACCGCGGCAGTGGCGTGCGCCTCCCTTTCATTTAAAAAAGAAGACGGGGATATTTTGGATGTCGATCTCGGTCATCTCGCGTCGGAGGTTTTTGGGGACCTGCTTTTAATCTCCCAATTGCAGCTCGACGCTCGGAGCGCAGCCAAACCCGGCGCCGGGGAGAAGTAACGGCGTATCCTCCCCCCCCCGGTCTCCTCTCCATACCTTGCGAACACGCATTTCGCCGACAGGCTTCATCGGAGAAAAGAATCACACGTTTGATAATTTTCCTTTGCAGCGCCGGGGAAATTGCGAAAATCATTCTCCCTATGTCGGCGCACAAGTTTCTCCCCGTCCTGCTTTCGATCAGCGTTCTCTTCGTTCCTCAGGCCGTTTTCGCACAGGCGGAGGGCAGGGAGACGGAGGCCATCGGGCGCAAGCAGGATACAGACGTCGTCCTGCAAAAGTCGTTCCCGCCGGGTTCCACGCATGAGTTTGCGATGGTGCCCATGCGGGATGGGGTGAAGCTGGCGACGGATATTTTCCTTCCTCCGGGGGATGGGCCGTGGCCGGTGCTCTTCACGCGCGGCTACTATGGGCGGCTGGCCTGTGCGGTGTATGGGGATCGGGCGGGCACCAAGACGGGCGGGGTCGTGCTGATATGCCAGGATGCGCGCGGGGTCCATGATTCCGAGGGCAAGGGCACGGCGCAGCCGACCAAGCCGGATTTTGAGATCAATGATTGCGCGGACAGCCTGCAATGGATTGCCGCGCAGAAGTGGTGCAATGGCAAGATCGGCATGACGGGAGCGAGCGGGAACGGCATCGGCCCGACGGTGGCCTTCCTGACGAAGGACCCGCATCTCGTCGTGTCGCAGCCGAGCATCACCGTGGGCTATCCGTTGTATTATTGGGGCTTCAGCAATGGCGTGGCTCGCTGGATGTACCTGAACTGGTTTCGCAATACCGGGCTGAAGGTGGACCAGTGGCCCAAGCCGCATACCGAGACCTTTGACCTGCCGCGCTGGAAGGAAATCCTCGCGGAGGGGGCAAAGGACAACCCGACCGACATCAGCCTCACCACGGGCTGGTACGATCTCGGCAGCGAGGCGGTGCTGGATTACTTCGCGGCCCTTGCGCCCACCAGCAAGATCACGGCGGTGGTGCGTCCGTTCGCGCACAAGGCGAATCCGGATTTCACGTGGCCGGCCAAGCCAGTTCCCTTTGCGATCACCACTATCCCGCAGGCGCTCGCGGGGGCAAAGACTCAGAAGTCGCAGCTCGCGTATTATTTGATGGGCAATTTCCGCGATCCGGCCTCGCCGGGGAATTACTACAAGGTCACCGATGTCTGGCCGGTGCCCAATACGCCGACTCCGTATTACCTCCATGCGGATGGCGGGCTCTCCACGGAGCGTCCGGCGGAGCAGAGTGCGACGCTGAGCTATGCTTACGACCCGAAGGACCCGGCTCCGACGCTCGGGGGCAATGCGACCTATGACAACAATGCCGGGCCTTTTGACCAGCGTCCGTTGAAGGATCGCAATGACATCCTGCGTTTTGTCAGCGCCCCGCTGGAGAAGCCGCTGGAGATCACGGGCAAGCTGTGGGCGGACCTGTATTTCGCGACGGACGTGCCGGACACGGAATTCGTGGTGAAGGTGGTCGACATTCATCCCGATGGCTACGAGATGCTCATCCGGGAATCCGCCGGCATGGCGCGGTATGCGGAGGATTTCCAAGGCAAGCCGCAGCCGCTGGAAAAGGGCAGGGTCTATCACCTGAAGATGGATCTCTGGAGCACGGCGATCGTGCTGGACAAGGGGCATCGGCTCGCGGTCCTCGTGACGAGCAGCAGCAGCACGGCCTACGAGGTGCACCCAAACTCGTTTGAGCCCGTGATGAGCTATGAAAAGTCGCCCATCGCGAACCAGACGCTTTATTTGTCAAAGGACTACCCCTCTCACATCACCGTGCCCGTGGTCGCCTACGAGGCCGACCCGGCCAAGGCAGCCAATCCGTAATGCCCGCTTTCCCGGCGTCTGTGCGCTGACGCTCCTGCTGCCTGAGTTGAGTTACAGAAGTCAGGAGAGCCCGCCGGGAAAATCGCCGACCGGGCGTGCGGCGGGGAATCGCCTTCCGGCTGCGTGCCGGCTCCCTCATGCATCGCGGCGAATGACGCTCTGTCGACGCGCCGGGCGTCCACAATTTTTTCTCGGGTCGCCCGACCGGCGTATTTTTTTCGCGCATAATCTTAGTTTTTTCCGCCTCGTTTTCTAAGGAGTCTGGCCCCCCTCCGTTAAACCCCGCCGGCGCCTTGCGCTAATGTCCACGCCTCCGCGCCGAGCCTTTTCCAGCCTTGGTCGGCGGCTGATGCATGTCCTCCAGTCGACACCCGCCCCGCCAGTCGATAGCCTTGCGCGGCCAGCAGGAAAGGCACTTAGCCAGAGAAGGTCTGGGGCATTAGCCGCCGAAATGGCATTGACACTATATTTAGAAAAAAGGCTAGCTAGCCTCCAGCCCCCGCGCCCGCCCAAACCCGGCGCAGGCATCGTAGCCGTGGAAATGAAGAGAACCGCCAGAGAAGCCACGCGCAGCCGTCCATGGCCGCGCGCAGAGGCCTGTCGCCCCGCGGGTTCCCTCCACGCCCGGAGCAGCCGCCACGGCGCTCCGCAGACTCTAGCCGACCGCCCCCTTGCCGTACCATGACCCTGCACCGCCGCCTCGCCCTGTCCGCCGCCAGTTGCCTCGCCGCCGCCACCCTTTCCCACGCCGATAGCACCACCCTGTACCTCGGGCGCATCGGGTTTTACGATACCCTAGGGTACACCGCCACCGACGGCACGCAGTCCAGCCAGCTCAGCGCACTCGGCGCCATCTCCGGGCGCTTCGTCGCCGGCACGTCCACTCGCTACTCTGGCACCACGGCGATCGGCGGCGCCGCCTGGATCTACGACGCCCAGACCAGCGCCACCACCCGCGCCGGGTTTTACACCGGAGATGAATACACCAAGGACGACGGCTCCCAGATCACCGACATCAAAGCCGTCCTGAAGGACAACTACGCAGTCTCCACCAGCACCCGCTTCAACCGCGGCACCTCCAGCCTCGGCGCCGCCGCCTCGCTCACCAATCTCACCACCGGCGTCGCCACCCGCATCGGCTTCTACAGCGACGAATTCACCAGCACCACCAAGCTCCAGGACACCTCCATCACCGATAGCCTGGGCAACTACGTCATCGGCACCTCCACCCGCTACTCCGACACCACCAGGCTCGGTGCCGCCGCATGGTACGCCGACGTCACCACCGGCGTCACCACCCGCATCGGCCTCTACGACGCCGCCTACACCAGAACCGACGGCACGAAAACCTCCTCCGTCACTTCCCTCACCAGCAGCGGCTACGCCACCGGCACATCCCGCATCTACACCAGCGCCACCGAAGGCACCGCCGTCTGGCTCGCCAACCTCACCACCGGCGCCACCACCCGCGTCGGCCTCTACAGTACGGAGTTCACCAAATACGACACCTACCAATACAGCAGCCCCAGCCCCACCCTCACCGAAAGCGGCTACCTCACCGGCACCTCCTACCGCTACAACGGCACCCTCACCCAGATCGGTCAGGGCGCCTGGATCGCCAACGCCGCCACCGGCGCCACCACCCGCATCGGCCTCTACACCGGCGACGAATTCACCAAGCTCGACGGCACCCAATATTCGACGACCTCCAACAGCACCGAAAGCGGCTACGCCTACGGTGCCTCGTACCGCTACAACAAGACCACCACCCAGCTCGGGCAGGCCACCTGGGTCGCCAACGCCGCCACCGGCACCACCACCCGCCTCGGCTTCTACACCGGCGCGGAATACACCAGGCTCGACGGCACACAGTACAGCATCACCAACAAGGTCACCGAAAGCGGCTACGCCTACGGCGCCTCGTACCGCTACAACGGCACCGGCGGCCAGCTCGGGCAGGCCGCCTGGGTCGCCAACGCCGCCACTGGCGTCACCACCCGCCTCGGCTTTTACACCAGCGCGGAATACACCAAGGCCGACGGCACACAGTCCAGCACCGTCAGCGGCATCAGCGATAGCGGCTACGCCTACGGTACCTCCGATGCCTACTACCTAGGGGTCGCCACTGCCAGCCGCCACGCCTGGGTCGCCACCACCGATGCCAGCAGCATCACCCGCATCGGCCTCTACGGCACCACCGAGTTCCGCGCCACCGACGGCACCGAAAGTTCCTCCACCAGCGGCTCCCGGAGCGGCTACATCTACGGCACCTCCAACCGCTACAGCGGCACCACCCAGCTCGGGCAGGGCGCCTGGGTCGCCAACGCCGCCACCGGCGCCACCACCCGCATCGGCCTTTACACCGGGGAGGAATTCATCAGAACCGACGGCTACCAGGCCAGCGCCATCAGCACCCTCAACGCCAGCGGCTACCTCTACGGTAGCTCCAACCGCTTCAGCGGCGCGACCGACGCTGGCAACGCCGCCTGGGTGGCCAACGCCGCAACCGGCGCCACCACCCGCGTCGGCCTCACCGACGCCCGGCACACCAGCAGCGAGGGCAAGCAATACAGCGTCACCACCAGCATCATCAACGGCCTCTACGTCTTCGGCACCTCCACCCGCTACAACGGCGACACCTACGCCACCGGCCAGAACGCCTGGATCTTCAACCTCGCCACCGGCTCCCAGATCGCCATCGACCTCTCCACGCGCCCGTCCGACAACTACAGCTACTCCACCATCATAGGCATCACCGACAGCGGCCTCGCCTTCGGCACCTACAGGCTCTTTGACGGCGAGACCGACAAGGGCAACCGCGCCTTCATCTGGACCGAAGACTGGGGCACCGTCATCCTCGACGAAGCCTTTTCCAACCAGATCGCGCAAGACGGCTGGGCCGCCTTCACCTCCGTCGCCAGCATCCTCCCCGAAAAACTCTTCTTCGGTCAGGGTACCCTCGGAAGCACCGCCACCAGCCAGGGCATCTACATGGCCCAGGTCGCCCCCATCCCCGAGCCCGCCACCCTCGGCCTCCTCAGCCTCGGCCTAGCCACCACCCTCCTCGCCGCCCGCCGCCTCCGCGCCTAATTCCCCGCCCATCCCGCAGGCGGCAAGGGCGGAAACCAACGCACGATCAGAACCAACGCGCCAGCGCAGGCACCGACTGGCGAGAGCGAGGGGACTTTCTGCCCCTGTTTTCTGAACCCGCCTCCCATTGGCGAGATGCTGGACCAGCCTCCCTGATTTCCAAAAACAACGGAGCAGAGATCGGCGGATCGATTTACGGAATGGGACCGAGGTCCTTTACTGAGAAATAAGAGTCCGTCTGGATGCCAAGGGTGGAGTAGCCTCCATTTTCGTCGCGCTTGAGGAAGAGTAAATACCGGTGCTTTTCCGAGGGGTTGAACCATATGAGGTTTGGGCCATTAGCCGCAGGTTTGGCGCGCGACTCGTCGGATCGGAGGTAGTGCAGAACGAACGTCTTTGCCGCGCCATCCCCTTTGAGCACGGCCAGCACGTCAAACTCGGCCTCCATACGGATCGCGGGAACAGGCTTCCCGTCGCACTGAATGCCGGGAAACGTCGTCTCCACCTGGGTGTCGCGCACACTGGTCGGAGTGGCGATAACGACCAGGTCCGCCTGCTGGAGCAACTGATCATAAGGCAGAACCAAAACCGGACGGCAAATCGCCGGAGAGACGGAAAGCAGGACAAGCGCAACAGCCAGCAGATTTTTCATGGGAAATGGGGGTCAGTGTGCAAGTTCTTTCAGCTTGATGAACCCTGGAAGCGCTTAGGGCGTCTCGGCGCGATGTTCAGGGCTTTCGGACAGAGTTTTGTTCCCTGAAATTTCTGCAAGATATTGCACCCTAACCCCTGTTTTCGATCACAGTTTTTTGGCAGATTTATTGCTCTGCAAAGAGTTCGGGCTGATCGTGTGATGTTGGTTTTCCTTTTGCTGGTGATTCTGGTTTCGGCGGCTCAAAGTTCATAACAAGCGCCTCGATGACGGGGTTGCGGTTTTCCTCTTTCCCTCCGGCGTGGTAGAAATGTTCCTTAGTGACAATGTGAAAATCCGACCAGTGCTTCTCAATAGAAGTATTGGTGCGGAAGTCATTATGGTGCCATGTCGAGAGAATGAATTTCGCCCTCGTTTTGTGTAGCAGAGCTGCCAACTCAGCTTCGTCCTTCTCACTCCAGGTATTGAAATAGTCCGTGTAGCGACCATAGTAAGGAGGGTCGCAGTAGATCATATCTCCGACCTCTGCCTGCTTCAACGTCTTGTCAAAACGGGCGGTGGTATACTCCCATTTTGGCTTGATAACGGCTTGCACGTTTTTTACCTGATTCACGATCTTTGTGCGATAGGCGTCGCGGAATCTATCCGGCTTTTTGCAAAAAGGGATATTCCAGTTGCCCTTTTTGGAGAAGCGAATCA
Organism: Terrimicrobium sacchariphilum; assembly: GCF_001613545.1. Classification (NCBI taxonomy): domain Bacteria; kingdom Pseudomonadati; phylum Verrucomicrobiota; class Terrimicrobiia; order Terrimicrobiales; family Terrimicrobiaceae; genus Terrimicrobium; species Terrimicrobium sacchariphilum. The sequence goes on from NZ_BDCO01000002.1 coordinate 995,461, forward strand.
TGCCGTTGAAGCCCGCTCGATTTAGGAAGAGAAAATCCAGCGGGGCGAAGGAGGCATTGAAGCGGTCACGCACCGCTCGATAATGGACGTACCCTGCGTCTTCTGCCGTGCGGAGTTTTTCACCTTCGTTGCGGAGGTATTCCTCCACCCGTTGTGCGGTAATTTCCCCAGAGCGCACAGCTTTATAGAAGGCGACGAGGTGGGGGTTTATGTCAGAGATTAGGGCTTTCTCAAATCTTGAATTGAGACCTACCACTCCCGTGCCCATGAAAGGCTCGATCCAACGGCCTTCGCGATCTTTATCCGTAATCTGCTCCATGATCCACGGGACTAGCTTAGTTTTGATACCCTGCGACTTGATCGGAGGAACGATGACTTTCATGGTAGCGCGCCTTGTCCTCTCTTTCTTCCCCGCCGACGGGCGTTTTCGCGGTTGATGAGAGAAACGTCCAAGTTTCGGTGGATGAGATATTCATCCAATTTTGTGATGGCCTTCTCTTTACCTTCCTTGAGTATTTTAAGCTTCCCGTGGTTCATCCAATATTCATCGAAGATTTCCTCACCGAGGTTCACGAAGACGCCGTTGCCGGTTTTGATGTCTTCTATGCTCTGGATGCCACCAATGTTCGCAGTGTTACCACTGCCGGCGCGGTCGGAGGCTAGTTCCCATTTCTCACAAGCGAAAAACTCAAAATCCCGGACGACCGAGGCAATCGACTGAAGTCTGTTTACCTTTTTGAGTTTCAACTCGAAAGTTCTTCTCTTGTGATCATCCTCTTCGAGGACGCCACCCAGCGGTTTTTGGGGAACTTCGGCAGCGGCGGGGTCGGAGCCCAGTTCCTTCACGCTATAAACTTCCATGCCTGTGAGGTCCTCCTCGACCGTCCGGGTGTAGATCGCGCCTAGGCAGAAGTGACCAAAATAGTCTTTGTATGGGAACTGGATGTTCTTCGTACTCGATCGGTTAGTGAAATACTCGCCATGACTGCCGAGAGTAAAGCCGTTCACGTAGCCTGGCCTATCCGGGTCGCGGTAGGTCGTTTTAAGGTCAACGGCGAATTTGATTTCGGGGTCGGCAGCCCCGACGAAAGAAAAGTCGGGATACCAGTTTTGCTTTTCTGCCAGCACGACCTTGAGGTTGTGCTCCTCGGCAAATGCGAGGATCTTGGGAAACAGGTGAACTTCCAAAATCTTGGAGACGATTTTTGTGTCGGCTGTGATGGTGTAGATGTTCCGGAATACATCAATGAAGCCTTTGACGGCCCACTGTCCGTCTTCGCTCGACACGTAGTGCTGTAAGTCGGAGGCAAACTCCTTGAGCGCGGCCTTGAATGCGGCTTTTTCTCTGGCTTTTTCTTCGGGAGACATCCCGGATAACCAATAACAACTACCCTGAAAAGTCGAGGAATCTGAGTTATCCACGAAGCCTCTCCGACAAGTTTTCGAAATGCGCGTTACGCACCAATCGAAAAGGCGCTCGAGGAGCGTTTAATGGTGCGATCCGCTGGAGCCTTCGGGCCAAAAAAGAAAACTTCCCGCTGGGCGCGGTGGGGGTGTAGTTCGGGTGGGGTGATGGTGGCTGTTGGCGAGATGAGTTGGCTGGATGTGGCGGGGCGGGTGGTGATCGGGCTGCTCGGGCTCGGGTGCGTGGTGTATTTTTTCAAGTCGATCATTCGGGTCGGCGTGCTGAACCGGAAGTTCCGCGATCCGATGGCGTTCTGGGTTTCGCGGCTGGTGCTGAATGTCTTCCGGCTCTACATCCGGCGGGTGCCGGGGGCGCGGGAGCGGGGCAATGATGTGCTGACGTGGTACTGGCCGTGCGCGTTCATCGCGATCATCACGGGGTGGTTCCTGCTGGTGATGCTGGGGTTTACGCTGATGAACGTGGCGGTGCAGGCGGAGCCGTCGGTGATGCGGGCGGTGATCGCGAGCGGGTCGGCGCTGAGCACGCTGGGCTTTTCCACGCCGAGCACGGAGGCGGGCGAACTGCTGGCCATCGCGGAGGGGGCGATCGGGTTGTTTGTGGTGGTGTATTTGTTCACGTTTCTGCCGGGGTTCATGGATGTGATCCAGGAGCGCGGGCGGCGGGTGGCCTGGGTGTATGACCGGGCGGGGGAGCACCCGTGCGGGGCGCGGCTGGTGCTGTGGCTGTATCGCAACGGGCGCGGCGACTCGCTCGACGGGGTGTGGGAGGACTGGGAGGCGTTTTTCCGGAAGTTCGCGGAGGCGCGGAGCTTCCTGCCGATCCTGAGCCTGGTGCGTCCGGTGAAGCCGGATCGCTCGTGGGTGTGTGCCTTTGGGGCGTTCCTGGATGCGCTGGCGCTGGTGCGCACGACGGTGGCGCGGCCCTGGGGGACGGCGGAGATTTGCCTGCAATGCGGCATCGAGACGATGGAAAACATTCATCACGCGATGTATGGGACGCCGATCGTGCCGAAGCGCGATCCGGCCCTGGCGGAGGTGAAGCGCGAGGTTTACGACTCGGCCTGCGCGGCGCTGGCGGCGGCCGGGGTGCCGCTGGTGGAGGATCGCGAACGGGCGTGGCAGGATTTCGCGGCGCTGCGCATGAGCTACGAGGGTCAGGTGGCCTGGGTGGCCGAGGCGCTGGGCGACCCGAAGCCGTCGTGGCCTACGCCGGGGGAAGTCTGACAGAAGAACTTTTTACAGAAGGTCGCAAAGGACACGAAGGGAAGACCACAAAGGCAGGGTTGGACAGAAGGAAGCGAAGGAAGCTAAGGGGTGGCTTGAGTCGGGGGTGACGGGGCGTTGTGAACTCAGGGCGTGCGCCGTGATGGCACGGAGGGAAGGTTTTACAGAAGGTCGCAAAGGACACAAAGGGGAGACCGCAAAGGCAGGGAGGAACAGAAGGAAGCGAAGGGAGCCAAGGGGTGGCCTTACTCGGGGGTGGCGGGGCGCTGTGAGCTAACGGAGCGCGTCGCGATAGCGGGGAGGGAAGGCAGGTTTTTCCAGAAGGTCGCGAAGGACACGAAGGGAAGGCGGCAAAGGCAGGGAGGAACAGAAGGAAGCTAAGGAAGCCAAGGGGTGGCCTGAGTCGGGGGTGGCGGGGCGCTGTGAACTAACGGAGCGCGTCGCGATAGCGGGGAGGGAAGGCAGGTTTTTACAGAGCCGAGGCTTTGCGAGACAGGCGGGGCCAACGTCGCAAAGGACGCAAAGGGGAGGAGTGCAGCCGATGTTGCCCCGGCTGCACGGAAATCTGGGAATGCGCCGCGCTTATTAGCTCAGGCTATGAAGGCCGATGGTGTTGCCCTCGGTGTCGCGGAAGATGGCGATGAAGCCATGCTCGCCGATGCCGAGGCGCGGCTGTAGCACGGTGCCGCCGGCGGCGGGGATGCGGGAGAGGACGCCGTCGAGGTCGCCCTCGACATTGAGGTAAATGAGCGTGCCGCCCGCGCCGGGGCCGTGGCCCTCCTTTTTCACGAGGGCTCCGCCGATGCCGTTTTCATAGTCAAAGGGGAAGATGGCCATCTCCATCCCGCTCTCCGGGTTCTCGGGGGTGTCGAGTTCGGTTTCCAGGATGGAGGCGTAAAAGGCGCGGGCGCGGATGAGGTCGGCTACGTAGATGTCGAACCAGCTGAGGGCGTTTTTCTTGCTCATGATGTGATGTGTTTTTGTGTGGAGTCCGCGCGGTTTTGCGGCGGACGGGGGGCATCATGGCAGGGGGCACTGACAACCCTATGTCAGCAGGGATTTTTCAGGCCGGTGGGAGTCGGTGAAAATCGGCCAGCCGCGTGGCCTGGGCGACGACGCGGTCGCGGAGCTCGGGCGGCGCGAGGATTTCCACCTCCGTGCCGTGCGAGAGCACCCAGGGCGTGATCCAGTCGAGATTGCCGATCTGGAAGCGCAGGACGACGCCCTCGGGGGTGGCGGTCTCGGTGAACCGGCCCTGCGTCCAGTGGCGGCGTACGCGATCCGCCGCGCGCGGGGTGAGGCGCAGCGCGACCTCCGTGCCGCACTCCTCCTCGGTCCACGAGGCGATGTGGTCGGCGAGGGAAAAGGATTCGTGCGGGGCAAAGGTCTCGTCGCGCACGGTGAGCGAGACGATGCGATCGGTGCGAAAATCGCGGTAATCCTCGCGGAGTCGGCAATACGCGATGAGGTGCCAGTGGGAGGAGTAGTACACGATGCCGAGCGGCTCGACGGTGCGCCGGGTGGTCTCCTCGCCGCCGCCGGTGCGGTAATCCAGCGCGACGACCTGGCAGCGGGCGATGGCGTGCTGGAGCCGGGCGAGAGCGGGATGGTGCGAGCGCGGGCCGCGCTGCGAGGTGATGAAGAGGGCGGTGGATTTTTCCAGCCGGTCGAGGTCGCCCTGGTGGCCGGCGGGGAGGACGGAGCGGATCTTCGCGAGGGCCGAGCGCATCTGCTCGTAGAGCGAGGCGTCGGCGAGATGGCTCACCAGCTCCGCCCCGAGGAAGAGGGCGCCCGCCTCGCCCGGCGTGAACGCCACGGGCGGCATGTGGTAGCCGCGCGCGATGCTATACCCCACGCCCGCCTCGGCCACGATGGGCACCCCGGCCTCGCCCAGCGCCGCGATGTCGCGATACACCGTACGCAGGCTGATCTCAAAGTGATCGGCCACCTCCTGCGCCGTGATGACGCGCCGACCCTGCAGCAGCAGGATCATGCCGGTGAGACGATCGATGCGATTCATGGCGCGGAGTGTGACAGGTTTTCCAGAAGGCCGCAAAGGCGGGATCGAACAGAAGGAAGCAAAGGACACAAAGGGAAGACCGCAAAGGCAGGGAGGAACAGAAGGAAGCGAAGGAAGCCAAGGGGTGGCCTGAGCCGGAGGTGGCGGGGCGCTGTGAACTTAGGGAGTGCGCCGTGATGGCACGGAAGACAGGTTTTTACAGAAGGTCGCAAAGGACACGAAGGGAAGGCGGCCAAGGCAGGAGTGAACAGAAGGAAGCGAAGGAAGCCAAGGGGTGGCCTGACTCGGGGGTGACGGGACGTGGCGAACTCAGGGCGTGCGCGGTGATGGCGTGAAGCGGGAGACGGGTATTACAAAAGGTCGCGAAGGACACGAAGGGAAAGCCGGAAAGGCCGTGACGAAACAGAGCCGCCTGACGGTCGCGATCTTCACCCCGCCCGCCGCGCCGGGCCATATCGGGATATGCGGCATGGCGCGGGACGGGCTTTCGGAGAGGGTGCCTTAGGCTTTGCCAGTAGGGATCACGACGGCCTCCTGACGTGATCCAGGCATCCCGTGGAAGGCATGGCGGCCCGGCGCGGGAATGGGTCTTCTCAAGCTCTGGCTCTTTCTTGCCTGCGTGCGATTATCATCTGCACGATGAGCTGAGTCTATTGACTAAGCCATCCGGGGTGGAGGCGGGCATTCTCCGGGAAACCGCTTGGCATTTCTGTCGGCCTTTGTTTAGGCTCGCGGGGTCGAGTCCCCCCTTGCGATGGAGAAGTCAAATCCAGAGAGAGCGCCGGTAATGCCTGCTGCCTGATTTCCAGAAGGAACTCGCTTTGCATAGGAAGGAACACGTGGATTGCACTTAACCGAGCACGAGCAGGGAAGAGACGAGGGCGGGGGGTTCCTCCGGGATGGCGGGGCGGAGGCTGCTGCGCCGGATGGGCTGGGGTGCGGATTTCCCGGCGGGAGGGTACGACATGGCGCATAGGACCCGGCCAGAGCGAAGGGGGGCTCCCAGGCAGACGGCTCCCGGCATGGCTCGCGCGGAGGGGGCGGCGTTGCTGACGCGGCGGATGCTGGGCCGACTCGTGCTGCTGGCTTTTTTGGTCACCTTCACGACGGCGCGGATCGGGCTGGCGCTGGACATGCTTTACAATGGCCCGAAGGTCTTCCTGCACATCCAGGATACGCATGTGCATCATCTCGTCTACGGGGTCATCCTGCTGGGGCTGGTGGGCGGGTATGTGATCTTCGGGCGATCGAGTGTGGCTCGGCAGCGGTTGACGGCGCTTCTTTATGGGGTGGGGCTGGCGCTGGTGTGCGACGAGTTTGGCATGTGGGTGCGGCTGGAGCCGGACTACTGGGAGCGGCTCAGCTATGACGCGGTGGCGGTGGTGACGGGCGTGCTGGCCTTTGTGTCGTTCTGCCCGGAATCCCAACCCCCGGCGCGGAGGCCGTGGCGGAGGATCGCGGCGGTGGGCGTGGCGTGTGTGATGCTGTCCCTGGCCCTGGGGGGCGCGCTAAATCTGCTGCAGGACCGATTCGGGCACGAACTCAAGGCAGCCGAGGGCATCACTCCCAAGAAACGAAGCCCGACGAGCGGGGACAACTGGGGGAGCCGCTGAGAAATCGTCGCCCGTGCCCGATGGCATTGCGCGTCGGCCGCCGTGCCATGAGACGGCGAGTCGACCGGGAAAGCTCTCGCCGCCGGGGTGTCGGATCGCTTAGTTTTTCCGGGCGTAATTCTATCTCGGATGAAAGCGGTTTCCCTGGTGGCGGCATTGATGGTGGCGGTCCTGTGCGGCGGGTGCAAAGACACGCGCAAGATGCATGAACAGGGCGCGAGGGGCGTGGCGGAGTTTCACCGGCTCTACAATGCGGAGAAATACGCGGAGATCTTCACGGCGGCGGACCCGGACTTTGGCAGGGAGATCACGCTGCCGGATTTTCAGCAATTCCTAAGCGCCATGCGGGGCCGGCTGGGAAAGGTGATTCACTCGACGGAAAGCGGCTGGGGCGCGAGCAGCCAGCATGACAAGCGCTTCTCGCTCTCGCTGGGAGAGGGCGTGCGAGCCAGCGGTGGAAGCGACAAGGATTTCGTCACGCTAAGCCAAAAGACGACCTATGAGAAAGGCGAGGCCAGGGAGACTTTTGTCTTCGTCGTGCGCGATGGACAGGCGCTCCTTTATGACTACCGGGTCGAGCCGCCTGCCCTCATCAAAAACTAGGTCGCAGTCGAGGCAGCGGGCGGTCCCGGCAGGCCGGGCGAGAGGTGCCTCACCCTGCGGAAACCGGCTGGTTTCTTCACCGCGAAAAAGCCTTCCCGGCGGCGGAGCGGCGGTGTAGTGGGGAGGGAATGATCTCCCTCGGTAGATTGGTGTCGGGCCGGGCGCTTTGCCTGGCGGGTGTGATGGCTCTCGCAATGGGCGCGTCGCAGGCGGCGGAGCCGGTGATGAAGGAGCGCACAAATCTGCGCAATCAACGCTACGGCGAGATCCTCGTCGTGAAGGGCGGCCCGTGGAGCTACACCGCCACGGTGTACAACACGGTCGGCCTCAATGATTGCCCCGAGGCGGCGTGGAAAAAGCTCGACGCCAAGGCGCTGAAAAAGGAACTCGGCGCGCGCACGGTCATCCTCAACGGGCCGCGCCATTTCATGATGGACTCCAACGCGCTGAAAAATCCCGGCGGCGTCTCGACCTTTGACGGCCTGGAGGCTCGCCGCCTCGCGACGGTCGACATCACGCTGCCCGACATCCTGCGCGGCCGCAGCAAACCGTACACCGGCAACACGGTGAACCGCACCACCCGCTATGTCTACAAGGCCGGGCTGCCGGTGTATGAACTCGTCTCGCCAAAGGGCGACGTCTATGTGATGCAGAGCTATTCGCTCCAGGTCGACCCGACCCTCACCGCCGCCGACCTGCCGAATCTCGGCAAAAAGCTCAAGCTCCCGAAGGGCTGGCAGTACCGCGTGGTGACGCCGAAGGAAGACCTCGTATTGACCACCTCCGGCACCGCCACCGTCCTGCAGGACGAGCTTTTGAATTCCTACCAAAAGAGGTAGGGGCCGGAGGAGTTTTCAGTGATTCAGTTTTCAGACTGCGTGTGGAGGCGCGGCGCGGCGGGTTTGCCGCTGGCGGCCCGGCGATGACGCGGCACGCTGAGGATTGAACAGAAGGAAGCGAAGGGAACGAAGGGCAAGGCCGGAAGGCATTTTTACAAAAGGCCGCGTCTCCGCGAAGGGGGCGCGGCTTTTTTGGGCGGGACTTTTCGCGTAGAGTGCAAACGTCGGTATTTTCTCGGCGCTTTTCCGCTTGTATGATGAAATCGGGTATCGAGAGTGTGTTACCAGTCGCCCAAGCGCGGTAGATACAGAAAACAGCGCTCAAGGTGCAAACGGACCATGGCAATCACATCTCACCAAATTGATCTCTGGCTAGCATCTCCTTCTGAGAACCAAACTTTGGAGTTCAAGGAAGCCAAGACGCAGTTCGATAACAAAAAGCTGTATGAGTATTGCGTGGCCTTGGCGAACGAGGGCGGCGGCCACTTGTTGCTTGGAGTTACGGACAAGCGGCCGCGAAACGTGGTCGGTACCCTGGCTTTCAATGATCTGGTGGCGATGACAGCGAAGCTGTTCGAAGCGGTAGGTTTCCGCGTGGACATTGAGGAGGTGCGGCATCCCGACGGGAGAGTAGTAGTTTTCCATATCCCTTCTCGTCCGCGCGGAACAGCCTATCATCTGAATGGGAAGTATCTGATGCGTTCAGGTGAGGCGTTGGTCCCGATGTCGGAGGATAGATTACGCAGCATATTCGCTGAAGGCGGACCGGACTGGAGTGAGGAATATAGCAAGACCGGGCTCGATGGTCAGGAAGTTGTTGATCTACTCGACACACAGGCGTTCTTCGAATTGATGAGGCAGCCGTATCCGACGGATCGCGCGGGAGTATTGAATGCCTTGGCAAATGTGCGGTTGATTGACCAGGAGAATGGAGCTTTTTCAATACGCCGTATCGGCGCGCTACTGCTGGCAAAAAGACTTCCTGATTTTGATGATCTGGCTCGGAAGGCGCTTCGTTTGGTAGTCTATAATGGGAACTCAAAGCTAGACACCAAGCTTGATGAGACGGTGGCGAAAGGCTACGCCGTTGGATTTCAGGAGACAATACGTTTCATTATGGGGCAGTTACCTCAGAATGAACGGATCGTCGACGCGTTGCGCAAGGAGGTTACGCTGGTGCCGGAAGCCGCCATTCGCGAAGTGGTTGCTAATGCGATGATCCATCAGGATTTCTCCGCGAAGGGAGCCTCGATCATGGTTGAAGTCTATGCGAGTCGCGTGGAGATATCGAATCCCGGCCAGCCGTTGGTGCCCGTGGAGCGATTTATCGATGGATACGAGTCTCGCAACGAAAGTGTGGCTCGCATGATGCGGCGAATGCACATTTGTGAGGAGAAGAGCAGCGGTATCGATAGAGTGGTGCAGACGGCGGAAGTTTACCAATTGCCTGCACCTGTTTTTCGGGCTGACTTTAGACGTACTAACGTAGTGATTTTTGGTCCCCGGTCTTTTGAGGAAATGGATCGTGATGATCGGGTGCGGGCCTGCTATCAGCATTGTTCGCTGAAATGGGTGATGTCGGAGCACATGACCAATCAAACTTTGCGAGAACGGTTTAGTCTGCCAGAAGCCAAGGCTGCCACTGTTTCTCAAGTTCTTTCGGCAGCTCTGGAGGCCGGGGTGATCAAACTCGATGAGACAAGCAAGGGGTCGCGAAAGTTTGCCCGGTACTTGCCATTTTGGGCCTGATTTTATTTAAGGGCAAGACAGGTCTGGCTGACTTTTTTTATGTAAATATCTCAAAATCAATTATTTATTTATTTAATTTCATTTTAAAATCCGATGAGCAGTCCGATTGGCATGTAAATGCCCTTGACCGACAAGAGGCTTTCGTAAGAAGCCTCCAGGGAGAACCGTATGGAGTACGCCGGGCGCGAGTTTGCGCTGGGTGGCGGGGAGCGGGTTGGCTAAGGTTTGTACGTCATGAAGGCGTTTCGCCGGCACTGGGTTGTGGTCTTCGTCAAGATGGTGGCGGGCGCGGGTCTGGTCGTCACGGCCGGGTGTGCGCTGCTGGTGGCGATGGTCGAGGCCGGGCAGTGGTTTTCCTCGCAGGCGGTGCGGCGGGACAAGGCGGAGATTTGCGCGATTTTTGACCGGGCCATCGCGGACGGGACCGCGTCAGCGATCGCGGCGGGCAAGTACACGGTCGGCGCAGATTGCGGCGGAGCCTCCTATTACGTCCGGTATCGGGATGCGGCAGGGGAAACTCAGGGGTATTTCGTGAGCCGGATCGGGCGGGACCGGTGGGAGTTTCAGCGTCTCACGGATGGCCCCGCGCGGCAGGTCTTTGTGCGCGAGCGGGTGAGCGCGGAGTAGCGCGGTCCCGCTCCGGGCGCGGGAAGCCGTTCTCCGCGCGGCGGGTCGACGGCGGCGCGGGCGGCTCGTGTTTCGCGTTCCTCGCGGGGATGCGGCGGCGGGAAGTATTAGGCTGATTGCGTACTAATGCGTAAGCTGTCGCGCGAGGCTGCGGTGGAGCGGGGTGGTGGCTTGGGTTGAGCGCCGGCGGGGGCGGTTTTTGGGATTCTCTTTACGCGCGAGGGCGGGGGAACTAAATACTGCGGCGATGGCGCGATCGTGGGTTGGCTCTGTCGACTCCTCGCTCTCCGCCGGCCCTGGTTTTTTCTCACCCACCCACCCGCCTCTTACTCTCGGACTCTCTCTCACCTCTCATGAATACCACCCGATACGCCCTCGTCGCCGCCGCGGCCCTCGCCCTCGCGAGCACCGGCCACGCGCAGCAGAAAGCCGTCTCCGGTCCCGCCATCACGGGCACGATGGAGATCATCTTCAACACGCGGATGCCGGGGCATCAGGATTCCTCGGGCGGGCCGAGCAAGAATGTCTTTGACGAATACAAGGTGGACCTCGTCGCGGGCGCGATCGGCATCAAGGGCAAGATCGAGCGCACGCCGCGCCTCGTGAGTTCCGTCCTCGGGCGCGAGACGCAGAAGGGGAAGATTTTCTACCAGCTCGCGTGGAACTTCAAAGGCACCTATCTCGGTGACTGGCTCGGCACGGTGGTGACAAACGACCGCGGCGAGTACCTGTGGAACGGCAGCGGCGATCCGGCGTCAAAGCCGCGCATCCAGATCCAGACGGTGGGCAACCAGGCGGGCTTCACGGATTACTTTGACGGCGTAATGATCGGCAAGGGCGCCCAGGCGGGCGGGTCGGCCAAGTTCTTCCGCAAGCTCTCCGGTGGCAAGGTGGCAGTCTATACCGCGACGAACACCGACCCGATGGATTTCCGCCAGCTCGTGCTGGCCAAGGGGCCGCTCGGCGCGTATGGCCGCGTGGCCGTCGACGGCAAGCTCATCTACGACCGCGAGAGCGGGAGCTGGATCACCGACGGCATCAACCTCACGCCGGAGGGTTCCAAGACGCCGGACAAGGTGACGGGATCGATCCGCTGGATCGAGGACCCGAACCGCGCGTCGAATGGCAAGGGCCAGTACGTGCTCAACCTCCGCTGGAACGAGGACCGCGTGCAGCCCTCCGACGAGACCTTCACCGCCGGGCCGGTGGATGAGGAGTCGTTCTTTGCCGTGGACAAGTCCAAGCCGGGCCTCACCGGCACGATCGACTACGAGGACAAGCTGAACTCCGACGGCTCGCCGGTCTTTAGCAAGGTCACCTTCAACATCGTGGCCAACAACCTCGAACGCGGCCAGATCCTCGCCTTCATGAAACTCTGGCTCGTCGGCGTGGGTCCGCTCAACGACGAATAACGCGGCGCGACGGTTTCCATCGAAAGGCTAACACTTTTTCCTCATACAGAAACATGGCCATCTTGCTCGCTCTCCTCGCCTTTGGCGTCCAGGTCTTTGCCTTCAACATGGGGCGGCTCATCCCCAACGTGCCCGGCATCAAGGGGGTGCCCGGCCGGGTGCTCGACTGGATCGTGATCCTCATCGGCATCTTCTTTTCCCTCCCGACGCTGCTGCTCACCCGGGCGGACTTTGTCCCCGTGGCGATCTGGTCGGTCTCGTGGATCGGGGCATACTTCATCGGCAACATCCCGAACAAGGCGCTGAACAAGGTCATCTTCGTCGTATGGTTCCTCGCCACGGTCGGCCTGATGATCTGGTTCATGCCGGAGTAGGGCGCACGGAGGTGGCGACAGGTTTCCCCCTGTGGAGCAGGCAAGACGTGACGCCTGGTTTCCGGAGTGGATTTCCGGGCTGCTTGTCGGCTTGATTCCTTGATCCGTGGGCGTTTTTGCTGACACATCCGCCGTGGTTTTGTAGGGTGCCGGTGATGAGCGACATGGGATATCGAGTAGTCGGAGCCGGGCTGGCGCTGCTGGGCGCGGGCGTGGCCTATGTTTACGCCTATCTTCCCTGGCAGGCGGCGCAGCATCAGGCGCCCGAGGTGGGCGGAGCTTCCAAGGTGCTCTTCCTTGCGCCGACGGCTCTCATCTTCGGCCTGCTCCTGCTGATTTTCGGAGAGAGATTTCGCCGGGCGATTCAGGAGACCCGTCACGGCAGGCAGCGGCTGACGGTCGTGGGCTGGATCGTGGTGGGCGTCTGCATCGTCGGTGGCATCGCCGCCAACGAATGGCTGAAGGCCGCGCTCAAGGCGCTGGGCTACTCCTAGGGCACAGCCCTCCGCTAGAGGCATCACGAAGGATGCGGTCGACCTGCGGCCTGACCGGAGCCGGGATCGAGGCGGAGTGGGCCGGGCCTGGCCGCAAGCTCAGTGAGAGGCGGCGCCTGCCTGGGGCGCGTCGTGCTTGCTATCAGTTTGGGCGGGAATGTCCTCCGCTGCGGGAGAGAGGCGTGATTGCTTTCGCCATTCTTTCCAGATGGAGATTTTTGTGAGCAGCCAGAATCCTCCGCCAATCCCCATGACAGAGACAAAAAGAAGCCAGAGGAACGTCTGCAGGTTCATCTCCTGGGCCATGTAGAACCCGAGGGGGACGACGAAGCTCAGGGTGCTCGCCAGGCAGGACATGCAAAATACACCTCGTTGGTCGAAGAGAATCTCGATACGGTTTTGCGTGGCGAGCAGGAGGAAATTGAGAAAGACCACGGGTGCAGAAATCGCGGCGGCGAGAACGACGATTTTTGGCGTGGTGAGTTCGGAGATAAGGTCGGGGTTTAGCGCCCAGATAGTGAGCACGCCAGGGCAGATGAGGCCTAGCGCCGCCGAGACAATGATGGTCCAGTCGGCAGCGGTGAGTTTTTTTAGGTCGTCGAGGTCCATGCGGGATGCGAGTAAGCGAAGTTTTTTCTAAGGTATCGGGCCGGGGTAAACAAGGATGCGCTGGCGGGAAATCATCAGCCGATGGCTGGCTTGTCTCGACTTGCGGGTGATGACGGTGGTACTTGGTATGGCCTTGTCATATGGCCGTCCCAAAGTATTACGAGCTTTTCAACCCCCTGCTCCAGGCCTTGCGCGAATTGGGCGGGTCGGCATCGATTCCCGAACAGGAGGAGGCCGTCGCGCGGCTGCTTTCCTTATCCGAGGACGATGTGAATGAGATCCATCGCGGGAATCGAACCAAGTTTGGCTACAAGCTGGGCTGGGCACGGACATATCTGAAACGCTACGGTCTATTGGAGAATTCGGATCGCGGAGTCTGGGCGCTTACCGAAGACGGCACCTCAGTCGACCGGGTCGTGCCGGAGGAGGTCGTTCGCATGGTTCAGCAGCAGGGCCGCGTCGCGCGAGAGGAACTGGCGGAGGCGGAGGCCGAGCAGGAGACGCCGGAGATGGTGGCGGAGCTGCGATGGCAGGATGCCGCCCTACAGGCGCTCCGGGAAATGGCTCCCGATGCTTTTGAGCGGCTCTGCCAGCGCTTGCTGCGCGAATCGGGCTTTATCCAGGTCGAGGTGACGGGGCGCTCGGGCGATGGCGGGATCGATGGCAAGGGCGTGGTCAAGCTCGGCGGCATCCTGTCGTTTCACGTCAGCTTTCAATGCAAACGCTACCAGGGCAGCGTTTCGTCCGGAGCGATCCGGGATTTTCGCGGGGCCATGGTCGGGCGCGCCGACAAGGGGCTGTTCATTACGACAGGCACATTTACGCGCGACGCACGGGCCGAGGCCCAGCGGGATGGCGCTCCGCCGCTCGACATGATCGACGGCGACGAGCTCGTAGTCATGCTGAAAGACCTGCGCCTGGGCATCGATGTGCGGTCGCGCACCGTCGAGGAGGTTTCCGTGAACCGCGAATGGTTTCAAAAAATCTAACGCGTGATGGAGCAGGATTTTTCTTAAGAAACCCGGCGGGATTACGTTCTCTCTTTATGACCGCTCGATGCGTCCTCCCCTTGGTCGTGGCCTTCGCTTGTCTCTGGCCCGGCGTGGCGGGGGCGTATAAGGTCGGGCGGGCGGTGCCGCTGGAGGGCGTGGCGGCGAAGGCGGATGTCATCTTCAAGGCCACGGCGGTGTCGGAGGCGCGCACGGACCAGGGCGGGTTTGAAAAGGTGCCGGGGTTTGCTCCGGTCGAGACGCGGCTGCGCATGGTTTCCGTGCTGAAGGGCGACGTGCCAAAGGGCGAGGTCGGGTTCCTGCATTATGACGTGCAGGATGGGGAACTCTTTTGTGACTACGAGCCGCAACATTACCGCCTCGTGCCGGGAAAGACGTATCTGGTCTTTGCCTTGCGGCAGGCGTGGAATGATCCGGCGCTGTTTCGCCAGATCTGGATGAGCCACACGGGGCTGAAGACCCAGGGCGAGCTGCTCTGCGCCGACGACCAGCCGCTCGCCTCGACCGATGTGCGGGAGATTTACTGGAAGGAACTGACAGGATTGCTCCACAGCAGCGACCCGGCGGAGGTGGTGTATGCCATTGAGATGCTCGACAAGCTGGGCGGGGACGGCCGCGAGACCTACGACCAGCTCAAAGAGTTCCCGCGCGAGAAGGTGATCGACGCCGTGAAACCACTCATCACCAGCAAAGACCCTGCGATCGCCCGCGCCGCACTCATGGTCGTGGGCGGGGGAAATCCCTACATGACCGAGGAGCGCGCGGCCTTCTGGCTCGCGACGATCGGTGTGGAGACGCCGGGGCTTGGCCGCATGGACCCGGGGCTGAAGAACCCCGGCGCGGAGCGTTACGCCCAGGACCTGATCGCGCTGGCCGATGGCTCTGGACCGGAGGAAACCCGCGCCCTGGCCATTCTCGCCCTCGGCCTCACCCGCAACCCGGCAGTGCAGCCTGCGCTCGAGCGGTGGTTGACTGATCCGTCGCCGCGCGTGCGCGCTGCCGCCGTGGTGCTGCTGGCGGACTATCCCGCGATGGCGACCGGGCAAAGATTGCGCACCGCAGCCACCGATCCGGCAGCGGAGGTGCGGTCGGCAGCGGCGCGGGCGGTGGGTTTCGGTCAATACATCGACCATGCGGGACTGCTGGCGGATTTGCTGAAAGACCCCGACCGGAAGGTGCGGCACGATGCGTCGGTAAGCCTGCTTTCCTTCCCGCCGGAGAAAGAAAGCATCGCGGCGATCTTCCGCGCCAACCTCGGCACCGCGGAGTTTGCCCCGCTCTTCCTCCTCGCGCTGGCGGCGAAAGACCCCTCCCCCTATCGCGATGCGCTGGCGGACGTGGTGGTGAAGGAAATCTCGCCGACGAACTGGAGCGGCGGTCAGATCCCGTCCTACACCGCGCGGGCTCTCCTGCTGCGCGATCTGAAGGCGCAGTCGCCGGAGGACCTGCGCTCCGGGCGTTTTGACCATGCTCTCGATGCCTTAGGGACGTTCCGGAAGGGAGGCGGCAGTTCGCCGGTCGAGGTCTACGCGCTGTACTTTCAGAAGGGCCTCACCGACCGCGCCAAGGCCCTCCGCGCCCAAGCCACCGCCGAGGCAGGCTACGACATCGGCTCACAATTTGACGCCGCAGCCGCCCACCCCGATGCCTATCTCGGTAATTAGTGAACGCTTCCTTGAGTGGTGACGGCGGGCGCGGATTTGCTGAAAGACTTGACTAGAAGGTACGATCGTATGCATCGATGAGCCAGCCATTGGCGATGGCTGCGAATGGGCTGGGCATTTGCTCGGGGCACGCTAAGCTTGCGCGATGAAGCTCCCCCTTTTGCTTAGTCTCCTGTGTGTCGTGACCGCGAGTGTGTGGGCGGATCAGCCGCGGAACGTGGTGAAGCCGCCGACCATCGTGAAGGTGTCGATCATGTCGGGGAAGACCAATGTTGCCGGTTTTGAGGTGAGGGCGGACGGTCTGAAGGCGACGACGGGCTGCTCGACGTGTGCTACTTTTTCCGCGCAGCGGGATCGCTTGGTGCCGACGGGTTGGGATCTGCCAATGAAAGTGCGCGGCAGCGATGGACAAGTCCATTATGTCCCGGCGACGCCCTCATTCTTTGACCGCCGCCCGCTCGGCCTCACGGTGAATGCCGTTGCGACGCTAAAAAATGGACTCATAGTGCTCGATTGCGAAATCACGCAGTCTGAGGGGCGAAATCTGGCGACCCTCTACGGCGAGGGTGTCGATCGGATGGATGCCGAAGATGGCCGGGTGGTAAAGTTTCGCAAGTTGAAGGGTGATGCAGGCACGGTAACAAGCGTGACGTCTTTCCAGCTCTATGCCAGGCCGGGCAAGACCTACACGATCCCCGTGCTCTTCGGCGGCAAGACGGTGAACTGGCGGGTGACATGCACGCTCGTGGAACCGTGAGCCCCCCTTTGGAGGGGCGGACAAATCGGCTGGGCTTTTGCTCGGGGCACGCTAAGCTTGCGCGATGAAGTTTCCCCTTTTGCTTAGCCTCCTGTGTGTCGTGGCCGCGAGTGTGTGGGCAGGTCAGCCTCGGAATGTGGTGAAGCCGCCGACCATCGTGAAGGTGTCGATGATGTCGGGGAAGAGTAGTATTGCCGAGCTGGAAATGAGGGCAAACCGCCCGGACGTAGCAACCTTTTCCGTGCAGCGGGACCGTATGGTGCCGACGGAGTGGGAACTGCCGAGGAAATCGCGCGGCAGCGATGGTGGAGTCTACTATAGTGGGGCGACGCCCATGGCGTTTGAGGCGCGCCCGCTCGGCCTCACGGTGAAGGTGGTCGCGGCGCTGGAAAAGGGGCTCGTGGTGCTCAATTGCGAAATCTCGCAGTCGGAGGGCCGGAAGCTGCCGACCATCTACGGCGAGGGTATCGACCGGGTGGATACCGGGGATGGCCGGGTGGTGAAGTTTCGCCAGGGGGCCTATGAGTCGGGCACGGTGACGAGCGAGACGACGTTCCAGCTCTATGCCAAGCCGGGCAAGACCTACACGATCCCCGTGCTCTTCGGCGGCAAGACGGTGAACTGGCGGGTGACGTGCTCTGTGGTTGAGCCGTGAGCCGCGAATCCGCTTTTTCCAGGCGCGGGATTTGCTAAGTATTCGCTCAATATCATACTGGCGATGCAAACTTTTGGAATCAATGAGCTGGGTGCGGTTTACAGCCTCCTTTTCATTCCGTACCTGATCCTGCACCTGGTCTTTACCTTTGCCGTGCTGGCGGATGCGCGGGCGCAGCGCGAGGCGGGGTCGGGATTGTTTCTCTTCGGGCCGTTCGTGTGGTCGATGGTGGCGCTGTTCTTCGGCCTGCTCGGCGTGGTGGTGTACTGGGGCATTCATCATTCCTCACTGCGCTCACCCGTCCCGCCCGTGCGGCGCTCGCGGGAGCCGGAGGAGGTTTAGCTGGATCATGCACTCCCCCTTTGCCAGAAATGCGGCGGCGACTGCCGTGCGCGCCTATCTCGCCGAGATCGGATCGGTATACCTCGGGAAGGTCTATGACCCGAAGAATGACGGTGTCAGCGAAGACGCCTGGACGATAACGATGGATCACTTTCGGCAGCGTTGCGCGTACTGCAACCGTGAGGGCAAGTCCTTGCCAAAGGGGGTGAAACTCACCCGCGAGCATCTGATCGAAACAAACCAATGGCAGTGCGGACTTCATCATCCGGCCAATGTCATACCCGCCTGTTCCCAATGCAATGTCTCGCGGGACCGCTCCGAGGATGGGTCACGTGTGAGCTGGGAGGAGCATTTGCAAAACCTCGGAAAGAGGCATGGATGGACGCCTGCGACGGTGGAGAAGCGCCGGCTGCATATCCGGAAATTTGTCGAGCAGGGTGGGTATCCCGACATCACTGACGCGGAAATGGCCTACCTGCAAACAACCTCGCAAAAACTTTACCGGGATGTGCTCGCCCTCTGCGTGGCTGGCAGGCGGGTTATGTCGCCATTCGTGGCGAGGACGCCGTGCGGATCACGCCTGCGCCTGCCGCAAAAAAGCCTGCCAAGCTTCTGAAGGGAAAAAGGTAATACCGTGAGAATGGCATCCATAACCGTCGCGCTGGTCATGCTTGTCTGCACCCTCGTGCTGACGGCTTGCTCGCGGCCTGCGGCGGGGGAGGCCCCGCAGGTTGGGAATGGCGACCCGGAGGGACTCGCCTTCACCGTCTCGGTTACTCCCTCCCCGATCGATAACGCCACGACGCGCTACACGGATTTTTCCTATCACATCCGCCCGGTGGGTGCGGTGGAGTACATGGTCTTTGCCCCGGCGAAGGTCGAGCCGACGAAAGACCGCAGCGTCCTCGTGACTTTTGAGGTGACGCTGTCGTCGGTGAAGGCCAATCAACTCTACGAGTCGTTCCATGCCTGGAAGGTCGATGGCCGGGAGGAAATCTCGAACTGCCCGACGGAGGCCTTGATCGGCGATGTCGTGGACGGTCGTCTGCCCGGCAGCACGCACTGCCGCTGACCCCGCGTGGGCGAGGCGCTGGCCCGGGCACCGGACGACGGTGCGTAAACGGGGGCACAGCGGCTTTGAATTGACAGCATCCCGGCCAGTCTCCCCCCTCCCGCCTGGGGCGATGGTGTGAGGTTTTTCTGCCCGTGAGATTTCTCTTTACGGGGAAACAGTAAAGATATATCAAGAAACTTACATCGATACAAAATCGATAGCGTTTTCGAAATATCACCTCCCCTATGAAGAAATCCACCTTTGCAACTTTGCTATTGGCGGGGGCCTCGAGCCTGCCGCTCTCCGCTGCCGACCTGACGTGGGGCGGCACATCGGCGCTGAATACCTGGAGCCCGACTGCGAGCGGCTCGACCGCGCCGTGGAGCGACGGTGTGACGAGCTACGATCATTGGCTGGGCGACACGTATACGGCGGTGTTTGGCACCTCCACGCAAAAGGCGGTCTCGGTCGATACGGGCGTCGGGGCCTATGGGCTGGTTTTCAAGCAGAGCGGCTATTCCTTTACCACCAACGCGATCACCCTGGGTACCGGCGGTGTGGATGCATCGGCGCTGACCTCGGGTGCCACGGCGCTCGGCTCCGTGACGCTCTCGGCGGCGCAGACCTGGAGGCTGGGTGGCGGATCGAGCCTCTCGGGAACCGTCACCAATGCGGGGAACGCTCTCACGATGGATGTCGCGTCGGGATCGACCACTCTTGGGGCCTTGATCAGCGGCACCGGTGGGCTGGTCAAGACCGGGGCAGGAAATCTTAACATCAATACGGTGAGCAGTTTCTCGGGCGATGTTGATATCCAGGCCGGCAAGGTCACGATCGCCGCATCGAATTCCGGAACCTCGAGCGCGGTCGGGCAGGCGAGCAGCTCGAGGACAATCACGGTGGGCTCGGGCGCGACGCTGGATGGCACGAGCAACAACTGGTTCGGCGGGTACCATGTGGCATCGTCTTCCCTGCCCACGATCACGGTGAACGGCGGCACGCTCTCCACGTCGAACTACACAGCCATCGGCAACCTGAATCTCAATGGTGCCACGGTGTCGAACCGGAGTGCGGGCGGCACGGGCTGGCAAGGGTTTGCCCTGCGCGGCACGGTGACGGTGGGAGGCTCGGCCGCCTCGACGATCTCCTCGACAGGCTCGGGAGCATCGACCTACGGATATCACCTCGCGGCGAATACGGTTTTCAATGTGGCCGACGCCACGGGATCATCGGCGGCTGACCTGACGATCTCCGCCGCCCTGCGCAATCAGGGCTCGGATTTCGACAGTGGCGCGGGCGGCCTGACGAAATCCGGCGCGGGCACGATGGAGTTGAGCGGGGCAAATACCTACACGGGCGCGACGGCGGTGAGCGCGGGTACGCTGCTCATCAATGGCTCGACCTCGACCGGCGCGGTGAGCGTGGCCTCGGGCGGACGGCTCGGCGGCACGGGTACGATCGGCGGTGCGACGACAGTGGCTGGCGGCGGCACGCTGCTGGCCGGAGCGGGCAGCGCCTCGGGCAGTCTCACGATTGCCAACGGCCTGACTCTCGGTGACAACTCAAAGATCGAGCTAACGCTCGGGGCGGGGCTGACGAACTCCAGCCTCATCCGCACGAGCGGTGCGTGGGTCTTCGATGCCGACCAGCTCTTTGTCATCAGCGGGTCAAACTTTACGATCGGCACGTACCAGAATGTCATCTCCGGCCTGACGGGTTCGGAGAGCGGACTGGGCACGATTGGCACCTGGGCCATCGCTGGCGGTACGGTACAGGGCACCTTCTCCTATGACGGCTCGGGCGGCGTGGATCTCCAGATCACAGCCGTGCCAGAGCCCGGCACCTGGGCGCTGGCCGCACTCGGCGGCATGCTGGTGATGATCGTCTCCCGTCGTCGCAAGGCCGCCAGGGATTAAGACTTTCTCGCAAGAGGAAATAGAAAGCGTGAGGAAGCCCGCCCTGTCAAACGGGGCGGGCTTTTTCGTGTCCAGTGGACCTGTCGGAAAGGACACGCTCCGCGCGCCGCCGGATCGGAGATCGCGACCCCAGCGACGGGTGAGGTGAGATTCTGCTTTACTTAAAAAATGAGAGATGTATCTCGAATGTTAAATCGATACAAATCGTGAATCCGGCCCCCCACTCCCGTCGACTCTCCCTCGCAGGAAACTCCACGCTCGCGGCTTTGCTCCTCGGTGCAACCTGTCTCCCTGCCCTCGCTGAGGACTGGACCTGGAACGCCAGCACCACGAGCAATGTCTGGCGCACCACGGCGGGTTCCGCGACAAATCGCGCCTCGTGGACGTACGGTGCTGCGACCAATCTGGCGTGGCTGACCAATGCCAACGGCGCGGGAAACAATAACGCCGTTTTTTCGGCGGCGGGCGGATACACCATCCTGGTCAGCGCGGATCTGAGCGGTACCAACGATGCGACCAACATCTATGCCAACGGACTCATCTTTACCGCGGCGGAGTACACCTTTACCTCCAACAACATCCGCCTGGGAGCGGGAGGAGTCGATACTACGGCGCTGAGCAGCGGAACGATCACCTTTGGCGATACGGGAACGAATGGCGGAGGGCTTTATTTCACGGCGGCGCAGACGTGGAAGCTGGGCGCGGGCACCACGATCGTCGCCAACAACTGGTACCAGGGAAATCCGGTGACCCGTATCAATAACAACGGCTACAACCTCACGCTGAACAGCGCCTCGGGATCGACGGCGGTGAATGCCACGCTCGGCGGCTCGGGCGGTCTGGTGAAGACCGGCGCGGGGAATGTGACGCTCGGCAGCGGCACGGCCAACTTTACCGGCAATGTGGATGTGCAGCAGGGCACGCTGACCGTCGCCGCGAGCGCCACGGGGAATACCGGCGACCGCACGGCGTTTGGCCAGACGAACGCAGGGGCAAAGACGATCACGGTGGCCTCGGGCGCGACGCTCGCCGGGACGGTCAACGACTGGTTTGGCAATGCCACGGCGACCGTGTTGCCCACGATCACGGTGAATGGCGGCAGCCTGACCACGAGCGCCTATACGACGCTTGGCGGCCTGAATCTCAACGGCGCGAGCGTGAGCAGCAGCTCGGCGGGCACCGCTTCCTACCAGGGATTTGCCTTTCGCGGTACGGTGACGGTGGGCGGTTCCTCGGCCTCGACGATTTCCTCCACCTCCTCCGGAGCGTCCACCTACGGGTATCATCTCGGGGCGAACACGGAATTCAACGTCGCCGATGCGACTGGCTCCTCCGCCGCCGACCTCACAGTCTCGGCTGCGCTGCGCAACCAGAGCGCGGGCTTTTCCAGCGCCGCAGGCGGGCTGACGAAGACAGGCGCGGGCACGATGGTGCTGGGCGGGGCGAGTACCTACACCGGCGCGACAGCGGTGAGCGCAGGCACGCTGCTCGTCAACGGCTCGACGACGGGTTCCGCCGTATCGGTGGCATCGGGCGCAAAGCTCGGCGGCACGGGCACGGTCACGGGCGCGGTATCTGTCGCAGGCGGCGGCAGCGTGGTCGGCGGCGCAGGCGCGGCAGCCTCGGGCAGCCTCTCGATCGCGGGCAACCTGAGCCTGCTCGACAATTCCAAGATCGAGCTCGCCCTCGGTCCCGGCCTGAGCCACTCCAGCCTCGCCCGCACCAGCGGCACCTGGGCCTTCGATGCCGATCAGCTCTTTGTTTTCACCGGCACGGGTTTCACCACCGGGACGTACCAGAATATCATCTCCGGCCTCACGGGTACGGAGTCGGGCCTGAGCACGATCGGCTCGTGGACGATCTCGGGTGGTCAGGTGCAGGGCACCTTCTCCTATGACGGCTCGGGCGGCGTGGATCTTCAGGTCACCGCGGTCCCGGAACCCGGCACCTGGGTGCTCGCCGCGCTCGGCGGCATGCTGGTGATGATCGTCACCCGCCGTCGCAAAGCCGCGCAGGAATAAGCAGACTTTCTCGCAAGAGGAATAAAAAGCATGAGGAAGCCCGCCCTGTCAAAGGGGCGGGCTTTTTCGTGAAACCGGGAAGTCGGGAAAGACTGGTTTTTACAGAAGGTCGCGAAGGACACAAAGGCCAAGGCGGGAAGTCAAACAAAAGGAAGCGAAGGGTGGAGCGCACAACGCACCGGGAGTCCGTCGGAGAGAGCCGCATTTGTGGCTTTCTGTAAAAGGATCGGAAAAAGTTCGGGCCGACGAGTTCCGTGTCGTGCCGTCACACGAGCGAAAGGCGCAACCCTTCGTTTCTTTTGCTGCCTTCTGTAAAGCAACATGTATGTCCTGCTCCGCGAGCACGGCGGGCGTAGGGAGTCGCGGCGCACCGCGATCCTGTCGGATGGCCAGCCCTTTGTGTCCTTTGCGACCTTCTGTAAAATCCTGTTCCGTCCCAGTCGCTACTCAATGGTGAGGACGGTGATGGAGAGGGTCGGGCAGGAGATCGTGCCGGTCTTGTTTTGATTGAGGATCTGGGAGGAGCGGGAGGAAAAATGCGGCGAGGATGGCGTTTTTTCATTCGGTGGATTCGCATCGGTCGGTGCGGTAAATCTCGATGGCGGCCAGGGCGCTGACGGCGTGGCGGGCCCAGTGGGAGCGGTAGAGCAGCGCCCAGTAGAAGCAGGCGTCGTCGACGTGGCCTGCTTGGGCGAGGGCCACACTCCCGGCAAGATCGCCATAGATGTCGGCTAGGTCGTCGCTGAGGCTTCCGGTAACGGGTTCGTCTTTTTCCTCGAAATCATGCGGATCAAAGACAACCCGGTAGAGGTTGAAAGGCAGGGCTTCCAGCTTCTTTACGGCACGGTAGTACCCCTCCATCCCGGGTTGGTCGTCGTCGTGGTCGGTGCCATGCGGATGACTCTCCACGGCGGTGATGTGAAAGATGAGCCGCAGGAGGAGATCGCGGAACGTCCAGATGTCGCGTGCCTCAATGGGCTCCTCGCGAGTGAAGAGGGCGCAGTATTGCTCGGCGGCGGTACGGAATTCGTCGAGGGATGGAGCGACCATGATGGGCCTACTTTTCCTCCGTCTGCTTTCTCA
This sequence comes from Terrimicrobium sacchariphilum, assembly GCF_001613545.1. NCBI lineage: Bacteria > Pseudomonadati > Verrucomicrobiota > Terrimicrobiia > Terrimicrobiales > Terrimicrobiaceae > Terrimicrobium > Terrimicrobium sacchariphilum. Next base: position 1,018,952 of record NZ_BDCO01000002.1, read on the forward strand.
GGGAAAAGATGTATTCCTCGGTCGAGCCTCTCCATCCGGAAATGATCTGGAGGCGGCCTTTGAAGTAGGGGGTGGTGGCGCTGTCGGGCGAACCCCCTGAGAAGACGCGGGTCTGAAATTCAAACATTCCCTTCGACGCGGGAGGGAGGGTGAAGGTGATGTCGTTCTTTCGAGAATAAACGGGCACGGTCTGGCCCTGCACGGTGATGCTGGGTAGATCCCCCTCGTAGGTGACCTCAGCGGGTTGGGCCCAGGGGGCCAAAAAGGATTTTTCCAGGTCGGGGTGAGCCGGGGAGCAGATGAGCTGGTATTTGCCGGGCGGGAGCATCTCCGGGAGCGTGCGCTGCGGGGCATTCGCCAATATCGACCTGTGAATAAGCGGCTGGTCGCTTTGGGCATGGACGGACAGCGCGGGCAGGAGGAGAAGGCTTAGCGCAAGGAGAGGTCTCATCTTAGCCGGGAGGCTGCCATGGAATGGTGCGGAGGGGAAGGAAGATCACAATCGCTTCGACCCAGAAACTAAGGTGTCGGGAGAGGAGATCGAAACCAAAGATCGCACTTTCGCGTTGGACGGAATAAAAGCCGGGAGTGAAAGCGATCCTTTTGGCCTTGCTCCTGGGCGGCGCGTATCTGTCAGCTCAGGCTGCGGATGTGGTGGAGGAAACGAAGGAGCTGTTTGGCCCGATGAGGAGCAATAACCCCTTTGGCGGCATTCCAGACCGAGCCAAGTTTTCCATTGCGGCGTTCACGTTATACATCGACATCCGGTGGTGGTTCGATGAGCTGGCGGAAGCGTCAGCGAAGGAGCCCGATGCCGAAACGCAAAAGAAGATATGGGAGAGGTTTGTGTGGCTGACCGGATTCAACGACAAGGCTTGCGCCGTGATCAGGAAGCTCGCAAAGACCGAGCCGCTCTGCCCGGAGGGGAAAGAGGAGGTAGTTGCATTGCAAACATTTCAGTCCCTCGCCGCGCAGGTGTTGACGAAGGACAAATCAGCGGGCATCCCGGCGGATGTGGTGCAGAGAATTGAGAAAGTCCGGCAGGGATGCCTGGAGAAGATCCCGGCTTTCGTAATGACGCTGCCGAAATGGCAGAAACGTGACGTGATCGGCCTGACGATCGCCCTCGACGACCCGGTGCAGGAGGAGATGTATCGATTCGGGAAGAGCGGGTTTGTTGCGGTTACCGCAGGGACAAAAGGGAAAGAATTGACTTGTCCTGTTTACAAATGGCGGATTCAGGACGGAGAGTTGGAACTGCGAGACGAAGATGGCGGGCTCGTGCAAAGCTGGCGGTTCCTAAAGCGGGATGGAAACATCCTGTATGTCGAGGAGGCCATCGGAAGGACAAGGCGGTTCACCGTGCTTTGAGAATGTGGAAGTCTTGCATGGCGAGACGGTCAGAAAGTGTAGAGGAGGATTCCGTCGTGGTGGGACCAGTACATCATCAGCCTGTCGCGGTCGGGGATGAGGTAGAGATCTTCATCGGTGCCAAATGCGGTGGGCCGCCACTTGGCGAAATGGGTGGGGAGTTCTTCTCGGGCCAGGATGAGTGGCGGGCGCCGTCCGCCCTTTGACTCTCTCGGTACTATGCGGAATTCGGCGGCATCGCCGAGCAGCGGCAGGACGTCTCTCTGAAAGTCGAAATCCGCGTTAAGCGGTATTTCGGAGGAGGTGAATTTTCCCACGGGCGAGATGACGGCAGTGGTTTCGATTTCCTCGTACGCCAGACCGATGCGGGCGCAATGTTCTTTGATGGGAAACATTGTGCGTGAGGTGGCTATGCAACGGCTATGGACCTTGCCGTCCCAGCTTTTGTTCGATCCAAGCCGGATCGCGGCGCAGATCGAGGATGGCGCGGATGAGTACGATGTCACCAGCGATATCGTAATAGACGGCAAAGGGAAAACGGGAGGAGAGCAGCCGGAATTTTCCGAAGTGAACCGAGTGTATCCCGGCGTAAAGCTGCAGGGAGTCGATGTCGGAATAGAGGGTATCGAGGAAATACGAGCCAAGCCCTTCGGACTGGCTCTCGTAGAACCTTTATCCGCGCTTCAGGTCGTTGAGCGCGGAGGGCTGGATCGAGATGGTCACGGCAGCTCTTGTCGGAGCTGCTTCTTGGCGGTTTCCCAGTCGATGAATTGCTCCTTGCCAGCTGCGATGAGGCGGTCGCGTTCGGCGAGGATTTCACCATGCCATGCGGGGGAGGCGAGGTCTTCGCGGGAGAGATCGCGCCACAATGCCTCCATGAGCCGGAGCTTTTCGGCTACGGTCATTTGCTGGAGATCGACAGTCGCGGACATGGCTTACTGGCAGCAGGTTTTCGCGAGGTCACAACCCCGGAGCGTACGGGGGGCTCCGGCATTTCGGAGGGCCTGTTTCCTAATACGTAAACTCCACGCCTTTGCGGGGTGGGGTGGAGGAGATGGTCTGGTTCTGGGTGTAGAGGTATTCGATGGGCCAGAAGACGATGTCGATGGGGACGACGAGGGGGACGAGGGCGTAGGCCAGGGGTTGGGGCTGGCGCGGGGGCATGTCGGGCGGGTCCATGGGGCCGGGGGTGCCTTTTGCGGTGGCGATCACGCTCTGCGTGACGCAGGAGGAAAACAGGGTGGCGGTAACACCGACGGCGGCAACGTGGAGCAGGAGCCTTTTCATGGGTAGGTGGGCGGGACTATAGCGCACCCGTTGCGGACGCGGAAGTGCGGATTTTTAACAGAAGGACGCACACAAAGGACAGGGCAGGGAGAAACAGAAGGAAGCGAAGGAAGCGAAGGGGAGGGCTTTCTGTGGAGGTGACGGGACGCGGCGTGCGGATCAGTGCGCTGGGCCGGCAAAGACGGATTTTTACAGAGCCGAGCTTGCAAGACAGGCGGAGCCAACGTCGTAAAGGACACAAAGGACAAGGCTGAAGAAACAGAAGGAAACGAAGGGGAAAGGCGCTCCTCCTTGTGGCGGCACGTCTCGTTACCGCAGCCCGTCCGGTAATCAAGCCTTCAAGAACCGTGCGGCGGGAGTCTTCTCTCCCTGCGAAAGGCTTCCCTGCTGGCCGTCCAAACGGTTCGCTCCGGGCTTGCTCGGCGTCGAGTCGCCCGTCGCTTCAGTAAGCCGCTCCGGCCTCGGAGCGGCGGTATTTGGACGTGTGTCAAGACGTGTGCCACGACCCATCGGCGCGCAATATCTGAAAACCGAGCCACGGAAACTCGCAGGCTCTTCCTGCCTCCCTGCGACGCTCACCGGAATCACCGCGCCCGTCAGCGCCGATTTTCGCCCGTCCCTTTGCTATCTTCGTTTCGTTGGCTGCGCCTGTCTCGCGGACTCGGCTCTGTTCTATCCTTTGTGCCTTCCCTTTGTGTCCTTTGCGGCCTTCTGTAAAAGTTCCCCGGTTCTTACTTGATCCAGGTTACGGAAAGGATCTGCTGCACGTCCTGTTTGCCTCCGGCCTCGGGGAGGTTCTCGGTGGATTCCTTCCAGGTGACGCGGCATTTTTTGCCGACGAATTTCTCGGGGGCGTCGGTGACGGCTTCCACGTTGGCGTCGGGCTTGATGATGAAGTAGTCGACCTCTTCGCCCGTCTCTTTGTCCTTCATCACCCAGTGAAAGTAATCGCCCTCGTCGATGCGGAGGAATTTTCCCTCGGTCACATTGAGCGTGCTGCCTTTGATGTCGCCCTTGCCTGCGCTGGCGAAGGTCTTGCCGGCGGATTCCTCGCTCGCGCTGTCGGCGGCGGATTCGCTGGCGGATTGGGCGGCAGGCTGGGTGGCAGGTTTTGTGGGCGATGCGCTGGCGGGTTCGGCGGCCTGGTCGGGGAGGAGGATGTGGGAGTAGGTCGCGAAGTTCTTCTGGAAGGTGGCGAAGCTTTCCTTCAGTTCCTCCGGGGACTCGTCGGAGTTTTCGCCATTGGCGAGCCATTTGACGATGGCGGTGGGGGTGAAGTAGATGCTCTCCTTCACGCGGTGGTCGTCGTCGCCCCAGTCGAGATGGACATAGGCGAGCTTGCCGTCGGGGCCGGGGTAGTAATCCTCGGAGCGCCCGGAACTGTTGGCCGTGACCTTGATGAGACTGCCGTCCTCATCGACCCAGCCGACGAGCGCGTCGCCGTATTCCGAGCTGCCGCAGACTTTTTTGCAGGAGGCGAGGTTCTTCTCAGCTTTCTGGTAAATCGCCTTTTGGGCGGAGATGTCCTGCGCGAGGGCAGGCGCGGCCAGGGCGACGAGCACCGCCGCCAACAACGGGGAAAACCTCTTCATGCAACCCGCTTACTTCCCCGATCCGGGGAAAAACGCAAGCCGATTTCTGGCGGTCCTTTGGGTGGGAAGACAGGCTTTTGCAGAAGGTCGCAAAGGACACAAAGGAAAGGCAGGAAGGAGTGAACAGAAGGAAGCAATGGAGCGGGTGCACCCGGCGGTGATGGGGCGCGGTGAGTTTGGGAGAGCCGGTTTGCTGATCCCTAAAGGATGGAAGGCGTCGGTGTTGCTATTCGTCGCCGCTTTGGAGGCTTGCAATCCTTGTCAATTCACGAGGCGCAGCTTCCGAAGTCACCGCAGGGCACAATCCTGCAATGTCTGAAAACTCCTCCGCCTCCCCTAGGGCTTGCGGCCGAGGAGGACCAGGGAGTAGTCGTGGCAGAAGTGGACGAAGCCGTGGTACCGCTCGTTCAGCGTGGCGGGGTCGAGGTCGGCGTCCTTCCCGTCGGTGAGCCATTTGACGATGCTCTTGTTGGCAAAGTAGATGCGTTCCTCGAGGTGGGTGCCGTCCTTGTTCCAGTCGAGAAAGACGAAGGCGACCTTGTTATCGGGGCCGAGGTAAAACTCCGCAGTGTTGCCGTTGTTTTCGCTCACGATCTTGACGAACCGGCCTTCGCGATTCTTCCAGCCCTTCAGCGCGATGCCGTCGTCGGTGGTGGCGGTCAGCTTTTTGTAGCTATCGAGCTTTTCCTCGATGGAGTTGTAGAGTGCCTTCTGTGCGGATACGTCCTGCGCGAGGGCAGGCGCGACCATGACGGCCAGCAGCACCACCCACGGGAATAACATCTTCATGCGACTGGCTTAATTCTCTCATCCTTGGAAAAACGCAAGCCTAATGCGGAAGCTGGTTTTTCCGAGGGAGGTTAAGTTTCCCGGCCAGGCTGCGAGAGGGTGGTCCGGCCTGTCGCGCGTACCGTCCGGAGTATACAGACTCTTAAGAGAGAGTTGCCGACAGGGACGCGCGACGGGCGCTGATGGAGGGGCGTCTGTCCGCCCGGGAGTCCGGGAGCGGTGGCGTACGATGGCCGGTGGCGATGCGGCGGAGGGTCGCGAGGGAATGCCTAATCCTTAGGAAGACGTTGATAAAGTGTGACGCGGGCATCCGTGAGGGATTCTTGCGATCTGCCATGGCAGCGCACGCGGCGGCCTCTTCAGGGCCAGCCCCTGTTTCCGGTGGCGGCATCCCGCAAAACTTCCTCGCATCTGCCTCGCGCCGATTTCCTTAGCGATACGAGAAAATGAGGGGTTAGCATGGCGGGGCGGCGGACGGTGAAATGGGCTTGCGTTTTTCCACAGAAGGGAGAATTAAGCGAGCGCATGAAGAGATTGCTCCCCGTGGTGGCGGTGTTCCTGGCAGTGACGGCGTCGGCCTGGGCGCAGGATGTCTCCGCGCAAAAGGCGGTCTACGATTCCATCGAGAAAAACCTCGGCTCGTACAAGAAGGTGAAGGCCAAAGGGCCGGACGGCGCGGCGCTGACGGGATGGATCGACACGGACGACGTGCCGGTGAAGATCCTGGCGAAACTGCCGGGCGAGTCGGATGAGTTTTTCACGGGGCCGGATGGCAAGCTGGCCTTTGTCTATCGCGAATGGACCAAGGACGGCGCGAAGGTGGAGGAGCGATTTTACATGGATGCCGAGGGCATCGTCAAATGGCTGTCGACCGAGAAAAACGCGCCGGTGATGCATGGCGAGGATTACCGGGAGATGTGGTATGCGCTCATCAAGTCGTGCGTGGAATACTCCAAGGTGCTCGCACCCGAGGAACCGGCGAAGGTCATGGAGATCCGCGAGCAGACGACGGAGGTAAAGAGCGGTGCGACGCGCTTTACGGAGGGAAAATTCCTCCGTATCGACGAGGGCGATTATTTTCACTGGGTGATGAAGGACAACGCGACGGGCGAGGAGGCGACGTACTTCATCCTGAAGCCGGATGCCTCGGTGGAGGCGGTGGTGAGCGATCCGGAGAAATTCGTGGGCAAAAAGTGCCGTGTTACCTGGAAGGAATCGACCGAGAGAATCCCCGAGGCAGGCCAGAAGATGGACGTGCAGCAGATCCTTTCCGTCGACTGGGCAAAGTAAGAACCCAGGAACTTTTACAGAAGGTCGCAAAGGACACAAAGGACAAGGCAGGAAGAAACAGAAGGAAGCGAAGGAAGCAAAGGAACGGGCGAAAACCGGCGCTGAGGGGCGCGGTGACTCCGGCGAGCGTTTCAGGGAGGCGGGAAGAGCCTGCGAGTTTTCCGTGGTTCAGTTTTCAGACCTGGCGCGAAAGGCGCTGGGCTGAGATCTTGCGGGTCAGCTTTTGTGACGGCGCCGGAGTGTTTCCATACCCGAGTCGGCTTGACCCGAGGCAGTGAACGCACGGGAAAACAGCGGGGAATCTGCGCTCAAGCTCGGCTCGGATAGGGGATGGCGTATTCTGCCCCGGTGAGATTGGGTGATCGCGCTGAGCTATGGTCTGGCTTGGACATCCGTGAGCCATGGCTGCGCCAGGCGTTTGTCTGAGATCGGACGGATGAGGCAATGCGAGATTGCGGCCAAAAAAAGACCGGGCGGGCTTTGGGGGCCCGTCCGGTGGCTTTGGTCTGTGCTGATTGTCTGTCGATCTTTGGCATCACCTCCTTGTCCTGGCGTCCCTCCGTTGCGGGGGACGCTTTGATGAGTGTGGTGAGTGGCAGTTTCTTTGTTAGCTTCTCCGGGTGTTAAATCTCCTCGCCGACCTTGCTGATGCGGGCGCGGAGCTCGGGTGAAAGGTGTTCGGCCTGGACGTAGTCAATGCGCTTGCGTCCGATGGTGTCGCGCTCGCCGAAGTTTCGGCGGCAGTCGGCCATGGCGGAGGCGACGAGCTCCTCGCGGACGCCCTCAAAGTAGACGTCAATGTCGGAGAAGTCCGGGTTGTAGGCTCCCAGCGTGAGAGAGCCGAAGAGCAGGACCTTGGTCGCGCCGTAACGGTCCTTCAGGTAGAGGCCGATGGAATGGGCCAACCTCCGCGCGTAGGCCACAGGGATGTGATCCTTCAGTTGCATAGGTATTTCCTCCTTCGAGGTATGGTCAGCATACGGCGGGCCAAGTTTTTTGCAAATGAGGCAGGGCGGGCGGGATGCCGTATCCCTTTGCGGGATAGGGAAATAAAATTCTCGCCGGGGAGAGGTGTGCGGGTGGGCGTTTTTCGCCAAGGGTGGAAATTTCGGGCCATCTGAAGGGGGCTTTCGGAGGAGAAAGGAAAAGGGGGCCCAAAATGATGCCGCGGCTGCGCAGGCGGAGTGCTTCGCAACGGTCGCGACGTTGAGTCGGCGGACCCGGTTTTGGGGCGGGCGTTTCCGGGGCAGCGAAGATGGTTCGCGGGTAAACGGATGCGAAGGGAACAAAGGGAGGACTATGTGCATGGCCGCCGCCGCCTCGGTGCTACGAGTCCGGTTTTGTCTCAGGCAATGAGTTTACAGCCCGGCGTCAGCGAAGTGGTGGCTTTGTCGGAGCGGTCTTTTTGCTAAGCTATGCGTGGCGGGTGAGAGTGGGTTAGCCATTGCGCGGGGAGGAGTTGTGTGTTAACTGCTCGCAGCTGAGGATCCTTCGACTTATGAAAAGCTTGCTTGGTTGTCTTGGTCTGCTGGCGGCGATGTGTTTGCCGAGTCTTCACTCGGAAGAGATCGCCCGGACGCGAGGTGTGCATCAGGCCGCCGTGGCGGATTATCTTCAGGCGCATATCGCGAAGGTATCTCGATCGGGTGACCGGGTGGTGCTCGGCGGGGATGGCGAGGTTTTTGCCGTGAAGGGCGACAAGCAAAATATCACAGGCTTTTCCGATCGCATCGTGCTCCGGCAGGCGGGCGACTCCTTTGTCGCGAACTTCGGGGCCAGCGAAGGAGTCAATACCGTATTGACCCTGGTGAAGGTGGATACCGGGAGGGTAGAGCTGCGCTACCGGGTAATGGACTCCCGCCGCGGCGGGTTGCGGATTGACGAGGGTGCGGTGTCTCTTGCCGTGGCGCGAAGTGGTGCTGAAGCCTGAGAAGCCGGTGAGGAGGTTCTCTTTAGCAAGTCGGGAGTCTCATCCCTCTCCCTAGACCCGCGTCTGCCTGCCTGGGTGGCAAGGGTTCTGGGCTGCCTCTTTCCGTCTCCCTCGCTTCACTCAACCTGCCTTGTGTGGTCAGGTAAGGAGGGGGGCGCCGAGGGAGGGCATCTGGACGGGGCAGTACTGCCACGCGCCGATGTCGAAGAGGACGGCACAGCTGGTGTCGTCCTTCCAGATGGCGTCGGGGAGGCCCCAGTAGACGATGTGCGTCGTGGTGCGGGAGCGGTTGGTGAACGACGTGTTGGACCCGGAGGAGGTGTAGACGTGGATGTAGTCGCCCTTCGCAATGCGGCGGGAGGGCAGCCAGAAGGTGCGGCGCAGGGAGCCGGTGATCTCGCCGTCGCTCCGGCACGTACTATCGGCAAGGATGTACGCGCCGGCGTCGCAGTCGGCGTTGGCCTTCAGCGAGACGTATTCCTTTCCTCGGTTGCCTCGATGATGGACTGATCGGATCTCGATGCGCATGGGGCTAGGGTGCGGCGGATTGCGGGGTTGAGGGGGGAACGGGGGCTGACCGCCGGGAGATTAACTCCCGGCAGTCTGGAGAGCAGCGTTTTCGCTGGGCTTGGCCGGAGTGCCGGGCTGTGCGGCGGCCGGGGCGCTGGGAGCCTCTGCTGCGGCCTCGGGCTTGGGAGCCGGGGTGGCTGCGGCGGGAGCGGGCGCGGTCGGCGCGGGCTTGCTCGGGTGTTGGGCCATGGCCTGGAGAGTATCCCAGTGGCGGTCGACATCGGCCTGGGCGGCGGCCAGGATGGCGGCGGCGCGGGCTTTGTCGGTGCCCTTGGAGCGGAAGCGGAGCTCGTTCTTCAGGTACTCGGCGACGGGCACGGTGGGCGCGCCGCAGTCGAGCTGGAAGGAGGGCTGTCCAGCCTCCGCGCGACGGGGGTCGAAGCGGTAGAGCGGCCAGGTGCCGGTATTGACGGCGAGCTTCTGCTGCTCCAAGCCCATGTTCATCGAGTACCCGTGGGCGATGCAATGGCTGTAGGCGAGGATGAGCGAGGTGCCGGGGTAGCTCTCGGCCTCCTCAAAGGCCTTGAGGGTCTGCGAGTCCTTGGCGCCGAAGGCGACGCGGGCGACGTAGACGGAGCCGTAGCTCATGGCGATCATGCCGAGGTCTTTCTTCGGCGTGTTCTTGCCGTTGGAGGCAAACTTCGCCAGGGCTCCGAGCGGGGTGGCTTTGGACTGCTGGCCGCCGGTGTTCGAATAGACCTCGGTGTCGAGGACGAGGATGTTGATGTTCAGCCCGAGGGACATGACGTGGTCGAGTCCGCCGAAGCCGATGTCGTACGCCCAGCCGTCGCCGCCGACGATCCACACGCTGCGCGGGATGAGCGAGTCGGCCAGGTACTCGAGACGGCGCGCTGCGGGTGAGGCAATACGCGGAAGTCTCTCGCGGAGGGCGGCGATACGCTCGCGCTGGGCGGTGATGGCGGCCTCGCCGGCGGTGGGAGCGGTGAGGATCTCGTTGACGAAATCGTCGCCGATCTGCGGGGCGAGGGAGCTGAGGAGTTGGCGGGCGGCTTGATTCTGCTGCTCGTAGGCGAAGCGCAGGCCGAGGCCGTACTCCGCATTGTCCTCAAAGAGCGAGTTGGACCAGGCAGGGCCGCGGCCTTCGCTATTCGTGGTGTACGGGGTGGTGGGCAGGTTGCCGCCATAGATGGAGGAGCAGCCCGTGGCGTTGGCAATGACGGCGCGGTCGCCGTAGAGCTGGGTGAGGAGCTTGATGTAGGGCGTCTCACCGCAGCCGGCGCAGGCGCCGGAGAACTCGAAGAGCGGCTCGGCGAACTGGCTGGACTTCACCTCGGGCTTGAGCTGCGAACGGTCGGCGTTGGGCAGGGTGAGGAAGAAGTCGAAGTTCTTGCGGCCTGCCTCGACGTGGTCGGCGTGCGGGGCCATGTTGAGGGCCTTGCGCTTCGGGTCGGCCTTGTCCTTGACGGGGCAGACCTGGACGCAGAGCGTGCAGCCGGTGCAGTCCTCCGGGGCGACCTGGAGGGTGTACTTGTAGTCCTTGAAGTCGCGGGAACGGAAGTCCGCGCTCTGGAAGGAATCCGGCGCGCTTTCGAGGAGCGACGACGGGTAGTATTTGGGCCGGATGCAGGCGTGCGGGCAGACGAGCGCGCACTTGTTGCACTGGATGCAGATGTCGGAGTTCCAGATGGGAACGGCGAGACCGACGTTGCGTTTCTCCCACTTCGCCGTGCCAGTCGGCCAGGTGCCGTCCGGCGGGAAGGCGCTGACGGGGAGTTCGTCGCCGAGACCGGCCATCATGGGCGCGGTGACGTGCTGGATGAACTCGGGCGCGATCTCCGGGACGAGGGCGTGAGATGGGGCGTTGAGCGGCGCGTTGGCAGGAATCTCAACCGGCACGAGACCGGCGAGGGCGCGGTCGACACCGGCGTAGTTTTTCTCAACGATGGCAGCGCCTTTCTTGCTGTAGGTGTGCTCGATGGCCTCCTTGATATGGGCGATCGCTTCGTCCTTCGGAATGACGCCGGAAAGGGCGAAGAAGCAGGTTTGCATGATGGTGTTGATGCGGTTGCCGAGTCCGGCCTCCGCGGCGACCTTCACGGCGTCGATGGCGTAGACGCGGAGGTGCTTCTCGAGGATCTGCTCCTGGGCGAGACGCGGGAGTCGGCTCCAGGTCTCGGAGGGGGAGAAGGGCGTGTTGATCAACACGGTCGCGCCCTCCGCGGCGATGCCGAGGACGTCGAAGCGCTCAAAGAACGGGAACTGGTGGACGCCAACGAAATTGGCCTGGCCGATGAGGTAGTGCGACCCGATCGGGCGAGGGCCGAAGCGCAGGTGCGAGACGGTCATGGCGCCGGATTTCTTCGAGTCGTAGACGAAGTAGCCCTGGGCGTAATTGGCGGTCTTTTCGCCAATGATCTTGATGGAGTTTTTATTCGCTCCCACGGTGCCGTCGGAGCCGAGGCCGAAGAAGACGGCGCGGCAGACGTCGTCGGGCTCGATATCAAACTCGCGATCGTAGTCGAGCGAGGTGCCGGTGATGTCGTCGTTGATGCCGATGGTGAAGTGGCGGCGCGGGCGCTCGGCTTTCAGCTCGTCGTAGACGGCCTTGACCATGGCTGGGGTGAATTCCTTGGACGACAGGCCGTAGCGGCCGCCGATGACGACGGGCTCGACCTCAAAGGGCGAGCAGCCGGCGGCGCGGCCCTCGGCGATGGCGGTGATGACGTCCTGGTAAAGCGGCTCGCCGATGGCTCCGGGCTCCTTCGTACGGTCGAGCACGGCGATGCTGCGCACGGTGCGCGGCAGGGCGCCGAGGAAATCCGGCACGGAGAAGGGGCGGAAGAGGCGGATTTTGAGAACGCCGGTGCGCTCGCCGTCCTGGTTCAGGGCAAGGGCCGTCTCCTCGGCGGTTTCCGCGCCCGAACCCATGGCGATGATAACGCGGTCGGCATGAGGGTGGCCGGTGTATTGGAACAGCCCGTATTCGCGGCCGGTGAGGTCCGCAAAACGATCCATCAGTGCCTGAACGACGCCGGGGAGACGATTGTAGTAAGGGTTGCAGGATTCGCGGGCCTGGAAGAAGACGTCGGGATTTTGCGCGGTGCCGCGAATGACCGGGTGATCGGGGCTGAGGCCGTGATCGCGGAAGGCGGCGATCCATTCGTCGTCGATCATGCGGCGGAGGACGTCGTCGTCGAGTTCGTCGATCTTGCCGATCTCATGCGAGGTGCGGAAGCCGTCGAAGAAGTGGATGAAGGGCACCTTGCCCGCGAGCGTGGCGGCGTGGGCGATGAGGGCGAGATCCTGCGCCTCCTGCACGGAGTTGGAACAAAGCAGGGCGACGCCGGTCTGGCGGCAGGCCATGACGTCGGAGTGATCGCCGAAGATGGAAAGTGCGTGGGCCGCGACGGTGCGCGCGGTGACGTGGAGGACAAAGGGAAGAAGCTCGCCCGCGATCTTGTAGAGATTCGGGATCATGAGCAGGAGACCCTGCGACGCGGTGAATGTGGTGGAGAGCGAACCGGCCTGCAGCATGCCATGGATGGCGCCGGCCACGCCGGCCTCGGACTGCATCTGCACGAGCTGCGGGATGGCGTTCCAGAGGTTCGGCTGGGACTTGCTGGACCATTCATCGCACCACTCGGCCATGGGGGAGGACGGAGTGATGGGATAAATGGCGATGGTTTCGCTCAAACGATAGGCGACGGAGGCGACCGCCTCGTTGGCATCCAAAGTTACTGGGGCCTTCATAGTGGAGCCCAACGTAACGCCATCAATCCCAAACCGACTCTGCGTGTGTTGGCGAAGACTGTGCGGGAATTGTCACTCGGGACAACGGAGGTTGTACGGAAAGAGCGCGGGGGCGGGCGCGCGTGAGGGGGGTTTTCAAAAGAAGCGTCCTTTGTGGCTAGAAAAGGGGCGGTGCTGCCGGGTCGGAGGATCTCGAGGATGGAAGCTGAGAAAATAACCGGGCAGAGATGAAGAAATGAGGGGCTTGGTTCTGAGAAGGGAGGCGTTATGCCGGAGCGATGGGATATGTGACTCGAGCGCGGCTGCATGGACGCAGTGCCGGAGGCTCCACGAAGGAGCTGGCAAGCGAACATATTGCAGTGCCGCACATGAAGGCTCATCGAGCGGGGAGGCTGACCGGTTTCCATCTCTCGATGAAATGACGCGGTGGCCACAGGACAGGCTCACCAGGCGAAAAGCGAAGATGTGAGGCGTAGCGTGGCAAATGAGGAGATGAGAAGGCATCTTGGGCTGGCATCAAGGCCGGGCGAGCGGAAGTGCTCGTCCTCATCGAACGAATGCCCCGTCCTTAGCGAGTTCGGCTCCAACTCCCTCATCCCTACGCTAATGATGAGATGCCCGATGGCATAACGAATTTTCGAGTGCTTTGCGGAGACGGGCGCCCGGTTGTGGACGTTTCTCGTGATGCTGTTCAAAGCCGACTCGGTTTAGTGAGCCAAAAGGGCCGAGCCGGCTGTTTGCATGTTTGCGAGTGTTGCATCCCTAGCATGGTTTGGAGCGGATTATTGGGAAATAGATTGGTTCGCTGAATGTTTCGGCTTTCATCCTTTAGAGTCTTATGGTATTTCTCCTTATAACCATGAGCGTACAAAGCGAAACAAATCGTGTGCAGTACTGGGGCAACGGGACGACGACGACGGCCTATCCGGTGCCGTTCTATTTCTTTGAAATCGGCGATCTCCGAGTCGTAGTGACGGATGCCGAGGGGGCTGATATCAAGCTGGCGGAGGGTAGTGACTACTCCGTCTCGGGCGCAGGCAATGAAAGTGGAGGCGCGATATGGACTGTTGCAGCCGTTCCGCCGACCTCGCGAGTAACGATCTATCGCGAAGTTCAGGCAGTGCAGTCCACAGTCTACGAGGAGAACGGGGAATTTCCCGCCAAAACCCACGAGCGGGCCCTTGATCGGCAAACCATGCTAAGCCAGCAAAACGCCCGGGCATTGGGCCAGGCACTGAAGGTGCGGGAGAGTGATGGTGAAAAATCGCCCCTGACCACGGTGACAAACTCGGTCATTGGATTTGGTGGAGACGCGCAGCCTAGGACATTTACGCCAGAGCAACTCGCGGTATGGCTGAATTTGACCCAGCAGTTCTTCGGCGAAGGAACCAAGACATGGCTGATGAACTCTGATCGGACCTCAGTGGTTCCAGAGTTTCTCGGGCAGGTGGGAGTGCAACTGGAAGACTTCACGATCTGGGTTGCGACCGGGACTTCGGCGGGAGCATGGGTCGCCCCGAAAGCGGGGATTCCGGACAACTCTATCCTTACGACCATGCTGGCCAACGGCGTGTTGTCCGCGGATTCCGCCGGTCGTGCGAAAATGTCCGACTCATTTCTCACACTGGCAAAGATCGGATCTGGAATCTTCACGGCGGACGCAGCAGGCCGAGGAAAGTTCGGCTCCGGTTTCGTGGATTCCAGCCTTTGCGCATCGGGTTTGTGGAATGCCATCGCCCCGGTAGGGGCAATTATTCAGACGGTAGGCGCATCCAGTAATGCGGAAACGACGCTTAGTGCGCAGATTCCATTCGGCAATGCGAAGCCTCAGATTTCTGATGGGACGCAGGTGATCTCTGTGTCAATAACTCCGATTTTATCATCAAGTAAGATTCGAGTTCAATATAATGGGCCATACTCAGCGTCATCTGCAACTGGAGCCTGTTTTGCTATTTTTCGTTCTGGCGTAAATGACTGTTTAGTTAGTTCCTACTGTTCGTTTGGTTCCGGGGATTATGGGGTTAATGTGAATTTGGATATGATTGATGTGCCGGGAGGAGGGGTTAAAACTTACTCTATCAGGGTTGGGCCTGTTGTTTCGTCTGTTATTTATTTGAATCGCCTTCACACTTATGGTTCTAAGTTTGGAGGATCGCTTGCGCAGGTGTTAACTGTGCAGGAAATTAAGGGGTAATTTCGGATTTGTGAAACTCGCGAGCGCTGATTGCTCTTTTGTTGAGCTTGAGGTGTCTGGGGTCGGGTTGCATGTATTTCACTGGATGGATGGTGTGGCGTATTCTTCGATGTGTTGATTCTTGGTTGGATGAACTTCGTTTCGCTTTGGCTTTTGCGTGCGGGGTTTTTGAGGAACTTCTTACTTTATATCTTAATGTTGTTGCATTTGTTGATCTGCCTAATTTTGTGGCAGGATTTGCAAAGCAGGCATTCGCTTGTCATTAAAATGTGTGGTCATTCAAGGAGTCGATGTTGCTTGAGTAATCTGCGCGTCCGGCAGGTTTTGGATACACGGGCCGATTCACATTCCCGAGTTTTTTGAGAAAATTGCACTATTTTTACAATTATGATTATTGAGAACTTTCGAACCATTATTGTTGATTTAATCCCGACGCTCGATGTTGGTATCTATGCCGCAGGCGACGTTTTGTTTGATCGCTCTATTCTCGATATCGGGAACTATGCGAATCCAGGACAGAATGCCGTGCAAAAAATCCGTGGCCGTATTCTCTCGGTTGGAGTTCTTGATAAGGATGACCAGGGTGTGACAATGGACCTGTGTTTTCTTAAGGCTGATGTCAGTCTGGGTATAGTTAATGCCGCACCTTCCATTACGGATGCGGACGCCGAGAATATTGTTGGGTTTGTTACCGTTGCTGCGAGCAAGGACCTTGGTGGTTGCAGGTTTGGTCAGGCTGACTGCGATATCCGGTTCTCCATTACCGGTGAGACGCTCTATTTGGCGGGGATTACGCTGGGCGCGCCGACGCACACGGCCTTTGGGTTGAAATTTCGCATCGTGCTTGAGCTTGAGGAGGGATACTGATGGCTGTTCCCTGGCGATCCTCTGGAAGGATGGATGCCGATGTGCGAGGCTATTGTGATCGCACAGGGGCAACTGCTTCGACAGCGATCAACAATTTTGCCCGCGGGCTGAAGGGGATGGGAATGTGGGAGAATTTTGCATGTTTCCTCATGCCACAGACTCAATCCATTGGCTCAGGGTCGTTTCTGCCGTGTTTTGGCGGATCGGGTGCGGGAATCACTGGGACTCTGATAAATGGCCCGACGTGGGGCTTACAGGGTATTACATTCCCGTTTTCCTCATATATTGATGTTAGCGGTGCGAACAGTCTCTTTCGCAACAAGGGTGCCGGCTGGGTCTGCGCAGTGTATTCAGATGGCGATCCGTCGGGTGGTGACTCGGGACGGTCAGTGGTTTGGTTCTCGACAGGTATCAATACCGCAGTTCGTCTGGCTCTCTGGTCTCGCAGAAACATGACGTATTCGGTGGGGTTATCCAGGCGACTCGACACGGAAGGCGTTGTTGAGAGTTCCTCGGGCACAGCCCCCGGAACGGGATTTCATTACCATGACTGTGTCGCCCAGTGGTCGGCCAACACTCTTGCGAGTCGCATTGACGGCGCTGCAAACCCGGTGGGGGCCTTTTCCTCGGCGGGTGTAACGGCCGACATAGCAAGCGCATCTGTGCGCATCGGGTCATCGGCTCCAGGGGCTAACCGTTTTAGCGGAATCATCTCGATGATCGCGTTCTCTGACCGGGCGGTTACGTTGGCAACCTCGGAGGCATTTCGAAGCCTTTATAAATCCACCGTAGGAAGGGAACTTGGGCTGCCATGAGCTTTCAGCAAATTGAAAGAATAGTGGCATTTGACTCCATGCAGGTTGGCGCACTGTTGGGCACGGCGTTGGAATGGTTTGGTGAGACGGTCCCGGACGGCGCGGAATCTATCAGAACCATCGGCGCATTTTGGGACGATGAAGGGAGGACCCGCATTCGCGCAGCCAGCCTGGTCGATGGAACGATTTCGGGAATTCCTCTCGCGGACGGGCGGGTTGCATTCCAGTGTCTCTGGCAGAGCGATCTCGTTGACGCCTGGCAGGAGGGGCTGTTTCCCGGTGTAGTGGAACTGACAACGGAAGAGCTGTCGGCTCTTCGAGTAGTGGAGGTGGAACCGTGACAGAGGAACTCAAGGCTGCCGCGCAGGCAGGAGACCGTTTTGCTAATATTATCCTTCTGGCTTACAAGCTGGGCGGATGGGGTGTGTTATCGTTGGCGCTGTTGGTGGCTCTTCGGTACGTCTGGGACGAACGGGCGACGACGAGCCAGGTGCTTATCGCGGAGTTGCGTGACGGAAAGCAGGCGCAACTCGAGGTGATCACGCAAAATTCGCTCGCTTTGCAAAAAAGTGCGGAGTCGCAGCAGCAGGTAGCACGCGCGGTGGAGCAGCTTGCTGCCGAGGTGCGGAGAAAGTGAGAAAGATGAAATTGAAAACAGGTATTTCCAAGGTCGGAGCCGTGGTCTTTGGAGCCGCGGCCGGGGCGATCGGGGCAGTGGTGACGGGAGGCGTGACTGCGGCGGTACAGTATGTGCAGGCCAATGGCGCGACGCAAAACTGGCAGGCGGTGGGGGGTGCGGCGGCAGCCGGAGCGGTGCTCGGCGCGGCTGCGTACTTCTTCCCGTCACCGCTGCGGGAGCAGTCAGCACAATGATGAAAACGGGTTTTCTGGAACCTCTTCCGGGTTTCCGCTGGATGAGCTACAAGGACGGGCGGCAGACGCTGATTGATTCGCTAGTTTATGTTTCCCGGGGTGGTGAGCGGTTCGAGGTGCCAGCGGGATTTGTCACGGACTATGCTTCTGTGCCGTCGCTCTTCTGGAATATTCCAGGTTTCGATCCTTACGGCCCGGCGAAATTTCCGGCGGTGCTTCACGACTGGCTGTATTCCCTGCGCGGAGGCGAACCCCATGAAAAGAAGCGCGAGGAATGCGATGCGCTCTTCCTTGAAGCCATGCAGTCGGTTGGGGTTGGTTGGTTGCATCGACGGATCATCTGGGCGGCGGTACGGCTTTGTGGGGGACTCTGGTCGATGTCTCAACCCTGGGTGAAATGACGACGAAACCCATGCTGATTGACGGATCTCTGGCGAGGCTGATACCCACACCGATCGACATCGCTGCCCGCCATGTCGGGGCACGCGAGACATCTCGCAACAAGGGGCCGGAAATCGCGCTGTTCTGGAATGACACGACCTACCCTCGGGGCAATGAAAACCGTGAACCCTGGTGCGCAGCCTTCGTTTGCTATTGTCTGGCGGAGGCGGCCCGGCAGGGTTGGCGACCAAAGGTCAAGACACTCCCGCGCGAGGCGGCGGTGCGGTATTTCCTCGACTGGTGTCGAGGTCGCTATGGCGTGGAGGTCTGGGCGAATGACGGGAGGCGATTGCCCCTGGCGGGAGACATTGCGGTGTTTCTGCCTCGCCTATCCCACATCGGGTTCGTCGAAAACGTCTCGGGGAGGACGCTCGGCACGATCGAGGGGAATACCGATGACGGAGGCGGCCGCGAAGGGGACGGAGTGCATCGCCGCCAGCGTGCGCTCTCTTTTCCGGGGTGGTTTGTGCGGTTTCTTTCCTTCGCGTAATGCGTGGTCTTGTGTACTGTTCTGGCATGTTCCGGGTGGCAAAATTCCTGCTGATTTCTCTGGTCGCGCTGGCTGTGGAGGTTCCAGCGATCCGCGCCATTGGGCCATCCCGGGACCAGGACTATTTTGTCCGGCCGCAGCCCAGCCCGTTGGCCACACCGTATTCCGCACCTCTCTCGGGTATCGGCGCGGCGATCTCCGAGGACTCGGGCGTATGCCGGATCATGCAGATATTGCCGGATTCCGGAGCAAAGGCCGCGGGCCTTCTGCCGAACGACGAGATCGTGCGTATTGATGGAACCTTGATTGCGGGGTTTCCTCTCGACGATATTGCCTCGCTCCTGCGGGGGTCTCCGGGGACTCGCGTACTCGTGACGATCAAGCGCCCCGGTGTGGAAAAGCCTCTCGAGATCTGGGTGATTCGCGCGCCGATCAAGGTGCGTTGAGCTGTACGCCTCTTGCGGGCGATACGGGTTTTTGGCTTGGTTCCGAAATCGATATTTGATAGTTTCTCCTTATATATGTCGGGAAAGCAACGGATGAGACGAAGCGCGGCCCTCGGCGAGGTGATCTGCGAACGTCTGGCGGCTGGGGAAAGTCTGCGACGGATTTGCCGGGATGCCGGGATGCCGTCCCTGGCTTCCATTTATCGCTGGCTCCAGGCGGATGAGGCGTTCCGTGCGCAGTACGTGCTGGCGCGAGAGCACCAGGCGGACGCGCTCTTTGACGAGATCCTCGACATCGCGGATGACGGGACGAATGACTTTGTGGAAAAAGAATCCAAAACCGGCCTACGAACCATCGTGCTGCGGGAGGAGGCAATATCACGCTCTCGCCTGCGGGTGGAGGCTCGGAAGTGGATGATCGCCCGCCTCGCCCCGAAGAAGTACGGCGAGAAGCACGAGCCCAAGGGCGAATCCTCCGATACGCTGCTCGACTTCCTAGATGGAATCCGCGCGGCGGGCGAGCGCCGGGAGGGAGCGGAATGAAGATCGACCATCTCAAGGACCGCCTCTGGAGGCTGCGCAACCTCTACTCGATCAAGGATGCCGAGACGGGGCGGGTGATCCCCTTCGTGCCGCGTCCCGAGCAGGAGGCAGTGTTTCAGGCCCTCGCCGGGGGACATCGCAAGATCATCATTCTCAAGGCGCGGCGCCTTGGGATGAGCACGGCCATCGATGTCTATGCGGCGGACGAGGCAATATTCCACGCCGGGCGGCAGATCAGCATCGTCGATCGCAACCAGGATGACGCGGGCAAAAAGCTGAGCGGCATTTGCAAGGTGGCCTTTGAGTCGCTGCCGACGGCAATCCGCGAGCGCTTCCTTATCGTGCGGGACAACGACAGCTCGTGGCAGATCCAGACGCTCTCCGGCGATACCGTGAGCGCGATCTATGCTGGGAAAAACGCGCGAGGCGGGACGAACCAGCTCCTTCACATTTCCGAGTGGGGCGTGATCCAGGCGGATGATTCCGGGCGTTCCGAGGAGATCCTCACCGGGGCGCTGCCCTCGGCGGAGCATGGCGTAACAATTATCGAGACGACGTGGAAGGGCGGGCGCAACGGCCACCTCTGGACGCTGGTGAAAGATGCCCTCGCCATCCCGGCGGAGCGGCGCACACTCCAGGACTGGCGCTTGTTCTTCTTCCCCTGGTGGAACGATCCCACCTACCGCGAGGCGGGCGACGAATCGCGCATCGATCCGGAGCTGCGCGCCTACTTTGCGGAAAAGGAGGCCGAGATCGGGTGCACGTTCGACCTCGCGCAAAAGACCTGGTACGCACGGCGGCGGGCGAGCCTCGGAGTCTTCATGTACCGCGAGTTTCCCACCACGTTTGACGAGTGCTTCCGTGCGCCGATCGACGGGGCCATCTACGCGCCGCTCCTGGACAACCTGCGGCGGCAGGGTGCGATCACCGGCGGGCCGGTCGATGGGAGTGGACTTGTCCATACGTTCTGGGATCTCGGGAGCCCGCTGAATACTGTCGTGTGGTACGTGCAGTTCGTCGGGCGCGAGATCCGCGTGGTCGATGTCGATCTCTCAAGTGCGGACACGCCGCTCGACCTCACTCCCGTGCAGCGTGTCTCCCGCATGCTGGCCAAGGGTTACGTTTACGGAACCCACTACCTGCCGCACGACGCGGCGGTGACGGAGCGCAGCGGGAGGACCTTCCAGAGCGAACTCACGGCGGCGGGCCTGGTCAATACCCGCATCATTCCGCGCACGGCGGACATCTGGGTCGGCATCAACCGCCTGCGTCAGCTTATGCCGCGCATGTCATTTCGCATCCCGGCCTGCGAGGCGGGTCTGGATGCGCTGGCAAATTACCACACGCGCAGCCAGGGCGAGGGTGGCCGGGCCAGCGACGAGCCCGTGCATGACTGGTCGAGCCACGCCGCGGACGCCCTGCGCATGATGGCCGAGGCGGAAATGGCGGGGATGATCTCCTCCGGCGGCGCGGCGGCGCATTCCGGCCGTGTGGCGGTGAAGATGGCCGGCCGCACCAGGCGCTTTACCGCGCGGCATTAGCTTTATGAAACACCGTGAGCCGCCCGTGTTCCAGATCGCGGAGATGTACCGTGCCCAGGCCACGCGTTTGTCGTTTCGCGAGGAGCTCGATGGGTATTTGCAGCATGGCTACGTTTTCAATACGCCCGCTTTCTTTGTCATGGGGCGTGCAGTGTCCCGCCACGCGAGCCTTGAGGAAATCGTCGACCCGTGGCGGGTCTTCGCCCGGGAGGAGCAGGATGCGTGGTTCCTGGCCGCGCTGGCGGGTGACTGGCGCTCGCCGCTGCACCTCTTTCCGTATTCCCTCCCGTGGATCGGGTGGGAGAGGGGGCTGAAGAGCGGCTTGCGCTTCTGGCCGCTGGCGAGGGTGGCGCGCTATCGCGCCTGAGGATTGCGCCTTTCGCGGAAACTTTCCGCAAATTTTTTCACCAGCTGCCGAGCATCCCTTGCATGGGTTGCATGACTTAGGTTGCGATTAGCGTTCGTGGCTTAGTTTTTACTTCCTGTTTCTCCTTAAATGTGTATTGTTAAGGATGTCGAGCGGAGAACTCCTGGTGAGCCCGCCCACGGCGATTCCCGAAGGCTGGGACCTGCACGGTTGCAGATAATCCAGTCGGCCGAGGGGCGAACCAATTCCAACCAAGGAAAAAAACCTATGGCAGCTATCAAGAGCATTCCGGAATACTATGTGACGGAATACGAGACAAACTGGAGCCACAAGGCCCAGCAGAAAATCTCCCTGCTCAAGGATCAGGTGATCCTCGACAACATCGACGGCAAGGAGAAGAGCTACAACAAAATCGGCACGGTCGAGTTTCAGCGGGTGACCGAGCGCGCGGGCGCCACGCGAGTGAGCGACCTCAGCCTCGAGAAGCGCTGGCTGCGCCCGTTCCCGTTTGACGACACGAAAGTCTTCGACGAGTGGGACGAAAAGTTCCTCGGCGAGATCAGCCTGCCGTCGAGCCAGCTCATGGAGGCCCAGGCGGCCGCCTATGCCCGGCTCGCCGATAGCATCATCCTGCAGGCCGCCGTGGGCGATGCCTACACGGGTGAAAACGGCGCGAGCGTCGTCTCCCTGCCGTCCTCGCAGACCGTCGCGGTGAACTACGTGGAGAGCGGCACCGCTGCAAACAGCGGCCTCACCATCGGCAAGCTGCGCCGTGCGAAGTACATCCTCGACGACAACGACGTCGACGACATGGAGCCGCGCACCGTCGCGTACTGCGCGAAGCAGCTCCAGGATCTCCTGCGCTCCGTCGAGATCGGCAGCAAGGACTACAACGCTGTGCAGGCGCTGGTCGACGGCCAGGTGAACAAGTTCCTCGGCTTCACCTTCAAGCGTGTGTCGAGCAAGGTGCTGCCCATCTCGGGCGGCGTGCGCCAGGTGGTCTTCTGGGCGAAGAACGGTCTGCGCCTCTCCGACAGTGGCAAGCAGACCCGCATGGACATCCTGCCGACCCAGTCGCACGCGCTCCAGGTGCGTTCCGTGGGCGTGCTCGGCGCGACCCGCGACGAGGAGGCCCGCGTGGGCATCATCTACTGCGACGAGACGGTCTAAGCAACCGGCGAGGAACCTTAGAAATCAAGTAAACATCATGGCAACAGTGAAAACTGACGTGGCGACCGCGCAGAGCTCGAGCAATCCTCGGGACCGCGGCGATGGCAACAAGGTGACGGGCGACCTCCGGATTGCGGAGGCTGTCTATACAACCACGACGGCCCTGGCCGCGAACGACGTGATCGATGTCGTGACGCTGCCCGTGGGAGCGATCGTGCTCCCCGAGCGCAGCTGGGTGGCCAGCGAGGGCACCGGCGGTACCGGTACGGCGATCGCCAAACTCGGCGACGCGCTGGACGATGACCGTTACTCGGCCACCAGCGTGGCGATCGCCTCCGCCGCCTCCTCGGCGGTGACGGCGGCTGCGGCGACCAGCGTGGTCGTGCGCACTCCGGTGACGAAGGACACGGCGACCGTGAAGGCGACCGTGGCCCTCTCCAGCGGCACGGTGACGGCGGGCAAGGTGGTGCGCTTCAGCATCGCCTACCTCCTCCCGTAAGGGCGGGCGTCCTGGTTGATACCCCGCATCCCGGCCTCGCGCCGGGGTGCGGCAATCAGCCCGGAGCCTTCGCTCCCGCATTCCCTAATAAAAATCATCATGGCAGCAAACCCGACCACCATCTGCAATCTCGCCCTGGCCCACCTCGGCGAGGATCACCTCATGAGCCTCGACGACGACTCGCGCGAGGCGCAATTCTGCAAGCGCTTCTACGACCAGACGCGGGACGAGGTGATACAAAGCCACCCGTGGAATTTCGCCATCCGCCGCGCCGTGCTTTCCCGGCTCGCGGAGGCTCCCGCCTTTGGCTGGGCCTGGCAGTATCAGCTCCCCGCCGACTGCCTGCGCATCCTCCAGCTCAACGGCCACGATGTGTCGAAGCGCGAGGGCCGCTACGAGGTCGAGGGCGGCCGCCTGCTCACGAACGACGACGAGTGCGCCGTGCGCTACCTGCGCCGCGTGGAGGATGCCGCGTTGTTTCCTCCGCTCTTCGTCGAGGCGGTCGCTCTGAAGATCGCCACCCGCCTGGCGAAGCCCCTCACCGGCAGCACCTCCGAGGTGGAGCGCCTGCTCATCGAGTACGAACGAATCACCAAGCCTCTCGCCATGCGCGCCGATGCGCTGGAGGGCCGTCCCGCCGTGCGCCCGGCCTGGGTCGAGAGCGATTTCGTGCGCGCCCGCCGCGGAGGCATCTAAAGATCATGGCCTATCAGCTCATCCCCAGCTTCAACGCGGGAGAAATCTCGCCCTATCTCGACGCCCGCAGCGACCTGGAGAAGTACGCCTCCGGCTGCCGCCTGCTTGAGAACTTCATCATCCTGCCCTACGGCGGCGTCTACCGGCGTCCCGGCACCGAGTACCTCGGCCGGGCAAAGCATGCCGACTCGCGCTGCCGCCTCATCGGGTTCAACTTCTCCATCACCACGCGGTTCGTCCTCGAGTTGGGGAGTCAATACGTCCGCTTTTGGTCGAATGGCGTCCCGGTTACCACCACCGGCGGGCTGCCGCTTGAGCTCGCCACGCCCTACCTCGAGAGCGAGCTGCGCGACCTCCAGTACGTGCAGATCAATGACGTGATGTACTTCGTCCACCCCGCGCACGAGCCGCGCAAGCTCACGCGCCGGGCGGATACCGACTGGACCTTCGCGCCTGTCGCGTGGGACTGGCCTGCCTTCCTTGATGACAATACCGACGCGACCACCATCACGCCCAGCGCCACGACGGGCACGGGAATCACGCTCACCGCGTCGGCGGCGACCTTTGAGAGCGGCCATGTCGGCGCGTACTGGCAGATCGCCCACGCCCGGGCCAATGCGTCGGTGACCGTCTCCATCACTGCGAGTAATACCTCGTCCTCCCTCGCCGTCATCGGCAGCTGGGAAATCACCACCTACGGCACGTGGGCGGGCACCGTGCAGGTGCAGCGCAGCGAGGATGGCGGCGCGACCTGGGAGACCATTCGCTCCTTCGCCTCCGAGAGCAATCGCAACGTCTCGGCCACCGGCAAGGAAAACAAGGAGGTCCTCCTGCGCCTCGCCGTCGCCTTTACCTCCGGCTCCGGCACCGCGCGGCTCGAGGCCGTGCAGTCGCGCGAGTACGGCTTTGTGAAGATCACCGAGGTCACCGACTCCACCCATGCAAAGGCCGACGTGGTCAATGCCCTCACCGCCACCACGGCGACCAAGGCCTGGGCCGAGGGCGCATGGTCGCAGCGCCGCGGCTACCCGCGCACCGTCACCCTGCACGAGCAGCGGCTCTACTTTGGTGGCACCAGCGCGCGCCCGCAGTCGCTCTGGGGCAGCGTCATCGACGACTTTGAAAACTTCCGCGTCTCCTCGCTGGACGACTCCGGGTTGTTCTTCACCCTCTCCGCGCAGGAGTCCAATCCCATCCAGTGGCTCCTCTCCCAGGACCAGCTCCTCATCGGCACCGCCGGCGACGAGTGGACGCTGGGCAGCAGCGACAGCAACTCCGCCCTCACGCCCACCAACGTCCGCGCCGCCCGCCAATCCAGCTACGGGTCAAAGTCCCTCCGCGCCCTCATCATCAACGACGTCGTCCTCTTCGTCCAGCGCCAGGGGCGCAAGGTGCGCGAGCTCGTCTACTCCTTTGAGAAAGACGGCTGGGTCGCGCAGGATCTCACGCTCCTCTCCGAGCACATCACCCGCGGCGAGGTGCTCGAGTGCGCCTTTCAGCAGCAGCCCGACGCCATTTACTGGACCATCACCGGCGCGGGCCAGCTCGTCGGCATGACCTACGAGCGCCTGCAAAACGTCGTCGGCTGGCACCGGCACACCACCGATGGCGCGTTTGAGAGCGTCGCCACCACCTACGGCGCGAATGGCGCGGACGAGGTCTGGGTCGCCGTGCGCCGCACCATCGACGGCCAGGAGGTGCGCTACATCGAGCGCTTCCGCACCGACTTCCGCGAGACCTTTGAGCAGGAGGACAAGGTCCACTGGTGGTACCTCGACTGCGCCCGGAGAGTAGTCAATACCCCCGAGTCCGCCACCGTCTCCGGCCTCGATCACCTGGAGGGAAAGAGCGTGGAAATCCTCGCCGACGGCGCGGTCTCGCCCGGGCGCGAGGTCTCGGGCGGCGCGGTCACCCTGCAATCCCCCGCCGGCATCGTCCTCGCCGGGCTGCCCTTCACCTCCACCCTGCGCCCGATGAAGCTTGAGATGCCCGACCAGCAGGGCGCCTCCCGGGGCCGCAAAAAACGCATCCACCGCATGCTCCTCTCCCTGCACAAGTCCCTCGGCGGCGAGGTCTCCAGCGACGGCGGCGCGCGCTGGGGAGCAGTCTATTCCCGCTCCACCGGCGACCACATGGACGACAGCCCGCCCGTCTTCACCGGCGACAAAAACGTCGTCGTCGCGGGCAGCCATGCCACCTCGGCCGACATCGCCGTGCGCCAGGCCCAGCCCCTGCCGCTCACCGTGCTCGACCTCGTCCTGAAGTGGGAGGTCTATGGAGACTGAGGCCGCATCGCACCGCCCGATGAAGCCGTACCTGCAGCTACGAGAGTTCGACCCCGCGCGGGATTACGCCATGATCGAGGAGTGGCACGCGGAGCATGGGCGGTGCGCCCCGCCGCTCCAGATGCTCCCGCGCCTCGGCATCATCATCTACGAGCAGCCCTCGGGCCGCGACCTCGCAGCCATCTGGCTCTACATGGACAATTCCGTCGGCGTCTGCTTCCCCGAGCAGATCGTCACGCGGCCCGGGTTGGGAATGAAAGCGGCGCGCGCCGCGCTGCTCACGGGGCTGGATTTTTTGAAGCGCCGGGCGAGGGCGCTGGGTTACTGGGCCATGGTCGTGCACACGCTGCCGGCCATCGCCCGCACATTGAAATCACGCGGGTGGGCCGCCACCTGCCCGCCGGAAAAGATCACCATGATCACGACACTATTGGAGGAGGAAAACGATGGGTACGGGAGCTGAACTGGCACCTTATTTGATTGCGATGACTGTGACCTCGATTGCCGCATCGGCAGCGAGCACCGGCATCAGCATGTACTCGCAGCAGGAGCAGGCCAAGACCGCCAGCGCCATTGCGGATTACAACTACGACATCGAGCGCCAGAATGCCGAGGTGCAGGCCAAAATGGCCCAGCAGCAGGCCCTCTGGCGGCAGCAGGCCGCGCAGGTCCAGTATCAGCTCGACCAGAACAACGCGCAGTACATGGATCAGCAGGCGCGCGCCGTCCAGATGCAGGCGGAGGAAAAAGCCCGCCGCGTCCGCGAGGAAGGCGAGCGCACCCTGGCCAAGCAGCGCGCGCAATACGCCGCCTCGGGAGTCGTTAATGAAGGCACTCCGCTTGCCGTCCTCAGCGAATCCGCCGGGCTGATCGAGCTGAATGCCCAGGACGCCATTTACGAGGGCGACGTGCAGTCCCGCGACTGGCTGCGCAAGGCCGAGGAGGCCCGGTATCAGTCAAAATTCAGCCTCTTCGACCAGCAGACCGCCGGTTATGAGGCAGCCGCCGCCAAGGCGGGCAAGGTCATCAGCCTCCAGACTGCGGAGTTGAACCGCGCCGCTGGCAAGGCCCAGGCCGAGGGCTACCGCATCAGCTCCTACGGCACTCTGCTTGGCGGAGTCTCCGACATCGCCAGCACGGCCAGCTATGGGCTCGACCGATACTCCAGCCTGCGCAAGGACGACGCGCTCAAGTCCACCGCCGCGAAAACTTCCACCAACTAAGCAACCACCCATGTCACGAGTCTATTTGCAGGAAATCCCCAACGCGCCGCAGAGCGTGGGCGGAGGGGTGATGATGAGGGCCGACGTGCGCGTGCCGGGCAATGTGGCCGGGAGCCTGTTGCAGGCCAAGATCCCTCAGGGAGCCTTTGACGGTCCGGCGCAGGGCATGGCGGCAGTGGCGCGCGGGCTGGCCGAGGCGGGGAAGATCCCGATGAAAGCCTATGCCGCCATCGAGCACTGGCAGCAGACCGAGCGCGAGGTGCGCGATTTCAAGGGGCTGACCGACATCGAGCTGAACTACCGCAACGCCAATGCCTCCCTCGACGAGCAGCTCCGCACCCAGCCCGAGAGCCAGTGGCCCGCCGCGATGAGCGCCTTTGCCAAGTCCACCCGCGACTACGCAGCCAAGCAGCCGCTGAGCGACGCCGCGCGAGCCCGGGCCGACCAGTACGAGCGCAGCCAGCTCATCGGGGCGCAGCAGCGCATGGTGAACCGCAGCCGCTCCGACCTCATCCAGGGCGCGCGGGATTCCGCCATCACGCTCAGCCAGCAGCTCAACGACACGGGCCGTTACGAGGACGCCGTCACGCTGATGACCCAGGCGCGCGACAGCGGGCTCATCACGGTGGACGAGGAGGAGCGCTTCCACCAGCAGGCCATCGTGCGCCTGAACCACCGCAACATGCAGCAGCTCATCGGCTCCGATCCCTGGATGGCGCAGAGCGTGCTGGAGGAGGATGAAAAGCTGAGCCAGCACCCCGACGGCCGCGAGCACATGAGCTACCGCGCCCTCACCGACGACGACCGGGCCAATTACCTCACCGCCGCCCGCCAGCAGATCACCGAGCGTCAGCGCACCACGACTGCCGGGCTGGATACCGCCATCACCAGCGGCCAGCTCCGCGACGCCGCCGACCTCAGCGCCCGCGCCGCCCAGGCCCATTTGCCGAAGGAAGAGGTTGCCTCGCTCAAGCGCAGCCTGCGCGACATCCCCGTCGACACCGAGCCGACGCACGCCCGCTACCTCGCGAATCAATCGCTGCTCACCACCGCCCTGGAAACCTACGACCCGCAGGCCGATACGGGCGACGCGGGTTACGCCGCCCTGCGCCGCAGCATCCGCGAGAATATCCCGCTGGCTCGGCGCGAGGAGTGGTTCCAGCGCCTCGACGCTCGCCGCCAAAAGGGCCGCAGTGAAACCTCCCTCATCACCGGCAACCTCTACGAACAGCTCGATCTCGTCGCCCGCCACATCGGCGGCAGCGAGAGCGACCCGCGCCGCGTCGCCACCCTGTGGTCCGGCGTGCAAGCCGTGAAAACCGCGCTGCCGGAGTATATAAGGAGGAACGCTAATGCCACCCCGGCGGAAACGAAGCGCTGGATGATGGGATTCCTGCGTCCCGACGTGATGACAAGCACCCTCAAAAGGAATCGCTGACGATGTTGATTGAGACACCCGGCTCGAATGAGCCCATGGACGAGGTATTGCCGCGTCCCTTCACCCTGGAAACCCCGCCGCCCAGACTGGACTCCTCGCCCGGCCAGCCGCAGGGAGCGGAGACAAACCTGCTGCCGACCTCGCCCAGCCCGGCGGGCGACCGCTGGATGAATATCTTCCATGGCGACGAGACGTGGCAGGGGCGCTGGAATCCGGAGAACGACGTTCTGCTTTCGTTCGTCGACGACCCCGAGAGCTTCAAAATGTCGGTGGGCAACGCGCATTGGATCGCCGACCAATACGGCGAGACGCTGGACGCGGTGGGAGCGGCCTACCCGATGGCGCAGATGCTTGTCTCGCAGGAGCTGCTCGGCCACATGGACGGGAGCGACGAGGACGTGTTTCGAGCCATCGGCGACAGCCTCGTGCCGACGCTGACCATGGAGGACATCACGGGCGTGCGCGAGCAGCCGCTCAGTCGGCTGGAGAGCTACGTGCCGCGCTCGATCTACCTGAGCAACCGAGTGTCGGAGCTGGAGGAGGCGATTTCCTACAGCGATCTCGGGCGCAAGGTCTTCACCCTATCCTGGTCCGGCGGGCTGCCTCCGGGAGTGTCGCTCAGCGACGCGGAGGCCGAGCAGATCGGAAGGCAGGCCTGGCGTGAGAAGAGGGCGGAGGAAAAACGGCGCAAGTCGTTTGAGAACTACGACGAGTTTCAACTGGAAAAGACCCTCTTCGGGTCGATGGCCGAGAGCAGTCTCACCATGGCTGAGGGTCCGGTCTTCTGGCTGGACAAGCGGCTGGAGCTGCAGCCCGGCCTCGGGTACGAAGGGACGACGGCGGACACGTGGATGAATGCCACGCTGGGCTTCTTTGAGGGCCAGAGAAAGCTGGCGCGGGAATACTACGCGGTGGACCCGGAGTTTGCGGAGAGCTACGCCGGGAAGGTCGCGGGAGCCGTGGGCGCAGCCGTGCCGCAGCTCGTGGCGATGCGCGTCCCCATCGCGGCCGTGGTGGGAATCGGCGGTCAGTCGTTCCTGCACGCCTGGGAGGATGCCGAGAATACGGCGATGCGGCGGGGCGAGGAGTTCGATCCAAACCGCGCCTATGCCTACGCCACGACGATGGCGGCGCTGAATACCGCGCTGACCTTCCTGGAGTTTGACAAGGTGCTCGGCCCGTGGAGGAAGGGGCAGAGCGAACTGCTGGGCGACAACCTGATCAAGCTCTTCCAGAGCGCCACAGGGGCAGGAGCGGTCAATGCCGTGCAGGGAGGAGTCAACGACCTCGGAGCCACCGCCTTCGGCATCGAGACCCGCAATCCCTTCGACCTGGAACGCCGCTGGGACGACTTCACCGTCGGAACCGGCGCAGGCATCGTGCTCGGCGCAGGGGCGAGGGTGGCATTAGCCGACATCCCGGAAACGCCCACGCAACGACCTCCCCTGAAACCAGGCATTACCTTCGTAGATTCGCTCGGGAAGCAGGAGGTGCCTATTCTTCACGAGGACCTTTCGGTCATAAAGAAAAAGGAGGAGGCGGATGTCAGCCTTGATGCCAAAACGCTCGAAGGGACGGGCAAGTTAACGGTTGAAGAAGCAGTTCGTCTCGTTAAGGAACATCCGAGTCATATCGTTACTGAGGCCTTAACCGCATGGTTTGGAAAAGCGCATTCACGTATTCAAAGTGGAAGGCTTCTGGCCTATAAATATGTACTAAAGAGTTTTTTGAATAGATTGCCGCCTTTTCAAGCGGGAGATCGTGTTTTATATCGGGGGTTTCGCTTCCGGACAGAAGAGGAGCGATCGAGTTTTCTAAAACAGTTTTCTGGAGCTGAATGGCTGAATGCGAGGCCTTTCTTGAGCGCGTCAACAGATGTGGCTGTGGCGTATGAATTTGCAACGTATTGGCCGTATCCATTGCTAATGGAAATTCGCAAGTCGCATTCAGCACGAAATATTGAGCCCTTCTCGTTCTTGGACGAGCGATACGCTTATCAAAAAGAGCTGCTTTTTACTGATGATGCGATCTTTCGGGTCCTTGGTGTTGTCAAGCTTGAGGAGAATGGGCGCGTGATGTATCAAGTGATCGTGGAGGAGAAATAATATGGAGGAGAAAAGAAAAAAAAGCTGGGAAGAATTTCGAAAGCGCCTTCCAGAAGGTCCAATCTCAAGTGAACAATTTGAGCAGCTTCTTTTGGCGGCGATGAGGGAAGCTGACGATTTTGAGCCGCCGAGTCCGGAAAGAATGCGGGCTTTCGACAGATTTTGGGACCCGGACTACGATCCTTTTCGAGAAGAGGAGCCGCCCGATCCATCGGGTAACGGCAAGGCTGCGTCGTAAGAATTGATGTGACGCATCTGCTTGACCGGACGAGGATGGGATTCCGTAGGACGGTCGGTTGACGTGAAATCGACCCGGAAGTAGAATATGCAGAACAAAACGTTTTCAGTTCCGAAAGAGGCTTCCCCTGATGTTGTATTGGAAAAAATCAACCAAGGACTGAAGCCGATTTGCCCGGTTTGCAAAGGGGAGATATTGGTTGCTCGTCGCAAGGGCGACGGCAAAGCGGAAGGCGCTGTCTCCAGTTTGAGATGTCGTTCCTCCGACAGTCATTTCTTTATCCATTTTCTATTTATGGAAGATGCTCGACGCCTTGAGGCTATCCTCGAGGAGAAGAAGCAAGGAAACGAATAGTTCTGGGATGTGAAAACTGGGAGACGGGAAGGGATCGGGCCTATAATATACATGTCGCGAGGCGTGTAAGCGGTGATCGGATGCTTCAGAGAAGAGTCGCGATTTGGAGATTCGCTGCGCAAACGCGAACCATGGGAGTATTGCCTAGAATGCGTTCTCCGAGGTCGAACATGTAAATTATAGGCCCGACCCCTTCCCCATACGCCCTGGATCGCCGAGCACCTCGGCGAGTCGCACGACGCCGTCACCCGCGCCTACCCCATGGCCCTCGGCCTCACCTCCCTGCGGCTCCTCGGCCACATGGACGGCACCGACCGCGATGTTTACCATGCTATTCGGCTGAGCCTCGTACCCGAGCTGACTCCGGAGGACGTCGCCAAGGTGAAGACAGTTCCCTTGAGCCTCACTCAGTATTACCTGCCGGACCTCGTGGATGAGGAAAACCGGGTGCCGGAGCTGGACGAAAGCCGCGCCTATTTTCAGATCGGCGAGTTTCCACTCAATCTTCCGATAGCGCAGCATGAGGACCGGACGCCGGGAGAGATCGAAATGCTCGGTCGCGCCCGCTGGGACAAGAGCCTTGAGCAGAAAGGCACGCCTGCGCCGCAGCGCAATGGCAATCTCGCGACCGACATCGTCAAAAGCTTCTTCGGCGGTATGGCGGAAAGTTCTTTCACGATGTTGGGGGGGCCAAGTTCTTTGGAGATAAGGTGGCCGAGTTCATTCCCGGTTACGAGGGGTCATTCTTCGATAAATCGACAAACGCCGAAATCGCCCTCCTCCAGTGGCAGCGAGGCATTATGCAGAACTTCTATCACGTCGACCCGGAGTTCGCGCAGAGCTATGCCGGGGAGCTCTCGAGCACTCTCGGTGCGACGGTGCCGCAGATGTTGTCGATGACGTTGCCGCCCGTGGCTGCGACCATGATCGGCGGGCAATCCTTCCTGTACGCTTGGGAAGATGCGGAAAATACAGCCAAGCGGCTGGGCCAGTCCTTCAATCGCAACCGGGCCTTTGCCTATGCGCTTACGATGGGAGCGGTCAATGCGGCGATGACGATGGTGAAGTTCGACCTGACCGTGAAACCGTGGCTGAACGCGGAGGGCCGATCGCTGGTCAACAACGCCTTCAAGCTCCTCCGCACCACACTCCTCGGCACGGTGACCAATGTCGGCCAGGGAACGATTAATGATGCCATTGCCTCAGGTTTCGGCATCGAATTTCGCAACCCCCTCGACCTGGAGCGCCGCAAGCACGACGCCCTGCTCGGTGCGGGAACAAGCCTCGTCCTCAGCCTCGGCGGCATGACATTAGCTCCCGCCGCCGAAAAAACCGCCCAGCCCCCGCCCGAGAAACCCGGCGTTATCTTCGATAAATCCCTCGGGAAGCAGGAGGTGCCTCAATCGCCCTTGCCGCCGAAGACAGACGTTGAAAATTTACGGTTAACCCCCCAAAGACTTGCGGATAATTTAAACGAAAGATCGGTCGCGTTAAATAATGAAGGAGCGAGATACGTCCTTCCGAAAGATCGAACTGCGGTCAATGAGTTTGTCAGAACTACGCTAGCTGATTTTCGCGCGAATGGAGGAATTATCCGGAATATAAAAACTCCTCAGACCTTTTTTGGGCGATACCATTCGAAGAATAACATTATTGAACTTGCGCCCGGAAGAGGGCTTGATACGCTTGTTGAAGAGTTGATTCATTATCGACAGGCGCAGGAAGATAATCTGGTTGGAAGGTTGTCGTTTCCTGGAATGCCTAATCGTTACGAGGCAGATGCGGTAGATCGACTTATAGAGTTGGGATTTATTCCGGTTAACTAAAATTTAATTTTATGATTTATCAGGGAAAAAGATATGGCGTTTTTGGTAAGGAGCTGGATTTCCTCGTTAAGAGAGTTTATGAAAAAGATGCTTTGGCTTCCATCGAGGCGCATTTATGCCCGCAGTGTTCTGCGCCTTTGAAGGTAGGCTTTTATCCCGATGGCAAAGCATTTCTTATAGGTTGCGAAGGGAAAGTTCCTCACTATACGCAATGCCAGTATATCGACACCCCGCCGGCCTGGTGGCAGGAACGGGTAGTGGAGGTGACGGAATGGCTTGAATAACTCGCTGTTTTGGAGAGATGCAGGGAAATCCGCGGAAGTGAAAGACTACATTTTTAATCAACTGAAAAAGGGTAAGGATCATCTTCGAAACCTGGATATGAATGTCACTCAGGATATTCCAGGAGAAGAGGTGTTGGGAGTTTATCGAAATAACAGTGGAGAGAATATTTCGTTGACGGACGTGGCGTTGCATTCCCCTTCAATCGGTAGAATTGAGTATAAACAGATTGATGATGTTCATTCTGTCGGGGAAGCGACGAAAGTATGTGAGCTCATTTTGGAACTAATGCGGCAACCATAGCAAGGCGGGTGCCAGCTATTTTTGGTAATGGTGCCGGAGGCAGCTTCTTGGAGATGCAGTGGCCGCGTTCTTGCAAGCTTGCCTCGGATTCGCTGGAACATGCCAACACACGGGCCCTCCCTCATCCAGTGTTCGTCCCCGGCAACCTGGGGGTTCCCGTGGCGGGATGTTTCACCGGGGGAACGCCCCGCGAAGCGGGTTAGGCATGCGACTGCTTTCGGCTCTGTCGCTGCGGGGCAGCTTCTCATGGCGGCGGCGAGGAGGCAATACGGGATGATACCTCGGGCGCGCGTTAGGCCGGGCGGTTCGCGCCTGATCTGCGGTGGCAAATGATTCGCCGGGGTTCGTCTCCTGATGGTTTCTGCTCCACCCGGGACCCCCCTTGCTTTTCTGCCAGCGCCCCATGGTCGCTCGTTTTCAGGGCTATGAGTGCGCCGGTCGGGGCGACAGCCCGTATGGCTGGCCCCGTTTCCCCCTCGCCTTCGCCATGCCGTCCACTTTGCCCTGCGACATCGTTCACGATCCGCCGCAGTTCGGGGGCCGCCGCCCCTTGACAGGGCTCCCGACCTTTGCAATGTAGTGCGCGCCATGCAATTGGTTTCGCGTGTCCTGAGGGAGGACGCGTGCCGATCCATTTCAAAACCCCGCCCACGTCCCATAATGTCTGTCCGTCGTTTATCCGTTTTCGCTCCACTTGCCTGCATCGGCCTCGCCCTGTTCGCCGTCGGCTCACCGGCTCGCGCGGGCGGAATCACGACAAACTGGCTGCCCACCGGCCCGGGCGATTTCATGGAGAACGCCAACTGGTCCGACAACGTCCCGCAGATGGAGGGCTACGGAAATACCGGCTTCTTCACCATCAACAACGGCGGCGAGGCGCAGCTCTCCGTCAGCCACGAGGTCGCCAGCGGCCAGCTCGGCCAGACCACCGGGCAATCCGGCATCCTCACCCTCCAGACCGGATCGAATCTCATCCTGAAGCGCAATGACCTGGAGGACGACGCCTACGGCACCATCTATGTCGGCGTGGCGGGGCAGGGCGCGCTGAATCTCACGGGCGGCACCCTCAGCGGGGTGGACCTTCGCGTGGCCAGCGCCTCCGGCGGCACCGGCAGCGTGACCTTCTCCGGCGGCGCGCTGAATCTCTCCGGCGTCCTTTACCTCGGCGACGGCGGCACCGGCACGCTCAACCAGACCGTCGGCGTATCGACTCTCTCCAGCGCCATCATCGGCGCATCCAGCACTGGCTCCGGCAACCTCACAGCCACCGGCGGCCTCCTCGATATTGATTCCCTCACCGTCGGCGGGACAGGGGAGGGAACTCTCTCCGTCGGCGGCACGGCCACCCTCCAGACCGCCTCCGTCGTCGTGGGAAGCAACTCCGGCTCCACCGGCACGGCCACCCTCAGCGGCACCACATGGACAAACTCGGGCAATGTCACGGTGGGCGGGGCCGGGCAGGGCAGGCTCACCATCGAAAATGGCGCCTCCCTCACCGTGAACGGCTTGCTATCCCTCTCCGGCACCTCCGGCGGCAGCGGCGCCCTCGTGCTGGATGCCTCCACTCTCGATGTCGGTCTCTTCCTCACCATCGGCCAGAGCGGCAACGGCACCGCCACCATTTCCAATGGCAGCACGCTTACCGCCGACTCCATCGTCGTCTCCGGCGAGTCCCCCGCGCCCGCCTCCTCCCTCACTGTGACCGACTCCACCATCATCGCCGGGCAGATCGCCGGCATGAGCAATGGCAGCGCCTCCTTTGCCGACTCCACCATCCGCGTCACGGAGGACAATGCCGCCTACTTCCTCGGGCTCAACGAGGTCTCCCTGCTCGGCGCCAGC
Organism: Terrimicrobium sacchariphilum; assembly: GCF_001613545.1. Taxonomy (NCBI): domain Bacteria; kingdom Pseudomonadati; phylum Verrucomicrobiota; class Terrimicrobiia; order Terrimicrobiales; family Terrimicrobiaceae; genus Terrimicrobium; species Terrimicrobium sacchariphilum. The sequence goes on from NZ_BDCO01000002.1 coordinate 1,054,330, forward strand.
AATACCTTTGATACCCGGCAGTATCACATCAGCACGAGTACCGCCCTGCTCGGCACCGCCCGCCTCATCAAGACCGGCGCTGGCAGCCTCGCCCTCCTCGGCGCCAGCAGCTACTCGGGAGGCACCTACCTCCAGCAGGGCGAGATCGTGGTAAACAATGCCTCCTCCCTCGGCACCGGCGCTCTTGAGATGGACACCAGCGAACTCCGCTCCACCGCCACCGCCACGCTCGCCGTCACCGAGCTCACCGTGAATGCCGCCCAGGCCGCCACGTTCTCCACCGCCGCCTCCACCACGCTCACGCTCGACCTGGCGTCTCTGGACCTCGGCGACGACGCCACCCTCCGCTTCGGCAGCGCAGGCAATACCGGCACGATCCTCTTCGGGGCCGACACGGTGAACGCCACGCCCGGCGGCACCGGGATTCTCAGCCTGGAATACGGCACCCTCACCGCCACCGACGCCGCCCTCGGCGCCATCGCCTCGCGCGTGAGCAAGGTCTTTGTCAAAGACGGCGCCGTGCTCAACTTCAACGACCAGTCCTCCTCCGTCGACATCGGCATCCTCGAGGGCGACGGTATCCTCACCACCGGCAACAGCGTCCAGACGACCGTCACCGTCCGCTCCGGCCGCTTCGGCGGCCAGCTGGCCACCCCCGGCCAGATCGTGAAGGAAGGCTCCGGCACCCTCACCCTCTCCGGCGCACCGCAGATCTCGGATGGCATCACCGTGAATGCCGGAACCCTCCTCGTGAATGGCGCGGCCAGCAGCGATGTCTTCGTCACCGATGGCACCCTCGGCGGCACCGGCTCAGCCGATGTCATCACCCTCCAGGGCGGCACGATGAATCCCGGCGAGATCGGCGAGGCCGGCACCTTCACCGCCGATTCTCTCGTCTGGGTCGATGGCGACATGGTCTTTGACCTGGGCGCCACCCCTGCCGCCTCCGACCAGCTCATCCTCACCGGCGGCCTCTACGGCCAGGGCACGACCTACAGCTTCCTCTTCAATCTCGCCCCCGGCGCCGTCCTGAATACCACCTACACCCTCATCACGTTCGGCAGCCAGGACATCGCCTTGAACGCCTTCACCATCGCAAATACCGACGGCCTCGACGGCACCTTTGCCTACAACGGCTCCGCCCTCGAGTTCACCCTCACCGCCATCCCCGAGCCCGGCAGCCTGCTGTTGGCGGGAGCGGGATTGGCTGTCATGGCGATCAGTCGGTTCCGAAAGCGTAAGTCCCCAAGCGCTTAAGAAATAGCGGGAAAGGTGTCAGGCGTGTAATATCCGTTTTCGCGAAGCGTGCAGGCTGTGATCCGGTGCTTCACGGACAAAGGCACTGCGATCTGGAGATTTCCTGCGCAGCCCCCCGCCATGGAACATCGCCTCGGATGCCTTCGCCAGTGGAACGCCGCTGCGAAGCGGGTTGGGCATGCGACTGCTTTTGGCCCTGTCGTTTCGCGCCACAGCATCCCACGGCAAGGGCGATGAGGCCATACCGTCGGATGTGCGCTCGGATGGATGGTGTGCCGAGTCGGTCCTCGAGTCGACGGCGGGTGCTCTTCAATGGGTGCCGATCGGTTCCTCGGATTGCGCTGCGCACAGGCCGCGCTTCGTCCGGCGACCGACAAAATCCATGAACATCTTTCCCTCCCGGGTCCAGTCCTCGGACTGACCTGCGTCGATGGCCTGCGTCACGTTTAGCCCGCTCCGGTAGAGCAGCTTGTAGGCTCGCTTTACGTTGGCGCGGTTCTCGGTGCCGATGCCCTTGCGCTTCATCCCGATGGCGTTGATGCCGCACACCCTGTTGATGATTGCTCCGACGGTGAAGGGAGGAATGTCTTTGCTCCAGGCGGTGCCGCCACGGATCATGCACATCGCGCCGATGCGCAGGAACTGGTGAAAGACCGATGCGCCACCGAGAACGATGTCGTCCGCGGCGTCCACGTAACCGGCGAGGAGGCAGTTATTCGCAAAGATGTTGCGGTCTCCGATGGAGACATTGTGGCCGAGATGCACGCCGGCCATCAGCAGGTTGCCATGCCCGACCCGGGTCGATGTTCCTTCCTTCGATCCGCGATGAATGGTGACGTATTCGCGAAACACGTTGTCGTTTCCGATGACGACTCCGCTGGAGATCGAGTCGTTGTGCGCGAGATCCTGGGGGGGCGATCCGATCACCGCGCCGTAACCGATCACATTTCGGTCGCCGATGGTGACTTTGTTGGTCAGGACGGAGTGCGCCTGGATGACGCAGTCGCTGCCGACGGTCACTCCGTCCTCCACGATGGCGTACGGTCCGATTTCAAGATTCTCTCCCAGTCGCGCAGAGGAGCCGACGATCGCCGTAGGATGGATTTTCAAATTCGTGTCTGCGGGATCAATGCCCCGTGGCTTCGCTGGCGGTATATAGTCATCACGCCCAACTAAATCCACCCGATATATTTTGGAAATTATCATTATCTTTTCATCATTCTGATTTTCAGATAGATTCATGGGATGGAACTCCGCCATCTCCGCTACTTTGTGAGCGTCGCCGAGGAGTTGAGCTTTCTCGGGGCGGCCCGGCGGATGAACGTCTCGCAGCCTCCGCTCAGCCAGGCGATCAAAGAGCTGGAGGAGGAACTGGGCGCCCGCCTGTTTAACCGGACGAGCCGCAAGGTGGAATTGACTGACGCCGGGCTGTTTCTGCTTTCCCGGGCGCGGAGCATCCTGGCGCAGATCAGTCGCACCGGAGTGGAGCTTCAGCTGCTCCAGCAGAAGAAAGAGGTCCTGCGCATCGGTTTTGTTCGGCCCATTTCGATTCTCCCGCCTTCGATGAAGGCGTTTCGATCGAAATTCCCGGACGTTCATTTGACCCTCGTCCCTTCGTCGAACAGGAACTCCCGCGATTTTCTTACCAATGACGAGGCCGATGCAAATATCGGCGCCTACCTCCCTCCCGACGCCCAGATCGACTCCGTACTGTGGGCGGAGATGACCCTGCAGGCCATCGTACCCGATTCCCACCCCCTGGCCGGTCGCGCGGAGGTGACGATGAAGGACCTGGCCGATTATCCGCTCCTCCTGCCCGGATTGTCGAACCCGACGCACATGGGCCGCGAGATTCTGCAATTCTGCCGCCAGTCGCGCTTTTTTGATCCGGCGACGACCGTTCATTGCGACGACCTCGATGTTCTCCTGGCGATGGTGGAATCCGAGGCGGGTATCGGCATCGTGCATGGACTTCACTTGAATCGCGCCCCGGGAGAGCACTCGCCCAAGAAACCGGGCCCCTGGGTGCCGATCCTCATCAGCGGCAAGACACCTCCGCTCCAGGTCGGCGTCATGTGGCGGAAGGATCGTGTCAGCCCGGCGCTTTCCGGATTGCTCGAGGAATTGGAATCCCGGCTCGGCGAGGTGGTCAGGGCCTGGGATGCCCAGCCGGGCCTCTCGCCCTTTCGCCGGGCGATCTCCTGGCATCCGATCCGGGCGAGGCAGAGGAGAACCCGGCATTCCCGGGGCGGGAGCGACGTCCGCGAGACGGGTTAGGCCTGTCGTGTTTCATTGCGGCGTTTCCTCGCGGAACGGAGGAGGTAAGACATCACGGAGGGCGGCGGGCCGGATTTGTGGGGCGCTGTATTTTTGCCGTCGTGCGGCCCGATGACTATGGCCGGTCGCTGCTCCGGTTATGCGCTCCCAAGCGGCGGTCGATCCCATGAATGCGGCAGAAATTCCATGAATCCGGCGGGCCAATAAATACCAGGAATCACCCGCTCCTGGGGGTTGACTCTGCTCGCGGGCAGGAATATCTGGCGACTCGATTTAACCAAGAAATCCCAATTAACCAAAATCGAAATATTAGATATGAATCGATTCTCTGTTGTCCTTAGGAAGCATGGCGCAGGCGTCGCACTGAAGGCGGTGCTTTGCCTCGTTGCGGCCGTGACGGCATTGATTGGCTCGGCACCATCGGCGCAGAGTGCGGATGCATTGATCAACCTCCAGTTTGGCGGCAGCGACGCCACGGCCTACACCGGCGCAGCGGTGATCGGGAGCGAGGGGGACTTTTGGAACCTGAAGACCGGAGGCAGCAAGACGAATACAAGCCTGCTAAGCTCCACCGGCGCAAACACGGGTGTCACGGTTTCCTTTACGTCGCAGTATTTTGGCGCGGTGTCTCCGGATCAACCGGGCAGCTTCGGTTTCTATGGTACCTCATATGCGGACCTGATGCAGGGTTATATATATGCCTTCGATGGTACGCCTCGCAGCATCAGTTTTTCCGGTCTCGCGGCGAGTTCCTCCTACAGTGTCTACGTCTATACCCAGGGTGACTCCGGTGCGACCGACCGGCAGCTGACCATTACAACGAACGGAACGACGTACACCGCGCTGCCGAGCGTGGCGACGGAGAGTACCTTCGTGGCCAGCCAGAACTATCTTGCCCTTACCGGCATCTCGGATGCGCAGGGCGTGCTCACGCTCACGTACAACTTTGCCGCAGGTGAGGCGAATATCAACGCCGTCCAGGTTAATGGCCCGGTCGCCGTGCCGGAACCCTCCACCTGCCTGCTGCTGGGGGTCTCTGCCATCGCGGGGATCGGCCTCTTGCGCCGCCGCCGGAGCTGATACCGGATACTCTCCTCATCAAAGGGCGCTGGCTTGAGAAAGTCAGCGCCCTTTGTGTTTTGTCGTCGCGGTGCGAGCGAGCGGGTGGGTCGGCTCGCCAGAGACGGGCAGGCCGGCTCCGGCACCGGGTCTCGATGACGGGGAAACAGGCGGGAGCCGAGACACGGAAACCGGCATGATATTCGGGACGAGGCCGACGGAATATTTCGTGGGCGGTGAGCATCTGGGGGCTTTTTTCCTGACCCGCGATGGGTATGGTGTCGGCGTGAAGCTCGGTGTATCGTTCGACCCGGACCGTCGCGATGGCCTTTTCTGGAGGCTGCAGGTTTTTGGCTGGGGCTTGACGCTGATCATCTCGGTGGCGATGACCAGCTACCTTTCGCTGGAGGACGGACTCGTCCTCTCGCTCTTCCGGACGGCGTTTGGCGTCGGGGTATCGACGTATCTCCTGCGCCCTTTGTACCGGGGCCTGCGCGCTTCCGGGCCGGTTATCACGCCCGTGCGGTTGTTCACGATCGTGGCGATCTGTCTGGCGCTGGGAGTGGCCGATACGATCACGACGCTGGCGCTGGCCGACGTGCTGGGGGTGAGTCGGGTGATGGATGCGCTGCGCGAGGTCTTTAGCGTGAGCCTCCTCATGCGGGCGGCGTTGTATGCGTTTTGGAGCATCCTGTACTTTGGCATCCTTTCGCTGCTCGATGCCCGGCAGGAGCAACTGCGCGCTATCCGCACGGAGGCCGCCCTCCGCGCGGGAGAGCTGCAGTTGCTGCGCTCGCAGGTGAAGCTGCATTTTCTCTTCGATTCCATTTCCTCCGTGCTGGCCGCCTCGGATGACCCTCCGGCCGTGCGACGGCTCACGCTGGCGCTTACGGATTATCTGCGCTTTGCGCTGCAGCGGCGCGCGGATTTTGAGCCGCTCGGCGTGGAGCTGGCGGCACTGGAGAGTTACCTGCGGGTGGAAAAGGCGCGGCTCGAGGAGGCGCTCGAGTATATGGTGGAGGTCGATCCCGGTGCGGGCGACGTGCTGGTGCCGGTATCGCTCATCCCGCCATTGCTGGAGAATGCCGTCCGTTACGGCCTGCTCGCCCCGATGCGCCCGCTGCGAGTGGAGATCGGCGCGGTGGTCGAGGGCGATACGCTCGTCCTTTCCGTGGTGAACTCCGGCTATTGGGTGGAACCTGCGGAGAGCACTTCCCCGGGGTCCAGCCTCGCGAATCTCCGTCGCCGTCTCGAGCTGCTCTATGGTGATCGTGCCTCCCTCACGCTCACGCCGGGCGAGACGAGCGTGGCCGCGCGCATCTCTCTACCCGTCGTCCCGCCGTCGACGACCGCCGTACCAGCTGGCTCGGTCACTTCAAGGAGCGGCTCGCGGAGTGGACATCGGGCGGGGACGATGCCGTGCCGCGCATCCCCTCCGACGAATCTCTCGCGCCCATCCTCGCCGCCATTCTCGCCGGGGTGCCCACCATCCAGCCGGTGGCAGTAGCCAATACAGGTCAGGTGACCGGGCTTCCCACCGGGTCGGTCGTGGAAACCCTGGCCAGCTTTTCCCACAACATCCTCGCTCCGCACTCCTCGGGGCCGCTGCCGGAGTCCATCCGCGCGCTGGTGGAGAAGCATTGCCTCATCCAGGATCTCACGGTGGCCGCCGCGCTCACCGGCGATCGCGAGAAGGCCCTCCAGGCCATGGTCGCCGACCCGCTGAACAGCCTCCTCGATTTCCGCGACATCTCGCACCTGCTCGATGATCTCCTCGAGGCAAACCGCGAACTGCTCCCGCAGTTCTTCGACGAGGCATCCTGTCCCGCCTCTCTGCTTGAGGGCAAGGTCGATCGGGACGTCGTTTTATCTGTCCATGCTGCCTGACAACAGGTCCGCTCCGTTCTGGAGCGGGCCTAGGTGGATCGGTCGAAGGTCTCGAGCGTGATACGGGCGTGGACGGGTTCGCCTGCGAGATAACGTTGGATGTTGGATAGCGCGAACTCTCCGCACCGGGGATGCTCGTCCGACGTGGGTCCGCCGATGTGCGGCGAGAGAATGGCGGAGTTGACGGAAAACATCTCCGTCCTGCTCGTCACCGGCTCCTCGTGCACGACATCGAGCGCGACGCGCAGGCGACCGGACGCGGCCTCCTGTTTCAGCGCGGCTTCGTCCACGGTCAGGCCGCGGCCCACGTTGACAAAGACGGCATCATCCGGCAGGGAGGCCAGCAGATTGCGGGTGACGGAGAGCTGCGTGTGCGGGGTGAGAGCCTCACACTCAAATAGGATCTCGCTCTGCGCAAAAAGCTCTCCTAGCGAGGGCAGCGGCGTCGCGCCGTGGGCGAGAATGCACTCGGGAGGAACGCCATCGGAATACACCGCCACGTCGACCCGGAAGGGATGAAGCAGATCCAGCAGGGCGCGGGCAATACGGCCAAATCCATGAATGCCCACCCGTCTGCCGTACAGCGATTTGGTTCTTAATACGAGGGCCGGATTTGCGCGGAGCGGGCCGTAGTCCCGGATGTAGGAGTGCCAGTCGGAGACATTGCGCAATGCGGCAAGGGCGAGCAGCAGCGCCTGTTCGGCGACTTGTTCGCACACCGCGCTGCCCCAGTTGCTGACGAGCCCGCCTTGCTCGATGAACCAGCGCGGCACCACATTGCGCACGGACCCGGCCAGATGGCAGACATAGCGAGGCAGCGGTTGCCCGGCGGCTGGCTCGGGCAGGAGGGGGGTGGACCAGCAGGCGATGATGATGGTCGGTTGAAAGCGGCGCAATACGCGGGGCCACGGCTCGGTGGTATCCAGCGGATCGTACCACTCCACGGCGACCTCGCCCATCGCGTCGGGATCGAGGCCGGGAAGGAAAAGCTCCTGCTCGCGACGGCTGATGGCAAAGAGCAGCCGCTCCGTGCGACAGGCGGTCGCCGAGGCGGGGGACGGCTGGCTTTGGTCGAGGGTTTTCACGGAGTTTCAACCAAGGGTTCGGATTCGACCGCCGCGGCGGACTGCTTTGCGCGGGTGGAGCGGCGGCTTGTGAAAATAAGCAGTCCGCCGACGCCGGCGATAAAGGCCGCGCAGAATGCCACGGCGATCCGCCCCTCCAATGTATTGGGAACCAGCAGGAGCAGCGCCATGAGCCCTCCCCAGACGACCGCCATGCGGCCGATGCGGAAGGATTGACGCGAGATTTCCGCCGGAGAACACGTTTCCTTCTCGGACAAGGGCCGCCGCATCGTGGCAAAGAATGCGTCGACCTGCTCGCGTCGTGCGGGAGAATGACGGCTGCCCGGCAGGAACCCCGAGCCGAGATACCAGAGCGAGCCCAGGGAGAAGCTGATGAGCGCCACCAGCGCGTAGGAATGCGTGCGGATGTACTCCAGCCAGGGCGTGAAGCCCAATGTCGCCGCCAGCGACTGTACGCCGTGGATGTTGGGCAGCAGCCCGAGCAGAGTGCTGATCGCGAGGCAGAAAATCACCGTCGTCCACGCGGCCCAGTCCGGCGAGCGTCGCGTGATCAGGCACCACAGCGTTGGCACGGCGGTGGGGATGCCGAGCATCACGCTGGCATTGAGCATGAGCTGCAGCACGCCTACGTCTTTCCACGTGCTGTAGAGCAGGGCCAGCGAGATGATGAGCAGGCCGCAGACGATCGTGGCCGCCCGGCCCGCCACGACGAGTTCCCGCTCCCCGGCCTGCGGACGCAGGATCGGCAGGTAAAACGAGCGCACGAAGATTCCCGAGTTGCGGTTGAGCCCGTGATCCATCGAGGACATGGTGGCCGAGATCATTCCCGTGACCATCAGGCCGAGAAGGCCTGCGGGAAGGAAGCGATGCGCTATGGCCACATAGGCTCCCTCGGCAGGCTGCGAGAGTCCCGGCATGAGCGCCGCCATGTCCATGCCCAGCGCCCGTGCCGCCATGGGTGGGACGAACCAGATCAGCGACCCGATGGCAAACAAGCCCGCCGCCAGGAGCGACGCCCGCCTCGCATCGCGGCCATTGCGAGCGGAGAGGTAGCGCGTTGCGCCGAGCAGATTGTTCCCGGCGGAAAGGCGTTCCAGCAAAGTCGCGACCACCCAGAGAATCCCCATGCCGCTGGCCTGCGAGGCCGTGAAATCGAGATGCGTGGCGGGCAGTTTCTCGATGAGTCCGGAGAAACCGCCGACCGCCATCAGCGAATGCGCGAAGACCACCAGCGTGATACCGAGCAGCATCAGGGCCTGGAGAAAGTCCCCCGTCGCCACGGCCCATGAGCCTCCCAGCGTCGTGGCGATGAGCACGACCAGCCCCGCGCCGATGATGACGAGCTTCAGGTCAAATCCAAAGGCTGGCGCGCAGAAGATGGCGAGTCCGTAAAGTGTAATGGCTGATCCGATGACCTGGAGCGGAAGCGTCATCCAGGTGAAGAACTGCTCGTTGATCCGCCCGAGCCGCGCTCGCACCGCCTCCATCACCACCACGACCCGCATCTGGCGGCACGGCTCGGCCAGCCAAATGGCATTCAGGACAAAGGAGAGCGTATTCCCGAGGTACATGACCAGTACGATCGCGCCGTATTGGTAGGCCAGGCCGGCTGCCCCCGTGAACGTCCACGCGCTGAAGGACGCCATGAACGCCGAGGCCCCGACCAGCCACCAGGCCATCTCGCCTCCGCCGCGGAAGTATTCGCTGCTGTTGCGGGCAAAGCGGCGGGAAAGCCACCCCACGCCGAGCAGCAGGACGAAGTACAGCGCGACGACGGCGTAATCGTAGATGGTCAGCATGGATCAGCGGATGCGCTCGATGATAAAGTCGTCGATGAAGAACTCACCCGTGCCGCGCCACAGAAACACCGCCGGACGCATGGCCGTCGTGTCCTCGGGGATGACGAATTCGGCCTCCACCTTGGTCCACTTGGTGGGAAGCGGCGCGGTGGCGAAATCCTTGGGGGCATCCTGGGGAGAGAGGAAGAGGGATTGGCCCTGCCAGTCGATGGTCACGATCCCGACCGAGTCGCGACCGTTCATCATGTCCATCCTCAGCAGCATGCCGGACTGGTTGTTCTGCCCCTCGAAGTTCTTCCCCGCCTTGACCCATAGGGACACCTTGAACTTTTCACCGGGCTCCACCGGGATCGGCGTGCCTTTGGGCGAGATGGAGATCCGCCCATTATCCTCCGAGGCCAGCCGGGCGCAGGCCTTGCCGGCGTGCGGAGAATCCTTCACCACCTCAAACGTGCAGTGCCGGTCGAGGCTGTCGTTGGGGATGTACGGAGCGTTCCAGCCCGTGGTGTCTTCCTCGAAACCCGGATCGCGTACGATATTCTGGGCGAAGAGGGTGGAGGCGGTGAGGGAGAGTGCTCCGGCGAGGAACAGGGGAAGGTGTTTCATAAGGAGGGGTGATGTTAGGATCGAATTAGGCGGAGGCCGCCTTGCGACGAATAAAGCCGATCGCCGCACACAAACCCAGCGCGGCGAGCGCGACCGTGCCCGGCTCGGGTACCGCGGTCACGGTGAACTGCAGGAGATTCCCGTCGCCGCCGTAGGAGAATGACCCCGCCCAACCCGCGGACTGCGTGGCCGAGGACAGCGCAAAGGTGCCCAGCGCGATGCCCTGTGATGTCCCGCCGAAGCTGATCAGGTCGTACGTCGTGCCGATGATGGCGCCGCTCGAGCCGAGAAGGTCAAAGACTACGCTGCCATTGCCTCCCAGCGCCGATCCCGTCATCGAGGCCGATGTCAGCGTGATCATGTCCTGCACCACGCCGAGCCGGAACTCGATCGTCGCCTGGCCCAGGAAGACGAGGCCTTTGGACGACGCGTTGCCGCCCGAGATCGTCATCGTGCCGACAGCATCGGCCGTGCCCGGCTTGAGCGTGCCGCCGCTTTCGATGGTCACATTGCGCGCGGTCGATCCGGTGGATAATGCGATCGTGCCGTTGACCCCGAGCAGCGCACCGTTTTTCACGACATAGTCTCCCTGTCCCGTCACGCCGGTGAATCCGGAGCCATAGGTGCCGTTGAGGAAGAGCTTGCCTCCCTCGACCGTCGTGGCGCCCTCATAGCCGCCGGTGCCGGAGATCGACAGAATGCCCGTCCCTGCTTTGGTAAAGGCGAGCACGTGGTCGGCGCGCGTGAGGTTTTCCCCGATCGTTCCGCTAAAGGTCGTATTGGTCGACTGCTCCACCCGCAGCGTACGCGTCCCTCCGGTGGTGGAAAACTGACCCGGGAACTTGATGTTACCGTTGCCGGAGAGTTCTCCGATCGTTGCGACATTCCCGATGATGCCCGGGCCGATCTCCAGGTTGCCGCCGGAGGCGAGATGCACCTTGGTATTGACGCCTACCGAGTTCACGCCGGTTCCCGTCTGGCTGGCGATGGTGAGGCTTACCGTGGAAACGGTCGAGCCATTCACCGTGATCGTGCCATTCCAGGCGGTGCTGCCGGTGAGCAGGACTTTCAGGTTCAGCGATGTTCCGGACGTGCGCTGATCGGTCAGGGAAAAGTCTCCGCTGCCTCCCTGCGTGATGGTCAGCCCGCGGGTCGTGCTGGTCGCTCCGGAGCCAGAGGCATACAACGAAGCACCGTTTTCGATCGTCACGGTGGTCGCGCTGACGTTCCAGAGATGGATCGGCGCGTTCGATGTTACGATGTCCGCCGCGTTGGCGTTTGTCCAATAGGTCGACGGCGATCCCGTGGAGGTCGTCGCCCAGACGAGCGAAGTGGTCGATGTGGTCCAGTCGCCGCTCGTGCCGGTCCAGTAGTAGGTACTGGCCGGGAGGCACGAGAGCGCCGCGAAGGCGGAAAGGCCCAGGAGGCGCGTGGTGGTGAAAAGTGTCCGGTGCTGGTGGGCGGGGCGGAGGCTGGCGGGGGTGGAGTTCATATGGGTCGGATGGTTGCGTCGGGGGGAAGGTGGGAACAAGGGGTTTGTCTATAACACAGTTTAGTAGAGAGCATTCAGGCTTGGGCGTGAGCGGCGAGGGAGGGTGCCGAGGATTCGTAAAGCCCGTGACGCATGGACTCCATGAGCCAGACGGGCTGGATCGCGTCCTCCAGGCTGGGACGCAAAGGAGCCCCGGCCCGCACGGCATCGAGGAAGGCTTTCATTTGCGCGGCGAATCCCCATTGCACATGGTCCGGCCCGCCTTCGCCGCGCTCCTCGAGGATGAGGGAATCATTATGCCAGATGCGCAGCAGCCCCGGTTTATCGGAGCTTCCCCAGATGGGCAGATCCACCGTGGCGGAGGTTTGTGAGCCGTGGATGGAAATCCGCTCCAGCGTCGCTCCGCCCACGGGGAGGAAGTTGCACCGGACGAGCGCGCCGCTGGCGCAATCGGCCTCCACCGTTGTCGCGGTCACGCCGGGAGGCAGGGACTGATAGTGAAAGCGCGCCTTCGCTGCCGGAGATCGCGCGACGAATCCTGAGGCGTCCAGGCCATGGATGGCTGTGATGGAGAAATCGGCCTCGGTTCGCTGCCAGCGGATCATGTCGTAATTCACCTGCCAAATCGCCTCCGGGTTGATGAGGTCCGACAGAAGCTGCTGGGCGCGGGTCAGCAGCGGCATGAAGCGGCGATTGAAGCCGACCTGCACCGGAGTGCCATGCCGGGAGGCAACCTCATTGAGCATCTCGACATCATGAACCGTGAGCCCCGGTGGTTTCTCCAGGAGGATTGGGATCTGGTGGACCGCCAGGGACCCCATGATGACGACGGCGCGCTCCGGCGGCAGGATCAGGCAAAGGGCATCGGGAGTTTCCTCCTCCAGCATTCGCTCGATGCTGCTGTAGCTGCGCCGGAATCCAAATGTCCGCCGGAAGTCCTCGGCCTTCGCCGCATCGAGATCACAGCACGCGCTCAGGACGATGCCGGATTCCTCCCGTGCCAGGTGGTGGAGGGAGGGTCCGTGGGCCACGGTGGCATGGACCCCGCACCCGATCAGGCAAATCGATACGCTCATGGTGAATCGCGACGAAGCTTCGATCACGAGCCCGCGCGTTGTCCAATGGGCATCTATTCACACAGTTTATAAAAAAGGCCGTTCGCCTTCTGCGCTTGGCGGGTGAGAGATTACACCCTGCGCGATTTTCCGGTGCGTGCCGCCGTTTTGCGCTTCGCGGCAGGCGCGGGACGCAAGGGAGGGAGCGTGGTTCCTTCGACCCATGTGCCCTCGATAAGGAGCCGTTGCGGCACAGGCGGCACGCCGCGCTCGCCCCGCTGGATCATGGCGACGAGGAAGTCCGCGCTGGCCTCCCCGACCAGCCGGGAGTTCTCGCAGACCCCGGCCAGCGGGCCGTTGGGTTCGAACATCATCGGGCAGGCGATCGCCACGTCGCGGGGGAACCGGAAGCCCGCCTCGATCAGCATGTCCCGGACATCGAGACTGATCACGGCGGCCTCGGGGCGTACTTCGCGCATCCAGGCGCTGAGATTCTCCGGAGTCGTCCAGCCCGGCTTGAGCGGCGTCAGGAGAGGCTTTTCGCCATGGATCGCCATTTCCGCCAGGTAGGCCGCGAGGCAGTTGTGATCCACGCGCTCGTCCTGCAGCAGGCTGGAGGCAAAGGCAATACGCTTGTAACCCAGCCCGCGCATGCGCTGCATGGTTTGCAGCGTGGCCCGGTATTGCGTGGCTGCCACGCAGTGGAGCAGCGGTTGCAGCAGGGTGAAGCCAAATGTCACCGCCGAGAAATGCTCCCAGGGGAAATCCAGCGTGGCATAGGGTTTCGGCTGCGGTGCGACAAAGATGCCTGTGATGTTGCGGGATCGCAGGATGCCCGCCATGCGCTGCGGCGAGATGTCCGGCGTCTGGAGATCGAAGACCTCGACCGTGTAGCCATGGCTCTGCGCGCAGGCGACGGCGCCCTCGTAGTTTTGTTGAAAGATGGGAATCTTTCTCCAGTCGTAATGCGGCAGCGTGTTTCCCAGCCAGGCCAGCGTCCCCTGGAAAACTCGCGGACTTTGCTGCCTGCGATACACCGCCAGCGCGGACAGCATGGGGTCGGGCTGATAACCCAGCTTGCGCGCGATTTCCTGGATGCGTTCCCGGGTCGCCACAGGAATGTTGGGATGATTCTGCATCGCCAGGCAGACCGAGGAACGATGCACTCCCGCCGCCCGGGCGACATCCTGCTGGGTGACTCGTTTGGGTTGTTTATTCAACTGTGTTATAAAAATCCCTTTTGCTCCTTTTGTCCAGTGGCAATAGGCTGCACCACGTTACTCGATTCCCCCCTTAGGATATGCCCGCACATTTTCCCCATCGTGACCCGCGCTCCTGCCGCGCGTTCTCTCTGCTGGAACTCCTGGCCGGGATCAGCATCACCGCGCTGCTGGCCGCGCTCCTGCTCCCGATGATTGTCCGGATGAAGACGCAGGCCGCCGAGACCCGGTGCCTTGCCAACCTCCGCACCCTGGCCCAGGGGACTCTGCTCTATCAGGCCGAGAATGGCGGGCTGCTGCCGCCGAACTATGCCTTCTCCGGTGGGACTCCCGAGCAAATCTGGACCGTCGAGCTGCGGCCCTACCTGAAGATCGATGACAAGGGGCGCACCGGGGCCGGCATGGAGCAGATGGCCAAAATATTGACTTGTCCCGCGATCTCCCAGCCTGCGGACAAACCGTCGAAGTGGTGGGAATCCAATTACGCCGCCGGACTCTGTTTCGGTTCGGATGGATCTCCCCAGCGGATCGCAGGTCGCAAGGCCTCGGCCACCGTGATGTTTATGGAAAGCAAAGACAGACTGCGCTCGATGTACGCAACGCCGCTGCCTTGGGAGAGCGTGCCTTACCGCCATTCCGATGCGGTGCAAATGGCATTTCTCGACGGGCACACGGAGGCTCGCAAGCAGGCGGACATTCCGAAGTCCTTCGACGATCCGTTCTGGGGGGCAAAGCCGTGAGAGCAGTCGCGCCCATGGTCGTTGGACTGTGTCTCGCCGGTGCCGCCTCCGCCTGGTGTGCGGACGAGAGCGCAAAGCTGATCACCCCGGATGAGGTGGCCGCCTGCCGCGCTCAGCACGAAAAGGAGTGGCTGGCAAAAACCGCCCCCGGACAGCCTCGCCTGTTTTACGACAAGGACTCCTGGCCGGCAGCGGCGGCGCGTGTCCGGCAACTCGGCGGCGCCGGGGCGAAGTGGCGTGCATTCGCCGAGGAAACCGCGCAGGCGATCATCAAGCAGCCGCTCCCGGTTTATCGTCCTCCGGAGGAGTTTGTGGGAAAGGACAACTCGATCCTCCAGGCCCGGGAGGAGCTGTGGCAGCGCGCCGTGGGCAATAACATCGCCTTCCTCGCCTTCATGGCCCGGCTGGATGATCGTCCGGAGTACCGAGCCTACCTGCGGGAGCTTGTATTGGCCGCTCTCAAGCTGGATTCCTGGGGAGTCGGCATCTGGCGCGATTGCGACCTGGCGGCGGCGCACATCCTGAGGGGCGTCGCCATGGCCTGGGACTGGCATCGGGACATCTTCTCCGAGCAGGACCAGTCGTTCATCCGCGAGACCATCGCGCGGCGCACGCCGACGATGCTGGGTGGTCTCTACGGAAAGATCTTCTGGGGCAGGGAATACCGAGCCAATCACAACCACATCAGCGTGGCCGCGCTCGGGCTCACCGGCCTTGCCTTCCTCAATGACCTGCCGCAGGCGGCCGACTGGCTGGCGGCCTCCATGCTGGACTATGAACGTGTCGCGGCCGACATGAACCCCGACGGCAGCTCCGAGGAGGGTCTTGGCTATGCGAGCTATGGGATGAATTTCATCCTGCAGTTCATCGAGGGGACCCGCACCGTCACGGATTCTGCGAAGTTCTACGACTCGCCGTTCCTGAAACACGCGGCCAACTACCGCATCGGCTCCTCGACCCCCGGCCTGGAGGGCGTCCTGCTCTGGGGAGACGCGACGGGCAAGGACTACTACGGCCCGCAGCAGATCCTGTGTCGGCTGGCCTCGCAGTACGGCGATGGTGGTGCGCAGTTTCTCGCGGAGTCGCTGCCCTTCCTGCCGCGCGGCGCGGGTCCGGAGGGTAATGCCAATGACGTGCTGGCCTTTGCCCTGCTCTGGAACGATCCCTCCGTGCAGGCCCGCGCCCCGCAGCAGCTCGACTACCGCTACAAGGACTGGGAGGTGCTCACCACCCGCAACAGCTGGAAAAACGACGCCTATCTCTTCACGCTCAAGGCCGGGTTGAACAACCTCCATCACAGTCACCTCGATGCCGGGGCGATCGCCTTCAACCTGGGCGGCTCCTGGCTGCTGACTGCTCCCGGGTATGGCGACCACGGAGCGCCGGGATTCTGGGATCGCGAGGGCAAGCGATGGACCTTCTTTTCCAATGCCACCGAGTCGCATTCGACCCTGTTGATCAACGGAAAGAACCAGCGTTTTGATCGCGAGGCGGGTGCGTCCGTCCTCAGCATGGTGTCGGCACCACGGAGCATGTTTGCCTCGGTGGACATGACGCGGGCCTACGATGGGGTGAAGAGGGTGGCCCGCCGGGTCATCCATCAGCGCGACGAGTATCTCCTGGTCCTTGATGACGTGGAGGGCGCGGAGTCCCTGCGGGCGGAATGGCTGGCCCAGGTCCCGCCCCGGGCGATGGTGCAGGACGACGGGGATGTCGTTGTGACCGCTAACTCCACGGCCAGCATGCGTCTGCGATTGCTGGGAGGTGCGGCGGTCTTTGCAGAAAGAGCGCCGACCGTGGAGCATTTCAATCTCCCGGCGGGCAAGATGAAAACCCTGGCTGCCGCGCAGGAGGGACGACAGGTTCGTTTTGCCGCGCTTATCCGGCCCTTTGCCGCTGGGGCGATTTATGAACCCTGGAAGACGGAACTGGCTGGCGACGCCGCGAAGTCCCTCGTGACCATCAGCGGCAACGGCTGGGTGGACACTGTGGAGTCCTTCGCTGATCCCGAAATGATCGGTCAGGTGGGCGACAAGGAGGTCGGCGGCGAGGCGAATGTCCTCTCGGTCCGCCGGCAGGCGGGAGTGATTGGAACGGTGATTCTCGCCGGGGCGAAAAGGTATGCCGGATCGTCCTGGGGGTTCGTCTCGCAGACTCCCGTGGACCTGATCGAGGAACCCTCCGCCGAGGGCGAACGAAAGATCTCGCTCGCCCGCGAAATCAAGGGCGATGTCCGGATCGATGCTTCCCATCAACTCCTGGATGAAAACGGCCAGGTGCTAAGCCCGGGCGAAGGCGCTACCTTAACCCCCGGTGCGTACACGCTGCGCAAGACTGCCCCGGCGGCGAGTTCCTAGCGCGGAAAGGCGCTAGATCGCAAGATCTCTGGGCACCTGCTGGACGCTTAACCCGCCATCGATGATGACGCCTGCTCCGGTCAGCGATGGGGCGGCGTCGCTGGCCAGGAAGAGCACCGTCCTCGCGATCTCATCCTGTCGGGTTGGTTCACCAGCCGGGATGTTGCGCCGCCTGCGCTCCGCCACCTCGGGCGACAATGCGTTCCAGCGCTCTGTCCACACATAGCCGGGCGAGATGGAGTTGACGCGGATTCCCTGCGGCGCGAGGTCCAGCGCCATCGATCGCATCAATCCATCGAGGGCGGCCTTGCTCGTGTTGTATCCGCTCCGGTCCCAGATGGCGCGTTCGCCCGCCAGGGAGGAAATGGTGATGATCGCGCCGCCGCCCCGCTTTACCATGCCTCGGGCGGAGAGTTGCGAGCACCGGAAGGTGCCGAACAGGTTGACCTCGATCACCTCGCGAAAGAACTCCGCGCTTTGCTCGAGAAATCCCGACGTGCCAAGGCCGAGGTGGGCCGCGTTGTTGACCAGGATGTCGGGAAGGAGGTCGCGTCTTTCGAGTTCACTGAACGCCTCGTCGATCTGCGGTTGCCGCGCAAGGTCAAACGAAATCGCCTCCACCCGTGCGGCGGGGATTTCCTCCCTCAGCTGCGCCATGGCCGCGTGGGTTTCCTTTTCCGTCGGACCATGGACGATCACCCGCGCGCCGGAGCGGGCAAATGCGCGGGCAATGGAAAACCCGAGGTTCGCTGTCGAACCCGTGACCAGTACCGTGCGGGCGGAAAAGTCAAACATACCTAATGCGTGGCGCCAAAGGTTGCGGTTGCCGCCTCGGGGCGTATGTCGGTGAGGTGGCCCGTGTAGTGGCGCAGATCATGGACCTGATAGGGATGCCGGGCGATGGCTTCCTCGTTGATTTCCACGCCGAGGCCGGGCGCGGAGGAGATCGTCATTTCTCCCGCCGAGAAGTGGCAGTGCTCCGCCGCGACGTCCTTGCGCCAGGGCACATCGGTGGCCATCGTTTCCAGATAGAGAAAGTTTGGCGTGCAGGCCGCGAGTTGCAGGGTGGCGGCATTGGCCACGGGGCCGGAGGGATTATGCGGGCAGAAGGCCATCTGCCAGGTCTCCGCCATGGCCGCGATCTTGCGCAGCTCCCAGATGCCCCCGGCGTGGGAGACATCGGGCTGGAGGAAATCCGCGCAGCCTTTCTCGAAGACCTCGCGGAAATCCCACTTTGTATAAAGCCGCTCACCCAGCGAGATGGGCGTGGAGGTGCCGGAGCGCAGTCGCGCGTAGTTCTCGAGATTGCCGGGAATGAGCGGCTCCTCGAGCCAGAAGATGTCGAAGTCCTCGAGAGCCTTGGCGATGCGGCGGGCGGTCGGCAGGTCAAAGCGTCCATGACCTTCGATCATGAGCTCCGCGCGCTTGTCCACGGCTCGCGAGACGGCATCGATCACGGTCAGCGCCTTTTTCAGTTCAGCGCTGGAGAGATGGCGAAAGGCTGCGCCAAAGGGGTCCCACTTGAGCGCCTTGTAACCCATCTCCACGGCGGCGACGGCTTTCTCGGCAAACTCCCCGGGCTCCCTCGCGCTGGCGAACCACGCATTGGCATAGCACGGCACGCTCTGCCGCACGGCTCCGCCGAGGAGCTGATACACCGGCACGCCGAGGCTTTTTCCCTTGATGTCCCAGAGCGCCATCTCGATGGCGGAGAGCGCGCTGGTCAGCACCGGGCCGCCCCGCCAGTAGGCATCGCGGTAGGCGTCCTGCCACCAGCTTTCGATCGCGGTCAGGTCGCGTCCCTGCAATCCGCGCTCCAGCTCCTGCAAGGCCGCCACCATGGCGTGCTCGCGGTACTCCAGCGTGGCCTCGCCCCAGCCGTGAATGCCCTCGTCGGTTTCGATTTTTACAAAGACCCAGTTCGTCCGGTAGGCGTCACAGACGTGGGTGGAGAGTCGGCGGAGTTTCATAGCGTAAAGGGTTTGCCCAGCGGCATCTCATGCGAGGCGATGCCGGCTTCGCGGCAACTGGTGATGAAGGGCGCCGGGTCTTCAGTATTCTCGGCGAATAATCCGTAGTGCATGGGCAGGGCGACGGGAGTCTCCAGCCGTCGCGCCGTCTGGAGGGCCTCCTGCCAGTTCATGTTGCCGAGGCGGCCATTGATGCAGATCAGGAGCGCGTCGGGGGCGGTGGTCGTGGTCGAGAAAAGGCGGTCGTCGTATTCGGTATCCGCCGTCAGGTAAAGCCGCCACCCGTCCGCCTCGATGACGAGGCCCACCGCGCTGGGATCGCTGTGGCGGGCAAAGACCGGCGTGATGTCAAATGGCCCGAGCGTCACCGGATGCCCGATTTCCAGGAGGAGGGGGGAGTCGATACCCAGCTCCGCGAGGTGCCGGTGTGCGCGCTCGGGCCCGCCGAAGGCGCACCGGGGGTAGTGCCTCGCGATCATGGCGATCGTCTCGGGATCGAGATGATCGCCATGATCGTGGGTGCAGATCACCACGTCTGGCCGCAGGTCCTCCAGTGCGAGCGGAAACCCGACCAGCCGCGTGACTTTTCCAGCGAGGCTGTCGCTCATGTAGGGGTCCACCACGAGGCGAAATCCGTCTGCTTCAAAAACGAATCCGCCCTGTGTCAGCCACGTGATGCGGGGAGATGACAGGGCTTTCACGCCACTCCGGCTCCCGCCATGGCGTGCGGGGCGGGCTTCCTCGTTTCGGCAGCCTCCAGGCGCAACGCGAGCACTTCCTTGCCCGCGAGCTGGAGGTCTTCAGTGAGATCGCGCTCATCCTCGGTCTGCAGGTCGACCAGCCGGCATCCGGCGATTTCGTCGCGAAGATGCAGGCGGAACCGGCGGCTCTCCTCCGCGTGATTGATGACGAGATACAGGATGCCGCCGGGTCCGCTCAGGCGGGCGACTTCCACATCCTCCGCCTGTCCGGTGAGGGTGGCGGTGGGTTGCGCTCCGGAGGCGAGCACTTCGCCCTGAAGCAGCCTGGTCATTGCCTGCTGCGGGTTGCGCTGGTATTGACGGAAGACCTCCGTGCCGACCAGCAGTGTGGACCCCTTGCCGTGGCGATGCCGCACCGCGGCGATCTTGCCGTCCGCGTACCGGGCCGCAGGCGTCCCGCCCGCGAGCTCAAATTCACTCCAGAAAAAGCAGACCTTCGCCTGCCCGTCCGGACATTGGATGACCGGCGCGGTCTCCTTGCCCTCGCGATCGCTCGTCCAGCAGCCGAAGACCTCGTCCAGCCCGAAGCCGGGCGCCCGGTATTGCAACCGTCCATCCTGGTCGCGCAGGCCAAAGGTGCTTTCCGCGATCACCGTGCCGCCATTGGCGACAAACTGCCGGATGCGCCCGGCCACCTCCGGCGAGAGATTCTCCGCCATCGGGATGAGGAGCAGCTTATACATTGGCAGCTCGTCGAGGTTGTTTTCCGCGATGCAGTCCGCCGGGATCTGGAGGTCCCAGAGCAGCTTGTACGCGCCGACCCGCGAGTCGTGCGCCTCGACATAGGTGTACGGATAATAATCCCCGCAGATCGCCTCGGTCTGGATCTGCTGGTCCTCCAGCGTGAGGATCGCGGCCTGCCGCTCGGGGTACACGGTGTTGATCAGCCGGGCATTGGCCTGCAGCATTCCGGAAAATTCCCCCATGTACTCGGCGCGGCTGCTCGGGCTGCCGTCCCATTTCATCAGGTGAAACAGCGCGACCTGGGAATCCCCGGCGCGGCTGCGATAATTCCACAGGATGATCGACTTCGCGTTGTGCGCGATGAGATGCCAGAAGGTCATGAGCCGCTGCGCGCGGGTGATCATGCGCTTGTTGGGGCCGACTCCCGTCTCGAGGACGAGCATGCGGCGGTTCACATCCTGCGAGGCGCTGCGCAGGCGGCTGAGCTTGTAGGCGGTGAGATAACCGGGGCCGAGATCGTGGAGATGCTCGACCGTGTAGCACGACACGCCCATCATCGTCAGCGCCTCGCCCGCCCGGCCAATGTCGAGCCCATACCGCGGCGTGGAGAGCGGTCCCTCGGTCGCCGCCATGTGGTAGACAAAGTTTGACGTGGTCGGGCGCCCCGATGGATCGATCCGCCGCACCATCTGCGTGATCTCCGACATGGTGTCGTAAAGGCGGAACTGGTTGAATCTCACCCAGTCAAACCAGATCGGCAGACCGCAGGCATAGGCGGGCGCGGTGATGTCCTCCCAGCAGGTGTGCGTCACCGGATACTCCGTGCTCCAGACCGCCTTCAGCTTCTCGATCGTCCCATATTTACGCTCCAGCCAGCGGCGGAATTTCACCTGGGTGTGCGGGCAATAGCAAAACATCGACTGCGGTTCGTTCCAGATCATCCAGGCCGCGAGCGATTCGCGCCCGGCATAGCGGCGCACGGTCTGCTCGAGGAAACGAAACGCGTGGCTGCGGAAAACCGGATCATCCGAGCAGATGATGCGCTGTGGCGTGATGGAGTGCGTCGGAGCTTCCGGCGTGTTCATCAGCGTCTGGCAGCGCGCATCCTTGAGCAGATAGGCTGGGGGATAGAGGCCGCAGAGATTCCAGAAGAGTCCGCCGAAATTCAACACCACGCCGATGCCGTGCTTCTCGGCGAGATCGAAGAGGTGGTCCTGTTTGTGAAAATCAAACTCGCCCTCCACCGGCTCGATGCGATCCCACGGGGCAAAGATCCGCACGGTGTTGAAGTTGAGGCGCTTCATGGTGGCGAGGTCGCGGTCCCACTCCTCCATCGGCCAGTCGAGACCTTTGGCGTAAGGGGCGCAGGATGCTCCGAAAAGAAACACCTCGTCGTTAAGTGGGTTCGGATAAGAGGCGGACATGGTTCTGAAGAGACGCCTCACAATCTCTCGCCGGGACCGTCGCGCATTCAATCGGCGCGCTATCGAACAGTTCGACTCCCGAGGAGAAAATCAGTCATTCTTCGCTCGCGACTTTCGCCTCGTCGGAGTGGGTCCCGGTGCAATATCCCGCACCGTCGGCCCCGGAATCCACTCGCTTTCCAGGAGCAGTCCGGTCTGGAACGGCGGCAGCCCCGACTCGCGGCGATGAATCTGCCCGACCAGCGAATCCACCGCTTTCATGCCCTCGCGCTCGGGACCCTGGTACATCCCGGCGACGCGCCCCCGCAGGGCATCCGGCAGGTCGAGCAGGGCCATCCCCATTTCCTCCGGCACCTTCACGTCGATCTCGCCGATCCAGTCGAGAATGAAGTCATTGAGGCAGATGCAGGCATCGGGCCTGTGCTTTTTCACCCAGTCAAAAAAGCGTTTCTTGCCCTGGGGGCGGGGAGCCTCGGCGGGGTCTTCCAGATAAAGCGGAGGAGGGCCGGAGCGGGAATAGTCTATTCCCGCCAGATAGCCGGAGGTGAATCTCTGCTCCAGCAGTGTGTCGAGCCACTTGTCCAGAACGAATCCTATGCGCGTGTAGCCTGCCGCGCTTAGTCGCCGACACGCCTCCAGCGAGGTGGCATAGTGATCGTTGGCGACAAAGTTCAGTCCGGTGGACTTTGGGTGATTCCCGATCACCACCGAGGGCAGGATCGACCACACCGGGCGGCACCGTTCGATATCCGTTTCATCGCGCGAGCCGTAAATGATGACGCCCAGCGCGCCCCGTGCGACGAGGATGCGACCGAGTCGTTCCGGGGTGACGTCGGGCTCGTGAAGCCAGAAGTGATCGACGCTGTAGCCGAGCAGTTCAGCCCGTTCGCGGGCGCCCTTGAGCCGGTCGCTGACCACCGGCACCTTGAGATCGATGCGCTTGACCTTGGAAACATTGATCAAGGCCAGCATGGCGACATGGTTCTGTTTCCGCGACCGGCGCAGCTCGGCCATGAGCCGTGCGACGAGGGCATTGGTCTGGTACCCCATGCCCTCGGCCACCCGCTGGATATGCTCGCGGGCCTCGGGCGCGACCCGGGGATCGTTGCGCAGCGCGAGCGAGACCGTGGACTTTGCCACGCCGGCCGCTGCCGCGATCTCAGCCATGGAGGGGGAGGTTCTCTGCTTCATCGAACGGTTCGATCCGAACATGCTTGAAGGCCGGTGAAATGTAAATGAACTTTGGACGCGAACTGCAGCACCGCGACTGATAGTGTTAGCGAAAAGCTGCGCGAGCTTCCCAAAGGATCATGCCCCCCATCCGCCATTGTCACTTAGTATTTGCCCGAGCCTTCACGCTTGTCGAGATGCTGGTCTCGATCGCCATCGTGAGCGTGCTGATGGTCCTGGTCTTCGGCGTGCAGTCCAGCGTGCAGGCGAGGGTGAAGCAGGCAAAGTGCGCCGCCAATCTCTCCACCCAGGCCAAGGCGGTGATGTTCTTTGCCGCCGATAATAATGGCCGCTTTCCCTATGGCTGGAATGTCTGGTACCCGACCGTGTGGCAAAAGGACATCTCACCCTATCTCGGGATTCCCACCACTAACACGCGATCCACTCCGGGCATCGTCTTTCAGTGTCCGATGATTACGCAGGGCGATATTAATATCGCGGGTGCAGGCGCGGTCAGCCATGGCATGAATGAGTTTATCATTCCCCAGGTGGCGCTGCAGAGCGATACGCCGGTCAAGACCGTGCAGAGCCTCGCCACTCCGTCCCGGGTGCCGCTCCTCGGCGATATCTGGCTCCAGAATTCCGACCGGATGATCGCCATCAGCAAGGTGCCTGCGGGCAACACGGGCAACGTCGCCTTCCGGCATAACATCTCTCCCGCCGCCCGGCCTGCCAAGGTTCCGCGGCCCTCCGGCTTGACGAGTTTTGGCGGAGGAAAAGTCAATATGGTATTCTGCGACGGCCACGGCGAGGCGCTTTCTCCCGAGGAGGTTGCCAATGCCGGGGACAATGTCCTGGTGTGGAATCCCTGGAAATAGCTGTCTGCACACCCGGTTTTCTATGATACGCAAGGTCACTCTCCTCCTCATCGCTGCGCTCGCCGCCCTGGCCGGCTGTTCCGCCCGGGCCGGTGCCCTCCCTCTGCCGTCCAGATCCCCGGAGTCGCCGGTGATTTTCTGGGCGCACTACATGCCGATGGTTCCGCACGGGCACATGCACGCGCATCCGTACTCCGGCGGGAACCATGATGCGTGGCCCTTTGATGCGCAGCACGCGCTGCTTCAGGAAGACTACGAGGAGGATATTCGCCAGGCTCTCGACAGCGGCGTGAATGGCTTTCAGATGCTCATCTTCGTTCCCGAGGACATCTTTGAAGCGGCGAGGAAGGTCCGCAAGGAAACCGGGCGGATGTTTTATATCTCACCGCAATGGGCCTACGCGAATCCGAAGACGTTTGAAGAAACCGAAAAGCGTATCGTCGAGTTTTACGAGAAGCATCTCGATGACCCGCATGTCTATACGAAGGATGGCTATCAAATTCACTTCGTCTGGGAGTCGGCCAGGACCTCCGACGTTGCGGCGTTGCAGAAGAAGCTCCAGGATAAGGGACTCAAGATCGTGCTCGCGCCGACCATTCGCAGCCTGACGAGTCCCGATCTCGACCCCGCTCGCATCGCTGCCCTGGGCCTGCGGGCCGCGGAGGGCTGGATGCATGGCGCCCCGGAGGGGGAGGAGCCTCGTGCCCTCACCGAGAGCCTCGCCGGGCCGACCGCGGGGGGCTTCCTATATGTTCCCTCCATCGCCGCGGGCTACGATAGCTCGAATCGCCCGGGGCAATTCATCCATGTGCCGTTTCACGGAGTCCGCACCCTGGTCGATTCATTGCGCACCTGGGTTTCCCTCGGCTATCGCCAGCTTATGCTTGTGACGTGGAATGATCCCCAGGAGTCGCTTGAGATTCCCTCCAGTCGCAACATCTGGGGACATAATGAAATCCTGAGCTTCTTCCACGGCGTGGCCGATGATGGGAAAAGCCCGTTCGCCGACTCGAAGGTCGTGGTGTCCTACCCGGTCGAGTGCATGGCGGGTGACCAGTTTTTCTTTCAGGTGGTCGGTCTGCCGGCACGCGGGAAGACTCTCGAGTGGCGCGCGCAGGTTGCGCTGCACCCAGTGGGAGCCTCCGACGCGCAGGGCGCGATCGTCTTGCGCTCGATGAGCGAGGGCGCTGCCGATCGGGAGAGCCTGCTCGAGATGCGCTGGGATACATCGGGCGTGGTCGGCGTCGTTCCGGCGATCCAGCCGATCGTCTCTGTGGACTATCGCGAGTCCGGTGGAGAATGGCAGCCTCTCTATCAGAATGTCGCGCTGCCGCCCACGCGCCTGCGGTTCAATCTCATCCAGTACCCCGTGCCCTACGCCATCGATCTGGCCCGCATCGCCATGGAGCCAAAGCTCGCTCTCTCCGTGCAACCGGGCGGCCTGCTGGATACGGTCGCACTCACCATCGACGGCGACGCGAGCACGATTCGCAAGGTGAACCTTACTGACGGCACCCGGAGCCTTGGCGCGTTTCGCGAACCCGAGGCTGCGGGAAACTTTCCGCTGCGCGATATCTTCGTGCGCATCGAGGCATCGGAGGATCGCCCTCTCACTCTGGCGGTGGAGGGCGGCGTCATTCGCGATTTCTACGGAGTCGCCGGTCGCCCGAATGACGCGCTGAAGACCGTGAACGCGCCGTCCGCGACATTCTCCATCCGTCCCGTGAACAGCGAGGCCCGCTCGCGTGTCGCCCGGCTCGACCTCTCGCCGGATGCCCGGCTCACGCTGAATTACGTCAAGGGCGATCCCTCGCAGGCCGTGACGGCAAATCTCGATGAGCTCCGGCGCGGAGCCTCGCGCACTGTTTCGATCGGCGGCAAGCCCGCCACCCTGAGCATGATCCTCACCGCCGACATGACGGATGCCAATATTGACTATCCCGTCAAGACCGGTCCATGGCAGCGCACCATCCCGCTTCACCTGGAGGAGGACGGTCCGATGCTCCTCCAGGCCATGGCACTGCTGAGGAACGACCGCGTCGCCATCTCCCCGCCCGTGTGGGTGGAGCGCCCCGGCGCCGATCCGCTCGTGGCCGCCCAGTGGTTGGCGACGGAGGGGACCTTTGAGGATTTCGTGAATCCCTCCTCGGAGACCACGCTTAATCCGCTTTCCCTCGACCACGTGATCGCGGGCTTCGTTCCCCGGAGCGAGATTCCGTGGTTCCACCTCGACCTGGAGGAGGGCGCTGGGACGCGTCTCAATGATCGCGGCATCAGCCAACAGGCCGGCCGCGCCAGCATCGAGACGGGAGGATTGAAGCGCGACGAACTCTTCAAGCCCGGAATCGTGGGCGACTGGGAGTGGCTGGAGAGCGGACATCGCGGCCGCGCTCTGCGGTTGGGTGGGGATTCCGTGATCCGCTTCCGCTCCAAGTCCTCGCCCGTGGGGGCGCAGACCACGAGCCTGTGGGTGGAGGTGCAAGCCTCCGGGCGCGGGGAGAAGTCCCGCTGGTCCACGCTCAAGGCCGGTCCGTTTCGCCTGGAGATACTTTCCGGCAGGGAGTCGCTCCTGGCCTTTGATCGCGGCGGCGTCAAGCTGGAGCGGCGCGTGGAGACCGCGTTCCTGCCGGGGTGGAATCACCTCGTCTTTGTCTATGACCTCTCAAGCGTGCGGGCGTATCTCAACGGCGCCGATCTCGGCGAGGTGGCCGCGGGAAAGCCCGCCTATCAAAGGACGCACATCATGCCATCCATCGGTTTTTCCGGGACATCCCCCGACGGCCCCGCCTTTACCGGCGTGCTCGACGACGTGCAGGTCATCGGCGCCGGACTCGGCCCCGACGGCGTTGCCGCCCTGGCAGTATCACCTGATCCTAATATTTCCAACCCGAAAGCCCCATGAAAAATCCGGTCGCCACATTCCTCGCCGCAGCGTTGATCGCGCTGCCTTTGACCCTTCACGCCGACTCTGTCGAGTATGACTTCGACGCCTTGAGCGACGGCTTCCTCCCGAAGCGCGATCAATGGCAGGTCGGCATCAATGTCTGCTATCCCCAGGTCGGCCCGGGCGAGGGGGCAAAGACCGCGCAGGTCGCCTTCATCAAGGGCGGCGCGGGTGGCGTGATGCGTCCGATCGGGAGGGAACCGTTTCAACCTGTGCCCCGGTCGGGCTGGATCGAGCTGGATGTCCAGTGGACCGGCCCGGCGGAAAAGGAGCGTTCGGTGGTGGAGGGTTTGACCGTGGAGAGCGAGTTTGCTGACAAGCCCGATCTCTCGATCCTCGCTCCCCGCGTGGGCATCTTCTCCGCCTTCAGCGAAGCCCGCAAGGAGCAGGTTAACCAGGTCCTCCTCGTCGTCTATCGCGGCGGGAAGGAGGTCTTTGCCCGCGCTCCTCTGCCCGACACCATCCAGGTCGGCGACTGGCTGCGCGTACGGCTCGAGATCGACTTCTCGGCCAATGGCGGGAACGGCTCGGGCAAGGTTCTCATCAAAAACCTCGCCAAACCCGACGAGGATTTCGTCGAGACCGGCATCAAGGCCGTGGACCTCAACATTACGGAACTCCGGGGCAAGGCCGCAGACCCCGCGAACTGGAACGCCTGGTTCCTCCGCATGGTGAACTCCGAGGGCAATGGCAACACCAGCATGCCCGTCTCCCGCCTGTCCGCCGGTACGAACTAACCATTACGATCCGCCTCCGGCCACCCGCCCGTTTTTTCGATGGCTATCGAACTGTTCGATGGTCACCGCCTTGTAACCGGATGCGTTTCGTCAAGAATTCCCCTTAGCAACCAGCCTTCACCCACCCATGAAACACCTCACGATGTCCCCCAAAACTGTTTCCATGCGCCATATCCTCCCTGCCGTCGCGCTGCTCCTCACCCTCTCGTGTTCGCACGCCCAGGTGATCTACCAGGAGTTGTTTAATAACACCGCGGGCAGCAATCAGTCCGAGAGCACCATCGGCTGGACCTCGTACTGGGGCAGCACCGGTACGATCATCACGGCGGAGATCGACAAGACCTTCATCGCTCCGCTGGGCGGGAATCCTTCTACTCCGAATGGTTACCTGGCGTTGAATAACTCCTCGCTGCTTCCCAACTATGCCAACAGTTTTGCCATCGTGGGAAACTTCGCCACTGGCTTGAATGTTTCCGGCAGCACGATCACCTGGACGATGGGCAACAACAGCACGGCGATGACCGCTCGCCTGCTCATTCAGATCGGCGGAGATGGCACGGCGGGCAGCGGCGCCTGGTACGCTTCCAACCAGGCCTTTTCCAATTCCATCGTTTACAGTTCGCAGGCGGCATTTGCCAGCGCGACGACATCGAGCGTGACCCAGACTCTCGCGTTTTCCACCGCCGCCGCCGACTGGCGCTCCTTCACCCTCACTCCCGGCGCGGCCATGTCCCTCGGCAGCGTCCTCGGGTCAAACCTCTCCTCCAGCCAGATCACCGGCATCGGCCTCCTCGTGGCGACGCCCAACAGCTCCGTCATCGGCCGCTTTGATACTCTCACGGTTACCGTTCCCGAGCCGTCCACCATCGCGATGTTTGCCGGTGGGCTGGCCTTTGTGCTATTTGGCTATCGGGCGCGCCGCAAGGCTGCCGCTCCGGCACGCTGAGCTGATACGCTCCCGCTCCCTCATGATGCGAAATACGATGCTGGCCGCTCTGGCGGCCCTGGTTGCAGCCTGCCCGCTGAGAGCGGGTACGGGCTCCGTGGTATTCAAGGAGGATTTCTCCGATGGGACTTATGGAGAGAATCCTGCCTGGACCGAGGCCAACCCCAATCTCCCCTGGACCGTTGGCCAGGACGGCGGGCGGTTCTTTGTCGAGCCATCGGGCAAGATTCCCTGGGACTCGCTGCGCATCGCGATTCCGCCGCTGTCGGATGGGAGTTTTGAGCTGCAGTTTGACGTGAGGTTTCGGAGCGAGGAGGTTCTGGGTGCCAATCGCTTCTTTGTCATTCTCGGCAACTCCGAGGACAACTTCCGTGGCTATCAGCTCGATGTCGCCCAGGGAACGACGAACAACTGCACACTATCACGCATCGGACCGGACGGCGCTCAGCCCTTTGCCTTCATCTCGGAAAAAGTCGTCTTTCCGGAAAATACCTTTGTGCGGGTAAAGTGGACCCGCCGCGCCGATGGCTCGATGAGTGTCGTGATCGACGGGCAGGAGTGTTTTTCGGCGACCGATGCCGCCTACTCGCGCTTCGACCGCCTGACGATCGGCTCCATTTCGCCTGCCCAGCGGAGTGCCTCGGGCGCCGCATTTACCCAGGCCTTTGCGGATATCGTGTTGACTGCTCCGGTGGAATGAATCCGCTGCGCAATCCCATGCTGGGAGCGACCCTCTCGGTATGTATGGCCTCTGCTGGCTGCGGACCGCAGGGAGGGTCGTCCGGTCCGGCGGGATTCTCCACGGAGCAGCTTCCCGTCGAGCGCTTCGATGTCTATCCCGCCGGATCGCTGCCGCCCTATCCGTGGCAGCCCGTGGGAAAATTCTCCGACCTCGCCCGCATGGAGCTCCGGCCGGAGGGAGAGTCTCGGTTTATCGCCAATGCCGTCACGGGCAAGGGCCTCGTCATGGAGGATCGCGACCCGGCGGCCGGGGCGGGCTGCGGCATCTCGTACACCTTTGCCCCGCCTCCGCCCGGCCCGCTGTATCTCGGGTTTGACTTCAGGAACACAGCGGGGTCGACGCTGGATTGGGAGTGCCGCCTCGACGACTCGGCGGGGAAAGGCCTCCGCCTGCACATCGCTCCCGGCGGAGAATTGCAGGCCGGGGAGATCGGCGGTGCGTTGACGCGCGTCGCCCCGATCAAGGCCGACACCTGGTATCACGTCGCGGTGCGCATTTCCGGAGCAGGTGAGGCGACGGTCGCACTCACCGAAAGCACCAAGCCCGAGGGGGCGGCGGGCTCCGCCTCGATCGCTCTTTCGGAGAAGGACCTTGCGTTCACCCGCCTGAGCTTCCGGAATATCGGCAGCCAGGAGCAGACAGGCGGGTGGGCGCTGGATAATGTCCTCATGGCTGGTCGGGTCGACGCGCCTCGCGATGCGTTGCTCCCGTTCAAGCAAGCGCCCCTTTCCGTGCTCCGCGCCTCCCCGCGCAAGGTCTATGCATATTATTATGAGATCTATCCCTCCGGGTATTCCGACAGGGACCCCGGCCTCGCTCCGTACACGAAGAAGCTCTTCAACCCCTCGCTGACTCCTGCCGATCGCGTGAAGTCCGGCACGGAGCTGCTCTACCGTCCGCTGCCCCGCCCGCCGATGGAGCCGGGCCTCTCCGCCGACGAGGTGCTCATCCGCGCGATGGAGGAGGAGGTGCGTCTCGGCATCCAGATGGGTCTCGACGGGTTCCTCCTCGATTTCTTTGCCCTGCCCGAGAGCTATCCCGATGTTGCCAATATCAGGGAATACAATCGCCGTTCCTTTGCGCTGATGGATGCCGCGGCGCGGGTCGATCCCGGGTTCCGGATCATTCCCGCCATCTACGCCGGGCCGAAGCCTCCGCCCGGTCTCCCGCCGGATCAGGATATCGAGTCGGCCTGGACCGCGGCCTATGCGGATTCTCCCATCGTGCGGAAAATCCTCGCCCACCCGCAGCTGCTGCGCACGGAAGACGGTCGCGTCTACCTGAGCAAATGGGGTACGGAAATGTATCCTGCCGCCTGGTGGCAGCGCGTCGTCGATCGGCTCGCGGCTCGCGGCGTCCCTGTCGCCTTTCTGGGGCAGTTCAATGGACTGCCTGCGGCCCGCCTCCAAACCTACAGCGCACTCTGCTACGCGATGGCCGACTGGGGGCCGCGCACGCCCAAGGATTACCGTTGGGTGGAAAAGGCTCGCCCGCTGACGACCAAGGTCGTGTCTCCCGTCGTCTTTCAGGACGTGCGTACTCGCGAGCGCGTCTATTGGGAGGCCTGGGGTAGCGAGGCGTTTCGCAACATGTGGCAGTCGGCCATTCGCGACGGTGCGGACTGGGTTTTCATCACGACGTGGTCCGACTACTCCGAGCAGGCGCAGGCGCCCTCCACCGCGATCGGCTTCGCGCTTTACGACCTGAATGCCTACTACATTCAGTGGTTCAAGCTGGGCGCTGCGCCGGTCATCGACCGCGATGTGCTCTACTATTTCCATAGGATCCAGCACACCGATACCGCCTCGCTGCGGGGCGAACCGTGGAAACTCATTCCCGAGGGAAACATGACCGCGCGCAATGACATCGAGCTTCTCGCCTTCCTCAAGGAACCTGGCGAGTTGCGTATCCAGGCGGGTGGCGAGACCCGCTCGGAGATGGCGGGAGCAGGCATTACGTCGCTGAAGGCACCCATTTCAACGGGCATGGCCTTCACTCCGGTTTTCTCCCTGCTGCGCAACAACCAGCCCGTGCTGCAAGGCCGCAGCCGGTATGCGATCCTCGATCGGTTGGAGTATCCGAATCTCCTGTATCATGCGGGAATCCTGACCAACGACGATCATCTCCAGCCTCCCCGGAATCCATGAGCATACTCCACAGGGAGAGGCGGACCTTGCCGATTGGGTGTGCGCTCGCCGTCCTTCTCCTCGCTCTCCGTCCTGGCATCGCGGGGGAGGCCGAGGCCGGAGCTGATGTTGCCCGCGTTTTTGCCGCCGCCAGAGCCGGTGCGCCGCTCCGCTATGTGGCGCTGGGAGGTTCCATCACCCAATCCGGAGAGGGGTGGATCGGCCCATGGCTGACCGAGAAATTCCCCTCCAGCCGTGTGACGACGGTCAACTCCGGCATGAGCGCCACCGGCAGCGCCCTGGGCGTTTTCCGCATCGAGCGCGACGTGATCGCCCATCAGCCGGATCTCGTCGCCATCGAGACCTGCGTCAACGATGACAGCCTGCCCGATGATGTCGCCATCCGGTATTTGGAAAGCCTCGTCGTCCGGCTCCGGCAGTTGCCCCATCCTCCTGCCATCATCTTCCTCGAGGCTGCGGCGAAGCAAGGCAGCAGGATTCAGCGCCATCGCCAGGTGGCCCGCCATTACGGCCTGCTTGAGGTGGACCTCCAGGCCGCCATCGACGCGGAACTGAAGCGCACCGGCCAGGATTGGACCGCCTTTTTCTCCGACGCCGTCCACCCCAACGAAGCGGGCAACCGGTTTTACGCCCGTACGATCGAGCAGACCCTCGCGCCCCTGCTGGACAAAAAGCCAGTGGATGGCCGTTCGGTATTGCCTCATCCCATCAGCGAAAAACCGCTCATTCTCGATGGGCGCATGGTTCCGCTCTTTGGCATCACCGGCGTGCCGGGCTGGAGAAAGAACGCCTCGCCGCCTTTCTGGATGGACGCATTTTTCAATGGCACTCTCTCGGCCTCCGAGCCGGGCGCGGCGCTGGAGATTCCCTTTCGCGGCACCTGGGCGGGAGTATTCTATCCGATGGACAAGGGCTACGGCACATTCGACGCCAGCATCGATGGCGGCGCCCCCCTGCGCGTCGCGCCGAATACCCGAGGCGGGTACTCGCTCGACATCGTGGGTCGCGATCTGCCTGCGGGCGAGCACGTCCTGCGCATCACGCTCCCTGCGCCGGATTCCACGCCGGGGGTGAATGGTGAGGTGCGTCTCGGCTACCTGCTGGTGGCCGGGGAGGGGACCCAATAAGAGCGTTTATGAATCACCTCAGGATATTTGCCGCCCTTCTCTTTCTGGCCCCCTCCGGGGGATTGCACGCCCAGGCCACGCCCGCGCCGGAACCCGTCCGGCCGGCAGTGGAGTGCGTGCCACGTGGCGGCCTGCCCAATGTCTTCGCGAAACTCAAGGCAGGCGAGTCGGTGAAGATCGCCTATCTCGGCGGCAGCATCACGGAGCAAAAAGGCTGGCGCGTGCTCAGCCTGAAGTGGCTGCGCGAAAAATACCCCTCCGCACGCATCGAGGAGATCAATGCCGCGATCGGCGGCACCGGGTCCGACCTCGGCGTCTATCGTCTGGAGAAGGACGTGTTGCGCTTTCAGCCCGATCTCCTTTTCGTGGAGTTCGCGGTGAATGACGGCGGGACGCCGTCGGGGAAAATCCGCAAGGCCATGGAGGGCATCGTTCGTCAGACGTGGGCGGCCGCTCCTCGCTGCGACATCTGCTTCGTCTACACCCTCGTCACGGTGAGCTTCCCCGCCGTGCAGGAGGGGCGTCTGACCCGCGCCGCCAGCGTCATGGAGGAAGTGGCCGACCATTATCAAATCCCCAGCGTCCATCTCGGCATCCAGGCCGCCGCCCTGGCCAGGGATGGAAAGCTCGTCCCGGCCTCGCCCGACGCCCGCGTCGAGCAGGTTGCGGGGGATGCGCTCAACGAAGCCACCCCCGTGCCCAGGGACGCCCAGGGGCGCATCATCTTTTCCAAGGATGGCGTGCATCCCTACACCGATACCGGCCATGTGCTCTACACCCAGGCATTGATTCGCGCCCTCACGCAGATGGAACCACAGGGCAACCCTGCGCCGCACCCCCTCGTCGCACCGCTGGATGCGGACAATTGGGAACACGCCCGCCTCGTCGCGATCAATGATGCCGCCACGATCCGGCGGGCCGCATCCGACGCCAGTGTATCGCCTGATCCCATGGCTGCGCGTTTTTCCAGCCGCCTTCCGGGAATCGCGAAACTGCGCCCCGGCGATTCGCTCGATTTCCGCTTTCACGGCAGCGATGCCTTCCTCTACGGCGTCCGGGGGCCGGACTCCGGCGTGATCGAGATCACCCTCGATGGCGTTTCGCGCAAGGTGGTCAATTTCGATCGCTATTGCGGCTACCACCGGCTCGTCACGATCCCCATCGGGGAAAATCTGCCCGACCGCCCGCACGACGTCTCTGTGAAGGTGCTCGATGATCCTGTCGCCAAGGGCGAAATCCTGGCAGGCAAGGGGCTGGAAGACTGGAAAGCCCACCCCGCCGCCTTCACCGGGTCCGACTGGTATGTCGGCGCGGTTCTCGTCCTGGGCAGGACCCTGCCGGGCCAGTCCACCGAGTAGTCTTGGACGATTCCCGGCCCGGATCGGGCGCGCACGGGCCTCTGTTTTCCATGCGGCTTTGCCCTTTCTCGCGCCCCTTTTCTTCCGAGTGTGACGACTTCGGAGTTCCGCTGCATTTCGCTGCCAATGGGCGGTTTATGCAACATTCCTCCACCGGGGAACCTCCGGCTTTCACCTCCCGATTTCATGGCGGATGGCTTTTTCTGCTTTATGTGCTTATAAGCAAAATCTTGATACGAAATCCGTATCTGTTATCGTGATTTTACCAATGGAGAATGATCCGGCGGTGAAAACTGCTTATACTCAATGAAAACACCCCTTCGTCGTATCTCCATGGCCATTGTCGGACTCTCATTTGGACGGCATATCGTGGAGTTGTTGCACTCGACGCCGGCCAGTGAGTTCATTGAGCTGAGCGCGGTATGCGACATCCGCAAGGACCTCGCGGAGACCGTGGGCCGGGAGCGAGGAGTGCGTGCCACCGATTCCCTCGAAGAACTGCTGGCCGACCCGAAAATCCAGGCGATCGGGCTTTTCACCGGCCCTTATCGCCGGGCTGAGCTCATCCGGACGGTTTTGCACGCCGGGAAGGATGTTCTCACCACCAAGCCGTTCGAGCTGGATTCCGCCGAGGCCGAGCAGATCCTGCGCGAGGCGCAGCAGTTGGGTCGGACGATTCATCTGAATTCACCCAGCCCGGAGCCGACGGCGGATATCCGCCAGGTTCTTCAGTGGAGGGATCAGTACGACCTCGGGGCGCTGGTTTCTGCCCGCGGCGATGTCTGGGCCTCCTATTTCGAGAAATCCGACGGCTCCTGGATGGACAACCCGGACAAGTGTCCCGGCGGAGCGATGATGCGCCTGGGCATCTACCTGATCAACGACATCCTCCAGCTCGCCGGTGTGCCCAACGCCGTGAGCTTTGCCTCATCCCGCATTCGCACCGGACGACCGACTCCCGACAATGCCCTGCTCACGCTTTCCTTTCCCAGCGGCTGCCTGGGTTCGATCCACACGTCGTTTTGCGTCCGCGATGGTGACCAGTATGGAAATGGACTCAGCCTGCATTTTGAGCGCGGGAGCATTTACCGGAATGTCGGCAGCGAGCGCGCTGTCGCCCGCCCGGAGCGCGCACAGCTTTCCCTGGTGCGCCTGGATGGGGACTCCCGCGTCGTCGAGGTGGCCTCTTTTGATGAGTGCTCGGGCGTTTATCAGTGGGAGGAGTTTTACCGGGCGCTTACTCTCCGTGAGTCGATATCCGAGGAATATATCAACCGCATCGTGGCAGGCGTGAGAGTCCTCGAGAGCCTCCGGCACCTGACCGTGCGCCGGGATCGCTCGCCTGCGACCTCCCCGGTGGAGGCGGTGGCGGTCTAGGGGTTTCCCGGACCAGCCAGCACCAGCCGCCCCATGCCGGCGGGAGAGCGATGGGCCCTGCCGAAGACCACGGGCGCCCAGTTTGTGATCCGTGGCTTGCCGGACGCCGCGGAGTAGTCGAGCCGGAGGAAATTGGCCCGCAGTTCCTCGCCGGTCTCGAAGGTCGTGCGCCCGAGTCGTTTCAGGAGCGGACTGGCTGGCAGCGCGACCGTGACCTCCCAGCCCGGGGCGATCGCCCGGGCCTCGACCCGCATGCCGGGAAGAGTCCATTCCGGAAAAAACCACGATTCCCTGCGTATGACGTCCTCATGAATGGTGAAGTCCTCATTGGCCACCGGCTCTGCCGAGTACACGTGCAGTGCGTCAAACGATCGCCCCTGCGAGTCAAATTGCAGCTCGGCAAATACGCGGCCATCGCCGACCGGGTCCAGAAAGATCTCCACGCAGTCGGCGACATGGAGCGGGCGCTCCGCCGTCGGCGTGGCATCGAGATTCACAGGCGTGCCCTCCCGGCAGGTGAAGCGGACAAAGAGGTGATCGCGGGTCCAGAGCAGGCGCACCGTCGTCTGTTCCTCCCCCTCCGGCGCTGCGTTCAGCGGAGGCGACAGGGCCGGTATCCTGGCTGCTGTTTCCCACGCGGATTCCGCCGGCCAGGCCGCGCTGGCTTGTGTCATGGGAATAGTCAGTTCCGGTCGATCCGCCGCGCGCATCGTGGCGACCCAGCACATCGCAAAAAGGAGGAGCCTCATGGCAGCAGGGAGCGAAGCAGGTGGGTGAGGCCCGCCCGGTCAAAGGCGCTGAGCAGGACGATCAGCCGACCGCGCCCGATCGCTTTCTCCAGGTAGGCTGGTCCGCTGAATTGGTGATGAGCGAGGTGATGGACTCCACTGGCTGCTGTCGGGAGGAACCAGAAGTTGCGCCCGTGGAGTGCGCGATTTTCCAGGCTGCCTGCGACGGAAAAGCCGGGTTGCAGATGCAGCATTTCGCCCGGCGTTGCCGCGCCTTCCGGCAATCCCTCGAGCGGAGCGATGGGGCGGACGTTGTTCTCGAGGTCGAGACGGCCAAAATCCGCCGTCGTCACCAGGGTTCCGCCGCGCCTGAGGAAGTCCTCGGCGAGTTCGATCCTGTCCGCCATTTGAAAGTGCGGGGCAAAGACGATCTCGCCCCGGGTGAGGGCCTCATCGTACGGGCCGACAGCCACATCGGGCCAGAGATCGCGCAGTGCGGCGAACCAGTCCTGCTCCAGAGTCTCCCGATAGCTCCAGGCCGCGCCGGGCTGCGGTCGCGTTTCCTGCGCCCAGTGCTGGCCAAAGTCAAAGACCAGGATGCGTCTGGTGGACACGGCGGCGGCCGGCGCGTCGAGCCGCGCGATCGCATCCCGGATGGCCGTCGCCATGCGGGTCGGTCTGCCGTCGTGGCGCAGCACCGCGCCATGCTCCATCTCGCAACCCGCCGGATGCTGGCGCAGGTGCCAGTACAGGGCGTACTCCGCACCGGCCTCGGCGCACCGCTTCAGGTGCGTCCCCAGTCGTTTCAGGTCCTCGGGATAGAGGTTCTGGGCGTTTTGCTGGCCCGCTTTCTGCTCCAGTACCCACAGTGGCTTTTCATCCAGGCCCCGGAGCAGGGCGAGCTCCAGGGCGGAGCCTGCCTCATCCTCGATGTAGTGACTGATCCCGATCGCGTCCAGGTGAGGTCGGAAGCTCCAGCGATCAAAGGGCGTGTCCCACGAGAGATTGAAGAAATTGGTGGTTACGGGCTTGGCCGTCCCGGCAGTCCGGAGCGCATCGGCCTGGGCGCGGTAAAATCCCAGCCAGTTGTCCGACCGGAATCTCCTCCACGCGAGTTTCAAGGCCGGAGCATGTGCGGGAAACGCGCGGTGCGGAATCGGGATCTGGCTCCAGTCGGAGTACCTCTGCGACCACACGTCCGACTGCCATGCGACGGCAAGTGCATCGAGCGTGCCGTAACGCGCCTCCAGCCAGCGCTGGAACTGCGAGCGGCACCCGGGGCACCAGCAGGTAAAGCCGTCGCCCGCCAGTTCGTTGTCGATCTGCCAGCCGACTACTGCGGGGTGCGTGTCGATGAGCGATGCCAGTCGCACTGCGGTGGTGGCGCAGAGATCGCGGTAGCCCTCGTGCGACGGGCAGTAGTTTCGTCGCACGCCCACCGGCACCGGGCGGTTGTTTTCATCGACGGCAGTCAGGTCGGGCCATCGGTCAAAGAGATAGGGCGGCGGCGTGGCGCTGGGCGTGCACCAGATGACGGAAAAGTCCATGCGGTAGGCGGTATCGAGAAAGTCCTCGATCCACTCCGTGCTCCACTCGCCCGGGCGGGGCGACAGCCGGCTCCAGCAGAACTCCCCGCACCGCAGCACCGACAGGCCGGTTTCCCTCGCCACGGCGAGATCGGCCTCCCACTTCGGGCGCGAGCCGAGATCCGGATAATAGCTGGCTCCGGTCCTCACTGCGGTTTGACCGTGGCGCCCTGTACCAGGCGGGCGAGCGTGGCGGTCTGATCGGGCGGCAGGGTGGCAAGGATGATGTTGCGCCCGGCGGCGAGGGTCGTGATGTTCCAAATGGGCTTCTCCATCACCTCGTCAGTGGCTTGCGGGCCGGTCCTTGCGGACTTGAAACCCTCGATCCCCGCAGACTTGAAACCCTCGCGCGTCATTTTCAGGACGCCCTGGCTGGCGGCGCTCTCCTCCGCAAACTCGATGATCTCAAACGTGTTTCCGTATGCCTTGAGCGAGGGACCGCTCAGCCAGCGCTCGAGGGATTTTTTCCCGAGGAAGCCCGGCACGAGGTATTTGTACCGCCACATGCGCGCAGGTTCCGTCCCCGTCGTTTCGAGCACGGCCCGGTATTCGTTCGCCGGGATCTGCGACCACCCGGCGAGGTATGCCGGTTTACCGTTGATTGTGATGGTCTCGGGCAGGTCGACGGGCGCGGGATCAGTCAAGGGATCGAGATCGAGCAGTGTGGTCTTGGGCCGGGAGACCGTCCCGGCCGGGACGATCCCGTTCAGCATGCCGTGTTGAAATGCCCGCACCGCGGCCAGCACCCCGGCGTCGGAGGTGCCGCTGATCTTGACGAGCAGAGTGCCATCCGGAGCCGCCTTGGTGCGCCGCGAGTGCAGGAACGGGTTGCGGTCGCTCTCGATCCAGCCGACGTCACCTTCAAACTGTCCCCACCCGAGCGATTGCAGGCGGCGTGTTTCCTCATCGATGCCCACCATCTCGCCCAGCACCTTCTTCATCAACGGGTCCTGGGAGGGCCGGCCGATGACGACCAGGTGATTCTGCGCGGCGAGATTGTAGGCGGCAGGCTCCAGCAGACCCTCGCTGGTTTGCTGTGCCGTGGCCCGGCTGGACCCGGAGGCCTGCAGCGCCTTCAGCAGGGGAGCTGTCTCCGCGAGCTCCGCCGCGGCGTTCCGGATTTCCTCGGGGGCGTTTTCGCTGGTGCAGACGAGCACGTCGGCGGCCATCACCGGCCCGGCGACAGCGAGAACGAGGGCGATGAGCACGGATCTATTTTTCAAAGCTGAACTCCACTTCGTTGGCCCAGTGCGCGATCCAGTCGGGATGGAAGCTCATGGGGTTTTTCTTGGATACGCTCCTTCCAGCGGCGAGCTCCATGCCCGGGCCGCCGTTGTCGTTGACCCGGAAGGAAAATCTCACCGTCTTGCCTTCATCCAGCGCCTTCTTCACGAGCGGAATCTCCGACCACGGGATGGCGGCCTCGATGATGCGCGTATTGCCCTCGTGCTTGATCGCGAGCTGTCCGTCTTCCACCGCGCCCTCCTGGGGGGCGGCGGGCTGGCGCGGGTAAAAGTGCTTGCGCACCATGCCTGGCACGAGGCTGCGCCAGATTTCCGTGCCTCCGCCGTATTTCCCGGCCACGGGATTCAATGCATACTCGTAGTCGGTATCCTCATAGGGAATGAAGCGCGGCATCGTTCCCGGAGGGTGTGAGATGCTGGATGCCTTTTCTCCGACCGGGATCACGTTGAAGGCGATCTGCACGTTGTCAAACTTTGGCGCGCTGCCAAAGGGGAGCGCCGGACGCTGACGATAGGAATACCGGCGCACGCCCTCGGGCCAGCGATGCTCCACCCGCGGGGCATCGTCCAGGAAGCGCACGCTCGAGCCATCCGGCAGTCGAGGCTCCGCCCCCGCCACGACAAAACCGTCGCGTCCGTATTTTCCGATCCAGTTTCCGGCCGTGTTGAGGTCGGTGCCGAGGAGCTTTGCCGCCGGGCTGCCGTTCAGGGTCACGCCCTGCGGAGCGGGATCGAGGAAAATGCCGCTCAGCGATGCTCCCAGCCACGAACGGGTGCGGATGATGGCACGCACCTTGCCGGAGACCAGGAAGGACACATGGTTGCCCGGGCCGTACTCTGCGACGGTCGTGCGGGCCAGCGATTTTCCGGTCTCGGGGTCCTGGAGGTCCAGGAGCACATTGCGTCTGCCGTTCTTGTGCCCGTCCCAGTCGACAAAGTAAAAGGTCACCGTGGTCGGTTTTTCCACCGAGAGATCGACGGCGAGCGCCTTCGCGATGCTGCTCCAGGCTGTGTGGCTGCGCTGGTCTGGCGCGCCGGGCATCTGGAGCGCGGCGGCCTCGCGGATCGGCTGGTTCCACGTTTCGTCCTTTTTCAGAAAGGTCCTTTCGCCATCGTACTCGTACGAGACCTCGGGGTAGAAGTCCGCGTCCAGGTCGCGCTTTGCAAAGCGCAGTGTCCCGTCCGACGGCGTGGTATCGAGGATTTTCGCGGCGAAGTAGAAGGCCTTGTCATCATAGCCGAGGAATCCGCTGGCGGTTCCAGAGGACTTGCCGGTGTCGTATTTGACAAAGGGCAGCCACGCAGCCTCCATGACCGTCGGTCCATCCTCGTCGGCAGTGACCGGCTGGGGCAGCGCGCCCTTCCAATCCTCCAGGTTGCCATCCACTGCGATGGTGCGCCTGGCGATCTGGTTGACGTGCAGGCTTTCCCGGTGCGCGGCGCTGCCATCCTTCCCGGCGTCAAACTCGACGCTCAGCGGATACGTGTTGTCGGGCCGGGGCGTCCCTCCCTTTACAGGGATCTTGATCTCCCGCGTCTCATGAGCCTGGAGCGAGACCTCCTTGGGCAGATCGAGCGTGAGATCGCCGAGCGAGGCCTTCAGCGTTCCCTGCACCGGGCGGTTCAGGATGTTGGTGAGCGTGAGGCGTAGCGTCGACTCGCGATCCACCGGCGTGAGCATGTCGTGAGCGACGATGTCCACCGGTTCATAGCCATCGATGCGGGCCTGCGCGACGGCTTTGGTGAGACGCTCAAAGGACCCCGGCTTGCCATTGGTGCGGAGAAAGAATCCCCGGCCATCCAGCGGCACCGTGATCTGACCGCCCTTGCCGGAAACCGGATTGCCATAGAAATCCGCCAGCACAAACTCCCCATCCGGGTTTTTTAGCGTGAGCGTGGCACCCTGGAGCGGCGGGCGGCTCTGGAGTTGCTTTTCCAGCGCCTCGCGCTCGGGAGACTGGGCGGGGAGCGCGGCGAGCTTTGCCTCGATTTCCTTCCGCTCCCTGCTCGTGGACAGGCCCTCGACCTGGCGGAACAGCATGAGATCGGGTTCAAAGGACTCGCCCATGTCGCCGACCACCACGATCGTTCCGTCGTCGGGCTGGCCTTTCAAGCCGTCAAAGACCATCACCCACGGCAGTCCATTCTTGAAGAGGAGTTCGCGGAAGGGGCGCTCGCCCAGGAAGTGATTGGCCGCGCCCACCGCCGCGGCGGTGGACCACGCGTCAAAGTTATGCAGCTTCTGCCGCGTCTTGTCGGGCAGCTCGACCTCCTTTTTGATCTCCCTCGAGACATTGCCAAAGTACACGCCCATCGCGCGGTCGTAACCAAAGGCTCGATTGGCCGCGATCACCGCTGCGACGCGATCATCCGTGTTGGCCACCCAGCTTTCGGTATCCCAGATCTTGACTCGTCCCCGCGGGCTGTCGCGATCGATCCACTTGCGATAAATGGAGGGCGTCGATGGTCCCTGGTAGTGGATCGCACAGACGTCGAGCCACTTGAGAAAGGTGTCCGACCCGTCGGCGAAGAGCTTGTCAAAGGTGTTCGTCGAGGAGTCGCACCCGGCGATCAGTACATCCGCACCGTCCTTGCGCGCCTCTTCGACACCCCTGGCCATCGCCGTGAATATCTCGCGGAACCGTTCGGAGTCCGCTCCCCATCCCGAGATGGAGATGCCCTCCCAGGGTTCATTCCATAGCTCCACGGCGGTGACGGGACCCTTGGGCCAGCCGTACTTGCGGCAGGTGTCGGCCACGAATTTCTGGAAGTCCGCATCGTACTGCGGCAGCCAGGCATAATCCTGCTTTGTGTCGAGCATCACCCCGTCGGCATCGAGATGCGGCCGCGTGCGGCCGAGCGCCTGCGTCTCGTTGCCGCCTCCATTGTTAAAGACGAGCAGCACGGTGATGTTGTTTTCCTGGTACTCCTTCAATCGCTGGTCGAGGAGCGCCATCTTCTTCTCGTAGTCCTTTTGCGTGGTCGGGACGTAGCCAAACTCCATGCGGATCGCCTGGATGCCGAGCCGCTTCAGGATGGGCACTCCCGCGGCGTCGTCGAGCGACAGGGTCGGGTACTGGATGCGCTCGGGGGAGGCGGCAAACGTGCGCGCGCACGACGTGGCCAGCCGCCGGCCGATCGGTCCGAGGTCGGCCACGATCGCATAGGCGCCAAACTTCTCCGGGATCTTCGGCGCAAACTCGACGATCTGCGAACCATTGGCTGGAATGTCCAGCGCCACCTTGCCAGGCATCGGGTCGCCTTGTCTTACCAACTCCGGCAGCCAGATGTCGCCCGGGATTCCCCGGGTGCCAAAGGGAATGACCTCCATCTTCGCCTCGGTCTTGATCGGCGCGTCCGTCTTGTTGGTAAAGAGCAGCTTGAGCCTCGGCTGCTCTCCCGGGTAGAGCACGTTGCCCTCGGGCGTTCCCTCGAGCAGGGTGACCTCATAGGGATACGTGCGCTGGTTGATCTTTACTCCGAAGACCTCCTCGTAGTTCTTCATCTGCTCGCCTGTCTTCATCTGGGCCAGGGCGGAGCCGGTCAGCGCCAGTGCGGCGGCCAGGGCGGGGAGAGTGTATTGGCTGAGCCTCATTGGTGGGAGATCTTGATGTTGTCGATGGAGGCGGTGAATGTGCTGCCGTAGTTGCCGCCGACCGCGGTGCCGTCGCCGACGCGGAACCCGTGGAAGATGCCGAACTTTTCGCCCTGCAGCTCTTCGGTGAAGGGCTCGTCGTT
The DNA here is from genome assembly GCF_001613545.1 of Terrimicrobium sacchariphilum. Lineage (NCBI taxonomy): Bacteria > Pseudomonadati > Verrucomicrobiota > Terrimicrobiia > Terrimicrobiales > Terrimicrobiaceae > Terrimicrobium > Terrimicrobium sacchariphilum. The sequence goes on from NZ_BDCO01000002.1 coordinate 1,096,725, forward strand.
GACGAAGACCTGGGCCTTCTGCTCGGAGAGATTGAGCACGATCTTGACCCGCATGATCTCGCCCGCGGAGAAAGGCTTCAGCTTGGGGCCGCGCCCGTGAGTGGCGTCGGTGAACCCCTCGGTATTGAGCGCGAGCTCATCGCCCCGTTTCCCGACCGCCGAGACGCGATAGGCGGCTCCGCCGGGGGCGTTGTAGATTGCAAAGGTCAGCAGGGTCTCCATGTCGAGATCCTCCTTTTGCGCGTTGACGGCATTGAAGGTGAGTTCGTCGATGGTGAACTCCCACTCCACCGTCACGATGCCCGAGGAGTATTCCTCCTTGGTGGAAAGCTCAAAGCAAGGCATGTACCGCTCGGTATTGGCCTTCTTGAAGACGAGCGGGTTTTTTCCCAGGTCTCCGGATTTGGCCTCGACGATCAGCGTGTTCGCCGCGTCGGAGTACGTCTTTTGTGGCACCTCGCACGGGGGATCGAACGGGCCGGCCTCCAGTGCCGTCCCGGGTTTCATTTCATCAAAGGTCAGGTTCCATAGGATGTCCTCCGCCTGGACGGAGGAGAGAAACAGGGATGCTCCGACAACCGGAATGAGGAGGTGAACAGCTGAGGCGATCTCGCGTTTTTTCATGAGTTGGCTGGGGTTGGAATGATTTGGATCATACGCCCGTCGTTGGGTGCGCAGGGAATCTGGAAATGCAGGGCGTCTCCCTCCCACCGGGAGGGCACGATCTCGGCGCGATCGAGGTCGACCACGCGGAAGGATGTGCCTTGCAGCGAGGGGGCGAGCAACGACGGCTTGACGGAAATGTCGAGAGTTCGCGCCCTGTCGCCCTGGTCTCCCAGGGCGAGGAAGAGACTGTCGCCATGGCAGAAGGCCGTCACGGCCAGGCCGCTGGGGAGCGTCAGCGGATTCCCGCTAAGCTGCAGGCTCAGGTCGGTGAGTTGACGGGCCTGCGGACCGGTGAGCTTGCGAATGGGGACAGGCGAGAAAAGGGTCGCTCCTGCTCCGGGGCGCTGCGTGATGAAGGCGAGAGGCAGCCCTTCGCTGTCGGTCACGGTCTGCGTGCCGGACAGCGCCGCCCACGAGGTCCCGTCCTTCCTTACGCCGAAGAGCTCTGCAACTTCGCCCCCCGAGCCGCTTTCGCCGATGGCAAAAAGCGGGGTTCCCGCTTCGTGCAGCCGCCGGAGCTCGGTGGTTTCCCAGCCTTCCGAGTCCAGCCCCTCGAGGAGGACCAGCGGCTGGCGGCCCGACCAGTTCTTCAACGCATGTGTATTCGTGACAAAGCTGATCGGCAGCCCGCTGGTGACGAGTTTGCCGTAGAGCTCACCGGCCAGTTGATCGACCTGGTCGGAGCCGGCCCCGGCATAAAGGCCAAATCCGAGCCGCCCGGCCTTGGGTTCCATGCGGCGCTCCTGCCACGGCCAGGAGACTACCAGCCCAAACCCGGCTGGCTTTTCCGGACGGACATGGATCATGAGGCTCTGCACGCGATTGAACTGCGTCCAATCCTCAATCGTATTTTTCGACCCGTAGCCTCCCTGGAGGGAGAAGCCAAACTCGGAGTACGGATGAAACGTGCCGTCGGTGGCGACGCGACCGGCCCAGTAGGTCGAGTACCATTGGCGGCGCGAGGGCTCCACCGCGCCACTGGGTGAGAACCATGTGGGGTTCGCCTGGATGCTGCTGACCCATCCCCACTGGTTGTAGGCTCCGGATTCCAGGTTGGGATTGGCGCTGACGAGGCCAAAGCGATACCCGATCGATCGGTAGAGATCCTCGTTGCGAAGCTCCCAGAAAAGGTCGGTGCCGACCGCCTTGTGGGTCTGGCCGAGCTTTTCCCCGAGCGGACCGCCGGCCAGCGGGAAGCTGCCGTGCGTTTCCACGGTCATGGTGATCCCGGCATCGGCCAGCCGCTTCTGGCTCTCGAGCACGGCGTCGGCGTACCGGTTGAGGTGATACCGCTGGTATTCATCCGCATGCTCGGTGCAGATCTCGGCTGCCAGGTCCTTGCGGGTGCGCCTGGTCAGGCCCGGCTGCCCCTTGGCGCGGAGATATTCATCGAAGTCGACGATGTCGGCCCAGGCAAATGTCGCGTTGATGGGCACTCCGTTCCATCGGTCGCTCAGGGTGATGTGGATCGACTTCTTGCCCTTCCACTGTCCCGACTCGAATTTCTCGAGCAGCTTGTCCGTGGCCCAGTCCCACACATAGCGGCCGGAGGGGAATTCCCTCCAGGGGTCCGTGTAGTGACTCATCCCGACGGGTGAGAGGAAAAATCGCCGGCTCGACTCGGCATTGTCTTTGCCGATCTCCATCATGTCATGCGCCCAGGCCCAGGCCTTGTCGTCCGGGCCGCCCCATCCCTGGGTGTCCTCCGAGGTTCCCTTGCCAAACTCGTCCAGCGCGACGAATCCCGGCGAGCAGAGCAGGCCCATATCCACCTCGCCCAGCGCGGAGCGGGGACGCAGGGCGGGAGCCGCTTCCGGGACGAAATACACCGGCAGGGCGGCGAGAGTGCTCTGCCCCTCGGAGGTATGAAACTCGGCGCTGATCACCATCTGGCCCGCGCTCTCCGCCGTCGGCGCCTCGACGGTGAAATCCTGCCGCGTGAGAGGATCGAGCGTGATCTCCTTTTCCAGGAGGATTTTTTGTTCGCCGGTGCGCAGATCCGTGGCGGTCACCTTGAGCGTCCCGGTCACCGCGGGAGGGAGTTGGGTGGACGGCCAGCCGAGCACTTCCCATTCGCCGAGGGCGGTGTTGGTCGGGATTTCCTTCCCGTTTGGTCCCGGCCGGAAGGGCGCGGGTTCGAGCTTGGCGTCGCCTTTGCGCCGCGTCATGACGAGGGTGCATTCCGTCGCCGTGCGCGGGGTGAAGGCGTCCTCGCGGGAACCCTGCGGGTACGGCGCTCTCTCCACGCTTGCCGCCGGCTCGGCGGCATCGCCGGCCTGGAGTTGGTAGTTCGTCGGGTTGGCCCGGTCCCAGTCGCGATACCCGGTCTGGCCCACCAGGCGCTGCCCGGCCATCGTCACCGCCTGTGGCCAGGTGAGCCGCAGGCGCTGCTCATCCGCGCTGCGCCCGGCCCAGTAGCCGTAGATGGGAAATTTCCCCCTCACGCTGCCGTAGCTGACTGCTCCGTCGTTCAATCCCTGTGTGGAGGGGTTTTCCGGCCACGCCAGGTCTGTGGCGGTGCCGAGAGGTGCGATATTGTGCAGCGCATTGGCCACCTGGATCGTGACCTTCGGCGTGTCTCCGCAGGGGTAAACGTACCGGGCCAGCGGAGTGCCGTTGCCGTTGAGGAAATCGATGCCCCCGGTCGGCCATCCCTTGGACTCCTTGAACTTTCGCACATCCTCCCCGCTCAGCTGGATCGTGACGGCGGGAGTCCGGTCGACGATCGCCTGGGCGGAGGCAAATGTCTGGTTGCGCGTGCGGTCTGCGATCGTTGCCTCGAGCCGGATGAACTCCGGCGACACCGTCGGGCTGTCCTCCGGGACCAGCGGTACGGCGACCGATGCCGTGCCCTTTGGTGGTACGGTGACTTCGGACGACACGCTGTTGAGAAGGTCTCGGGTCAGTCTCCGCACCTTGGCAAACAGTACCGCCTGCACGGCCTGGTCGGTGGGATTGACGACCTCCACCGTGAGCGACTTTCCTGGCTGGTGATCCGGGATGGATAGCGTGAGCTGGCTGGCAACGGAATCTGCCGGGGAGGGTGCCACGGGGCAGGCCGCGAGGAGCAGTTCCTTCAGAAACTGCGGATACCCGCTCCACTCGGTCAGGCGGCTGTCGAAGAGGCTCCCGCCAAACACGAAGACCTTGCCCGCATGGACGCGTCCCTCCACGAGCAGCGGCAGGCCGCCGCCCTGGTCGCTCTCGAGCAGGACTTTCCAATCCGTGTTCCAGGCGGGCTTGCCCATGGCCTCCCATTCGTAACGATGCTGGCCGGTCTCCATCGTGGAAAGCGGCAGATGCAGGTCAAACCTGCTCGCAAGCGCAAACCCCGGAGTCTGCGCCACCGCCTCCAACGGAGACCCGGCAGGGAGCCGGGCCCCCGTTTCCCCCCGCCGATAGTGTTCCTCCAGAGCCGGCCAGAGATTGACCGGCAGGAGCGAGGCGATTTTTTGCAGGGAATTGGCTTTTCCCGAAATTGAAACCACCAGGCTCCCGCCCTGCTGGAGCACGTCTGTCGCGGTTCTCAGTGTTGAGTCGGAGATGGTTGCCGAGGGATCGAGGAAGAGGATGCCGGGAGTCTCTCCCTCCTTGATCAGGCGCGCGCCGAGCGCGGTGACGGTCTCGGTGAAGATCGCCGGAGGGCGCGCGCCGAGAGTCAATACATCCGTTCCCTCGAGGGAAACGGGCGAGGCGAAAAGGCATCCCGGCAGCACGATGCAGCCGAGGAATACTCTGAGGGATGGCGGGAACATCTTTTTTGCTAATAAGCAACAAGCTTATGGAACGCAAGTCTCATTCGGGCCTTCTTGCCCGCCTCCGAGGAAAAATCGAAGGAATATTCTCTAGTTCGTCCGATTTTGCTTGGTGCGCCTCGAGGAAACAAGTGTGGAAATCTTCTTGCCAGAAATCTGCTAATAAGCAAGCATTCGCCCGTCATGAAGATTACCCCCTTCTCTTTTCCACGATTGATTGTGCGGTGCGGAGTCCCCCTGGTCTGCCTTTCCTTGCTTACCGCAGCCCGGGCGCAATGGATCGGGACGACCACCAAGCTGGACTACAACGACACGGCAAACTGGAAGGATGGGATCATCAATGATGTGTTCCAGGGGCCTTACAACTGGCCAAGCTCGCCGGGCGTCAGTAACTCCAACCAGTTCTCCTTCTCATCGGGAAGCACGACGGTCTCCACCGGCTCCATCAATGCCCAGGGGCTGGTCGTGGGACAAAGCATCACGGGAACAGGCATCCCGGCGGGGGCCACCATCACCGCGATCAATAGCGCGAACTCCATCACGATCAGTGTGCCGACCACCGGCCCCAGCTCTGGCAACTACACCGTGGCTGCGATCAACAACGCCTGGGAGGTCAATCTCGGCGCCACGCGCACGATCACCGGAGGCTTTACCTACCAGAATACGGACCCGGCTAACGTGACCTTTACGCCGCTGGCGACGGGATCGACCTGGACGTTTACCTCGGCGGCCCCGGTGATCACCGTGGACATGGGGCTTCCCGGCGTGAACCGGACTCTCCAGATGGGCGCCGCCTCGCGTCCGCTGAATTGGGTGTTTCAGAATGGAGTGGCGACCTTTGCCATCAATCCCACGCTGTCCAACGTCGGCCAGAGTTCCAATGTGGATACGATGGTGCTTTATACCAATATCACGGGTGCTTCCGGGATGGAGAAGACCGGCGGTGGCCGACTGGAGCTCTATCGGACCGCGACCGTTAATGGCGACGTGAATATCAGCGGGGGCGTGATGCGCCTGCGTTCCTTCAGCGACACCGTCTTTGGCAAGATCGATGGCGCCTCGGCCATCAATATCAAGAACCAGGGAGCGACTCTTGATTTGATCATTTCTCATGCAACTGGAAACGTGCTGGCGGCCTCGACCGACATCAACCTGCAGGCGGGTGGAGTCGGGATCGCGGGCAATACCAACCAGCAGATCGGCGACGTTCATCTCGTCAATGGTCGCGGCATGGTGGGCAACTACTCCGCCTCGGATAAAACGCTGACCCTCTCTTCGCTGAGCCGGGAGAACTACTCAACGCTCAGCCTCGTGGGAAACAACCAGAACGGTCGCGGCGTCGGCACCGGCACCCTGATCAAGATATCGGGCGACGATTCCAACATCCTCGCCGATCTCTTCGGCGGAGGAGGAGCGGCTGGCAGCACGACGATGAGCATCCTCCCGTGGGCCAGTGCGGTCTCCGTCAATGCCAACGAATTTTCCACGACCGATAATAGCGCTTGGTCCGGCGTGGAACTGGTCACGTACACGACTGCGGGCGGCTTCCGCGCCCTGAGTGCTTCGGAGTACTATGCCGCCAATGGCACCAACCTCCTGTCCGGTGCCGGGGTCAATGACAACGTCAAGCTGAGCTACGCCGCCACCGTGGGGTCAAATCTCACCATCAACGCTCTCGCTCTCGGCGCGACCAACCTCACGCAGACCATCTCGTCCGGCACGACTCTCACCATTGCCAGCGGAGCAATCGTGACGGGAGGAAACTCCGGCACGATATCCGGTGGCATGCTGAGCGCAGGCAATCGGGCGCTCATCATCTCTGGACGAAGCTCGCTCACGATCTCGTCCTCCATCACCAACTCGATCACCGACCCGACCAAGGCCGGCCTGATCCTGGCCAATGTGGGAGCAGGAGTCTATCTCACCGGGACGAATACCTATGGGGGCGCGACCGTGGTGCAGGGAGTTGCCACCTTCAACAGCGGCTCGGCTCTCCCGAGCGCGACCGAGTTGCGCGTTGATACAAGCGGGCGGGCGATCGTCGGCAACGGCATCACGGCCACCGTGCGCACCTTGTCGGGCAATGGCGCCCTGGAGTTTATCTTTGCCAATAATAGCAACAGGCTCAATGTCGGCACGGTCATGGTATCGGCCGGGAACACGCTCACCGTCGGCGATGGCGGAACGATCTCTCCGGGGGATTCCGCCGGGGACGCACAGGCCGGGAAACTCGTGCTGGGCAATAACGTGAACAACCTCACCTTCCAGGCAGGCTCGGTCTTTCTCGTCGACATCGCCAGCGCGTCTCTCTTTGACTCGCTCCAGAATACGAATACGAGCGGAACGAATACTCTGCGGATCGATGGCGGCACCATCCGGCTCACGTATCTCGATGGGTATACTCCCGAGGAGGGTACCTCATGGCTCTTGACCCAGGGCTTCGGCGCCAGCGCCGGCAATGTGGCCAACATGAGCGTCACCGATACCGCCGGCTACACCTACTCGCTGTCGCTGCAAAATAACAACCTCCTCCTCACCGTGACCTCCGTGCCGGAGCCGGGAAGCCTCCTGCTTGTCCTGGCCGGTCTGGGCTGGCTGGTGGCCCGCCGCAGGCGCGCGTAGGCTTCGGGCCGGGCTGGTCTTTGCCTCATCGGAAAATGGCTCCGGAGCGCTCAATGAATCGTAGACGTTAAGAAGCGTTTCGGAGTATTCTGCCGCATTCATGGCTAGACCAGCCCTTCGGAATTCATCGAACAGCTTGAGCCTGACTCTGGCAGCGCAGGATCTCAAACAGCCCCTTCACGTGCGCGTCAGGCAGATCTTGCGTGAACGCATTTTGAAGAATTTCCAGCACGGCGAGAGATTCTATTCCGAGCGTGAGTTGATCCAGAGCCTCGGGGTTTCGCAGCCGACGATCCGGCGCGCGCTCACCGATCTCGCCGGGGAGGGGTATTTGATTCCCGACCCGCGCCGGGGATTTTTCGTCCAGCACCATGCCGAGACACGCTACGTCGGCCTCATACGCCCGTCGTGGAAGGCCGTTTCCTATTCCGACGAGGACGTGGCGTATTCGGTGGTCTGCCGGGAGTTGAATTACCAGTTCATCCCTCATGACATGCACAAGGGCGATTCCGTGGATGCACTCATGGCATCTCTCACGCGGAAGGCGACCGAGGAGCGCATCCTCCTGGCCGGGCATACCGTGGAGGTCACTCTGGAACTCAGCAAACGGCTGCAGGCCGAGGGGTATCGCCATCTCGTCGTAGGTTCGCTCGTTCCCGGCATCTCGGGCAGTTCGCTCTCCATCGATCACGATGTGGAGACCGACCTCATCCTCGATCATTTGCTGAGCCTCGGCCACGAGCGCATTGTTTTCATGGTCAATGAGCCGCGTATGCTGCTCATCACCAGCCTTCGCGCCGAGACCATCCAGCGAAAGCTGAAGGAGCGCAAACTGCCCCATGTGCAGGTCGTTTTTTGCGATACGAAGAACTGGGAGAGCTCGTTCCAGGCGGCTCACAAAAAGGCGCACGAGTTGCTCCGCGGCAAGACTCCACCCACGGCGATCGTGCCACTCTCCGGCGTGGGCGCCTGGGCCGTACTGCGCTACGCCGTGCAAAACCGTATCGACGTCCCGGGGAAGCTCTCGCTCGTCAGCTTCGATCCGATGATCAATTCCGACATCCTGCCGATCGCGATGACGGAGCTGACCTTCTCCCAGGTCGCCCGGGCGCGTACCGCCATCGATTTGCTCTGGTCCGACACGACGATTCCCGCCCACATCAAGGTGACTCCGTCCCTGAGCGTGCGGGAAACGACCGGGCCGGCGCGTTAGCGGCAGGTCACCAGCCTCGCCCCCGCCTTGGCGCGGAGCACCGTGCGCGTGGCCTGACATTCTTCATCCTCGGCGACGGGTTCTGGAGTTTCGCGCAGGATGCGATCGAGCAGCACGGAGAGTTCCTGTGGCGCTGGAGCGAGATCGGTGAGGGGACCCAGATCGTTCTCACCGATGACCAGGCGTGTACGTGTGCCGGAGTCCGTCGCCTCGACAAACCCGAGATTGCCCCAGATGCGCAGCTCCTCGTGTCCCCAGTGTCCAAACCCGCGCTGGCTGGCATAGTTGACCGTCGCGGTGGCGAGCGCGCCGCCGGCAAGGCTCATGGTGACGACGACGGCACTCCGCAGGTCCCCGCGGCCGGTCAGGCCCGTTTGCGTTTCCTCCGCGCGCACATCGAGCGCCGCCAGGCCGGTGCACTGTGTGATGTAGCGCACTGCGTGAATGCCCACCTGGAGCAGCAGCCCGCCATCGATCGCCTCGTCGCCCGGCCTCCCCGCGTGATTCGGATAGGACTTTTGGGCATAGACCTGGACGATGTCGCCGAGCACGCCGGAGCGGACGATTTCGCGGATGCGCCAATACGGCTGTGCATATATCGTGCCGCTCATCTCGCGGAAAACCCTGCCGCTGGCCCGGCTCGCCGCGAGGATGCGATCGAGATCCCGCTCGTCGAGCGCGCAGGGCTTTTCCGCATAGACATGACGACCGGAGCGGAGGCAGGCGATGGCCTCCTCCGCCTGCTGGGCGCGGATGGGTGAGCAAAGCGAGACCAGCTCGACCCGGGGATCGTCGAGCAGCGAGGCGAGGGAGGCATGCTCGATCGCGCCGGGGGCGAGTGTGCGGACAGCCTCGCGGGCCGTCTCGTCCAGCATCGCATGGGCGACGATCTCCGCCTCCGCGGAGTCCTGGAGCTGGTGATGGATCTGGTGACCGTTCGAGCCGTAAAGTCCTATTCCGAGCATTGAACGGTGAGATGGCGGCGGGTGCGGCAGTTGTGAACGGTGAGCCGGCCTGCCGGGGTGGTTTCCAGTTTCATGTCAAAGTCTTCGGACCGGGCGCTCATCCCGCCCGCGATGTCCACCACATCCAGCGAGGGGCTGCTTTCCACCGTGAGCAAATAGGCGACCGGGCGATCATGAGAGAAGTCCCCTCGGATCTCCCGGGTCTCGTATGGCGCTCCTTCCTTGGTGGAGCGATCGCGTCCCGGCATTTCCCGGAGTGCGAGGGAGGAGTGAATACGGAGATAATCGCCCGCGCCTGGCGATGGGCCCCGGCCGAGAACCACCGGCGCATCCGCAGGCACGTGAAACCTCACCACCTGCGGGAGTGTGGTGGTCGAGCGATCGACCAGGAGAAAACTCCGTGCGCTCAGTTGCACCGCCAGCCGCCAATGGGTCACCGGCCGCTGCAGGGCAAAGTAATCCTGCCCCGGCGTTTGCGCCATGCACACCGGCGTGCGGGCCAGGGCATACGGGTAGGCTCCCTCCGCATCGTGCTCCGTGATCCAGCCCCGATTGAACTGCCAGAGATAGTTCAGCGGGTGAATGTCGCGCAGGCTCCATCGGCTGTGGCCATCGGCTCGCACCTTGCGCGGGCCGTTCTCCTGTGGGTAGCTGAAGGCGGAGTCGACGATCCAGGCCCGCCCGGCCGTGAAGAGCTGGATGCTCGCCTCGTCGTTGTGATGATGCGCCCACGCCTGGCCGCAGCGCAGCACCAGCAGCGAGGGGTCGGCCTCCGTCCGGAAAAAATACCCCAGCCCCTGCACGTATTCATTTTGACGTGGGGGAGGCAGGGGATCGACCGGGAGGGAATCGACGCCGCCCATCTCGCGATAAGCCCAGGCAAGCTGCCCGGCCAGCGTGGCATCATGCGGGACGAGCGCCCGGACGAGGCTGCGGTACACCGGGAGATACAGCTCTCTTTCGACGCCATGATCGCCCAGGGCCACCGTGTGGGCATTGCCCCCGAAGCTGGCATCGCGGGGGGCCAGTGTTTTCAGGAGCGAGGCTGCGATGCGATGAAAGGAGGGGTTGGCAAATCCCTCCTCCACGCCATCATCGCGCCGCCGCATCAAGGTCGGGAGCACGGTCCAGAGCACGTGGTGAAAGTAGGTGTGACTTTCCTCCCACACGCCGCTCGCGGGATAGACATGGTACTCGAGCTGCCTCTTCCACATCGTTCCGAACCGCTCGCGCCATGCGCCCGCGTCGGGATGTCGGTGAAAGACCTGCGCTCCCATGCCGCCGACATTGAAGATGTCTGTGAAGAAATTCTGGTTCGCCATGCCCGCAAAGGATGGCTCCAGCGTGAGCGAGGCGTCTTCCGTCGTCATCGCCGCCCGCCCCGGATAATAGCTCTCCCGATGGAAGAGCTGGATGAGAAAGGCAAACCAGCCACGCGCACGCCGGTTCTCCGCCTCCGTGACCTCACCCGATGCGACGAGGCGCTCCCAGTCCTCCATGTACGGCGCGAGCTTCCGGCTCACCACGGCATTGGTATAAGCTGCTCCCGACCCTTCCCAGAACCCGAAGACCCGCGCCTCCAGGAAGTCGAGGATACCGCGGGCGGGCGTCGATGCCGGTTGGTCGTGTTGCGCCTTTGCGGCCTCCTGGGGCCAGTCCCAGGTGAGGGCGAGTTGATCCTGCAGGGGAAAGAGTCCCCGCTGGATCGAGATTTGCCGCAGTCGGCTTTGCTGACGCCGATAGCGGGGTCGGTCGGGCTTGTCCTCGAAGTGCCCGAGCGGGTCGGCCGGGCCTTCCTCGAGCGGACGCAGGGCGCTCTCTGGCGCCAGCATCAGGGCAAAGGAGCGCTTGCCGGAGTACAGCCATCCCTCGACGTTCATATGGGCATCGCTGCGATGGGCGGAGCGCAGTGGGACGCTCTCCGGCGAGGGCGTGGCGTCTGCCTTCGCATCGGCAGGCACGAGCCTGCGGCTTTCCGGATCATCCTGCCACCAGCGGCGGGTCCACGCCTCCAGGAAGTTGTGCGAGTTCCCCCGCCAGCCGCCGCCATCGAGGGTGACGAAGCCGATGGCATCGCCTCCAGTCGCGAGGGCAAACCCATCGACGAAGTCCATGAGCTGCGAGTATTGCGTCCAGCAGGCCAGTCGGGCGATACGCCGGTCATAGGAATAGTGCAGATGCTCGCGGGCATGGGCCGCGGTGGAGTCGAGCCGGAGAAAATCCCTGGGCAGATCCTCCGACGTGAAATCCCACACGATCTGGTCGCCGCTCCCGGCCTCAAATGCTTCGTCGACCCTCACATGGTCGGCAGCCGCATCGAAGGTGAGGGTCGCTTCGTGGAATCCTGTCAAGCCGATGGGCGTGCGATGCCGTATCACCGTGCGAATGGGACCGCTCTCCACGATCTCCACGGCGGCCTCGCCTGCTTCCCCGCGGGTGTCGAGAAATGTGGTGCCCCGCCAGGGCCCGGCGCCGATGCGCACTCCTGCGATCGGTCCGCGCGCGAATGGCCCGACTGGATCACCGCTCGCCGGACGCGGTACCCGGACCGCATGCAGCCCGTTTGAAATCTCGATGAACCGTTCGCCGGTTTCCATCGCGACCGCATGCGCGGGCACTGGAGGCGCGGTCGCCTCAGCCTGCAGGGCGAGCTCGTCCCCCGCGTTGACGGCGACCAGCAGGTAGACCTCGTCCTCCCTTTGCCGCGAGCGCTGCGCGGGCAGGCGGCGGCCGGATTCCGCATCGCGGAAGTGAAATACCTCCGGGAAATCTTCAGCCTCGGAGAAGGAAATACGGAGAACCTGTTCCTCATGGGAAAGGCCGGTCGTCTCGCGGATGATGAGACGATTCTGCCTGTCGCGAGGCAGGTGGAGCGGCGGCGTGCTCATTGCGGGCGTCCCGCCCATGCGTTTTGGACTTCTTCCATGCGTTTCTGAAACCGGGGGGGCAGCTCCAGCGCCTTCGCGGGAGGCTCCTTGTAGGTGTAGGTCACTTTCACGGTCGGCGATTCAAAGACGACCGGGAGACCCGTGTCCGCGTCGAGCCAGGCGACATTTTCGCCGAGCCGAAAGACCAGGCACTTTTGCTTGCCCACGACAGCCTCTCCGGCAGATGCGGCTTCCTTGATCCAGCCCAGCTCCTCAAAGTCTCCCTGGTTCTCCGCCTGGTACAGGTCCATGCCGGGCGCATAGACGGCGACATGATCGGGAGCGGCTTCATTGATTGAAAACCGCATCTGCCCGGCCCGCCATTTCTCCCATCGCGACCCATCGGTCATTCGCACCTTTTCCCTGCGGATCGCTCCGGTTTGCTCGAGATCCACCGTCTGGGGGCGGGGAAACATCGCGAGAAACTCCGCCGCAGCCTGGACCTCCTGGGATTCCTTCGAGTGGTCGGCGGCTTTGTAGGTGAAGCGCTTTTCGAGCGCGAACGACCCCGGGAGCCGGGGAATCCTTGGCGCGGGCGTCGTTGCAGCGTCTTCTCCGTGCAGGCTGAGAATGGCGGCTGCAACGCACAGGGTGACAATGAGCAAAGGTCTTACCATTCGAAAACAGGCTCCAGGTTTTGATCGATCACCTCTCCGGTGAAGCGGTCTATGGCGACATGCAGCCAGTAGCGGCGCTCTCCCTCCACGAGGAAATCATTCAGGTTCGCCGCATTGGGCTTGAAGCGCCCGGCCTGGGCGATGACATCGATCATCAGGTTCCACGTGCGGGTGGAGGTCGTTCCCGCGAGGGCACGGATCATGGCTTCGCGCTGGGCCTTGTTCCCGGGATTGGCTGTCGTGACGGAGGTATCCTGCGGAAAGGCCTGCGGCAGTTCGGAGATATTGACAAACGGCCCCTGGCTCTGGATGCGCGTGGCGATGGCCTGCGCGAGCTTCTGGATGTCGGCGGCGCTCGATAGCTGGGCGTCGACGTTCTGAGGATTGGAGGCATTGAACGTCCGCACCGCGCCGGAGAGGAGCGATTTCAGCACCGGCTCGGGTGCGGAGTTGATATTGACTTTGCCTGCCACCACGGCGGGCGGGAACTTGCTGTCCCTGGGTGTTTCCGGCCCGATGCAAAAGAGGTCGAGCAGGGCAGAGTCGGCGCTGTTCGTGCTGATGAGATTGAGGGTCTTCCAGGGATCGTCGCGGAAGGCAAAGCCGATCTCCCCGACGCTTTGAAACGGACGATCCAGGACGAGCGGACGCTGGCCGGTCGCCCCGGCGGGAAGCGGATCTGCCCCCGCCCAGCCCGCGGCGTCGCCCACGCGGCGGATGGCGTCGCGGTCCGTGTAGTAGGAGGGTGCGGAGGTGGCGCTGTTGTTCACCCAGTTGCTCCAGAGAGTCGGACTCTTGGGGAAGCGCGGTCCCACCGGTGCGGACGTGTCGATCGGATTGACCGCATAGGTCTCCGCCGTGGTCAGGCTTTTCCGCGACGGCATGTTGAGCCGGGCGGTGCGCGGATCAAGGAGGGCGGTCACCCAGGCATCCTGGTAGTCCTTGAGCGGGACGATGTTTTTGTTGTTGAGAGCGCCTGCGCCGAGCTTGGACCAGCCGGGATCGGTTGGTTCCATATAGGGATCGCCTCGTCCATCACGGCTCGGGATGAATCCCCGCAGCACCTGATAGGTGCGCCACGTCCCGGCACTTTCCTCATACTGAAGCTCGACGACCAGCGGTTTCACCCAGGTGTAGTTGGCGGCGCGGTAGCTGGCATCCGCCGGGAGCGGGGAGGGGGTGGCGGCGTTGCGCAGAGGCTTGCACTCGATCACCTTGTCCTCGTGTTCCGGGCTGAATGACCATCCCATGTAGATGCCCGCGCGATCCCATCCCAGGCTGGTCTTGATCCGTCCGTTGGGGTCGTTGAGATTCTCCCCGCCACTCGAGTCGCTCGTGAACGACTTGTCGTAGGTGAGTCTCTGAGGCTCGGCAAAACGATTCGTGTAATCGGCGATGTTGAACGCGATCCATGCGGGTCCTGCCGTATTCGCACCGTAGACCGACGAGCTGATTGCGCCGGGCCGGAAGACCCTCGCGCTATAGCTGGTCGGCCCTGCTGCGGGCGTGCCGAAGATCTTGGGAATCCCTTCGCCGCTGGTGATGGCGAGCCGGAGCCGGGCCGGACCCGTGGCCGGGGCGATGGCCGCGTTCTGGTGTGGGTTCCACAGCGCGGCCGTGATCCAGCGATGGACGTAGGCCTGATAGGTGTTGGGCGAGACGACGCCCCCCGGGGGCGGCCTCAGCGCGGTATCGGCGAGAGCGTTGATGTAGGGGAGATTTTCCACCCCGTAAAAGGACTCGCCGTTCAGGATGATCTCCGTCGGGTAGCCGTCCGTATCGGCCTGGTCGATGAGGTTCGCCCCGATCTGCATGATCTGGTACTTCTCCTGTCCATTGACCAGTTTGCCGTCCTTGTCGGAGCGCACCAGCGGGCTTTCCCAGGTCATCGCGTTGAGCCGGTAGTATTCTCCGCCCGTCGACGACCCGGGCGTAAGCGGATTTCCCGAGGCCAGGCCCAGGCTGCCCTGGAGGATGCCAGCCTGCAATATCTCGAAAAAGTCAGGTTCCCGGTTCTGGCTGGCGACCTCTTCCAGCGTCAGGATGCGGCCAGGTTGACCGTGATCGTAAACCCACGCACCCGAGGCATTCCGGCGGAGTCCAAAGGTGTTGTAGATGTCGTCGTCCGTCACCCCGGCTGGGCACGTCCCGTCATGCCGCACCCAGCCGAGCTTGCTCAGGTCAAACCGCGAGGCAACCAGCGGCTCCCCCGGTTTCGCCTCGGTCCCGTTCAGCCGTGTGAAGGCGGACTTCACCCGGACATTGGGGAAAAAGCGATTGGCTGCCACCGCGTCGTCGGCCCGGTCCTTGTAGGCATAGATCGAGCTGGCGGAGGTCGAGGTGGAGGAGTCGATACCATCATTGCTTCCGCCCAGGTCCGAGGCATTGTTTCTCGGTCCGAAGCTCGGGGCGTTTTTCTCCCGTGAGAAGGTGGTGAAGTTCTTCAGCAGCGAGGCATCGGCGCTGATCTTGCTTTTCCAGAAGTCGATAAAGTCCTGCCGGCCGATGAAGGCCTGGTCCCCCGCCGCGGTCGTCAGGAATCCCTTCTCTGCCGCATGGTTCTTCAGGTAGTTCGTATAATCGGAAATCGACGCCGCATTACGCCACTCGACCAGGGAGGCGATGTCGCCCGCGCTGAGCCCGACCTGGGAGAGATCGGCATATCCCTGGTTGCCCTTGCGGGCGGAGGCGTTGGCGGAAGTGCTGGCCGGGTATCCTGCCGCCGCCACGTCGAGCAGACCGCCGACATCGTAGATCACATAGGCAAATCTCCCGATGACGTAGCTTTCATTGGTCGCGGAGGCATTGCCCAGTTGGGAGAGCATGGACTGCGCACCCGCGGCATCAGGCAGGAGACCGGAGCGCGTGAGCAGGATCCACGACGGGGTGTTGGTCGTCGTGAAGTTCGTGCCAAATTGCGGCAGCGCCCAGCGGGAGAGGCTGATGTACCGCCCGTTGGCCGACGGGGTGATGGTTGAGTTTCCATTCGCCGCCCTTACCGGACCCGCCGAACTGTACCCCCCGGATGCCGGCCAGAGGCTTGATCCGGCGGCGCTCCATCTCACCAGATTGGTCATGTCGGGCATCGAGCCCATGCGAAAGGGCCTCATCGTCCCATTGGTGCTGGGGTTGAGGATCGTGACCCCGTTGATGGCATTGGTCGACGAACCGCTTGCCATCTCTGCGATCAGATCTCCCGTGATGGACTCCATGGCCGTGAGCGCCACCGTCTGGGCGCGAGCCTGTCCCGCGCTGGAAAAGGAGATCTTTCTCTGGACCAGCGCCCGGTCAAAGTATGCCAGCACCAGCACGGTCAGCAGGACGAGGATGCAAAGCGTGACGACCAGCGCGGCGCCGGTTTTGCTGCGACGCAGGGCTTTCATTCTTCCGTGTAAAAAATGCGTTGATAGATCCTCACCGACCCCGCGACCGGTACCGGGATGCCGACGCTTCCGGGAAAGCCTGCTTCCGAGAGTCGCTTCGTCCATTCCTCCATCGGCGTCTTTGTGCCTTGCGGATCAGGCAGGGCGTCCGCCAGCGCCTTGAGCTGTGCCGGAGTCAAAAGCCCGCGGTTTCGCTCATCCAGCGCGGCGACGGAGAGTACCACTCCGCCCAGCTTGCCTCCATTGAGCTTGCCCGGGGCGGCGCTTGTCCACTGGCCTGTCCGCTTGTCGAGATAGCTGACACTGAAGCGGAAAATGGTCGGACCCAGGGCCTCGTAGGCAGTCTCCTGCGGCGTGCTCGGCATGGCTCCGTTGGTGGAGAATGCGAGTTTGGACGCGGAGCCTCCGTCCCAGTCATATCCCAGCGTGCCGCGCTCGAGGACATGGGAGGAGGGGTTGATGCGATAGGAGACCGTGGCCAGCTTGCGGGTGCCTTCATAGGCGGAGACCCTCCCGAGGAGATTCACCTGGTCGTTGCCATTGATCCGGCTGATCTCCCAGTCGGTATCCGGTCTGCGCACTCGCGAGGACCAGTCAATGCCAAAGCGATCCATGGCCTGCCGGGCATCGCCGAGGGCGTCGAGGCGGTTGTTCTCTCGCGTGGTATTGCGCGAGGTGTCTGTGACGAGCTGGGTGAGGAGGAGCACGAGGATCAGGAACACGGCCAGGGCCACCAGCACCTCGATGAGCGTGAAACCCCGCCCGGGATGGAAATGGGAACCCTTCATGGCGCGATGGCGGCGGTCATCTCCACGGCATTTGCCGCGCTGTTTGTCGAGGCGGGCCACGCGGTGCTCAGATGCAGAAAGGCGGGCTGGCCGAAGCCGCTGGCCGGATACATCGTCGCCGCGACGCGATAGCGGGCTCCCTGCGCCGAGGTGACGATCTGGCCATCCTCCTTGAGGTATAGCTGTTGGGTTTGCCGGGTCGTGGCGTTCAGGGCAGGCAGAGCATAGCGGGCCGACTGCGCGGTGGAGGGAGAGTGGCGGCGATCCGCGATCATGTCTTCCATCAGGGTGATGGCCCGCGTTTCGTCGATCGTGTCGCGGTTGCTTTTCATCGTCATCGGCAGCAGGCCGATGATGGCAATGATGGCAAATGTCGAGATGCCCAGGGCGAGGACCACCTCGACCAGGGAGAAAGCCCTCTCAACCTCACAAGACCGCTCCATGGCACCCTATTGGCGGAATACCTCGGCATGCCCGTTCAGACGGGCGAGCTGGATGCCCGCGACCTCCTGGTTCGGGCCGCTGCTGAGACCGATCAGCACATAACGCAGCGCGCCTGTGCACAAACCCACCTCGCCATTAGGTTTGAACTCCACGGCCTTGAAGGTACTCGCTCCCGATTGCCCGGGCAGCTTCACCTCAAAGGCGTACTGGGACTGGTTGAGCGCGGTGCTGTTCTGCCTGTCCACGCCCGGCAGGCCGGCGACGCCATCGGCATCGATAGTTATATTTCTCAGCGTGGTCGGCTTGATCACCACCCGGGTATTGCCTGCCTGCAAATCCGTGGACTGGCCGCTGCGCGAGGACAGCGCGGTGATGACGAGAGAGGGCACTCCGTCGACCGTCTTTTCGCAAAGACCGAGCCATACAAAAGTATTTTGCGACATCGCCGTGACACGAGCCTCCTCCAGCGCGCCCCTTATGGAAAAGACATTGCGCGTCATGTTCTGCCCGCGCATCAGTCCGCTCACAGCCGGCATCGCCACCCCCGCGAGAGTCGAGATGATGGCTATCACGAGGAGCAGTTCCATAATGGTGACAGCCCGCTGCCGATGCAGGCGGGCAGATGTCGGGGGGCGAGAGCTGACCATGGCGGGGGAATTCATACTCGACTAGGGGAAAAGTAACACGCTCCAATCTGCTTACAAGCACATTTTCTTGAAACAATTCCCGCCGCTCATTATTACCCGCCGATGCACTTCATCGATTGGTTGCTGATCTCCCTTCCCCTCGCAGCGCTGCTTTTCGTGGCGGTGTATACCAGGCGTTACATGAGGGGCGTTACCGACTTTCTGTCCGGTGGCCGCATGGCGGGTCGCTATCTGCTGGCCGTGGCCCGTGGTGAGCAGGGGCTCGGCGCGGTGGTGTTTGTTGCGACCTTTGAGGTGATTTCCAAGTCCGGCTTCGTCCTTGCCTGGTGGGGGTGGCTTAGTATTCCCGTTACACTTATTGTGTCCATCAGCGGATGGGTGATCTATCGCTTCCGCGAGACGCGCGCACTTACGCTCGCGCAGTTTTTCGAGATCCGCTATAGCAAGAACTTCCGCATCTTCACCGGCTTCCTGGGCTTCGCCGCAGGCATGGCAAATTTCGGCATCATTCCCGTCGTGGGGTCCCGCTTCATGACGTATTTCCTCGGGCTGCCGCCGACCTTTCATTTTCACCAGTGGGAAATCCCCACCTACATCCCGCTCATGGCGCTGCTGCTCGGGATCAGCCTCTTCCTCGCGCTCTCGGGCGGATTGATCACCCTTATGATTTCCAACTGCCTGGAGGGCATGATCTCCATGGTCCTCTTTCTCGTGATCATCTGCTTCCTGCTCACGATGTTTAGCTGGAGCGAAATCTCCCAGGTGCTGGAAAACCGCCCGCCGGGCGAGTCGATGCTCAACCCGTTTGATTCCTTCGGGGTTAAGGATTTCAATATCTGGTTTGTCCTAATGGGGCTGTTTAGTGCGGTCTATCGGACGATGGCCTGGCAGAACCAGGGTGCCTACACCGGAGCCGCCATCACGGCCCACGAGTCCCGCATGGGTGGCATCGTCGGCGGCTGGAAGGGAATGGGCAATGGCGCTGTCATCACCCTGCTCGCCGTTTGCGCCCTGACGTTCCTTTCGCATCCCGACTTTGCGACGCAGGCGCAGGCCGTGCGCGCCCAGGTGGCCGAGATCGGGCAGCCGCAGCTGCAGTCGCAGATGACCATTCCCATTACCGTCGTGCACATGCTACCCATCGGGATCAAGGGGCTGCTTTGCATTGTTCTGCTCATGGGCATCTTTGGCGGCGATGGCACGCACCTGCTCTCCTGGGGCAGCCTGTTCATTCAGGACGTGGTGCTGCCCATCAGGAAAAAAGCGTTTACGCCAAGGCAGCACATCCTGCTGCTGCGCTGTTCCATGATCGGCGTTGCGACCTTTGCCTTCATCTTCGGCTGTTTGTTCAGGCAGACCGAGTACGTCATGATGTGGTGGGCTGTCACCGAGGCCATCTACGTCGGCGGTGCCGGTGTCGCCATCATCGGTGGTCTTTACTGGAAGAAGGGCACCACGGCGGGCGCCTGGTCGGGCTTGCTCACCGGCTCGACGCTCGTCACCGGCGGCATCCTGGCGCGACAGATCTGGGGTGCTGACTTTCCGCTCAATGGGGCGCAGATTTCCTTCTTTGGCTCGATCGCGGCCTGCCTTGTTTACGGCATCGTTTCGTGGCTGACCTGCCGGGAGGATTTCAACATGGACAAGATGCTCCATCGGGGGATCTACGCCGTGGAGTCGGAGCAGCAGTTCAAGACACACTCGGAGAAGCGAGTGACCTGGGGCAAGCTCATCGGTCTCGATAACAACTTCACCCGCGGCGACAAGGTGCTCGCCTGTGGCCTCTTTGGCTGGAGCATGCTGTGGTTTGGCGTGTTTATCATCGGGACAGCCTGGAATCTCATCGCGCCCTGGCCAGTCGCCGTCTGGTCGAGCTTCTGGTATGTGGTCTCGATCGGCATTCCCATCTTCTTCGCCTTTGTCACCGCGATCTGGTTCTCCTGGGGCGGCATCCGCGACATGCGCCTGTTCTTCAAGCGCCTCAAGGAGGAAAGCATCGACGTCGCGGATAATGGCATGGTGGTGGATCACCACAACCTGGCCGACCGCGGCATCGACCAGAAGACCCCGGCGGAACGATAGCCCGGTGAATGACCGGTCCGGGGTCGCTGTCGGACCCCGGGGGGTGCGGCGGGTGGTCGCTCGCGGCTGCGGGCTCAGTGCGGGGAGCTTCCTCTTTCCCGGGTGAATCGCCGGGTCCAAAGGAGTGGGTTTTCGCCCGCGTGCGCGGAGCGGAGCGTTTTTTAAAAAAACGTGTGAATAGTTTTGCCTGGGCGACGATTGCGGTACGCGGCGCTGGGGCAATCGCGCTACGTCATGCACTCAGGACGTCTTCCCATGGGTGCGTCTTCCAGCTTCCAGACCATCATGCCACTGCCCATCCCCAGTCCTCTTTCGAAGGCGCTCCTCGTATTGCTCGGAACGATCTCCGGAGCGCTCCCGCTCCTGGCGGAATCACCTGCTCCGGATAACAATGCGATGACCTCGGGTCCAGCTCCGGCGGGCAAACCCTGGGAACCCGCCTGGGGATTCTGGCCCGACTATCCGGCGGACTGGCAGCGGACTCATTGGGGATTTGTGGAAAAGACCAAGGCGGGTGGCTGGGACGTGCTTTTCCTCGGCGACTCGATCACGAAAAACTGGATGCAGCAGGGCCGTCCCGTCTGGGACGCCCATTATGAGCCGCTGCACGCCCTGGATATCGGTATCGGCGGCGACACGACGCGCCAGACGCTCTGGCGCATCGAGCACGGCGCGCTCAATGGAGCGCAGCCCAAGGTCATTGTGCTCATGATCGGGGTCAATAATGTCAACGCCCGTGCCGCCACGGCCGAGGAGATCGCCAAGGGGATCTCGGAAATCCTCGCTCAGATCGAGGCCAGGCTCCCTCAATCCAAAATCCTGCTCCTGAGCGTGCTGCCGGTCGGCAATCCTTCGCTGAATCCGGAAGTCCAGAAGGTCAATGCCCTGCTCCCGAAGCTGGAAGGCGGCAAGGTGCGTTTTCTCGATCTGACCTCCCTTTTCGCCACACCTGACGGAAAGCTGATCCTGGAAAATTACAAACCCGATCAACTCCATCTCCTGGAGCCAGGCTACGTGGCCATCGACAAGGCGCTGTATCCCGTGCTGCTGGAGATGCTGAAAAATTCCTGAACACCATGGCTCTTCCGCATTTTCAAGGCATCTTCCCCCCCCTCGTCACCCCGCTCTCGTCACCGGACAAACTCGACGTCGCAGGATTGGAGCGACTGATCGAGCATGTTCTCTCCGGCGGCGTACACGGACTCTTCATCCTCGGAACGACTGGCGAGGCGCCCAGCCTGGACCATAACCTCCGCAAGGAACTGATCCAGCGTACCTGCCGCCAGGTGCGGGACCGCGTGCCGGTATTGGTCGGCATCACGGACACGGCGATCGTCGAGGCCAAGGAGATGTCGCGCCTCGCGGCGAACTACGGAGCATCCGCCGTGGTGCTCGCGCCTCCCTACTACTTCCCGAACAGCCAGACCGAACTCGTCGAGTACATCGAGCGTCTCGCTCCGGCACTGCCCCTGCCTCTGGTGCTCTACAACATGCCGACGCACACGAAGACGATGTTCGAGCTCGACAGCCTTCAGCGGCTGATGGAGGTGGAAAACATCATCGGCTTCAAGGACAGCTCGGGAAATATGCTGTATTACCATCAGGTGCTTTCCTCGCTCTCCATCCGCCCGGACTGGTCGGTCCTGATGGGACCCGAGGAACTGCTGGGCGAGGCGGTGCTCTTCGGCGGGCATGGTGGCGTGTGCGGTGGGGCAAATCTCTGCCCGCAGCTCTACGTCGACCTGTACGAGGCGGCGAGATGGCGCAACATCGAGCGCGTCCTCGACCTGCACCATCGCGTGATGCGTATTTCCTCAACCATCTATCGCGTGGGCAAGTACGGCTCCTCCTTCATCAAGGGGCTGAAGTGCAGCCTGAGCCTGCTCGGCATCTGCGACGACTTCATGTCGGAGCCGTTTCATCGTTTCTACGACGTCGACCGGGCGAGGCTGCATGAACTGCTCGAGGAACTGGGCGTGACGGTTTCCAATCCTTATCCCGCCTCCGACGATCCCGTTATGACGAGCCTGATGCGCTAGCGCGTATTGGATCAACATCTGCCCGGCGGCGGTGGGAGCCATCCAGGCGCGCCGCCACCATCGCTAATGTCTTTGGCGGCTTCTTTGTATCAATCCCGCCAGAGCCTCAGGGCTTGAGCACCGAAACGCCGAGGATGCCGAGCGTGGTGGACTGCGCCGCGTCTGCCGTCACCTCGATATGGGTGATCGCGCCATCCGGCGATGGGTTGATCCACTCGAGCGTGTAGAGAAAGACATGGCGGCGGATCGCGTCGGCCGAGCCGTCCTCCAGCATCGGCGCGAAGCGGGAGTGCTGGAAATCGAAATGCGGATAGTCCGGCCACCAGTCCTGAATGTTGGCGGTTTGCAGCGCCTGCTTCATCTCACTCGGCGTGATCTCCGGCGGCGGCTTCCCGAGCGAGATGATCGGCACCTCGCCCAGTTTCTTCTTGCCGTTGTAAAACGAGTAGACGGCAAAGCGGTTGAGGAACTTTGAGTAGCCGCAGGCGTGCAGGATGTAGATCGCGCGAGCGGGCTGGTCGATGGGGCACTTCACCTTGGTGGGGAGCTTGCGAGCCTTGCCCACCGAGTTGACCAGCGACTGGAGAACGATCACGCCGCAATCCTTCCGGTTGTTCCCGCCCCTGACCTGAAACGGGATGCCGTGAATGGTATGCCGACCCGGCTTCAGGTTGCGCAGAGGCACGTCGCCCAGCCACCCGCGGCGGAAGTTGATGGGGCGATTGACAAATTCGCTGATGTCGATCGTGGAGAAGCGACTCTCGGGCACGTGCGCGCAGCTGTCGTATGGGCGCAGCCAGGCCATCTCGACATCCGCCTCCAG
Organism: Terrimicrobium sacchariphilum; assembly: GCF_001613545.1. Taxonomy (NCBI): domain Bacteria; kingdom Pseudomonadati; phylum Verrucomicrobiota; class Terrimicrobiia; order Terrimicrobiales; family Terrimicrobiaceae; genus Terrimicrobium; species Terrimicrobium sacchariphilum. The sequence continues at coordinate 1,119,696 of NZ_BDCO01000002.1, forward strand.
GCCGGGGTCAAATCCCCGGGTGTCGCTGGATCGGGCGGCCAGCGCGTTCTTGGAAAGCGTGGCGCGGGAACCGGGCGCGAAGGTCGTGGATTCGCGCAGGACGAGCTCCTGCTCGAGTCTCATGACCGAGGGACGAGGCAATATGCCTGTCTGCGCCTTGAGCGCCTGGGCGCGGCGCAGGAGGAAATAGACGGTCTCGTGCAGGAGAGTGATGTCGATGGCGGTCGAGCTGACGGAAGGAGTCGAGACGTGGAGGGCCTTGAAGTCGCCAAGAAAAACCACGGAGAGCCGCGACGGGACCTTTACGCCATTGCGGGAGAGTTCGTCGAGGAAGTGCTGGATGGGGTATTCCTTGTCGGTGTAGACGACGAGGGCCGTGCAGTCCTTCCAGTCCCCCTTGAGCTGACGGGCGAGCTTCTGGATTTCCTCGGGCATCAATTTCATGCCGGAGCCGGGAATGAAGCGATCCTCGGAGGTGGTGAAGCGGTACTTCCGGCACAGCCAGCGCCACTGGGAGAGAACTCCCATGGAGGCCGAGGTGCGAGGCGACAGGGCCAGGAGCGCCATGTCGGTGTGCCCGAGATCCGTCATCTGGCGAAAGATCACCTCGAGGGCCTGGTCGTCGTCGCCGATGACAGAGGAGATATTGCGTACGCGATGGCCCACGCACACGACGGGAATATCCTGGTCTGCCAGCTTCGACGCGACTGTCTCCCACGCGGCGGAGTACGCCTCGGAGGGTGGAGCAAAGACCACGCCGGGGGATCGCTCATGCAGGAGACGCTTGAGGATGGCGACCAGCTCCTCGGTGGAATCCCACGGGTAGATCGTGGCCTGAATGCCCATCTCCTTGGCCACCTTGCGATAGCTCGGCAGATAGATGGACCGGCGCGCGACCACGACATCACACGGATAGAGGCTTTTCTCCGGTGCTCGTTTTCCTGCGATGAAAAGCTTGTATCCCTGCCGGTCGACCATGCCCTGGAGGGCGAGATTGGTCATCGCGCGATTCAGCGCATAGTAGCGGATGCCGAGCTGCCCGCTCAGGATACGAACCGAAGGAAGACGGGATCCCGTGGGCAGGCCGCACGCTCCCAGCCATTCGCGGAGACGGTCCTCAGCCTCTTTGACATCGTGCCCGCAACTCATCCCGATTTTTTAAATATTATGATGAGCATTTGCAAGACACGAGATCGTGAGGGCTGCCATGGTTAGTGATACGAAGTGCCCCGTCAATAGTCCCCGGAACAGCCCCCTGAGTGTGTCAGTCGTCGGCTTCAGGCCGTAAAGCCTCGGCATAGTGTGGGAGCAGGGTGAGGTCCCCGCCTGGGATGGTTCGAAATTTTTAAAAAACCGGCATGTGTTTAGCTAGAGTTCCCGGGATTGCCGTTCCGCGACGAGGTGGAAGGAATTATTCACGCTTTAATCACCTCCACCCCCGAAATGATCATGAAGCACATCGCGACTCTTACTTTGAACAGTGCCGCCACCTGGACCCTGAGGAAGGGAATGACGGCCCTCCTGCTCGCAGGCGTTTGCGGCAGCGCCCTCACGACCGCGCGCGCCGCCAGCTATACCTTCGACGCCAACACCTCGTCCGCCGGAGTCCAGGACGGGGCGGGCACCTGGAACACCACGCTCTCGAACTTTTGGAACGGGACGAGCGATGTTAAGTGGCCTAATCAGGATACCGACGTGGCGGTCTTCGGCGCAGGCGGAGGCGCAGGCACCATGACCATCACGACGGGAACCGTGACGACCAATGGGATCACATTTGGGCCCGTGGCAGCCAACTCTCCCTATGTGATCTCAGGTGGCACGATCACGCTGGCTGGCGCGAACCCAACAATTACCGTGAACACGACCAATGGAGGGACCATCAATTCAACCCTTGTCGGCACCCAGGGTTTCATCAAGGCAGGTACCGGGGGGCTCACGATTGGAGCGACGGCTGATCTCAGCAGCCTTTCAGGAACAATCCGGGTCGACGCCGGGTCGATATTCCTGGCCGCCAACGGCGCCGCGGCAGCGTGGCAGCTCAATTCCAGTTCGGCTACCCTGGGGCTGTCCTCCTACTCGACCGTGAGCATCGGCGAGCTCTCCGGGGTCGCCAATTCAAGCCTTCGCACATCAGGTGGCGCTCCCGTTGGCAGCTATACACCGACAGCGTCGATCGGCGCCCTGAATACAAACTCCACCTTCGCGGGAAAAATCTACGGCACCATCGCGATCACCAAGGTGGGCACAGGAACCCTGACCCTTAGCGGCAGCGGTAATACCTATACCGGAGCCACGATAGTCTCCCAGGGAACGCTCCTGCTCTCCGGCGCGGGGGTGATCTCTTCCAGCAGCCCGTCCGTCGATGTGCAGAGCGGAGCGACGCTCGATGTGTCCGGAGTCACGGGAGGAGTCTATACTTTTGCCGCCGCCCAGCTCCTCAAGGGCGCGGGAACGATCAAGGGCAACTCCATCGTGAGTGGTTCGCTGCAACCGGGCAGTTCGCCGGGCATCCTGAGCTTTACCAACAACCTGACGCTGGCCAATACCACCCAGACCACGATCGACCTCGCCTCGGGAACACGCGGAACGAACTTCGACGGCATCAATGTCGGCGGCGCTTTGGTCTACGATGGCACTCTGACGTTTTCCATCGGAGCGGCTCTGCTGAACGGCACGTATAACATCTTCGACTTCGCCAGCAAGTCGGGCGCCTTCGATCTGCTCGCCTTCAGCGGCGGCGTGTACGCGGGGACATTTGTCTACGACGGCACCGCGCTCTGGACGGCCACCGACACCAATGGCAGCGGTCAATCCTTTACCTTCGACCAGGCCAGCGGCGACCTGACGGTCGTGCCGGAGCCGAACACCTGGACTCTGGCTCTGTTTGGCGCGATCGCCGGGTTGATCCTGATACGTCGCCGCAGGGATGCGGCTAAAGATTGAATTGAACTGCCCTGGGCCAACGATCCATCCTGCATGCAGCAGTCCTTCCAAAAGCCACCGGGAACAGTCATCCGGCATCAGCCTGCCGTCTCCGGCCTCTTCATTGGGTCGCCCAGCATCGCGATCCTGGAGGATGGCACCTATGTTGCGTCGCATGATTTCTTTGGCCCGGGTTCCCGCGAGCACGAGCGTGGCGGCACATTGATCCATCGCAGTACAGATCGCGGCCTCACCTGGAAGCAGGCGGCGGCGATCGAGGGTGCCTTCTGGTCGGGGCTATTCGTACACGACGGCGCACTCTACCTGATGGGGCTGACCTGCCACCACGGTCTGCTGGTCATCCGGAGGAGCGAAAATGGAGGGCGCAGCTGGACCTCGCCGGTCGATGAGCGCTCGGGGCTTTTGACGCCGGAGGGGCAGTATCACACCGCGCCGATGCCGGTGATCATCCACTCCGGCAGGATATGGCGGACCATAGAGGATGCCGGGAGCGGCACGAACTGGGGGCAGCGTTATAATCCGATGCTGATCTCGGCGCCCGTCGGAGCCGATCTGCTGGATCGGGCGAACTGGACCTTTTCCTCCATGCCTGTGCAGTCCCCTGACTGGCTCCAGGGAGCATTTGGCGGCTGGCTCGAGGGCAATGCCGTCACCCTGGACGACGGGCGCATGGCCAACCTCCTGCGTATCCACCATCCTCGGGGAGAAACGGCTGCGCTCGCCATTCTCAATCCGGATGGGCACACCCTGACCTTTCACCCCGACCGTGACATGGTGGAACTGCCGGGAGCCGCGACAAAATTTGCCGTGCGCAAAGACCCCGTTTCCGGAGCATGGTGGACGCTGGCCAACGCCGTGCCGCCCCGCCACGCGCAGGACAAGGACCATCATACCCAGATCCGCAATACGCTGGCTCTCCTGCGCTCGACAGATCTCCGCCACTGGGAGATGCGCTACATCCCTCTTTATCATCCGGACTCTGCACGCCATGGCTTTCAATATGTCGACTGGCTCATCGAGGGCCGCGACCTGGTGTTTGTCAGCCGGACGGCGTGGGAGGATGCCAGCGGCGGCGCGCGCAATGAGCACGATGCCAACTACCTGACGTTTCACCGCATCCGCGACTTCCGCGAGCGCGAACTTACCGACTCCCCGGCGAACCCGTTCCAGCCGGAACCGGACACGCAGCCGGCCGCAGTGGCATCCTTGCAGTTAGCCACGCAGGCCGCCTGAGCCAGGGCTTCACCGGAGCGCTTTATTTCGACCTCCCGTCGCCGATCTGCGGGCGGAGAAGCATCTCCGTGGAGGCTGGGCGGCCTTTGGCATAGGGAGAGAGCTGCTCGATCTCAATAAAGGGATTGATGCGATCTCCAAGGTACACCTGCGTGAGCAGTCCCCGGTCGGGAACGGATGATGAGAATCCCGACTCCTCTCCACGCTGCATCTGCAAGCTGTATTTCCCGATCCTGGCGAAGATTGTCTGCGGAAAGAATGCGACTTTCTCGTTCCGGTTGGCATGCCACAGGGTAACTGTATCGCCTTCGGTACGACTCAGCACGTGCGCCAGCGGGACATCGACCAGGATATTCGGTCGCCGATAGATCGGCACGAGGGCATAGCCCAGGGGCAGTTCCGGCGTCACAGCCCGACGCACGGTCACGGTCGCATTTCGAGGCAGTTGCACGATATGAATGCCGTAGAAACGCCCTCCCTGCCACGAAAGACGGCAGTGCAGCACGTCGCCACGCCAGTCATAGGTCCGGGTGAGAGCCGGGTACTGTCGATCGGTATGCGGATGAGTCAGCGTGAGCAGCGAGCCGGAGACCGTCACCTTCAGGGCGGTGCTGGATTCCCAATCGCGCGGCGGGGGCCAGGCAGGCTGCCAGGCCGATTGTGGGCCGAGCCAGCCGCGATGGCCGCCCCACGAGATGCCCTCGCGGGAGGATTCGTAAAGGAGGTTGCGCCGATCACCGAGTCGCGTGATGGACACCAAGCGGGAACGCTCTTCCGAGACGGTGGCGACCCACCCCTGCGAGGTCGATTGCCACGCCTTCTCCCCGCGCCAGAGGACCGGCGTCCATTCCGCCGCTGACAGGCTCGAGAGGAGGCACAGCGCAAGGGCCAGCAGAGCGAGCATACATTTCGCCGCACCGCCGACGCTCCGGCTTCTGCGAAAAGACGCGCGTTCCTTCGTCGGCGGACAACTCGGGATCAAGGGGGTATCCATTTTCTGTTCCTGCACTGATGAAGGAAACGAGCTTTTCCACAAACCAAATCATCGGGTGGAAGAAAAGACTATGCCAGATTGTGCAAACAAATCTCCGTGAATGATTCGCCCGGGAAACAAACCTCTCGATCTCTCCCGCGCGGAAAGCCGATATTTTCCACAGCCGAAAGCTCTCTGGAGCATCGGTCTTCCCCAACCACAGGAATGCGTGAGCGAATACCCGACCTCGCGCCGAAAATCTGCCTAATCCCTAACGCACCAGCCCCAGCATGCCATCCCTCATCACTAATCGCCACGGCTCAGCCCGTGTCACCCGCCTCGCTGGGCGCACCTCGATCGTCCACCGGGCCAGCTCCTGGGATGCCGCCTACAGTCACCACCCGCAGGTGGCTGCGATTGGCGGTCGCCTTTGGGCAACCTGGTCGCTGGGGCATCTCCATGAGGACGGGCCTGGGCAGACCATGGTCTATGCGACCTCCGATGATCTCGGCCACACCTGGACGGCCGCGCGGACCCTCGTGCCAGCCGCGCCGGGTGAGCATGGCCCGACCTGCATCACCTCAGGCGGGTTGCATGTCGGGGAGGACACCATTGCGGCGTATGCGTCCAGTTATGAGATCACTCCTGCGGCGATGGCGCTGTTCATGGAGTCCGGCCTCAACGGCTGGCACCGGCCGGGCCTCAAGACCGTGCACCGGGTCTACACGGGCGTGCATGTCTCGCGGGACGGCGGGGCGACCTGGAGCGAGACAGAGAGCAGGCTGCCCGGCTTCATCCCCAACCTGAGTCCCGTGCGTCTGGACTCGGGTCGATTGTTCATGACAGGGCATCTCCGGCATGCCTGGACCGACGATCCTGCCGGACTTTCCGGCTGGGAAATCGTGGGGCTGCCCGGCCTGCCGGATGGCTTCTTTGAACGGGCGGGCGGGTTTTGCCCGGTGACGGGTCAGCTTGCGGAACTCGGCATCTGCGAGGGCGCGGTCTATGAAATACCAGGTCAGCCTCTCCGGATGATGCTGCGCTCCAATCGCGCCCGTCTGGCCGTGGCCGAGAGCCGCGATGATGGCGCGACCTGGAGCGAGCCGCAACTCACGGACTTCACCGATTGCGGCAGCAAGATGCAGTTTGGCCGCCTGCCCGACGGGAGATATTTCGCCCTCAGCTGCCCGGACCCGAATGTCCCTACGTCCTGCCTGCGCCGCACGCCACTGGTGCTGGCGGTGAGCCGCGATGGCAATGTCTTTGACCGGCATTTTCTCCTGGGAGATGAGCCGGACGCCCCGCTTCGCTATCCCGGGGCATACAAACACGGTCGCTACGGTTACCCGTACAGCCTGGTCGTCAGTGATCACCTCGTGGTCATCAACTCGGTCGGCAAGGAAGACATCGAGTGCCACGTCTTCAGCCTTCGCGATCTCGAGGACTAATCCTCCCGATCAGCAGAACTTTTTCTCTCCACGGAAGAACACTCCCTCATGACAAAGCTCCCTCATTTTCTCGCCACCGCCGCCTGCGGTCTGATCCCGCTGGTCCTCCACGCCGCCGACCCTGCGGAGAGCATTCCCCGCTCAAAACCCGCCGAGGCGCTGCCCGATGCAGCTGATCTCGTCGCCTGGCCTCTCAGCCCGTACCCGGTAATCGCCAGTGATTCCGTCGCCAATGCTGCTGCGTGGCTCCTTGACGCCCCGGCCGGGAAGCATGGATTTGTCCATACACGACCCGACGGCCAGCTGGAGTTTCAGGATGGCACGCCCGTGCGGTTCTGGGGTACGACGACCGTCTTTGGCATGACTCTGCCCGACACGGCGGAGGATATTGGCAGGCTCGCCGACTCCATCGCCTCCGCCGGGTACAACATGGTGCGCTTTCACCACAACGACATCCCCCGCCGGGGACTCGGCTATCTCCAGGAAGATCCCAAGAGCAATTCGCTGCTCCAGCCCAATGAAATGGACAAGCTGGATCGCTTCGCCTCCGAACTCTACAAGCGCGGCGTCTACGTCTACCTCGACTTTGCGGATTTCCGCCCGTTCCTGCCCGAGGATGGCATGGACGACGGCGAGGCCATGAACCAACTCGAGAACCGGGGTTGGAAAGGAGTATTTCCTCATCCAAAGATCGTGGAGGCGTGGGAGCGTGCGGTGACGGAGTTCCTCAGCCATGTAAACCCCTACACCGGTCGGAAATGGGGCGAGGAGCCGGGAGTCGGTACGGTCGAGATCATCAATGAAAACGGACTCTTTTGGGACTGGAACTTCAAGGTGACCGACGGCGTGCGCGCCTGGCACCAGCAGGAATGGAACAACTGGCTGCTCGCCCGGTACAGGAATCGCGAGACGCTGGATGCGCAGTGGACGGATGCGGCGGGAACGAAGGGACTCTTTGCTGATGAAGATCCAGCGAAGGGAAATGTCTTCGCCCCCAAGTTGGGCCGATACCTCGAGTGGGATCGGCCATATCGCTCCAAGACCAAGGGAAGCTCGCGGGTGAACGACTGGTACGCCTTTCTCGCCGACCAGGCGACGGGCTTTTATCGCGAGGCGGCGAAACACATCCGCAGCCTCGGCTTTCAAGGCGTGATCGTGGGTTCCCACGAGTTGCAGGGGCCGATCAATCAATATGCCGAGGTGCAGGGCACGGGCACGATCGCCGCCCACCTCTACGCCCATGGCGGCCTGCTGGCCTGGGATGCCCGGCCGGGGGTGCGGGGCGTGGTGATGGATGGCGTCGACGCGAGTACCAGCAACTGGTTCTCCAACCTCCCGCGCATCAAGGTGCGCGGCGCGCCGGGCATCAATGGCGAGTGGACGGGGCGGAGCCTCACCATGAGCGCGGATTGCAACCTCGCCATCGCCGCGATCACCGCGCAGCAAAAGGTGACCCAGAGCCTGCACTTCAGCTTCGGGCATCGCTGGGTGGGCGAGCCGGTGCCGGATTACGATTTCTCCTACAAGTGGCAGGAATATAAAAAAGCCATCACCTTCAACTACTCCTCCATGCATGACGTGCCGTGGATGGCGGTCAACCGCATCTGTGCCGCACTCTTCATCCGGCGCGATTTCCAGAAGAACAAGGCCAAGGCGGATATTGCCTTTTCCTCCGCGGACCTCCGTGAGCAGAATCTCCATGCGCTGGGCCTGAGCGGAGGCGGCGGCACTATTGGCGACGCGGCGTTGTTTCTCCCGATCCTCCACGAGGTCGAGTGCGTGTTTTTTGACGACGTTTATGAGGGCGACGCCGATGTGGTCTTCATGACGGGCCGCACGGCGAGCGGAGATTACCGCAAGGCGAAGCACGCCGTGCTCGTGGGGGACAACCCCTATACCGATCCGCATCACAAGTCGCGCGATCTCGGGCTGCCCGCCCGCACCGTGCGTCCTGAGGCCCGGATCGTAAATCTCACGACGCCCACGACATTCACCGTCTCGTGGCCATGGCCGGAGAGCAGGCAGCTCACCTTTGACGCGCTGGAGGGCGCTGTCGAGGCGGCCTCCATTCCCGAGGGCGCGAAGCCCATCGGCCTGAGCGCGGACGGGAAATACACCCTCGGCTGGCTGGATGATCGCTACCTCGTTCTGCCCAACGGACGCGCCTTCCAGGAGAAGATCGCGGATGTCCAGTGGCTCTACCGTCTTTATCTCGCCGCCTGCCAGCGGTGGAAGATCGACACGGCGGATAATGCGCCCGGAAAGAGCTTCATCCAATCCGACACGCGAGAGCTGACGATCGATTGGGGGCACGGCACGACGATCGTCGACACGGAGCGCACCCAGGGATTTTCGGGCCTCATGGGCTGGCGGGAAAAGAACACGACCAAAAACCTCGAGGCCGCGATCGACCTCCCGTACGGCAATGTCCTCGCCACCAGCACGGACGGCCAGCCGCTCGGCGACTCGCGACGCATCCTGCTCGTGGCGGCGGCGCGAATGCAGAACACCGGCCAGGTGCTCGGTCTCGATGCCAAGGGATTCCCCAACTACACCAGCACAGGCAAGGCTCCGGCTTTGATCGAGGCGCTGCGCGGTCGCGTCAGTCTCGCCTCCAGCCTGGCACCGAAGCTCAAGGTCTACGCGCTCGATGTGGAAGGCCGCCGCCTCGGCGAGGTGCCCGCGACGGTGCAGGCTGGCAAGCTGACCTTTGATCTATCGCCAAAGTGGGGCACGCTCTGGTTTGAAATCGCCACCGCGGATATCAAAGGTCCCGCGGCGCCGGACAAAACCGTGTGGCCGCTGGCGGAAAAGCCCCGCGCTGCATCGCCGAAGCCCGAGATGATCGCGCTCGCAGATTACTACCGCCTGGTGAATCGCTCGCTGGATCGCGACAAACCGACCGATACCAAGGCGGCGCAGCCCATTGCCAGTACCATCGACGGCGCGGTCTTCCAGGCGTTGCCGCAGGGTGGCGCTCCTGCTTCCAGCCAGATCAGCATCCCATTCGTGCCGAAGGGCACAGTGACAGCGGACGGAAAACCCGATGAACCGCTGTGGAAGGCAGCGCTCAACATCGACATGAACGAGGACAAGATCCCCGAGTGGCATTTCTTTGGCACGCACATCGTGGAGGGCAGGCGACTCCATGACGAGGGCGGTCGATTCTGGTTTGTTGCGACCGATGAGGGTCTCGCCGTCACCGCCTACATCCGCAAGGGCGAGCCGGGCGTGGTGATGGAAAAGCCGGACTGGTTTCAAAATGACTGCCTGGAGATCCTGATCGATGCCGATGGCAAGGGCGGGAAGCCCGACAAGCAACTCTTCCTCGCTTATCGTACACCGAAAACCGACCAGGCGTCCGCCAGCGATCCCTCGATCCAGATTGGTCGGGCAGCGGATGAGAGGGGATACCTCCTCGAGGCGCTCATTCCGTGGCAGGCACTGGGCTTCACCGGGCGACCGACAGGTGAGTTTGGCCTGGAGATGCAAATCGACTTCGCCCGCCGCGGACTGGGCCGCGCCTTGCAAATGGTCTACGGCACCGGGACCAATGAGGCGTTCATTCAATCCGAGAACTATCTCAAGGCCCGCATCGCTCCCTGAGTTGCCACCTACCAACCCTCCTTAGCTAATACGACATCATGACGCTCCGACTCGCCTCCCTGTTTCAAAATCATGCCATCCTGCAACGCGACCAGCCGCTGCCCGTCTGGGGATGGGCCGAGCCGGGAGCCCTGCTGCGCATCAGCCTCGGCGGTCATGTGGCCGTGACGCAGGCTGGGGCGAGCGGTGACTTTCTCGTGCGCATGCCTGCACTCCCGGCGGGCGGCCCGCATACGTTGTCGGTGACGATTCCGGCCACGGAAGAAACCCTCGCAGTAAGCGACATCCTGATCGGCGAGGTGTGGCTCGCCTCCGGCCAGTCGAATATGGAAATGACGCTCGAGGCTTGTCTGCCGGTGTGCGAGACCGATCTGGCGACCGCCGATTTCCCGGAGATCCGATTTTTCAACGTGCCAAGGCGCGCGCATCTCGGTCCGGAGCGAACCGTGGAGGGAGAATGGCGGACGCTCAACCCGGCCGTCGCGCGGGAATGCTCGGCGGTTGGCTTCAGCTTTGCCCGCCGGCTGCATAGCGCCCTGGGCGTTCCTGTGGGCGTGATCTCGTCCTCCTGGGGCGGATCGAACATCAAGAGCTGGCTCAGCCGTTCCGCCCTGGCGCATAATCCCGCGACCGCACAGTGGCTCGCTGATTTTGAGAAAGTCGCGTGGACGGAAACTCGCTGGGAGGCCATGAGCAATCCCGATCCCGACGGACGCGTCTGCAATCTCCCCAAGGACCCAGGCAATACCGGCGTCGAGCGCGGCTGGCATCTGCCGGGCGAGGTGGATTCCGACTGGCAGAGCATCGACCTGCCTGCGACCTGGCAGTCGGCCGGGCATCCGAATACCGGCGTCTTCTGGTTCCGGCGCGTGATCGAGATCCCTGCATCCTGGCGCGGGCGCGAGCTCGTGCTCAGCCTCGGAGCAGCCGACAAGCAGGACATCACCTATGTGAACGGCATAGAGGTTGGCCGCATGGGGAAGGATCGCGAGGACGCATATTGGAATGTGCCGCGCGTCTACCCGGTGCCGGGCCACCTCGTGGAAAGTCCCACGCTGACCATTGCCGTGCGGGTCTATTCCTTTGTCTATGATGGCGGGCTGAGCGGCCCGGCGGCCTCGATGAAGATTCACCCCGCCGACAGCCCGGCAGACTGTCTGCCTCTGTCCGGCGAATGGCGATGCCATCGTGAGCACGACCTGGGACTGGTCCTGGAGACGCATTTGATGGGGCAGGGCGAGCGCAATACCCCGCATATCCTCTTTGATAACATGATCCAGCCCCTCATCCCCTACGCCCTTCGCGGCGCGATCTGGTACCAGGGGGAGTCCAATGCCTCCGAGCATCATACCTATGCGCGATTGCATCGGGATCTGATTCTCGACTGGCGCAGGCAATGGGGGCTTCCCGGGCTGGCCTTTCACTTTGTCCAACTCCCCGGCTTTAAGACTCCTCAGGACCATGAACCGGAGAGCACATGGGCGCGACTGCGCGAGGCCCAGGTGGCGGCGCTGTCGCTGCCGGGAGTGGGGATGGCCATCACGCTCGAGCTCGGCGACGCCGACGACATTCACCCAAAAAATAAAATGCCCGTCGGTGAGCGGTTGGCGCAGTCCGCGCTCTCCATCACGTACGGAACCGGTGCGACGGCCAGCGGGCCGATGGTGGACCATGTGGAGATCACGGGTTCCCGGATCCTCTGCAGTTTCCGAAATGCAGAGTCCGGACTCGTGACGACGGACAAGACATCGCCGCGCACCTTCTACGTGGCGGGAAGCGATCGCGTCTTTCATCTAGCCGAGGCCGTTATCGAAGGAAATACCGCATCCGTGAGCTGTCCTGCCGTGAGCGAGCCTGTGGCCGTACGGTACGCCTGGGCTGACAATCCGGCCGCCGCCAATCTCGCCAGCGGCGAGGGGCTGCCGGCGAGCCCCTTCCGCACCGATACCTGGTAGGAGGTTCGGAGGGCGGAGGGAATGAGGGCTCCCTCTCATCGCCTTCCCTGACAAAAAGACAGCTGCCAGATCTTTCAACCTGGCAGCTGCAATTTCCCCCAAAGACTCTTGCGCTCTCCGGGGAAGGCGCGACTGTTTCCTGCCTTAAGAATTGCGACGGCGGAAGACCAGCAAACCAAGCAGGCTGAAGCCCACGAGCGCCACGGTGCCGGGCTCCGGCACGGCGGTGAGGGTCAGCACGCCGGTCGAGTAGTCAAACGTTCCCGCAGCCTCGGCCTGGGAGAAGGTAATGCTGCTGAAGGTTCCGGTTTGCGTGCTGAATCCGGTGAACAACTGATACGAACCCACCTGGGTGGCTAGCGAAACGTCGATCACGAGCGCACCGCCGTAGGTCAGGGACAGCCCCGTGCCCGAGAGGGAGATCTGGTCAAATCCGGAACCCGCACCCAGCGTGCTGTTGACCAGCTCCATCGTCGTGGTGGAGGTCGAAGCGAGCGAAAGGTTGCCGCCAATGGTGACGATACCCGCACTGTTTCCCGGAGCGAGATTGCCGCTCACTGTCAGCGTCTTTCCGGACGCCAGGAGGACGCTGCCGTAACCGGAAAGCGTCTGGGACGCGCCGATCGTATATCCGCTCGTCTTCGACGTGACATCCAGCGTGCCCTGAGAGTCGCTGGTGCCGAGGTTGATGCCCGAGCTGTTGGAGATCGTGCCACTAGCCATCAGGATCAACGTACCGGCGGAGATGGTGGTGGCACCAGTGTAGGTATTGGCGCCGCCGAGCGTCTGCGATCCAGAGCCGGTCTTAGTGAAGCTCATGCCGGTCGCGCCATCGGCGATCACTCCCGTGTAGGAGTAGGATTTTCCGGTGCCGGTATTCAGCGTGATCGCGGTCAGACTGCCCGTATAACCCGAGTTGATTACTGTGGCCAGGGCGGTGCCGCCAGTGAGACCTCCGAATGTCGATGTCGTGATTCCGGAGAGGTTGATCTTTCCTGGACCAGTGGTGTCGATGGCGCTATTCTGCAAGGCCAGACTGTTTCCGAGAACCAACACGCCCGTGTTCACCTTGGTCGCGCCGGAGAAGGTATTGGCTCCATCAAGGCGCAACTGAGCGTTTCCAGCCTTGATCAGCCCATAGCCATTTCCCCCATCTCCGATGGCTCCTCCGACCGTAAGAGTCCGTGCGGAGTTTGTCGATGTCGTCGTGACTGTGCGAGTAGCGGACAGCGTCACATCGCCCGTGCCAAGGTTCAGGTCGCTTCCGCTGGCCCCGGCAGCTCCGAACGTGAAGTCGGCGTTCCAAGCCTGGGCATTGTTCGTGGTAAGCGTGCGAGCAGATCCATAGCCATTTGTAATGGTGCCTCCATTGATCGTGAAGGTGCCGGTTCCCAAAGCGGTAAGAGAGTTTCCGAATTCCAGAGTACCCGCGTTAAGAGTTACACCTCCAGAAAAGCCGCTAGTACCTCCGCCAAGATAAAGCTTCAACGTTCCACTTCCGTTCTTGACCAAAGAAACGGCATCGGCCGAACCGTTATTGATTCTGCCCGTCAAGGATATGACGCCCTGGGCGCTGGTGTTATCCACGGTAATCACCTTTGTCCCGGCATTTCCTCCCTGGAACGCGGAGCCAATCGTAAAAGCCTTGGTCGAGGCATTCGTGATAACCAGAGAGCTGGCATTGATTCCGATGGGAACGTTGGTGATAGTATCGCCATTGCTCGTGCTTGTCTGATTGATCTGGGCTGCACTTGCGCCATTGTTGAAATACAATGCCGTATTGCCTGACAGACTAAAGGAATTCGTCCCGTTGGTATCACCAATATTCAAAACGCCGATTATTTTGTTGGTTCCATCTACAGTAACTGTCTGATTTGCAGTGAGGTCGTAGGTGAAGGAGGCGACATCACCGATGGAAGATCCCGGGATCGTGTTGTTTAGCCAGTTTGAGGCGGTTGTCCAGTTGCCGGTGGCATCGACATTCCACGTGCCATTGGCTGCCTGACTGATTGGCGAGGAACTGACAAGCGCGGCCAGCGCGGCCAGCGGGAGCGCGGATCGTGACAAGATTCTTTTCATGGATGCTGGTGATTTTCGGGGTGAGGGAAACGGAGTTTCGAAAAGTGCGAGCGAGGATTTCATGCAGCGGGGTGGGGGTAGAGTTTCGCTTCGAATTTAATTAGCACCCGCCCAATTCCATCAAAAGGGAATAGCCTCCATATGCCCCAGATTTACACCGTTTTGTTTGAACAATACGCGACGCGTGCACCCGGCGACAGGGAGTCCATCTTCGAACCTGCATGGAAACAGGCTTCCGTAGCTTTGGGCTTGTTTGCACGGAGTGTGGAAAACGCAAAACGCCCGGACGTCATCATATGCGACGTCCGGGCGTGCTAATGGTTTTTGCTAGCCTATCTCGCTATTGCTTGGTCTTGAACATGCCAGCCCATCCGGCCCAAAGCTCATTGGTCTCCGGATTAAAGCGCAGCGTTTGAGGGCCGACATAAGGAATGTTTCCCGTGATGTCCGTCCAGGTGTCTCCTCCATCGGTGGTCTTGTGGATTGAGCCGAGCCGGAGGTTGCCCCAGTTGGTTCGCGAGACCCAGATGATGTTCGGGTTGGTCGGGTGAACCTCGATGCCCACCATGGCGCGCGGTTTCTCGGGGAAGTTGGTGATCCTCGTCCAGGTCTTGCCCTGGTCCTTGCTGCGCCAGAGTTGCTCGCCGGAGCAGTAGATGGTGCCGTCGGTGGCGACGACCACATTCCAGACAAAGACCTCATTGCGGAAGACCTGTTCCCAGGATTCCCCTCCGTCATTGCTGCGCCAGACGCCTCCCCCATTGCCGCACGCACCCCAGAAGACGCGGTTGGAATCGGTGGGGTCCACGGCCAAGCCGTTGTACATCCGGCGGCCAGTGGGCTGGGAGGTGAGCTGTTTCCAGGTGGCGCCGCCGTCGAGCGACTTGAAGATGCCGCCGCCCATCTTGCCGGGCTCGGGATCGCCGTCGATGCCCAGGTACACGACCTGCGGATCATTCGGGTCCACCGCGAGAGCACGGGGATAGCCGCGGCCCCACATGGTATTTGGCATGAGCACGTAGTTCGGAATGCCCTCGCGGATCACCGTGAAGGTATTGCCATCATCCTCACTGCGGATGATGCTCTGCGGCTTGGCCGTGCTCCAGGGCGAGCAGGTGGAGATGACGCGTGTGCCGCCATTGACGTCATTGACGGCGAGACGCCAGTTATGCCCGCTGAGGTCGTCCGTGTGCTTGAGTGGCCAGAGCTGTTTCCAGGTCTTGCCGTTGTCGGAGCTGACGAGACTTCCCTCATCCATGGCCGAGGCATACACCTTGCCTTTGTGGAAACGGATGTCGGTGATGCAGGAGATATCCGCGCCACGGCAGCGCTCTGTCCAGACGGTTCCGCCATCGGTGCTCAGGCTGGGACGCCAGTTGGCGCTGAGGAAGATCTCGGAGGGATTCAGCGGATTGATGGCGATGTTGGTCGGGGCGCTCAGGCGCGCCGATTTGCCGTCCGCGGAAAGCATGTCCATGGTGGGATTACCGCTGGCCTCATCCAGGTCGATCTTGTTGGAGTATTTCCCCGCGGCGCCGCCCTCGAGGGCCTTTCCACTGGCCTGCCAGGTATTGCCTCCGTCCTCGGAGGAAAGGAAGACGCCCGTCCAGCTGGTCTTGCCGATGGCGCAGACGTTGAGCGGATTCGCCGGGTTCACTGCAATATCAAGCACGTCGAACTTGTCGGGGAAGCTGTCGGAGATTTTCTTCCACGTCGCGCCTCCATCGGTCGACTTCATCACGCCATCGGCAAAGAAGGAGCCGTAAATGATGTCGGGATTTTTCGGATCAAAGGCGGCTGACGATGCCTTGGTGGGAGTCTGAAGTTCCTTCCAGGTCTTGCCTGCATCCTTGCTCATGACCAGCCCGAGGGCGGCAGTGGCTACAACGACCCGCGAGGGATCGCTCGGGGCCACGGCGACGGAGTAAAACGTGGAGGCCGGTGCATCTCCGAGATGAATGTTTCCGGCAGTCTGGAAGGCCTTGACTGCGTCGGGATCTGAGAAATCCGCGAGCGGAACGAGACGCGGTTCACTGCCGCCGCCAGCCGGAGCAAAGGCGAGGTAAAACCGCTTTAGCCGCGCTACCGCCGGAGTGGTCGGGATCGGGCCGGAGCACGTAAGGTCAAATCGCGCGATGGATGCAAAGTCGGGATTCACCGGCTGCGAGGCGGCCTCGGGGTGGGCCTTCAAATACTGCGGATCGTAGACAAAATCCGACGCCTTGAGGACCACGTCGCTCCAGTTGGTATTCTGATAGAGCGTGTTGAGGTTCTTGCTGCGGTAGGCGATGCCGTCCTTGGTCTTCATGATGAAGAACGAGTCCTTCGGCAGAGTGCCGTCGCCTTTGAAGGTGAATCCGATGCCCTGGCTGTTGGCTCCAGATTCTCCCGCGGGGAGTTTTGGCATTAACGTAAGGGCGCCGAAAAAGGCGTTATTCACCTTCCCATACTGCACGCGCAGCACGCCGGGTTCCTCCTCCGGGGTCTTTTCCTCGTAGGCGACCGCCCAGGTCTGCCCGCCATCGGTGCTTTTATAGACTTTTCCCAGCGGGCTGGTCGCGTAGACGTTGCTGCCATTCGACGGGTCGACCGCTACGGAATGGATGCTCTTGTTCTTTTCGCCGGTGATCCGGAGATCGCTCTTGTCGGTGCGCGGGAGCGTCACCCAGGTCTCGCCCGCATCGGTGCTCTTGCAAAGCCCGCCTTCCGTCGCAGCGTAGACGGTGTCGGGATTACGCTGATCGACCGCGAGGGAGAAGACGCCGTACGAGGCGAGCCCGTTGTTGATAAGCTTCCAGTTCAGCCCATGATCCTCGGTCTTGTAAGCTCCGCCGACATCACCGCCCATGTAAATGGTGCCGTCCTTGGCCGGGTGGTAGGCTGCGCAATAGAAGAAGCCGCCTCCGCCCCAGCCGGAATGCTCCCAGGTTGTGGAGGCGCCTGCGGCGTCGGCGGTCTGGGCCCGGCTGTCGACCAGGCCTGCCAGCGGCAGCAGCGCGACGAGCGGGAGGAGTTTGCGGACGAATCGAGAGGGAACGGATTTTCTCATGATGCGAAATATATGGTGAGGTGAAAGGGACGGGGTGAGGAAGATCAGACTTTGGACCAGTCGAAGACGACGCCGGTGTAGAGGTCCTTCTGGTTGGCGAGACCCTCGTAGATCGAGTGGCAGTCGGCCGGGCTGACGAGGTGGGTGAGGAGCGGGGCGGTATTGAGCTTGCCCTGGGACATCATCCGCAGGAGTTGCCGCACGTTGTTCTCGATGGAGTGCTTGCAGAAGCCTGCCGGATCAGCCAATAGCGGATAACGCCACTCCAGGGCACCCTTGACCGTGGTCTCGGCATTGCAGAGATGGAGACCGCTCAGGAACGGCGTGACATCCGCGACATGCGGAGCGCGCGGGCTGCCGAGCAGAACGATTTCGCCAAAGCGGGCGGCCAGCTGCGGGGCGCTTTCCATCGCCACGGACGAAAGCCCGGTGGCCTCGATGACAGCGGCACACATCCTGCCTTCCGTGATGGCGGCTACCTGCGCCTTCATTTCCGGACCAGGAGCGATTGCATGCGGGACGCCACAGGCCTGCGCCTGCTCGCGGCGACGGGCCGACGGGTCAATGCCGATGACCTCGCATCCCGCCAGGCCAAAGAGCTGAGCCGAGAGATTGCCGACGAGGCCGAGACCGATGACCGCTACAAAGTCTCCCAGCTCCGCGTCCGAAGTCCTCGATGCCGCCATGGAAACAGCGGCCATGCGGGCAAACGTGGCCTTCACGGGGTCCAGGCCTTCCGGCACGGGAACGACGACAAACTCGCCGAGGATGTGCTTGGCGTGGCGGCCAAAGGAGAGGACGCGCTGGCCGACTGAGAGATTCTTCACCTCATCCCCGAAAGCCACAACCCGGCCGACCGAACCATAGCCGGGAGAGAATGGCAGCGGCGCCCAGCTTTCCAGGCCGGCCCGGCAGGCCAGCTCGGTGCCTGCGCTCACGATGCTGTATTCGTTTTCAATCAACACGTCAGCCGGACGGCTGATCTCAGGCATGGGAAACTCCTCGAGCTCGGCGAGGCCGGGTGAGGGGAAGATAACGCGAACGGACTGGGTTTTCATTGGATAAAAGGGCGAGGGACGCTCTCAGTACCTGGCGGACTGGGTCGTGATCGGAAAGTCGTCGGTACGGAAGGGCGAGGCTGGAAATCCCTCGGCGTTGTAAAGGTTGCAGGTCGGGTTACTCGACCAGGCGTAGCGCACGGCGACGGGTGACGGTACTTGCGGCGATGAGACAATGACCTCGCCGCCTTCGATCTTTGCGTCGGCCCATTTCCACTTGCGATCCTCGCCGCAGATGGCAAAGCCTTCCAGCTCGGAGGAACTGTTGCGCACGGTCGGGGCTTTTGCTCCCGTCTCGGAATCGACGCTATAGGTCTCCGGCAGGGGCCTGGCGACGAGCCCACCCCCGGTGCCACTAAAGGTGAGGCGGATCTTGTCGCCGTCGACCTTCATCGACTGATAGACCGGGCCGGAGCCGACGATCTTGTGGCCATAGGTGCCGGCGAGAGCGAGCGCGGAGAGGCGTGCGCCGACATCCTTTTTATTGCGGGGGTGAATATTCACCGAATCACCCAGATCGATCAGCACGGCCTCACCGGTATTTGGCAGTGAGAGCGCCAGGGATTGTGCCTCCCGCAGTTCGGCCCAGTTGGAGTCTCCTGGTGCCGTTGGCTTGTCATTCTTGTTGGCGAGCTGGCAGATGTAAAAGGCAAAGTCGCCCTGCCCCCACCGGCTTCGCCAATCAGTGATCATCAGCGGCAGCGCCTTGCGATACTGATAGGCCCGCTCGATGTTGTTCTCTCCCTGGTACCAGATGACGCCTTGGATGGCGTATGGGATCAGGGGATAAATCATGGCATTAAAGAGATGGCTCGGTGCCTGCCAGGAGATCGGTTCCACTCCGGGAGGAGGAGGAAGCGCGGCGCGAGCCTCTGCGCTGAGCGCGGGAAACTGCTGCTCGACGCGTTTCATCCATGACCCCGGAATCGCGGGCCTTCCGATGGTGATATAGGAAACCGAAAGGTCGCTGGCTGGATGAGTGAAGCGGATGGCGAGAGTGGACTCCCCCGGTGCGAGGGCGGAGGTTGGCACGGTGTAGCGCCGCGGGGCGCGGGACTTCGCCGCCTCCTCAAGCGAGAAACGACCGATGGATTTGCCATTCCAGAAGACCTCCTCGATGCCCGCAGTCCCCTCGCCGACAGAGATCAGCAAAGGCCGGGCTGCCTGCTCGGGAGTGATCTCGACCGTGCGGCGCAGCCAGATTGCCCCGGCGTCTCCGAGCTTGCCGGGAACTGTTGCGGGCTGCCAGCTCTCGTCGTCATCGGGCACCGTCCCGGCGGGCTGATCCTGCCGCTGGTTGGCATCCTGCCACTCCGACATGGCCAGCAGGTACTCGCGAATGCGGCGCGAATATGTCCGCAGATCCTCGTCCCGTTTCTCCATGCCAGAGGCGATCTCGGGGTCCGAAAGCAGCGCTTCCTTGCTCGTCCATGTCTCGATCGGAGTGCCTCCCCAGGCGGAAAGGATCATGCCCACCGGAGCCTTGACGCCCTCCTGGATGAACTTTCCAAAATAGTACGCGACAGCGGAGAAGCTGGCGATGGTATCCGGCCCCGCGATCACCCATTTGCCCTGGTATCCCTTGATCGGAATGGCGGACTCGGCCTTGGTCACGACGAACAGACGGAACTGTGAATTGGTCGGAGCAGCCAATTCATTTGCGGCCTCCGGCGTTCTGGCCAGGGTCCACTCCATGTTGGACTGGCCGGAGGCGAGCCAGACCTCGCCGACCAGCACATCCGGGATGGTGACGGTATTTTCGCCCTGCACGACAAGATCAAACGGCCCGGCTGCGCTCTGGCTCAGGTCGAGCGCGACCTGCCAGCGCCCCTTGTCATCCGCGACGGTTCTCGCCACCGTCCCGCCCAGCGAGACTGTAATCTCGCGACCCGCATCGGCCTTGCCCCAGACCGGCACGCGTGCGGCCCTCTGGAGCACGGCGTGCTCGGAGAAAATCGCGGGCAGCTTGACCTCCGCCACGGCCATCGCAGCAGGGAAGGCAAGACCAAGGCATAGCACGATCCAAAATGGTCGTCTCATAAGCATTTCGCAGGGGGAAGTACGGGGTCGGTACGACAGCGGTCGGTCACTCCTTGATCACGCAATCGACGATCGAGAAGCCGGCGACCGGAGGCCCGAAGAACTGGATGCGCACGGCGGAGATGCTGGCCAGTTGATCCTGGTCCGCCAGCCCCTTGAGCGCCTCGGGCAGGCTCATCTTGATGGTATTGCCTGCCTCCGCTGCGCTGATGTCGCTCTTTACGTTAAACTTGCCATGCACGGTCTCGCCCTCCTTTGTGAGAAAGGACAGGGCCACCTGCACCGGCTGCGGCGCGCTTGCGGCCTGCCCCTGCGCGTCCTTGCCGGGTTTGAAGGTGATCTCCAGCATGCCGCTTTCGCGGAGCTTGTCGGTCAGGTCGAGTCCGCTGCCCGGATTGGCCGAGAGCAGGACACCCCCGAATGGCTGGACGCCATTCTGGATGCTCACCTCGAGCACGGTGGCGCGCTTGCCTGCCGCGTCGACCTGGAGGATCGTCGGGCCGGACCAGGACGAGGTCTTCCAGCCATCGGCCAGGCCGCTCTTGGAGGAGTACACCTCAAAGGGGGAAGCCGCGAGAGCCGCGGCGGACAACAACGGGAGGAGAGGCATCATTAAGCTAATGGCGCGAAGTT
Organism: Terrimicrobium sacchariphilum; assembly: GCF_001613545.1. Taxonomy (NCBI): domain Bacteria; kingdom Pseudomonadati; phylum Verrucomicrobiota; class Terrimicrobiia; order Terrimicrobiales; family Terrimicrobiaceae; genus Terrimicrobium; species Terrimicrobium sacchariphilum. The sequence goes on from NZ_BDCO01000002.1 coordinate 1,140,713, forward strand.
TCATAAGCGAATCGGGAAGGGGGTGTTCGTTAAGCCAGAAGGAACTCCCATCGCGCACGACATGACAGCCCAAAGTACCCGCGAGAATCGCATTTTCAGAAATTTGTTTAAACAAATCGGTCTTCCACGCACCTGCGCCGGGAATTCTCTTTCGCACCCTGATGCACTGCGTTAATGGTCGCTCAAATGTCCTATGGCGTAATACTGTCGGACTCCGTCCAGACCCTGCGACGCTGGCTGGAATCTTCAAATCTCTCCCCAGGAAACCGACTCCCCTCCGAGCGCGTGCTGGCCCGGGAACTCGGCTTGAAGCACAATGCCATCAATCGCGCAATGTCGCGCCTTTTGGGTGAGGGCGTGGTGCGCCGAGATGGATATAAACTTTTCTACGCTGGCTCGGAGAAGCCGCTGGAGAGCCGCTTCGCCTGCGACCTGGTCATCGCGCGGAGGTCGTTTTTTACCAAGGGCTACATGAAGCTGGCAAAGGAGTTGTGTATCGATCTGCGGATTCACCCGTACGACTCCGGTGGTGAGGCGTTGAGCTATTTCTATCAGCTCGATACACCGGAGACGGAGTGCGTGATATTTGAGCCTCCGCATCTCATGACCGTCTCTCTTTGGGAGCCTGCGGTGAGGAAGCTTCTCTCGCACGACATTCCGGCCATCAGCGTTCGGCAGGCGGCTCCCGGCCTGCCCTGTGTTGATCCCGACTATACACGGGCGGTGGAGCTGGCCGTATCTCATCTCCGGGATAACGGACACCAGGAAATGGGCTTGCTCACGATCTCGCCACGCTCGGAGTCCGCGCGGGAGATCCTGTCCGCCTGGAAATCCCTGAGGCTTCAGAAAGGGCTGGCTGCCACGGCCCGGCGTATCGCCTACTACTCCGACGGGCGCGAGGATGACATCCAGATGATCGTCGAAAAGCTCGACAGCGACTGGCGGGGCGTGTCAACGCTCGTCATCTACGCCGAGCACGATCCCATCGTTCCTCATTTGCTGGAGCGCCTGTCGCGCAAGGGACTGCGTGTGCCGCAGGATCTCGCGGTGGTCTGCATCGGCGACCTGCCTCATCTCGCAGTGACGAATCCTCCGGTCACCACGATCTCCTTTGACGCTCCGCTGATGCAGGAGGTGATCTTTGGCCTGGCGCAAAGGCTCACGCGCAGGCGACAGGATCTCCGCAGCCACTCCTCCGCGCCCAGGATTCGCGTGCAGCCTCATCTCATCCGGAGGGCGTCGACCGATGCTCCCGGTCCCATGCCGGTCCGGACGGCCTCGGCCTCCCGACGCGCTGATGTGTTGACTGCGGATCTGGCTGCGGCGCCGTCCGGTAGTACGGAGGATTTCACCCGGATGCTTAATCGCCGCTATCCGCTGACCTCGAATGCCAATGAATCGCGTTTCGAGCAGATTGATATCGAGGCCTTCGTCAATCGCCCGCTGAATTTTCGCAAGGGGTGGCTTGGCGACCTGCCGTTGACGAACTTTGCCACCGGAAGGCACAAGATCCATGGCGTGCCATTTCAAGTTCTCGGAGGCCATGCGCGCGAGGATTGTGGTGTGATCGTCTTTCGCTCCACGTCCAACAAGACCGGCAATTCGCGAGTCCTGCCATCGCGTCTGCGCATCCCGATCGATACGACCGCGCTGGCCATCTACATCCTGCACGGCTGCGGCTACAGCCGATACCTTTCGCCCTTTGCGCAATATGACTTCTATGCCGGCCGCAGGCACCTCGGCTCCGTGCCGCTCGTTTCGCTGGGCTATCCTCCGCCGGATGGAGATACGCGGAATTTTGAAAAGGAGGCGATGAAGGCCAATATCCAGGACTGGTGGTCGGACTTTCCGCATCTCGACTTTCCCCACGCCTGGAGAGCCCCGGTGATGGAGGGAAAGACCGAGTATCTCGATCGCAACGTCTATCTCTATACGCTGGAATGGAGGAATCCTTTCCCGGGTCGCACGATCACTCACATGGAGATCGCAGTCGATGCGGAGAAGCCTACCACGCTCGGCGTGCTGGCCGTCTCCGCGCTCCGGCCGGAACCGGAAGAGGACTGACTGTTTGCCAAGTCGTACGGGGAGGGATGGCGAGTTTGTTCGAACACTCGGCTGAGAGACTGCGGCCGGAGTCTTGTTTAGGATTTCAGCATGGGGAGAGGCGCTCGCAGAATGCAGGGAGATGTCCGCTCTTGGTTATGCAGCTCCCGCTGGTCGTCTCGACCATGCCCTTCTCGCTCCCTCCCTGACTCAGGCCGCGCTGCGCAAAGAGGGCCGGGAGTTGCGTCCCTATCCCGTCGCAAGGGTTTGCATCGAGCCGCATGCCGTCGGGCTGGCCGCGGGGGAGCGGGCGCTTCTCGACGGTGCACGCCAGGTGGACATGGTGAGCCGTCTCGCCGTCCGGCCCTCGATTCACCTTCGTTCGGAAATCGACCATTTTCTCACCCTATACCCATGAATCCCCTGGCCCATTTTTACCCCTCCTCGCTGCCTCGCTCCACTCACTTCCGCGCCACGGCCCAGGGGGTGGAGCTCGATGTGCTCGCTCATCCGTCTGCGGATCACACCTCTTTTGAATGCGACGGCCCGGTGACGATGGAGATCGCTTGCAGCGAGTCCCCCTCCGATGTGAAGGTGCGCCCGCTCCGCCTCGGCATCGAACCGCGCGTCGAGGGGAATCGTATCCGCTTCGTTGCCCCGGGTCCCCAGGCACTCCAGGTCGAGGTCGATGGTTGCAACCTGCTGTACGTGTATGCACTCGCCCCGGCCCGTCCGGCGCCGCAGGGTCCCGATGTGCGTGTCTTCCGGAGCGGTGCCGTGCATGAGGCCGGGCTGGTCGTGCTCAGGGATGGCGAAACCTGCTGGATCGAGGCGGGTGCCGTGGTGCGTGGCAGCATTCGCGCTGCAAATGGCTCGGGATTTCACATCGGCGGCTACGGCATACTCGATGGCGGATACTGGCCGGAGCACGAGGGCCGCTGCCGCAAGTCCATTGTCCTGGACCATTGCAGCGACTCAGTGGTTGAGGACATTCTCATGCTGGGTCCCACCAGCTGGATGCTGGTCCTCGGCGCGAGCGAGGATATCACGGTCGAGGGCATCCGCCAGATCGCCGGCGACATGAGCTCCGATGGCATCGATATCGCAGGTTCGCGCAGGGTGCGCATCTCCGGCTGCTGCCTGCATAACGGCGACGACAACATCGCCATCAAGGCGATCTGCAACAAGTCCGGGCAGGACGAGCGCGTTCCCCTCGGGTTCCCAGACGAGGACTGGGACCACACGGTCGAGGATGTCGTCGTAAGCGGATGCATGCTTTATAATACGCATGGCGGCTCCGCGATGGAGATCGGCTACGAGACGATCACCGAACATATTCGCAACATCCGGTTTGAGAATATCGACGTCCTGGCGGTCCATCAGTTCGGCTCGGTCTTCGGCATTCACAATGGCGATCGCGCCCGGGTTGAGAATGTCGTCTGGGATGACATCCGCATCGAGCATCACTTTGATACTCTGATCGATTTCCGCGTCCTCCGCTCGCGGTGGAACGTCGACGCCGAGCGCGGCTTTGTCCGCAACATCCAGATCCGCAATGTCGACGCCCTGCAAAGCGTTCACAATCCCGGCTACACCGTTAGCATTATCAGCGGGTACGACGCAGACCACCCGGTCACAGGGGTGGCGGTGGAGAACTTCGTGCTCGGCGGAAAACTGGTGCGCAGCGCCGATGATCTCGATCTCGTCACCCGCCACGCGCACGGGATCACCTTTCACGCCCAGCCTCCGACGCCATCCGCACCTCGCGCGAGCGAACTCCTCGCCACGCCGTAGGTCCATCGCGCCCTCCCCACGGGTCAGAAAATTCTCCCGGTCTGCTCCGCCCCGGCCAGTTCCACCCGGCCCGGCGCAGCACGTTTATTTTCAAACCAAACAATCGATGCAAAAGCTAAAAATAGGAATGGTGGGAGCCGGTTTCATCGCCGACTGGCACCGCAATGCGTTTATCACCCTGCCCGAGGTGGAGTTTGCCGGCATGTGCCGGAATGACTCCGGGGCCAGCGACCCGCGGGCGACGGAGAACCAGGCTGCACTGGAGAGGAAGTGCCGCGAGTGGAACATTCCCGTGTATCAAAACTTTGACGCAATGGTGAATGATCCCTCCCTCGATGCCCTCATCATCGGGAGCATCAATCCCTTTCACCATGCCCAGATCCTCGCAGGTCTCAAGGCGGGCAAGCACCTTCTCGTGGAGAAGCCTGTCGTCACCGACCTCGCGGAGGTCGACCAGATCAGCGACCTCGCCGCGGCGAGCGGCAAGGTGGTTTTCCCCGGTCACAACTTCGTCTATCGCGGAGCAGTGCAGAAGGCCCGGGCGATCATCGAGAGCGGTGCGCTCGGTCGTCTCGTCTCCTCCTCATTTATCTCCAGCCACACCATCAGCGAGGCTCACGCCACGGGCTGGCGTGCGAGGAAGTCCCTCTCCAAGGGCGGTGCGCTGATGGATAGCGGTCATCATCTCGTTTACCAGATGATCTACCTGCTGGGAATGCCTGTCGCGCTCCAGGCCTTCTGCTCCCGGCAGATCCTGGTGAATATGGAGGGCGAGGACACGGCTCAGGTCAGCGTGAAGTTTGCCGACGGCTCGGTGGGAGTGATCCTGCAATCCTGGGCCTCCGGGATGGACCAGGGGATCAGTGGCATACGCATCCTCGGCGAAAAGGGCAACCTCATCATCACCGATGCCCTCTACCATAATGGCGAGCGCATCGACGGGGATGTCGAGTACGGCGATTCCTTCAAGGGCCAGGCTCGGGCCTTCGTTGACGCCGTGCGACTTGGCAGGCAGCCTGTCTCCACCCTGGAGGACGTGAAGAATACGCTTCGCGTCATCTACGCTGCCTACGACGGCGAGGGTACTGTGACCCGGTTTTAAGCCGGGGTCCCCCCGTTACAATCTGCTCACGGCGGAGAGCCACGCTCCGCCGTGGGTGATCCAGCCTTCGTCGGCGAGGGAGGTCGGCGCGTCAAACTCTCGTTTCGGCGGCACATCACAGAAAAACTGCTTGCCGGCGCTGAAGCCGTTTACGATGGCCCCGCCCGGCGAGGAATTCCTGGATGCGAAGAAAAGGCGGCGCGAAAATCCACAACACTTCTCCCTCGTGACTGGCGGGATGAGTCACAGCCCGGATCGTCGCCGCGATGGTTCCCGGGCGGCGGCAACCCGTCAGGGCGAGAAGCGTTTCGCGCTCAGTACGCGGAAGCGATAAAACGAGTCGAGCGTCGGGTCGGTCGCCGAGTTGTTTGAGGAATAGACGGAAGCCGATGCATAATCGGGGATGCGCGTGTCGGCGGGATCGATGTACCGCTCGATCACCTGCGACCCCCGGTACTCGCTGGTGACGAGATCCTTGCCCTCGACCCAAGTGCCCGTATCGGTGCGGCTGGATTTCTTCAGCGTCTGCACACGGAAGTGCACCGTGTACGTGTTCGACTTTGTCGTCAGCCGGGGATAGATCGTTGCGTAGGGTCGCTCCCGGCTGTTGTCGCCGGTTGGCCGGTGGGTGAGCCAATACGCCGCCATGCCGTTGTAGGTGGCATTCGCATTGTTGGGATCATTGGGCACGAGCGAGATGCCGCAGATTTCCGCCGCGGAGCGGAAGATGTCCTTCCGGTCGAAACGTTCGGTGAAGCCCTTGAGCGTCTCCTCCGCATTGATCGGATAGCGCACAGGCAGGGCGGCTTTGTTGCCGGAGTAGGATTTGTAGCGGGTGACATCGCTGTCGGCCACGGCGATAACCTTCTCCGACTTCAGGACCGCGCGGATGCCCGTATCGCGATTGATATAGGTAAAGGGCACGATCTGGTAATTCATGTTGATCCGTCCCGCGGTGGAGAGCGGTTCGCTGATCGGGTACGGCTCCACCACCGGCATGCTGAAGAGATCGAGCAGCAGATAGTCCGGCGGCACCGTAAAGGGAGGCCCGGAGACCGGCGTGCCGAGGCCGCGATGACCCTGTGGCAGCGGGCGAAACAGCAGCGTTTGCCAGGGCTTGTTGGCAAAGACCTCGCTGGGGAGGGAACCGAACGCCACGGCGGAGGGGATCTGCCGGTTCGGCGAAAAGAGCGTCATCGTCGTGTCATAGGAGGTGCTATGATACTGGTAGTAGGGCGTGCTCGTGCTGCTCGCGCGGCCATCTCCCTCATCCACCTTGTTGATATAGGGCCCGTCCGAGATATAGCCGAAGCCATTATCCCAGTCGCCCAGCACGGTGCTATTGCCTCCTCCCATTCGTACGCCCGCGTCATTGGGCGCGCGATAGCCGAAATCATAGGCGACCTGCATCTGCGAGTAGGGACGATAGGAGTCAAAACTGCCATTGCTGCTGGTGCCGATGCTGTAAGTCTGCGGATAGGTTACGTATCCCGACGGGTTGATCGGGAGCAGCTTCCCGGGAGTCGCGCCGAAGTACGGGTAGTTCATCGCCGTGCGCAGGGAATGCGCCATGAAGTTGCTCGGGCTGTCATAGTTGACGTTCCTGGCAAAGTAGGACGATGGGACATTGCTCTGGGCGGCGACCATGCGGGTGTCGCCCTCCGCCACCTCCACGCTCCGCACGACATCCGTGTACTTGCCATCTTCCCGTCGCCCGAGGATCCAGGAGACCGTTTGCCGTTGCCCGGTATTTCCGAGATCACCGCGGGCATTGAGACGGCCTCCGTAGTGATTCGCCGCGTTATTCGGCCCGACAAAGGTGCGAAAGTCTCCGAAGACGACCTGTCCGCCATCCTCCGGGCGCGGGGAGGTCAGAGTGACCACCGTGTTGACCGGGGGGAGATTCGGCACCGGCCAGCCATCAGCCGGGGAGGAGGGGATGTCGATCGTCAGTTTCTGGATTTCGTTCGCGGGGGTCTGGTTGTCGAGGATGGTGACGGTGATGGTACCGCCGGTGAAGTTGAACTTGCCGCCGACTGGGAAATCCGACGCCGTCTCGGTGTAGGCGATGAAGGGATAGACGTCCTGGGAAGTGGTCCCCAGTGTGCCCGATCCCTTGCTGGCGACAAATGGAGCCCAGCCCATCAGGCCGCCGACAAAGGTCTCGTTGACCAGCGCATCCCATACCGTGAAGGGATACGATTTCCACCCGCCGGAGGGATAGGCCTTGAATGTCGCCGAGGAGGGGAACCCCTTCATCGGGACCGTTGGCGTGGTCGGGTCGGTCACGGGTCCCCATTGGAAATTGTTCAGCCCGTCGATCTTCACCTGAAACTTCGGATAAATGTGCATGAAGCCCCGCGATGGGTCGAAGAACTCCAGGAACAACCCGGCCTGCACCCGGATGTTGCCCGGCTTTACTCCGGTGGGGTTCGAGCTGGCATTCCAGGCATTCATCGTCACGGGAGGAGTGAGCGATGGGGAGTTTTCCGCGTTCCCGATGAACATGAGGAAAGCCTTGCTCACCGTGGGGAAACGCCCAAAGCCCTTCGTTCCTGTCTTTTTATCGACGATGGGTATTACCTGTCCCTGCCCGAGCTTTGTGGAATCACCGGGGGCAAAGGGATTGGCGACCCGGGTGTCGTAGAGATTCGCGCTGCGGATGTAGTCAAATATCCCGGTGAGGATCTGGTCGCAGTCGGTGGCTCCCGAGGAGTTCTGCGTGTTGTATTTGCTTTGGAAATCCCCTCCGAATCCCGGGATGGGCTGCGAGGTGAGATGGCGGAGGTAATCCATGAGCATGCGATTGCGGCCGAGGCCGTTGACGGAGCTGGCCGTGGGCAGGTCGATGGTGGGACTTTCGCTGCCGCGCTGGGCCGGATCGGTGCTGCGCTGGAAGAAATACTGGTATCCGTTGATGGTGGAGCAAAAGGCGATCTGCTGGTCAAACACGCTGCGATTGCTGGCGCCTGTGCTGCTGCTGATCGGCCAGATGGCCACCCGTGGCTTGTTGAAGAGATTGACGTCGGGCGCGCGGCTGTTCGCCGTGAGGAAGAAGCGCCCCCGCGCGAGCTGCTCCTTCGTCAGCCCCTGCAGGGCTCGGGTGGACCCCGAGAGAGTGGGGGCAAAGATCAGTTCGTCGATCGTGGCATAGAGACGATCCGAGTCGAGGGAGAGCGACGGGATGGTGGACGCTCCGGTCTTCACCGTCTGTACGGTGCCGCCCTGCGACCCTCCGCCGACGATGCGGGGCGTGATCGCGTAGATCTGGTTTGCCGTGAGCGTGGGAAAGACGACGCTCAGGCTCGTCATGGCCGGGTGGCCGGGATAACGCTGAAACTCCCGGTTCATCGGCTGGTTCAGCGAGAGAGTCGTTGTGTCCTCGTCGGAAAGGAAGCGGGGCATGTCCATGTACGTGCCCTCGGAGGCTGTATTGACGTTGACCTTGCAGGTATCGTCGTCGGTCCAGAAGGCGATGCGTCCGGTGATGGGATTGCTGGCGGTCGGGCGCTTCGAGGCCGGGGCGTTGTCAAAGGTTGCCGTGGTGCTGCTGGTGTCGTCTGCCACCGTGACCGTGCCATCCTGGAGCACGTAGAGCCATTTCGTCGGCATCGGCACCGGCGTGTTGGTTACCGAGATGGCGCTGCCCGGGCTGTAGCTCACCTTGGACGGATCGACCGAGAAGCCCTCGACATCCGGCAGCCCGTCGCCATCGGCATCGTACCCCAGGTAGGCCGGCACGCTGGCTCCGGCGCGGTTTTTTGACAGCGAGCGAATGGCATTGCCGTCGAGGATGGGAAACACGGCGGTGTTCCCGGAGACGACCGGGCTGTTCAGGTCCGTATAAAGTGCCGGCTTGGTGCTCCACTGCGTATTGACATCCGACACGCCCGGCGTGAAGGAGGCGACCTGCGAGGAGGGCACCACCATGGCGTCGGAGGAGTACAGTTTGTAATACGCCTTGGCTGCGCCTGTTTGATCGTAGACCCGGATCATTCCCGGCTGTGAGGCCCACGTCTCCTGCACCCCGTGAGAGGTCGCAGCCTGGATCGCCCCGATGGCTATCTGCGCCGCGGAGTCCGCCAGTTGCTTCGACCGGGCGCCGTCGGCGTAACCTTTGGCGCCGGAGTGCTCGGTCGTGACGTTCGAGAGAAAGGCGATGATGAGCGCGGTGATGAGCACCAGGAAGGCGAGCACGAGCACCAGGGCCATGCCCCGTGTGTGATACCCGGCAGAGAGCAATATTCCGTCGCCTCGATGGGGAGTTCTCATGGCAGAGCTAGTTGGACTGCTCCCGGCTCCACTTCGCCGCCTTGAGGGCGACGTTCATGGTAAAGATCCGGTAGCTGAGGTTGAGTGATTTCAGGTTGCTCTCGAGCTGCTTCAGGTCACGGTCGTACATGTTGGCATTCGAGAATTCGCAGCCGGCATAGATGGGCCCCATGTTGGGTGGAGAGTCTCCGGTTTGCAGGCGGTTGAAGGATGTTTCATCGACCGCGACCATGGTTACCTGGACCACGGGCGGCAGCTGGTTCTTCGAGTTGATCGTGGGATCTGACTTCCCGACCGTGGAGTCGTAGAGATAGGTCGGCGCGAGCTTGGTGCCGGTCGTATCCTCCTGGCTCGAGAGTTTGGGGAGGAGGATGAGGGCGACGACATTCTCCGCCAGCACACGCACCGGCCGGGTGGACGCCGTGTACGGCGAGGTGCCATCGACGGCCGACTTGAACCACGAGACGCCATTGTAGCCCGCATTGCCGCCGGAGGATTTCTGGGCCTCATCGTAGAGAGAAAAGGACTCGGCCGGGCCCACGAGTTCCATCAGGCGGGAGCGATACCTTTCCCGGGGAGGGTTTGCTCCCTGGTTGACGAAGCCGGGTCGCCAGTCCTTGTCGCTGCCAAACTCGAGAAAAAATCCGCACGTGTTCAGCAGGGTGCCGAGGTCGGAGTAGTTCGTGTCATTGACATTGCCTAATGGGGCGGTGAAAAACACTCCGTGAGTCTTCGCATCCGGGTTGGAGAGTATGCTCGAGGCCGGTCCGCTCAGGAACCTTAGCTCCGATTGCCGGGAGTACGTGGTCGGATTGTTGGGATTATCATAGTCCCAATACGGATTGAGCGTAGCCTGGCTTAGCTTGCTCGTGATCGATTCAAACGCCTCCCGCGCGCCACGAAACTCCTCGATGCGCCCGCTTGCATATCCCCATGTCTTCCGGGTGGCGTCGATGATCGATGCGATGATCAGGAGCAGCAGCGCCAGGATCGCCACCGAGACGAGCAGCTCGATCAAGGTAAACCCCCGCAGTCGCCGGGGATGCGGGTCGGCTGCAAACACGACACTCATCGATTTTTCGCGACAAAGGCCTCGGTGGTCACCATGCCCACCGATCGATCATTCCACATCCCGGTTGAGCCATCGGTGGCCAGCGAGCGATTGCCGGGATTATTGACGATCTGGATCGTCACGGTCGCGAGATTGCCGTTGCTTGCCGGGGTGGAGCCGCCTCCCGGCAGGTCGGTGGTGGGATTGATCCACGTCTTGACATGATAGACTGCCGAAGATGGCATCGTGACTTCAGAACCCTGGTCATCAAAGTACCGCGTCGTGGAAGGGAAAAGAAACGGCGAGGTATGTCCCCCGACGAGTACGTCAAAATCCGTCTGCTGAATGTCATTGAGGATGCGCTGCGTGATCTGCGCCCCGATCGAGGCGTCGACCGCACGGCGGAACGTCTGCAGCCCGACCGGGAGCACTCCCACCAGCGCGACAAAGGCAAATGCCACGATGCCAATGGCGATGGTGACCTCCACCAGGCTGAAGGCCCGGCGCGCCGCTCCGCCGCGACGATGCCTAAGGATGATAGATGCGTGTCCGCCCATTTGCCGGATCGATTTGAACGGTTGAGTAGTCCGAGGGCGCCTTGGCCAGGCCATCACCTTCGGACGCATGATGCAAAGTCAGAAACCATGAGGCGCTCGACGGGGAAAGATCGGTCGAACCATCCGGCATGAAGCGAAACTTCACGCATCGATAGGATTTTCCAATTTCCGGCAGCGAATACCCGACCTCGGCTCCGCTGGCCACCGCCGGGGAGAGTCCTCCACTACTCGTGGCCGTAATGATCGAGGAAAGAGTGGATTGCGAATCGGAGGTTCCGGAGTCGATGAGGATCGAGGACGGCAGACGATACACACGACTGAGCGGCGATGCCGTGCCGGAGTCGAGGATCTCAAAGGTCTGAAGCGCGCGGTACTTTCCGTCGCCGGTTTCCGGCGAGGCGGCATATTGATAGAGCCTCACCTCCACGCTGCGGTTTTTTGCGATCGCCATCTGCCGGGCCAGCCCGAGCTGCTCGCTCAGGATCTGCGCTCCGGTGCGCAGGTCGGAGGCTCGCATGACCGACGATACCGCTGGCATGGTGAACGATGCCAGGATGCCAAACACCGCAATGACGGCGAGCAATTCCAGCAAGGAAAATCCCGCATCACGCCGACGCGGCGCGACGCTGCGATATATCCGGTTTTTTTCGACGGAATTAGCCATCAAGGGACACAGAACCACATCTGAATTCGTGGGAGGAATCATGGGGGAAAGCTGCATGGGAATATCCTATGGAAATTTTTCAAACACCAGACACTGCTGGAATCGAATCCGGGATTTTCGTCGATTTGTTTAAATAATTTCAGGCATCACCTGAGAATTTTTGGGGAGATATGTCGTCATCGGAGAGCACCTCGCAGCACCGCCTCCCGGGTCACGCTGGTAAATTTGCGGCGACCTGGATGGGGCCTCGTCACGAAACGCCTTCCATCTGTCACAAGGTTAAAACGGGTAGTTACAAAGTAAAGAGGTCGCCGCCAGCCGACACGGGTATTTCAATATTTTGTTTGAACAAAAGCCCTCTTTTCCCCCTTGTTTTGGGCAAGGAAAAGCGGGCTGATGATACGCGGCACTCCTCCGCGATCACCAGCCCGCCTTGGTTTGCAGCGATTCTGGCTGTCCCGCGCCCGGCTAGGGAGCGCGGCGGGTTTGATGGTTAGGCAACGTTGCGGCGCGATTTCGTGCGGAATCGACGATTGGCTCGGATGAGGGCGATGCGCTGCTGCACGCTGGCAGCCGACCGCAGGCCGTCGGCCGGGGTGTTTTTCACATAGTCGAGGAGCTGCGGGATCGTAGTGCTCGCCACATGGAGTCGCGTGTCGGACGAGGCGTAATAGATCAGCACGGTACCGTTCTTGCGGGCGACCCAGCCGTTGCTGAAGACGACATTGGAAACATCGCCGATGCGCTCCTCGCCTGTCGGCGCGATGAAGTACCCCTGCGGACGCGCAATGATCTTCCGGGGATCAGTCAAATCCGTGAGGAACAGATAAAGCACATAGCGTAGACCGGCGGCCGTGTTGCGCACGCCGTGTGCGAGGTGCAGCCAACCCTCGGGGGTCTTGATGGGAGCGGGTCCCTGTCCATTCTTCAATTCGCTAATGGTATGGTACACCCGGGGATCAATGATTTCCTCCTTGCCCGTGCGGGGCTTGTCGAGGGAACGGCAGAGGGCCCAGCCAATCCCACCTCCCGAGCCTGCATCGATGAAGGAATCCTGCGGCCGCGTGTAGAGTGCATACTGGCCGCGTACAAACTCCGGGTGCAGGACAACGTTGCGCTGCTGTGCCGAGGGGGTGACGAGATCGGGGAGACGCTCCCAATCCTGGAAATTGCGGGTGCGCACGATGCCGCACTGCGCGATGGCGCTGGATTGATCGGCCGGCGGGGCTTTCGGGTCCCGGCGTTCGGTGCAAAAGAGTCCATATATCCATCCATCCTCATGCTGCACGAGCCGCATGTCGTAGACATTGGTGTCGGGACTGTCTGTCTCGGGGATGACGCAGGGTTCGTCCCAGAAACGGAATCCATCGATGCCGTTCTTTGACTCGGCCATGGCAAAGAAACTTTTGCGGTCCCACCCCTCGACGCGCACGCACAGCAGCACCCGTCCTTTCCATTCGATCGCCCCCGCGTTGAAGGCGGCGTTGATCCCGAGACGCTCCTGGCAGAAAGGGTTCGTCCCCGGGTTCAGGTCGTACCTCCAGTCGAGCGGCACATGATCGGCGGTGAGCACGGGGTGGGTGTATCGACTGTAGACTCCGTTGTACCACGCGGGATCGATGGGATTCCGTCGTGCAAGGAGGGCGGAGTGTTTGCGCTGGAGCTTGCCAAGCTGAGAGGTGAAGTGGGTCTTTTTCATAGGGAAAGGCATCGGCTACATTGCGCCGCGGCGGGCTTCGAGCTGCCGGCGGATCACGCCCAGCTGGATGCGATCCAGCGGATACCGCCAGACGAAGAGCAGCCCTGCACTCCAGATCAGGACGGGCAGGCCGACATAGAGCAGCAGCATCGAGTGCAGCACCTCGGGGGGCTGCTCGCTGGCGCGCTTGACATCGAAACCCGAGAGCGAGAGCACCAGCCCACCCAGGCCCATCGAGCAGGTGAGCGCCGCCTTGATGAACCAGGAGTAAAAGGCGTTGAGCGCTCCCTCGCGTCGGCGGTGGGTCTGGAGCTCGTCATAGTCCGCGATGTCGGCCTTCATCGAGGGTACGAAGAGCCAGATCGCCGAGATCGCCGCAGACTCAAACACGCCCGGAATGACCTGGAGATAGGGATGATGGGGATTCATCAGCACGATGTTGGAGAGGTGCCCGATGAGACTGATGAGGAGCATGATGCCCACCACCTGCTTCTTGTCGAGGCGCTCGCCCAGCCAGGTGTAAAACGGGATGCACAGGATGCCGGTGACCACGATCACGCTGCCCTTCCATCCGCCGATGATCGAGGCCGCGGCGATATCGCCATGGCAGACATAGTAAATATTCACATACTGGCCGAGGGCGCTGACGGAGGAACTCCCCACCACCAGAAAGAACGACATGCCGATCAGGAGCCAGAGCGGTCTGCACCGGAAGGACTCGCGGATGCTTTGCCAGAAGGGGTCTCGCGCCTGCGTGCGGGTCTCCGCCTGATAGTACCGCTCCCGCACAAAGAGAGCTGGCATGAGGCCCACGACGAGGATGATGCCCGCGATGAACCAGCTGCTCACCTGCATGCCGTGAACGAGGTCGGGCTTTCCCGTCTCGGGATGGGCAAAGAGCGGGCCGGAGATGAACGCCATCGCCCAGCTCCCGATGAGGCCGCACATCTTGCCAAAGAAAGTCATCCATGCGGAGAGCCGCGTGCGTTCATCGTAGTTGGGCGTAAGCTCGAGTTGCAGCCCATAGTACGGCATCGCCCAGCAGGAGAAGCAGGTGTAGAATACCATGCCCACCACGAGGAGATAAACGAGGGTGCCCGTCTCGCCCAGCGATGCAGGCGGCCGCCACAGCCAGGGAAACACCATCGCGGTGAGGAACGCCCCGGCGGCGAGAAACGGACGCCGCCTGCCCCAGCGCGTCCGGGTGTTGTCCGATACATTGCCCATCACCGGGTCGAGCACCGCATTCCAGGCCTGGAGGATCATTAGCACGATCCCGAGCTTTGCCGGATCGATACCCATCCCGATGTTGAAATACGGCATCCACAGGGAACCCAGCAGCAGGGTCGTGCACAGATAGTCCGCCCAGATACCAAAGCTGAAGGCCGCCTTCTGGGGCAGCGGGATGCGGTCGGAGACCGGGATCGAGGGGCTGGCTGTCAGCACGTTCATTGGGGAGAGGGGCAAAGATCTCTGGCTCCCTGGCTCATCCGACTGCGGTATTTTTTTTGGACGAGGAGCAAGGTGCGGCGAGGATTCCTGCGAAAAGTGCTGTTTTCAACCGCATTTGCTTGCACTTTTATCGTCGAAAAATGAACTAACGGCCTTCACGCATGAGCGGCGTTCCTCATCACCTGTCTCCACATCGACCCGTCATCCTGGTCGCTCTGAACTGGTACTCCCTCGCCATTCATCGCGGCATCGCGCGGTATGCCAGCGAGGCGGGCTGGATACTCGACTCGAGCATGACTCGCCATGGACTCGTGCCGAAGGACTGGCACGGCGACGGTATCATCTGCAGCCTGCACTGGGACTCCAGCCTGCATGAGATGATCGCCCGCACCACGCTGCCCGTGGTGAACATCGGGGGGACGATTCTCAACCGGCCTGCCGTCATGCAAAACGACCAGGCGATCGGGAAACTCGCCGCGGGCTATTTCCAGAAACGCGGGTTTCAAAACTATGCGTTCTTTCTCAAGTCCAACGCTCTCACCTCTCGCCACCGCTGCCGGGCCTTTGCCGAGGCCGCACGTCGAGCGGGCGGACGATGCTTCGTCCTCGACTGGCCCACGGCCAGCGCCATGCCGAGGCAAACCCGCTACTCCCGGCACTACCCCGCCAATGAACATGACGAGCGACGGTTGCTGGACTGGCTCGCCGGCGAGATCGACAACCTGCCCAAGCCGGTCGCGCTCTTTGGCGAGTTCGACGATCCCGCCATCGATGTACTCTACGCCTGCCGTGAGCAGAATATCATGGTGCCCGAGCAGGTCGCCGTCCTCGGGATGGATAATGATGAACTGCGCTGCGAGTTTGCTCCGGTCCCGCTCTCGAGCATCGACATCAACCAGGAGCTGCTCGGCTACCGGGCTGCATCGATGCTCGATCAGCTTCTCAACCGGGAGCTGCTCCCCCGCAAGATCGTGCGCATCCCCCCGGCAGGCATCGTCACGCGCCAGAGCACCGACATTCTTGCCATCGCACACCCGCATGTTGCCACCGTGCTCCGCTACATCTGGCAGAACTACGCCCGGAGGATCAATGCCAAGACGGCGGCGGCGATCGTCCCGATCTCCTACCGCTGGCTGCACGATGCCTTCCTCCAGCACGTGGGCCGGACGATTGCCGACGAGATCCAGCACAAGCGTCTGGAGGCCGCAAAGAAACTCCTCACCGAGTCGCGTCGGAAAGCCGGGGACATCGCCGCCGAGGCGGGTTTTCCCAACGAGGACCGCATGGGGCGTGTCTTTCGCCGCGTGGAGGGCATGTCCCCGATGGCCTACCGCCGCCGCTTCGGGAAGGTCCACTCATCCGACCATCCCGCGGTACCTCGGAAGAAATAGGAAGACCTCCGCGACAGGACCGATGGCTCCCGCCCGCCTCCCGTTTGGCGAGACTTAGCGCCCCGCGAGGCCCCGGCGGTAATCGGACGGATTGCAATCCTCGTATTGACTGAATACCCGATGGAAACGGCGGGGATTGTTGAACCCTGCGCGTTCAGCGATTTCGGCGATGGTGAATTCTGTTTTCAGGAGAAGCTGCTGGGCCAGCCGGATACGGGCGAGCTGGAGTTCGCCGTGAATCGTGGAGGCCAGCTTGTCATGGAAAAGCCGCTCCGCCGCCCTGCGCGACATTTTCAGAAAGGTGCAGACCTCGCCTGTGGTGATCTCCTTTCCGGCATGCTCCTGGATGTAGAGGAGAGCGTCCCGCAGGCGCGGCTCGAGCGTGGAGCGCAAACCGGTGGATTCCCGGGCGATTACGCCCTGCGGCGGCAGAAAGACTGCCCGGGAGGTGAGCCGCTTCTTGCGTATCATCCGATCCAGCATCTCTGCCGCGAGCTGTCCGATGGTCTGGCTGGGTATGGCTATGCTCGAGAGGGGTGGGGAGGAAAGCCTGCATTCGGACGAGTCATTATCCACACCGAGGATGGCGACATCCTTGGGAACCCGCAGGCCGGAGAGTCGGCAGATCTGGCACAGCGTTCGCGCGGGCAGATCGTTCGATGCCAGGATCGCCACGGGCTTGGGCAGGCGGTGCAGCCACCGGGCGGCCTGCTTTTCCATGTCGGACCAGTTTTCCGTAATCGGGATGCGTGGGAAAAACTCGGCGTGACATGGGGATATCGAGAAGCCCTGCCGCTCCAGCGCGAGGCGAAAGCCCTGCTCCCTCCGTCGTGAGAATGCCGCTTCACGGCTGCCGTAGTAGCCAAAGGAGCGATACCCCAGGGATAAAAAGTACCGGGCAGCCTCCTCGCCGACCTTTTCATGGTCCACGTCGATGACCGGCGCGCCGGGTTCGTCGAACGTATGGGTGATGGAAACCAGCGGCAGGGCGAGCCGCATCAGGCCCCTCGCGAGCTTTTTGTCCGAGAGGTGAGCGATGATCCCGTCGGGCTTCCATCGCTTCAGGAGGGGGAGCACCCGCTTGTCCGGCGAGTCTTCATGATAGGTCCAGTTGAGGCGGTTTGCTTCGGCATGGGCCAGGATTCCGGAAAGCACGTCGCGGCAATATCCCAGGTCCTGGCCGAGCAGGAGAGCGATGCGGTATGGCGCAAAACGACCCATAAATGTCGTAAAATGGTATATCGATTTCATCCCGTTTCCAAGAAGATGCCGCCCCATGAGCTATTTCATCGGTATCGATGTCGGGACGGGGAGCGCACGGGCGGGCCTGTTTACCGCCGAGGGTGCGCTGGTGGCCCATCACAGCCGCGAGATCAGGGTCTGGCGGCCTGCTCCGGATTTCGTCGAGCAATCCTCCGAGGATATCTGGTCGGCTGTCGTGGAATGTGTCCGCGCGGCTCTCGAGAAATCGGGCGTGCGACCGGAGGAGGTCGCGGGCCTGGGCTTTGACGCCACGTGTTCCCTCGTGGCGGTGGATGCCGACGGGCGCCCGGTCACGGTCAGCCCGGACGGGCGGGACGAGCAAAACATCATCGTCTGGATGGATCATCGGGCCTTGCTCGAGACCGACCGGGTCAACGCCGCAGGTGATTTTCCGGTGTATGAATTCGTCGGCGGCAAGATCTCCCCCGAGATGCAGACGCCCAAGCTGCTCTGGCTCAAGACCCACCTGCCGGAGTCGTGGAGCCGCGCCAGATATTTCTTCGATCTACCGGATTACCTCACCTATCGGGCGACGGGCTCGACTGTTCGGTCCATGTGTTCCATGGCATGCAAATGGACCTATCTGGCTCACGAGGCGGATGCCGGGAAAAGCGGGTGGTGCGCCCCGTTCCTCGAGACCATCGGCCTTGGGGATCTCGTCGCTGAAGGATACAGCCGCATCGGCACGGATATACGGCCCATCGGCCAAACCGTGGGCGAGGGGCTGGGCAGTCAGGCGGCCGCGGAATTCGGCTTGGTTCCCGGGACCCCGGTGGGCGTATCGATCATCGATGCCCATGCCGGAGGCGTCGGCATGATTGGGATGAAGCTGCCTGGGGAGGCGGAGGGAGAACTGGACCGGCGTCTTGCGCTGATCGGTGGCACGTCCTCCTGCCATATGGTGGTGTCCCGGTCGAAACGACCCATTCCCGGCGTGTGGGGGCCGTATTGGTCCGCGATGGTTCCCGGCTACTGGCTCAATGAAGGTGGCCAGTCGGCCACCGGTGCGCTGGTGGACCATGTGATCTCGACTCACGGCGCATCAGTTCTCGCGAAGGAGGCGGCCCGGGAGCAGGGATGCTCTGTTTACGAGTTTCTCAACCGACGCCTTGATGCTCTGGCCGAGGGTGGCTTCCTTGCCTCGCTGACGCAGGAACTGCATGTATGCCCGTACTTTCACGGCAACCGCTCTCCTCGCGCCAACCCCCATCTTCTCGGGATGATCTCCGGTCTGCGGCTCTCGGCTGGCATCGACGATCTCGCTCTGCTTTACCTCGCGACGATTCAGGCCATCGCGTATGGCACGAGACATATTATCGAGACCATGAATGATGCCGGGTACCGCATCGACACCCTGCTTTGCTGTGGCGGTGGCACCAAGAATCCCGTCTTCCTCCAGCAGCATGCGGATATCACCGGCTGTCGCCTGGTCCTGCCTGCCGAAGCAGAGGCAGTCCTGCTCGGTGCCGCCATGTTGGGTGCAGTCGCCTCAGGGGCCTGCGAGTCCTTGGAATCCGCCATGGGTGCCATGTCCCGTCCCGGGAAAATCATCGAGCCCGACCCTCGGGCGACCGCATATCACGCCGCCAAGTACAAGGTCTTTCACCGCCTTTACCACGATCAACTGGCCTACCGTAGCATCATGGAAGGCACGGGAGAACCGACTTGATGAGAATTCCCTGATCCTGCTCCACCGTCCATGTGCTCGCCTCGTCGTGCTCGATGGAGCGGCTGTTACGGATCGCTCCTCCTCGATACACCGTTCGCGGGGGCGATGTTGGCCGCTACTTTCCCCTGTTTCATTCTTTCGCCTGACTGGTCGGGTATTCCATGCGTGACTCAGCGCCTGCCTCGTCGAGGTTTTGATGGTTTATGACCGTGCCATCATCGAGCGGGTTTACGTGCGAAAGTCGCAGCCGGATGAAGAGCTGTTTCATATCGCGAATGCCGCCCCACGTGAACCAGACACCGGTCACGAGCGCGATAAAGATGGGAGCGGCGATCCCGACTACATGCCAATAGGATAGCCAGACCGATTCCGGCCAGGGAGCGACAATGTTCCAGAGCGACCCGATGATCACCACCGCGAACCATAGGATTCCCCAGCCAAAGAGAGAGCCGGCGATCCATTTGTCGGCTCGGGTAAAATTGCTGTCGATACCCACGATTTTGCCGACCAGGGAAATTTTCCGTTCCGGGGTTGCCGGACTCTCAGCCGGGGCTTTCTCGATGGTCGCCGCATAGGGGCCTCGGTGCAGCATCCGATCCATATTGAAGCTTTCGCGACAGGTCAGCAGCGACACGACCACGTAGGTCGCAATCGCGATCAAAGACGCCCAGAAGGCGATTTCCACGCCATTCCAGGGGAAGGAGGGACCATAGATCTGCCGTACCAAGATCCCGCCACCAGAGAGCGTGGACCCTACGATCATCGCGGCCCAGGCGGCAGGGACTGTCCCCCGGCTCCAGTACAGCCCTCCTATGATCACCGCGCCGGCTCCACCGACAAAGATCGCCGTCGTAATCTGGAACCACATTATGATGTACTCCGTCTGCTTGAATAGCATCCCGAAGAAAAAGGCGAATATGGCGACCCCCACGATCGATAGTCGCAGGGCTCTTATGTGCTGACGGGGGGCCAGCGGTTTCTTGCGAAACGGCATGAGCACATCCTGCACAAAGATGCTTCCCCAGGAGTGCAGGTGCGTCGAGTCTCCGCCGATCATTCCCATCACCAGGATCGCACACAGCAACCCCTTGATGCCCACTGGCAGCAGAAAGGAAACCGCCACCGGGAGCTCCATCTGCTTTTGGATCTGAGCCTCGGGGATCTGCGCGACGATCGCGGGAACGGGCGCTGCCTGCGTGGCAAAGTCCGGATGCTTCAGGAATGTGATCGCGCAGACCGCGAGCAAGGTGATGACAGCTATCTTTCCCATTTCCCGCCAGCGACCAAGGACGGATGCCATCCGGGACTCGTGCGGATTCAGAGCCGCAGAGTTATACGCGCTCGCATTCTGCCAGGCCATGGTTCCATAGACAGTCAGAAAGGTCATCATCATGACGTAGAAGATATTGAAATCCTTTATCCCTTGAGAATCGAAGGGGTTGACCATGGATTGCCCCGGCGGCCGGGCGGAAAGCGTCTGGGCGATTTGATCCCAGGAAAAGATCAGGAGAAGCGCCCCGATCAGCACCAGATAGGACAACTGGGACAGGATTCCCTCGATACAATCGCTGACCATCATCGTAATCAACCCTCCCGTTAGCGTCACGAGGAGCGTGATGCTGAGGAATACCCCCATCAAGAGAACGAATGTCGGAACAGGATAGGCAAACAGGATAATCTCTCGCGGCAGGCCCAGTATGTAGACCATGAAATGCGAGCCGACAGCCGGGATGATGCCAAAATTCATTATCCCGGCAACAAAACCCAGCACGCCCGCAAAGACGCGGAAACGCTTGCTGTATCGTATCTCGAGGAACTGGGCGAGGGTCATCGCTCTCGTCTCTCGATACCGGTAGATCACAAATCCCGAGATCGCGACGACGAGAAGGATCGGCATCTGGAGCCAGATCCACCAGTTGGTTGTGAATCCGGACTGGGCGATCTTTTCAAACAGGGCGACGAAGACGACTGCTCCCGCTCCCATCTCGCCCTTGGCAATGGTCAATAGATAACGTCCCGCCACTCGTCCTCCCGACATAAAGTCGGCGACGCTTTTCATGTACTTTTGCGTCAATACCGCGACCGATAAAACGATGGTGAGCGGTATTGAGAGAACGATCCAATCCAGAATAGACATTGCAGCTGTGGTTTACGGGCTCTGGGGGGCGTTTCTCTTTTCGTGAATCGCGTTCTCTCCGGCAGGAGGGAACTGAGCCGGCCTTCCCGTTGCTCGATCAGCGATCGAAGTCGGGACTTCCTATCGGCGTCGTGTCGTCGGAAGAAACATAGCTGGGCGTGTCTCGCGTGACTTCCGATCGATAGAGCTCGCTTACGAGTTTCAACCCGGCTCCTCCGCTCACGTACAATACGCAGACTTTCCGGGAGTGAGGCTTGGGCATCGCATTGCGGAGAGCCACGACTTTTGATCCCAGGACTGTAAGATCGATCCAGCGGTTGTCATTTGCGCTGGAGCACAGGTCCATCGCGTAGATTTGCCTGGATGGCTGAGATACCGTTGAGATCGGGCGCTCGGAGAGCAGGGAGTTAAAGCCATACTTCCAGTCCGGATCGGGGCACCCGATTTTTTCGTCGAGCTGGCTTGGTGTCATGTTCTCCGGCATCGAAAGATATTTCGCCAGTATCCCGTGCGTATTCGTTGGATACTTGGAGTTGGGAAAGACCCCGTTGTTCTCCTGTACGTACAGCTGCATCGCGACTCCCCAGCTACGGATCGAGCTTACGCATCTCGCAGCTTGCGCATGGGTCCTCATCGATTTGAAGGCAGGCAGCACGAGTGCCGCCAGGATCGCAATAATGGCGACAGAGACGAGGATCTCGACCAGAGTGAATCCCCGGCGGCAGGCGCGATGGCAGGGACTCGAGAGAGTCGGAAGACCGCTGCCTTCCGCGCGTTTCACGATCCTGAGACCCTGGGGGGTCGGCCGACGGGAGGAGCAAAGCCAGACTGGGGGAATCTCACGTTTCATTGATTTCCTTAGTGGGGAGGATTTTATGAAGTTTGCTATAGGTCTCCTATCGGCTTGATTCAAATCGCTTTTTGTTTAAATCATAAAACAGATGTCGGAGAGTCAGCCAGAGGTCCGGATGAAAGATATTGCCGTTGCCCTTGGCTGTTCCGTCGCCACGGTCTCCCTCGCGCTGCGCAACGATTTCCGGATTTCCGAGGCGATGCGCGCCCGGGTCACTCTCCAGGCCAGAAAAATGGGGTACAAGCCCAACCCGCTCGTTTCATCCCTAATAGCTTATCGGAGAAAGCCGGGCCATTCGGAGGCAGGCACGCTTGCCGTGCTGACAAAGTTTGGTGTGTTGCAAAACCGCTGGAAGTTCGATGACTATTTTTATTTTTACTCCAGGCTATGGAATGGACTCGTTGAGCGCTCCGCCGAGTTGGGATTCCGCGTGGAGGAGGTGCCCCTTGCTGGCACTGAGAATGAAGGGAATAAACTGACCCGCATTTTCAGGACCCGGGGCATTAAGGGCATCATTTTGTTTCCGGGCGGTCCGTTGCATCAGCCGTATCCCGCGATGGATTGGAGGCATTTCTCTGTTGTCGCGGCGGCTTTCCATTCGGAGGAGTTGCCCGTGCATCGCGTGGCCTCAGATCATGCCCAGGCCATGAAAACCGCCATTCAGCACGTGGTTGCCCTCGGCTACCGGCGGCCGGGGCTGGCTCTGACGCCATTCCTGGACCCCGGGATTCGCTTCGCCATGTCCGGTCGCTTTCTGGCATGGCAGCAAGGCATCGCTCCCGACCTGCGGGTGCCTTTGATCGAAAGCAAGGCGCCGGAGCTGGATCGCAAGGCCTTTGAGCTTTGGGTAAGACGTCACCAGCCCGACGTGATCCTGTCGCTGACTGATGAGCATTACGGATGGCTTCGCGCCATGAAATCGCAAAAGGCGAGCCGGATCGATTTTGTCCATCTGGCGAAGAAAGAGAACAGCCCTCTCGCCGGAGTGAATCTGCGAAGCCACGAGGTGGGTCGCTCGGTGATCAATACCCTGGCCAGGGAGCTTTACCTGAACCACTCCGATATTCCCAAGGTTCCAGAGTTGATCCTCGTCAGCGGCGAATGGCAGGACGGGCACTCCGTGCGCCGGAAAATCGCGACTGATAAATAACCACCGGTTTACGGGTGAGCCGGGGGACGAGCTTATACAAGCAGGGATGACATGTCGGCCACGTAGACACGCCGGGTGTCGCCGTCCATGCCGTTGAAGACCACGAATCTCCAGGATCGGTCCCAGGCCGGGTGGGGGTCGCAGCGGAGCGCCTGGTGGATCTTCACCGCGGGATTGAGGGCATTGATGCGCGCCAGGCATTGCTCATTACCGGAGCGCAGGTCGATCCAGCGCAGCGGTACAGTGCCATCTCCGAACGCGGTCGGTTCGTTGACGTAGGTGTCTGTGAGCAAGTGGCAGCCATCCGGGTGCAGGGTGGGGTGACCAGAGCCGGCAAGATGTTCCGTGCCGGGAATGATGCGCAACCCGGAGCCGTCGGTATTGACTTCGACGAAGCGGAGCCGGTCGTCGCGAGTGACGGCAGGGAGAGCGAGGTTTTGGGAAATGCGGCGGCCGTCGGGAAACCAGGTGGCGTGATGGCCGGGGTGTTGCCAGAGGTCGGGGCCGGTGGCGCAACGGAGCGTCCCGAGGTCGGGGACGGCGGTTTCCGGATCGATGCGGAGAGTGATCCATGCAAACCGCACCGCCTCATAGTCGGTCTGAAACATGTCCCATCCGGCCCGTTCTCTGGCGCGAAACCAGCGGAGGCTAAGCATGAGGGCGTCGCCTTGAGGGTTGAACTTGCCATGGAACCCCGTGATCTCGCAGCGCTCGGGCGTATCGGCTGGCGCGACGGTGTCGAAGCGCACGGGCGATGCATTGGCCGCGGCAGTGTCGAGTATCGCTTTTATGGATAGGAGCAGGCGGCGCTCTCCCGAGCGAGTGTCGGTGATCCAGAACCCCTCGTCATCGACCGGCCCCACTCGCTGCGATGGCAG
Organism: Terrimicrobium sacchariphilum; assembly: GCF_001613545.1. Classification (NCBI taxonomy): domain Bacteria; kingdom Pseudomonadati; phylum Verrucomicrobiota; class Terrimicrobiia; order Terrimicrobiales; family Terrimicrobiaceae; genus Terrimicrobium; species Terrimicrobium sacchariphilum. The sequence goes on from NZ_BDCO01000002.1 coordinate 1,164,688, forward strand.
GGCGATGTCTGGAAGGACCACGCCGTAGCCCCGCTGGGTTTTGGCGGTAAGCGCGAGATTGGCGCTGATGAGCCACCGGCCATTGGGCGAGGCGTGATACACGGTGCCGCCAAGGCGCATGCGCCTCCCGGTGAGTGCGTCGACCTTCCACGCGAAGGGCGTCCACGTGGAGGGATCCACGTCGTTAAAAAACAGCTCGTGATCGGAATGGCCCCAGTTGAGGTTTGCTCCGAGTTGATGCTCCCAACCCCGGGTGGTGGCGAGGACGGTCTCGTCGCCGGTTTCCAGATCCACGCACGCCACGTCGGCCACGTCGCCCGGTGAGGGCAGCCGATCCTCGAAAGGCAGGCGCAGCACGCCCAGGTATCGCCCCGAAGGGCTGATCGGAGATGTGTCGAAGAACCGATGCGTGTACCTCCCGGCCCGAGGCGTCACGCACCAGACCGGAACGAGCGGATCGTGGTGCCGAAAGCGAGGAAAATGGCGGTCGAGGGACGGGGTGATATCCATCCGTCACGGATTACCCGGCGGGTTCTCGGCGCGCATTTGGATTTCGATACGCCCGCCATGCGGCAGCCGGACCTGATGATGAAGGGCTGAAGGGTTGGCGGCGTTGATGGGCGGCAGGGTGGTAATGTCTGCCATCGGCAACGGCTCTCCGCCATCGATGCGCACGGTCTCGATCCGTCCGGGCGCGGAAAAATCCAGCGTGAATGGGCGCTCGGCTACCAACTCCACCTGGAGCCGACCGAGCTCTTTTTCATAGGCACTGGAAACGAAGCGCGCGGGCTCCCAGTTAATCAGCCAGATGCCGGTTTCGTGGCCGCTCCATGCCCCGACCATCCCGGCGGTGCCATAGGGTGGCGTCTTCTGCTTGATGTACTTGAGCCAGATGTCGATATCGTTCTGGATCTTGTCGGCCGGCCACTCGGGCAGGAAGGCACGGATGGCGATGTGGGTGGCGGAGCGAGTATTATTGATGGGCATGGTGCGCCAGCCGGAGAACTGGTTGTCCATGAAGTCCGCCTGGAATTTCCGCATGAAATCCGCTCCGAGGATATTGAAGTAGAAGCCGGAGAGTTCGGGCATTTCGCCGGTCCAGGAGAAGATCATCGCCACATGATCGAGACCGCTGCCGGAATCTTTCGAGGCCATTTCCAGAGCTGGACCGTCCTCGGCGAATCCGACTCCGAAGAGCGCGGGGAATTCGCCTTTGGGATCCAGGTAGTGGACGAAGTTGAGGCGCAGCGCGGTGGCTGCGGCGATCTTGGTTCGCAGGTAGGCGATGCGCTCGAGGTCTTCGGTTTTCCCGAGGACTTCCGCCATGCGCTCCATCGCGGCCAGACCGGCGTAGGCGATGGTGTCCATATCGATGGAGCTGAACTTGACGGCTTCGCGCGAGGTGGTTTGTGGGACCGCCCAGTCGTTGAGGACTTCAAAGATACGCAGCGTATCCATGATGCGCGGCCAGAGTTCCTCGACGAGCGCCCAGTCTCCGCTGTACTTGGCGTAGAGATAGGTCGAGTACGCCGCCTGGCCGACATTGGAGTTGGGATCGCCAAACATCGCAGGCAGCATATGGCGGTCGCGCCAGCCACGGATGTAATAGGGCTCTCCGGTGAAGCGCTCCTTGCGCGGGATCCAGGACGATGGCTCATACATGCGGCGAACCAGGGGACGGGCAACGTCGAGAAGCTCGCTCCGAGACTCATTCGCAAGGAAACCTCCTCCTATGAGGGCATGCGTCCAGCGTTTGTAGTAGGCCATGATCCAGGGATGGTTGGATTCCACGGAGAGGGGCGGCTTTTTGACCGCTTCGTGAATCTCCGCTTCGATGCTTTTGATGGTGGATTCGAATTCAGAACGCCGGGGGAAGGCCGCGTGAGGCGCGGCGACACGGGGCAGTTCGTAAGCCAGGGTATTGCCTTCCTCCCAGCGCCAGGGACCGATCGGGGTGGCCACGCCCTTTCCGGTGCCTTTCGGGGAGACTCCGACGGGAATGCCCGTCCAGCCGAGAGAGTCTCGTGCCCAGCTGTAGATCGGTGGGATCGGCGCGTAATCAGCCGCCTGCCAGCCGGGCTGGCCCCAGCGGTCGTATGAAAACTCGTTGAGAATCCGCACGGTGTTGGCCTCGACCTTATAATACTCCCGGCAATCGACGGGATAGGTGCGGAGGAAACGCGTGAGGAGACGGGCGCGGTCGGCGAGCAGTCCCTCGTCCCAATGATCGTTGAGCAATCCGTAAAAAGCGGTGCTCACCCCCCACTTGCCAGGTGGCAGGCGGAGGCCTGCTGGCGTCCACTCCACAGGCTCTTTGGCATCGGAGGTGAAGAGCACGGCCACAGCCTTGTCTCCCCAGAAGGTAGGGCGTCCGTCGAGGCCCCAGATTCCGACAAACCACGGTTCGCGCAGGTCGCGCAGGGTTTGCGGCTTGGTGATCAACCCCTGGCTGGTGAGGATCGCGGCGGGGCCGATTCGGGCCGATCCACCGGAGCTGGCGGCCAGGCGCTGGAAGCGGACCTCATCCTCGTCCGGGGCGCCGCTGCGGAAAGGGAGTTGCCCACCTCCTCGGGAGCTGAAGTTCAGAGGCCGGGGCGAATCAACCAGGAAGCCAGGGACGAGGATTCCATAGGTATAGCGGATGGTGTCATTTTCGACCTTCAGATCCACGCGCATGGTTGTCCAGTTGACGGCGATCTTTTCGGAATCGTTATAAGATTGGCGGAGTCGGACTTTCCAAAGCTCCTCGTCGCGGCCGGTGTCGTCGGTTTGCTGGCCATCGACATAGAAGTCAAAATCCTGGCGGCGGCGAAGCTGCTCGCCGTTTGCAGCATAGGCGCGGAACCAGGAGGCTCCCACGATCTCGGTGAGCAAACCGTTGTATGCCGTGTTGCTGAAGCGGCCCGAGGTATGGTGGCTCAGTCCTTCTCGCCAGCTCTCTCCCTTGATCTCGCGGGTGGGGAAGTTGATGGCCGGGAGCGGGGACCATATGGCCTCCTTGTGCGGCGGCTGGATCGGCGTGAGGGCTTCGAGTTTGAGGCCGACCTCGGGATCAGTGCTCGCGATGAGGAGACGATCGAGGTTCTGCGGGAGCGGCAGGATGTCGTAAGGCTGGGCCTCGGTGAGCGACGAGAGCTCCACGGTATAGTCGTGGGTGCCGGCCTGGACGGCGATCTCGGGATGGCGATAGGTCACGTCGTCGGCGATGTCGCTCGACGCGCCGCGGGCGCCTCGATTGATCAGGGCGGTCACGTTGGCTGTGGTGTCTCGCGGAGAGGTGAGAGTGAGGCGCAAGCTCGTCTGGTGGGCTTGCAGCGGAGCTTGGACAAATGACCATTCGGCCGGTGCGATCTCGACCGCGCCTATGTCGGCAAATCCGCCCTCGGGCCTGGTCTTGCCAGGTTCCTTCCAGACGGATTCCACGCGGATGTGAATCTGGCGCACGGTGCGATCGATCGGTGCTGTCTGGATCTTTCCAGGAGCCTTCAGGAGCTCGACATGGATGGGAGCAGCCCCATCGCCATCCAGGATGATGGAGAGTTCGCGCGGGAGCGCGGAGTTTCCGGGACCGCCTTGGACGAAAGCCATGCGCCCGATCTTCTGGGGCTGCTTAAAGCGGATGGTGATGACGCTGCCCTCGAGTTTTTTGAACTGACTGACGGTATTCGCCTTTCCGTCCAGGAGACCTCGGGTGGACCGCTTCTGGTCTTCGTCACTGGTGGAGAGAGTTTCGATCTCATTTTCGCCCCATGCGATCCAGCGCAGGGGCGGCTCGTGTTCTGCCTGGGACTCGGTAGGGGCTGCCGCTGCCTGGCGAAGCACGGGACTGCCGAGAATCCCGCAGAAGGCGAGGGCGAGCATAAGGAGACGGGAGGGATGGGCGGAACGCAGAGGAAGCATGGAAGCGTGGTCGGGGTTGTTGCTGGAGATTTCGCTAAGGGGTGCTGGTCGGTTTGGGGGCTGACGTAAAGGCGGCCCGGAAATTGGGCGCTCCGGGCGAGGTGGACGAACTCCACGCCGTCTCGGTGCCGGTCCAGCGTTCAATGCCATTGCTCGTGATCGACGGGGTGAACCCGTATTGGGAGGGAGCCTTGGGCACGCGATCCGTGGTGATCGGCACGCTATTAAGGATGTAATAGGACTTTCCCTTTTCCAAAATGACGTTGTCGGGGAAGGCGTACTGCCCGTCGAGATAGGTGGAACTGACGGCGATCAAACCGTTGGTCTCATTGTTTACCTGCGGGTAGGTTTTTTCCGCAGGATCAAACTTGGAGGCATCAAAGATCAGCAGGTATCCCCGGCCTGTAGGCTCTCCTCCGGAGCGTCGCGGGGACAGCCAGGTGAAGGTGGTTAGTTTCCAGGCTGGCGAGGCGCTGAGCTCCGGGATGTCTGAGGGCGTGATCCGGATGCCCGGCGCCGTGACCGTGGAGCTATTGCCGTTAGCAAATTCCAGACTGACCGATCCGGCCCTAAGCTGTGCGCACGACAGGCACGCCAACAAGCCGATCAACAAGTATCCTCGAGGGGAAGAAGCATTCATGGTTGTACAGATTATAAAAATGGTCCGACGAAATACGAGGCGGGCATCCGTTTGTGTATTCGGTTTATTCGCGGCTGATTGTGGCAATCAGACGGCGGAAAGTCTGCGGCTCTCTGGGAGCGAGGGGGACTCCAGGTCCAGGACAGCACGAATCGTGCGCCCCATTTTCGCCGCGCCTGCGTGGACCACATTCATCGCCGCCGTCACCCGCCCGGACGCCCTGGCACGATCCGATGCGATTTCCTTCAGGATCTTCACGATAGCTTGCGGAGGGACCTCATGGATATTGTGCAACCAGTCCGCGAGTCCGATGTCGGCAAACATATGGGCTTTCCGGCCGTGATTGGGGCTGAAGTAGTGGATTGCCGGGGTGCCATTCGCCAGAGCCACGATGCATGAGTGCGGCTCCATGGAGACGACGACGGCAGCCCGGGCGTACACGGATGCGGCTTCATCGACATTCCAGAAGTGATCCCGCAACACCACATGGCTTTGCACCTCGGCAGGGAGCTGTTCCAGCAGCAGCCGGCGGGCCATGGCTATTTCCTTGTCCACCTCGGGAGATAACAGGACTTTTTTTCCAGTGGCCGCGACCCATCCGCAAATGACCTGCCGCAGGCTGTCGGCCCATCGCTCATTCTCAGCTATCTGCCCCGGCGTCGGCACCCGGGGGTTCAGGACGTTTCCGGCTCCACCTTCCAGGCTGGGCGTGTTGGTTCGCATGGTGACCGAAAGAAACTCGCCTTCCTCCAATCCCGCCTCGGCAAGAAAAGCGATTGCTTTCGCGTCGTCGATCACGTCGATCCCGAAGCATCCATCCGGACCCCAGTCCAGGATCTTTGGATTGAGTCCGTAATCGCGCAAATACGCGAGGGACAGGCTGTCCCGGCAATAGATAAACTCGGCCTGGCTCAGCAGGTCGGGCATTTCTTCGCCTCGGTCGGCACGGAATCCGTCAAACGAGTGCCCGTAAAGGCCAAACGGCTTTTGCGCGGCCACACACCGGCGAAGCACCGTCGGATCATATCCATATCCGTAAACATGGTTGTAGTGCATGCCGGAGTTTTGGATCACGAGATCGCACGTCTCGAAAACCTCCGCCCAGTCATCGTGTTCCTCTCCGACCGAGCTTGGCAGGAAGGTGACTCTCGGGAACCTCCGGCGCAGCATCTGCAGCACATCGGCGTTCCATCGGTGTAGCAGGACGGTTATCGCCGCCTCGGGAAGTTCCTCCTCGAGGCGACGCAGCGTTCCCGGGGTATGACCGATGTCTCCGATATTGCAGGTCTGCCATCCGGAGTGCAGCACGATGTGTTTCATGGCGGACAGAAAAATGGCAGGGTCAGCGGCGGCTGCGGCGGAGGCGCATGAGGAGGAATCCCGCGCCCAGGATACCGAGTATCGCGGCTGATGGTTCGGGGACGGTGACGCTGTTGAATGTCACCGCGCCGGTCACATTGGCGCTGAACTGGACCGCGACGGTATCGAAGGTGAAATACGGGCTGATATTATCGACACGAGACAGTTCGATCCCGTTAACGGTCGATAGCAAACTCAGCCCCGCCTCTGTCCGGGTGAGAGACAATGCCCATGTGGAGGGAATGTTTGCACCGAGTCCTATTGTGGCATTGCTTACTGTTCCCAGGGAGGGATTGTTTGAGGAGCCGCCAGCAAAGATTGCATTGTTGTTTGTCGCGATGCGTTCACGGATGCTGTACGCGCTGGACGTGGCGGCCGGGTTGAACCAGGTCGAGTATCCCTGGTAGGCGGCAAAAGCAGCGTTGTCGAAGCTGTTGCTGTTCGCGGTCACCTGGCTTCCTCCCGAGTTGAAGAGGCCGAACCGGACGGCCTCCATCGCATTCGGTATCTGGCTCATCGTGATGTTGAGGCTCAGGGTGATCGTCTGTCCCAGAGCGATCGTCTGGGGATTGAAGTATCCGACGATATTGACTGTCGCCGCAGTGGACGCGGGCGTGTAAACCAAGGAGCCGGAACTCACATTGAGCGAGGACCCGGTGCCTCCGCCGACGCGATACCAGCTAATACCATCGAGTACGGTCTGCGAATAAGCCGACTTTAGCGTCGGCATCAGGAGGGCTATGGCAGTCAGAGCAATTGTGGGGAAGGAGGGTGACTTCATGGTCCGCACCATTGACTCCCGAATGACCCGACTCAATTGTCATTTTGTTTAAATCATTAAACCGTTGGCGCTAGGAAATTGCTGGGTGGGCGCAGTGAAGGTGATTGGTGCGTCCAGCGAGGAATCCGCTTCGCCCTGTCCTGATTTTTTTGGCGAATGGCCTCCCTCTGGTTCGGTGGATCGTCCTGCCGACGACGGGAGAGAACTCGCGGGCTGCCTGCCCGGATGCCGCGGTGGAGATTCGCCACCCGGGCGGAGCAGGCTATACCTCGGGAGGCTTGTTGCGAAAGACCCAGCGGTAATATTCCGAGTGCTTGAGGTGGGCGGCGGCGGGCTCGTCGAGATAGACCGAGGCTTTCCTGTGCAGTTGCAGTGCCGACGCGGGGACGAACGCGGAGAGCGGGCCTTCCACCGCCGCCGCCGCCGCCTGCGCCTTTTTTTCCCCGAAGCCGAGGAGGCAGAGTTCGCCGGCTTCCAGGATCGTTCCAATACCCATCGTGATGACGTGAAGCGGGACGGCGTGATGCGCGTCAAAGTAGCGGCGGTTGTCCTCGACGGTCTGCGGGGCAAGAGTCTTGATGCGCGTGCGGGATGCGAGCGAGGAGCCGGGTTCGTTGAACCCGATGTGACCATTGCCCCCGATCCCGAGCACTTGCAGGTCGATGCCTCCCGCCTTGCGGATTTCCTCCTCGTACCGGGCGCAGTATTTCCCGAGGTCGCAATAGTCGACCTTGCCGGAAGGGACGAACACCCGGGCGGGATTCACGTTGATGTGACGAAAGAGGTTCTCCCACATGAAGGCATTGTACGATGAGGGATGGCTGGGTGAGAGGCCGAGATACTCGTCGAGATTGAACGTCGTGACGTGTTGAAAATCGAGGTCCTCTTCGCGATGCATGCGGATGAGCTCGGCGTACAGGGCGAGTGGGGAACTGCCGGTGGCGAGGCCCAGCGTGGCGGAGGGCTTCTGGCGGATGACGGTGGCAATGCGCTGCGCCGCCAGGGCGCTCGCCGCCTGCGCGTCGGGTTGGATGATGACTTCCATGATCAGGAGCGAAATGCCCGGCGCAGCCCTGCCTCCGCCGAGGCGCGGAAGCGATCGATGAACCCGAGCGCAAATGCTACGGGATCGAGCCGGGTGTCTTTCAGCAAGGCGGAAAGGTCGATGGCCAGGGCAAGGTGCGTCGCCTGGTCGGTCGTGTGCGATGCCGCGTACGTGGCGTTGGCCCGGCGGCGGCCCTCGGTCGCCAGGTCGTAGCGCTTCCCTCCGGCGATCTGGGAATCAAAGACTCCGTTGAGCGCATTGGCGATATGTGGCGACTGGCTCACGTCAAAGGCGACTTTTTCCTCGTCATTCACCCAGTCGAGGCCTCTCCAGACCTCGCATCCGTACAGCATCTCCGGGCGGCTCTCCTCTGGCAGCGACCGTAGCGCCTCGATCACACTGGCAAAGACATGCAGGTGGGTGTCGTGCTTGTCCAGGGGGCTGTGCGTATGGACGATGCGCGGGCGTGCTGCGATGCACAGGCTGGCGAGGTCCGTCGTCAGGGAGCGGCTGCCTTCGCGGAGCTCTTTGCTGGAGTACCCGAGCTGGGCGATGAACTTGTATTGACCGATCGCCGCCGCCAGTCGCTGTTCCCGCCGACGGATCGCCGCCATCTCGGCGTCGGTGGTTCCCGCGTATTTGCCGCACCGTGGACTTCCGCTGCCATCGGTGCAGACCACTCCGCCGAAGGAGGCCCGCCGGTCTGCGAGGCCGGGGAGGATTCCCTGGAGGGCCATGAACTCCAGGTCGTCCTGATGTGCGGCGATGCCGAGATGCTCCACCTGGAGCGATGCGTCCGGGTAAAGGTCGCCGGCGGGAAGGTGAATCTCGGCGGAGGGTTGGGTGAGGGCAATCATCGCTGCGTGGGAGTCGGGTTTTGCTCCGCGGTTCCCGTCGCGTGATCTTCCCACGACTTCAGCGAAATCCGATGCGGCACCGGGATATCCCGCCCGTTGAGGGTGCTCACGTCCCTCTTCTGGATGAGGTGTACCGGACGCGATGCGTAGCTTCCATCCGGCTGTCTCCAGTGGATGAGCCGGATGTACTCCATGACGTCCCCGGCATCCTGCAACGGTGCAGGATCGATGCGGAGCCAGGGATCGTCGGGATCGGACAAATCGACCGTCACACCCGCGAGACCTTCGAAATACTCGACCAGCCAGGCGGTCGACCCCGACAGGCCGAAGTTCATTCCGTTGCCATAGTGAGGGTCGTCCTTGTCGGAGGCATACGAGTTGGCGGGAGAGTCAAAGGGTCCGCCGAGCGCATCGTCTTTGCGCAGCACGGAAAGAACGGGGGCGAGGCTCTGGAAGGATGTCATCGTTTCTCCCGGCAGGCTCCGGCGGAAGCTGTGCATGAAGATCTGCCCGTGGTGATATTCTCCGTTTTCCGCCGTCCCGGGCGGGAGCATCCCCATGCGGCCGACAAGGCGGATTGCCGTCGGATTGTTGGCGACTGGCGGCGCGATGAGCGGCAGGCCGAGCTGAGAATCCCACAGGCGGTCGAAAGCGGAGAGGATGGAGCGGATCATGGCATTCACCTCCGCAATGGGAGTCAGGTACTCGCGCTCCAGCGTGAGCATTTTTATGCCATAGGCATTTGCCGTGACCACGCGCCGGGGCCGGCCGTCAAAGTCCCGTCCCCTCGCGCTTCCCAGGGTGTAGCCGGACTCTCCTGCGTGGTAATCGGGTGTGGTCCCGTCCACCCGGAGTTCGTGGAGGGAATCGACAAAATTGTCACCCTCCCAGGCCCAGCGAATCGCATTCAGCCGGAGCTGATTCGCCATCTCCCTGGCTCGCTGGATTTCATGGTGTATTGCCACATGCCATGAGCGGCTCCGGAGGACGGGCAGCGCGAGGATGTCAAGCATCTCGACGAAGGCCTCGACGGCGTGGGCGGTCAGGCGGGTGTTCACTCCCCGGCCGTTCCCGCGAGTCCCGGGCGCGCCGACGATGCTGGTGCCAAACATGTCGATGGGATCGCACCAGTCGCCATACAGGATCTGTACCATGCCGTAGGGCGAATCTTCCGCCGATCGCCGGATGTTCTCAAAGATCTCGGCCACGACTTCCGCGATGGGCGTCTCGGTGTCGTTGCCGATCATGGTGGAGTTGACCGGGTCGCCGGGCGATAGCAGGCGTACGCTTGGAACACTCACATCGAGGATGGAAAGATCGCCGGTCTGCCGGATGTACCGGCTCAGGGCATTGAGCAGCCACAGCGAGCTGTCGGCATAGGGCCGGTTGTCGTTATGCACCGCCTTGGTGCGGTCGAGCCAGCGGCTGGGGTATTGCCGGGGAAAGGTGCCGTGAAGCTTCTCCACGATGGTCAGCGGGATGCCTTCCCGCCGTATTGGCCGCCGGTCGGAAGTGCGAATCATCAAGCCGAAGGCATGCACCAGATCCGCCCGCACCCGTGCCGGATCGTTTCGCATTTTCACCCACATATCCTGGGCGCGATCCCGCGATCCGACCTCGATCCCATCCGCCAGCGGAGAGCCATGAGCGCGGCAGTTTTCATAAAGCTCGTCGACCGTGGCCCAGAGGGAGTTTGCGTAACGGGACACCGCAGGCTGCGCCGCCCAGTTAAAGAAGAAGCCGGCGCTGTCCTTTGCTGCGGAAGCCTCCGATGGTGCAGACATTCCCCCGGTGGACTCGATAAGGTTGGTCGCAGCCACACGGAATCTCTCCTGCGCCGCGGTGTAGCCCGGTTCGTCAGTCGCAAGCTGCTGGCGAAAGGCCGCGATGACCTCCGGATTCTCGACAAAGAGCAGATGCTCCTCCAGCGAGGCGCTTTCTCCGGGCGCGAGCTCCCATGCGTGAGCCGTGGCCGCCAGCGTGGGAGTGGAGAAGCGATTCAGCCTCTCTCCCGCTCCCTCGGGAAGGAATCCCCCGCGAGCTACCGCTTCCGGCCACAGGGCCGATGCCGCGCTGCTGCCTACGAAGCTCTGGTAATCGCAGGTCGCCCCGAGCCACTGGAGATGATGCCGCTTTTGCGCCAGCCGCTTGATCTGGTGAATCTCCGTGAATGGCACCGGGCAGGCCACCACGATGTCGGCGTCGGTCACGGGCAGTCCTGCGTCATACCAGTTATCCTTGTTATAGCTGAAAAACTGCGTGCCATGGACGTGGAAGGAACTCCATAGCTGGCCTCGCCGCGCAGCCGTCCCGGTGTTCTTCAAATGAGTGCGACGGACCAGCGCCGGGCCATGGGGCGTCATTGCCAGAGTGATCTCCACCGCCGTGGCGATCGCATCCGACGTCCCGGCGAACCAGATCGCCCTGTTGGCTCCCGTCGTCTTGATGACCCGGTGTGTGTCGCGCTTTTTCCACACCGGATTGATGAGGGAATAAAACTCGCCGCTCTCGAGTCGCAGCCAGACATTGTGACTCGGCAGCCCCGTCTCGCGTTTTACCACGGGATCGAAGCTCCCCTTCAGCACAGGGATCTCCTTTTGCTCCAGCAGGGTCCGAAAATGCGTCGAGCCGTTTGTCTGTACCGTCACCATCGCATGGCCCTCCTGGGCGACGAAAACTCCAGGGCATCCCTGGAGGGCGCTGGTGTAAATGACCTCTCCTCCGGGTCCATATCCGCCGTGGGAACTCACCGGCGAGGCAAGCGGCAAGCCATGGATTTTCTCGGCTCGTTCTGAGAAATTGGTGAAGCGCATAAGCTATTGTTGGAATTCAGTCGACTTTGGGAAATGGGATTAAACCACCTTCAGACAATGTATTGCGCGTGGGAAGTCCTCGGGATCTTCGGGATTCCGACAGGAAAACGGTTGAAAGGTGATACAAATGCTTTAACGTATAAGCTACCTTCAGTCAACAGACGTTGTTTCCATGCGCAGAAATCCATTTCATCCGGGAGTTTTCCCTGCAAAGTTGAGGAACCTGAAGCGATGAGTGAACCGGCTCGCTTGGATTCCAACGGCGCAAAGCCGGGCGATGGGGCGCATTCCGATGGTCTTTTGCGGTGTGGAAGCCTCACCTACACGCGGAAAGGACTGGTGGTTCTCTTCTGCTGGCTGCTCTGGGGCGACTTCTGCTTCAACCTCATGGAGACGATCGTCCCGAGCATCATTCCTCTGAAACTTCAGAGCCTTGGGTCCGCGAACTGGCTGATCTCCCTGATCATGACGACCCTGCCCGGGGTGTTTAATACGACGATCTGTCCGTGGGTGAGTTTCAAGAGCGACCGCTATCGCAGCCGGTGGGGACGTCGTATTCCCTTCATCCTCTTTACGATGCCGTTCCTGACGGCCTCGCTCTTGCTGATCGGCTTCAGCGATTCGCTGGGCGGCTGGCTGCATCGCGTCTTTTTCTCCGGCTCCGCCATTTCCCAGGGGGCGGTGGTGATCATCCTGCTGGGAGTGTTTGTCGGGATGTTTGACCTCTTCAATATGTTCGTGGGGTCAGTCTACTATTACCTCTACAATGATGTGGTTCCCGAGCATTACCAGAGCCGCTTCATGGGCTGGTCCCGGCTGGTCGGCGTGGCGACATCCACGCTCTACAACTTCTTCATCTACAAATACGCGCTCAGCCACATGCGGGAGATTTATGTCGGGGCGGCCCTCCTGTACTTCTTCGGCTTTGGCCTCATGTGCCTGAAGGTCCGGGAGGGGAGTTATCCCCCGGTGGAGGAGGGCGGTGGAGGTGGCTTCCTTGCGGATGTGCGGGTGTTCTTTCGCGACTGTTTCTCGATCCCTTTCTACTGGCTGATTTTCCTGGGCAATATGTTTGCCGCCATCGGGGCGACCTCGGGCGTCTTTAATGTGTTTTTCCTGCAATCGCTCGGCCTCGATCTCGATCAGATCGGAAAGAGCGCCGCCATCGCGGGGGCGCTGGTTGCTATCTGTCTCGCCTTCGCCGGCTGGCTGGCGGACAAGTGGCATCCGGTGAAGGTCGAGGCTTACGTGACAGCCTTTAGCGTCCTCCCGCTCATGATGGGGCTGCTATGGCTCTTCATCGATCCGCCTCCGGGGCATATCCTGTTTTGGATCATCGTGGGAGGCAGCGTGTTCTCGGCGCTGCTCACGGCGGTGAATGCCGTTGTCGCCATGCCTCGCATCATGCACTTGTTTCCCCGCGAGCAATTTGGAGCCTTTTGCGGCGCCCAGTCCATGGTGAGAGCTGCGGGAACCATGATCGGGGGAGCAGGCGTCGGCATCTTTCTGGATCTCGTCCGGCGGATGGTTCCGGAGAGCGGTATGTACTTTTATCGCTATGCGGTGGTGTGGCAGGTCTTCTTTGCCTTGCTGACCTTTGCCTTTTGTTATGCGGTCTTTCGTCGGTGGAGGCGGTTGGGTGGCGAATCGGGTTACGTGCCTCCCATGCAGGGACAGCAGGCGAGCCTGGCAAGCGCTCCTCCTTCCCGGCCGGAGCGGGCCTCTGGCGGACTCATGGTTCCTGTCATACTGGCCTGGGCGGGGTTGTGCCTGATGCTGGCAGCCTATCTGGTCTATTTCGCCTGGGTAGCAAAGGACCCCCACAGCGCCATGATTTGCGGCGCTTTCCTCGCGGCCTTTATCGTCTCGCTGTGGATCTTCCGCCGATTGATGGCATTCATGGAGCGAGCGTAGGGAAAATCGCTTAAGCGAATTATTGGCTTATCCGGGGTGAAGCTTCCGTCCTCCCATCAGGCATTGCTGGAAGAAGTAAAGGTTTCTGGAGATAAAATGAAAATATCAAACCGCTTGAATATAAAGGCTTGCGTTGATTCCCCGACGTCAGGTCGCAGTGACAGAAAAATTCCAAATTCCCAATTGACTGGGAGCAAAAATCAGCTTAAGCGTATAAGCAATCTATGAAGCGCAAGTCGACCATGGCGGAAGTTGCGAAACTGGCGGGGGTTTCCGCGTCGGTGGTTTCGTATGTTTTGAATGGCCGTGCAGTGGAAATGAGAATTCCTTCCGCCACGCAGGAGCGGGTGATGGAGGCCTGTCGTGAACTGGATTATCGGCGCGACTACCTGGCGAGCGCGATGGCGGGCAAGCGTACCAAGGTTATCGGGGTGCTTTTCTGTAATAGCCGCGGGGATTTCATGAGCGACATCCTGAGCGGCATTTACGACGTCCTGCGGGAGAACGACCACCAGGTTGCGCTGACGATCGTGGACGACAATGTGAATATCGAGCGGGCCGATCTGGAGTCGCTCATACATCGGCGCGTGGATGGCATTGTGGCCTTTCCGATCTGGGAGACACGCCCTGGCGACCATTGGCGCAAGGCGGTCGATTCCGGCATCCCGGTGATGTTTCTCAACATCGTGCCTAATGGCGTCAATGCCCCATCGATCGATATCGACAACTTCCAGGGAGGCCGCGAGGCCGCCCGGCTTGCGGTCCAGAATGGCTGTGAGGAGGCGGTGATGTACGAGTGCACGACTGGCACGCCTGGCCTGTCGGCGCGTGACGCCGGATTTGCACACGAGATCCGGCAGCTCGGAGTTCCTTTGCGGCGGATTCCCATGTCTTCCACTGGCGAAGCGTTGGCGGAATGCCTCGTCTCCGCGGAAAAAGTGACGGGATTCTTTGTCTCACGTGCCTCGGATTTTGTTCCTCCCCTTCGCCGTCTGGTGGAGGAGGGTGTCGAGTTTGATTCCCGACACGTCTTTGTCACCATCGGCAGCGCGCCCGAGGCCCATTTCATTGCCAACCCCTGGTTCATGCTTCCGCATCCGGCCCGTCAAATGGGTCGCCTGGCGGCGGCCAAGCTGTTGGAAAGCATTCGCAACGAGAACTGCCCGATCGAGAAGATCGTTCTCCCCCATCATTGGACAGCCAATGCAGCCGCCAGGGAATTGCTGGCCGGCGACGTACCGATTACCGAGGAGCGCCAAACCCGCTCTCTGTAAAAGCACAACATCAACATTAACTAACAATGAAAAAAGCAAGGTACTCCACGACGTTCTTGTCAGGTTGTTTTCTCGCCATATGCGCCCTTTCGATCGGACGCGCTGGCGCTTCCGTGTTGATCGATCCGATGGACTCCATCGGAAACTGGGGTGCCGGTGGCGGCCCTAACGCAAATCCCATCACGCTGGATGTTGATACCACCATCAAGACCGAGGGCACCGGTTCGCTCGACCTGACCGCGACCTTCCTCGACGTGGGCGGCGCCTATGCGGATCTCTATCTGTCGCTGTCCACTCCGCTGGACTTTAGCATGGATACCTTCAGCGTCGCGTTTCGCACGACCGACCCTGCTGCTTACGTCGTCTGGCGTCTCGGCACCGTGGAGGGTCCTGTGTATGAGGCGACGTATGTCCCCACGGCGGCCAACACCTGGGGCACCATCTCGTTTACCGCGAGCGACTTCACCTCCAACGTGGCCAACCTCCAGAATGTGAACCTGATCCAGTTTCGTGTCATCGGCGATGCGGTGGGCAGCTTCCCAACCACGGTTTCCAACCACTTTGACAATCTGCAGATTGTCCCCGAACCCCAAACCTATGCGCTTCTGCTCGTGGGCGGTCTTTTCTTTCTCGTAGCCCGCCGCTCACGCTCAAGCGTGCGCGCCTGATATATCGCACATGAAAACCTCTCTCTTCTATCTGGCGGTATTTGCGGGGATGGGGCTGGTGAACCTCTCTCCGCTGCAAGCCGGGGACATCTCTCTGGATTTCAAGCAAAGCGCCATCCGGGAGGAAAAAGGCAGCCAGTTGGCTTCCGGTACGTTTTCGGTGAAGGGCAACGATCTCTCTATCAAGGTGGAGACCTCGGCTTCATCGGAGTTCGACTTTTACCGTTTGGTCATCCCTGCCTCCGGCCAGGTGGATGTGGGCGCGAAGTTTGTCATGGAGGCGGATGTCACCCTCGCATCCGAAAACTTCCTCGACATCGTTCTGCAAACCGATGGTGGCACGCAGATATTTCACGCCATCAAGGAGTCCGTTTCCGGGCGCATCGAGATCCCAATCCGGGATTTCTCAGTGAGCGGCGAAGGGGCCTTTCCTTATAATATTGTCGAGATTCGGCTCATGGTTTCCGGCGACAAAAGCGCCGAGACGGGCGAGGATACTATCGTTATTAAGAAACTGGAGATTCTGGAGTGAAGATGCACTTTCTTTTGCCCAAATTGCTCAAGCGCATAAGCAGGCGCGAGGCCTTCTCGCTGATGGAGGTCCTGGCCAGTGTGGCGATCATTGCGATCCTCGCAGCCTTGATCACTCCCCTGGCGGGACGGATGAGGGATCAGGCAAACCGGGCAAAGTGCATCTCAAACCAACGGCAGATATTTGTGGGTGTTAGTACCTACGCCACGGATCATAATAGCGAGGTGCCGTCCGCGCGGCCCGTGGCCCAGCAGGGGGAAACTTATCAGGGGCACATTTATAACGACGACACCTACGGCGCGTTGCTCCTGCTTTATCCCGGGTACGTGTCGGACAAGCGGGTGTTTGTCTGCCCCTCTGACAGGGAGAGCAATCGCCGCCGCTGGGAGGCCGACCAGATGTCGGGACTCTATACGAGCTACTTTGCCTATCGCGATCTCGATAGCAATGGCGACCGCGTCAGGCGGTTCATCGCGACCGATCCCAACTACGCCGGGCGCCTCCCTCTCTTTGGGGATGCCGCCAGGAGCAACTTTCACAAGACCGGCTATAACGTCACATTCATGGACGGGCATTCGGAATTCGTGCCCGCCGAGATGTATCAAAAGGCCCCCTATGTGAACTTCTTTTGGGAGTAGTCTTTACAAGCAAGGCGTACCTCATGCGTTTCCTCCATCTTCTTCTGTTCGGAGTCCTTCTTCTGGCGGCCTGCGCCGCAGCCTCGGCGAAAAGCCTGCTCGTGGTCGCCGGAGACAACTACGAGGAGTTTCACACCTTCCGGCACTACATCGATCCCGCGATCAGGCAGAGCCTCGAGAAGGATGGCTGGGTGGTGGGGGAATGCTCATGGGATGCCCTCACCGAGGAGACGCTGGGCCGTTTCCAGGCGGTGATCTTCCTCCAGACCCCCGATACCTTCATCAAGGCCGACAAGGATGCGAGGTTGGGTCGTATGCAGACTCTCCTGCGGGATTATCTCTCCCGTGGCGGCGGAGTGCTCATCTTTCCCGATCTCTTCCGGGGGACGGTGCACAAAACGATCAATGCCTGGCTGGAACCCTACGGCATCAAGGCGCTCCCTCAGACCGTCCAGGAAACTCCCCGCGGCCAGCACCCTTTTGAAGCCTATCCGGCCATGGGCGTGGCTGGCACGGGCAATATCGCCAGGGATGCGCTCACCGATGGAGTCTCGCGATTCGTCTATCCGGAGGGAAATGAATTGACTACGACCTTCCAGGCTGGTGCCGACTGGAGGGTCCTGGTACGCGGGGAGAAGACGGCTCAATCCGTCCCGAACGAGGGCGTGGTGGAATCCGATCCGCTCTTTTCCGAGGAGCCTCCCATCGTGGCCGTGCGGGAGGCCGGGGGCGGCCGCATGGCATACTGGTCGGGACATTCCTCATTTTTCATCCTGAAGCCTTATCACCCCTACTGGGACGAGGGCCGTGTCCTCAAGGAGGGCGACGACCTGCGTCTCCTGGAAAATCTCCTCGCCTGGCTGGCGGGCTCGTCTGCCAGTCAGCTCGGGGGATTCACCAGCGAGGAGCAGACAGGCATCTTTCATTTTGAACAGGCGAGGGAGAGAAACATCTCCCAGGAGCAGCGGATTCCCGGTTCGCCCCGGCGCGGCGTGATTGGGCTGCAATCCCGGCTGAGCGGCGGCTCCCTATCGATCACCGATCTTTGCACGCAGGCCCGGCAGCTCGGGCTCGACTATGTTGTATTCACCGAGGATGCCGCTGCCGTATCGTCCGCCGATGTCTGGGAGGACTATGTCAAAGCCTGCGCCGAGGCCTCGGGTCCGGATTTTCTCGCTTTCCCCGGCGTGCTGGTGGAAAGCCCTGAGACTCATGACCGCGCCGTGGCCTTCAATCTTCGCAAACCCTGGCCGGAAACGCCATGGAATGTTGGCGACTTCGAGTCCTTCGTCCGGATCGGCGTGAACAACGCCTGGCGCGCCTTTTTCGCGCTGATTGATCCAGATGCCGCGCCTGTCCCGCTGGCGAATCAGGGAGCGGTCAATGCGATCGCGGTGGACTCCTCCTCCTCCGACGAGACCCAGGGCAGGCCGACGGCGGCTGGCATCTTCCAGCGTACCCAGCGCGAGATGTGGGGGCTGGCTCCCATCCGGTACCGCAGCGTACGGACGGAGAAGGAACTGACGGAAGCCGCCGAGACCGGCACGACCTTGCTTTACTCGGAAAAATGGGGAGGCGATTTTCGCGTCTCGCAGGACGAGATCACTTTCTCCGCCGTTGCTGACGGTCCGGTGCTGAAGAGCTTTTCGGCCTCCGGCGAAAGCACGTGGACGCCGCCGTTCTCCAGCCGCTACCGGGGACGCGTGGAGATCGAGCACCTCGTGCAGGGGCAGGTCGTGGAGCTGTGGTTCGGCCAGAATCGCATGCGGGCGGTGACCGCCCAGTCGTCCACGGTAGCCTTCCCGTTCAGTTTTGTTGCGGAAGGTTCCGGCCATCTTTTCGTCCGGGTGTTGGATCAGGAAAAACAGACGATTCTCCAGGCATCTGCGCTGAAGTTTGCCAAGGTGCGGTTCAACTCCTTCGTCGGTTCTGATCGCATGAACGGCTATTGGTATCCCGTGCGCGAGGCGAAGCCCGATACGCCGGGGAGTATTTTCATCGAGGGCAAATACGGTGTCATCGGCACCTCGGTGTATCCGCAACTCGCGTGGGGAGATCACTGGCAGTTCCGCTCGGAGAACCAGAACCTGTCGGAGCCGCTGGGATTTGAGGTCGGCGCGCCTCCGGGCACCATCGACCGGATGTGGGCGGGCTTTTACCTGAAGACGCCTGCCGGATGGGAGTCGCTCGCGCCGTGGAGAGGCATGAGCTACTTCAGCTCCGATGCCGCCGTGTGGACGGACTCGCCGATCGCTGAACGCCAGGAAAGCAAAGTGGACGGCCGCAAGGAGATCCGCGTCGAGCGCTCCATGCTCCTCGATCGCAAGACCGATGTCACCGGGTATCGCTGGGACGATCACGCCATCCTCTGGGTTTCTGCCGAGGCGGTCGCCAGGGAGGCGTCGCTACCAGAGGCGCGGGTTCTTGCTCTCAGGTTGGGCGACTCGCGAGGCAAATTCTCCACCCAGTCGATCTTGCGCGCCTCCGGGGAGCTCGAGAAGTCGGGGTTGTCCATCGGGCAGCGATTTCAGCTTCATGCCGGCGACGGCTTCTCGCTCGGGGACCTGCCGATGGGAATGGTCTCGATCTGGGCGCTGCAGGATCTGGATGGCGAGGTATTGGCTGATGCCGACCGTGCGACACTCCAGCTCTTCCCGCCTGCGGAAAGCTGGCCTCCTGCGACGGGCGATCGCGTGACGGCATCCTATCTGGTCGTCATCTCTCGTCATCAATCCGGGCAGCCTCGCGAGCTCGACAGCGTCCGCGCTGCCGTTTTCTCCGACAATTTCTGGCAGGCGGAGGCGGATCGGAAAAAGCCGGCGGGGGATGGGATTTCTCGGTTCCGCCAGCTTGTGTCGCTGGGCGGAGGTGTTCGTGGTGGTTGGGGGACATGGAGCCGCCCGGGGTGCGCCTGGCGGGCCGAGATTCGTGATTTCGCTCCGGGTTCCGGCGTCGGGATCCTGAGTCGCAACGATGGCGGCTGGACCTGGCGGCAGATCGAGACCGCTGGAGAGCGCGGCATGGTGTTTGTGGAGGCCACTACAAAAGAGCGGGCCTTCCTCGGCCAGCCCATCCTGTGCGACATCCCCTCCGTGAAGATCGAGCTCGGAACCCTCGATCCCCAGGGCAAGGCCTGGAAGGTCTCCCTTCACAACCCGACGGCTCAACCCGTCTCCACCAGGCTCCGCGTGCATCCGGACCTGGCCCGCATCGTCAAGATCGACGATCCCGCCTGCACCGTGAAACCCGGCGAAACAGTGGTTCGTACATTGGAACTCAATTCAGAAGGACGTTAATGACTGAACTAAACATCAATGAGTCCGGGCTGGATCGCCTCAACGGCAAAGCCATCCTCGGCGTATGTGCGTCGGGCGTGGCTGCGGAAGCCCGCTTCGCCGTCGATCCCGATTACAAACAGCGCCTCGAGGCCGCCGGGGCGGTGGTGAATCAGGCTTACTACGAGCAGCTCAGCGCGGATCTGCTCAGCCAGCATGATCTGGTCTATCTGGTCGGCTTTCCCAAGACGGACAGCCCGGAGTACATCAGCCTGGTCGAGCGTGAGACGAAGCCTCTTTTGCGTGCGTTCGTGGAGCAGGGCGGCGGGCTGCTCGTGTTTGTCGACGACCACTACGGGAGATTGTTCGAGCCGTTGAATCGCTTTCTGGCCGATTTTCAAGCCGAGGTTTTATGTGAGCCGTTGTTCGAGAAAAACAGCGCCAATAACGGGAAGCTGCCTACTTCTCCCGAGATTGCCACGCTGCGCACGACGGCTCTCAATTTCCGCCATCCCGTGCTGGATGGCGTTCACGAGATCGTTGTGCCCAATGCCTGGCAGGCGGGGGTCTGGCCTCTGCGGCTCGACGCTGGCTGGGAGATCCTGGCGAGCGGTGAGGCGACGGTGGAAAGCCGCGTCCTCTGGCAGGAGCAGGTCGCGACGTTCCGGCAATCGCCGCCCTTCTGCGCTTCGCGCAGGGTGGGGGCGGGACGACTCGCCATTTTCTCCGCACACTCCACCTTCTTTCTGGGCAATGGAATGCATCGCAGATGGGACGGCCATTTCTTTGCCGAGGCCCAAAACGACCGCTTCCTCGCCAATCTCCTCGTCTGGCTCGCGGAGGAGTCAACTCGGAAGCAGGCAACTGCCTCCCTGACTCTCATCGATGAGAACCAGACGATGGACTGGTTCACCTCCGTGCCTCCGGAAAAGCAGCCGATGACATGGCCCGCGCACAAGGGCATGGTCGGTCTGCGCTCCTCGCTGAGCGGGGGCTCGCACTCGGTGGCGGAGCTTTGCCGTGCGGCAAAGGATGCCGGCTTTTCCTGGGTCGTTTTCGCCGAGAAGGAGGAAGAGTTTCCCGATGCCAACTGGCCCCGGCTGGTGGCCGAATGCGAGGCGGAGAGCAGCGAGACCTTCTCCGCGCTGCCGGGCGTGGATTTTCTGGCGCGAAATGATTTTGATAATCGCGGCATCGTCATCCTGCCGAGATTCTGGCCGCGCAAGCTGGAGAACAGGCGGTTCATCATCCAAATGATCGAGGAGGGCGGGGGATTTCTCGTCTTCTCGCAGCCGTCCGCCGCCCATATCCCGGCCTGGAACAATGGTGGTTTTCAAGGAATGGAGATTATTACCTATTCCGGAGAGGGCGAGGTGATCGGAAAGGCCTTTGATCTTTACGAGAAGCTCCAGGCACATGACTGGTTTCAGGCTCCCATCGCCCGCTACCACGTGACGACCCCGGGGCAGATCGCTGCGCTGGCTGTGAGGAAGGGCTTGTTTCATACCTACGCGGCGGCACCCAGCCCGGGCCAGGTGCGCGACTCCCTGCCAAAGATCGAGGGCATGGAATATCAGGAGCTCTTTGTCAGCTCGGGGCCGTTGATCGAGCAGTTCTGGATGGAAGGTCCCGGAATGATCAAGGACATCTGGGAGGGCCGGTATTATGCGTGGTCGCTCGTGCCTGATGAGGTCATGACGCTTCATTGCCGCGTCTCCGGTCCCGCTCCCATTGAGGAGCTCCAGATCTGGGACGACGATCGCGTGTGTGCGGCGCAGCATCCGCGACAGGCCGTGGTCGATTTTGCCCTTCCGCGAGTCAATGACCGGCGATGTCGTTCCTACCGCCTCGTCGCGCGTGATGGCGAGGGCGGCGAAGCATGGTCCACCGCGAGAAGGGTGCGCGGCAGCCGGTTCCAGGCCCATGGGGGCGGCGACCGAATGAATACCTATGGCTCGCATTATTTTCCTCATCCGCGAGGCGAGTTCACGCTCCTGGGCGAGAGATGCTCGGCCAGCGCGACGATGCTCTTTGGCCTGGGCTGGAGACAGCACCAGTTGAACATCTATCCGCCCGTGGCGACTGTCGACTTTCACCCCGAGGGCGGCGAGTGGGGCGCTCCGGCGGGAAGGGTGGAGCGAGTCCACCTAAACCCGGTCATCCAGACGACCGAGGGATCCGAGATCGAGCGGCCGCTGGAGAGCCGCCTCGGCTTTGACTTTGCCTCGCACGAGGCGGCTGTCCTCCACGATGGCATCCATCACTTTGAGGACGTTAATTACACCGCCGCTCTCGATGGCTACATTCCCTATGCGCGTCCCCATCTGGAAAAGTGCAGCCCCGGCGTGGCCCGCTATGGCGAGACTCGCCTCATCGACGCGGAGATGTCCTATCGCTTCGGTCGATGGAGGCCCGAGGGCGGACCTGTCGTGATGCGGATGGATGTCAAGGTCACCGCCAAGAGGGACCTGGAGATCGCTTCCTGCGATGGACTGAGCCTGCGCATCCTGGCGCTGGAGACCGATCTCGATCGCTTTGTCTCCAGCCTCCATCTTCTCGCCCCGGGATCGGAACGGCGGAGTATGGACTACCCTGAGGCATTTTCCCTTCTTCCGCTGGGCGGGCAGGGATATGTCGCCGCCTCCGAGCAGCCTTATGGGAGCTTCGGCATCTATCAAGTGGCTGGCGCTCCGTTTACAGCGCGGGCCGGGAAGGTCTCCGGCCATTGCGAGCTGGAGGTCGGCTGGCAGTTGGAAACAGGAGCGAGATTTGCCAAGGGATACACCTGGTCGGCGAGCCTGCTGCTGGTGATCACCGGCACTCCCAAAGGCGGTGACTATTTCCATCGCCTGCACGAGGCGTTGGCTGATGGAGAGGGCCGATGGACGTTCACCCGGGGAACCCGGGCGGACGCTGGGGCCTATCCGGTACGGGTCGCGGCGACGGATTACGCCGTGGCGTTCCAGCGTGTCGCCTCTCCACAACTGAACGAGTGCGGGGTGGGCGAGTTGCTGGAGGTTTCCGGTCTGAAGGATAACTGGTCCGTGCTGGCCTTTGATCGGCAACGCGGTGGCCGGCCTCTCGGCTGCGCGCGGGGAGTTGCCTACTGGACCCTGCCGGATTTTGACCTGGAGGCTGTCGTTGGGCATCCCGTCATCTCCGAGTGCGAGGACCTGGAGATACAGGTCGTTCCCCGGGACGGAGGGCTTCAGATCTGGACCCACAATCCCACCTCCCAGCTCGTGGAAAGCGGCATCCGTACCAATCCCGCCTTCCCGGCGCTTTCCCGCTTCCTGCAAACCCTCTCCCTGCCCCCCGGCGCTTCTCAGGAGACTTTCATCCCTCTTCATTGATCATGGCCACGAATCTCGACCGCCCTCAGCATCTGGAAACCTGGATCGGACATCCGCACGGGTTGCGCCTTCGCCGCCATCCGCGTCAGGCCGAGGCCATGCGTTTTCTCGATGAATTCCCGATGGTCATCCGGTTTTCGGAGATCATCGAACGATCGGGCCTCGCTCCCTCCGCCCAGCCGACGCTGCGGGTGGAAACCCTCCCGGCCTTCCGTCAAAGCTCCGTCGGGTTGACGGTGGAGCTGCGTCTGGAGATTTCCCTGCCGGGCTCCGGCCCCGAGCCGAGGATGGCAAAGATCACCGCATCGACGCCCGAGGCGGAGGTGCAGGAGTTTGCGGTACTTCGCGCCGGGAAACGCCAGGTCGTGACCTTTCCGTTCCCGGAGTTCGCCGAGGCCGTCGACATGCATGTCTCGGTCGAGATTCGCGACGAGGGACGTGTCGATACCGTCGCCCGGCTCGTCCCGGAGAAGAAGTGGACATTTCACGTCGCCTTCCAGACCCACCTCGATCTGGGGTGGACCGATCGCGCCGATCGCGTGATTGCGGCTCTCCGCAAGATGACCTCCGTGGATGCGGTGGATATCTGCCGGGAGTTTGGTGACCGGCCGGAGGGCCAGAGGTTTGTCTGGACCTGCGAATGCAGCGAGGCTCTGCGCTACGCCTGGGAGGGTGGCGATGCCGCCCAGCGCAAGGCGCTCCTCGAGTGCATCGATCGGGAGCTTATCCAATGCTGCGTCCTGCCCTTCACCTTTCACACCAACCTCATGTCGCGACGGCTGCTCTCGCGGGCGATTCAACGGAGCTTCGAGCTTCGCCGTGAGATCGGGGCCGAGCACATGCTCGACCTCAGCGTCGCCCAGCAGAACGACGTGCCCGGTCACAACTGGGTGCTCCCCGATTTACTGGCCGAGGCCGGAGTGCGACGCGCCGTCCTGGGCCACAACTGGCTGGTCAAGGGCTGTCCCCTCCCTCCGCTCTTTCGCTGGAGAGGCCCGGATGGCGGCGAGGTGCTCGCCCTTTCCACGACCTGTGTGGACTATGGCGGCGCCTCCGGGCTGCCTGCCGATCCCAGGGACTTGCGAGGATTGTCGAGGAACAACCCCGACGGAGCCGACATCGCTGGCACGGCGCTGTTTCGATCCATCACCTATGGCGAGAATTGCGGCCCGGCCTTTGCCTCTCGCGAGCTCGGGAGCATCACCCGGTGGCAGGACGAGTTTGTCTGGCCCAGGCTGAAGGTCGGTGGTCCCAAGGACTATTTCAACCATCTGGAGACGGAGATCGATTACGGATCACTTCCCATCGTCGATCGCGAGATCAGCGACTGGTGGCTCGATGGACCGGCCAGCATGCCGACCGCCATGGGGAAATTCCGTCGCGCCCAGCGCATCTTTGATCTCGGCGCGTCCAGCCCGGATCTTGAGGAAGACCTCACGCTCTTTGCCGAGCACTCCTTTGGGCTCAATGCCCAGTTGGTCAAGGTGAAGGCGGCCGAGGCGGGTTGGCGCATCGACGAGGGCTTCGAGGAGTACATCGCCTCGTGGCATGACAAGGAGGCCTACGCCGACGACGCCCTGGCGGAAGCCCGCTCCCTCGTGGAGCATTCCGCCGCGTCAGGCAGTTTTTCTCCGGAGGAAAACGTCGGGTCCTGGGAGATCGCTTCCGATGAGCGCGGCCTGGTGCGGCTCACGGACCCCGAGGGTACGACATGGGTCGATGCCTCGGCCGAGCCGGACCTCCCCCGCTTTGGCAGCCTGATTCAGAAATTCCTTCCCCGGGAAACCGGCAGCTGGTTTCACCATGACCTGCCTTTTGCTCCGAATCAGGGCATCCATGCGGCCAGGGTGATTTCCTCGGACTCCGACGCTTCCGCCCTGGTCGTCCGCCAGACGCTGAGTTCTCCCGCGGGAGCTATCGACGACATCAGCCTGCGAATCGAAAATGTCGGGGAGACCGGAATCCTGCGCACCGAGTTGATGATCCATGGCAAGGAGGCGACGGCGCAGTCGGAAACTCTCGCGCTCGCGCTGCCCCTTCTCGTTGGAAAGCCTGTCTACTCGGGCGACGTCGGCGGACGTATGCTGCGCGTGGACACGGATCAACTCCCGGGAGGCAATCGCGACGCGCACGCCTTCGGCCTCGGCTGGATGGTCGAGGATGGGAGCAAGCGGCTGCTCGTCAGCTCGCCGGATGTTTTCCTATGGCATTTCGGCGGATTGTGGCACGGAAACTTTAACCGGCGCGAAATGCCGCGCACCGGAGAAGTCTATGCCCACCTGTTCAATAACGCGTGGCAGACCAACTTTCGTGTCTGGATCGAAGGCGAAATGTCCTTTGTCTTCTACATGAAACACCTCGGCCAGGATGAGGCTCCGCTTCCGGCTCTGGAGAAAATGGCTGGCCTGTGGTGGGACGAGCTTCCGCGAAAAGCTTCGGGTGTGAAACCAGCGTTTCGCGCCCCGCAGACAGCTACCGTCTAGTCCATCTCGGGACTCACCGTGAGCGGGCATGGATTCCATGCCCGCAGCTGCGCGGGCGAGGGTTCCCTCTAGTGACGAGGCGACACTAGTGACGGGGGGAATTGCCTGCGCCCGTTTTGATCGCGGCCTCACCGAGGTTGTGATGGGCCACCACGGTACCGTCGTCGAGATGGTTCACGCGCTGGGAGCCGAGGAAGAAGGTGAGGAACCGCGCTCCCACCACGGGAATGACACCGAAATTTGCCAGGCCTGCGGCGAAGCCGAGAAAACCCGTGAAAATGCGGAAGCGCTTGCTGTAGCGAATCTCAAAAAACTGTGCCAGCGTGAGCGCGCGGGTTTCGCGGAACCGGTAGACAACCCATCCGCTGATCCCGACGATGAGCGTCACCGGAATGCTCAGCCATTCCCACCACGTCAGGACGAATCCGGACTTGGAGATACGCTCAAACATCGCCACGAAGACGACCGCGCCGACGCCCTGCTCGCCCTTGGCCACGGCGAGGAGATAGCGTCCCGCGAGGCGACCGCCGGAGAGAAAATCCGCCACGCTCTTCATGAAGCGGTGCGAGTAAAACCCGACGACCAGCAGGATCAAGAGCGGGATGGTGATGATGAGCCAGTCTATCCAGTGCATGATTGGCGATGCGTGCCGCGTTACGGGAGGTTGAGCAATGGGCCGGCCTTGGGCTGGCTGACCTGCCCGAGATCGAGAGTTTGCTTGAGGTATCCGGCATCGTTGTCCAGAACCGAGAGGTTCAGGCGCAACGGCTGCGAAGGCAGGGAGGACTTGGCGATCGTGATGTGATAGGTGATGCGGGCGATGCTGGTGGATTCCTCGCGCTGAATGGCAAAGGTTGCCTCTTTGGAGCCGATGCTGGCTGCGCTCCCGTTGACGAGTCCTCCGGTCGCATCGAGAACGGGCTTGCCGTCTGCGCCGGCCAGCACGAGGCGCACGGCGTCGTTTTGAGGCAGTTGGTCACTCGTGGATGCCGCTGTCATTCTATCGTCCATGACACTGAGAAAGATGTGGAGGCTCTCCGTGGTCTGGCGCGTCCACACGATGGCGGAGAGATCCTTCTCACCTGTGTACCAGCGGCTCTGGTCCGGCTCCTTCACCCAGAGATTTGTGAGTTCGGAACTGCCGAGTAGCGCGAAGGGCTCCAGCGGCAGCCAGCCGGCTGGCTGGTCTGGATTCGCGATGTCGCCGAGAGGGGGCACGGGACCCTGGACCTGGAAGGGAATGTCCGTGCGGGCGATCTGCTGACCGGCGCTCTGGATTGATACGGTCAGGCGATCCGGGTCGACTCCTCCCGAGGTGAAGATCGCCAGTTCCTTCGGTCCGGCGTAATCAACGACCCATCCGCCGCTCCCGCTGAATCCGGTGACGGCGATCGTATTGCGTCCCGCGTGGAGAGGAAGAGTGAAGGTGTGACTGCCAAAGTCTCCACCGCCATGCACCCGGTCGGTCGTGGTGTCGTAGAGCTTCTTTCCATTGACGAACCATGTCATCCAAAAGTCTGGGCTCGCAGCGCAGCGCAGTTCCGTGGCGGTGGGTGAGTCAATATAGGCAAAGGCCGTTCCGGGTCGCCACTCCGAGAAGCCGCCCGCGATCTTGCCAAAGTTGATCCTGTGATCCGGGGTCCATTGAAATTCACCCGCTGACATTCCGCTCTTGGTGAGTAGTTCGTCAGGGACGCTGGAGAGTTGTGCCGGAGTGAGCGTGGTTCCGTCGACATCGAGGAAAACCCTCCACCAGACCGGGAGGCTGAGCGGGGTTTCTGATCGGCCGAGCGCGACCGAGACGGGGACGGTGGCCGGCTGGTTCAGGGGCAGGGTGAGAGCAGAGTCCTTTGGAGTCGCCTCGATGGCGACGCGGGCATGCGGGGCCACGGTGACCTGGACGTCGAGAGGCTTCGCCGTCGGATTGAAGAAGGAGAGCGTGACCGGGTTGGTCGTGCTGGTGAGGAGAGGCGTGTCGAGGTTGGCACGGAGGAGGGGTGAGAGCACGTCGACCGCGTCCGCACCATCGGGAGAGGTCCACGCGAGATAGACGGGGTCGGGGCCGACCGGGAACGAGGCGACATTGCCGGACATGACTTCCACCGGCAGCGTGTTGCCAAACATGTCGTAGAGTTTCACATCTTCCACCTTGGAGTCCGGCGTCGCGAGGCGAACGAGGAGCGTGTATTTCGCGGCACGTTCGCAGAAGGCCAGCACCGTCTTCCGTCCATCAGGCGCACCTTTCTCGTTCCGGCCCTCAAAGAGGTATCCATTCACGCCCTCGGCTCCGGATTTCCCGGCAAAGTCCAGCAGCCGGACAAACTGCTGATGCCGCAGGCGCTCGACCATGGTGCGATAGCTGAGAACGGAAGGCCGCGGTTCGATGACATGCTCGGTCATGCCGTAGCCGCCCTCGTGCCCCTCCATCATGACGAGGCGGAAGTACATCAGGAACGGCTCATGGACCGACTGGGCAAAGGCGGTCTTCTCGACCACGGTCCGCGCCTGGTCCATCAGCGTGGAGTGATCCGTGCCCATGTAGCCCGACTCGGTCTCGATGAAGGGCATGTGGTCCTTCCCGAATTGCCGAGCCGTTTCGCGGATGCGTTCATACGCCATCCGCTCGGCCTGAATGCCCGGTCCATGACCGTGATAGCCAAAGGCATCGATGCGCTTGGTGTCGATAAGCTCCAGAAACTCCCGCGAGCGCTTCTCACCGATGTCATGAACGAACGACAGGCCGCCATTCATCACGACGGTTGCGTCTCGTGGCAGGCCTGCCTCTTTCGAGCCTTCCTTGATCGCGTCGTACATGGCGTAGAAGCTCTCGAGGAAATCCGGGATCGAGTTCGGATAGAAAAACGGCAGGTCAGGTTCGTTGCCGAGCTCGAAGAAATGATATTTTCCCGGGCCTTTTCCGGCATGCTTGAGCGAGAGCTTCTTGAGGAAGGCGACCTTCTTTTCCAGCGCGGTGGCGCGCTTGGCGGGGTCCTTGTCCTTTGGGGGATCGACCATGATCATAGCCTGGAGATCCTGACTGGCCAGGATTGCCAGCGCACGCGACGCGTCCTCCACCGTTTCCTTCATGTCGATGTTGTAGGGATTGCGCAGGATGTCGACTCCCATCAGCCGGTAGTAGGTGAACATCGCTGGCGTATGAGTGGCGTGCTGAAAGTTGTTCGCCGGATCGAGGCCGTAGAGATATTCCCCGTCGCGAGCTTTGGTGAGCGCCGTATCGGTAATCACTCCCAGGCGAAACTTGCGTGAGAGGATCGGCTTGTCCGGCGAGTCCGTTTGTCGGATGTCGAGGATGGCCTCATAGGGGCCGAGGGGAAGCTTGGCGTGGTCGAAGGTGAAGCGCAGGTTCTCGGCGCCTCCGGCCGGGAGGCTCAGCTTGCCTTCCTCTTTTTGCACCGGCGCGCTGAAGCTCGATATCTGGAGCGTGTAGCTCAGGGAGCAGGGAATGCGGGCATGGTTCTTCAGCGGAATGGTGAACTCCCGGGAACCTCCGCGGGTGAAGAGAAGCACGCCTCCCTCCTGCGGACCGACGATTTCCCCGACGCGCAGCACACGGCGCCAGTTGACGTTTTTATCCAGATCGTAGCCGATGATCCGGACGTCCTTGACGGAAAGCGCATTGGCCGCCGAGAGCGTGAGATCGTTCTTTCCGGTGGGAGCGAAGTCATTGAGCTCGATCTTGCGGGTGTGCCACTCCTCCGGGTTGCGGCCCGGCATGCGCTCCTCGACGAGATTGCTGAATCCGCTGCTGGTGGAGGCATCCAGATTGAAAAGGACCGAGGGCGCGGTGCGGAATGTCGTCTCGATGTCGATCACCGGGTATCTCCCGGCGAGGTAATCCGGATCACTCACGTGGAAGCGGAAGGCTCTCTGCCAGCCCTTGTCGGGATCGCTGCCATGCTTGGCCGCCCATCCGCCTGCTGCATCAGGGGCGAGCCTGGTCCTGTCGACCTCCAGGCCGGAGCTTTGGATCGTCTGGTCAAAGACGACCTCCAGGGTCTTGGTGCTCTCAGCCGATGCCCATCCGGCGAGGCTCTGGCTGGCGAGGAGGAAAAGCGGGAGGAGGCGACGAGGCGACAACATGGGTGTTTAGCTGGGTAGAGTGGCTGGGAGGGAAGCGGGCGAGATGGTACGTTGAAAAAAAGCGGGCATTTCCCTCGAGACGTCTGGGTGACCCCAATTGCGGTGGTCCATGCTCTCCTGCAAAATCAGATGGGAGGGGACTCCGGTCTCTCGCAATGAGGCATCAAAGTCTTGCGACTGCCGGGCAGGGACCACGTCGTCGATCAGGCCGTGGATCAGGAGAAATGGTGGCGCGCTTGCCGACAGATACGTGACCGGGCTGGCAAATGCCGCGCGCTGGCAGCGCCCCGGTTCGTGGCCGAGCAGGTCATCCTCTGCGCCATGCTTCCGGTGTCTGGCCAGGGTGAGGAAGTCGAAGAATCCCGCCACGCAGCAAACCGCGTCGAGGCGGCTCGAGTATCCGAGATTCTCTCCCTCATCGAAAATGGGGAGGGAGTTTGTCACTGCGCACAACGCGACGAGATGTGCTCCGGCAGAGTGCCCCCACGCTCCGATCTTGTCAGTGGCGAGTCCGTAAGTCCGACCGTTTGCGCGGAGCCAGCGGATCGCGGCTTTCACGTCGCAGACCTGGGCAGGAAATGGGAAGGCGGGGAGCAGTCGATAGGTGATGGTCGCCACGGCGAAGCCCCGGGCGATCAGCGCATCGACCTGGACGGTGTCCTCCTTGTCACCACTCCGCCATCCGCCGCCATGCACATACAGAATCACCGGGCATGGCTCCTCTCCCTCCGGGCGGTGAATGTCCAGGAGCAGCGAGGTGCCTTGGGGGCAATCGTAGGCCAGATCGCGAAAGACGGTTGCAGCGGACACAGGAAAAAGGGGGCTTGGTTCTCTGAATCGGGTATTTCCGGCGAGAAATCAAGCCTCATAGTATAAAACTGATATAGTTGGTATAATATTGGAACATTTTGCTATACAGTGAGGGTTGAATGTGGATTATTGAAGTATGGTGTCAGCTCCCTCCCTGCGACTAACCGTCCTTTTGTTTTGTACTTTGATTTCCGGGCTCTCCTGCGGGCAGGATGCTGTTGGGAAACCTGATCTGGTGATCGACAGTTTCCGAGTAGAGGGGGGAATGCCGCAGGAGGGCCAGGGGCTTAATCTGGTGGCGACAGTGCGCAATCAAGGTGATGCGCCGACTCCGGATCACACGACGGTCTCGGTGACTTATTTCGACATCACATCGGACCCAAAGGGCAAAATGCTGACGTACGGATCGCAGTTCAAGCAGTCCTTGCCTGCGGGCCAGACGGCGGAAATCAAGGTGGATGCGCCATGGAAGCCGATGGCTGGCACCTACAAGCTCCGGGCGGTCGTCGATGATGTGAAGCGCATCGACGATAAGGACCGGGCTAACAATGTCCTCGAGCAGGAGATCACGATTGGAAAAAATCCCGACATCGAGGCCATGCTCAAGGGTGATGCCGCGCCGTCGGATTATCAGGCTTCAAGCAATGAGGTGCTGCCCAACGGAGACTTCGCCGATGCCAATATCAAGCTGCCCTTCAGCGAGGGCAGCGCGGATGTCGTGACGGTCGATGATACCCGGGCGCTTCTGTTCAAGGGGCGCTTCGTGCTCGGCTGGGATGCGCCGGACAAGGTCATCGCTGGCGCCGATTACGTCTTTTCCTTCCGCGCAAAGGCGCTGGGTGTTTCCGGCGAGAAGCCTAATGCCTCGATGAACATCTTTCTCTGGGCCTGCTATCCCACGCTGCATGAGCCGCCAAAGGACGGCGCGATCCCCATCGCCTCGTGGAAGGATTCCTTCAACTGGAAGAAATTCCAGAAGGATTTCCGCATGCCGCTCGGCGTGTCGCGGTTCGTTGGGTTCTTCAATTCCGATGCGGAGAACGGCTGGACGTACCTTTCCGATATCTCGCTGCGCCCGGTGGATGATTATCCTCTCGAGATTCCCGCGAATGCGCCGGTTTACGGCGACAGCAGCCGTGAGCAAATGACCTGGATCTGGAGCAGCGCGGATTTCCCGTGGCCCAAGATCTTCGTGCGCGGGCGTCCGCAGATGGGGCGCGACCAGAGCGTGCCGGTGGCGGCGCAAACCGTGTGGTTCCGCCGTACGGTCACAGCTCCCCAGGGATTCCGGGAGGCGCAGGTGACTTTTGTGGGTGACGACACGGCTTCGCTGGAGATCAATGGCAGGGAGATCGGGCGCAATGGCTCGCTTCAGGACATCCAGAACATCGACATTCAGAATGTGCTCAAGCCCGGGACGAATGAGGTGGTCTTCAAGGTCGACAACAGTCGCGGCCCGGGCGGCCTGCTCGGTCGGATCGAGTGGAAGACGGCAGACGGAAAGGCGGTCTATATCCCGACAAATGCGAGTTGGGAGGCGTCGATCGATCAAAGCGCGACCTGGGCCAGGGCGACCCCGATCGCTGTGCCGGCTCCGCTCTCTACCAGGACGGCCTGGGTCTATCCGCATCTCCCATTGCTAAGCTATTCGCTTTCCTATGATCTCCCGCAGCCGAGGCAGGGAGTGCGCCTGGCGGTACGCTCGCCGGGCGGGTTCCGGGTCTTTGCCGATAACAAGGAGGTCTATGCCACCATGTGCGCGAGCCATACGATGAAAGTCGACCTTACGGACGAACTGGCCGGCGCTAGGACGATCCGCGTGGACATCGAGGATATTGGCCAGCCTCCGTTGGGCTCGGGATTGTTGCAGGTCAAGACCGCCAAGGGCTGGCAGGATATTCCCTTCTCCGACTTCCGGCACGATGGCGCGAAACCGGTGGAGGTGGCTTCCGCATTTTTCTCGGCCAAGACCTGGCCGACCGCGATGGGCTCCTTCGAGGCGGCCACGTCCCGCCCGATGCCGGATTTCAGTAGCAGACTGGAGCCGTGGGCGCTCGACTTGCTGCAAGGCGCAAAGCAGATCTTCCAGTTGGGATCACCTCAGGGGACCTCGGATGCCTTTGGCCCGATCAAGGGTGGCCCGGATCTTGTGACGGTGCCTGCTCCTGACCTCAAGGATGTCTCCAGGGGGCTGGAGAGCAAGCTGCTGCCTGAGACGACGCTGAAGTTCAATCTCCCGCAGATCCCGGCCAATGGCGCGGCCTTCGTTCTCGGGGTGGAGGATGCGGATGCGATGGTGACGTCCGTCGGCGTGTTTGTGAATGGCGTGCTCAGCGGCATGCCGCAGGTCCTGGGTTACGACCTGGTGCCCGGTGAGCGCCTGACCAACCGGGCATGGGTCGTCACCATTCCCAAGGAACGCCTGAAGACGGGAGAAAACACCCTCACCTTGCGCATCCTCCCCCCCTACTATCAAAGCAGCAACGCGGTGCAAAACCAGTCGGAGGAGTACATCCAGATGATGGGACTCCGCGGAAAGGGAAACAATCCCTACACCGGCTCCTGGCTGCACTGGAATTACCTTTCCCTCTACGCCCTGGGCAAACCGGCGGCGGAGCCAGTCAATGGGCGCCCGGTCTGGATGGGAACCAATCTCGGCTATCTCCATCACGATGGCGGCGAACCCTGGCGGCAGTGCGCCATTCGCGACCTGAGCTATCTCGGTTTCGTCGGCACGCAGGCGCCGATCCGCTATGGCATCTGGAATGCCGGTGAGCTCAACAAGATCAACCGCCCGGACGGCGCGCCCTCGGGCGGAGAGACGACCGCGGAGTATCAGCTCAAGAGCCTCGTCGACGTCGGCATGGCTCCCCATCTGCTCAATGAGCCGGGACGAGGGATTACAAGCCTCGACCAGCTCGCGGATTCCCACGAGGCGAAGATCCTGAGGGATTATGGGAAGTACTTTGCATCCTATGAAATCGGCAATGAAGTCGACGAGCCGATCTGGGGCTGGGACTCGCTCAAGATCGCCGATGCCTACTCGACCATCCAGCGCCAGGCGGTCGCGGCGCAGGCCTTCCGCAAGATGTTCCCCGAGCTGAAGTTTACCATCATCGGCCAGGGCTGGTATCACGCGTGGGATTTCTCCGTCATCGACGCGCAATTCCGCAAGGAGGCGCCGAATGACCCCGGCTTTACCGACGATCTCTCCACGCACAACTACGCAAAGAGCTACATCATTCCCGCTGTGGGCTACAACCTGCTCTACGGCTCCAATCCGCCGGCTCCGATCTGGACGACAGAGTGCGGCGCGTACTCCAGCGATCGTGAGGATGCGACCGAGTTTGACGCAAACATCCGCGGCAATCTCGCCTTCGCCACCTACATCATCCAGTACGTCTGTCACGCGGGGAACGATGAGTTCAAACACTTCTCCCTTTTCCTCTCCAAGGACAAGGACGCAAAGGTGATGGAGCGCGCCCGCTCGTATCGCCGACTCGTGCATACCTTTGGTCTCCATGGCAAACCTCTGCCCTGGACCTATGCGAACGCCGACGCGATGAAGGACAAGCTGGTCTACGTCAACCCGGTCGACGCCGGAAAGTGGATCAAGATTTCCTTCGCCAGCTATTCGCACGATCCCGAGGAGATCGACGTGTCCGTCGTCCTTCCCAAGTCCGGAAAGTTCCAGGCCACGCGCTACGGCGACGGTCGGATCGTCGAGGAAGGTATCCGCACGGCCACCATCGAGGCGAACCCGACTGCCCGGTTCAAGGAGACGCTCGCACCCGGAGAAACCATTGAATATCTCATCGCGAAATAGCCTCCGGGCGAGACGGGTTTGCTCGACTCCTGCCTCGACAAGCGGGAGCATGCAGGCTGATTGAATGCAGCCAACCTCTCGAACCATGTCCTCGATGGAATCTGAAATCAGCCGCTCACCTCGCGACAAGGTCGTCCGCCGCGTGCAGGAGTGGATCAAGTCCGGAGCGCTCCGCCCGGGGGATTTCCTTCCATCGGAGCGACAGCTGGCCGATCAACTGGGCGTCGCGCGGTTGACCGCGCGATATGCGCTGATCGACCTTCAGCGCGAGGGCATCCTGGAAACCGTCAATCGCAAGCGTCGGCTCGTCGCGCAGGCGCGGCGATCAGCCTTGGCGCAGGCCGTCATCCTCGTCAGCACCGCGCGGTACTCGCCCGCGATCGGCTGGGAGAGCCGCGTCCAGGTGCAGGTCGAGGAGGATTTGCAGCGACAGGGGTTCAACCCCATGCTCTTCAATCCCCGGGCCTCATCTCCCGACCGGCTCTACGCCTTGCTCGATGAGGACCCCGCTGGCTTCATTGTGTTTGCCGATGCCTCCGAGCATCCGGCCGTGCAGGAGTTTGTCACGCGCGCGGTCGCGTCGGGCCGGCCTGTGGTCGTGCAAAGTGACAGCGAGCAGTTTCATGACGCCGTACGGGTCACCTCCGATCATGAGGCCGGCGCGTATGAGCTGACCAGGTGCCTGATCGATCGCGGCTGCCGCCGCATCCTTCGCTTCTGGGCCAGGCCGGTAAAAACAGGATGGATCGAGCGTCGCGACGCCGGGGTGCAGAGAGCGTTGACGGAAGCCGGCCTGCCGATCCTTCCCGAGCTTCTCGCTGCGGTGATGGATCGCCAGGGAGAAGAACTCCCCGACCAATATTACTTCACCTCGCGCACCCGCCAGATGCTGGGGTTTCTTTACGAGCATCTCACCGGCCCGAGCCGGGTGGATGGCATCCTCGTCCTGAGCGATCCCGATGCATTGAGCGTGGCCAATGCCTGCCGCATTGCCGGGCTTGAACCCAATCGCGATATTCTCATCGGAGGCTATGACCATTGCTGGAGCATCTGCCCGGAGTACTTCTTTGAAAAAACCGCTCCTGCGGCCACTGTCGACAAGAGGAACGACCTGATCGGCAAGGAACTTGTCGCCGAGTTCCTCAAGGGAACTTCTGCCTCCGACCAGCGGCGCTTGATCCTCGTGCCTCCCGTGCTGGTGCCGCTGCCCGAGGCCACCTCATGACAGACGCTTTATGAAACGCATCGTGCTTTCCCTGCTGGCGATCGTGATGGCTCAGGCTCCTGCCTGGGCTGCCGCGATCTTTCAAACCGAGTTTCAAGATTTCCCGCTTGGCGAGATCACCCCGACCACCGTCCTGCCAGGGGGCTGGACGGCTGGCGTAAATGCGGAGAAGCACTCCACTCTCAACGTGGTGGAGGCCGACGCCGGAAAGAAAGCCGTGCAGTTTACCGATTCCTCCGCGGAGTTTGTCGACAGGGCGGCTCCCTGGCTGAACAAGAGCTTTGAAGGCACGAAGGGCACCCTCGTGGTGGACATCAACGTGACTCTCCTGGATACCCGGCCTGCCAATCCCGTCCTGCAAATCATCGTCTGCGACGGCCTGCCCGAGGATACCCGGCGGCACCTCGTCACCATGGCCGTGCACAGCGAGGGAGAGATCCGCTTCTTCGACGGCACTATCTATACCGACTCAAAGGTGCGGCTCGACCCCGGGGCTGCCTACGTCATCCGGCTGGAACTCAATCAGGACACGGCCAAGTGGAGACTCCAGATCTTTGCCGCCGGCGACCTCGCCAACGCCATCGCCGACATCCCGGATATCGCCATGCGCTCGACCGGCTTCCCCGCCAAGATGGTCAGCTTCAAGGGAGGAGTCAATGCGACCGGCGTCTCTCTGGACCCGTTCATTCAGCTGAACGGCCTTTCCGTCACCGCGCCCTAGTCCCGCGGCGCGCCGCCGGGGGATTGCAGATGGTGATTGCGAGAATTCCCAGGGTGAACCGCGTGTCGGGATTCACCTTTACGCGGATGGAGTCCAGCTTCACCTCCGGCGTGGGGTTTGTCCATTGCAGGGTATAAAGGAAGCGCTCGGATGCCTCGGGATCACCGTCCTTGGTCACGGTCAGGTGCCGCGCCCGGGAGTTGTCAAATTGCTGATAGCTGGGCCACCAGTCCTGGATGGTGGACTCCTCGTTCCATTGCGGGATCAGCGCCTCGTCCGAAGGTCCGAAGCCGAACGGGACGAGGCCGAGCGCGTGCGAGGAGCCGTCTTCCAGCACCATTTCGTATTCCGCGCATTTCACATGATCGGTCGCCCATCCGCATCCATGCAGAAAATAGGCCAGCCTCGCGTGCTGGTTGACCGGGATTGTGACTTCGGAAGGGAGGGAATGATCTCGCGCGTGATGGGAGCGCAGCACCAGCGAGGATCTGGGATTTTTTGCATCCTCCGGGATGACGTCAAAGGGGACACCCTGGATCTTTTGTCGACCGGCGGGCAGGTACAGCAGCGGCGCCAAGCCGAGCCAGCTCTTGAATCGATGCAACCCCCGGTTGGCGAAGGGCCGCAGGTCGATCTGTTCAAAGGCCCGTGCAGTCAGCTTTGCGACAGCCGGGTAGGGCATCTTCCAACTCTGCGCAGCCGACGCCCGGCGCGTGGCATGAGTTTCCGTCTCGAGGCCGGCCTTTGCCGCGGCGGAGATGGTCGTGGCCCGCGGCCGGGATGGAGCCTTGCCTGGAGCCGTTGTCGATTGCCGGGCGATGAGTTGAGGCTCGATAAGGAGACGCTCGGGAGGGGGTAATGCGCCTCCCCGCGCGAGGCCGGACTTCTGCGCAAACAGCACGGTCGCCGCATACCGTCCCAGCCGGGCATAATCATACGCGACCACGCTCAGCGGGGGATCAGTCGAGATTCCCATGTCGGGGTCACCGACGGCCACCACGGAAAGACTTTTGGGGACCATCCGCCCCTCGCTCGTGTCCTCGATGAACATTCTCGCCATCTTGGCATTCGTAAACACGATGCCTGTGACCTGGGGAAACTCGTTGGCCAGTCGCGTCGCGGCGACCTGCACCTCGGCGAGTCGCAGGTCGGGTGAGAGCACGCGTGACACGGAGGAGCCCAGATTTCGCTCATGGCAGCTGCGTTGATAGCCATCCACGATCGACGTGTCGGCTCCCGGCAGGTGGAAGCACGCGATCTCGGTATGGCCGAGGTTGAACAGATGAGCCACTGCCATGCGCCCGGCAGTGTTTCCATGGATGTCCACCATGCTGCCTGGATAGTTGCCCGTGGCGCCCAGGACGACCGTCGGGATCGCGCGTTGTCGAAACTGCTCGATCAAGTCTCCCACCGGCGTGTCCTTGTCTGTCCATACCGCAAGGCCCTGGCAGTTTTGCTCGAGCAGCCGTCTCATGGAGTTGCGGTAGGCCCGCCAGTGCCAGTCGAGCGAGATCACCCGGCTCCCATGCAGGGAGGCGATTTCCGCAGCCCCCGCGGCGATTTTGGGGTTGGGGCAGAGAATGTGCAGCGGCGGCGTTTCCGTGACAGACTCCGGCGTTCGCGCCAGGAAAAGCTTGTAGCCATCGCGGCGGAGGATGCCTCGGGTGATCAGGTGGCCGATGGCGCGATTGACCACGGAAAAATCCGCCTTCCACTCCGCCGCGAGTTCCCGCCCGGAGGGAAGCCGGGCCGGGGGCTCCAATTCGTGCGACGAGATGTAGTCCAGCAAACGGCGGGCGATTACCTCGGAGGAGGTGCGGTTCGAATTTGTGGCCACAACATTTTGTAAATCCCCCAGCCGCGCCTGGAATGCAACTGCTTTTTCTTGTTGGTTCACTTCTGGTCGAAGACTGGTTGCTTAACTAAACTTTGTATGAAGCACTCCCTCCGCCTGCGACTCACAAGAGCCCTCCTTCCCGCCGCTTGCGCGACCGCCCTGTTCTCAGCGGTCGATGCCGATGCGGCTAACACGGTCTATACCTACACAGCCACCTCGGGCACCAACAACTGGTCCGGCGGTACGGGGTGGGATGTTGCTCCCGTGAGCAGCAAGGACACGACCCTTCAGTTTGGCCCGTTCACCTCGACTGGCGTCGGCGTTTCCAATAACGACCTGCCGGGAAACTTTATCCTTAACAAACTGTATTTCAACACGCTCGCTTACGGGACAAACTCCAACTACCTTGCCCTGACCGGTGGTACTTTACAGTTTCAGACGAACTCCGATGGCACAGCCCCGTCGCTGCAGTTTACCAGTCCGGGCAACTCGGCGCTGGGGCTTGAGGTCCGCAACAACGTCATCCTCGACGCGGATCTCACGATCGGAGCGTTTCCCAATTACGCGCTCTACTGGGGAGGCGATCCCGCCCATAATGCGAGCCTGGGTTCCACCTACGGTGTGACCAGCGGCACAGGAGGACTCATCCTCACTTCCCAGAACTTCCGCGTTACCGGGAACAACACTTTTTCAGGTGGAGTGAAGTTGAACGGCGGCAGCTACAATGCGCTGCAGGGATCGACCGGTGCCGCCGGTGCCGTTACTGCGGGAGCGTTTGGCACGGGAACCATTACCTTCAATGCCGGAGCCACTATTGACAGTTCATTCACGGGAGTAACGAGCGATGTGGCATGGAATAATGCCATCGTCATCAACGGTGCGAATACCGTGGCACGGTTCGGCGCAGGTGCGACGAGTCGAAACATGATCCTCGGCGGAGCGATCACGCTCGGAAACAACGTCACCATCGCGGCGGATCTCGCCAACGGCAAGGCGCTGACGATTTCCAACACGATCTCAGGCAATTACAAACTGACCCTGCAGGCCAATCAGTTCAACGCCAACACCAACACGATTATTCTCAATGGCAGCAATACCTATACCGGTGGCACGTTGCTTATCAAGGGAGCGAGCAATGCCGGTGTGACCGTGCTCGCGCTCGGAAATGATAATGCGCTGGGTACGGGAACGTTCACGATGGGTGACAGCAAGGGCGGGGTCACGGTTGCGAGCGCCGATGCCAGCACCCGGACGATTGGCAATCGGGTGGCATTCGGATCGGATGTCACCTTCGGTACGGCAACCTACACGGGTAACCTCAACTTCACCAATGCCACTGCGGCCAGCCTCGGGGCCAATCGCACCTTTACGGTGTTGAACTCCACATCGTTCGCTAATGGGTTCAGCGGAGCATACTCCCTGACCAAGGAAGGCGCGGGGACATTAACGTTGAAGGGGGTGAACACCTTCACGGGAGGTACGACGGTTAATGCCGGAACGCTTATCGTTGGGCAGAGTGGCGCGGGCTCCCTGGCTAGCGCGGTGGCGGTAAATTCGGGCTCTCTCAAAGGCTCGGGCACCGTCAATGGCAACGTGACCATCGGCGATGGATCCGGATCGGCAGACGCGATCTTTAATCCCGGCGATACCACGGGAACATTCACGACCACGGGTTCCCTTTCGCTCTTGTCGGATGCGAACTTCGTGTTCGAGCTGAATAGCGGCACGCTCGCAGCGGATAAGGCCATCGCCAACGGAGTGTCGCTCAACTCGTCCAGTGTCATTTCCTTCACCGACCTGGGCTCCGCGGTTCTGGCGGAGGGCCAGAGCTTCACCATCATCGACAACACCTCTGCGAGCGCAATCTCGGGGGTCTTCTCCAATCTGGCTGACAACTCGACGGTCACGATCGGCGTGAACCAGTTCCGCGTCAGCTACAGCGGTGGGACAGGCAATGACCTTGTCATCACCACTGTGCCGGAGCCGGCCACGGTCGCATTCCTCGCCATGGGCGGAGTTGCGCTTCTCGTTTATCGCCGTCGCATGCGCGCCGCCTCTTTGTAAATCGCTCATCATTGCGGGAGGCCGGCGTGGGAGCCGGCTTTCCGGATGAGGAGTGTTCTGGGAAAAACGGGAGATGCCTCGGCATCTCCCGTTTTTTTATTGGGATACCGAGCCGACGACCGTGTCTTTTTCCACTGTAAGCGCCTTTGCCGGTGCCGGGAAAAAGCAGGCTGTGATCTCGCAAAAAAAGGCCGCACGATCTCAGATGTGGGCCGGAAATCACCCTCTCGCAACAGGCGCATGAGGCCCCTGATTGGCTTGATAAAATTGTGGCCACAATCATCTGTAAATCCCTTCAAAAAGGGAAAAGGTGTTTGCGAATCGAGCCCGGCACCAGCATCGTTGAGGAGTCCTCCCGAGAATGAACGTATTTACATTGAATCTAGAATGTAAACAGCAGATCCGGCAGCTCGCAGCCCGGTCCGCCCTTGGGAAAGGCTTTTCACTCGTGGAACTGCTGGTCGTCATTGCTATCATCGGGATACTGGCCGTGGTGACGATTCCGGCCTTTAACCAAATGCAGGCGGGGGCAGGGTTTTCCAGGTCGCTTTCCGATATTCAGTCATTAGTGGAAAAGGCGCGCTATGAAGCCATGGCCCGCAATACCTATGTATGGCTGGCCTTTCAAACAGCCACCAATCAAGGCTCGCTTGAGGTCCAGGGTGCGTTGTTTGCCTCGGCCGACGGCTCCGGCACGAATACGAGCTCAGCTAATGTCCAGCCGCTTTCGCGAGTGATGCGGATGAAGGACGTTGCTCTCGTGGACTGGCAGGCACTCTCCACCGAGACGAAACAAAAGGCTGCGGCGCGGTACTCGAATACCTCCCGGCCCGACTATGTGACCTCCGTGGGCGCTTCGTTCACGACCAACCAGGGCGGGATCACGGCCAGCTCGGGGAGCGTGGATTTCTCTGGAAAGAACACTCTGACCTTCACCCCTCGCGGAGAGGTCGCCATGAAGGGCTCCCTGGGCAGCGATGATGGTTTTGATCCCCTCATCATCCTGGGGGTCAAGCAGAGCAAGGGTTTGCAATCTTTGACCAATCGTGACGACGCCGCGCTCCTCGTGGATGGCGGCGTGGGTTCTGTGGAGGTTGTGAGAGTTCAGTAACGCAATAGAAGATTATGAAAACTTTGAACGAAAGACGCGCGGGCTTCTCCCTGGTGGAGGTGGCCCTCGCGCTTGGGATCGCCGCATTCTGCCTGCTGACCCTGGTCGGCCTGCTGTCGGTCGGGTTCAACTCGATGGGATCGTCTCGCCGGACTGCCGAGGCCTCGACCGCCATGGTTCAGATCGCCAATGCAATCCGCGGCGCCTCGGCCAATTCCGCCGGCCAGTATCAAGGCCTCGGTGCCTTTTCCAACATCTCGTGGAACAAGGCCAGCTCGGTCACCAACATCGAGCTCACCTCAGGAGGCCTGCCCAGTGCCGGCCCCTCGGAGAAAAGCCATGTGGCTCGCGTGCAGATCCTTCCCGCCACCAATAGCCTGGGAGCCCGCACCGCCTTCGTCAGCGTAGCCTGGCCGAATGCTGCTCAATGGGACGAACAACGCTCCACCTGGACGCATGCGGAGGGATCGATTTCGACATGGGTAGTCTTCATGCCTTCGCTCTAGCTCGCAGCAGCATTGTCGTCATGCCGCGCAAGGTTCGGGCATTTACGCTCATCGAGGTCCTGGCTTCGCTGGCCGTGATGGCGCTGATGCTTGTTTTTCTCCAGCAGATCATCAACGGCACGATGGCTGCGAGTCGGCGCGCCCACCAGCAGGCCAACTCCAGCCTCGCCGCGCAGTCCACCCTGGACACGCTGGGAAATGATCTGTCCAACCTCGTCACGGCCAATGGTGCAACGGTGTTTGTTAAGGAGGATGCCGACAGGAATATCTCCATCGCCTTCCTCACCCGCACCCGCAGATCAGTCAATGCCCCGGATACCACCCGCTACATGGCCGTGCTGTACCAGAAGGTAAATAACCAGATCGTTCGTTCCAACTGGCCTGTGACCTGGTCGGACACGGATGTCGCCAAGGCAGCCACCACCCGGCCGGCCGGGTGTCTGGAGAGTATCGTGGCTGACAATATCATCGGCTTCCAGGGAGCGTTCCTTACGAATGACGGGTCCGTGGCCCAG
The DNA here is from genome assembly GCF_001613545.1 of Terrimicrobium sacchariphilum. Taxonomy (NCBI): domain Bacteria; kingdom Pseudomonadati; phylum Verrucomicrobiota; class Terrimicrobiia; order Terrimicrobiales; family Terrimicrobiaceae; genus Terrimicrobium; species Terrimicrobium sacchariphilum. Next base: position 1,206,936 of record NZ_BDCO01000002.1, read on the forward strand.
TTCACCTCCGGCGGCGACTGGACCGCAGCGACAACTACCCAGGGGCAGGTGCCTGCCGGCCAGTTCAAGGCGCTGGTCCTTGCGCCGGGAGGGAACGAGTTTGCCACCGCCTCGCAGCCTTACGTTCGATCCCTGGTTGTCGCCGTCGCCGCTCTGGATGATCAAAGTGCGCAACTCGCAAAGGTAAGCGATCTCGCGACCACCCTGGGCACGCCTTCTCAAGGGCAGACCCCTCAGCAACACTGGAACACGATTTTGTCAGGCGGCCATATGAATGGGGTGCCTGATCCCGTGGTGTCGTCGCTTCGTACGGCAGAAACAACCTTCCTCCTAAAGTAGTATGGTGATGCTTCCTGTGAACTTCCGACGGAGAGGTGCTTCGTCCCGGGGCATGGCTCTCGTGGTCGTGCTCGCCCTGGTCGTCTTGGTGACGGTCGTCGTGCTGGCGTTCTTCGCTCAAGCCACAGCCAATCAGCAGGTCGAGGCAAAGCGGCAGCAGCGCAGCATGGCCCAGGCGCTGGGACGGTCTGCCTGCGACTATGTGATCGATCAGTTTGCCCGTGAGATCGTCGATGCGGGACGGTCCATCGAGTACTCCTCCAATGGCGTCTCGGTCTTTTATCCCAAGGCAAATGCCAACGTCGTTCCGCAACGAGTGGTCGCCTCGACGATCGGGGTATCCGATTCCAATTTCTTCAATCTGAACCGCCAGAGCATTCCCGCCGCCGATACCAATGTCTCGGCCGATGGCACGGCCAGCCCATCACGTAACGGGACGCTTGTCTCGGCGGATCGCTGGAACCGCCCGCGCATGCTTCCCGGCGGAGGATTCACCAACACGACCCAGTTGCCCAACTGGATCTATGTCGACAAAACCAACGGGCCGGTGAAGTCGCCGTCGACCGACGTCGTTGGTCGCTTTGCCTACAATGTCTACGACTGTGGCGGAGTGCTCGATGTGAATGTCGCCGGCTATCCTCAGAGCGCGGCAAACTCCATGTCCTCGGTGAAGGGAACGATCGCCGGAGCCGATCTCACCCAGATCGGCCTTTCGCAGTCGGCCATCGACAAGCTGGTGACTTTCCGGAATCCCGGCGCCACCACCGCTTCATCCTATCTGGAGTGCGTCGACGCACTCACCGACCGCGGCTACCTCGCCAATGTGGTGACGAATTCCACAACGGGAAAGGTCTATACAAATAACTTCTTTGGTACGCGCCAGGATTTCCTCAAGTATGTGCGCACGCAGAATCCCGACCTCGCAAATTTTACGCACCTCCTCGGGGTCTTCTCCCGGTCGGAAAACTCCCCGTCCTGGACTCCCGGCGTTCCCTCGGGCGTGACATCGTCTGTGAGTTATGACGCGGATGCAGACAAGCCGGCGTCGCTGAACCGACGCATCGCCAATGTTCGCTTCCCCGTCGACCAGACCATCACCTGGTATCGGGTGGACGGCACCAGGGAGGAGAGGGTCAGGAAACAAGGACAGCCCCTCGTTTCCCAGCGTTTCCCCCTTGGTCGCCTGAGGTGGATCACGCCCTCTGGACCCAACCTGGCGATTCCCAACGCGGCGGCGGCGATCAAGCAGCACTTTGGGCTGGCGTGGGACAGTGCAAACAAGCTGTGGATCTATACCTCGCCTGTCGGCAGCTCTGCCGCGACCACTCTCAAGACGCTCGAGCAGGTGGCGACGGAGGGTCGCGAACCCGATTTCTTCGAGCTTCTGCAGGCGGGCATCCTCTCGGGATCGACCGGGCGGGATGCGGGTCCTCTCGGGACCCTCACCACCGATGGACCGGCTGGGGATACCCAGGCCTGGGACAAGACGCCCGCTTATCAGATCATGCAGATCGGTGCGAATGTCATCGATCAATATGATGAAGACAGCTACCCGACGGAGATATTGACTGGTCTCGGTCCGGTCGCCGATGCGACATTCTACGGGATCGAGAGCCTGCCGTATCTGCCTCGTGTCTTCTTTTGTGTCTATCGGTACGACTCCAATCCCAAGCGGGCCGGAGGATGGTTTTGCTTTGAGGTCTGGAATCCCCATCAGACCGTGCCGACAGGCTCCCAGGTGCCGACGCAGTTTCGCATCCGGGCCACCGGCTCGGCGCAGGTGAAAGTGCTCGTGCTGGGCGGGGCGAATACCCCTCCCAATCTGCCTCCCGGTGGCGCGCCACCCGTTTTCGGCCCCGTGACGGATCTGAAGGGGAATGTCGGCGTGCAGTTCTCGATCAACCCGCAGGAACCCACCCTCCTCACGCCGTCCAATGCCAGTTCTCCCGCCAGTGAAAACCTCATCACCAGTCCGGAGATCACCCACACGGTTTACAAGAACAACGGCGCCGACGTGTGGTATGTCAATACGGCGAAGTCCAATAGCATGGTCGGCATCTGGACAGGCGATGCGCTCAACGTGGACCCCGCCTATTATGATCAGGGAATGATCACGCCCAATGGCGTCACCTTCACCCTGCAGTACAAACATCCTGATGGCAGCTGGCGGGATTACTCGGTCATGAAGAAGCTGGGCATCACGGACCGCGGCGGTTCGATCGTGGATATCTACAATCCGGTCAGCAAGGATTGCTTCTACTTTGCCCAGAAGAGCGATCCCCGTACCGATCGCTTCAGCGTGAGCATGAACTATCAGACGTATGGCGGTCTCATCCTGCCCAATAGCTCCCTGAGGCCCAATGGTGGCCAGGGCACGATCCTCGCGCGCTTCAGTCCGGCCACCACATCGGCCTTTACCTTTCATGGCAGCGGCTCGGCCACGGGAGGGCTGAATAATAACAATGCCCTGGGCATGCTCTCGGAAAACCGGGAGACTCCGAGCCTCGCTTCTTCCGCCTCCTGGGTCTCCTACCGGGATATTGACAATATCAACCGGCGGGCGGAGGGCGCTTTCGCCGCCTCCACCTCCTCCGACGGGATGCCGCTGTTTGCAAACAACCTGGCGAGCCGCCCGCTCATTCTCAACCGGCCCTTCCGGTCGGTGGGCGAGTTGGGATATGTCTTCAGCGACGCGCCATGGAGGAATGTGGACTTCTTTACCCCGGAGAGCGGCAATGCCGGTCTGCTGGATATCTTCACCGTTTCGGAGGACGAGGTCGTCGCTGGCAAGATCAGCCTGAACACCCGGCAGGCCGCCTCGCTGAAGGCGCTGGCCGCCGGGGGCGCCGTCGTGGAGGGCTCGGGAGCCATCTTGTCTGCCATCGAGGCTGCCGACATCGCCACGGCTGTCCAGGGTGCCTCAGAGACCTCCCCATTTCTGAATCGCAGCGATCTGGTGGGCAGATTCCGGTCGTCCCTGGATACCGATGGGAGGTTTGCCTCGCTGCCTTCCATCGCGCTTTCGAGCGCCGCCCGAAACCGGATCAAATCCCAGCGAGAGAGCATCGTGCGGACCATCTCCGATGCCACGGATACCCGCACCTGGAATCTCCTCGTCGACGTGATTGCCCAGTCCGGCAGGATGCCCGCCGGGGCGAGCCTCTCCGGAGCGAGCTTTGTCATCACGGCGGAACAGCGATACTGGCTGCATCTCTCGATCGACCGGATCACTGGCAAGGTCGTCGACCAAATGCTGGAGCCTGTTTATGAATAGACTGACCCTTCTGTCTGGTATTCACCTCATCCTTCTCGGGTCCGCCGCTGTCGCGCAGGATTCGATCCCGGCACCCGTGCCGCCCTTCGTCAAGCCCGCCCCGGCTTTCGATGCCTATGTCCTGCGGCTCAAGGACCCGCCGAAGGGCGCCTCCAGTCAGGCCGCGCCGGAGTTGATCCAGCGGGAGGCGACACGCTCGCGGGATGTGGTGCGCTATGTCGACTCTCTCTCCGATGGCAGCAAGGTGGAGACCTGGATACTGGGAGGGAAAAGGATTGTGGAGGATCCTCAGACCCATTCCGTGAGCGTGATGGACCCCGATCACGACCCCGTGGCGGTCGTGTACAAGATTTACGATCCGGCCAATGTCGACTGGATCACGGCCGATAAATACGTGGGAGTCGAGAAAGGGGAGGCTGGCAGCTTCTATGTCTTTGACCTCAACGGATCGAGCGGCTCCGGAGCCTCGCCCTATGTGCAGTCCGACTACCTTTTGCCTTCCGGCCGCCGCGCTTGGGTGGATGTGCAAAGCGGACGGCTCGCGCAGTGCAGTGTCAATAAACGCATCTACACCATCGAGTACACGCAGGCCCCCACCGGTGACCTGGTGCTGCCAGAGGCATTTGCCAGGGTCTGGCAAAAGTTCCAGGCGGATCGCAATCCCTTGAAGATCGAGCGACCGCCGCGCGACTAGGCGGTCCAGGGTCAAGCCCGCACCCGATTGCAAATCGTGCGGGCTGGCGACGCTACGCTCCGCGATTTCGATCTGCCCGGGGCGTCGTGATCTCCGGGATTTTCGTGCAGCTTCCCGCCAGATGGAAAGGGTGGCGATGCTCTCCCGATGTTGTGGCCACGAAATCTTGAAAACCTTTATTTTGCCCGGAAAATTCGGGCGGGTCGCTTTCAGCCCGGAGAAGGAGGCGATAATTTGGAGGAGTCCCAAAATGACGAGTTCCAAATCTTATCAATCGTCGAGCTATCGCATGAATGCGGTCATCTGGTCGCATAGCCAGCGTGCAGTACCAGGAAAGAGGGCGCGATAATGAGCGCGGCCGTTATTGCAGAAGCCGGGCGAAACCTGATCGGGCAGACCGGCTGGAACAGTCAAACGTGGGCCGAGGAGACTCTGGCGCGCCTGAGCCTGCGGGAGAAGATCGGACAGACGGCGCAGGAGCGCATCAATGCGTCCACCCGTTTCCTGGGAATGAGCCTGGAGGAGTGGTTCGAGCGGTATCCGGTCGGCAGTGTGTTCTGCGGAGGTGAGATTATCAGCGGTTGCGGAGATACGGCGGAGTCGTCGCGTGCGGCGATCCAGACACTCCAGGCTGCATCGCGGTTGCCCCTCCTGGTGTCGGGCGATCTCGAGAGCGGTGCCGGTGCCGCGGTGAAGGGGCTCACACGCATGCCTTCGGCTCTCGCCCTGGGTGCGACCAATGACACCGACCTGGCCTATGAGTACGGTCGCTGGACGGCGCTGGAGGGCCGCCAGATCGGGTTTACGTGGACTTTTGCCCCGGTGGTCGACCTGCTCAGGAACTGGCTCAACCCCGTGGTCTCCAATCGCGGGCTCGGAGTTTCTCCCCGGCATGTGGGCCGCATGGCCAGCGCGGTGATCCGCGGTGTGCAGGACCACGGCATGGCGGCTTGCGCGAAGCACTTTCCCGGCGATGGTGTTGATTTTCGCGACCAGCATCTGGTCACCTCCATCAACTCTCTTTCCGAGGCCGAGTGGAGGGAAACCTATCTGCGAGTCTTTGCGGAGGTCATCCAGTCCGGTGTGCATACGATCATGTCGGGACACATCGCTCTCCCGTGGCTCGAGCCGCTGGCGGACGGCGAACGCCCGCGTCCCGCGACAGTTTCCCATCGGGTGCTCGGCTTCCTCCGTGATGAGCTCGAGTTCGACGGTGTGATCGTCTCCGACGCGCTCGAAATGGCCGGCTTTACCGGGTGGGGGAGGTATGAGGATCGCATCATCGAGGCGTTCAACGCCGGCATCGATGTCATGCTCTGGCCGCAGATCGAGTACTTTGACGTGATGGAGCGCGCGGTCATGGATGGCCGGGTCACAGAGGCCCGCCTCGACGAGAGCGTCCGTCGCATTCTTCGACTCAAGGCCAGACTGGGACTGCCCGGGGCTCCGTTGCCCGGCGCGACCACAGGCGGGCCGATCGTCCTCTCGGACGAGGCGCGGCAGACCGCCCGTAAGGTGGCGGAGTCGAGCATCACCCTGGTGCGCAATGAGGAGAACATCCTGCCTCTCGATCCGGCAAAGGTTCGCCGTGTCCTGCTGCACTGCGCCGTGGGCCTGGACGAGAAATCCCGCGACGACCTCAGCACTCTCGTGCAGGACTTTCGCGATCGGGGTGTTGAGGTGTCGCTCTTGCAAAACGGAAACTGTCTCGATGTGATTTCCCGCGAGCGCCTCGGCGAGCGGTGGGATGCGTATATCGTCGTATTCAGCCTCCAGATTCATCAGCTAAAGAACACCGTGCGTCCCGTGGGCCAGATTGGTGAGGTGATGTGGACGCTGCAGAATGCGGAAACTGTCCGGCCGATCGTTGTTTCGCTTGGCACTCCCTATCTGCTGCAGGACATGCCGTTCCTCAAAACGTTGGTCAACGCGTACAGCCCCAGTACCGAGACGCAGACGGCGCTGGCTCGTACATTATGGGGGGAGATTCCGTTCTCGGAGTTTTCGCCGGTCGATGTCGGTGGCGAATGGCACGCTTGACCTGCTTGGTACAGCTCCCCGGCATCGCATTGCCGCAGCAGATGTACTGACTCCTCCTTTAATGAAACGCCCGACCCCAAAGTGGCTTAGCACCGCGATATTTTACGAGATATACCCGCAATCCTTCCGGGATTCCGACGGAGACGGCATCGGTGACCTGCCGGGAATAATCGAGAAGCTCGACTACATAGCCGATCTCGGGTGCACCGCGATCTGGCTGAACCCCTGCTTTGTCTCGCCATTTGGAGACGCCGGCTATGATGTGGCCGATTTCTATCGAGTCGCTCCACGATATGGGACCAACGATGATCTCGTGCGGCTCTTCCGGGAGGCCCGGGCGCGGGGCATCCGGGTCTGCCTGGATTTTGTCGCGGGCCACACCTCGATCGACCATCCCTGGTTCAGGGAATCCTGCCGGCATGAACCCAACCGGTATTCCAACTGGTATATCTGGACCCGCTCGATCTGGGACAAGGGCGATCCTCAAAAGCCCATGGTGCATGGGCATGCCGAGCGGGACGGAAACTACCTGGCCAATTTTTTCTATTTCCAGCCGGCTCTCAACTACGGCTACGCCAGGCCGGAGCACCCGTGGCAGCTTCCCGTCGACCATCCGGATGTCCTGGCCGTACGGCAGGAGATGAAAAACATCCTGCGCTACTGGCTCGACCTGGGCGCGGATGGTTTTCGCGTCGACATGGCCATGTCTCTGGTAAAGAACGATCCCGATCTCAAGGAGACGATGCGACTTTGGCGAGATGTCCGCGAGATGTTTGACCGGGAGTATCCTCATGCCGCGCTGATGTCGGAATGGTCCGACCCGGAGAAAGCCATCCCGGCCGGTTTTCACGTCGACTTCATGCTGGCGTTTGGCGATCCTCCGGCATACACCTCGCTGCTCCGCAAGGAACCCGGTCGCGATCTGAACCCGGTCGCCGATCCGGCCTCGCATAGCTACTTCGATCGGTGCGGGCAGGGCGACATCCGCGAGTTCATGGTTCCTTATCTCAAGCACTACGAAGCGACGAAGGACCACGGCTTCATCACCATCCCTACGGGCAATCACGATGTCCCTCGGCTTGCAAAGGGGAGGACGGAGCAGGAGATACTTATTGTTTTCGCCTTCGTGATGACGATGCCCGGCATCCCGTTCATTTACTACGGTGATGAGATCGGGATGAGGCATATCGACGGTCTGCCGTCCAAAGAGGGCGGGTACTCCCGCACCGGAGCCCGCACGCCGATGCAGTGGGACGATGGCGTGAACCTCGGCTTCTCATCTGCCTCCCCCGAGGATCTCTACCTCCCCGTGGACGCAAGCCCCGGCGCTCCCACCGTCCTGTCCCAGGGTCAGAAGTTGCTTTCCCGGGTGAAATCCCTCGTGCAGTTGCGGCGTTCCTGGAGAGCGCTTGGCAATGGCGGTGCATTTCGCGTTCTGACCAGCGAGGGATACCCGGTTGTCTATCAAAGAGGGAAAGGGGCCGACACCTTTGTCATCATCATCAATCCTGCCGATGAATGTCAGCCCTCGACTTTCCTGCTTCCCCAGGTCGGCGCGTTGCAGCAGATCCATGGCGATCACATCGATGTGCTGGCGGATCGCGATCGCTATTCCGTGGTCATGCCCCCGGTCAGCTACGGAGTTTTCAAGGTGACCTAGATGAAAGGCCATTCCGGACTTTATGAATAAATACCATGTCATCATGATGGCGCCCCGGCGCCTTTCCCTTGCCCTCTTCTTGTTGCTGGCAGCCTGCGTCACCGAGGCTACCGCCCAGGAGATATGGACCATGCCGAAAGAGTTGCCGACCACTCCGCCCGGTGCGACGCCCGCCACCTTTCCGCTGCCGAGATTTGAGTGGCTGCAGAGAATCATCGAGAACAACGCCAAGGCAAACAAGGCGCCGGAGACCATCCAGTTGGTTTTTGACGGTGACTCCATCACGGACGGCTGGCAGGGAAAAGGGCGGCGCACATTCGATGAACGCTACGGAAAAATCGGGGTGTTCGACTTCGGCCTGAGCGGCGACCGGACCCAGAATCTTCTCTGGCGTCTCTACAACGGGCAGGTCGACAAGGTCCGGCCCAAACTGGTCGTGCTCCTGATCGGAACCAATAACATCGGCTTTGGCGAAAAGCCCGAGGACGCCGCTGCCGGGGTGAAGGCGGTGGTGGAGGAATACCGTAAGCGTCTGCCCGAGAGCGTCATCCTCCTCCAGGCCGTCTTCCCACGCGGCCAGAGTCCTCAAGACCAGGCAAGACCGAAGATCGACACTCTGAATCGTGAGATCGCAAAGCTCGCAGACGGGGAAAAGGTGGTGTTCCTCGACTTCGGAGAAAAATTCCTCAATCCCGACGGGTCCGTCAATGCAGACCTCATGCCGGACTTCCTGCATCCCAACGACAAGGGCTATGTCGTCTGGGCGGACGCGATACAGCCGGTCATCGACAAGTATTTCCCTCCCCGGTAGCAGCGGGGCCTTTTTCAAGCGGACCGGCAGCGATTCTCGCGGCGCGAAATCGGGATTGCTGCCGGGCGGGATTGGTTCCGACGCGATGTCGGCAGTCTAAAGGGAATTGAGCGCCCTGAAATCCCGTGGCAGGGGATCTGCCCCGACACTCACGGCGGAGGGTGTGCGCCCGGCCTTTTCACCCGGCGCGTTTCAGAAACTCTGGCGGACTGCGGGTCGCGTGGAATCCCGGTGAACGAGACGTACCGGCAGTCGGTCGCTCACCGGAGTGGGGGGCGTGTCGCGAAGCTCCTCTTCCTGTTGGTTTACCGCCCGCAGCTGGGTCAGCAGATGTCTCACGGCATGGCGGCCGATACCGATGGGGTCCTGCGCGATCGTCGTTAGCCGGGGACGTACTGCGGAGGCGATGCGCAGATCACCGAACCCGACGATCGAGACATCCTCCGGCACGCGGCGCCCGCAATCTTGAGTGGCGGCGAGCACGTCCATGGCCACCCAGTCGTTGAAACACACGATCGCGGTTGGGGCTTCCTCCATGGTGAGGAGTTCTCTCGCGTGACGGTAGATCTCCTCGGAGCCGTAGTTTTGGATGTCGCGCATCCACGTTTCGCGAACGGGCAACCCATGGCGCTCCATCGCGTGGCGAAATCCCTCCACGCGGGCGCGGCCCGTGCTGATCTTTCGGTGGAAAATGTTGGCAATGCGCCGATGGCCGAGCTCGATGAGATGCTCGGTTGCGGCGATGCCTCCCTCATAGTCCTGGCTGCCGACGAAGGCATATTCCTCGACTCCGGCAAAGGTCTGGTCCACCACCACGATCGGCCTCTGAAAGGTTCGCAATTCTTGCAGATAGGCCGGGGTCGGCTGGTCTCCCGGCGGGAACATGAGCAAGCCATCGACCCGCCGCTCCGTGAAGGTCCGGAGCACTTTCTCGCCCTCGTGGACGCAGAGATCCCAACTGATCACGATCGTGTCGTAGGCGGCCTCATACAGCACCTCCAGCATGCCTTCCACGATGCGTCCGGAGAAATCATCACGGAAATCATTGCAGGTGAGGCCGATCGTCATGCTCCGACCCTTTTGGATGGCATGCACGAGCCGGTTGGGCCGGTAGTGGTGCTGGGCGGCCACGCTCAGGATGCGTTGCCGCGTCGTCTCCGAGACCCCCGCCTTCCCGCTGAGGGCTTTTGACGTGGCTCCGATTGATACACCGCATATCCGGGCGATTTCCGCGAGTGAGGACATAACGGGCTTCATATCACTGGAAAAATGGCTGTGAGAAAAGACTTTCTTAAAATCCACGGGCTGGCCGTGCGATTTTCCCCGGTTTTCCTCGTAAAAAGTCCTGAGAGAAAATACTTGCGCAAATGGCGAGAAAGTACTTTCTCTATAGAAAGTTTCCACCTCACCATGATCTCCCCATTCCCACTCAAATCCTCCCGTCTCCTCTCTTCAGCCGTTGCCGTTTTGGCTGTTGGGCTCAGCGCCATGTCGGCTGATGCCGCTCTGCTTACCTCCTGGACACAGTATTCCGGCTCGGTCAGCAGCGGGCTGAATACCGCCAGCCCGGTTCTCGGCAATGGCACGTCCAATTCTGGTGATAGTCAGTCAATCTACGCTGTTTCCCCGACCTACACGCTGAGTAGCGTAGGGGATTCCCTAACGCTCTCCGGCGGAGTGACATTTCTGAATCTTGAGACTCCCCAAGCCGATCAGTTCCGTTTTGGCCTGTATAATGTGAATGGCCAATCCGGTGGTCTCGGCTGGCTTGGCTACATGGCGTCGAACTCCGGCACCAGTGGAGGCTCGACCTACAGTCGGCTCTGGGAGCGGAATAATCCGAATAACTTCAGCTTCGGCAGCGGTTCTGGTGCTACGACGGTAGCCAACGTGAATGCAACCCCGGGAAATACCGCCTTCGCCTCGGGCACCTACACGTTCTCCCTTACGCTCACCCGTGTGGCCACGGGTCTCCAGGTGGGTTGGACGCTCATCGGTACAAATGTGAACTACACCGTCTCGGGCACTTATCTGGATACCACTCCGCAGACCTATACCTACGACCGCGTGGGCTTCTTCACTGGTGGTGGCCTCACCGCCGATCAGGTGAGCTTTTCAAATGTCGATCTCACCGTCGTTCCCGAGCCCGGCGTGGTGGGCCTCGTGGTGGCGGGTCTCACCTTCTGCTTCATTCTCAGGCGTCGCCGTCAGGCTTAGCATCTTTGCCCGGCAGGTCTTATATTGCGAATGATCTGCCGGGTTCCCCTGGTCATTCTCTCTTTCTTCCCCATGAAACACCTCCTCCCTCTCTCGGCCCTCGTTCTTGCCTGTTTCTCCGGTTCGCTCCGCGCGGCGGATGCGCCTACGCTGCTCGCGGAATACGACTTCGAAAAAATCCCCGCCTATGTGCCCAACTGGGGCGCGGGACTCGGCAGCACCTACAAACCGGCCACAGGCTGGAAGACGCCGTTCAAGGTTTCGCTCGATCAGGACAACCCGCACTCCGGCGACAACTCTCTCCGCTTCGAGTTGCTGGAACCCTCCGATAAGGAAAAGATCGTTCACAGCCCGGCCATCAAGGTCGAGCCAGCCGATGGCGAGAGAAAGGTCCGCGTGCGTCTCTTTGTGCGTTCGACGGGCTTCGGCGAGAAGGGTGCGGGTATCCGCATCCTGGAGCGCGATGAAGCGGGTGCCAGCATTCGCCTTCTGGGCGGATCGAAGACGCTCATTCCGGTGCCGGATTCCGCGGATTGGGTGGAACTCGATGCCGAGGGTGTCCTGCATTCGCGCACTGCGTCGATCTCCTTCATGGTGGTCGCTTATACGGAGGAGGCTCCGGCCACGCTCTGGATCGACGATGTGTCGATCGAATTGGTCCCCGCTGTCACGCCCTGATCACGCCCTGGATTTTCGATGAAGGATATTCCCGTGTTCCTGCCGGGTCGGCGGCTCACGCTCGCCCTCACCCTGGCCTTGCTTGCTCCGACCGTGAGAGCCGCGGATGCTCCCTCCGGTCTTGCCTTTTCCTCGACGGCGAAGGGGAACATTTTCACGGACGCCCAGGGAACCGTCACTCTGAAGGTGCCCGCCTCCATTGCCAGCGGCACGCTTACGGTGAAAAACGAGAGCGGCGCTGTCATTGAGACGCGCCCGCTCGCAGGAAACTCGGGGGATGTGTCGATCACGCTTCCGCAAAAGGGATTCTACGCGATTGATGCCGAGACGGTGCAGGCGGATGGGGCAAAATCCCGCGGGTCCACGACCGCCGCCGTGGTCGGCCCGGTGCCTTCCGATGAAATGCGCCTCCAGTCCCGCCTCGGCCTCTGGACTGTGCAAGGGGACGCCGATCTCGTACTTGCCGCTGGCGCCCGCTGGAACCGCCGCATGATTTCCATTCACAAGCTGGGTGAGAACATGCTCAGTGAGAATCCTCCCGCGGCCGAGAGCGTGCTCTTTCCGAAGTCGCCGTTCACTCAGGTCGGCGTGATGTCCTTCGGCCTTCCGCTCTGGCTCATGGAGCCGACTGATAAGAAAAAGAGCTTCGGCAACCCGCTCAACAAGCCCACCGACTGGAACAAGCTCAAGGCGCTCGTCTCCGCCTGGGTGCGTCAGCAGGGGGAAAACTTTCCCGACTACTTCGAGATCTACAACGAACCCGAGTGGCAGTGGAAAGGCGCGTCGAATGAAGACCTCGTGCGGGTGCTCGCCACCATCGCCGACGGGATCAAGGAAGCCAGCCCGAAGACTCAAGTGCTCGGCCCGGGATTCTCGTCCATCCGCATCAAGGACCCCGCCCGCCTCGATCTCGTCACCGCGAAGGAGCAGGGACTCTTTGATCATCTCGACGGGCTCGTCGTCCATGCCTACGTGGATGGTTCGGCTCCCGAGAAGGAGTTCATCCAGCGTGTTGAGGAACTTCAGGAGTTCCTGCGCGACATCGGGCGCCCCAAGTTTCCGATCCACATCACGGAGTTTGGCTGGACCTCCGGCAAAGGCACCTGGCAGAAGCCTGTCGACGAGATCACCCAGGCCCGCTATGTGACGCGTTCGCTCACCCTGCTCGCCGCCCTGGGCGTGGAGAATGCGACCTACTTCTGCCTGCAATTCAAGGCTGCTCCGAATCCCGGCGAGCGTGGCTTCTCGCTCGTTCACGACGACTCCACGCCGAAGCCCGGCTATGCCGCCTACGCCAATGTCGCCCGCTGGCTCGCTGGCGTGAAGGGGACAGGTACCTGGCTGCGTCTCACGCCGACCACGCATCTCGTGCTCTTCGAGAAAAGCGACAACACCTCGATCGCCGTGGCATGGGACACGGAGGCCGAACGCGCAATCGGCCTGCCGCTGGTCACCTCACGACGCGAGGACATGATGGGCCGCTCGCTGCCAGCTTCCGATACGCTGGCACTTTCGCCGAGTCCGATCTTTCTCGAGTTTTCCGAATCCCAATCGCCCTCGATCGAAATGCTTGCGCGTCTCGACGTGATGCGCGGCGGCGAGGATGTCACCCTGCCGCGTGGCGGTGAGTGGATCGCTCCGGCTCCCCTGGTCGTCCGTGATGGCCGCCTTGCTGTCCCTGCCTCTGCTGCCAACGGAGATTACCTTCTCCTGACCCGCGACGGCCAGAAGTGGCTCGGCCAGCCCGTGAAGGTCATCCCTCCGCTCGAGGCCCGTCCGCCCGTTCTTGCCTGGCCCGCGGATCAGCAGGAGCCTTCGCTTGAGACGACTGTCATCTCGCATTCCGCCGTCCCAGTGACCACGCGGCTCGCGGTGAAGCTTGATGGAACCCGTGACCGGTTCCTCGAGGCCTCCGAGATTGCACCCGGCGAGACACGCCAGCTCTCGGTGCCGCTCGATGGACTCTCTCAAGGCACCCGGTATCGCGGCAAGATGGCCGTGGATAGCCGCCACGAGGGCCGCCGGGATGAAATCTCGCTCCCGCTGGATTTTACCATTCTCTCCGCGGCTCCCGTACCGCGCGGCGGGCAACCCGACTGGAGCCAGATTCCGGCGGTGGATTTCTCAGCCTGGGACCCCTTTGGCGGTCCCATTGCGCCCGAAGATTGCTCCGCGACGCTGCAGGCCGCTCATGGGGTGGAAGGATTGCACCTCCGCGTCGTCGTCCGTGATGATGAGCACCTCCAGACCCGCTCCGGCGAGGATATCTGGTCGCAGGATTCCATCCAGATCGGCCTCGATCCCGACCATCAGAAGACCTGGGAGGCTAATGACCTCTTCGGTCTCAAGGGACATCGCGTCTTCGAGTACGGCGTGGCCTGGAATGGCAAGCAACCCATGACGTGGCGCTGGGTCTCCTACGTGCCGGAGCTTCCCGTCGGCGTCGCCGAGCCTCGCGTACAGCTCCGCGTGAAACGGGAAGGGGACATCACCACCTACGATATCCTGTTCCCATGGGCTGTCATGGGTCTCGACCGTCCCATGGCTGCGGGTTCCGCCATTGGCATCTCACTTTCTCTCGCCGACGCCGATACGGGCAAAACCAGCCGCCGCGCCCTGCGTCTCTACGGCGGCATCGCCGAGGGCAAGGACCCGGAAAAATACGGCCCTCTCTGGCTCCGCTAAATCGCCATGTCATCCGCTCTTCGCCAGGTTCATCTCGACTTCCACACCTCGCCGTTCATTCCCGATGTCGGCGCGGAATTCGACGCGCGCGAGTTTGCCGCGACCTTCAGGCGCGCCCGGGTCAATAGCGTGACCATCTTTGCCAAGTGCCACCATGGGATGTGCTATTACCCCACGCAGACCGGCACTCCGCATCCCGCGCTGAATGGCCGCGACCTGCTCGGCGAGATGTTGGAAGCCCTCCGCGAGGAAGGCATTCGCTGCCCCGTCTACACCACCGTGGCGTGGGAGGAAAATGTCGCCGACCTTCACCCGGAGTGGCGGCAAATGCGGGCCGACGGCACCTTTGCCCGTTGTGAGAATGTCGATCCCGCCCGCCCGCCGCATCCCGGCGGATGGAGGTTTAACGACTGGGTGCATCCCGACTATCTCGACTATCTCGAGGCGCACGTGCGCGAACTCTTCTCCCGCTACGGCCAGTTGGACGGGCTTTTCTTCGACATCCTGTTTTACGATCTGCTAGCTCATCACAGCGACGCCTGCCGCCGCTACCGTGCACGCCATGGCTTCGAGGCGGACGATGTCGAGACCTTCAAGCGCTTCGAATCTCACGCCCAGGCCAGCTTCGCCTCCCGCTTCACGAAGCTCATTCGCAGTCTCTCGCCGGAGAGCTCGGTCTTTTACAACACGCCCTTCGATGTCTATGTCGACGGCACCGGCGGCCGCCAGCGCCTGCCCCATCTCACCCATATCGAGATCGAGTCGCTGCCTTCGGGATTCTGGGGGTATTACCATTTCCCACGCCTGGCGCGCGGCGCGGGCCGGTGGGGCAAGCCCTGGGTCGGTATGACCGGTCGCTTCCAGCGCATGTGGGGCGACTTTGGCGGGATCAAGCCCCAGGCCGCGCTGGAGTACGAGTGCTTCCGCTCACAGGCTCTCGGTGGCGGAAATTCCGTCGGCGACCAACTCCCGCCTCGCGGCCGGCTCGATGCTGCGGCCTACGATCTCATCGGCGCGGTCTACGAACAATGCGAAGCCGCCGAGCCGTTCTATGCCGGCAGCGTGGAGCTCACCGATATCGGCATCCTCTCCGCAAACTTCCCCGGCAAGGATCTCTCCGCGACGGGCACGTCGGACGAGGGCGCGATCCAGATGTGTGAGGAGACGCATTACGAGGTCTCGCTCCTCGACGAGCACTCCGACCTCTCAGCCTGCCGCGGCCTCATTCTGCCGGACGATGTGGTCATCACGCCGCGCCTCTACAAGAAGCTCAAGGCCTACCACGCCGCAGGCGGCAAGCTGATCATCTCTCACCGCTCCGGTCGCGACATCTCGGGCCGCTGGGCGCTGGATTTCCTGCCCCTCGGCTTCAATGGCATGGTGGAAAAGTTCCCCACCTACTGGCGGGCGCGCAAGGACTTCTGGCCGGAGCTGAGCGCCAGCGACCGGGTCGTGTATTCCCAAGGGGTGAATGTCTTCCCGGGCAAGGGCGCCAGGGTGCTGGTCGATCGCGTGCTGCCGTATTTCAAGCGTACCGACCTGACCTTTTCCTCGCATTTTCAGACTCCGCCGCAGGCCGAGCCGGACCGCTTCCCGGCCGTCGTCTCGGGGAAGGGATTTGTATATTTCGCCGACCCGATTTTCCGCGAGTACCGGCAGACCGGCAATCAGGCCGCCCGCGACGTCTGGCGCCGCATCATCCGCGACTTCGTCGGCGACCCACTCGTGGGTGCAGGTCTCCCGAGCACCATGCTTTGCATCCCGCGCCGCCGCGGCCGCGATCTGATCCTCACGCTCTTGCATTATGTGCCCGTGCGCAAAGCCCTCGAGATCGACGTGTGCGAGGAGCGCATGAGCTTCGCCGGCGAGTCGCTTGCCTTTTCCTCCAGCGTAAAGGAAGTCCGTCGGTTCGATACCGGTGAGACTCTCGAGCGCTCCGCGGACGGCAAGTGCTTCACCTTGCCGGTTACCAAGGGCCGCCTCCTCCTTGAAGTCCCGGGATTTTTCACCGCCAAAGCCAGCCGCCCCGTTCGAGCGGTCGCTACGAAACGGAAGTAGCCAGGCTCTCCCAGAACGCCGAAAAGGCTTCCCTCCACCCCAAAACTAAACGCCTCCGCAAACACCACGGGAAAGATTTCTCTGGAAAGAGAAAATACTTTCTCTAACTTGAAAGACGCCCCCCATGAAGTATCGTCGCCGGAATCCGAACGGCCTTACCCTCATAGAAATCCTCGTTGTCATCGGCATCATCGCCGTGCTGGCGAGTTTGCTGTTCCCTGCGTTGAGCAGCACGCGCAAGGCGGCGGCGAATGCCGTCTGCGTGTCGAATCTCCGCCAGATTTTCCAACTCTCCGCCGTCTGGGCTACGGACAATGATGGCTACGTGCCCCAGAGCCAGTGGTATGTGACGAACATGCCCACGAGGTACAGCAATCTCACCAAGTACGGCCTGACCCCCAAGATGACGATTTGCCCGGCTTCCGGCCTGCAGTCGCCTACCTACGGCATCAGCAGTCGGCTGGTAACCTCCTCCGACCCGCAATGGGGGCCGGGAGACGTGTACTTCTGGTCGCACGGAAAATACAAACTCTCCCTCCTCTCGCCTCGCACCATCTTCTTCTCCGAGACCGGGAAGCAAAGCTGGAGCGGCAAAGCCGGAGCCTACATCTCCGCCCCGGAATCCGCCGCCGCACCGCATGGGAACAAAGGGAATGTCCTTTATTGCGACGGCCACGTGGAGGCCTTGGGGACGAACGATCTGAAGAAGCTTGAGAACTGGTCATACGGCATTCCGTGAGCCGTGCGGAGTGAAAAGCCTCCGGCAGCACCTGTCGGGCCTGAGGGGCGCCGTCTTCGGGGGTCTCAATAGCACCTCTTGTCCAGGCGGCGGATGGTTACTACACTGGCGCATCGTTCGATGAAAAAAGTCATATTCCTGGGAGAGCAAAGCTTGCTGGATTCCGTTTACTCTCTCGAGACACGGTGGAAGATCGCCACGGAAGCCGAGGTTTTGGAACCTGCCATCCCTCCCGAGGAGGTCGATGCTCACATGGACCGCCTCTCGCAGGCCGATGCGATTTTTACCACCTGGGGCATGCCTCTGCTCTCCGAGGCCCAGCTTGCCGCACTTCCCAGGCTCAAGGCCGTATTTTACGCTGCTGGCTCGGTAAGGTTGTTTGCGCGACCCTTGATCGAGCGCGACATCATGGTCGTGAGTTCCTGGGTGGCCAACGCGATCCCCGTCGCCGAGTTCACCCTCGCCCAGATCCTGCTCTCCATGAAGGGCTACTTTCGCAATCTGCGTGACTACAATACTCCGGAGGCGCTTCGTCAGGCGTTTCGGGGGCCGGGGAATTACGGCGAGACGGTTGCCATCCTGGGCGCCGGGGCGATCGGGAGAAAGGTCATCGAATTGCTGGCTCCGTTCCGGCTGAGAATTGCGGTGTTTGACCAGTTTTTGACCAAGGTCGATGCGGCGAATCTCGGCGTAAGCAAGGTGAGCCTGGAGGAAGCCTTTGAGTCGGGGTTTGCCATCTCGAACCATCTTGCCGATGTGCCGGAGACGGAGGGCATGTTGCAAAAACAGCACTTTGCTCGGATGCGCGACGGGGCTGTCTTTATCAATACCGGTCGGGGCCGTACCGTCCGCGAGGACGATCTTTGCGATGTGCTGGAAGCACGCAAGGACCTCACCGCGCTCCTCGACGTGACGTATCCCGAGCCACCCAAGGCGGATTCCCGGTTGTTCTCGCTGCCCAATGCGCTGCTCTCCACTCACATCGCGGGGTCGATCAATTCCGAAGTCGCCCGCCTCGGCGAGATCGCCTGCGCGGAGTTTCTTTCCTGGAAGCACGGCAAACCGATGCGCTTTGCCATCTCCCTGGAGAAGCTCGCGACTATGGCTTAAGGATTTGCGATTCCCGCGTTGAGACTGGTCTCTCCGCCATGGTCGCCGGAAATAACCGCCGCGACGACAGGGCTGCGATCCCGTTCTCTATTCCATTACCCTAATGGTGGCCGCGTTGCCGGGACTTAGGCTGGCGAGGGAATGTCCGCGGTGCCGGGTGCTTCTATGTAAAAGCCCTTAATCGGTTTTCCTGGGCCAGGGGATCGCTTTTTCCTTGGGAATGACATCCTTCCGAACATTCATTCTCTTGCTGGCCGCGGTCTCCACGGCGAAAGCCGCTACCGTTTACGACGTAGGATCGGCTGTAACGGCCGGAAATACCGGAGCTAATACCTATTTCGTTTCCAATCAGACCGGCGCCGGTGTCACTACGGGGTCCTCGCTGGGGCTTACGGTGGGCACGTCCACCGGCACCACGAACACGACATATCTCGTCGGCTATTTCCCCGACGTCAGCCTGATCAATGTTGGGGACTCGATCTCCATGTCGCTGTCGTTCTCCGGCCCGATCAATGCGACCAACGAGGCATTCCGTGTCGGCTTTTACGATTCTGGCAACTCGCAACTCACCAGCAATGTCACGGCGAGCAATGGATCTGCGGTAATGAAGGACTATACGGGATACTCCGCCAGCCTCGGTGCCAATACGACTCCCTCCGCCTCAAACACATTCAAGGAAAGAAGTACCTCGAATAACAATCTCTTCTCCTCGTCTTCCTATAATTCATTCAGTTCCCCGACACTGGCGGGCAGTGTGGGTTCGACAGGGTCACGAAATCTCACCTACACGCTGGAGTTGGTTGCGACCGGCGTAAAGATGACGATCGACTACGGGACTTACTCTTACTCCTATATTGATACGGTCACCCCTTATACGAATTTCGACACCTTCGCGATTTACTCGGAGAAATCCACTTCGACCACGACATCCCCCACGCTCACTTTTACCAACCTCACGATTTCATCAGTTCCCGAGCCATCGACATTTGTCCTTTGCGCCCTGGGATTGGGACTTCTTCTGCGCCGGAGACTCCGGCGCTAGGAGCAACGGAAAGACAGGACAGACGAAAAGGCCGCGGTGAGAATCGCGGCCTTTTTGCGTGGAGGGATCAGGACTCGCGAAGACCGCTCGCAGCCGTCCGCCCATCACTCGCGCGCATGTTTCTGAGATGTTGCCTTGCGATGGCTGGCGGGATTGTCGCCGCACCGGCGCTCTGCTGTTGCTGACGACCTGCGAAGGGAGCGACGCAGGGGCTATTTGGTAACGAGCTCGCCGACCTTATGGGGTTCACGCATGGCGTGGAACTTCTTCCGGGCCTGTACCAGCATGAAGATGCCGACGAGGCAGACGAATCCCGCGATCGCAAGGATGAGGAGCCGATCGGTGAGAGGGTTGGGCAGCAGGGCGAGAAGGCTCATGAATCCCCCGATCGCCGTGGCGAAGAAGCCGATCATCCGCAGTTGCATGGCATCGTTTCCCTTTCCGACTTCCTTCTCGAAATCGACGGGCCGATGCATGCGCTCGAAGAAGACATCGATCTGGCGGCGGTATTCCGGCCTGGAGTATTTCCAGAATGGAATTGTCGCGGCATAGGCCACCGCGCTGACACCCATGATCACGAGGGTCAGTGTCGGCCAGGACCAGCTCTCGCGATGAAAGATCACGGTGCCGCCCAGCTCGATCAAGGATGGCACGAATCCCGCCCCTGCCGCGACCAGGCCGGACCACCATGGAGCGCGCCGGACGAACAGACCAAGGATGAGAGGAACGCTCATCGGCCCTCCCAGCATGGCCCCGATACGGAAGGCGACATCAAAGATGCCCTTCCCACTCGCCGTGGCGAAATAGCAGGCCAGCGCGACGATGGTAAGGCCAAACGCCAGGGAGGTGAACTTGCCGACGACGAGCTGGCGCGTATCGGACATGGGGGCTTTTCCCGTGAGACGGCGCAGGGCGGGAATGACATCGCGCACGACCATTGCCGCGTTGCGATTGATGCCGGCATCCATCGAGCTCATGGTGGCGGAGAACATCGCGACCGCGATCAGGCCGGTCATGCCATAGGGCAGCAGCCTCATGCTGATCACGGCATAGGAACCCTCTCCGGGGTTGGCCAGCGGCAGGGCGGCGACATCAGCCGCATAGAGCAGCCGTGCACACAACGGCGGGATCACCCAGAAGATCATGCAGACGCCCATCAGGACCGCCGCGAGCAGTGCCGCCTTGGAGGCCTCGCGACCGTCCTTCACTGTAAAATAGCGGGCGGCAGAGCTAAGCGAGCACTGCGTTTTGACCTGAAACACCAGCATCGCGATGATCCACATCGCAGCATAGTTTCCTCCGGGAAACGTGTTCTCTCCCTTGAACAGGGCAAAGTTTGCTCCCAGACCCTGTTGGGAGACCAGCTCCAGCAGCCCGCCGACGCCTCCCACCTTGAGCAGGCAGAGAATAGCAACCAGCACCGTGACAGGCACGAGGATGAGCCCCTGTACAAACTCCGTGGCCATCATGGCCCAGCTGCCACCTGTCGTGGCGTAAACCGTCACCACCAGCCCGAGGAGGAGGATCACCGTGATGATGTTCAGGCCAAACATCGCCCCGCTGAAAAGCGCCAGGGCCCAGAGCTGCATCGACGCCCCGAGCAGAAACATCACCAGTCCGACATAGGCGTAGATCTGCTGCGTCGCGGGACCATAGCGCTGACGCACCACCTCGGGGAAGGTAATGGCTCGCAGCTGACGGAACCATCCGGCAAGGAAGAGCCAATTCATCACCAGGCCGACGACCGTGCCTGCGTAGATGATGAGATAGCTGAGTCCCGCCGCATAGGCTACGCCGGCGTTGCTCGTGAACGTGATCGCGCTGATGCCGCTCATGAAGATGCTCGTGCCGACGAGCCACCATGTCCCCTGGCAGCCACTGCGAAAGTAGTCGCTGACATTGCGGTTCATCGAGTGAAACGCCGCTCCCATGACGAGCATGAAGACGAGGTATACGGCGATGATTACGTATTCGAGGGTGTGGCTCATGAGAGAACTGGGTTCCCCTCAATCTCGCCTCGGAATCGCCAGGCCGGGATGTCCGGCGTACTTTTACAAAGAAATGGCCCGTCGCGGCCCGGCGGTGACTCTTTGCACGGTTGCGCCGGGACGCCACGTGCCTTCGACGAGCAGGCGCTGCGGGACGACCGGGATGCCGAGTTCGTTCCGGTTGATCATGGAGACGACGAGGTCGACGGCGGCTCGACCGATCAGAGCCGAGTTTTCATCGATACCGGAATGATTGCTGGAGGGATTGGTGACATTGCACATCGCCACTCCGACATCCGATGGCACCGATACGCCCAGCTCCTTGAGGAAGATGAAGACATCCTGATGGATGGTGACGATGCAATCCGGGCGATGTTTGCGAAACCACTTGGCAAAGGTCGAGAAGTTCCAGTCTTCCGGCACCGCGGGGATAAGCACGGGAACGGCTTTTCCCGTGCTGTTCTTGCGTTGCTCTGAAAGGAACGCTCCCGACCAGTTGCCGTCGACCCGTTCGTCGAGGGCGCCCATGATTGCCAGGCCCGGTCGGCGATAACCCAGGGCGCGCAGCCTGCGGCACAGGATCACCATGGAGCGGAAGTGGTGATTTGCCACCGCGTGAAAGGCGGGCCGTGTCATCGTATAGCCGAGGCTGATCACGGAAAACCGGCTCCAGTCGAGATTGAGGTGCGCCCGCGCACGACGCTGGGGCGCGTTGATGATCCCCTGGATACCACGGGCCACGAGGATGCGCGAGGCGTTCAGGTGGGTCATTCCCGGCTCCCGCAGCCAGAACGGCTCGACCTTGTACCCGAGCTCCTCCGCTCGGAGACACGCGGCGTCGAAGTATTGACTCGCCGAGGCGAGCCCCTTCCATCCCTCGCGCGTTTCGTGGTTGGTCAGGAGCGCCAGGGTTGAGCGATATGCCGGGGGACGTACGGAATTCCGATAGGCATTGAGGACGGAAAGGGATGGGTCCGGGACATACCCGAGGCGATCGGCGATGGCTCGGATATGGAGTTTGGTAGCCTCGGGAATGCTCGGATGTCCGCGCAGCGCCAGGGACACCGCGACCTGGCTGACTCGCGCCATGCGTGCGATGTCGCTTTGCGTGACACGTTTTTGATCAGGCTTTCCCATGCTTGGCATATGTTTCCTAGGGGTTGAAACGCCGATGCTGGACCCGGCGGAAGAGGTAGTACGGCGCCAGGCCCGTGTCTTGCACGGAGAACGCCGTGGCCGGGTCGGCTATGGTCGTGTTGGCGGCATCGATGTAGCGCTCGATCGTCGTGGCCCCCTGGTACTCGGCGAGCACCTTGTTGGGGTCCTCCACCCATTCATCGACCGGCGTTCCTTTGGATGGCCTGGCCAGGATTTGTGCCTTGTAGTGCACGGTGAAGACATTGGACTGGGTGGTGAGTCGAGGATAGATCCGCCCATAGGATGCCTCTCTGGAGTTATCTCCTGTGAGGGCATTGGTGCTCCAGAAGGATTTCATCTGCGTCAACTGCGTTCCCTGCGGAACGAGGTAGAGACTGCATATTTCCGACGGTGAGCGAAAGACTTCTCCATTCGCAAACCTGTCCTCAAACTGCCGGAGCGTGCCTGTCTTTTCCGAGACGCTGTCCGCGCCGGCTTGCTCCGCCACATCGAGGATCCGGCGGAAGCTGTCCTGGCTCGTGCTGCTTTTATAGCTGGATGCCTTGCTCGTCGGGATGGCGAGGATCTGTTCGCTTCGCAGGACGGCGCGGAGCGCCGTGTTCCTCTTGATATAGGAAAAGGGAGCGATGGCATAGTTCATATTGACTTTGCCGGCGGTGGAGAATGGCTCGCTGATGACGTAAGGCTCGACCACCGGCATCCAGAAAAAATCGAGCAACAGCGAATCCGCGGGACTGGCGGCTCCCGGATGGGCGGAGTCGGGACGAAACAGCAGCGTGCGCCACGGCACGCCTGCCTTCACTCCGGTAGGCAGCGAGCCAAAATTGACCGGGGAGGCGATGAGGCGATTGGGAGAGAAGAAGGTCGGGCCGCCAGCCTCCTGTTCCTCGTTGTCGTCAAAGTATGGCACGGATGACGGCGAGGCCCGGTATTGGTTACCCTCATCCGGTTTTCCGATGTAGGGGCCGTCTGCCACGGTCGCAGTGCCGTTGTCCCAGTCTCCGGTGGTCCATGCGGCCTGCGCCGCGGCCAGGTTGGGGAAATCGGGCTGGGAGTAGCTGGAGTAGTTCGCCCCGGGAACCAGTTTCCCGGAGGCATCGTATCCGTAAAGATACCGAGTGGATACCGAGTCATCGAGCGTGTGCGAAAAGGCGTTCGTGCCATAGCCAGGCAGGGGGACAAATACGCTGCGGTCGACCTCGGGGGATGCTGCGACGAGCCTGATATCCCCGTGGCCCGGGACGAGGCTGATCACGACATCATTGCTGCGGATCCAGGCGCCCAGTGCCGGGTTTTCCGCTTTTCCGGGTTCGTTGCTTCCCGGGGAGTTGCTCACGATCGAGATGCGGCCCTTCTTGTTGCCCACTGCGCCATCGGAGGAAAACGTCCACCAGTTTTCCCGCGTTCCGGCGGCGGCATTATCGACCAGTGTGGGTTGCGGCAGCGTCGGGGCTCCGGGAAACTCGGCCCGGATCGTTTGCACCGGCGGGTCCGTATTGGTGTCGGCGCCAGCCGGGAAGATTTCGATCTTCAGTTTACCGCCGGAGAAGGCCATCGTCCCCGCATTGGGTATCGTCACGGGCGCACTGACAAAGGGATAGACATTCTCGCTGGTGAGTCCGGTATCGGCGGGCATCACGCCTCGCGCCGGAATCTTCCCTCCGGTGAGAACCATGCGGATACCGGTGAACCCGCCCCAGTACCGGCCATTGTAGGTGGTCACCGTATTTCCATTGGAAAGCTTGGGACCCGCCTTGAATCGCCGCACGCCGCTGCTGGGAAATGCCAGCGGCTGGCCGCTCAATGTCATCGCATTTTCAAAGGTCACTTTGATCTGGGCGTCCCCCCGGATCGCGGTCCAGCCTTGCGCTGGACAGAAAAGCTCCAGCAGGAGCGCGGCTTCCACACGCTTCTGGCCGGGTTGCAGGGCGATGCCTCCCAGTGTGCGGTTCACCTTGCTTGAATCGGGGTCGGTCGCGATGTTGCTGGGCGCATTCGCCGCATCGGCGGTGCAGATGAAATGCATGGCGATCTCCGAGACCGTGAAGAACCGGCCAAATCCCATCGTGTCGTTGGATGTCCGCAACGGCACGACCTGCCCGTGTCCAAAATCGACCTCACGGTTGGAAAGCCGGCGGCTGGTGAACTGATGGCCGCTGGTGGGATAATTGTAGCTGCCCGTGGTTTCCTGCTCGAGGAGATCGTCGAAAAGGTTGGTGGAGCGAATGTAGTCGACCATTTCTGTCAGGATCTGGTCCCGGTCGGCGGAGTATTTCGAAAGGAAGTCGCCGCCAAAGCCGGGGATCGCTTTCCCGGTGAGGGTCTTCAGGTAGGCCAGCAACTCCGCATTGCGGGGAATGTTCTGGATGTCGTTGGTGGCGCTGCCCGAGTTGCTTCTTTGAAAATAAAAGGGATGGCCGTTGATGGTTGAGCAAAAGGCAATCAATCGATCAAATACCGTGCGATAACCGGGTGCCGTCGAGGCATTGACGGGCCACATCGACAGCTTGGGGAGGGCGAAGGGATTAAGCTCGGGCGCGCGGCTTGTCGCCGTGAGGAAAAAGCGGGCCCGGGCGAGGACATCCTGGTTGAGCGCGGTGAGATTGCGGTCGGGAGTGAAGACCAGTTCGTCGGAGGATGCCAGCAGCCGCTGGTTTGTGATTGGAAGCGGTCCAGTCGCGACCTGTGTGCCGCTTTTCGAGCCGCCTTCATCATAGCGGGGCGCCAGGCCGAGGATCTGCGCCGCGGTGAGATCAGGGAATACCGCCGACAGGTAGGTCGTGGCCGGATGCCCCGGGTACCGCTGAAATTCGTTCCGCGCCGGCTGAAAATTCGCCAGCGACCTTTCTCCCTTTCCTCCGGATCGCGGGGTATCCCAGAATCCCCCGAAATCGCCCGCCGCGGCGTTCCAGGCATCTCCGGCGGCTGTATTGACGTTAACCTTGCAGGTTTCGTCGTCAGCCCAGTAGGCGATGCGTCCGACGATGGGGTTCTTGTCCGTGGCACCCGCGACCTTGAGCTTGCCTCCACTCGAGGATGGGGCGACGAGGCTTCCATCGGAAAGGGCGTAAAGCCATCGCACAGGCATGGGCAGAGGGTTGGAGGAGGTTGCCGGGGCATTCTTGACGGTGAAACCTGCCACGGCGTTCAAGGCGCTGGCATCGGCGATGGGATATTGGCCGGCCACCGGCGCATTCAGATCGACGTACACCCCGCTCTGGGCCGCCCAGTCTGCCGGCACCGCGTCGGCGCCCTGGAGATTGTATGTGGGGGAGATCAGTTCATTGTCGCTATAGAGTCGATAGACCGCGGTCTGTTTTCCCGAGGTGTCAAAGGTGCGAAGCAGCCCGGGCTGGGATGTCCACAGCAACCTGGGGTCCTGCGTCGCTTTCCGCAGCATGAGTTCCACCATGCCCACGGCGGAATCTCCCAGCAGTCTCGCCTGTACGGCATTGGCTCCGCTGGCCGATACTTGAAGGTTCGTCCGGGAGGAAACGAGAAATGCCACCGCCAGCGCGGTAAGGATGATGAGGACCGCCAGGACGCTCACCAGTGCGAAACCCCGTGTCCGTTGTGTGATTGCTGTCCTCATGTTTGACTGTTCCAAAGGCTGGTTCCCACCGGCACCGTCGTTCGGAATACGCGATAGGGGATGCGCCCGTCCTGGAGTCCGCGCTCGACCTTCTTCAGGTCGTTGTCCCATTCGGCCGGGTCGTGAAATACCTCATTGGGTTCAAACCCGAGATCCGGAGCTGCGGAGCTGTTGCCTTGCAGTCTGGCCGAGGTCGCTTCGTCGATGACGACGAGTATGACCTCCAGGCGGGGGGGCAACTGGTTCATCTCCCGCGGTTGATTGCCGGAGTTTCCAGCCCATGACACGCCGCTGTCATAGGAGTATGATGTCGATGCGCCATCGGGCCACATGGGGCGGACGGCGAAGGCGACGACATTTTCTGCCAGCACACGAGCCGAGCCATTGGACAGGGCATTCGTTATCCAGTTTGACGGGGAGGCATACACGGACATCTTCTCAGAGGGTTGCTCGATGCTCAGGAGCCGGTAGCGAAACCGCGGATGGCCTGCGGCGAGGAAGGCCGGCTTGCCACCGATGAAGTCTCCGCTGGTGTCGTTTCCAAACTTCACGTAGTAGCCTCGTGTATTCAGGAGGCTTGCCAGCTTCGTCAACGACGAGGAATCCGAGTGACCGAGCGGCGCCTGAAAGAACACGGCATGTCCGATCTGGGCGGGCACGAGGCCGGGTCCGCAGGCGAAGCGTAGCTCCGACTGGCGACCGTAGCGGGTGGGATTCCCATCATATGACGGATCTCCGGCGGGGCGACCCGAGGCGTCGAAGTAATCGTAGTAGGTATTAAGCGTGGACTGGGAGAGTTCACGGGTGATGGTCGCAAACGCATCGCGTGCGGCGCGGAATGTCTCCTCGTGGGATTTGCCTCTGCGCCACACCTTGCTGGCCTGCGAAGTCATGTCCAGCGTGAGGGCCAGGATCAGAGATAACACGGCGATGGCCACCAGGACCTCAAGCAGCGAAAACGCCGCTCTTCGATTTTTGGGAATGGCCATTTAGCGTCCCTGGTTGGCGATCACCACCGGAAACCAGTTTGTCTGGCCGGGGAGGGTGGCATTCTCGATCCCGATCCGCACGCTCAGGCCGTCGCTGGCATTGAGTGGCTGGGAGGGCGAGCCGCGCTGCGGCAGGACGATCGGATTGGTCTCGATGCTGACCCGATATTTCCACGATGCCGCATTTGTCATCAGCATTCCCTGGTCGTCGTAATGATAGGTGGTTGCCGGGAGGGAAAAGGACGGTTTCCAGCTGTTCTCCCCGATGCTCATGATGGTGGTTTCCAGGATTTGTGCGCACAGGGTGCGATCCATGGATTCCCGTGTCGTCCGCATGGCCACAGGCATGAGGCCGATGATGGCTACCAGTGCCATGCCGATGATCGCGAGGCTGATGGCAACTTCGATGAGGCTGAACGCCCTGGCTCGTGCCACGCGAGGCATACTATTCCGAGTAGCCGCGGACCAGGCCTGTTACGGGGTCGATCTGCGCGGTGAAGAAGAGAGACTTTAGCGCCGTGGGTTCCGTCCCCGGTTGGGAGATCAAGGTCAATGTGGCGGGTGACGAGGCCGGAAGGTCGGTGGAACCGTCGGGTCGAAACCGGAAGGCCACATACGGTGACGCTCCCGAGGTTTCCTTGACCGGCGCGCTTTGGAGTGCGGACGACCATGTCGTGTTTGCCGCGATCACCACCGGGTCGTCAAAGACGATCTTTCGGTCAAACGGAGTCGCCGTCGAGCGGGTCGGGTCGTAGATCCATAGCTGGACCTCGTCGATCGCCCCGTCCGTTCTCGCATATAGCCTGCATTCCACCACCCGGTTCCGGGCGATCGCCGCGTGCCTGGCTTGATTCAGCTCATTGATCAGTTCGTTCGCCACTCCGTTGAGTCGGGAGGACTGGACCACGCTGCCGATGGGCGTGACCGAGGCGGCCGCCAGCAGAGACAGGATTGCAACCACGCAAAGCAGCTCGATCAAGGTGACTGCTCGCAACGCTCTCATCCGGGGGTCATGAAGCATGGGGGAGAATTTAGGGGTGGTTGCGCAAGGATGCGACCCTGCCTCAGCTTTTACATAGAAGTAAAAGGGTTGTCACCCTCGGGTTATGAGTAAAAGCCCGATGCAGACTGGAGATGGACGGGGCGCGATGTTCCACTGGAGTTGTGAAACCTTGCATCCCTCTCGTTGTCTGCCTGCTTTCCTCCCTGCCTTGCCATGGCTCGGACCCGGAAGCTGGAATCACCAATGGCGCCATGTCCGACGGGGAGGAGACCCCGACGGGATGGGTTTGCTCATCGTTTCGCGATTCCTCCCCCCTCGTTCTCACGCGGGATACCGAGGTGTTTGCCACAGGTCCGGCTTCGCTTCGTGTCCATGCAGAGAGCGCGGAGGCGCAGGGCAATGTCTCTCAGACCTTCGTCGCCCCGGGCGGGACCTTCACCGTGGCCGGATCGATCAAGGCCGACAAATCTCTGCGCGCCACCGTGCAACTGCAGGAAAAGAATGATGCCGGAGAGCGAATCGCCTCCCACGAAATTGCCGCGGGAAAGGAGGACTGGAAGACTTTTGAGAAAACCATCACCCTCCAGGATCAGACAGCCAGGTGCGTCTTGATCCTGAACGTCAAGGGGCAGGGCAATGCCTGGCTGGACGAGATCGTGGTCAAGTGAGGGCTTCCTCCGCGCTGGAGAGCCGCGCTATGGTGCGCGCGCTTTCCAGGAGTCGGGCTTCATAAGCTCGCGAAATGGGCGCATCGCTTAGGATGTCCTGATAGAAATCGGACCAGAGATAGTTCCCGGAGATGGCGTCGAACATTACGCAATGCGCCTCGGTGCGGCGACATCCCGTACCCCGGACGAGAGTGACCTCGGATTCCCGCATGCCATAGGTGCTTCGGTACGGTCCGCAGTTTCGGTAAATCGTGCCATTCTCAAAGTTGAGGATCAGGCTGTTGCGATAGGAGTCTCCATCCTCGACGCAAAAGGATGCAAAGATGGACCCCAGGCACCCATTGGCAAAGCGAAGCTGCAGGGTTGCGTTGTCGGCCGTGGGACGGCCTGTCCTCAGCCGTTCCGTCATGGGCCGGATCTGCAACGGCTCGCCGGCAAAGTGGATGAAGTCATTCAGCAAATAGACTCCGAGCCGGAGCACAGGCGCCGCAGGACAGGCGACCGGATCATCATACCAGCTCTGGTCCGCGCGTTCGCAGTATGAAGCCCATACCTCCCCGCGAATCGAGACCAGCCGGCCCATGTCAAACTGCTCCCTCCATTGGTCGATCTGTCGCAGGTCGGGCGTGGGGCGGGGGGACGGCGAGTTGACATGCACGACGCGGCGGCGGTCCCTGGCCACCCGCAGCGACGTGGCCAGCTTCTCCGGGTCAAACTCGATCGGCTTCGTGGTGACGACATGCTTCCCTGCCTCCACGATGGTCTGGATCAAGGCAGCTCGCCCGGCGGGAGGAGTAAACAGGCCGATGGCCTCGATCGACTTGTCCTCCAGCATGGCCTCCAGCGAGTCATGGACCGGCAGCTTCCAGCGATGAGCCACGGTATCGCGGCGGGAGGTGTTGAGATCATAACACCCGGCGATCTCGAACAGGGCATGATCCGGGTATGGGGGCAGGAGATGACGGATGATATCTTCCCCGAAACGGAGGCCTACGATGCCAAGACGAATTTTCCGCGACATTTGTTGCCAGTCTACATCCGGCCTTTTTCTCGCAGAGCGTCATTCCACTTTTACGGAAAAACCCGCTCCACTCCTGTCGCGACTTCTCGTTGGGTTTTGTGTAAAAGCGGTGCGTACTTCGACTTCCCTCCATCGCTTCATCAGGGTTCCTCCACTTCCCCGCTCTATGAGATATCTTGTCGTTTCATTTCTCCTCCTTGGACTTTCGGTACAGGCAGGCATGGTCTCAAACCAGGACCTCTCCGAAGGCAGGACCGGGTGGAATCTCTTTGTTCCCGGCGGCTCGAAGGATGCCGGGTGCAAGTGGGACATTCTGCCCGGCCAGGGAAAGGACGGCGCAGCGGCGCTCTCGATGAGTTCCAGCTCCGATGCGAGATATGCGGCTCTATCCTCCAAGGCCGCTGTCGAGGCCGGAAAGGTTTACCGCTTCTCCGTGCAGGTCAAAGCGGAACCCGGCTCCGAGAAGGTCGCTCGTTCGGCGGGAGTCCTGGCGAGGATGACGTTTTTCTCGAAGGACGGAAAGGACCTTGGCAGCGAGCATGTTCATTTTGCTCGCGGCGGTCGTGCCGCCCTGGCGAGTTCCATCAACCAAACCTACTCCGACAGCCTTCCCACGGAATGGGAGGAGATAGCCGGAGTGTTCACCGCGCCTGCTGAGGCAGCCACGGTCCAGGTCGCTCTCTTTTGTTGGTCGACGAAGGGTACGGTTCTCTGGTCGGGTGTCCAGCTGGAGCCTGCCGCGACCGGGACGGCTCCCACCCCCCTTCTGCAGGCGGCTGCGTCCAGGCCCCCTGCGGCTTCCCTGTCGACTGGCACGACCACGCCTCCCCCTGCTGATGTCCCGGCGATGACCGAGCTGCCCGCCTGGGCTGCATCTCATCCCCGGATCGTATGGGATGCGGCGACTCTGGAGCGGACGCGGCTCCGCATTCGCGATCATCCGGAGGTCGCCGCCATGTGGCGCAATCTTGAGGCTCTCTGCTCCTCGTATTGCGATCCGTCCCAGGGTAAATTTCTCAAGCCGGAGGATGCTTTTCAGGACTTCCTGGCTCTCCAGGGCGGATCGCACGAAAACCGGGCAAAGCTCGAGGTGGCGTTGCGCCGGTGGCTGACTCCGCTCGATTTGCTCTCTTTTGCCTATGTGGTGGGCGGACGGGAGGAGTTTGGAAAAAAAGCCGTGGAGCTGGCCGTCGCGACGGCGGCTCGTATCACGCCCGACAAGATGGAGAACGGCTTCTTCTACACCCGCACATTTCCGACACGTTCCCTGGCGCTCGCTTACGACTGGTGTTTCCCGCTCTTCAGTCCCGGGCAGCGTGAGACTCTCCGCGACGCCATCGCCAAACACGCGTCCGTTCTGTACCTCGGCAGTCTCAATGGAGTCTGGGGCCAGTCCACTCTCGGAAGGATCTGGAACTGGAATGTCGGTACCGCTTCCGCCTGGGGCCTGGCCGCCCTGGCTCTTGACGGGGAGTCAAACTACCCCACACGCCAGTGGCTCTTTCAAGCTGCGAGAAACGTCGAGGACTACCTGCGATATGCCATTGATCCGGCGGGCGGAATCGTCGAGGGCCCCGTGTATTTCGGCTACGGAGGAGGATATCTGCCCTATTTCGTGGAAGGGCTGAAGCGCCGCACCGGGGAGGATCTCTATCTTGCGACGAATTACCACAAGGTTACCGGGTGGCTGCCTTTCGAGATTCTTCCCGGCGGAGGGAGAGTCAATAACATCATGGACTCCGGTTTCCGGATTTCCACGGGCGACGTCTTGATTTATGCCTTGCACAGGGACAACGATCGTCCTTTGGCGAGATGGTTGTGGGAGGGCATTTTCTGGCGGGACGGGCGATTTGTCTCCGAGAACCAATCATTGCCCGCCGCGATCCTGTGGGCACCGGAATCCATGGATCGCGAGAAGGTGGCGCAGCGCGAGTCCTCGCTCCCATTGTCGGGCTGGGCGGATAGCCGCGGCCTGGTGGCGAGCCGCACAGGATACGGGGGCGATGACGCGCTCTTTACGGTGCATGCCCAGCAGTACACGGACTTCAAGCACGATCAGGCCGACAAGGGGCAGTTCACCTTCTATGCCTATGGTGATGATCTCGTCATCGACTCCGGTTATGGGAACGATTCCAGCCGGGAGAAAAGCACGAGTGGCTTTGCCCACAACCAGGTATTGATCGATGGTCAGCCCGAGCTTCAGGGCGGTGCGCATTCGCGTACCGATGGCTGGATTACCGGCGCTCTCTTTACCCCCGTGGTCGATCTTGCCCTGGCAGACATTGCCGATGCTTATCGCTATGCCTACAAGTCCAACTTCAAGGACGCGACTTACGAGAAAGACTTCCGTCAGGCGGTGGAGCGCGCGACCAGGCAGACACTGTTTGTCCGCACACCAGTCCCATATGTCGTGATCTTTGATGAAGTACGAAAGGACGACTCACCCCATGAGTACGGCTGGATGCTTCATGCCAAAAGCGGGAGGGAATTTCAGGTTAATGGCAATGATGTCGCCGTGAAACCGGTATCGACGCCTCCTTTGCTGGTCGCCACTCAACCTTGGGATGGCACCGGATCGGCGGACCCCTCCAGGCCTGACGGCGGCTGGACGGGAACGCTGCAGGTTCCCAGCGCGGGCAGATATGTGGTGTGGGGCCTTACCGGAACCGATAATCCGGACGGAAACAAGTCGGACTCCTTTTTTCTCAGGCTGAATGGTGGAAAGCTGGGCTACACCTCCGGCAAGGACCCCTCGCGCTTCGCCTGGACCACGTTCAACAAGCAGCCTTTGACCTGGGTGCCGCTGAATGACGGAGATGTCAAGACCGGTGCGCTGGATGTTCCCGCCGGGCCATTGAAGGTGGAGGTGGGCGTACGGGAGCCGGGCGCGTGGTTCGCCGGTCTGGCCTTGCTGCCTGAAGGTAAACTCCCGGCGGATGATAATTCCCTCCCTGCCGGGGCTGTCTCGCTGAAGGCATCCGAAGGCGAGGTGCGCGGCGCGATGAAACTCGTGACGCTGCCGACGCGGGAAGCGCGCGCCTGGCTGCAGGTGTCTGTATTGGCTCCCAACCGATTCGAAAACAGGGTGGACGCATTTCAAACCACACGCGAAGGAACCCATCCCCGCCTGACGCTTCTCATGAGGGACTCAACCGCGCGGTTCTTGAGCGTGCTCATTCCTCACCGGGCGGAGGATGCAAAGCTTCCTGTGCAGCGGGTGGATGCCGCCAGGGGAAGCGTGGGAGTCATCAAGGCTTCCGGCGGAGAGGATCTGGTCGGCTGCTGGGACGGTACCGGCATCTCCACCAGCGAGGTCGAGACGGATGCGGAGTTTCTTTGGTTGCGCCGGGATGGGGCAGGCAGGGTGACCGCTCTGGCGGCCACCAATGCCTCGTACTTGAAAGTCGCTGGGGCATCTGTTTTCACGACAAGCTCGGGACCCCAGAGCATCGCGGTCAGCGCGGGTCAGGCTGTGACCTCGGGGGATTCCTCGCTGGTACGATTCGACCTGCCGGATCTGCAGGTGGCGTCCATGAAGCAGCCGGCCGCGTGGATGGCCCGGCGGGAAATCAACATCTCACGCTAGTGCGACGGCATTCTCGGTTTGTTCTGGGCGACACCGTCGCGGAGTATCTTCTTGATCCGCAGGGCGGAGCGATGGAGCTGCGCCTTTATCCGCGATCCACATCAGGTCTGCTGGTCAGGAAAAGACGCTGGGTGGACGATGATCCGGGCCTCGCCGCTTTTCCCCCGCAACACCGCCGCATTGCTGCCTCGCAGTTGGATCAGCTGGCGCATTGCCGCTTGCAGGGCGAGGCCCAGCCTGGCGGATTTTCACAGGGCCTTTCCCTCAGGTCGACATCTCCCGACGTGAGATTTCTGCGCCAGCAGATCAAAAAATCTCGCGAGGGAGTGATCATCACCACCTTGCTGGTGAAGGAACCCGGAGTGCGCATCCGCCACCGGCTCTCCTGGCGGAAAGGTGACCGGTATGTCGAGGTGTCCACCAGTTACCGGAATCACAACGCTAAGCCGGTCGCGCTCAATCTTGCCACGAGCTTTTCCCTGGGAGGGCTGACCCCATTTCATCGAGGTGATGCGCCGGGGCGCCTTTGGATTCATCGCTTTCGATCCTACTGGTCCGCCGAGGGCAGGCATGAACGGGTCTCGGCCGAGTCGCTCCATCTCGAGCGATCATGGGCGAGCAACGCCGTCCACTCCGAACGTTTCGGTCAGGTGGGAACGATGCCGGTTCGTGGCTTTGCTCCGTTCGTCGCCATCGAGGACTCCGGCGCGGGAGTCTTCTGGGGGGCCGCCCTGGCCTGGGGAGGGTCGTGGCAGATGGAGTGCTGGCGACGGGATGATAATCTCTGTGTTTCCGGTGGCCTCGCCGACCGGGATTTCGGCCATTGGCGGAAGGAACTTCATCCCGGCGAGGAGTTCATCACGCCTCCCGCGTTGCTTGCGACATCTCCCGTCTCACTGGAGGACCTATGTGAAAGGCTGCTGCCTTATCAGGAGCGCAGGACTTTCCAGCCATCTCCCGTGGAGGCAACCCTTCCCATCATCTTCAATGAATACTGCACGACATGGGGCAACCCCGCCCATGATCATGTCCTCAGGCTCGCCCGTGCGGCACGGGATGCCGGAGCGGAAATCTTCGTCATTGATGCCGGATGGTACAAGCAGCCGGGGATCAGCTGGCAGGCGGGACACGGAGACTGGGTCGACAGTCCGGAGTTTTTTCCCCACGGCATTGCCGCCACTGCGCGCGCCATTCGGGAGTTGGGACTGATCCCGGGCCTGTGGTTTGAAATCGAGACCTGTGGGGAAAGATCCCAGGCGTTTTCCGAAGTCGGGAGACTGCTGCATCGTGACGGACAAGTCCTTACCGTCGGGCGCAGAAGGTTCTGGAATCTCTGCGATCCCGACGTCCTGGAGTATCTCGGAGATCGGGTGATCGGACTCCTCCGCGACGCGGGATTTGGCTACATCAAGATCGACTACAATGAAACGCTTGGCATCGGCTGTGATGGAGCGGAGTCGCCGGGCGAGGGATTGCGGCGGCAGGTGGTAGCCATCCAGGACTTCATCCGCAGGATTCGGCGGGAACTGCCGGGGATCATCGTGGAAAACTGCGCATCGGGAGGACACCGGCTGGAACCATCATTCATGAGCCTGGTGGACATGGGCAGCTTCTCCGACGCCCATACGGGTCTGGAGATCCCTATTATTGCCGCGAACCTCCAGCGCCTTATCCCACCCTCCAAGTCACAGATATGGGCTGTGTACGCCCCGGAGGATCAACGGCGGCAGATGTTGTACAAGATCGCCGCCGGCTTCCTGGGGCGGCTCTGCCTCTCGGGTCCGCTGGACCGCGCGGACGCCGCGGCGAAAGAGTTGCTCGTGCAGTGCCGGGATCTTTACCGCAGGGCGGCGCCGGTGATTCGGAGCGGCACATCCCGCCGATATGGACCCGAGGTGAAATGCTATCGGCATCCCGAGGGATGGCAGGCTGTCGTACGGACGTCGCCGGACTCCGATACGGCGCTGATCGTTTTTCATTCCTTTGGCCACGTGGGGCAGGCCCCGGTGGGAGTTTCACTGCCCGCAGGGTGGAGCGTCACTGAGGCCATTTGCTCCGGAGAGCCGCTGACAGCGAAGGATGGGATGCTGGTCTGGCGACCGTCCGGAGACTTCGATGCGGCCGTGGCTTTTTGCCAGGGAGTAAACCAATGATTTCATGAATAGCCTTAAACCGTATCCCCGCCACCAACTTCGCAAGGTTCATCCCGCTGACGGTGTCTGGGACTTCACGTTCCTTGGTGACATCGCACGCGATAAACTCGATCTGGATCAGATCGTCTATGACGACGCGATGCCCGTCCCGGCCGCCTTTGATGCGATGCCTGCTTATGCCGGGCGGCGAGGCCTGGCGGTATATCGGAGGAAGATCAGCGTGACGCCGGGGCGTCCCTCCCGCCTCAACTTTGAGGCCGTCAGCCTCTGGTGCCGCATCTACGTGGATGGCCGACTCCTCGGCGAGCATGCATGCGGCTACACGGGCTTCTGGGTGGATGTGCCTGCCGGTGACTTTCAGGACCGGGAGCTGGTGGTCGTGGTCGACAATCGCTTTGATTTCCACCGCAGCCCCTTGCACGAACACTACTTTGATTTTTATCAATGGGGGGGAATCATTCGCAGCGTGTGGATTCACGAGGTGGGCGGTTCCTATTTGAAGGATGCCTTCGTCCGGACGATCGATCCGGTCGTCGGCGACATCCACGTGCAAGTCCAGATCGAGGGCGCGAATGGCACCCCCTTGAGCTTGGAGCTGGATGGCTTGCCAGTGGGAAGCTATCTGGCCTCCGCTCGCATGGAGTTGCGATGCCGGGTGCCTGAGCCCCAGCCGTGGTCCCCGGGTACTCCGCACCTGCATCACCTCCGCCTGCGCCTGGGCGATGACGACATGATCATTCGCTTCGGGCTGCGTACCGTGGAGGCGCGGGACGGCCAGCTCATGCTGAACGGAGAACCCGTTGAGTTGCGGGGGTACAATCGCCATGAAAGTCATCCCCAGTTTGGCCCCGCCCTGCCGTTGTCGCTCCTGGTTGCCGATCTGCAACAACTCCGGGACCTGGGGGCCAACTTCGTACGAGGCAGCCACTATCCTCAGGATCAGCGGTTTCTCGATCTCTGTGACGAGATGGGATTTCTCGTCTGGGAGGAGGGCATCGGCTGGGGGCAGCGCGCGCGTCAGCTGGAGGATGCCGGTTTCCGCAAAGCCCACCTCGCCATGCTGGAGGAGATGGTATGCACCAGTCGGAATCACCCCTGTGTCATTCTCTGGGGAGTGCTAAACGAACTCGGCTCAAATGAAAACTGCGCCCGCCCGGTTCTGGAGGAGTCCATAAACCGTATCCGGCAGCTGGATCCCACGAGGCCGGTTACCTATGCGACCATGTTCCCGCTCGAGGATCTTTGCTACGATCTGGCCGACGTCATTGCCCACAACATCTATCCCGGATGGTATGGCTGCGAGGATGTGGAAGATCCGCTCAGCCTGATCGTTCCTCATATCCACAAGTGCATCGCGCATGTGGATTCCCTCGGCCATCGCGCAAAGCCCTATATCATCAGTGAGATCGGGGCGGAGGGGCTTTACGGCTGGCACGATGCTCTCAACGGATTTTTCACGGAGGAATATCAGGCAGCCTATATCGAAACCGTGCTCTGCGAAGTGGCTGCCAATGCGCGGATCAATGGCATCGCGCTCTGGCATTTTTCCGATGCGCGTACCTATGTCGGCGGCCGTGCGCTCGTGCGCCCCCGGGCGTTCAACAACAAGGGGACCGTCGATGAATACCGGAGGCCCAAGCGGGCCTATGAGCATGTGAAACGGTTGTGGAGGGCGAAAGGGGAGTAGCCCTCTGTTCCTGGCCCTGGGGCTTGGAGATGTCTCAGGCTTTTCGCAAGCGCACCCCGGCTTTGACCAGCGCCCGGACTTCCCGCTTTTCCGGCTCCGCATTGGTCACCCACTCATGGATCATGTCCCAACCGGCAAAGCGTACCGTGCTGGGCTGGCTCCACTTGGAGAAATCCGCGAGGAGGATGCTTCTTTTCGAACGGGCAAGGATCGCCCGCTTCATCTCGGCTTCCGTCAGCTCTGTGGTGAAACATCCTTCCGCATCCAGTCCCGAGGCACCGAGAAAGGCATAATCGGCCTTGAGATGGGCCAGGGCGCCGATGGCCTCCGCGCCGATCAGCGCTCCACTCACGCGGCGAAGCTCGCCGCCGAGGCAGAGAAACTCCGCATCTCCCTGCAGGGACAGCGCGGTGAGGGCGACGGAATGGCTGATGATGCGGACGTCCTTTCGCCGGAGCAGCATCTTGCCAGCTTCCAGGCAGGTGGAGCCTGCATCGATGAATACACAGGCTCCCGGCGGGATCAGTGCCGCGGCGGCCTCAGCGATCGACCTCTTCGCACTGCGATTGCGCAATAGTCGCTCATCGAAGGAAACCTCCGAGCGCACGTAGCGGGGATCGAGCACGCCTCCATGAACGCGCAGGATGTCACCGCTTTTCTCCAGGTCGGTCAGATCCCGGCGAAGAGTCGCGGGCGACACCTTGACCATCTCCTGGAGCTCGGAAAAACCGAGCCGACGATGCTCGCGAACGATCTTGCGGATCGCATTCTGGCGTTCCTCTGCAAACATAGGTGGTCGAGGGTGTGGCGGACCACTCCTCTCGTCAAAGAGAATCTCCGGCGCGCTCAGGGAAATGCGATGTAGCCCCAGGCGTCGCCCAGCGACAGGCTTTCCGAGGCGCTGGTGATGCCCCCGGAGGTGCTGGCGGAACGCAGGGACGCGGCAGCTGTGCAGACTCCCATTTGCAAACTTTGCGGCATCTCCCAGCCTTCATGGACTCCGAGGAGCAGCCCGGCTGCGAATGCATCTCCCGCCCCGGCGGCACCTGCGATCTGGTCTTTCGGCAGGTTTACACGTCCCTGCCAGATTTCCTCGCCTGTCGTGCTCCGGGCATATGCTCCTTCCGAGAGGTGGATGACCACCCATCGACCTACGCCTCCGCGGAGGAGGGCCAGCGCTGCATCTCTCAGACCGCTTTCCAGATGCCGGTCCGAGTCATCACGCGTGGCATGTCCTGTGATGCGCTCGGCCTCCACCTCGTTGCAGACAAGGATGTCGATCTCCGGGAGAGCCGGGGAGACGACCTTCGCGTAGTCGGGACGCTCGACGCTGACCAGATCCACCACGCGGAGGAATCCCCGCTGGCCTGCTTCGCGCAGCACTCGTGCCGCGAGTGTTCCGTGCTCCGGGTCGGATGCGTCCAGGGCATCGAGCAGTCCGATATAGCCGAGATAGAAGATGCGGGCGTTCATCTTTGACCAGTCGAAGTGCCCGGCTGCGAGATGCCGGTTTGCTCCCGGTTGATGAAAGAACGTGCGACGTCCGCTCGATCGGACGGTCATCACGTCCGTATACGAGGTGGGCGCGGTGGGATGGCGACAGAGCAGGGAGGTATCGATCCCCACCGCCTGACAATGATCGAGAACCCAGTCGCCTTCTGCGTCCGAGCCGATCAAGCCCACGCCTTGCAGCGGAAATGTCGCGCCGAGCTTTGCCAGATCACACAGGATGTTGAATGGTCCGCCGCCATTGTTGCACTCTTCGAGCTCGATGTTTGCGAGTGAATCCTGCGTGGGATAGCCGTCGATGATCTTCGTCTTGTCCACGATCCAGTTGCCGGCTGCAACGATGCCACCTTTAGTGCTCATTGCCGACCCTCGCTGATGAGCCGGATTTGCGCTGGCGCATCCTCCTCGATTCCCGGGTAACGACCGATGTCGGGATCGACAAAAAAGTTGTCATTCAGGTCATCGTTGGCCGTGGAAACCTCCCCGATGATGCACTCGTCGGAAACCGGCCGGAACTCGTGGTAGATCCCCGGCACCAGGGTGACGCGGCAGCCTGCTTCAAGAATGATCGTCGACCCGGCATGAACGGTCTCCACCCGGTGGTTTACCGGGATCGTAAACGACCCGTCGCCGGCGCGGTCCGGATGAGCGGGCCACACTGTCACGGCGAGTCTCCCCCAGCGGCAGATGATGTCCTCCTTCTTTTTGAGATGGGTATGGGCCGGGGTTGTCATGCCCTTTTGGGCATACATGAGCTTCTCGCAATACTCGGGCTCCTCGGCCAGGTTGACGAGTACGAGGCCGGATTTCCTCCAGTCGCCCAGGCCGAAATCGGTGAGATCCCAGCGAGGATCAGGCGGCAGCGCCCATCCATGGTCTTGAAAACATTGCCGCGCGGAGCGGACGAGATAGTTGATATCACTTCTTTTCATGGGCTGGGATCAGTTGGAGTAGCTTTTGCCTCCATTCGTAAGGTTCAGGTCGTCTTCCAGGGGGCGATGTGAGGCGATGCCGAGTGACTTCAGCTCGGCATGATACGAGCGCACCGCCTCCTTCGGCGAGAGTTCTCCATCGACGATATGGCGCAGGTGCTTGATGAACGTGAGCGGATGCTCGGAGAGATTGATCTTTCGTCCAAAGAGCGCCACCCACGCGCCGTGCTTGCGCGCATCGTGGATCAGTTGGAATGCATCGAGGGTCGTGCCAGCGCTGCCGCCGAGAATGCCCACGATCAGGCTGGGATCGTAGGAGACCAGCTCCTCGAGAGGGGCTGGCCCGTTGTAGGGAATCTTCAGAAAAAGCGGCCTGCCCACCGACGTCACTCCGGCGAGCATTCGCACGATGTGATCATTCAGAAAGGGACCGATTTGCCTTGGATCGATCCCGGGATCGATGTTGGGGTTGAAAACCTCCAGAAAGTACCGGAAGCCCTTGCGCTCCGCGTCGCCGCGGAAGGATGCAAACTCCAGCAGGGACTGGTAATCCCAGTCGATATTGTTCGTGAACGTGATCGAGTACAGGCCGAGGTCGGCGCCCAGATAGGGCTGGGTGCAGTTGGTTTGCATGCGGCCATACTTGATGTGCTCGATGGATGCGGTGTGAAATGCGCGCGACGGATGAGAGGCGTATTTTCCTCCTCGTACGACCCAGATGTCAGTCGTGTCGTTGGCGCGCGCTGCCGGGGTTATCGGCGAGTCCTCGAAGAGCCGTTCCCGGATCGCGAGTTGCTCGAGGTTCGATGCCGAGAGCAGCACGATGTCGACGAGCCCTTGCGAAATCACGTCCCGGATCTGCTGACGATAATCCGCCAGGGTTTTCCATCTCCCTTGCGACTCGCTCTGGTTGAATTTGCTTTCCTCCGGCCCAGGCGCGGTGATGCCAAAGGCCATGTCGGCATCCTTGGCATCCGCAATGATGAAGTCAGCCGCAGTCGCCCGCCCCGCGCGAATGCGGGCGAGCTTTTCGTCGAGTCGTTTCGGGGTAGACATAAACTTACAAGGGCACAACGGCCTTTCCGGTATGGGCCCGGAGCGCGGCGTCGAAGAGTTCGTGGCTTAGCACCGCCTCCTCCGGGGTCACGCATCCGAACTTTTCGCCCAGCAGACCGGCGCGCTCGGATAGGAATGCCGCCCACATCTGCATGAAGCAATCCGGGAAGCCCGGCTCAAAGATCCCGCCCGTGATGGTGGGAAATGGTCCGTGAAATCCGAGATCCGTCCGCTGCCAAAGCTGTTCCTTGCCGCGCTGGAAGGTCCACAGCGTCTTGGGTTCCTTGGTCGAATAGCGGATGCCTCCGTCCGTGCCCAGGATCTCGATGAACCACGTATTGGTCTCTCCGGGAGCCAGTCGTTTCATCTCGAATCGCGCCGGTACATCCCTGCCGTCGATCTCCACATCCGTGTGCAGCAGGGCATTGTCCCAGGTGTCGCAGGGCGTCATGCCACCCTTGCCATCCGGGCGCTCCAGGTAGATTTTCTGCAGTTGGGCGTATACCCGCTTCGGCTTCCAGCCGAGCCGGAATGGCAGATGCACGGCATGCATGCCGAGATCTCCCATCACCCCGATCTCTCCGCATGTCCTGACCTGGCGTTTCCAGTTCGCGGGTTTCGTGGGATCGAGATCGCTGCTATGGTGAAACCCGGAGCGAATCTCCAGGACCTTGCCCCACGCTCCGGTGCGTGCGGCGTGGTAAACGCGTTGCGGCCCCGGCAGGAAAGGGAACTCGGAGCTGCACCGCACGAAACGCCCCGAGGCGCGGGCGGCTTCCGCGATGGTACGTGCCGCCGCCAGATCGAGGCCGAAGGGCTTTTCCGCGAAGAGGTCTTTGCCGGCATTGAGCACATCGAGATAGATGCTCTCATGCAGATTGTGCGGGACGGCCACGTACACCACGTCGACTTCCGGGCTGGATAGCAGCTCGCGATGGTCTGCGGTGAGCAGTCGCACGGAGGGAATCTGGCGAAACCACTCGCGCTGCTTCTCCGCCAGGTCGCACACCGCGGTCAGTTCCGCCCGGACGGGAAAGCCATCGAGGACGAACCATCTCGCCAGGGCGCTGGCCACCTCGCGGCCCATGAGGCCACCACCGATGATGCCGATTTTTACGGGAGTGCTCATCGTGTTATCGGAGGAAGGCCGCGGCGTCGCTCGCGGTTGCCCCATCGTGAACGATGGCCATGAGCGCCTTCGTCATGCCTGCGGGGTTGGGGTGTTGGATGACATTGCGGCCATAGACGATTCCCGCCACGCCTTGCCCGATGAGATCTTCCGTGCGCTGGAGTATCTCCGCATCCGCCGCCCGCCCACCGCCGCGCACGAGCACGGGGATGCGGCCCGAGATCTCGACGACCTTGTGGTACACCGAGACGTCGTCGGTGGGGTCGGCTTTGATGATGTCGGCGCCCAGTTCGACAGCCTGGCGGACGAGAGGGAGGATTTTCTCCGGATCGCCGTCGACCATGTAGCCGCCTGCCTTTTCATTGGGCTGGAAGACCAGGGGTTCGATCATGAGCGGCATGCCGTAGCGATCGCAGTCCGGCTTGATCTTCAGGATGTTCTGAATGCACTGATCCGTCACCTCCGGCTGGTTTGGTATGCGAAACAGATTCACCACCACGCAGGTGGCATCGAGGCGCAATGCCTGCTCAACGGGGTTTTCGATCATCCGGCTGAACAGATGGGTGGGGAGTTCCTTGCCGTACACATTGGCCACGTCGGTGCGAAGCACGAGCGAAGGCTTTTGTCGGCCCGGGATGGATTGCAGGACCGGAGCCTGGCCCACTGTGAGCTGGATCGCATCGGGCGCGGCTGCGACCAGAGTTTCCACGGCTTTCCCGATGTCCTCGATCCCGGAGAGAAAGGCATGCTCGTTGAAGAATCCATGATCGATGGCGACATCGAAGCAGCGTTGGGATTTCGCGTTGAAAAGTCTGTGGAGTCGGAATGTTTTCATGTGAGCGATTGTGATTGATAAAGATCGAAATGATCATTTCTGTCAAGAGTTCCGATGTCGGGCGATGATGCGGAAATGAAGCTCCGGCTGGAGGAGGGGTGCCTAAGCCTGGCCGTAATAGGCGCCAGCGCCGT
Organism: Terrimicrobium sacchariphilum; assembly: GCF_001613545.1. Lineage (NCBI taxonomy): Bacteria > Pseudomonadati > Verrucomicrobiota > Terrimicrobiia > Terrimicrobiales > Terrimicrobiaceae > Terrimicrobium > Terrimicrobium sacchariphilum. The sequence continues at coordinate 1,249,723 of NZ_BDCO01000002.1, forward strand.
GCTTGCGGAAAAAATGTCTGTCCAGCAAGGGCTGGGACACGGAAGACGCCGCCTGGTTGAGGTGGAGGGTTTTCATTGCCATCTCAGCGACGATCTCGAGGGCAAAAGCGGTCTCCCCGGCCTTTTCTCCGCGGTGGAGCATGCCATCGGCCTCGGCTGCAGGCGTCCGGCGCTGGTTCTGGATGAGGTAATGGATCGCCTCGTGGAGGGGCGTTTCACCGCGGGATTCCTTCTTGCGCAGCAGGTCCTGCCGCTCAGTGCACAATAACGAATGCGGAGTGCCCCCTTTCCCTCGTGCGACCCTCATCGGAAGCACCTGGATGGCGGGAGATACAGTGCGCCAAAGCGCTGTTGCGAGAAATTGACCCGGCCATACGCCTCCCACGGGGAAATCATGGCTCGGCTGTGCCGGATAGAGTGAGCGTATCGATGTTGATGCCCGCGGAGGGATGCGAGAAGGTGATTGTGTGCTTTCCCGCTGAAAGCGGGATGACGATCTCGCTTCCGTCGGCATTCCGAATTGGTTCATCTCGCCATTGGAAGGCATTCAGGGTCCAGTATTTCTCCGATCCCCATCCTGCCGGACCGGGGACGAAGCTCTTTAGCGCCGCCTCGGATGGGATCGCCTCATCGACCAGCACGGAAAAAGTGACTTGAGGTTGCCCCACGGCATAGCGGGCGGAAAGCCGGTACAATCCATCCTGCGGGACTGCGACAGACCAGGTGACGGAATGGGCAGGCGATTGCGCTCCGAAGTTTGCCAGTACCTTTCCGCCGGAGGCCTCGCTCCGGGCGATGGCCGAGGCATTACCCTTGTCCTGTCGGGCCATGGCCTCAGCTTCCCACGTTACGGCGACTGCTCGGGGGATCGGCGCCTGTGGGGAGGGAGTGGCGATCTTGAAGGGAACGGGCGCGGGTGTACCGGGAAACATCTCGGCCACCCAGCGTTTCAAAGCTGTCAGGTTACCTGCTTCATGGAGAAGGTAATACCTTCCTGGAGGCAGAGAGATATTTGGTGACGATGGCTGCGCCTGCCCTGCGTCGTCGAATAGCGCCAGCGCCCCGACCGGGGCGATACGTCCCTGAAAGGCGGAGCCGAGAGTGATGATGGACCCGCCGGGGCCGCTCTCCCACGCCATGTCCACGGGATCGGCGGCCTCCATGGTTGCGTCGGGTAAGGAAACCTTTCGCGCTTTGACTGCGATGAACGACGTGATCGTCCCGCCTCTCCTTCGAGTCAACCATAGCTCGGCTTCGGCTTCGGCATTCGGCGGATTGGGAGAGGCCGCGTCATTGGCGATCCATGCGGTGTCCTCCCAATCTGGCGAGGTAATCCGGATCTGCCGCCACCCGTCTTTGTCCGTGACCGCTGTCTGGAGTGGAGATGCCGGCCGGGCGCGAAAAACCGGCTGGAGAAGCGTGGTCAGCCGGACGTCTGTGCCCACGGCTTTCGAGGAGGCAGTTTTCATCCACCAGTCTTCGACATCGATATTGGGCACGGTCGCGGCGCGTGGTTCGAAAGGTGTGGCGCCGGGGTCCAGCCGTGTGACCATCAGGTCGCCAGCAGTGCCAGGAACGACGAGCCGGGTGGCATCCGTGGTGGCATCCGGCGGTACTTGGGCGAGCCACTCCACGGTGGCGGGTTGTTCGGTTCTCACCTGGTCGAGCACGAGCGCGTAATCGCCTCGGCGATGGAGGATGCGACGGCGCACGTCGGTCACTTCGAGGTAGGCATCGGTGAGGTTTTCCTCGGCGACCAATTGAGATGGACTGCTGATGTAGCGGTCGATGCGGCCCCGGGCGGCGATATCGGACCGCTGATTCCTGCCATTGATCAGCAGGGTGGAGTGAGATTCCGTGACGTTGGAAAAGAATGTCCAGCGTCGCCCCTCCTTGTCGAAGAAGCCGGGCTTACCATAGATGTCGACTCCGTAGCCCGGAGCCATGAGAAGCCATTCGCCTCCGAAGTTAAACGAGAGAGAACCCGCGTCGGTCTTGGTATGGTGGTTCTGGTTGTAACCGGATTTGAAGCTCACCAGATAGTCGCCATCGCCCCAGCCGCTGCGGGAGGTGAGCACGTCCCAGTCCGGCGCATGGTAGTCCAGCTCGCGCGGAGCGACGGGCATGACGTCGGGATCGTACCACAGCAATGACCACGCCATCGCATCAGCCGCGCCCTGTGGGGCAAAGGGCAGCGCATCGGCCAGGTATTGACCTGTCCCATCCTTGTATTGGGAGGCGAGACGATAAAGCACCGGCTGGGGGCCGGAGGCATCCGCGCCGCGCGAGTCGCCCCAGAGCAGGGTGCCTGCCATGCCCGGCAGAGTGACGCCGACGCGAAACGCGATCGAGTTGCGGAGCATGGGCAGCGCGTACATCTCCTCCGCTCCGGTCACGGCCCTGGTTCCCTCAATGTACTGGAGGATAAAGGAACGGCCGTATCCCCAGTACGGCACGCCTTCAAAAATGCTCCCATCCGGGTACATCGCCCGGCCGACTCGCTGAAAGTTCAGCGCGGCGGCGGCGATCCATTCGCTCGCCTCGGGGATCTCGCCGAGAAAGGCGACGCCCGAGAGGCCGAGAGCCGCCATGCAGATGTGGTTGTGGTTTTGCGTATACCAGCCAGCCCAGAAGATTCCGCCGTAGAACCCCTTGAGCATCGCTCCCATGCGCTGGCTGATTGTGGCGCGAATCTGCTCCTTTTCCGCATCGGTAAACAAATCCCGGTGCCAGTCGTATGCCATCGCGATGCCGCGAGCCATATGCGCGGCAGCCAGGTCCATGTTCACGAGTTCACCCTCCTTGCCTTCACGGCCCCAGGTGTCGAAAGCACATCCAGCCAGCACCATTTCGTGCAGTCGCTGCGTGTAGCGTTCCTCCGGCCAGATGGAGGCGGCCACACAGAGTGAGACCAGGGAATCACCGTAAGTGCGCTGCCATCCCTCGGCGGCATTCTTGCGAGGAGCGGGAGGCGTGTAGGCGGGAAATGGATTGTCGATGATGCGGTCGGCGGTGGATTTCAGCCGCGTACGCCACTCCGCTCCCATGCCGGTCAGCGACTGAATGCGGGCAAGCTCCCGCTGCCACCCCGCCGGATCGTAAAACAAACGACGTACTCCCGGGGAAACCTTTGCGAGCCAGGCGGCAGAGTTCGCATCACGGTAGGCCAGCACCTCCTTGCGCGGAACCTTGGGCATCGCGGCTTCCTCGGCGGGAGACAGGGCGCGGAGGGACTGCGCTGAGCAGAGCAGCATCGACACAAATAAAAAAAGGGGGAGGACGCGGTTCATGGAATGCCTCATCTTCCTGGCCCTGGCCGGCCTTCGCAAGGGGCCGACCGATGACACAGGTAAGTGAAGGCTGGGTCTGCCCGTCGATGGTCCGCTTTCCTGTGTAAGTGAAATGCGCTTTTCATCATGAGCCCGGCTGCTAGTCTGGTGGGGTTCCCGTGATCCGGTATCGATCGGATTATCTACGGAAATCTCCCCATGGAAAGACGAGTTACCCAATCCGATGTGGCGCGACGAGCCGGGGTCACGCGCCCGGCGGTGACCATGGCGTTGCGGGGCCACCCCAGCATACCGCTTGCGACGCAGGAGCGCATCCGCCGCATCGCCGAGGAGATGGGTTATGTACCCGACCCGATGCTTTCGGCCCTGGCCTCCTACCGGAGCACTCTGCGCCCGGCCTCCTACCATGGCACGCTGGCTTGGCTGGGAAATAATCTGCCGCCCTTTGACTGGCGGGAGGTCACCATGTTCCGGTCGTACTATGACGGCGCGGTGCGGCGGGCGGCCTCGTACGGCTACAATGTCGAGATCTTCGACTTTCAGGCAAAAGGATCGACGCCGGAAAAAATCGCCAAGGCCTTCCGCTTTCGCAATATCTCCGGCGTCCTGCTCTCCCCACAGCCCGGGCCGAGTTGGGAGCTCAGTTTCCCCTGGGAGCATTTTTCCTTTGTCACATTCGGGTACTCGCTGGTGCGCCCGGCGCTTCACACCGTGGCCCCCACTCAGTTCCGCGCCATGATGATGACCATGCGGAAACTTTACGAAAAGGGCTACCGCCGTATTGGCTTCGGATGTTCCTTTCTGGTCGATGAACGCACCGATCACCACCTCCTCGGCGGCTATCTGGTTGAAAAGGCGCTCTTTGAGAGGAAGCTCACGATGCCTCTTTTCGATGAGGAAAAAGCCGACGCGCCACTCTTTCGGAAATGGTTTCTCAAGCACCGCCCCGATGCCATCGTAACCGGAAATCCACGGCTGCTCCAGGTCATCGAGGATGCCGGGTTCCGCGTCCCGGAGGATGTCGGGCTGGCCTGCCCCACGCTGCCCGAGCCGGATATTGACTTCGCCGGGGTCTACGAGGACTCTTTTCACATGGGCGAGACCGCCGTAGATACTCTCGTCGGGATGATTCACCGAGGCGAACGCGGAATCCCCGAGCGGCCTCATTATGTCCATGTGCCTGGCCTGTGGCTGGAGGGACGGACTTTGCGAGATAGGCACGCTCCGGAAAAGAAAAACGCCGGAACCGCCAAACGGTCCCGGCGCTCATCGTAAACGCGCTCCCCTTTCGATCGCGAATGATTTACCGCCCGAGCCTGCGGGCGCGGCGGAGATACCCGAGTACCCCCAGACCACCCAGACCGAGCAGGACCCCGGTTTGCGGCTCGGGAATCACCGAGGCATAGGTGTTGCCGAGGAC